>NZ_SJPU01000002.1:571255-1771255 GCF_007860105.1 Allorhodopirellula heiligendammensis
GCCTTGCATTTCTTTGCTCCCCCTGCAACTCCGATGACGCGGCAGCCTTTGAGCTTAGCCAGTTGGCCCACGACAGAGCCGACCGCTCCCGTTGCCGCAGCAACGACGACTGTCTCACCAGGTTGGGGCTGACCGATGTCGAGCAGGCCCATGTACGCGGTGAAGCCGGGCATTCCCAGTACACCCAGCGATCGCGACGGGTGATCCAGTTGCTGTCCCAGCGGTATCAGACCCTTTCCATCAGATACCGCATAGTCTTGCCAACCGGTGTTGGCCAATACCCAATCGCCTTCCGCATAGTTGGGGTCCCTCGACTGCTCGACGCGACAGACGGCGCCGCCAACCATCACCTCGCCTACCTCAACAGGAGGAGCGTACGAAGGTGCGTCGCTCATGCGGCCACGCATGTAGGGATCCAGAGAAAGGTAAACCGTTCGTAATAAAACTTGCCCATCCGCTGGGGTCGGCAATTCACTGTTTTCCAAACGAAAATTGCTTGGCGTGGGAGCTCCATGGGGACGGGAATTCAACAGGACTTGGCGATTGGTATCACGAGCTTGTGGCATTATTAACTCTTTCAGAATAGCGAAATACAAGTTAGGTGGACTCGCTCGAATCGAAATGGACTTCTGTCGAACGAGTCAATTATTCAAAGTTAGTTGTCTGAATGCGAGGAAAGCTTTGTCGGCGAGGCCACGTCGTCACTGCCGATTCGGATCGCGAACTAACTCACGGGCGAAACGCATGCGGCAGCACTGTATCGAGCAATCAGGCGGTGCCGGTCGTCGCACGCGTGAGCGGTTGTGATTCAGGATCCAATTTCATTGGCCATGATTGCTCGCATGTGTTTCGTAACATCGGGGGTGCGATAAACTCGGTCGATCATCTCAGTGTAGGTCTTTGCAAAACGCTCATTTTCAGCCAAGTCACCGAACACAGGTTTGAATTTTAGAAACGATAGACGATTTTCACTGGTTGCGGTCGCTGCGCGGTGCAACTCGCTTTTGAACGCGTCCTTCACATCAAGCTGCTGGCCGTGACGATCAGCCTGTTTGTCGCTGTAGTAGCACCAGGTTGCCACAACGAACGCTGCGTATTGAATGCTGCCACCGCGAGCAAGGTTCTCGCGGATCGTCGGAATTAAGAAGACCGGCAACTTGCTCGAACTCTCTAAGCAAATTCGGGCTAAGTGGTCGCGAATGTTTGGATTGCCAAATCTCTGGATCAACGTCGCTTTGTACTCGTCGAGATCAATACCCTCGACGTCATCGAGCACGGGAGTTGCCTCTCTGTCGAAGAACTGCCGGAGGTAGCTACGGAAGAGGTCATCGCCAACGCACTCGTCGATCGTTTGGTACCCGAACACACTGCCGAGAATGCCTAAGACCGAGTGCCCCGCATTGAGCAGACGCAGTTTCATCTTTTCGTATGGCGAAACATCGGGAACAAATTGCACGCCGACGTCTTGCCAATTGGGGCGGCCGTTTGAGAAGCAGTCCTCGACAACCCACTGGCAGAACGGTTCGCAAACAACCGGCCAGTCATCACGCAGGTTGTACTGAGATCGCAGGTACTCGATGTCGGCCTCCGTTGTCACTGGTGTGATACGATCGACCATCGCATTGGGAAAGCTAACATCACGCTCGATCCAGCCAGCTAATTCCTCGTCTTGCAACCGAGCGAAACCGACAAGCATTTTCCGCGTTAAGTCACCATTGTGTTGTATGTTATCGCAAGATTGAATCGTGAACGGTGGCAGTCCACTTTTTCGACGTTTCTGTAACGCCGCCGTCAGGAACCCAAAGACCAGCCGGGGTTGCGATGGATTTCTAACGTCGTGTTGGGCATCAGGATTCGATGTGTCGAATTCCCCGGTTTCGGCGTCGACGTTGTATCCACCCTCGGTGATCGTCAACGAAACGATTTTCGTTTCAGGATGGGCCATGCGGTCAATGACCGCTGCCGGGTCGTCGCACCCCATCATGTAATCGACGATGGACCCGATGACCCGCGATTCAATATTGCCATCGGAATCTTTGACAAGCAGCGTGTAAAGGTAATCTTGCTGTTTGAGGAGCGTGGCCATTTTGCGGTCTGCATCACGCAGCCCGACGCCACAAATCCCCCACTCTGAAGCATTTTCGGACTGCAGCAAACGATCGGTATAAAAGGCTTCGTGCGAGCGATGGAATCCTCCAACGCCCACATGAACAATTCCCGTCTTCACTCGGCTGCGGTCGTACGTCGGACGCACGATCTCACTGGGGAGACGCGAAAGGATTTTCTCGCTCAAGGGCAGCGGTGGATTCATGGTAGCACCTGATTATGTTTTTTCGTTCGTTGCAGTGCCCAGTAGGCAGAGACGAAATAGACGATCGTCGAAACAAAGCCCCACGTGTAGAAAACGGCAACGTTGCGCTCGTAGGCAATCATGTCCGGGCTGGCGAACATCACTACCGAAGCCAAGATCAGGGTTGCTGCGAGTGCACTCCAACTGACGACTCGCAATGCTTTGGACATGGCTGAATCATCGTCAACGTGGGTGCCTTGGGAGAGGGCTTGCTGTGTTTGATATTCTTTGATGGCAACATCTCTATCCCGCTCGGCCGCCTCCTCCACCGGGTAGCTTTCGCTCGCCCCGTATCGGCTCGCAAGAACCGTATAGACAACGATCGTGAACGCCCAGGTTGGCACGAATAGGTAGAAAAACGACATGACCTGCAGGTAATTGAGCCCAAACCCAAACACCAAACCCAACGCCCATGATGCCACCGCCGGAGTGCTGTGCGTGAGCCCTTTATACTTCACCCAATATCGGGTCAGACCAATCCGCGGAAAGATGACATGCTCCGCGAACACGATTCCGCCTACAGGAACGACAAGCAGTCCCGCGTAAGTCAGCAGCGGCAATATTTGTTTATAGACAAAGGGAAAGCAGGCGATCACAACGGTTACGACGCCCACGGCAAAGGTCACCCGCATTCGCGAATGGTTGTGAAAAATCGCTTGTGCCGCCAAGCCCGCTCGATAGAGGTTCGCATTGGCGGTTGTCCATCCGGCGATAATCACGATCACGTAACCCGATAAGCCCAATGCTCGATAGGCGACGTCGCCTGGGTCCAGTTCGACGATGGTCGATTTCATCAGTACCGCCGTGCCTGCACCCATGATGCCCGCCGCGATCCAGGCGATATAGTGGCCGAACAACATCCCGGCACTGGTGCAAAGTCCGTAGACGGTTTTTTTGGCATATCGCAACAATGCCATATCGATCAGACCAAAGTGGGTGATCGTGTTGGCTGCCCAAGCGAAACCAATCACCTCGAGTAAACCGATTCCAGGTTTGCCGTCACTGTTGGTGCCCGTCCAGATGGATTGGTCGCCAATTGCGATGAAATCGGCGAAACCTGTTAATTGAGTCCGACCCAGCACAGCGTCACAGAGCGCGGGAAAGAGAGCAAACGCACCGCTGACAAACATCACGACCAACCAAGGCCCGCACAGCCCTGAAAATTCGGCGACGGCATTGAACCCGAACATGGCAACGAGCACGACGATCATGCCCACAGCGAAGACAACCAGGACGAATAACCCGTCGGTGGGATACCATTGCAATTGCGCCGGGATGCCCAGCAACAGTCGCACGGCGGTGCACGAGACCGTAATCATGGCCGCTGAGATCACTGTGAAGATGAGCACATTTGCCCAGTTGTACAAATTGCTCATCGAATCTCCAGCGATCTTGTGAAGATACGTGTAGAGACTCAAACGCGTCTGAACAGCAATCGGCGTCGTAATCAGAGTCCAGCTGAGAATTGCCAGTATATTGCCAATCAAAAGCCCGATTAGAATGTCCTTCGTCGACGCCCCCAGCGCAACGAAGGTGGCGCCGATAACAAACTCAGTCGCAGCGACGTGCTCGCCCGCGTATAGTCCCGCAAAATGTGTCCACCCATGGAGTTCGTGGTCAGCGACCGGTAGCTGCTCAGGATTGATTTCGGATATCGCGAGGGTATCGCTTCTGTCGGTCATGGACTTCGCACAGTTTGCTTGCGAGAAAGCGTCTGGGTGACGTTGACTTGGTAGCTCAGTCTATCAGGGTTTGCGACGCCATGCAGATTGTAAGTGTTCGCGTGGTGCTTCGGTTCAGTTAGCATTCGTGCGTAAGCGAAAGCCAACTGGCGACGCGTCGTATAGCCGCACAAACCCTCGCCAGCACAGTTTGCGATTTCACCGCGTTGCCGGTATGTCTCGATATAGTCGACGTCGGGTTCCATGTAGATGCCGTTGCGACCAATCACCCATTGGAGACCGCTGCTGCGAACATCATCTTCAGTCTGTCGATTGCTCTGAACGATTGGGGAGAACGCCGTGTTCTCCTCGGCACCTTGGATGCTGGTGTAGACGATCTTGCTCACCCCTGCCCGCGATGCCGCCTGGATCACGTTGCGGTGCTGCGTGACTCGTCTGTCAGGTGCGGCCATTCCGGAGACGAGTAGCACCGACCCCACACCCTCGAGAGATCTTTGCAAATCCTGTGGAGACTCGTAGTCGCCGGGACGAATTTCAATACCGAGTGACTCAGCATTGCTTGGCGTCCGGGCAAGCCCGACCAAGTTCTCGCGACCAACAATGTCGACTACGGCGTTGACGATCTCCGAACCAAGCTGACCACTGGCAGCCGTCACTGCGATGATTGTCATTAAACTTCCCTTGTTCTCGATTGAGTTGCCTTGCCGGCCGCCTCAGCCCGCGATGCCTACTGATGACGAGATGCTCTCCATCGTAGCGTAAACATAGGAGCGTATTTGCAGCAACATTGCCAAGACTGCCGGAAACTGACGCTTCCGTTGGATTGAACTCTTGTCTCGAAAGCCCCGCAGGCATAGGTCCTGGCGACGAAGACTGCGGGCTGAGAATCTGGAAACCCGGCAACTTCTAGCAGCGAATATTTTTCATAACGCGGCGGTACCTGAAGACGTCAACGAAGACGGGATTGTCTCGGCTGTGGATGCCCTGACCATTATCAATGAAATGAATCGCCAAACCGACGACGGTGAAGGACTTGAGATCGATGGTGGAGACAGTATGGAGCTCGCTCGCGGTCGCAGGACCGACGTCAATAATGACGGTCGCCAGTCCGCGCTCGACGCATTGATGGTCATCAATCATCTCAGTCGCGCGCCCGATGGAATTGGTGCATCGCCACTGGGTCCCGGAAACGGCCCTGATCAATCGGGCCCTGATCAATCGGGTCCTGATCCCACCACGGAGGATCCGACGACCGACAAGCCCACGGCGTCCGAGCAAAGCGTGGACACCGTGCTTAATTGGAACGATGTCTTCGGTGAAGTGCTCGCCGACAGCGTGGAGAATCAAAACCCCGGCTACGCGTCGCGATCCTATGCGATCCTCAATTTAGCGATCTTCGATGCGGTCGCCATCGCCTCGGGAAATTCCGAGGGCACTTTCTATGACCACGAGGGTGACTATGAGGGCGAGATCGTCGTTTCTGAAACCGACATATCGGCAGAAATGGCCGCCACGGGAGCGGCCTACACAGTGCTCAGTGAGTTGTATCCTGATCAGCAAACCCAACTCGATGCTGCGCTCGAGAATTCTCTCGCTACGTTGTCTTCGAGCGATGATTCATTTGTGAGTTTAGCGTTGGGTGAGGAAGTGGCCAGCCGAATTTTGGCGCTCCGTGTCGACGATGGTTCGCAGACGGTTGGGGAATACACGTACACTCGGCGAGTTTCGCTACGAATTGAACGAGGCTGATCTGAACTTGCTGGTTCAAGACCAGATGGTCGTGGTGACGACGGCGGTTTGAAAGGCTCTCGTTCCCAAGCCGGTCCCAAACGTCCAATCGGAGAAACGTCAGGAGTC
Organism: Allorhodopirellula heiligendammensis; assembly: GCF_007860105.1. Classification (NCBI taxonomy): domain Bacteria; kingdom Pseudomonadati; phylum Planctomycetota; class Planctomycetia; order Pirellulales; family Pirellulaceae; genus Allorhodopirellula; species Allorhodopirellula heiligendammensis. The sequence goes on from NZ_SJPU01000002.1 coordinate 577,145, forward strand.
GAAGGTATCGACGTAGAGTTGCTCGACGGCGACGGGAACGTGGTCGCACAGACCTCAACCAACGCCGATGGCAAGTATTCGTTTGACTCAATTACCGATGCGGGAGCCTATCAAGTGCAGATCGCCACGTCGGACGCATGGATGGTTCTTGGCGAAGACCGCATTGACGTTCTCCTCTCGGCAGCCAATGAAAACGTCCGAAGGATCAATTTTCACGTCAGGCTGACATAGTGGCAAGCTCGAAGTCGGCGCACCTGTCCCTAGCGATGGATGGCTCGCTAGGGACAATAAAAATTCCGACCTACGGTCAAGTAAGGTCAGGCAGATTCAGGATCGGTAAACATAGCTACATGCTGAGATACCACTCATGGGAGTCGCCCTTGATCCTCTTGGAAATCGGCCGCCGTCTCAGCGTTGAGCTCCTTTTCCATTTGTTTGTAGGCGTCAATGTCGGATTGGTTGACGCCCTCGGTAACGGAGGTTGGCCCTGAGCCGCCGCAGCCCGGTAGGGCTGTTGAACTGAGCAATGTCATGCAGATTAGTAAGCCGCAATAAGATTTCATAAAACTGGAGAGAATTTGTGATTGAATTTGGAAGAGGAAAGCGGGCCGAGCCTCGTGCGGCTCGCCCGCGAGCATACGAATTGCTGTGGATAATCAATCCGGTGGCGCTAGAACGCTTCGTCGATCAATTCTCGACTCGCGCGAGTTCCGAGGGCACCCCATAATCCATAGGGACTTTGACGCCCTGGAGCTTGGATTCCGGTACCGTTATGCCACACGTTACCGGCGCTGCGGTTGCCAGCCTCAATGGAGTCAGTGATGAACTTCACCGCGCCGTCGGCCATGAGCACATTGCATCCCCCTTGGTGCTGGCTCGACATGGGAGCTGTACCCGCCAAATCGTCTCCATTATGACGACTGCAATAAACGCTGTTGGGGGGCGAAATGGTGAAACATCCGGTGAACATGATCTTTGCATCAGCCCAGCGGTAGCCACGACCGCGCGTCTCACGAGAACCACCATTGAGCCAGAACCGAGGCCTTTCCGGATCAACAAATGTGTCGCAGGCACTTGGATTGTCACGGATAGCTGCCATCGAGCCACTGTTGTTTCCCAGCATCGATCCGTCGTTGGGCAGCACTGCACGAGCATCGCTATTGCCTAGGTAGGTGACGATCTCACCCATCGCAATGGTATTGGAGAGCCCGTCGAGCGTGTCACGGAATTTGCCGCGATAGTCAAATGGGCGAAAGAATCCTCGCGAGCTTGCTTGCATCCACTGCATGCGATTGCTCGGTGCTGGTTCCTGCCGATGACCAGCCCAGGGGCCGACATGCACCTGCCAGGTGCTATCACCGAGGCAAGCGGCGTAGTTGGTACGCCCGAGCGAGGGCAGTCCAACACCCGGGTCACTCGGGCATCGATAGGTCGGTATCTCGAGGGTCCAAGGCCGATAGTCAATATTGTCGGGGGTCGGTCCCATTGCCTGAAAGACATTGCCATTTCCGTCGTCGTAGGGATTGGAAATTACATTCCAGATCGCTTGCTGCTCAACGAAAGGGAGAATGCCAACCAAGGTGCTCGCCCGCCGGTTGTTGACCCCAGCGTGGCTCGACCACCACGCTGTCCCCACCCGGGGCTCCGAAACGGTTCCGATCCCATTGGCTGGAATTTTGCTGTAGGCGGAGTGATAATTGTGAATGCCTAAGCCAATCTGCTTGAAATTATTGCTGCAACTCATTCGCCGCGCCGCTTCTCGAGCGGCTTGAACCGCCGGCAGCAGCAACCCTACCAACACGCCGATGATGGCGATCACAACAAGTAGCTCGACTAACGTAAAGCCCGAACGAGGACGCTTTTTTTCGATTTTCATATCGAGTACTCACCACACAAAGAAAAGAAGTCATAGACAAGACTAATTCCGAGAATAGCGACGCTCTCATAAAGATCGATGACGATTTGCGACACGAGGATAACGATTTGCGCACTGCGTGTCTGCAAGGGAAGGATTTGTTCCTTTAAGCGGTTTTGCCCGTTCGCGGTACGAAGTGCTCACAGCCTCGGAGGCTCGCGGTGCCAACAAATCTCGTAGGCGAAGAGAGCCGTAAGTTCAACTCAGCATTCAGCCGGAAGTTATCCGTAGACGCGATAGACCCTGGAGAGTCCAGCGGAGACGTCCGGCTGATAGTCATCGAATCGACTTCCGTGGCTTTGGCAATACTCGGGTGAGCGGAGTGACGCCCGGGCTTAGGCAACGTCCTGGGGCCGGTCGCCACGCGTCTCTGCTTACGATAATCAGCTGCCAAGCAGGCTGTTGTTGTTTCGATCCCTGCTCATGATCCGTCTCGAATGCTGGCCTGTGAGATCCCAGCAAAGTACAATCGCGAGCTTCCTGCTGTGATTGGCGTTGTGGAATTTGCGCTCGCAAACATGCAGACATCCATTACAGCGTTCCGACATCCTCACCGGTCCCGGCCACTGGTAAGCGAAATCGCTAGTCGAAACAACTCCGGCCGTTTGCAAAAGGTAAGTTGAGAGATGAAAATTCGCTCCTGGTTGGCGCTGAGCTGTGGACTGGCGTGGTTAGTGTGTAGTTGTCTGGCTGGTGCTGAGATGGCCGCTGCCCAAACAGCGGAACCAAAATTAAAAGCGTTGATTGTCGACGGCCAAAACAATCACCATGTATGGCCCAAATCGACAATCATGATTCGGCAGTACTTGGAAGAAACAGACCTGTTTGAAGTCGATGTCGTCCGCACTCAGTTCACGTGGAATGGAAAGCGGGAAAAAGATTTTCTGCCATTGGCGGGAGCCGGAGAAACGCAAGATCTGCCGGCCCCCAAGCGGGACCCGGAGTTCTCGCCACCGTTTTCTCAATATGATGTCATCATCTCGAATTTTGGTAACAACGCGGCGGACTGGCCTGAACCGACCCAGCGGGCTCTCGAAGACTACCTGCGCAACGGCGGCGGGTTTGTTTCGGTGCACGCGGCGGACAACTCATTTGGTCAATGGACCGAGTACAACAAAATGATCGGCCTTGGCGGTTGGGGCGGCCGCGACCAGGACTCGGGGGAATACGTCTATTACTCAAACGATGGAGAGCTGACCCGGGACGCATCACCGGGCGGGGTCGGATCCCACGGTCCGCAGAACAATATCCTGGTCACTGTCCGTGACACCGATCATCCGATTATGTCCGGGCTGCCTGAAAGCTGGCTGACGGCGAAGGACGAGTGCTATGCTAAACTCCGAGGTCCCGCAGAGAATATGACGATTCTGGCAACAGGCAAGGATCAATCAGGGCGTGCACCGACTGACCGTCATGAACCGATACTGATGGTGGTCGACTACGGCAAAGGACGCGTTTTTCATACGACATTGGGCCATGACTCCTACTCATGCGAGGGCGTTGACTTCATCGTTACATTGACGCGTGGTTGCGAATGGGCCGCCACCGGCAAAGTCACTCAATCACTGCCGGGTGACTTTCCCGATGCAGGCAACTCCGTCAGCCGTCCCTTTAAACTGAAGACAGAGTCACGGCAATAAAGTCATTCGTAACAAAACCCTTGCTGTTCTTGCTCTCACCAACAGTAGATCATGCTGCTCGTCTGTAGATCGATTGTCGTTATTCTTGCACTAGCTGCAACTGTCGCCGTTGCGCAGCAGCCTCCCTATGATGTATTCCCAGTAGCCGAACCGCCGTACTATCGCGTTCGGTACGAAGCGTCGGACCAGCCTGGGAAATTGAGCTTCGCGGTCAGTTACACCGTCTGGATTCCAGCGGGTGTGCAGACGCTTCGTGGCGTCGTCGTGCATCAGCATGGCTGTGGAGAGGGTTCGTGCAAATCAGGCTTGACGGGAGCCTACGATTTGCACTGGCAAGCTCTGGCGAAAAAGCATGGTTGTGCCTTGCTGTCTCCGTCCTACGAACAGCCCCAGGACGCAGACTGCCAGATGTGGTGTGATCCACGAAATGGTTCCGCCGCGGCGTTTGAGCGGGGGCTTGTCGAGCTTGGCAAGATGTGTGGTCATCCTGAACTCGCCGCTGCACCACTTGCTCTTTGGGGGCATAGTGGCGGCGGACACTGGTGTGGGGGATTGGTGATGATGCAGCCCGAGCGAGTTGCCGCGGCCTGGCTGCGGTCGGGTGTGCCGCTGTTGGATGCCGAACCCGATCGAGACAAGATCCGACCGCACTCGGTTCCAGACGCTGCACTGCGAGTGCCTATGATGTGCAATCTGGGGACAAAAGAAGGCGTGAGTGTGAAAGGAGGCCGGTTCGCCAACACATGGCCCGCTAACCTTGCATTCTTCAGAGAGGTGCGGGGCAGCGGCGGATTGTTGGGCATCGCGATTGACCCGCTCACGGCACACGAGTGCGGAAACTCTCGCTATCTGGCAATTCCTTGGCTTGATAAGTGTCTTGAGCTGCGGCTGCCGATCCATCATGGCGAAGCATTGCGAATGATTTCGCCCGACGGCGCCTGGCTCACCGAGCCGATCGGAACTACCGCGACGCCAGCATCGCAGTTCGATGGCGATCGACTTACCATGGGCTGGTTGCCGGATGAAAGTATCGCCAATGCATGGATGCAATTCTGCAAGGATACGAACGTCAGCGATCCCTCTCCGCCGCCCGCTCCCACGGGTGTTGAGGTCGACGGTCAACAGTTGCGCTGGCACGCGGAGGCCGACAGCGAAAGCGGACTTTCCAAGTTCATCGTAATGCGAGACGGAAAACCCCTCGCCGACGTCACGGGCAGGGGCAAGAACCCTTTTGGTCGGCAGTTATTTCAGAATTTGCAGTACAGCGATACGCCTACCCAGCCGCTTGAAAAAATGGAATTCACCGACGCAACCGCCGTCGGCGAGACGCATCAATACGAGATCATCACGGTCAACACCGTGGGTTTGCAATCAACGCCCACCGCCGCAGTACGACTCTCGAAGTGACTTTCACCCGCCTCGGCTCTTTTCATCCACGAGGGTTTCTGAGACAGTTTCGAGTTCTCTGTCCATCCCTCCAGTTATGGCTGGGCGATTAAAAGGACGCCGGCACGAGCGAAATCGCAATCATTACCCAATCGCCGGACTGGTGCGTTCCGAGTCAACGATCAAACCATGAGTGATTACCCCTACAACTTCGACGTTCAAATCACCGAAACGCTCGTCTACTTACCAAAGCATATCGCGTCCAAGTTGGACATTGGAAAGTCGAAACGAGTGCGAATCGAAGGTGAGATTAACGGCGTTCGCATCGAGTGTGGCTTGATGCCGGATAAGGGCAAGTGGTGCTTTATGGTGTCGAAGAAGCTGCAGAAGACATGCGGCATTTCACCAGGGGATCTCGCGAGTATCAGTTTTGACATTGCTGATTCTGAATCGGTCGTTGTGCCGTCCGAGTTGCAGCTGGCGCTCGACGCTAACGATGCAGCAAGGGGGATCTGGGAGCAGTGGACCGCGGGTAAGCGACGTGCAAACTGCCTGCGTGTGTCGTCGGTGAAGAAGGCCGAGACACGCGAGCGACGCGTCGAAGAGGTGATAGCTCTCTTGATGGCAGAATTGGGCCTGCAAACGGGGATCGCGACATGGCAGATGTTTGAAAGCATCGACATGCGGGCGGGGACGATTACCGCCGTCGACGATTTCCCTGAGGCCCGCAATCCGGCATTCAAGGTTGCCGTGGACTTCGGACCCGAACTGGGCACCAAGCGAACGAGCGCCCAAATCACCGTGAACTACACCAAAGACAATTTGCTCGGCCGGCAGATTATTGGTGTTGTCAACTTTTCCTCGAAACAAATCGGACCGTTTATGTCCGAGTTCCTCATCCTCGGTTTCTACTGCGAAGATGGCTCCGTCATCCTGGCGACCCCCGATCAGTCAGTCGCCAACGGATCCAGATTAGCGTAGGCGAACGAGTGAATCTCTCCCACTCAGGAATCGCCCATCAGCTTGGCGACTGTGGGTTCCATTGCTTCCGCCCAGATGGCGTAGCCCTTTTGTTTGGGGTGCAACAGGTCGGGCATGACCTCGCGGGTTAGGACGCGGTTATCTGACAGGAATGCTGAATTGATGTCGAGGAAGTAAACCATGTCGCCATCGGCTAGTTCTTTGATCAACTCGTTGGCCTTCATGTTCACCTGACGCCCCGCGTGGGTGTCATCTTCACCACGAGGGAAAATCGCCAGGATGAGCACCTTCATGTTCGGGAGCTCGGTTCGCAGTTCGTCAACGATGGCCTCCACGCCCTCGGCAATCTCCTCGGGAGTATTGCTGCCGCAGTTGTTCGTGCCGATCATCAGCACGGCCAGTTTGGGCGAGATATTCTCGATATTACCATTCTGGAGACGCCACAGAACATGTTGAGTTCGGTCGCCACCGATACCTAAATTCACGGCATTGCGATCGCCGTAGTACTTTTCCCAGACTTCACGTCCGGCGCCTTCCCACCCGTGAGTGATCGAATCGCCGATCATCAGCAGGTCAACGTTGCCTTTCTGCACACGTTCATTAAAACTCTCGTGACGCTTCATCCAATTCCCGTCGCGGGGAACCGGCACGATCGCCGTGTTGGACTTCGGTGGCGTTGCGGTTTCGAGAACGGCCTCCTGAGCGACACACACGGAGGCTAGTAGAAGCGTGACGAGGACTGGCAACTGACACAAAACAAGGCGAGGCATTTCAGCGTCTCTTACAACGGGGAGGGAGGGAAATGGTGGGACCACGGGACCGTGGTGGGAACACAAGCTAATTCAATGCGGGCGCCGAAGCAAGCATCGCGGCTCGATGAGGGACCGACAGGTCACCGTATCATCCTTGTTGACTCTTAAGCTCGAGCCAAGAACTCACCGGTGCGGGTATCGATTTTCAGCCGCTCGCCCTCCTTGATGTATTCGGGAACCTGGACGATGAGGCCTGTTTCGAGGGTCGCAGGTTTGTTTCGTGACGTTGCTGAATTGCCCTTCACGCCGGGATCACACTGGGTGATCGTCAGTTCCACAGCAGCGGGCAACTCGATGCCCACACAAGCATCGTTGTAGATCATCGCTCGGATACCTTCCAAGCCTTCGGTCATGTAGGGCAATTCCTCTTCGGCGTCTTCCAAAGAGATCTCGTACTGCTGGAAATCCTCTTTGTCCATTAAGAATAAGTGGGTCTGGTCGGAATACAACATCTGCACATCGCGGCGTGAAAAGTCTGCCTCGTCCATCATATCGGTACCCTTCAACGTGAAGTCGACCTTGTTTCGTGTGATCAGATTCCGAGCGCGAAACTTGTAGAGCGTGGCGGCACCGCGTGCCGACGGAGAATGAACGTTGATTCCTTTGATCACGCACGGATTGCCGTCGTGGACCACAACAGAGCCGGTTTTGAGTTCTTTGGCGAGCATTTTGGCCTTCGAGAGGATGGTGAAGTATTGGTCTGACGACCGAGGTACTACGGTAATAATCCATCCGGGTTTCCCGCGATAGGACACCTCTCCCAGAATCCACCGACACGCACTCTCGCGGGAGGTCCGCCCCTGCCAACTGGATTTGCGGAGCAAATGGGACCACCGTGAATCGGTCGCAGTCAAGAGATGCTCTGACCACACCAAAGCGAACAAAAATTGTCCGCATCGCCGTTGACAACAAGTGTTCCATCTCAATCGATTCGTGTTGAACTGCGTTGCGTCTTCGATCAGTTCCATCGCTCACAGCGGGTTGGTTGATCAGATCCCACGCCGGATGATGGCCCAGCCGCAGCGACGTTCCTCCGAACGCCTTTTCTTCATCGGATAGTGTGATTCTCCCTCTGAGGGTGACACTCAATCGCACCGCCTCGGTTGAGTTGCGCAAGCCAAGACAGCGCTTTCTATCGTGGTGGCAGTGGCCGCGAGTTTTTGCATGTAGCGTCACATCTCTCGTCCGCTTCCTAGGTAGCTGCTCGATTTACCTCTCGCGTACCAAGTGCACCTATGCTCCAGCACCCCCTTTTGTGGTCCATCCGGGATTATCGTGGGTAGATCCAGCATGTTGGATTTTGGAGGTATGGCGGTGGCGTCCGAATTGAAGGAGGCCGTAGCAGAAATAACGCTGAAGGCTGGCGCAGACGCCGCCAGCCCAAGGCACCTTTCGGGTCCAGTTCGACCAGGATATTGCTTGTAGAATCGCCCAGCGGCTGAGCGTACTTCCACCCCTTCCGCACGTGAAACCTGATCGGTTGACATCAGCGTGACAAAATTTCGGACGCCACCGCCATGCCTTGAAAATCCCCCACACTTGGCTCACCGCGGCGAAACCCACGGTAAACCCGGATGGACCCCTTTTGCTTTAGATCTACTCATCGTTAATAACCCTCTTGATTTCGCAGAGCGGGCTAGCCCAAACGCCACGGACGACCACCGAAATTGATGGAATCCAATTTACGCTCGCCAAAGTTTGCAGATCGAGAAGGTTGCCGGTGAGTCGGTAGTCAAGTGCCCAATCGTTGCTGATTGGGATAATCAGGGACGGCTGGTCGTTGCCGAGTCGGCCGGTGTCACCATGCCAATCGTCAAACACAACCAGACGAAACCTCATAGGCTGATTCGCTTAGTCGACAGCAATGGTGACGGGGAGTTTGACAAACGCATCGTAGCCGCCGAGCAACTCGTGTTTCCCGAGGGCGTACTGTTTCTCGGCAACGACTTACTCGTTTCCGCACCTCCGTTGATCTGGAGATTGACTGATGACGGCGGCGACGGAGTCTTTACATTGGTTTTGTCGGACACGATGTCGGTCCGGAGATCACGCGGATTGGAGCGAGTCGGAGGCGGGATGCGTTGCGGGAAGTGATCTTGTTTCCAAGTGCGCGTTAATAGCAAAGCTACCAGGGATCGCGAGTGCTGACGGTCGATGGCGATATTCACAACGCAATGATTAAGCATCGCACTCCCGAAACGATAGAGGTTCAAGTCAATGCTGAGCGATCAGTCGTGATCGCCACGGACGAGATGGAGATTTTGCAATCAAGCGATGTTTCAGTGATGCCCGCCGGTTTGGTGGAGCAGATGACAATTCCCGAGTTTTCGGACCTCATGGCATTCCTGCAATCGGCCAAGTGAGCTGGGTTCGCGATCAATCGATAATGCCCCAAGTCCAATTTGGAAAACCAGACCTGCTAGTTTTGCGTTTTGAGCGTCGCTAAACATCCGTAAATGAATGCCAATATCAATGCCCCCGAAGCAGGAAACAGCATTGCCAGCACGTGGAATCGATCAAACAGCAGTGCGCCAATGCTCCCTCCCACTACAAACCCAGTAATTAGAAGTAGGTACAGGACCGCCTGCCTAACATTGAATGAGTGCCCGCGAAACCAAGTGCCTAGCATCGTGCCCAAGTCGGTCAGTAGCCCCGTAACATGGGTCGTTCTGACAACCGCTCCACTGTAGGTACTGACCATGCCATTTTGAAGTCCGCATGCGGTCGCGGCGAGGCAGTGACCGAGGACCGAGTCCGTTGATAGTAACGCGAACATCGCGCCAATCAATAGGAATGATTCCATTACGAGCGCAACGCCGTAACGTCGTCCCAGTTTCAGAGAGGCGTTTCCTAGCAGAGCACCCGCAATCACCGCGCCTAACACAAACGAAAGGATGATGCCGAGCAATCGTGCAGTATCCACGACGTTGAATCTTCCTAAAGATACTCCGAGTAAAGTCGACGTTCCCGTGACATGGGAGACCGCTTGAAACCTGAAACCAAGCAAGCCGATTGCATTTGTCGCACCCGCAATGCACGACAGCCAAAAACCACCAATTTCAACCCAACGAGGAAGCTTAGTTATCACGGCCGAAACAACCCTGGTCGTCTAGAATCAGTCCGAGACTCGCGACATGCGGCTATGAAACCGATACCGCCCGCGAACGCCGCTATGCAACTGGGACGACTCATTGGCATAAATATATCAGGCAGGACTTCGAACCAGAATGGAATTCTAGAGACAGCCAGCGCACTTGCAGGCGAGATCGCTGACGCCAAAGACTGTACTTTGAGTCAGCGGAATCTGAAAGGCCTAGCCGGGTTGGAGGGCAACGGCGGTACACAAAGACCCTCAGTCAGACAGTTAAGGGTACGCTGAACCCAACGCTAAGTGCCCTCGAAAACGAGACGGCCTGATTGAGTATCCTGCTTCCGCCGCGATCGGCTGGTATACTTTTTTCCACGAACTAACCGATCGAATTTCTCTCCTTCGAAGACATCCACCATGCTCCGATCACTACTGTTATTGATTCTCTTATCCCACTGTGTGTTCGCGCTGGTGCCTTCAGCAATTGCCGCAACGCCCGTGGTTCAGCCGCGTGAGCCGCAAAAACACATTCGCATTCTGACCGTCGGTAACAGTTTCACTCACAACGCTACGCGGTATTTGGACGAAATCATCGAAGCGTCAGGCCACCAACTAACACACAAAATGCTTTCAATTGGTGGCTCCTCACTCGAACAGCACGCGACCAAAGCGATGGCGTTTGAGCAGGATCCGGTGGATAAGTCTGCACGGTACGCGAGCGGAGAGAGCTTGCAGGAAGCATTACGGAGCGAACCCTGGGACTTTGTTACGATTCAACAGGTCAGCATCAAGAGTCATGATGTCCAGAGCTATCGACCCCACGCTCAGCAGCTAGCAGAGATCATTCGTCGCGAAGCGCCCCAAGCGAAGTTACTCGTCCATCAGACCTGGGCCTACCGAGTCGATGACCCGCGGTTCAGTAAACGCAAGCCGGTCGCTGGGGAACCGGCCTCCCAACAGGCTATGTACGAAGGGCTGAGTGAGGCCTATCACACGATCACCGCGGAACTGTCGGCTCGTCGCATTCCTGTCGGTGATGCCTTTTGGATGGCCGACAACGATACGAAAATTGGGTATTGCGTGTCTCCGGAATTCGATGCGGGCAACTACGAACCTCCTCAGCTTCCCGAACAACAACACTCGCTGCACGTGGGCTACCGCTGGAGCGACCGCAATGGCAGGCCACAGTTGGGCATGGACGGCCATCATGCGAACGTGGCCGGTGAATACTTGGGTGCCTGTGTGTGGTTTGAATGCTTGTACGGCGAGAGCCCAGTGGGCAATAGCTTTGTGCCCAAAAAGCTGGATGCTGAGTTTGCAGCACAGTTGCAAGCGATTGCTCATCAAGCGGCGCAGCAAGGCGGGGATGTGGCCACCGCTCAGCCCAATGAATAAGGCCTCATCCGGCATTTTCGTGGTTTCGGTAGAATTCTCTGCAAAGGAGAATCACCATGCAAGCCAAAGAATTGTATCAGAGAATTTTTTGGAATCAGTTCACCCTGGTATGTGAGCAGCGTTGAACTTGACCAGAAAGAATCGGAGATCTAAGTGAAGGTTGACCACGCCTATTGCGTCAAGTTTTGCGGCCCCCAATACCTATGGTTGCTGGCATAGACGTACGCACCAAAATACTCCAACTCATCTTCGACGATGACAGCGTCCTTCTCCATCGGACACCTTCTCTTCGTTCGCCCGCTTGACAGCGACGGCAAACGCCAAGAAATCCATCGCGATGCTAATCGACGAGATGATTTAGGGTAGGAACGGCTCACGACAACTATTCATTGACATTCTTTTCGTTGCCCGAACCTAGCGGGAAGAGCTGTAGCGTTTTCTCAATTACATGCTGTTGCGTTTGCTGTTCAAAATTCCCTTCGACTTCCAGATATTCCCGGTAGTCCTCCTGCTTTACAGATTTATTCCCGTCGCGACCGACGCAATCGATCGTCATGATTTTTTTCCAGGTGTTTACCATCAGCTTCCGTCGCTTCCTGATATCCGTTGACGATGTGAAGGGAGGGATGATCGAACGGGGCACGTTCGTAGCGTACGTTTTCGTCGGTCAGGCAGAGCAGAAAGAAATGCAACGCAACTTTGTCGTACGGCGCAAGGAAATCGATGTCGCGTATCAGCGGGTGCATGTCCGGGTTGATTTTCAGATCCGCTTTGATGTCACCACCACGAGCATAGAATGCGATCACGTCGGGCAGTGTCATCAAGCGACCGTTGTGCATGTACGGGGCGGTCAGTTCAATGTTGCGTAGCGTCGGGGTACGGAAACATCGACGGAGACTCTTCGGGTTGCTGTTGATGGCGTTTGCTTCTCCTGTGGCCCGCGTCAGGGAGCAGCTCCCATCGAGGGACTGGTGGGCGTGTCGTCCCTCGCCAACGCGACTGGTCGTGACGCGAGCAGGCAAGATCATTCATTGAATGCTGGAATCGGAATTTCGTCTGAGCCGGCAACTATCTCATTCATCCAGTGCCAAACCTGGTCGCGGTACGTGCTGGGTTTCAGTAGCCAGCGATCGGTATGCGAGGACTTCGCGACATCGTTTGGGAAGCTACCCAGAATCGCCTTGGTGTTGATGTTAGCGAATTGAAAATGGCTGCAATCTGAAACCACGGAACGGACGAATTGTTCTGTCCCGCGATCGCTACCATTCTGACTGACCCAGTATGGGCGGTTGCCCAATCTCGCCAATCGCTGCTTTGCGTTGTGCTGGTAGACCGCCAACGACGAACCCCAAGGCGTGCTCCATTGCTTCGCTCCGTCAAAATGATCGTGCGCAACGAATGCTGTCCAAAGCCCGGCAATTTCGTCATCGTGCAGACCAAGATAGTTCACCCCAATCGCACCGCGCGAAAACCCGCACAGGAAAACGGCATCTCTTCGGGCATCAAATTGTTCGATGATGCGAGGAACATTCCGTTTCGCGTACTCAACGGTTGCGTCCTCGTCACCCCACCATGTCACTTCATTCGCGGTTCCGGAGGAATTGACGTATGGCAGTGACACCCAGATATACTTGCCTCCTGAAAGGCCGTACCCCAACGCCGCATCCTTTGGTTTTCCCGTCGATCCGCTGCTCGGAAAATAGTTGCCCGTGTACTCAAAGATGATGGGGACCGTTCCATTGGGCTTCCACTGCGGCGGAAGATAGAGGATGTGTTTCACCTCAGTGCCAACGTACTCCGGAGAGGTGATGGCAACTCTCTTTCCTGCCGCGGGCGGACCATCGGAGAGTTCCGGGACGGTCAACTCCACAGCGAAAGAGGCAATCATCGCAGAATCCTCAGCGATCGCGAGCATCGATGTCACAACTAAGATTGAAAACGTTGCCAACGCCCCAAAATGTCCAATCGGGCTTCTTGATTTCATGCTGATCACCAGAGTTTACATTCCAAAATAAATCCGGTGACGAACGACCAATTGCCGGAGTTTCGAAAGTCTTTCCGCGTCCTGTTCTCGCTGGAAGAGTTTCTCTGCCAATTCGAACCAACGCGTGCTGGTCCTGTCCTTTGCATAGTACGCATCCATTCCCCGTAAGACTCGATCAGGATCGAATCGCATGAAATCACTGGCGGGTTGCCCGCTCGGGTAATAGCGCGCAGAACTGACGATCAATCTGGCGTACATCGCGTCGCCGTCGTTGCCACCCAATTGGTCGCAAACTCGATCGATGTAGTTCTCAAAATCACCGGGGTTCCCGTGCCACCGTGGCAGCAGATAGTTCACTGCTGCAGAGTGTACCTCCAAGCTATTTTTCGCGGGCGTTTCCATCGCTCGTCGGGTCAACTCGCCCACCGCTGTTTTAGGAGCCGACAGCCCCGTGGCGAATGACACCGAAAGCGAGAACACTCTCGTGGCAGGTTGCTGCTTCTTCAGCAACGGTTTGATGTGATTCAGTGCGACGGTTAACTGCTCGTGATAGGTTTGCATCCCTTCATTGGTAACCGTATTGACGAATCCGCTCCCACGCGCTGCCCATGCCAAGTCGCTGTGATACTGAGCACGCAGCATAGGGATCACGATGGACTGCGGCATCCGTTCGCCGGCTCGCTTCAACCACAATTCTCTCCGGATCCGAGGATCGCCGCCGTGAACCCAGCCATATTCTTGGGAGACGAGGTAGAGCGCATTGAGAAACTCTTCACTTAACTCGTCGGGATATTCACCCACGTCCGCGATCGATGGTGTCCGCAGGTATGCGAACACAGCATCCAATTGATCGATCCGATCGTCGTCGATCAGATCCTCCGCCAAGACGCGGAGAACGCGATCCGCGTTGATTTGCTCTGGAGCCACGGCATGAATCCATTGGTCGCCTCGACGGAACACCATCGCCTTGCCCCGCCCGGCGATCATCACCGGACCAGTCAAATCGCAATTCACGGATTCTACGACGCCCATGGGGTGGCCGTTGAAATCAACGTGCGACACAAACGCATAAGGATCTTCCGAACCCGCCAATCCAGGAAGCATCCCCATGATGCGAATCAGTGGAATCCCTTCGTCGGCCTCGACGTTCTTCATCCAGTGAGGAATGATGCCCAACTGACGTTTGGCTTGCACCAACTTTCCTTCCTCGACACCGAAGTAGATGGCCCAGGGTTGTTCCACCGTGCTGACCCAAGCCCTGTGATCCAAGACCGCCATTTCGCGAATTCTTGGAAACTTCTTCAGTCGATTTTGGTTCGCGATCTTTCCTGTGGTTTCGTCCACCTTTAACAGGTACATGTTCTGATCGCTCGTCGCGATAAAGTTTTGCCCGTCGCTCGAACACCACAACTCTCGGGTCATGCGTTCGTCTTCGAGTAACTCAATGCGAGAACGTTGGACTTCCATCGATGCCAAATTCAAGAGGTTGAACGATCCATCGTGGGTAGCGAAGGCGAATCGGTCGCCGTCGGCGCTTTGCGTCGATACCAAGGGTTGCTTGACGGCTGGATAACTCGCCAACTTGGTTTGCTGCTGCAGATCCCAAACGGTCAAAACACCACTTTCAAATCCAATCAATTGGTTGTTGTCCGGCGACAGATAAACTGGGTGCTGCTCATCCCATTGGCGTGGGATTCGATGGATGGTTTTCCCGGCTGAGTCCACCACGGCAGGATTGTTTCCTGTAACCACCATGCACGATCCATCCACTGAAATCTGCCGCACGGTCTGGCCTGGACTCAGCGTTAACTGCGTTTCTTTCCATTGGGGTGAGAAACCACGCCGCAGCACCTCCAAACGCTGCCGGTATTCGGCATCGAGAGTGGCTGGACGCTCAATGATCTCATCTTCGGTAACCGGCAGAGCCAGACGCTCATCGACTTGATCGTCCCATTCAATTCCATGTTCGCGGCGGTACAACTCCGCCCGCAGCTCCGATCCATCGACCGGATGAAGTTCGTCCACGGACAATTGGGTCAGCAGCCCTTCCTCGTTTTCCACATCGATGTAGTAGCGATTCGCACGGATTGGCGTGCCCGGTCGAGTTGTCCGCCCGTCCGCCCGTCGAATCGCTCGATGGGTGATGGTGGACGGATCCAGTCCGGCCGTCCTGCCCGCTTTCCCTTCCTGGCGAAACTCAGCGGCGAGCTCCTCCATCCTCTCCAGAGCATGTTCCTGGAACAAACCGCGTGCGATGCGAAAATGGACACCTAAGGAGCTAAGCATGATCACGTCCTCGCCATCAAAACGTTCAAAATGAGCGGCCAAATGGTCCTTTGAGTCCGCCAAATGCCAAGTCTGAAAACTTGCTGGCTTCGGCAAGTTGCGTAGTTCCCCCTCCAGCTCTCGCCGAAGTTTCTCCTGGAACTCATTGACCTTTTGCGTCGCAGCATACTCGTCCTCCGTCGAAACCGTTCGTCTCACCTCGGACTCCGAACGAAATTGCACATCGAGTTCGAGTTGCTCCAAATGTGAGAAAGCGGCTTTCGGGATCGATTGACGTTTGCCTTCCCAATCCGTGAACTGCCACTCGTCGTTATCGCTCCAGCTCGGATCCTCCGCTGGCGGCAACGGCGCCTTTCCGACCGACCCGTAGACCCGCAGGGTAGGAACACTGATCGGGATGGCTTGGTTTGGAAACTGCTCTTTCAGAGCCTGCCATTGCTGGGACGCTTGCTCGTTGCTGCGGTCCGTCATTAGCTCCGTGTCAATCAGGAAATCAACTGTTCCATCGCGGATGATCCAACTATCGAGATGTTTGCCGACGACAACGCCGTCGAAACCAATTTGCGTCTGGTAAAGCGGTTGATGCCAGCTCACGGACCAGTCTTCCATCGATCTCGCCGAGGGGAGCTGCAGTCCAAAGATTGTTTTCTGCTCAAAATGTTCCTGCAGCTTGATCCACTGGAGCCGCTCCTCACGAGAGGCTTTGGCAATTTCAGGCATTCGCTTGGTTGATGAGCCAGGCTCGGATTCCAGCATCATCAAGTTCATCTCCATCGCATCGGCGTAATGCAGTTGATCCGCTAGCAAGACCACCGGTGTGTCACGGCCGGCCATTTTGACCTTTAACTTTGTCTCGCCCGCGACTTCCAGTGGTTTGATGAAAAGCAGGATCGCGTGAGAACGTCGGACGATGAAATATTCGGAATGCAGGGAAGGGCGTTTTGCCTTCGGATGGGCCTCAAAGTACTCGTTCATTCTTTGGACGCTTTGTTCGGCGACCTCTCGCCAAGGCTCGTCCAATTCCGTTTTTAAAACCGCTGCCGTCACGTCCTCCCCTCCGACCTGATAGACATAAAACGGGTGTCTCTCGCCGATCAGCGTCGCGGTAACACGAGAATTGGGATCGGTGTCTTTGAGTCGCCAAACCACCGTCGTATTGAGGTACCGCAGTGGATCCCGCTCCACCAGCGACTTGCGTTGATCGCTCCAAATTTCCGCTACTTTCTCAGCGGAAACGTTGGCGTCGGCCTCGTGCAACTTTCGTTCGAAAAGCACCCGCCGCAGATCCAATTCAGAGGGTCCGTTGAACGAACCGAGCGATTCCCACCGCTTGATCCGAAACTTGCGAAAGCGAGCTCGTTCGGGTCGATGATCTGGAACGGCCCACGAAACTTTGCTCTGCGAAGGATCCGCTTCGTCTTCCACAATCTCGAGAGGTTTGCCTGGACCGAGCATCCCCAACCTGCCCGGCCAACACCACAGATCCGATTGTTCCAGACCGGGAATTTGCTTCACCTTTCCGGACTTCAGCCAACCACCTGCCCGTTCGCGATCAACGTCGGCGAGCAAGTTTTTGCGGACACGAAATCGAGCCATCACGGGATAGGAGGCATACGGTTTCCAAATGCGACCAAAGACATACGTATCGTCGACCTCACCGAGCAGCTCCGCTCGAAACGCCACGCCAGGATCCTGGGTCTGCCAGACCGAAAGCTCGCCGAGAAGCTGACGTCGTTTTTGAATCAAATCACGCTGTTCACCCGTGAACGATGTCAACGGAATGGCGATCAACGCTTGCTGAATACTCCAAAACGACATGTCGTCGTCAACCGACAACAAACTCGCGTTGTTCAGCTCTCGATCACCTTGTCTCCACGGCTTGGCACCTGCATCGCGAATGGGAAATTCCTGCCGAAGCCGGGTGACCAACTGTCGCCAAGGTCCGAGTGTCTTCTCAATGAGTTCGCGATCCGATTCGCTAAACTGCCTTGGCGGAAACGACTGGATTCTCTGGAATCGGTCTTCGATATGGATCCAATTATCAGGACCGATCCACTGGACCAGCCGCCCCTGAACTGGACCACGATCCTCCAATTGCCACTCGCGAAGTTCGGTCACTTTGGGAGCATCTTCGGCGCGGGCGCTCAAGACGACTTTGGCACCATCGGCGATCGCAGACGGTGTCAGGCCACCGAGCAATTGCGCCTGTGCTGGCAAGCCAAACCACAGCACACAAACCGACATCAATATCAAGCGTTGGACAAGAGATCTTGTCGTCATTGCAGTCACCAGAATCAAGAATGGATCGATCGAATAAACAGCTCGCCTCTACACTGTTGTCTCAACTCGTTGCAGTTGTATTCGTAATCGTATTTGCCCAATCGTATCCCGATGTTATCGGTGGCAAGGGTTTCCTCTCAGCTTCGTAAAGCTCTATTATTTCTTTGACGATTCGGCAGAGTTCTGCGAAAACCAACTTCTCGTCACTGCCGTGACACCCACCGTAAAACAGATTGGGGCAGCTACCGACGAAGCAGTTATCTTCGTCGGACCATTCGACCAACTTAACGTATTTTGCAGCTTTGTTCATGACCTAGATTCCTCGATTGCTTTGCGAACGGGCCGCTCCTGATATGCCTTCGCATCGTCTCCGACCTTGCCAGAAAGCGTGAGCGGTTTGACAACCTTTGGATGGATGAAGTTTCGATGGCTCCCTTTTTTGCCACGATTCTGAAATCCCGCTGCGTGCAAATCAGCAATAAGTTCGCGAATCTTCTTTGGCACCTTTACATCCTTTTGGCGATCAACATAAGCACGATTGTATCCCTTCCACAAACCGATTCCAAGCAAACCGGATGTCAATGCTCTCATTCCAGCAGTTTTCCGCACCCGCTCCGCCCTCAACGAGCGAGTTTTAACCAGGATCGCGGCTTCTTACCGACGACAGCGACATACTCGTGTGCGTCGCTATTGCTCCGCACTGGTACGATCAGGAGTGCGCAAGACCGGCATTCGGAGGCGAGCAAGGGGAACGGAGCGGAGGCCCAGTCCCCCAGTCTTTTGTTGGATGCAAGGAAACCCATTTCGATTTCGTTGGGGGCGACCTGCCTCATCTAGCCTCGTGTCAGCTGGTCAAATACCTGTCGCTGCCTGTCTACTTTTCGAGAATCTCAACCACATTTTCGAGCGGGCGACCGATCGCGGCACGCCCCTCGTGAACGACAATGGGTCGCTCGATGAGCGCGGGATACGAAGCGAGGATGGCGATCCATTCCTCGTCCGACAGGTCTTGCTCGGCTAGCTTCAGATCCTTAAACAGTTTCTCTCCTTTCCGCACCAACCGCGCTGGTTCGATACCAAGCAGCTTCACGATTTTTCGAATCTCTTTTTCGCTGGGTGGCGATTCCAAGTACTTGACAACCTCGAATTCGAGCCCCCGTGAACTTAGCAGCTCGACCGCAGCGCGAGATTTCGAGCACCTCGGATTGTGAAAGACTGTCGTCATGATTTCCCACCGGCATCCAAAACAGATTTTTGCATTTTGACTTTGCAGCAACCACTTGCCGCAGGCACTGAGGTAATTGTATCCGTATAGCCAGTCAGTTCGAGGGCTCGGGGAGACTGGAGGGGGTCGGCCGCGAGCGTCCGCTCAAACTCAATTCGAGAACAACAAATGTCGCCCAAACGCATCTTCCGTATGTTTGAACTACAGGGCGTTTAGAATGGATTCCGTGACCTGCTGTGCGATCCTCTGATAACCCTCCTGGGTATAGTGGACATTACCGGGACCATCAAACTGGTCGGTAGCAAACGTCTTGGTCAGCTCGTGCAGATCATTGGTACCGATGCCGTGCTTTTTCATGACCCTCGCAGCCGCTTCATTGTACTTCGCGTCGTCACCCTGAATACGACCGGCTTCCTTTTCCGGAACAATGGTAGTGGATCATCCGACCAGTGCGTACTCGGTGTTGCCGGAGGCTATTCAGGCAGGATTCAAGTGTCCAGTAATCATAAAAACGTCCTCGGCAAACCGAAGTCCGCCGGGTCCCGTCGGCGCTTTTGACTCACGGTGTATGCAGGGGATCGTGGGCAAGTTATGCAGGGGATTGTGGGCAAGCAGGGATGCACTTTGTCAAACCAGCCCTGCGGTAGAGATCGACACCGGTGCTACCGGCTCTCTCAGTCTACTGTCAGTAGAACTTGCAAACAAACCCATCCTTTGACACTGGAGTGATGCCTGAAGGAGAATTCGGCGCACACTTCGGCTGGATGAGCGGGGATTATTGCCTCGTAGACGATCTCAGTTTCTGGTTAACATTTCCGTAACCGTGGGACATCGATCAACGTCTCCCGCCCCAGGCACGTCGCCGGCCAGCGAGGGTCACAGGCAAAGCGGAGTCTCGCGCTCGAGCATGCTGCGCCGGGGGCGCGTCATGCAGTTTGTACGGGATTTTCGCAGCACCCGCAAAGGCATCCCCAGCGACGGTTCAGCAAGTGTGCGCAAACCAACAGAATTCCGCCCAACGGTGTAATCCAGAGTGCAAACGGCGCGATGAAGGCTTGCATACCCGAGGCCTCCGGCTTGCCGTTGATGGCCGACTGGCGGCTTGATTTGAGCTTGTTGGACGTGCGCTCGGTCGATGGGGGCAAAGTGGCGGTGCCCTCCGCTGCGGCACAGTGCTCGCAACACGCATCAGTGCACACGGTGGGCCCCGTCGCCGCGATGCCCGGTGTCGCGCAAGCGGCACAGCAGTCGCCAGCGAGTCCAAAGGCGGCACCGGTAATGAGCACCAGTCCCAGGCTGGCGACGGCCATCGGTGTTTTCCGGCGATGCTTTCGCCAACCGGGAACAAATGCAGCGATTGCGATCAAGAAGCATGCCAGTGCCATCCATTGATGAAACGATTCGTCGGCCAGGAAGCTGAGCCCTAGTGCAGGTAAGAACGCAATCACAAACGGCATCGCCGCACAATGAACCGCACATCCGATGGATGCCATGATTCCAATCCAGTCGCGCCAGGTCGAAAGGGTTGCGGTTTCGAGAGAGCGAAGCGGCAACACAGGCGCCGTTTCGTAAGGGATATCGCTCATTGTTCAGGCTCCATTGAGTTGTCGGGACGTCCTGTTCCACCGTTGGTAAGGGGATGGAGTGGATCGCTACGTAGAAGAGTGTTCGCAGTTCTATTTGCCTTTCGGTGCACATGCACTTCGGTTGCATTAAAGAAAGCAGGCCCGTGGATGTCAACCCGAAATGCAACAGTGATGCAGGTGCATTTGCGACAAAGAGTTAGTAGAGGCCTTGTTGCGGGGGGGCACGCATCCAGCTACGGAGAGGCAGGGACGGAAAGGCCCGTGATGGAGAGGCCCGGCCTGCTGTTCCGGATTCTCTGATCACTCTCAGGGTCATGATCGCGACCGCACCGCTGGGCCGTCACACGGCCATCGCGTTCACCACTACGACGGCGCATTCGCAAGTCGCCAATCGCGGTTTGTATTTGCAAGAGGATTGCAAGGTGCTATGATGCGGAGTGATCTTCGAATCCTGGTCCGGTTCATTTTTTAGGTTAACTCTGTGAGCAAGTCGTCTGAGTCGATTGAAGCAATCAAGCAGGCGATCCGTGATGCGGGGTTGCGAGCAACTCCCGCGAGAATCGCCACGCTCGTCATGCTTCGGGAGGCGAACGCTCCGTTGACCCACGCCAACGTCGCCGAGCAACTGAGTATCAGCGGCATCGACAAAGCGACTGCGTTTCGCAACTTGAACGACATGGCTGACTCGGGATTGCTGCGCCGGACGGAATTGGGGGATCACGTTTGGCGATTTGAGGCGATCGCGGACGGCGACCATGATCAATCGGCTCATCCGCATTTTTTATGCGTTGATTGCGGAACCGTCTCTTGCCTGGATGAGGTGAAATTGACCGCGAGCAGTCAGCGCGAGAGCGGCAAAGTCGGTGAAGTGACCGAAATTCTGCTTCGAGGCCATTGCAATGCATGCCGGTAGTCCATGCCGGAGAAGTCACGTCCGGATCTTGCGATGGCCCTCGCTGACTGACGGTAGTGTCTCTCGGTAGCGAGCAAAAATCTCGACAAGTTGTCGGCTCGCCGTACCGTACCCCAGAATTTCGGGAGACTGGCCGCTTGGGACGCTGCGTTGCCGTTCAAAAACGCTGCGTTTGACAGCATGGAGTTCGGGGGACTTCTGCAAATTTGAAATGACCGGGGAAGACCGCCCCTGCGCACGCTGGGGCATTGGCCACCGTGCTGCACTGACGCCGTTTGCTGAGTAGTCTCCCAAGTGTTGACCGATCGGTCTAAACTGCGTAAGTTTGGTTACAGCAGGTACAATTTTCGCGAGACAAAACCATGCCGTGGGAAAAATCATTTGACGAGTCCGATGTGATCGAGCGGGCGATGGAGGTCTTCTGGGAAAAGGGGTATGCCGCGACATCAATCTCTGACATCACGAGTGCGACCGGAATCAAGCGTGGCAGCCTCTACAACGCATTCGATGGCAAACACGATATTTTTATTCGGGCGCTTCAGAAGTATGGTGACGAACGCCGGACGAGCAAGCTACAGATATTGGAAACCGTCGACGATCCTTGTGAAGCAATTGCGTTGTTCTTCGACTTTACGGTCGAGAGCACATTGAATGATCCCGAGAGAAAAGGGTGTTTGCTGTTCAATACCGCGCTTGACTATTCATTGCACGACGACGATGTGAAACGAGTCGTTTCCGATGGAATTCAGGAGGTCGTCACATTTTTCGAACGGCAAATCACGCGTGGCAAGGAACGCGGAGACATTCCCGACACCGTTGAAGTACGGCCGACCGCGAAAGCCCTCGTCGCCTTGGTGGTTGGGATCCGAGTACTGGGGCGTGGGGCGATTGAGAAAACAGCGTTGCGGCAGATTTCTTGTCAAGCAATCCGTCTGATTTCATAGGTAGTGGCTGAGATTCTCAGCGGGAAGTTCTGGCGAAAGTCGACGGGCTTTTCTGGGCAGCACGCTTTCACGGGCTTTCTCAGACGCTAGGGTGGGACCCCACATGGTCTTGGAAGCAGTGCGGATCGAAGAGTGTTTCGTGCTGTCAAAAAATACGAACATACTATTTTCCCCGGCATGTTAAATGCTCGCTATCCGCGTTGGTTTGTGAGTGCCACGCAGGTGGAACGTTTTGTCGTGACGATGGACTGCCGTAGCTTTCCGAACATGCCATCAAATTGGAGAAATGAAATGAAGACAAGATCAATTTCACTTGCCGTTTCCATGTTCGTAATGGGGCTCACGGGCAACGCCTATGGGCAGGTAGCCAGTGGCGCCGTTTCAACTCGAGGGGGACAACCGATGCCCACGCCCAAGATTTTGATTTTCGACGTCAATGAAACCCTGCTGGATCTGACGCCGCTGAAGGCGTCTGTCGGTGAAGCTCTCCACGGCCGGGAAGACCTTTTGCCGCTCTGGTTCTCGACGATACTTCACTACTCGCTAGTGGAAACTTTGAGCGGTGAGTACCATAGCTTTGGCGAGATTGGAACGGCTGCCTTAATGATGGTTGCCGAAACGAAAGGCATTGAACTCACTTCTGACAGAGCGAAGGAGGCAATTGTCACACCACTCCGTTCGCTTCCGCCACATGCGGATGTCATCGCGGGACTGAGAGCACTCAAGGATGATGGTTTTCGGATCGTGAGTTTGACCAATTCATCGGCGATCGGGGTTGAGACGCAATTTCGAAATGCGGGGTTGATCGATCTGTTTGAGACGCGTTACAGCGTGGACAGCGTAAAAAAATTCAAGCCGCACCCAGACACCTACCGCTTCGTTCTCAAAGAATTGGGCGTGCAGCCAGAAGAGGTTCTCATGGTTGCCGCACACGCATGGGACTTGGCTGGCGCAAAAAATGTCGGTCTGCAAACCGCGTTCATTGCTCGTCCCGGTAAGACACTTTATCCAAACGTCGCTAAGCCCGACTACGTCGTGAGCGATTTAGCGGAACTCCAAAAAGCCTTGAAAGTGTCGTCGCAACGAGATCAAGCGAACTCGCTTGAAAAGCCGAACGCACCTACAGCGGTAGGCGATACCGCATCGCTTTCGGCGCAACTCCAAGAAAAGGCTGCCGCGAACGCGGCAAATTATCCTGCGGACGTGGTGCAGACCTACGCGCAAGGTATCGAGATCGTCCGGGCGACCGACATCGAAGAATCTGCAAAGCAGGTGGGGGAGATGGCTATCGACGCCCAGCTTTCTGGTTGGAAGGGCGAGCAGGTCAGGCTCAGTGACCTGTGGCAGGACGGGCCCATTGTATTGATGTGGTACCGAGGAGGTTGGTGCCCTTATTGCAACCTCCAACTTCGCGCCATGCAACAAGCCATCGACCAGATCGAACATGCCGGAGCCAAGTTGGTTGTGTTGACACCGGAGTTGCCCGAAAAGGCGAGAGCGACGGCCGAGGCGAATGAACTAGACATCGTGGCATTGCACGATAGGGACAGCGCCGTTGCAAGAAAGTATGGCCTCGTGTTTCAGCTGCCGGAAGTGATCATTCCGGCCTACCGCGACAAGCTCAGGTTGCCCGAATACAACGGCAACGATGCCATGGAGTTGCCGCTTTCCGCGACGTACGTCATCGACAAGTCCGGCAGGATCACATTTGCGTTCCTTGACGCTGACTACAAGAAACGGGCCGAACCGGCGGATGTGATCAAAGCAGTTCAGGCCGCTGCTCGCTAGCAGTCACTCAAGTCTTGTCGCGATTTAGTGACAAGTGAAATTAGACTTCGCCACTACTTTTTTCTAGGAGAATGAACGTGAATCATCAAACGTTTCGTAGCCGTCAAAAATCAATTGAAATTAATGGCATCATCGATGAGTCGCTCACGGTTGCCTATACCGATGTCGGCAAGGGTGACCCAGTGTTGCTACTGCACGGAATCCCAACGTGGTCATATCTGTTTCACGAGATCATCGAGCCGCTATCGGAACGTTATCGCGTCATCGCGCCGGACTTGATCGGCTATGGGTACTCGGATCGTCGGGACCGATTTGATCGCTCGATCGCGGTCCAGGCTGATGTGATCGAACGCTTTCTCGCTGAGCTCGATATCGAAAGTGCCCATTTCGTTGCCCATGACATTGGTGGCGGCGTCGCCCTGATTCTCGCCGATCGCGTGCCGAAACTCGTTCGTTCGATGGTGCTTTCCAATAGTGTCGCCTACGATAGCTGGCCTGTTGATGAGATGCTCACGCTGGGCCATCCTCGCAATGCGAAGATGAAGCCCGAAGAGATGAAGGAGCTGTTGGAGAAAGCGTTCGAGTTCGGTTTGTCACGCCCTGAAAGACTGACGGACGAATTTCGCGAGGGAGTGATGGCGCCATATCTGGATCCAGAGGGAATCGTCAGCTTGGTACGTAACGCATCGAGCCTGAATACGAACCACACTACGCCGTTGACCGATCGATTGAGTCGAATGTCTCAACCGACACGCTTGCTGTGGGGCGTCGACGATCGTTGGCAACCGGTTTCGACCGCTGAACGCTTGATCAGGGATATGCCCCATGCGGAATTGCACCCGATTAAGAATTGTTCGCACTGGGTGCCTCAAGACGCTCCCGAAGATTTCACAGCCTTGACTCTCGATCTGTTGAATCAGTTTTAGCAAGGCGATCCGTGCGATTCACGAGCTCGCTGAAAAGCGGTTGCCCGAAACGGACGATCCCGGGTCTCACCGGATCGACGTGGGCGAGCGATGACGCCTGCACGCCCAGCCGGAATCGGCTCCGGCAGACTTCGACGCACCCCAGGACGGATGAGCAACTCAATGAATTGCTGCATCGTTGCAGAAAGAGCTAAGCCTGCCGAATCAATTCGCCGCTTTGCACGGCGGTTCGCCCCAGGATGGCCGCGGCCGTGCTAGCGATCGCGTGCTCAAGCTCGAACGGTGCTTCTCCAGCGCGTAGGCTTGCGATTAATTCGTTGAACTGACGCTGCCAGCCTTTGCCTGGGATTTCTTTGGCCTCGCTTTGCCAGATCAGTTTTCCGTCGGAGTTGTGAATGGCGGCGCGCGACATATCACATGTCCCGTGCGTGCCATGGAAGAACTCGCCCAGGTTCCGGCCACCTCGCGTTTGACGACACTGTGAGATCATTGGGAAGTTGTTCGGGTAGGTAAACTCGATGAGCTGGTATGCC
Source organism: Allorhodopirellula heiligendammensis (assembly GCF_007860105.1). NCBI lineage: Bacteria > Pseudomonadati > Planctomycetota > Planctomycetia > Pirellulales > Pirellulaceae > Allorhodopirellula > Allorhodopirellula heiligendammensis. Next base: position 602,827 of record NZ_SJPU01000002.1, read on the forward strand.
GACACGTCTCCACTGGCATTCCCAAACCCCTGGGCCGCGACGGGACCGTGGCCGAGTACCCAATTCACAATATCGAGACTCTGTACGTGTCGATCCTCTTGGGAGTCACTGCTGTAGGTACGCGCGTAAATCAGATCGCCGATAACACCGTCGCGCAGCTTTGCCACGCACTCGCGGGTGCGTAGTTCGTGCCGTCGTTGATGACCGACGGCAACAGCGAGTCCGGAGGTTTGGGCCAACCGTCCGGCGTCTGCGATACGTTGCACATCATGGCTATTGATTGCGATTGGGCATTCCATGAAAACATGTTTGCCCGCCCGGACAGCTTCTTCAAAGTGCCCGGCACGGGATGCGGGCGGAGTCGCCAAGATCACGAGGTCCACGTCACTCGCGAGGACTCCACGCCAGCCATCAGGGCCGACGAAGCGGCGACTACCCACGTCCACGCTGTCACGATGGCGTCCTTTGACGGTCCTGTATGCTGTCTGCAGTTGACTTGAGGATGTGTCGGCCATGGCGACCAAATGGACGCCGGAAAAATCATTGCAATCGCTTAAGCCATTCCGGCCTGCCGTGATCGCTTCGATGACGGCAGCTTTGCCGCGGGCGCCGCAGCCGATCAAGCCGATGCGGATGCGATCGCTACCGCCTAAGTGCACACCCGCGTGCGCGCCAACGTTCGCCAAAATCGATCCACCCGTCGCCACCGCAGCCGCACCGCCCAGGGCCACGGTGCTGCCCAACGCCATGGTGCTCCGCGCGAAGAACTCTCGGCGGTTTCCAGCAACGCGTTCCACGTGAGCTGCCAGCGGCGAGGACGTTGGCGGTGAGCCCGTATTACGCTCGCGCGAGAGGGGTGTTTTCTTGGTCAAAAGACTGCGATCGGGGCGGGAGAATCAGGTGGGCGGGTGAGAAATGAAGCAGGTTAACCGAGACTGGTGTCGGCGGAGTGCTCAGTCAGCAGTCATTGCAAAGCAAGGGGGGCGTGCCGAACCAGGACCCTGAGCAGCCGGTTCACGCTGCCGACGCCATTTCTAAACGTAGAAGCAGGTGTCACTTATTATACGCGGCAAACGAGTCGATGGGCACCATAAAACGCTGTCAAATCATCTTGTCCAGCCCTGTGCTGAGCGGCGTGAGCGGGCGAGCGAGGATTTTTTTCATTTTCGTAATATCCGGACAGCGACGGGTCATGTCACCTTCAGCCAGGGGATCAGTGTGCACGATCCGAGATTTGCTGCCGACTTTGTCGATGATCCGTTGGGCGAGGTCGAGCACGCTGATTTCCACGTCGCTGCCGATATTGATGATTTCGCCAGCTAGAGATTCATCGGCCAAAATCCTTTCAGTCGTATCGAGATTGTCTTCGATGTAGCAAAACGTCCGTGTCTGCGACCCATCCCCATAAATCGTGATGTCGCGATTGGCGCGGGCTGCTGCGATGAATTTGGGGATCACGAAATCCGTCGTCTGCTTTGGTCCGTAGGTGTTGAAAAACCGGAAAACGTTGAAGGGTAAGCCGAACTCTTGATGGTAAGAACGGAAATACGATTCACCCAGGTTTTTGATGATGGCGTAAGGCAACCGAGAGTTGAGCGGCGTCGTCTGTTCGTGTTGAGGCAGCTCGACCGGTTCCCCGTAAACCTCACTGCTGCTGGCGTAGAAGACTCGCCGTACGCCGGTGTTTTTAGCCAGCAGGAGCACGTTACGAATCCCATCGATGTCGCGAAGTACCGCGACCGGGTTGGCCAACGTCCGTTGCACGCCGACGAGTGCGGCGTAGTGAAATACCACATCGAAACGATGCGCCGTCATGATCGGTGAGAGATCGTTCAGATCGTTCACGTCCGCTTTGATGAAGCGAAAATTGGCCGGCGGCGGTGTCGGTAGTTTTTGCAAGCTCCCAGTAACTAAATTGTCCACCACCACGACCTCGTTGTGCGGTGACGCTGCCAATCGACATGCGAGCGACCCGCCGACATTGCCCGCCCCGCCGGTGATCAAAATTCGTTGGCGTGCGGCAGGCTGATGAGGCATTGATGGAGAACTTTGCGAGGGAGAGCTGGAGTTGAAAACCAAGAGATTTCGTGCCGATCGTTGGTGAAATTTAACAGATGCCAGCAGCAAACCGAATCGGGGGCGCGGTGAATCCATCAGCCACCATCAGGTTATCGCCACCAAGGTGTCATGTGCGGCTATACATCCTTGCCAGAGCGACTATTTTGGGAACTCCGATTCCAACGCCCTGATTCGTCAGTTTTTTGCTTGTCCATGCCCTCACCTCCTCCCTTGTCACGACGTCTCCGGGTGATCCTGAGCGTATTGATTCTCGTTCATTTGGCCGCGGTCTTTGCACCTCCGATGGCTTTCCAGAGTCGTGGCCCGCGCGGGTTGTCACCCTCGGTATCGAATCTGCTCGCGCCGCTGGCGGCTTATGGTCAATTCCTATATCTGGACCGCGGATACGCGTTCTTCGCCCCTGACCCAGGCCCCAGCCATCTACTGCGCGTCGAAGTTGGGGGCGCTGATGCAGGTGGAGCGGCCGCGTCGAGTTCTGCCGCAGCGGACGCTGCCGAGATTCACTGGTATCCAGATCTGAACGAGCAGTGGCCACGACTGTCGTACCATCGCCATTTCATGTTGGCTGAGTTTCTCAATGACTCCTACCAACCGCAGCTGCCCGCCGATGCGGCGCAGTTAGTGGGACCTGAATTGCCGCTGGGTGAACTGCAGGTGTGGCGGTTGGGTCGCCGACGCTACGACATGATCCTCGCCTCGATGACCCGCCATCTGCAAACCGAATTCGGTGATCGTTCGATCAAGATCGACCGTGTGGAACACCTACTACCTGATTTCGTGGCCTATGCTTCCAGCCCGGTGCCGCTCGACGACCCCGCGGCCTATGTCGTGCTCGAGGACATCCCGATCAGCATGGAAGCACTGCTGGACGTGCAGCCCGAGACCTTACCGCCAGTGTCTCCGCTGCGTACGGCGCCTGACGAGGTGGTCCCGAATGATTCCATGCCCGGTCCTGTTCGCCCCGCCAGACAGCGGTTATTTCGCGACGACCCCGGTTCAGATGGTCCCGTGGGAGGACAAACCAAATGAGCCGACTCTCACAATTTGTCGCTGAGCAGCGACGTCAACTCAAGCAGTCAACACTTGAATTCGCATCCGCTTGGAATGCGTTTTGGTTCTGTCCTCGTCCGATCGAGATCCTGGCCTTGCTGCGGATTATTGCCGGGGCAATGTTGCTGTACACGAACCTGGTGCTGGCAGCGGATTTGGGAACATTTATCGGTGTCGATGCGTGGATCAACAACGACACCGCGCGTGCGCTGCACGATGGCAGCCTGGGTGAAGCCACCGCCGCGTGGTCTTACCTTTGGAGTGTTGATAGCTCCGCATTGCTGTTGGTCCATCAACTGATGGTGATCCTGGTATCGGCGTCATTCATGCTCGGATTATTTACCCGGATCACAGGACCGCTGGCATGGTGGTTTCAACTGATGATTGTGCATCGATTACTGGGGAGTCTATTCGGGCTCGATCAGATTCTGACCTATTGCGTGATGTATCTCGCGTTCACACCTTGCGGCAGTGTTTTTTCGGTCGATGCGTGGTTGCGACGCCGGATCATTGGTAATTCTCAGCGGCCTGTTTCGAAAGTTTTGGCGTGGCTATGGCCTGAAGAACGGCCGACGGTAACAGCGAATGTTGCCACACGATTGCTGCAATTGCATCTCTGCATGATCTATCTGTTCGGAGGGCTGGCGAAAGCACGTGGCCAGATGTGGTGGGATGGTACGGCGTTGTGGTATGCCGTGGGGAACTATGAATATCAGTCATGGGACGCAACGTTCATTGCGGCCTACCCCAGCCTGTTCACTGCTCTGACGCACGTGACGTTGTTTTGGGAGATTTTCTACTGCGCACTGGTGTGGCCGCGCTGGACGCGTCCATTCACGTTGGCGATTGCGGTAGCCGTTCACGCTGGCATTGGGCTGGGGTTGGGGATGGCGACATTTGGAATCATGATGATCGCCGCCAATGGAGTCTTCATCAGCCCCGAATTGATCCGGCGTTGGCGGCGTTCGGACCGGCTGGTGGGCGATGCCGACAGCCACGCAAGCGGTGAGGGCCGCCGCACGACAGATCAGGCCGCGGGACTGGCAATCGAGTGAACCGCTGCGGCGGCTCCCACGATCACTTTCGTCTCACGGTACAGACGGAAAAATCTGATTCCAGTTTTCCTTCATTCCGATGACGATCCAGCCGTTCTCGGTGGCGTCGTCCATTAAAGATTGAGGAAACGTGCCTATCTTCGAGTCGGGCAATCCGCCTGCGGGACCGTAGGCGTACTCACGCTCGGCGTCGTTGTGGTAGACGAGCAATCCCAAGCGTGCCCCGCTGCCGCCCGTGGTGTACTGCAGCATTTCGAGGTCGCCTGTAGAGTTACCGACCGCTAGGATGGGACGCTTGCCGATGTGTTGGCCAATTCCCACTGGCTTACCAGCTTTATCGTCGACGAAGTTTACCTTCGGTAGCCGCATGAGCACGGGCTGGCCGTCAACAAACTGGAATTCGGTCGCGATGCTGGAACCAACGACCTGGGGTGATGAAATGCCGTACACCCTTTCGGTCCATGGACGCATGAACTCGATGCCGCCACCCGACACGATAAATGTTTTGAATCCATTTTCACGCAGATACTTAAGCAGTTCGAGCTGGGGTTGATAAACACACTCCGTGTAGAGTCTTTTGAAGCGAGGGTGCTGGGCCGTCGAGATCCAGTCGCTCGTGATCTTGTCGAAGTCGTCGCTCGTCATGCCGGCGTGGGTGGCTGCAATGATTTGCTCCAACGCATGTTTTCCACCGGTCTTCAGTGTTTCGAGGTCTCCATCGAGAACCGATTTGTAAGGCTGTTGCGTTTTCCATTCGGGGTGCTGAGGTGCCATGGACCTGAGGCGGTCCAAGGCGAACGCCAATTGCGTGTAGATGGGTTGCTCGACCCATAGGGTGCCATCATTGTCAAACGTGGCGATCCGGTCGGACTCGGGTACAAAGTCAGCGGAACCTTCGTTGGTCACTTTCGCGACAAAGCCTAGCACTGCTTGTTTCGCACTGGAGTCGTTCCATGCTGGCAGCGGGTCGGCAGCGATCCCGGGACCGGCCAAAACAGTGAAAATGCCCAGCGTCACGGCGACGAGGAAGGGGGGGGTATGGGAACGTTTCATAGAGCGAATCATGTCCTGGAATGGTTCATATCGCCACCAACGCAGTGCCTAGTCAGTTCTGTCGCTGAGGCAGGGAGGATCGCACTCGCTGAACGACCAAACACGATCGAGTGCGTGCTGGGTTCAATAAGCGGATTTTGCAAGAAGTGGAATCCTATGATAGTGGATTCCAGGCGGTGCGCGTGCGGGTGCCAGATAGGGGCAGGGCGCGGGTGCGAGTTAGGTGCAGGGGACGGACGGGCGGCCTCGAGAGTGAGGCCGCGATTACCTCGTGCTGGTGGTCGTCAGCGAGTTGACACGTGACTGGATCCTGCCCTGAATCTCAGCGAGTTCGCCTTCGAGGGACTGATTGCTGCGATACAGCTGGACCAATTTCTCGCGAGTTTCTTTCAGTTCGACGCGAAGTTTCTCGTTATAACCTTCGATTGCTTTACGCTCGGTTTCGGTTTGGTCAAAATCTTGCTCGAGAAGCAATTTCTCCGTCTGATAGGAGGCCAGCATGCTGACGGTGGCATCAATGGCACGTTGCAGAACTTCTTTTTCGAAGCCCAGGATTTTACTGCGGTTTTGTAGATCGGCGATCCGCAACCGCATCCGCCGTAGCACAAAGCGATAATCATTGAGTGGTCGGAGATAATATTCGTCGACCAGTCGGGCCACGCCTTCAGCCCGCATGGCATCGGCAGCCTCTTTCTTGACGAGTAACAATTCTCCCTTGGCCAGTTTGACCTCACCTTTGCTATCGCCACCCACTTTCAGCCGGCTATCAGCCGCTCGGCCACTACCATCGAAGAAGCCTTCTACCAAGGCACCACGTTCGTCCAGACTATCGACAGTAATGGTGTAGGGTTTGAGGAATTCGACTTTCACCCATCGCGACAGTGGGGGGTCGTCGGCGCGAGATCGGGAGCCGTCACGAAGGTAGTTCTCGCGAGTCTCTTCGGAGGTGTTTGCTAGAATCGTATTAATCAGATCTTCGTCAACGCGTCCAAATACATTGTTGTCGTCCGGGACGCTACCCTCCGCAACGAAGGGCATGTGGCCGTCGAGCGGGAGCAGCTCGTAAACCGACCAGCTGCTGGCTTTGCCGTCTTGAATCAACTGCTGCTGGTCGGCCATCAATGGACCGGTGGGCGACAGTGTGACCTGGTTGGGTGTGCTGCTGACGACTCGGAACTCCCCTAGGTAACCCACCGGGACAGGTACGTCGATATTGGGTCCACGCCCTTCACCAAATCCGTACACCACCATGCCTTCAGCGATCAAGGGACCGGCTTCCGCATCGGGCTTGGGAGCCTCGGCCTCCAATTCTTCGCCGGGGGCAGGTTCCTGAGGTGGGCGCGTCAGGACAATGGTGGGCTGACCGTTGAAGTTCGAGTTGCTCAACCGCAGGCCACGCCACCGTCGACCAGCTTCCAGTCCGATCGCAGCCAGCTTTTGCGACATTGGTAGCACACCCTGTTCGGACAGGGGGTTGTTCCGATCGCCATCGCGAAGCTCTTTTTGTTCGGTTTGAGCTTTCTCTAAACGAGCGTCGAGCTCCTCTTTTTTCTTGTACCACGCAGAGCGGCTTTTCAGGGCTCCGGCGACGGGGAACACGAAAACAACGGCCAGGATGGTGGTCATGATGATCGCCACCATCTCATACCATCGCCATGTAGTGGCTGCCTTCCAAAGCAAGAATGCTTGGGCCAACACCAATACGATCAGTAGTCCGAGCAGGGCGTACGACATCGAATAGTAGACAAGAGGAGTGGAGGGCGAACGGAGATCGAGGCACTAAGCGGGTCGGAGGAAGTATTTCGGCATAGCTCGCTCAGCGGCGTGGGCAGGGCCCGGCGTGTTTCGCGTTTCCGCGATCTATCGAGGACGCGGTCAAACGGAAATCATTCGTTGGATAGGCTTAGTTTAGTTAACAAGTCTAATCGACGAACCGACCCTGCTGCGAGAATTTCACCAAGTTTTCCAAACCGAATGGCTTACCCGGCAGATCGAAGCCCGCTAATCGCTACATTTTGCCCATCACGCACGAGGTGCACCGGCCTGGTGGGGATGTACCGTCTTTTCGCTCCGCAACGGTCAAGACAATTACTCCTCCCGTCCGAACCAAGGTGATGGGAGAATAGCCGCGTCACGGATGACGCATTCACCCGTTTCGATCTGACGATCTGCCATGGATGGTATTACGTGACTAACCGAGCATTGTTTGACGATTTCTACGGCCGCAGCGGCGGTAGCTGCGGGCGGGCGGCGATCCTCACGGCGATCGTGGCGTGCGTGCTGGTCATGGTGGGGTGCTCGCGGGCCCACTACCGGATCCAAGCCAACGGGGAGGCGAACGCGTTGATCGCCGAAAAAGCCTCTCACGTTTCCCGTCCGCCCGACACGCGGCTGAACATCGACCTCGATCCCCGAAGCCGGATGTTCAATCCGTTTGACCCAGATTTTCAACCGATGCCGTTGGATGATCCGGCGTCCCATCGCTACATGCAATGCGTCGATGGCCGGCGAGGGTACCCCTTGTGGGATGGTGCCGGATTGACCAACACCGCTGAAAATCCCGTGTGGTGGCAGTACCTGCCGCTCAACGAAAACGGGGTCTTGGAACTCAACTCCGAGAACTCGGTCCGCATCGCGATGTTGCATTCTCCCGACTATCAACAACAGCTCGAAAGCCTCTTCCTTTCGGCTTTGGACGTCAGTAGTGAACGGTTCCAATTCGACACGCAGTTCTTTGGAGGCCAGCGAGCCTTCTTCAGTACGACGGGACCCGGCCGCACCGGCAACAGCAGCACTCAACTTGGCCTGGGTGGGTACAGTGTCGGACCGCGTGACTTCTCAATGCAGCGTGCCTTTGCCACCGGTGGTAACCTCGTGGTCGGTGTCGCCAACAATATCGTGTGGGAACTCAGTGGCCCGAACTCGCAATCGGCCGTGACTGTCCTTGACTTCGCTATGCTGCAGCCACTGCTACGCAATGCCGGACGCGACCGGGTGATGGAGCGTCTGACGATCTCCGAGCGAAGGCTGCTGGCGAACGTCCGCTCGTTCGAGCGATATCGCCGGGCGTTCTACCTCAATATCACCACCGGGCGAAACATCGACACAAGTGTCCAGCGTAGCGGCGGCGTATTCGGCGTGGGGCTGGGTGGCTTCACCGGTCTCGGAAGTGGATTCGGGGGCGTCGGCGGTGGCGGCGGTAATTTCGGTTTCAGCGGCGGCGGCGTCCCTGACGCTGGGGGATTCATCGGCTTGCTGCAGGATCAATTGCAAATTCGTAACCTGGAGGAAAACGTCGCTCGGCTCGGGGAAAACCTCCTCGTGCTCGAAAACACACTCGTGGAACTGCTCACCACCATTCCCGAAGACCCCGAGGAGATCATTCGGCAGCGACTGCAGGTCTCACAATCTCGCTCCTCACTTCTGAGTGCTCAGAGTGCGTTGGTCACACGGCGGGTGGGCTATCAAAATTCGATCGACACCTTCCTCACGAACCTCGGCTTGCCTCCCTATATTTGCGTTGAAATCAAGGATCCCGCGCTCAATCGGTTCGAACTGATTGACCGCGAATTGCGAATGCGTCGCGAAGAACTCATCGCGGTCCGCACGCACATCGGTCGCCTGAATGTTGCTCTGTTGGATCGCGCTGAACGACAAATTGATCCCGCCACAGGCTTGCCTACATCACGATTGGTCTGGGACGATGAAACGAAGAGCCTCGTCGAACAGTTGCAACAATCACTCGTGCCTGTCTCGCAGTTCTCCCATAGTCTCGTCGAAGAAGATCTGCCACGGGTTCGCCAGGATTTGGCGACATTCAAAGAGCAACTGCCCGAGCGGCGACGGCAAGCCGAGTCACTGCTTGCGCTCTACCGAGAAGAACAGAACAATATCTGCTCGCTACTCGGCATTGAAGCTGTCGACGAATCGATTTTCGATATCGAGCCAGTCCTTGAGGCCGGTCAAGAGTTGGACGAAAATTTTGTCGAGCTGTCCGCTCGCTTGGAGGCCTATCAACCCCAGGTCGATGCGTTGATCGAATCGATTGCTGAATTCCGCGCGGTGGGACCCAACTCAAGCGACAACGCGGAGGTGGCTCAACAAGTCCGAAATCGGGTTATCCTGTCAAGCCAAAACTTACTGGCCCAGTTGGGTGACGACGTGCTCAGCCTCCAGTTGGTGCAGGCTCGCGCCCGAGTGGAAAGTCTCGTGCTTCCCGAGGTGGAAATCGATCCCGGTGAGGCATTGGAAATCGCGCGGGTGAACCGCCGAGACTGGGCCAATGCCCGGGCGAGCTTGGTCGACAAATATCGCTCGATCGAATTCATCGCTGACAACCTCGAAAGCACGCTCGACGTGACTTTTGCAGGGGGCGTCCAGAATGACGGCAACAACCCCTTCGCACTGAAGAGCAATACCACGGCGCTGCGTGTGGGTTTGCAATGGGATGCGCCCATCACACGCCTGCAAGAACGCAATACCTACCGCCAATCTCTGATCGAGTATGAACAGTCCAAGCGGGCTTACTATGGGTATGAGGACAATATTTGGCGACTCCTGCGATCAACCATTCGGCAGCTACGGGCTAACCGCATCAACTTTGAACTGGGCCGGCAGGCGGTGCGAATCGCGGCCTCCCAGCTGGAACTCAACGAAGATATCCGTGAGTTTCGCGACGCCCGCGGCCTCAGCAGTGGTCCAACCGCCGCACGCGATACCATCACAGCTCTGAGCGCCCTGCTGGATTCGCAGAACGGGCTGTTGAACTTGTATGTGAATTTCGAAGTAGTGCGACGCGGGTTGGATCTCGATCTCGGCACCATGGAATTGACACCCGACGGGATGTGGATTGATCCCGGTCCCATCGATCCTGCGGCGCTGCTGGGGTTAGTGGGCACCATGGAAGGCGGGATGATTGAATGCGGGCAAGCCCCATTCATCGACGGCGAAAATCCATGCACGCCGCCCGCCTGTGGCAACATGCCCCTGCGGCCGCAGTCCACCGAGGCCATCTACGGTCGCGGGATTTAAGTCTTGGCATGACGCTCGCCACACTCAGGCGAGCGTGGCCGCGTGACCGTGGTCATGTGCATCGAAGTGCAGTCGCGATCGCGGCTGCGTTGGTACCAGTCCGTTGGGGCCAACGAGGCGGATTAAGCTGGCATAACATCCCTCGATCGCCCATGCCGTTCGAAGCAGGCGATCACGTCTTAGAAGGGAACTGAACCCGGGGGATCGTCACCCTCCTCCCAGTCATCTAAGAAATCATCGATCGATCCGCCCCGGACCTCATGATCCTCGAGAAATCCATCGTCGTCGTCGAGCAAGTCGTCGAGTTCTTCCTCGAGGTCCTCATCGCCAGGATCGAGCAAATAGTCTGGTGGTGAGGATGAGTCGTCGGGAATCCAGCGAATCGTGGGACGGGGGGGATCCGACAACGAGGTGCCACATTCGATGGCCGTCCAGCTGATATCGCCGGGCCCGTCGGCTGTGTCACCGGTACAAACATCTTCGTCACCGGCTAGCAAGTAGAGCGTCGCGTGACGCAGAAAGTTTTCAATATCGCCGGGCTTGTAGGCGTCACCGCGGCAGACCGCTTCCATGTCCGGTAGGTCGAATTGGCCGTTGCCCACGGTGTCCATCACCACCCAGTCATCGTCTTCGGTGAAAATTCGTACGTTGGTCCACATGTCCAGCGGCGGCAATTCGTGATTCCACGCATGATTCAGACCTTGGCGGAGCAACGTGGCATCCCGCAAAATCTCGCCACCTGGGTTGAAGTAGCACAATGCAGCGGGGGATTCGAGGAGAGCTGTTGCCGCTCGCGTCAATGTCTGCAGCTCGGCCATTGAATCATAGTCATCGGGGACCAAGGGCAGGTCCTCGTCGTCGTCTTCGTCCGGTCCCAGCACGTAGCTGATCAACAACCGTACATGGGCGGTGTGTTCTCGCACCGCATCGGCAGCCCCATCCCAGCCCCAGGACTGCGCTGCTGCTCGCTCAAGACCGCCGGGAAACGCCAGCGGACCGTACTGTCCAAGTGACCAGGCGACAAACCGTTCGGGGGATTCATCGGGGTCACCCATGTCGTCCGGCCACGGCGCAGTGGTGGGGGTCACGAGTAAATGTCCACCACAATCCGGGCGAAATTCGTAGACCAGCGTTTCAGGTGCCTCAGCATCATCAGACTCCTGTCGAGCAACCAGCTCAAAGCTGCGCAACCGCTGCCGGATTTCGTCGATTGGTAGCTGCTGTTTCAAGAGGACGCACATGCCCTGGGTGAACAATCCTTTCGCCATCACGTCACTCCTGTTCGGTTAAATTGCTAGCGATCCTTGCTTTTCTGCGGATGCCGAACCGATCGGACTTCTGTCACGCCAATTTCTCGCTCTCACTCCCCTCAATCGTAAGGCAACAGCGGGACGTTGGCGACCGATTCCCTGCATTTTTCGAGTTCAAAGGGAAATATTTCGACTTCGAACCCGGTTGGCGTTTCGTGATCCCGGGTGGCCTGGGCCCCAGGGGGACTAGGGATCGATCGAGATTCCAAGTGACCGCACGTCGCCGTCCCTCCTGTGGGGGTGGGGCACAAGGCGATTGGTGATGATTTTTTAACAAACCGAATATCCCCCGGCAGACGGATACTGTATACTGAAAGAATCGCCTTGAGTGGCTAACACCCACCCGGCAGAAATTTCCCGTTTTTTTTAAAAAATTTCTGCAGGCGAGACAGAGATATCGGCTATCGGAATCCGTGTTTTTTGAAATACAACCGTCAATGAAAGATATCTTTCATGAATTGATGAACTGCCACCATTGGTTGACGTAGTGCTACCATGCAGAGGTAGGCTGAAATTCCGCGACTTGGCGGTGAGTGGAACTGATTCGCCATTGGTTACGTCTACTGAGGTATACGAACCACACAACCACACCTAATAGATTGGAAAAAATCCCATGTCGAAGCGACTTTTAATTGTCGATGACCACGCTGTCTCGCGTTTGGGGACACGCGCCGCCTTGAGCGAAACAGATATCGAGATTGTTGGTGAAGCAACCAAGGCAGCGGAGGCGTTAGAGTTTATCGCCAACGATGTCCCCGATGCCGTATTGCTCGACATCCGGATGGAAGGCGGTGACGGCCTCAATACCCTCGGCCGGATCAAACTGGATCATCCCGACCTGCCCATTTTGCTGTTTTCGGGCTACGATAATCCCACCTATGTCGCCCGTGCAGTGGCCCTTGGCGCTGCTGGTTACGTGCTCAAGTCCGCACCGATCGAGCGGTTGATTGAATCGTTGAATCTCTGTTTTGCTGGTGAGCAATCATGGACTCGCGAAGAACTGCGTCGCGTCACCGGTGCCCTGGCGACTCCCCGGATGAGCCAGGATATTGATGTGCCCCTCACCCAGCGAGAGAGTGAAGTGCTGCGGCAGATGGCACTTGGCTTGACCAACAAGGAAATCGCGAAGATGCTGGGCATCAGCTACGAGACAGTCAAAGAGCATGTCCAGCACATCCTTCGCAAGCTCGGTGTGTCTGATCGCACGCAAGCAGCCGTTTGGGCCGTTCGAAAAGATTTGGTTTAGGTGTCGATTCAGGATCGAGTGACCGCTCCCACCGCGCTGGTTGATGTTTCGTTTCAACTAGCGACGGAATCCTATCGCTATCGTACGCCGATGAAATTCGGCGGTCGGGTGGTGAATGATGTCACCGTGCTCAATGCCACGTGCGATGCCACGCTGGCGAGTGGGCAGCGTGGGCGGGGGCTGGGAAGCATGACGATGGGTGTCGCGTGGGCGTGGCCCGATCCATCCATTGAAGATGCCAAGAAGCTGGCAGTCGTGCTGGAGATTGCCGAACGCTTAGCTGCAGCCTGCCATGAAATTGATGGCGCAGGCCATCCCGTTGAGATCTGCCTAAATCTTGCCCAACGGCGCAGCCAAATCGCCGTCGAAGTGGCTCAGCGACAATCGCTCACCACGCCGATTCCTGAACTTGCCGTGTTGCTGGCCGGTTCGGTGATTGAAGCGGCACTGTTTGACGCTCAAGGCAAGGCAGCCGCGATGAGCAGCTATGCGTTGCTCACCAGTGAGCATCTGCCTCACGATCTGGGCGAACTGCTCGGCGACCCTGACTACAAGGGTTTGACGCTCGATCAATTCGTTTCAGCCCAGCCGATAGCGACCCTACCGCTCTATCACCTCGTGGGGGCTCTCGATCCGTTGACCCAAGATGAGGTGAAACAGCCCGTGGGCGATGGGCTACCTGAATCGCTCGGTGAGTGGATCGAACGAAATGAACTTACGCACCTGAAAATCAAACTCGCGGGCGACGATGCTGTCTGGGATTTGCAGCGTGTTATCGGGATCCATCAAGTCGCCTGCCAGACTCAACAGCGAGGGAGCTCAACGGGCAAGCCGTATTTTTATTCACTCGATTTCAACGAACGCTGTCCTGATGAAGAATACGTTCTGAAGCTGCTCGCGGACCTGCAGCAGCAGAGTCCAGATGGCTACGAGCGGGTGCAGTATATCGAGCAGCCTACTGCGCGTGACTTAACGCGGCCCGATGCCGTGACGATGCACCGAGTCGGCAAGCTCAAACCGGTGGTGATCGACGAATCGCTCACCGATTTGAATAGCTTGCGATTGGCTGTCGCTCAGGGTTACTCAGGAATCGCGTTAAAGGCGTGCAAGGGACATGCAGAAGCTCTGTTGCTCGGCGCCGTGGCGCAGCATGAGGGTCTGTTTTTGTGCGTGCAGGATCTGACCTGTGTCGGCGCATCCTTCCTCCACTCAGCCTCCCTGGCTGCTCATATCCCCGCCGTTGCAGCCGTAGAGAGTAACGGCCGCCAGTACAGCCCCGCTGGAAATGCAGCGTGGATGAAACGATACCCTGAGATGTTCGAAATTCGCGGCGGCGAGATTCCCACGAGAGTGCTAGACGGTCCAGGGCTCGGCTACGCTCTCTAAAGCGTGGCAGACATCACATTGTGTCGTTGTCATTTGTAGGTGAGGGTGAATTTTGGGGATTCTATTGGTCCGTCCGGGTTTATCGTGGAAAAATCCAGCATGTTGAGCTTGTAAGGCATCGCGGTGGCGTCCGAAATGAGCGATACCGTCTCAGAAGAAATGCTGACGGCGGACAAAGCCGCCGCCAGGTGAAGGCACCTTTCGGTTCACCCCGACCTAGATATTCCTCGGCAAGGTGCTTCCCAGCAGGGCTCGCTTCCGCTTCTCCTGGCGGCTTAATCCTACCACGGACACATCAGCATGAGAAAAACTCTCGGACGCCACCGCCATGCCGTGATAATCCCCACACCTGGCTCACCGCTGCGAAACCCATGATAGACCCGGCTGGACTATGTTTTTCTGGCATCCAGCGGTATCAATCGGGACGACGGAATCTGCGATCTCGATTTGATCTAATGGCTTGGGAATCGCGGTGATTTCATTCGACTTCTCCTCCGTAGCTAGCTGGTGCAGGCTGATAACACTATGGACCGCCCATGCGCTGACAAGAAACAGCGGGCCAAGTTCAGCAGCCTTGTCGTGACTGCAGCGAAGCGCCTCGCCATCAATGGCAACGACGTCCAGTTCATCCTTATGGCGGTTGCCAGAGAGACGCTTGATCCAACGCTCAAAGCAAAGTTGAAACGCTGCCGGCTTGAGTGTCATCAACACGCGACCGATCGTGTCGTGCGATGGAATTCCATTGGGGAGTTGAAGACGATCGGTCAGCCAGTCCTCATTGCTCTTGGCCCAAACCCCGGTTGCCTTGGGACCTTCCGCACCAGCGATGACTGTCATAATGCTGATGACGATTATATCTCCGAGACGGTGCCGCTGATTGATACGCAACCGAGGAACAGGCAGCTCGGCAAAGTCTTGAAGGATAGAATCAACATCAAGCTCATTCGCATTTTTCTTGGCTAATTGAGCACTGCCTGCGATGGTTTCTGGAACATGGAATCAACGAAACCATGATCGCAAAACTAACTCACCCGCGATTCCCAGACTGCCCAAAGCGCGCGTCGACCCTGGTCCAATCGCCTCGCCGCAAGAGCGGCATTTTTACCTTAATTTTGCTTGACAGGCGGATCAGGCAGCGTAAAACAACGAGAATCCTAGGTTGCAAAAATTAAATGAAGTCGATTTCTCGTCTTCTGAGCGACCAACTTCTGATTAGGTGAGGGAAACTCTGATGAGCTATTTGCCACTCTTGAAGAATGTGACTGTGTCATGCTTGGCCCTTGTATTTACTTGTGTTGAACCTGGGGTAGCCACAGGTCAGCAGTATGTTTCAGGAGGGCTGATCGAAGAAACGGATCAGAACGGAATAACTCGATCAACCACCGCTGCAGCAACCTCTGGCAACCTCGAGGCAGGCTGGAGTTTGTTTGGCGGGTGGGTGAATACCGATGCTGACTGGATATTGTCTTTCGCTGCAGGTGCGGATGCTATTTCCGATTTATATGACAATATTGTAGATGCGCAGGCGTCGGTGGACAGTACTCGCCTTGGAGCGCACGCGGGGCCGGTTTCCTTGGTCGATCATACGACCTCTGGTATAATTGCTGCAGGCACCGCAAATGATGCGTCAGCAGAAATTGATATTAATGCAGCGGCGTACGGTAGATATATAATTCTTGCGCCTGCGCCTTCCATCACGCCTCCAGTTCCTGTTGCAGTGCTTGATGGCGCACTTAGTGTGGTGCTCCTACCCGGACAAGATGGCCATGGATTCGGGAGTGCGATCGCAAGTGCTGGAAAATCGTTGGTCTTCGTCAGTGTAAATGATGATTTCACCGAACTGGGGCCTTTTGCATTAAGTCGGCGTGCTTTCATCAATTCTAGCGGACAGCAAGCCTTTAGAGTTGTGCTGACTCTCGGTGCTCTTGGAGAGTACATTGAGTACGAGGAAATTACGACTCTCGGCGCAGTAGAGATTGTTAATACAAGTTTTGATTATCACCATCTTTGGTTCTCTTACTACGGGGAAATTAATACAGACATGAGCAGTGTAGTTACCATGGCCACGGCCGCTGTGAACGTTTACGGGGCTACCCCAAACGAAAGCGAGGATCCTAACGACGACGACGGTGCAATCGTATTTGAGACAACAGATAGCAACGTTGGAAACTACAGCGTTGGCGAACTAATCAATTGGGCGTTAGCAGGTGGACCAGGGTAGTTATGGATTGCCAGGTTAGAACCTATTTGGAATAGAGATTGAGAGTTTTATACGAAGACGGTTTTGCCAATTGTTTTGACCTCCAGCAAAACTGCAGCGAAGGGTACTGTGTCCAGCTGAGCCTCCATTCAAGGAGAAATGGAGGCCAGCTAATTTAGCTCTGAAATTAGGCACTTTCTATCGAAGTAGTATGACGGCGAGATGAGCGAATGTTAGGTAGCAGCATGTCAGTTTATCGACACTTGGTCGCCACGCGATTCCTTTAGCCACCCGATTATACGCTCAACGATATTGCGTCAGCGATAGGCGTGGCGGTCGAAATCTTCATCTAGCGACTCGTTGGACTGCGTCCAGATTACTGGTTCGATGCATCATTCTCGAATCGACTCCCAAATCGCCAGCGAAGTATATCCCTTGTTCACGTGCGATCGTATCGGGACGGCTGACATATCGGCGTAGGCTCAGTTCGCAATTGGCAAACGGGTTTTCAAGCTTGGTTGACTCGTGGCGTTGTCCACCGGAGCCAGCAGCCGCCAGTATAGTTGCGCGACCGTCACAGAAAACGCGAAACTATCATCGATTACCAGCGGCGAGAGCGTCCTAAGGCGTTTAATTCGGCGTTTTCGTTAAGTCGCTGGATCATTCCCCGGGGCACCAAGGCGCTGTTATCACTCTGTCAACTTGCTAAAGATTCTGATCGATCTTGTCCACTCGTTTCAACAGCGTGTGTAGTCCAATCCCAAAAACTCTGGTCTGTTCATCACCGAAAGCGTGCGCAAACGGTCTGCCACTTGCCAGAAAAATCGGTCCATCCGGGTTTAACTTGGGGAATCCAACATGCTGGATCTACCCACGATAATCCCGGATGGACCAAAAAGTTGTTGACGATGCAGGCGTCTGGTCACTCAGCGGGGAGCTCAATCTGTGCTGGTGACTGAAGGTAGGCGATCAAGTCTGCGATTTGCGAGTCGCTGAGCGGTTGGAGTAAACCGCTAGGCATGGGAGATTGATCCGTGGGGATTTCCTCCTCAACGTCTTCGAGGCTGATCGTTTCGGTGGTCGCCGCCGAGGCGATTGTCAATGTTTGTCGCGTCCGTTGAGTGATCAGCCCGACGAGCAAGCGTCCATCGACGGTCAAAACTTTCGTTGCACGGTAGTCGGCACCGACGACGCCGTCGGGGTCGACAATATTACTGAGCAAGTAGTCCATATTTCCTCGCTGCGCCCCCGTTATGTCCGGTCCGACATGGTTACCGTTACCATACAACTTGTGGCAGTTCATGCAGTTGCGGTCGAAGAGTCGCCTGCCCGCCTGCAGGTTTGCGCCGTGCAATCGATCGGCTGTCAAAAGATGACTCAATCGAGTGATTTCTTTCAATCGTTCCTCCGATGTTTGTCGAATCTGGCCCCACACCGCTCCCACTCGTCTGGAAAGGGCATCGTTGCCCAACGCCGCAATCGCACGCACGTGTGAGGCGGACAGGATCTCCTTAGGCAGTTCGCCCTTTTCGATTTGCTCGATCAGTGCTGTTGCAAACATTTCGCGAGCACACAAAAGCGAAACCACACTGTCTCGCAGTGGCGCGCGGAATCGCCCGTAGTTCTTTAGCAAGACATCGGCAACCTTCGGATGCTCGACCCGAGCGAGTGATTCGGCTGCTGCCATGTTGACGTGGGGGTCGGATATCAGCGGACGTGCGGCGAACGCTAACGCTGCTGCTGTATCTACGTCTCGATGCTCACTCTCCTGCCACGCTGCCACCAAGCCCTGGAACGCCGCGAGGCGTTCGAGCACGTCGGCATTTGCATTGTCGAGAATCGCTTGCAGCTCAGCCGTGCTTAGGCCCTCGCCATAGAGCGAATCGATCTGATCGACGAGCGATTTACGGTCGGGTGTGGAGGCAAGAATGGCTTCGCGGAGACGCGACCAGTGATCTGTGGGAGGAGCTCGTCGGATTCCGATGAGTCCTTGCTCCACACCCGTCAGCATGGCCTCCCACCAAGGGTCCGTGGTGACCGCCCCCTGTCCTCGGTGTTTTTGCAGTGCTGCGAGTTGGAGTTGTGCAAATGCATGGGGAGAGGATTCGGCTTGTTCTGCAATACTGCGCGCGAGGTAAGTCGTCAGTTCAGGCAGCTCACACACTTGCAGTACGTCAATCATCTCATCCGGCGTTGTGGACGCACGGTCCATCAAACCGAACCAAATTAACTTCGGCAGATTGTGGTCATCGATATCCTGGCTGCCGCTGAACTTCAAAAGTTGGATCGCCGCATCGGCTCGCATTGATACTGGTAGACGCTGTAGCGACGATGCGAGATTCAATCGGATGAGTGGCGAAGCGTCAGCCCCGAGGCCGTCCATGAGGTCAACGAACGCCTGGGCTCGGTCGGCAAATTCCGGCCACGCTGCACGACCGTCTGCTGTGGGGCCATACACGTCGTCGATTGGCCAGTGCTGCACGTACGAGCGAATCGCCGCTGCGCGAACGTATTCGGAAGAATCTGAAAACCAAGGGGCGTAGTCGTGCAGTGCACCGAGGGTGTCGAGAGTCCACATCAATCGGCAGCGACACGCCGGATCGTCCTGTTCGTGAACGAGCTCCTGTAGGCGACCGATGGCCCCCGACATGTCTGTTCCACGGGCGCTGAGTTCATGCAGTCGCAGTATCGCTTGGTGCGAGAACCACCGATCGTCACCTTGCACCAAATCGACTAACGAGGAGGTGTCGTTTGAGATTTCCGGTTGGCGATGCGGCACACTTGAGTCGACCGAAATCTTATAGATTCGACCGCTGCTGCGATGCACACCAGTATGTTCATGACATTCGCCGAGATCGCTCCAGTCGAGGACGAATACATTTCCGTCTGGGCCCGCTGACAAGTCCATCCCACGAAACCACTCGTCGCTCGATAGAAAGAAGTCTTTGCCATGGGTCGCGACATATCCGCTTCGGCGCCGGACTAGATTTTCGCGATTCGCACGCCGTCCATGAAAATTGAGCGTCATCAGTGATCCCTGATAGGCGGCCGGCCACAGCGACTCTTGATAGATCATCAGTCCACAATGCGCATGTCCGCCGCCGAGATCATTGGCGGCACCGTCGCGAGACTTCGTCCAGTGTTGGCCGGTATCAAAGTGATAGTGGTCGGCGTGTTGATCGATCGTCGCGAACACGTTCGGGTTCGGATCCAGGGTGAAAGGGCGATTAAAGTGAGCGCCGTGAATCCCGTGCCACAAGTGCCCGTTAACTGTATTGATAAAGAACAAATCGCCGTATTGGTTGAAGTCATGGCCCCAAGGGTTGGTTGTGCCATGACAGATGACCTCGAATCGCCTGTGGGAGAGGTCGTACCGCCAGATCCCTCCCTCCAGTGCAACGCGCTGTTCATCGACAGTGCCCGGTGCGCCGATCCGTCCGGGGCATGAGCCACCGCAACGCCCATACAGCCAACCGTCGTCTCCGAATCGCAGTCCGTTGGCAAAGTTGTGGTAGTTTTGTTTGGCGATATCGAAGCCATCGAGGATGACCTGAGGCGGCCCGTCAGGAATGAGGTCATGATCTGCATCGGGCACAAACAAGAGTTGGGGTGGGCACATCAGCCAAACGCCGTGGACGCCGCCGGGCCCCGGCCCGACCTCGACACTCGTCAGCCGCGTTAGCGTGTCCATGAATACGATCCGTTGTTCGGGCGTGCCGTCGTGATCAGCATCGGCAAACACAATGACGCGGTCTCGCAGGTCATCACGAAATCGAACGCCGGTCTTGGCATAGGTGAAGTTCTCCGCCACCCACATTCGGCCCGCGGAGTCCCACGCTAGGTCAATGGGATTCTGGACATCGGGCTCGGCCGCAAACACAGACACCGAAAACCCAACGGGTACTTCGATTGCTGCGGCACTGGCGTCCGGGGTGAGTTGCGGATGGGAGGCCGCCAGTGGCTCGGTGTCTTCGATGTCGGGGAAGGTATTTTCAGGTCGCCGATGCGGAGGATCCGCCGCAGATGATGCGGAGGCTATCCAGCCTGCCCAGAAAATGATCGTAGCTGTGCAGCAGAGCTCCCATGCGGGCCGCACGGCAGCAGATAGACTGGGACCGGGGCCCTGAGGGATACCCAGCTTTCGGCCCCCGCGAAAAGCGTGCGAGCGATTTGCCGGCATTTGAGCGTGGCGAACACTGCGGAATACGTCGTTTTCTCGCTCTCGCAGGCACAGCATGGATGGCCGGACGTCAAGACGTCGTGCATTCGGGCCCAGAAGTGCGTAGAACATAGAGGAAATAAAATTCATCGGACGGTCATTCTGGAAATATTGAAGATGCGGCGAATTGGCAACCTACCGGGCGAGAACCAGGCAAATCGCTTCTGCGACTTTTTGCAAACCCAGTCGATCGACGCGAAAGCAAGTTCGACTGACGAATCGGCAGCGCCAGCTTCCACGCCCCATGATATCTGGATCCGCCATGAGCAGGATGTAGAGCGGGCCCGCGAGCTGTTCGGGGAGTTCGTGGCAAATCCGTCAGCCAAAGAGTATGACGTCTCCGCCGAGGCTGCGCGGCAACGCAAGCAGCGTTCTCAAGAGATCGCCCAGAAATTAGCCGCTCAGAAGAAGGCACAAATGCAACTGCGTCGTAACAGCGGCGCAGGACTGGGGGGGCCCGGCCAGTCGCCCGCATCGATTCCGGTCACGATTGGCTTTGTCGTCCTTGCGACGGTGATCGGCTTCATCACCAATTTTGGTCGCCCGAGACCGAACGACATGACCGCCGTCCGCGTGATGAATGCGCTTTCATGCGTTGATGAGATGACCTACCAGACCACCGGTGATCTCACGGCGTCCATCAAACAGGGGGAGGTGTGGCGAATTTTCACACCCATGTTATTGCACGGCAGCATGATGCATTTAGCGTTCAACATGCTCAATCTCGTCTTTCTTGGCGGTGTGGTCGAACGCATTCATGGGCGTTGGTTTTTCCTGTTCCTATTTTTAGTATGTGGCGGCATTGGAACGCTGACTCAGATCCTGATGCCATATTCATGGGGGGGAGGTCCGGTCATCGGTGCTTCGGGCGGGGTGCTGGGTATTTTCGGTTTCATTTGGATCCGCCCCAAATTTCAACCGGGTTACCCCGTCGAGATTCCGCCGATCGGCGTCATGTACATGTTGGGGTTCCTCGTGCTGTGCTTTACCCCCATGATGCCGAATATTGCCAACGGAGCCCACATCGGTGGGCTGCTCACCGGGATGCTGATCGCCGTGACGGCCCCGAAAACACTCTAGCGAGGGATGCCGTATCTGAAATGAGAGGGGGTGGCGGTTGAGCCGCGGCGCCGATCAATTAGATTCTTCCAAACGAGTCAAACGTCAGGGGTAGCTGGATGGGGCGTTCGTCGGACTCGTAGTCATAAATGGGCTCTTTGTCATAAAAGCTGCCGGCAAACCCTATCAGCCAACATCTCAGCCACATCGTCTGATCGGATCTGGTCGAGCTCTATCGAGGCGTGTTATAGTTCCGCCACGATTTTGCTGCCCCAATCGAGATCAATTCACTTGGCTAAGAAGAATTCTGCCGCGATGCCTGCACCCTCTTCCTCCTCTTCAGCACTGGATCAACCCGGTGAAGAGCTGGACTTTGAGGCCACCCTCGGAGAGATTGAGACGGTTGTGCGGAAGCTGGAGAGTGGCGAACTATCATTGAATGATTCGCTCCGCCAGTACGAGTCAGCTGTTAGCAAGATGCGGCGTTGCTACGAATTGCTCGAAGTCGCCGAGCGACGTGTCAGCGTGCTCGCGGGATTTGATGCCGACGGCAATCCAGTCATGCAGCCGCTCGAGGATTCCGGTGACGGCCACGGCAATGACGCGGAAACCCTGATCGAAAAACAAAAAACACGGGGTCGCAGGCGGGGAGCCGCTGCGGGAGGCACCGCGCCAACGAGTTCCGAAATGAGCGATGAGATATGAGTGACATTGAGGAGCTGCTGCAACCGTATCGAAGTGCGATCGAACCCGCACTCGAGGCGGCCACCGAATTTGGTCCTGGTTGCCCTGAGAAGCTACGCGAGGCGATTCGTTACGCTCTCCTGGCGCCGGGCAAACGACTGCGGCCGGCTTTGGTGATGATGTCAGCAGAGGCCTGCGGGGGATCGATCTCTGATGCCCTGGCACCAGCGGTCGCTGTCGAGATGATCCACGCCTATTCGTTGATCCATGACGATTTGCCGGCGATGGACGATGATGATCTGCGTCGTGGCCGTCCGACCACGCACATCCAGTTCGGTGAAGCAACCGCGATTTTAGCAGGGGACGCCTTGCAGGCGGCAGCCTTCTCGCACCTCTATAGGTACTGCCGCGAACCGGCGCGGGCGGCGCGTCTGATGGGGGAGCTCGCCCTCGCAGCGGGCCCGGCGGGATTAGTCGGCGGCCAAGAGGACGACCTCGCGGCGGAAAATATTCGGATCGACCAATTTGCATCACCCTTGGCGGCGCGGAAGCATCTGGAGTCCATTCATCGCCGAAAGACCGGGGATCTATTCATAGCATGCGCCAAGTTGGGCGGCATCGCGGTGGGTGGCAGCGACGAGCAGATCGATGCTCTCGTTCAGTTTGCGGGCGCCTTTGGACTCGCCTTCCAAATTACCGACGATGTTCTTGATTTTACCGCGAGCGACGAGCAGCTCGGAAAGCGGACGGGAAAGGACAGTGAACGGGGCAAGTTCACCTTTCCAGACTTGATGGCGGCTGAACAGGCGGACAAGTCTCAACTAGAATCAAATCAGGCAGCAGGCCGGACCGGTCATGTGACCGCAACTGAAATACACCCTGGAATTGAGCTGGCCCGCGACCACGCGGCAGCCGGGATCAGGGATGCACACCGATCACTCGAGTTATTTGGAGCCCGAGCAGTGCGGTTAGGCCAAATGGCGGACTATCTTTTGGAGCGAACCTCATGAATACCAACGATAATCAACCGACGGGCGAGACAGATGTTCGTCATCCAATGTTGGCTGGACTGCAGGACGCGCGCGGACTATCGGGCATGTCGGCGGACCAACTGTCCAGCATTGGAGTCGAGATTCGCGATGTTCTCTGCAACCTATTGGCGACCCGTACAGCACACTTTGCTTCGAATCTCGGTGTCGTTGAGTTGTGCCTGGCGTTGCACGCTGAGTTTGACTTTCTCAACGATCGCTTGATCTGGGACACCGGACATCAAATCTATCCTCACAAGCTGATCACCGGGCGGTATGGGCAGTTTGAATCGATTCGCACCCGTGGCGGACTGATGGGATACCCCAATCCTGCGGAGAGCGACTACGATCTGTTCATGACCGGTCATGCGGGCAGTAGCGTCAGCACGGCGGTGGGGCTGCGCAGCGGCGATATCTTAACTGGCCACGCTGACCGCCGAACGGTCGCGGTCATCGGTGATGGCGCGTTTCCGAGCGGAATTGTCTTTGAAGCACTCAACAACGCGGGGGCTTCGCGTGAAGATCTGACGATCGTGCTCAATGACAATAAAATGTCAATCTGTCATCGGACGGGTGCCGTTGCGAGCTATCTGGATCGACTGCGAAACAATCCCTTCTACACCGGACTGAAGCATGAGGTGGGGCGGTTGCTCGATCATGTGCCGATGTTCGGTGACCCTGCCGAAAGACTGCTGGCGCAGATGAAGGAAGGTGTGAAAGCAGGTTTGTTAGGCGGGATGCTGTTCGAGGAACTCGACATTCGCTACATCGGTCCGATCGATGGGCATAATATCCCGCTGCTGCGCAAGTATTTGAAACTCTGCAAGGAGACGCCTGGCCCGGTACTGCTGCACGTTGTGACTGAGAAGGGACACGGATACAAACCCGCGGCAGAAGATCCTGTCTTTTTCCACACTCCCCCTGCTTTCGAAGATCGCGGTGGGACGCCGATTACTCGTGGTAGTGAAGGCCGGCCGCCCTACACCACCCACGCTCGCGATGCGATCGGTGAGGCGATGAAACGCGATGAGCGAGTGACCGTCATTACGGCAGCGATGTGTCAGGGTAATAAACTTGAACCGGTCCGTGAGCGTTTTCCCAAACGATTTTTTGACGTAGGAATCTGTGAATCGCACGCGGTCGCCTTTGCCGCTGGCCAATGCAAGGCAGGGATGCGACCGATCGTTGATATTTACAGCACCTTCCTCCAACGCAGTTATGACCAGATTTTTCAGGAAGTCGTACTGCAGGACCTGCCTGTCATTTTCATGATGGACCGCGCTGGCCTGACCGGTCCCGATGGTCCGACGCACCATGGTGTCTATGACATTGCGTACATGCGATTATTCCCCAATCTCGCGCTGATGGCACCCGGCTATGCAGCCGAGTTACCGTTGATGCTGGATGCCTGTCTGGCCCACGATCATCCCTCGGGGATTCGCTATCCCAAAGCGTCTGCTCTGGATCTGAAGCACACGCCGGCACCGATCGAAATCGGTAAAGCGGAGTGGATTCGCGAAGGCGTTGATGGCACAATTGTCGCCTACGGGGCAATGCTCGAACAAGCTCTGGCCGCCGCAACCGCCCTGGAGGGTGAGCTCAGTGTTGGCGTGGTCAACGCACGGTTCGTGAAACCGATCGATCGCGAGATGGTTGCCCGATCGATGGCGGATGGGCGATTCGTTGTCACACTCGAAGAAGGCACGATTGTCGGTGGTTTCGCGTCCGCGTTCTTGGAATCTGCGGCCGATCAACGACTCGACACACGCAACATCCATCGCGTGGCTCTACCTGACGTCTTCGTCGAGCATGGCGACCGCAGCGACTTGTTGGCTGATTCGTCATTGTCGGCCGAAGGCATCGCAGAAACCTGCCGTTCCGCCGCCTCGAGCGTCAGTAGTGTATAACGTGGCTTAGGCGTGCAGTCCGTGTTGACTCCATGAGCATTGCCTAACCTCCATGAATACAGGAACCGCCACGTGAGCGAAATCAGCTGGTGCCACTGCGACCGCCCTCCGCGGATCGTGGTCATGGGAACGCCTGAGCGACAACGCGTTCAGGCAGCATGGCGGCGACTGCGACCGGTGATCGCCGCCAGTGCCGAAATTG
The DNA here is from genome assembly GCF_007860105.1 of Allorhodopirellula heiligendammensis. Classification (NCBI taxonomy): domain Bacteria; kingdom Pseudomonadati; phylum Planctomycetota; class Planctomycetia; order Pirellulales; family Pirellulaceae; genus Allorhodopirellula; species Allorhodopirellula heiligendammensis. Next base: position 628,336 of record NZ_SJPU01000002.1, read on the forward strand.
TGGCAGAGGATTTTTCGTTTGCGTATGAATTCACCAATCGAGATGACGTTGACCTCGTAATTGTGCTCGGTGGCGACGGTTCCATTCTGCAGTCTGCGCGACAGATGGGCGCTCATCAAGTTCCAGTGCTTGGCATCAATTGTGGTCACCTGGGCTTCCTGGCGGCCCTGTCGCCCGAGGACTTCCTGGATGCTTGGCCGCGAGTCTGTGAAGGTGACTTTCACGTTATCGATCATTTGATGCTGCAGGTGCAGATCATTCGTGGTGATGCGGTGGTGGCCGAGCAACTCGCTCTCAACGAAGCCGCTGTGCTGTCAGGACCTCCCTTCAGCATCTTGGACATTGACTACTATGCCGATGGGGAGCTGGCGACGCAGTATCGTTGCGACGGCCTGATTGTCGCCACACCGGTAGGCTCGACCGCCCACAGTCTTTCCGCAGGCGGTCCCATTGTGCGGCGACAATTGCAGGCCATGATTTTGTCACCGATCAGCCCTCACACGCTCACTTACCGACCGGTCGTTGAGTCCGCCGATACGCTGATTGAACTCACCGTGACTGAACCCCTACCGACCACCTGTATCCTCGTTGATGGACGGGTGCTCGGTGCGCTGCTGGCCGGCGATCGAGTTCGAATTCAGCGATCACCGGTATCCTTTCGTATGCTACGTGTGCCCGGTCAGAACGACTATCGCACGTTGCGTGAGAAGCTGGGGTGGAGTGGTTCCCTGAACCTACGACGTTGATCTCGCTGCTCTGGCAATGCGACAGTGCCGTCGCGGTGAACAAGCCTGCGGGACTCAGTACCACATCTCCGCCGGGTACCGACAGTCTCGAGTGGCGTCTGCGTGCCCAGCTCGATTGCGAGGCGGGCTTCCTCTCGGCTGTGCATCGTCTCGACCGCGATGTCAGTGGGGTCGTGCTCATTGCCCTCTCGAAGAAGGCAGCAAGGCTTCTCTCTGCACAATTTGCTGCCCGCCGTGTCTCGAAAACCTACCATGCTTGGGTCTGTGGATGCATGTCAGTGCCGGCGCCAGACGCCCCGCTCGAACGCTGGACGGATTATCTACGAAAGATTGACGATGTCGCACAGGGCGAGGTTTGCCCTTCGGATGCGCCGGGTGCCAAGCTCGCACAAACCGATGTTCGTCTGCTTCGCTACGATGCACCGAGTGACCGTACGCTGCTGGAGCTCCATCCGATCACTGGTCGGATGCATCAACTTCGCATTCAAACTGCGGCACGCGGCCACGCCATCGTGGGTGACCCCATTTACGGCCTGTCCGTTGAGTCTACCGGAGTTAGCGACACGGCATTGCCGACAGGTTGCATCGCCCTCACTGCCGTCAAAATCGCCTTCCATCATCCCCGCAGCGGCAAACGCACGGTGGTGAGTTTGGAATCTTCGCAGAGCGAGGGTGGCAAGGAGGTCCAGCAGCCAACGCGCCCGCTTTAATGTTGCAGTTGCAATGCCCTGATCACGCCCTGACGACAATCCCTATGCACGCAGTCCGTGCATGCTAACGAATTAGTTGATCATCCAGTGGTGGCGAGGCAGGGTCGATTCGTTGTCCTTCCCAGTAGAAACCGTCCGGTCGTTGCTCGAGGATGCGATGGGCGCTGCCAACGGCGAGCGGTCGGTCCTGCTCGGGTAACCATTTTCGCAGACGCTCGACGACCTCGCGGAGGTCGGGACCGTGCGTTTCACCGGAGAGAAGATTGTTGAACTCGTTGGGGTCCTCAGCGCGATCGTAGAGTTCTTCACTGCCATCGGCGTAGACGATGTACCGCCATCGCAGGTCGCAGACGCTATGGTTACCCGCATTGTGCGTACAGATCGCGGGGCGCTCCCGCGGAGTGGACACGTCGTTGAGTTGTGGGGTGAGTGCCATTCCTTCGACGCCTGCGGGTTGGGGCAGGCCAGCCAGCGACGCCAGGGTGGGATAGATGTCCAATAGCTCGGCGGGTTGATTGCACTTGCGATTACCCTCAATCCGTGGCCCGGCGATAATCAAGGGCACACGGGTTGAGCGGGTCCAGAGCGAATTCTTTCCCGAGATCGCCTTCTCGCCCAGGTGATACCCATGGTCGCTCCATAGGACCACGATGGTGTTGTCGGCATATGGCGACGCTTCGAGAGCGTCCAGCACTCGACCCACCTGACTATCGACAAAACTGATCGATGCGAGATAGGCGCGCACCAACGGTTTGAGCTGATTGTTTTCAAGGAGCCATTTTGTCCGGGGTTCGGGAAGATTCCAGTGAATGTACCAGGACGCCAGGGGCGTATCGTCGCGGTCTCCGGAGACGATGGGCGGTAGCTGGAGTTCGTGTTCGGGGTACAGGTCAAACCATTTCTGTGTTGCATAGCAGGGAACGTGCGGTAAGAAAAAGCCAACCGATAAGAAGAACGGTTTGTCGGCAGGCATCTTTTCAAGTTCCTTCACTGCCCACGATGCCACTTTCCAGTCCCCCTTGTCCTCATCACGATGGGGGAACGTCCCCCAATCCATCAAGGCGTGGTTTCCGCCGGGTGTGGGAGGAATCCGCTTCTGTTTTGGCGTCACACCCACCGAGGCATTCGGTCCCCATGTGTCACACTCGTCGCTCGAGTTTTTGCCGCGGCCGTAGGGGCCGTGAAATATCTTGCCACCAATCAAGGTCCGGTAGCCATGGCGTTGGAAGTACTGTTGCAAGGTAACGCGGTCCTCAAATTCAGGCAGGGTACGAAACCAAGGTGCGAGTCCGTACACACCCGTCGATTCCGGTCGCAATCCGGTCATGATGGAAGTGCGACTGGGGTTGCAGAGCGGCGCCTGACAGTGAGCGTTGGTGAACGTGACTCCTCGCTGAGCAAGCTGCGCGATGGCGGGCGTCTGTACCTGAGGATGTCCGGCGAGAGGCTCGACCCAGTCGTTCAAATCGTCGATTGCGATCATCACTATGTTCGGCTGTGATGACACCTTCTGAGGTTGGGGAATGGGTTGAACCGCCTCCTGTTGGGCGCTCACTGTAAGCGTCGTCGCTGGTAGCAAACAGAATATGAGGGCAATCGTCCGAGTCGGCATCGTTTCACCAAAATGGAGGAGTCGTTCAGTTGGATGGCGGTATGTGATGATTCATCGCCGGTGGGTGGGAGATCATGAGGCGACATTGCGATCGTGACTTACGCCTTTGTCACGTTAGCGTCGCGTCGCGTCGAGTCGATGGGCCGTTCAAGAGTTCTATTTCCACAACTTCTATTTCCACAACGGCTTCGCTTGAAGTTGATTCCAATTCTGCCACATCATTGAGAGTTGATTTGCGATATCGACACGGTCATCTGCCAAGTCGATTGTTTCGCCAATGTCGATCGATAAATCGTAGAGCTCCCACGGACGTTCACCGGTTCGAACCAGTTTCCAATGTTTGTGCCGCACCGCATGTTTTGCACCCATGCGCCAATAGTGCGTTTGGCGAGGATGGGAGGTACCCGCGCGGCGAAGTGTGGGCAGCAAGTCAACGCCATCGAGATGATGTTGGTCTGTATCGACTCCGGCTGCCGTCAGGGCCGTGGTCGTTAGGTCCAATGAACTGGCGATTGCGTCAGATGTTCCTGGTTGCAGTTGATCTTTCCAGGAAATAATCATAGGGATGCGGACACCGCCCTCATACAAGCTGCCTTTGCCCCCACGAAGTGGCAGGTTACTACTAGTCAGTTCCGCGGTAGGACCCCCGTTGTCGCTCAAGAAAAGGATTAATGTCGTTTCCTGTAGATTGCGTTGCGCCAGCGAGTCGATCACTTTGCCGACGCTCTCGTCGAGGTGCGATAACATGGCGGCAAAGATACGACGCTGCATGTCGCGGATGTGTGGGAATCGTGCCATGTACTCGTCATCGCCCTGCAGCGGGCTGTGGACTGAGTTGTATGACAGATAGAGAAAGAAAGGCTGTTCCTGCTTGCGGTCGATAAAGTCGCATGCCTCGCGAGTGAAGGCATCGGTCAAGTTCTCCTGTTCCTCGACCGGTTGACTCGACCTCATCACCGGGTTGTCGGCATCGTAGGGCGGTTCATTGTGTCCGAGGTGGGTGCTCCAAATGGTTCGTCCATCGGGTGAACTCCAGCGTCCCTTTCCACCCGTGGGCAGCGTCGTGCGTCGCAGCCAGGTGGTGACGCCGTGCCAGGGCGGGGGCACATAGAAATGGCCCTCGTGAAGAAAACCGAAGAATTCGTCGAATCCGTGCCGCTGGGGGTGAAATTCGGCGGTCCCGCCAAGATGCCATTTTCCGACTAGGCTCGTCGAGTAACCCTGGCCGCGTAGATACTCGGCGATGGTGGTTTCTCGGGGCGGCAGACCGATAGTCGGATCGTTGTTCTTAACGCCCACGGGATTGAATTCAAATCCGAAGCGAGTTTGGTAGCGTCCGGTCATCATGCCGGCTCGCGACGCCGCACAATAGGGAGCAGTGACATACCCGTTCGTGAGACGCACACCGCTGGCCGCCAATGAGTCGAGGTTAGGCGTCGGGATCTCGAGACCGCCGTAGCAACCAAGCTCTCCGTAACCGAGATCATCGGCAACGATCAAGACGATGTTGGGGCGTCCGCCAGCCATCAGGGAGCCGGCGACAAGCATTCGCAAAAGGAACGCGGCGGTGAAGAGAGCTAATCGATACGACACTTGCACTGGTAGATCACTCACTTGTTCTGCCACCACTGTTGCCACTGGGCCGCCATATCGTTCACTTTATCTGACTGGCTAGCGGCGAGATTTACGCACTCGGTCGGATCCGCATCGAGGTCGTATAACTCCCAGTCTGAATTGCCGTATCGAACCAGTTTCCAGTTGTGGTCACGCATCGCTTTGGCGCGATTGAACTGCCAAAAAAGCGGCCAGGAACGGCTGGTTGAAGCACCTGAAAGGGCTGGCTGCAATGCGTTGCCAGGCAGGCCATCTACGGGAGGTGCTTGGGCAAACTCCAGCATCGTGGGCATGAAGTCGATCAGATGTCCGACACGATCCGTGATCGACCCCGGCTCCGTCACACCTGGCCAGACCGCGATCATAGGCGTTCGTGTTCCTCCTTCGTAATCGGTCGTTTTGTATTTTCGGTAGGGCGTATTGGATGCGTTGGCCCAATTGCGGCCTTGGGTTTGAAAGCTTGTGACCTCCCAGGGTTTGGCTCCAGCAACTGTTGAGCGATCAGCTGAGTCTTCGCAGGCACCATTGTCGGACAGGAAAAAGATCGCTGTGTTTTCAAGTTCTCCATTGTCACGCAGTTTATCAACAATACGGCCAATATTGCGGTCCATGCGATCGATCATCGCCGCGTACGTCGCCATCCGCAAATCCCAGTCGTCTCGTTCGGTTGCGGGAATGTCCCTCCAAGCTGGTAGGTCTGGATCTCGCGGAGACAGTTCCGCATGGGGTGAGAGCACCCCGAGCTGCTGTTGGCGAGCGAATCGCTGGCGGCGGAGTTCATCCCAGCCGATTGCGCCATACTTCCCTCGGTAGCGAGCGATATCCTCCTCGCTGGCGTGCATTGGGTAATGCGGGGCGGTATATGCCACGTAAAGCAGAAAAGGTTGGTCCTCATCTTTGTATTCGTCGAGGTATTTTAGTGCGTAGTCGGTAAAGGCATCCGTTGTATAGAAGTCATCGTGAGGTGGTTGGTAGGGTAAGAACTCCTGATCGTCGATGGCCCAGCGACGAACCTTTTTCTTCGCGGGTTCCGGCTCACCGTCGCGGGCGTGACCGGGATTCCAAAAGTTACAGCAACCATCGGTGAGTCCGTAGTGCCGATCAAAACCACGTTGAAAAGGTGTTTGTCCGGCGTGCCATTTTCCGGTCATCAGAGTTCGGTAACCGGCCTCACGCATCCGTTCACCATAGGTTGGTTCACTGTACCGAGCGGTTGCCGAAGCACCGACATGATGCCACCAATGCCCAGTCAACAACGATGCTCGCGTCAGCTCACACTTGGCATTGTTATAAAAGTTGCGGAACCGCATGCCGCGAGCAGCTAACGCATCAATATTCGGTGTCGCAATCTCGCCACCGTAGCACCCAATGTCCGAGAAACCCATGTCATCGGCCATGATCAGCACGATATTGGGGCGGTCATCAGCAGCGTTAAGGCGGCAACGATCGCACGGCAGCGAAAGTACGCTAAATAGAATGGATAGCAAGCAAAATCGGATCATGTTGGTTCCTAAAGTTGTGGAACCCGCCATTGTAGACGATTTTTGCGTGATCGTTGCCGATCGTGCGGCGTGTTGATCTTGATAGCCAAGGGGGCAACAACTGCCCGGCTCTACGGGGCCCAGCAGAATTAGGCACGCACACTCGCCTGCCCGAGAGACAAGCGTTCTAGCGACTTGAGTGGGTTCGTCGGCGCGCCACCAGGGCATCGCCGCAGACCTCTATGATCCCAGCCGATGTACATGAAATTCATCAGGGGCGAGCGTCTGTTCGGCCAGCTCGATGAGATGTTCGTGGTGAGTGAACAGTATGACCTGAGTCCTCTGTGATAAGTCCGAAAATGCTCGCATAGCGGCCGCTGATCGACCGTCGTCAAGCTGTACCAGACAGTCATCAACGACCAGAGGCAGCGGTGTGCTGCGTGAAAGTTGGTGATCGATTGAGGCCAGTCGCAGTGACAAATAGAGCGTATCGGCGGTTCCCGTGCTCATCGCGTTGGCGGGAACGTCCGTGTCCTGGCCTGCAGGGCGAACGCCGAATAAGGTCGCTTTGCCCTTGTTGTCGAAGTCGACTTTCAATGATGCGTATTCGTTTCGAGTGAGCTGCGAAAAAATGCCAGAGGCGAGCTGCAGAACCGGCCCCTGGTTTTCCTGCCGGTAATCCTCGATCGCCTGCCTTAGAATCATCGCAGCGATCTTCACTCGCGAATATTCTTCGAGCTCATTCTCGAGTTTTCCGGTCAAGAAATGCAGTTCTTGGGATAGTGCCGCCGCCTGCCCGCTGCCGTCAACCTTCGCGATCCGACCCCGCAGCTCTCCTAACGCCTGCTGAGCTAGCGACAACTGAGCCTGCGCATCGGTCAGTTTGCCTTCGACCTGTTCAATCTCAATGCTGAGTAATTCGGCTTGCTGCTGCGATACCTCTTCCACAAACGCTTCGAGCAAGACCGAGCCAGCTAGCATGCGTAGCTGTTGTTCCACACTTTGCTTGGATTGTTCGAACTGTTGACGCTGGTTGGATCTCCGTTCGACGTCCAAGAGTTGATCGGGTGAGTCACACGCGGCCTCCTCACAAAGAAGCCCCAACGCAATATCAGCATCATTGACTTGCTGTTGGGCCGCGGCAAGTTTCTTTTGCGTGGCGGCGACCTGTTGGGTCAGAGCTGCCCGTTGTTTGGAATCGGATCGCGCATTTTGCAACCGTTCAAAGAAACTCTTGACGAGGGTGAACGCATCACTAATCTCACCATCGTTCTCATTGAACTCGTTTCCCAGGGACAATGCTAAACGCGCGACATCACCACGATAGGTTTGATCATCGGCAAACATCGCATTGATACGATGCAGCAAAATGTCACGTTCGCGTTTTTGAGCGTTGAGATCATCAATCTGCTTAATCTTCTCTAGAATCACCGCCGGGGTTCTGTCAACGCTGGCGGCGAGTGCGGACGTGGCCGTCGCCCAATCGCTGTCCCAGCGGTCGAGTTGTTGCTGACGTGATTCCAAACGAGCCTCCGCCTTAGGCAACTCGTCCTGCAAGGTGTCAATTTGCTTGAGCTGTTCCTCGTACCGTTTGCGTGCGTGTTGAAGATTAGCCCGCAGCCGGACTGCCTCGTCATGGAGACGCGGGAATTCCTCTGTGACGATTGTCTCGTCGCCGCTGTCAATTGAAGTCGGCGCTCCGCTGCCCGACGTTGCTGTCTGGGCCGTGGAGCTACCTGCTGAGGCCGCGGCGACTGCATGACGCAGTCGTTCGCACGCCGCTGCGATGCGCCTTTGAACCTGTTCGAGGCGTTCACGTTCCTCCAAGTCATTGGAGATTGAATCGACTAGCTGCGCATGGGTCGCGACCCAGGTTTGCATTGCTTGTGGACTTGCTGCAGCAATCCCGAGCGGTCGCCAGAGTGACTGCCAATCTGAGTTCGCTTGATCAAGTTCGGCTTTCGCGGATTCACCTTGCGCTTGGCAGTCCGCCTTGTGCTTGATGACTTCGTCCAGATCCGATTGGAGCGTCGCCTGCAGGTGAATTTGCTCGTGATGTTGGCGCATTTGATCGACCAATTCATCGGCCTTACGAATGAGCGACTGCAGGCGAGTGAAGTCCTCCATTGATAGCCTGGCGGCGGAATGATCAGCAATCATCGAGCAGAACGCGTCGTCGCGGCGATCGCGGGCGGCAGCGAGTTGCTCCATGTTCGGCAGTTCGGTGAGCGAACTGGCCGCTTCGAGTTTCTCCTGCTGCGTGCGCTGCCGCGCATCGAGCTGACTCCACTGCTGCGTCGCAGTCGCTACGGCTTGCTCTCGCCGTTCGATTGTCTGAACCGCCTTGGCGATCGCCGATTCGCTGGGCAATGGCACGTTCACGAGATCGTGCACCGAGTCAACGAATGAACCACTCATTTTGGGGCAAATGGAATCAAGCTTGCGAGCCAGTTGCTCACAGCGAAGCTGCGACTGCTTGGCGTCTGATTTTTGCTGTGTGAGATTCGCCAGGACGCTATCGGGCGATCCCACCGATTCAATGACCTGACCGATCGCGAATGGATCATCTGGGACACGTTCAGCGACATCGCGTTGGTCCAGTGCAGCCAGTTTACGTTTGAGCGATCGTAGTTCTTCGTCGGCATCGTCGCGCTGACGTACGAGCAACGCATATTGCTGGGCGAGTTCATTGACGTGAGTTCGCACGGAGTCGACCACGCGTAACTGTTTAAGAGATTCGTCGATCTCGTCCGTCACGGCGTCGCCGTCTGCGGCGTGAATCTCAATTGACAATTCGCCGAGTGTTTCGGTCATCCGCCGATCGAGGTTTCTCTTGGTTCGTTGCAAGCCGGTTCGTTGGGTCCGCGCCTCTTCACGCGCGCCAAGCCGCTGAAATAGCGAAGAAATCTCGGCCTCATGAATCATGATCTCGGCATCATCGCTGAGGAGATCGAGTTCTTGTTGCAGTTCCGTGATCCGCGTGGTGTGCGAGTTGGTCTGACGGAGAGCGATTTCGCGACTGGTTTCGAGCGTGCGACGGCGCTCACTGAACGCGCTATCGAGAAGCGGAACGTCGGCGAGACTCACGAGTGATTCGCAACAGGATCTCCACTGTGGGACAAGCGGTAGCGCAGTGAGATACGCGCGGAGCTGCGACATTCGAACCGCGGCATCCCGTTGGGTCGTCTCCCACTGCTTGACGCGTTGTTGCTGCTGCGTCAATTCGTTCTGCAAGCCTTCCCATTCGCGCGGGAGAATTTTGGCGGCTTCGAGCTGGCGTTTCTTTTCCGCAATTTCACGAGATAGAATGTTGATGGCACCCTTGCTACCACCGGCTACAAACAGCTGCGTAACATTTTCGTCGAGTTTAGACTGCACGGCCTTGAGTTGGCTGACGCCTGCGCCCGCAGCGAACAGGATTTCGCCCAGATCTCCCTCGCCTTCGAGAATCGCCTTGCCACCTTGGACGAGTTCCTCATGAGAGAGCCCGAATCGATGCTCGAATGCTTCGCGATCGACACCGCCGAGCATCGCCTCAAGTTTCGCGTCTGGAATGACGGTACTGTCGTCTGATTCACGCAGGGTGCCCTTCTTGCCCCGGCGACGAACGCAGGTCAGTGATTCGCCAGCGGGGCCGACCAGCACGCCACCTACCCGGATTTTCGCGTTGGCATGTAAATAATTGTCTTCCGCGCGAGTCGTCATGCCGTAGAGGAGCGACGTGATTGCCCGGAGGCTGGTAGACTTTCCGGACTCGTTGGGGCCATAGATGATATGGAACCGGCGTGGTCCCGCTGACAAATCGATCAGCGTATCGGTAAAGCGCCCGTACGCGATCAGGTCGAGTCGTTGGATGATCATCCGTCGAAGCGTCCTAACAAGTCAGCGGCAGCTGACTCAATCAGTTCATCAACCCACTGCAAATCCGTGGGGTCGAACGTCTCATGCTGATCGGGAAGTTTTTTAACGAGCGAAGTAAACTCGCCTGCGATCAAGTCTCCCCGGTCGACCGAAGTCCGCAGCCTTTCAACGACGCTGGAAATACTCGCCAACGGTCCGTCAAGATCACCCACATTGAGTTTTTTGTTGGGAGAGGTCGTTCGAAGACGGAACTTTTCCATCCATGCTTGGCCACCGCCATGAGTGATTGCGGTCGCACGCAGCGATGATTCCAGGCGATGGCGCTGCTGGTGCAGCTGATGGTGAATTTTGCTGGGACCGACGATCGACACGCGTGATACCAGCATACGGTCGCCGATCTGAGCGAGCGTGGTGCCCAACCACGATTCGTAGGCATCGAGAATTTCATCAGTTGACTGCATGTCACTCGTGTGGAGTTCGAATGACTCCCAACGCACGACATCAAGCGGGTGAAACTTCAGAGCGATTCCGCCACGCTCGTCGATGTCGAGGATATAGCATCCCTTCGCACCCGACTCGCGAATATGACGTCCCTGGATGTTACCGCTGAACACAATCGGCGCAGCGTCGGCCAACCCATGTTCGCCGCGCGTGTGGACGTGCCCTAGCGCCCAGTAGTCATATTCCTTCGCTGACAATTCGATCGGTTTGCATGGCGAGTAGGTATCATGCCCCTCGGCACCGGTCAGGCTTGTGTGTAGGAGGCCCAGATTAAACATGCCGCTGAGCGGGCGCGGGTAAGACTGGGATAGGTCTTCCAGTTCGGCCTTGGTTCGAAACGATCGGCCGTGCACTGCTACGCCGATAGATTCGAACGTGCGGCAATCCACTTTTTTCGATGCCAGCATGATCTCGCTGCCATCTGGATTCTTGGGCAGCGGCAGTGAGGACGTCATGACGTTTTCGGCGTCATGATTACCGCGGATCACGACCAGTGGGATGCCGGCCTGGGTGAGCTTGGCAGCCTGTCCAACAAAAAACAGGCCGGTATTCTGATCTTTCCAGTCCCCGTCGTAGAGATCGCCTGCGATGACGACCAAGTCGACTTCCTCGTCAATGGCCAATTTCACGAGGTTCTCAAGCGCACGCCGAGATGCACCACGGATTTGCTCCAGCGGTGCTTGGTCGTACGATTCCAGGTTACGCAGCGGACTGTCGAGATGAATGTCGGCCGCGTGTAGAATCCGTCGCACACTCACTATGCGAGTTTGGCACCCGAGATCAGCTTCAAGAAACCCTCGTTATCGTCGAATCGACCAAGTTGTTTCGTCAACTGCTCCATCGCATCGACAGGATGCATTTCGCTGAGCGTTCGACGCAACATCGAAACCGTCTCGTAGGTTTCTTCGTCGAGCAACAACTCTTCGCGACGAGTTCCTGATTGAGAGATATCGATTGCGGGATAAACTCGTCGATCGGCCAGGCGACGATCTAAGACGACTTCCATATTCCCGGTTCCCTTGAACTCTTGGAAAATGGCTTCGTCCATGCGGCTGTTCGTATCGACCAAGCATGTGCCGACGATGGTGAGCGAGCCGCCTTCTTGGAACGCTCGTGCGGTCGCAAACAATTTCTTTGGGATGTCCATCGCACGGATGTCCAATCCACCGGTACCCGTGGCCCCGCCACGGCCCGATTTTCCGACCCACTTATTGAACGCCCGTGCCAGCCGGGTGATGGAATCGAGCATCAGGAACACGTCTTGCCCCGCTTCGGCGAGACGCTTGGCACGGTCGATTGCCAACTGGCTCAAACGGACGTGACTTTCAACGTCCATGTCCAAGCTGCTAGCGATGACCTCGCCATTGGAAATGCTGCGCCGCATGTCGGTGACCTCTTCAGGTCGTTCGTCGATCAGCAGCACCATCAATTTGAGGTCGGGATGGTTCTGTGAAATGCCTTCAGCGATGTGCTGCAGCATGATCGTTTTACCACTCCGCGGCGGTGCGACAATCAAGGCACGCTGGCCGCGGCCGAGTGGCGCTAGTAGATCGATGACGCGGTTAGTCAGCGGCATCTTTCCTTTTTCGAGTTTGAGGAACTCTTCCGGATTGATCGCTGTAAGGTCGTCAAAGAGCGGCATCTCCGGGTATTTTTCAGGCGGCTGACCCTCCACATCGAGAATCTCGCGAACACGGGGACCCTGCTGCCGCTTGGCTTGCTGGACCATCGTGTGCAGCATGACGCCTTGGCGAAGTCCAAATTTTTCAACCATCGTGCCGGGCACGAATGGATCGGTTCGCTCGCGGGTGTAATTGGCTGTTGGACTGCGGAGAAAACCGTAGCCATTGGGATGCATTTCGAGGATCCCGGACCACTCTTCGAGCGGGGCGTCGCTGACGAAATCTTCTGGTTCACCATTGGAACCACCGCCGCCCGGATTTCCCCCACCGCCACCGCTGCCTCCACGGCGACGTCGCCGAGTGCGCGGTTTGCTGTTGCCTCCGCTAGTGCCTCCACTATTGGGAGAACCATTTTGTGAGCCGAAACCACCTCGGCCGCGTGTTGAACGCTTCTTTTTTGCCATCTTTTAATCCGGGAATACCTTTATCAATGTCTCCAGGCAAGGAAACAGTTTGCAGCATGGCGTTGACGTATCTGCGTCGAACCCAATCCATTTTCGTCAGAAAATCGATCCTGTTCGCAGGCCTATCGAAACCACATTGCCGATCAAGGCAACCAACAAGAGGAACCGCGTTTTTAAAAACGAAAGTAAAGGTCGCATGCACCAAAGGTGGCGGTAACACCATCGGCGCGACCAAGGTGCTCGTTTGATTTATTTACTCAAACGAGCGGCAAATCCTTGCCTCAAAAGATTCCCATCCAACGAGTCAGGTCTAGTACGATTGATTCGTAACTCACGCGAGTATGCCGCATCCAAGCACCCGGCACGGCATGTCAACGCGAGCATGTCAGGCACAAGGTTGTCGGGCAAGGCCTCACGCTGAAAACATTTTTCTCAATGTCTTCGGGGGCCGTCGAAAGATTGGCTTGGAGGCGAACCAACAAGGATCGAAAAACCAAGCCAATGCCATTTAATGGCAAATATAGGCCTTGTCACGACGGTGTCAAGCCGTTTTTGCCCCCGATTCCGCGACAGAATCCATTTTTGGTGGTGAATTCTGCGTCATTAACGACACAATCACCAGGGTCAGCAGCGCCAACGGAATCGTGACGATCCCGGGTTGGCTGAAAGGAATAGGGCTGTCAGCGGGATCAATTTTATATACTTTGCTAAACGTGTCTGCCGAAAGCAGGATCCAACCAAGCGAGCTGAACATGCCCACGACGACACTGGCGATGATCCCGGCAGCCGTCGTTCGGCGCCAAAACAATAGCATCACCAAGGCAGGCAAATTGGCACTAGCGGCGATGCTGAACGCCCAGCCCACCAGATAGCTGACGTTTAAGTTCTGGAAGAGAATCCCGAGCACAATGGCGATGGCACCGACCACGACGGCGGCGATCTTCGCCACCCGCACTTGGTTGCCCTCGGCAAACTGAATCCCCATGACGCCGCCCAATAAATCGTGGGCAACGGCGCCACTGCTGGCAAGGATCAATCCACTGACCGTACCCAATACCGTCGTGAAGGCGATTGCGGAAATGATCGCGAACAATAAATCGCTGATGCCACGTGCCAACAGCGGAGCGGCCATGTTGCTGTTGGTCACGTCGAGCGTACCGCTGGTCATGGCACCGAGTCCTAGGTACAGCGTCAGCACGTAGAAAAAGCCGATGCTCGCAATGCCAACGATCGTGCTCTTTCTCGCCGCGGCAGCATCTTTGACGGTGTAATAGCGTATTAGGATATGAGGGAGGGACGCAGTGCCGCAAAACAACGCCAGCATCAACGAGAGGAAGTTGATCCGGTCGGTCCACCGACCACTGCGAATGCCTGCGAACGTAGGGTGCTCACCGGGCCGCAGGACTTGGGAGCCCGGCGTTGGTTTCTGGTAGTAGACCTTCGTAACGGCGCCATCTTGGTGGGTAATGGTTTGGTTTCCCCACAACGTAACCTCACTGCGACGTAACACGTCAAAAAACTGAATTGGTCCGAGTGGACCCGTGTGCTCTTCACCGCGGCCGCCTTGGTCATTGGTTTTGTCGGCAGCAAATTCTTCAGGCAAGCGGGTTAGCTGGCCGACCGGACGCAGCGTTCGCTCGCCCGCACCGGCGCCGAGTGGTAGCCCGCCGACGAATCGGCTTCCGTCGGCCGCCACCGTTTCGGCCTGAGCCTCTCGTAAGACCACCCCGTCGGCATCATGCTCAATGCGAAAGATGTCGTAGCCCTCATCATCGTCCGACGCGAATCGAATGAAGTCGCTCGCAGTGTCCCACGCCGAGGAGGCCGTCTCGCCCGCGCCGGTGGTGTAAAGTGTTCGTCCTGCTGCCGTGGCGAGCAGTTGCGGATCGATCGCTGCGTCATCACCGGCGTGGCTGTCAATCTGGAGCGGCCCGATAGTCGCAAACGCGTTGCGATCGGTGTGAAAACCCTGCTGCAGGACCAGCGTGACGAGCACAGTGCTAAATAGCACCAACAGCGAACCCTTCAGAAACTGTACCCAGGTTGTTGAAACCATGCCCGCGGTGACCACAATTGTGATCACGACACAACCCACCAAAACCACTCCGACCCAGTGCGGAAAACCCAGCAGGGGTTGGATCAGTACGCCCGCGCCCACCATCTGAGGAATGAGATAAAAGACGCTGACGATCAGTGTGCTGATCCCCGCAGCAGCCTTGATTCCCGGTGAGTTGAATTTCGCATCGAGCGCGTCGGCAAACGTGAACTTGCCCAGCCGCTTCATCGGTTCGGCAATGACGAATAAAGCGACAATCCAACCAGCGAGATATCCGATCGAATAGAGGAATCCGTCATACCCGTATGCCGCGATCATCCCGCAGATACCTAAGAACGACGCCGCTGACAGGTAGTCGCCCGCGAATGCCACCCCGTTGATGAACCACGGGATCTGGCCGTGGGCGGCAAAATAGCCCGCCGATGATGTGGCTTTGCGACCGAGGTAAAAACTCAGTCCGACGGTGAAGCCGACAAACAGAAAGAACACGACCACTGCCGTCATGGAGGGGGTGTAGATCATGCTACGTCTCCACCGTGGGAACTGGTGTCCGTCTCATTTCCACTGCTGCGTAACGCGAATCCATACACGAACGCCATGGCGATTGCTGCGAGAATCAAGCCAAATCCGTACACGATTGCGAGGTTCAGGCCTGCAAATACCACGATATCCATCGTGTCGGTGGCAAATGCGTTGAGCAGCACGAACCCCAGATATAACAGCGTATAAACGACAAAGAGTGAGAGCCCCAGCCGCGAAGCGGGCGAGGGCGAAGTAGGCGCGTCGTTGGCGGGATCAGTCACGGTTCAAGGAATCCAAAGATAACAGGCGAAGCAGAGAAATGATTTTTGATCTGCCGCAGCATACCCCATCCCCAGAACCGCGTGTTTATCAAGAGGAAGGCCCTTCCACTCGTTTCTGAAACGCCCGGTAATCGTCGAGGGTGTCGATTCCGCGAGGCGACGGTCCTACCGGAGCGACGACAATTGTTTTTCCTGCCTCCACGGCTCGCAGTTGTTCAAGCTTCTCAATGGATTCGAGCCGGCCGGGCGGTTGGTTGGCGAACCACAGCAAGAAATCTCGACGGTAGGCGTACAGGCCAATGTGTTGCCAGTAGACCGGCGGTTTCGCTTTCAGGAGAGCGTCAGCGGCACCATCTCGAGAATAAGGCACCGGGGCGCGACTAAAATAGATCGCGCGATGGTCGCTGCCCATCACCACCTTCACGCATGCGGGATCATCCAGTTTTTCACTGGCATCGATCGCGCAGGCCGCCGTTGCAATGTCTGCATCGGGACGCTTGGCTAACAGAGACGCGACCGTATCAATCACCTGCGCGTCGATTTCCGGTTCATCGCCTTGCACATTAACGAAAATCTCCACGTCATCATTCAACAGCGCGATCTCAGCGATACGGTCGGTTCCGCTCTGGCAGCTCACACTGGTTAACCGCGCCTCGCCACCGAATGAGTTCACTTCAGCAACGATTCGCGGGTCGTCGGCAGCAACGACGACCTGGTCTGCGATCGCCGCCTGTTGGGCAGCTTCATAGGTGTGCTGCAAAACGGACTTTCCCCCCGCACGCAGGAGAAGCTTTTCGCTCAGTCGACTCGATGCCAACCGCGCCGGTATCACAATCATTGTTTTCATGGGGACTGCCTTGTCGGGATCGCGTTAGAGAATTTACCGATGAGTGTGCGGTTCGCCAGAGATGATGAAGCGAGACAATGTCAGAGTGTGAAAACTGACGTTCGCAGCGGTCGTTTCGGCAAAACCGCATTTCGGCGGATCGTGTTTTAGCGAACCGTGACGTTGACTCCCAGGCGACTTTGGTCGTTGGGGGCATCGGGGCGCGCCCATTCGAGATGCAGTTGGAGCAATCTACCCCTGAGATTCATTCGCACCTTTGCCGCAGCAGCGGGCTGGAATGGCTTGGACTCAGTGAGGCGAGACGCGTATGTGGTCGCGCTGGCAGTGTCTCCCGGCGCCTGACGGCACCTGTCTCGCATCATCGTCAGGCTTCAGTCCATGCCATCGGCAAGATGCTGGCTGGCGTTTTCAGTGCGCGCAAACCCTGCTCACGCGCGCCTCACCCTCCTGCCTGCTTATTTGGCGGGCGGTGCCGTTTGTATGGGCATGCCGCGGGATGCATGGCTTCGTTCCGCGATGGTTCGGTTTTTATTTTGTTTTTTAAGTTGTTTCCAGGTAGAGACTTGCGTGAAAATGTGTTGGTTGGAAAGTGTGTTTGGCTCGCCCTGTGCTAAGAGTGTCCTGCGAAAGCAACTTGCTTACGCATTGATCAACCGGATACTCGCGAGCATTTTTTGAGAAGGCCCGGGCAGGAGTTAGACGGTCGGTGAAACTGTGTAAGCAACGGGTTGCCTCTATGGGCGGAGGGTGTTTTCAAGGTGCCTGCGTCAAATGCGGTGCCGCACTGTCCCCTGAAAGCCATATGACGACTGTCTTTGAGAAGGAAAGACTCCATGCTAAGAAGTTTAAGATGCCCGATTGGGCAAACGCCAGGGTTCCGGTGGACGCATTTTCGCTCCTCCTGGCTAATGATGGTTCTCCTGTTGGGGATGACTGGGATCGGCACGTCACTCGCGTCGGTGGTTTCGGCTCAGGACGAAGTCGCTACGGTCACGGAGGTCGCAGAAGTCTCCGACGCGGGTGGTGATGCTGATCTGGGAGTGGGATATGCCTTGGACAACGCCGTCCTGTTCTTGTGCGCAGTCTTGGTGCTGTTTATGCAGGCCGGTTTCGCGATGGTGGAAGTCGGGATGAACTCGGCGAAGAACACTGTCAATATTCTCTCGAAGAATGTGATGGATCTGTCCGTCGGGGCGTTGCTATTTTTTGCGGTTGGCTTTGGCTTGATGTACCCGACCAGCTACATGAGCGAAGCTGATGCCGAGGGCGTTAGCAAGGTTTTCGCCTTTGGCGGCACCGGGATTTACACGACAGACGATGCTGCTCGGACATTTTCCCCGCAGACCGATTGGTTCTTTCAAGCAGTGTTTGCCGCGACAGCTGCGACGATTGTTTCGGGGGCAGTCGCAGGACGCATGAAGTTCACGTCCTACTTAGTTTACAGCGCGATTCTGACTGGCTTGGTTTATCCCATTAGCGGATATTGGAAATGGGGTGGCGGCTGGATCAACGAAATGGGATTCCAGGATTTTGCTGGGTCGGCAGTGGTCCACGCCGTTGGTGGATTTGCTGGTCTCGCCGGGGCTCTTTTTCTCGGCCCGCGGTTGGGACGCTACACACCGGATGGTCGATCGGTACCGCTTCCCGGTCACAATGTCGCTTTCTCCGCACTGGGTGTATTTATCCTGTGGGTGGGGTGGTACGGATTCAATCCTGGCAGCCAATTGGCATTCCAAGGCACCGGAGACATTGACGCAGTTGCCTTGATCGCCGTCAACACCACGCTCGCCGCTGCAGCCGGTGCGTTCATCGCTACCTTTGTTGGCTGGGGCTTGTTTGGCAAACCCGACCTGACGATGAGTCTTAACGGTGCATTGGGTGGTTTGGTCGGTATCACAGCATGTTGCGATGCCTTCACTAACTCGATGTCAATCGTGGTCGGCGGTATCGCTGGAGTGCTTGTGGTGCTCGCAATCGTTGCACTCGATAGACTGAAGATTGATGACCCCGTCGGTGCCTTTCCTGTGCACGGAGTGTGCGGCGTCTGGGGCTGCATGGCAATGGGAATTTTCCCAAACACACACTTCGAGGGAATGTTTGAAGGGTTTGTCACTCAATCCATTGGTACGCTGGCCATCTGTGGCTGGTCATTCGTAACGATGTCCGTCGTCTTCGGTGTCCTCAAAGCGATCGGAATGTTGCGAGTCACGCCTGCCGAAGAGCATGCCGGTCTGGATATTAGCGAACACGGGATGCACGCTTATCCGTCGGACGCCATCCATAGCGGTTCCGCTGCTTGATCTACCCACCGCGGCTTCGTCGCCGGATAGCCCTGGGTTATCCGGCGGCGTGGCAGCCCGCGGTTGAACGATAGCAGTTTCTCTTTGAGATGCGGAACCGTGAGACCTCGCGTTTTGTAGAGACGCTGAACTAGATATTGAGAAATGTTTGTCCGAGTCTCTTAGAGGCTCGGCGACTCGGTCTTCTCGGCTCTTGCCTGGGCCGGAAGAAAGCCCCCAATGGCCCGTGGTAAGTGTCCGCCTCACTTGCCGCGGGTCGGGGGTTTTTTTATGCGCCGATGGCGATCACGACAGAGTGAATGCCGCTTTTGTTTTTCGTCTCGCTACCCCGGTTTCGATCGCAGCTGCCGCGACTGCCGAGGCCACGACCTTCGCCACACGACGGTCGAATACACTTGGGATGATGTAGTCATCGAGTAGATCCGATGGTGGGATCACTGCGGCGATCGCCTCTGCTGCTGCGATCTTCATCTCCGTATTGATGGTCGTCGCTCGCACATCCAAGACACCTCGGAACAGGCCCGGAAAACAGAGGACGTTGTTGATCTGGTTGGGGAAGTCGCTGCGTCCGGTAGCGATGATCCGCGCGTACGGTTCGGCGAGGTTGGGGTCGATTTCCGGGTCTGGGTTCGCCAGGGCAAAGACAATCGGGTCTGAGCTCATGCTCTGGATGTCTGCCACGGTAAGAGTGTTGGCGCCCGAAACACCGATGAATACATCGGCACCCTGGATCGCCTTACTCAGCGGTCCCGAGATGGCTTCTGGATTGGTGTTTTCGGCGAGCCATTGTTTTGTCGGGTCCGCTTCGGGCTCGCCCCGGTGCAACGCACCGTTGCGGTCGCAGGTGATAATATTTTGCACACCCGATGTCATCAGCAGTTTGCAGATTGCCGTACCAGCGGCGCCTGCACCGTTGATCACGACCCGGATGTCGGACATGTTTTTTTCAACCCGTCTCAGGGCGTTGGTCAGTCCCGCGAGCACCACGATCGCGGTGCCGTGTTGGTCGTCGTGAAAGACAGGGATCTCTAGCTCAGCGTCGAGGCGCTCTTCGATTTCGATGCAGCGAGGCGCCGAGATGTCCTCAAGATTGATCCCGCCGAACGTGGGTGCTAGGCAGCGAACGATTTCAACGATTTTGTCGGTGTCCTGTGTGTCTAAGCAAATGGGGAATGCATCGACACCCGCAAACTCTTTGAACAGCATTGCTTTGCCCTCCATGACAGGCATTGCTGCGCGAGGGCCAATATTGCCCAGGCCCAGCACGGCCGAGCCGTCGCTCACTACCGCGACGGTGTTCTGCCGGATCGTCAGCGCGAAGGAAGCCTCTGGATCTGCTTCAATTGATTTACACACCCGCGCAACTCCAGGCGTGTAAGCCATCGACAAATCGTCTCGCGTTTTGATGGGCGTCTTTGAGATGACCTCGATCTTGCCGCCGAGGTGCATCAGGAACACACGGTCGGAGATGTTTACCACTTCGACATCGTCGAGCTTCCGCAGTTCCTCTACGATCTGTTTCCCATGCTCGACGCCTTTCGCGTTGACAGTGAAGTCGCGTGAGATTTTATGACCGGCGATGCCGACAATGTCGACGGCTCCAATCGCCCCATCGGCCTCTCCGATCGCAGTCGTGATGCGCCCCATGGCGCCCGGCGCATCGGCGTAGCGTAAGCGAATGGTGATGGCGTAGGTGGGGCTGTGTTGGACCATAGTTGTTGCCAAGTGAGCGGAAGTCGAAAGGTCCCCGTCTTTTACCATGAATGGGAGCCCGATTACATCGGGCGTTGCCTCCGTCATGGAAGATGGCGGTCCTGGACATCGATGCGGCTACCGGCAGATGGGAGTTGGCTCCCTGGCAGGGCAGGTCTAGTCCGTAGTGCTCTCGGTATGCACTTCGCCGATGAGTTCGCTGATCTGATCGAACAGTCGATCGAAATCAATCGGCTTGGCGTGGAAGGCATCGCACCCAGCGGCCTTGGCGCGGGACTGGTCGTCAGGCAATGCGTACGCAGTCAAGGCGATCACGGGCGTGTGTTTGTCGGTGTCCCCTGCGCGCCCTGCGCGTATTTGCATGGTTGCTTCGAGTCCATCGAGTTCCGGTAGATTGATGTCCATCAGGATGAGGGCGAGATCGGAACTGCTCGCCACTTTCACTGCCTCCACACCATCGCAAGCTGTGGCCACTGTGTAGCCGTGTGATTTCATCTTTCGGGTCAAGAGGTCCCGAATGTCGTCATTGTCGTCCACGACGAGGATGGTTGACATGCCTTTCTCCAGGGACGGGTAAGGGGTGGCGAGTGTCGAGGGGTGACGTGGTGAAGAGGCACGAGGAGGGGCTTGCAGCCCTGCTGTGGCTCTAAGCGATGCGGCGTCAGGTAATGTTGCGTCCTGTGATCAGGCGGTACGCCAGCATGATGACCGCAACGATCAACAGCAGATGAATGAGGCCTCCAGCAGTGGCCTTGGCAAGAAACGCGATCACCCAAATGACGATCAGGATTCCGATTAAGCTCCATAACATGCGATATTTCCTTTCAGAACAATTAGTTTTAGTGTCGGGCGTCGTGTAGGTTTCTTGGTCGCTGCCTAGTGCTTGCTCACGAGGCGTTCGCTGGGCAGCGGTGCGTGTGTTACATCGTGATCGAGGCGTTGATTTTCTCGTCGACCTCTGGGCGATCACCATGGAGATATGCGTTACCTGCCTTAATCAAGTATTTGATTCCGCTGAGGCCCGAGTTGTCCCAATACTGCCCGTGTGTTGGTCTAACACGCACCAGGGTGATCGATTCGCTCGATTTGCCATCCGGGAACCAGACCTTCCAGGCTTCATTCCACAGTTCGTCCAACTGCGCGCGATCATCTATGATAGCGGCCACTCCCGTCAGTGACACGAATTTGTTGGAGCTTTGCATTGCGAGCACCACGTTCGCATCCGCTTTCAATTCGCTAACCTTCCCTGAGTGACGGTCCGTCACGAACCAGATCTGGCCGTCGTCCTCGATCTTTGCGATCGCCATGGGTCGCGCCTCGAGATCCTCGCGTTCGCCGCGGGTGACCAGCATGGCGGTATCAAAGTCGTTTATGAGATCGATCAGTTTTTGTTCGGTGTTCATGGTGTCTACTTCGTTGAGTTGAAAGTGGGTTAGTTCACATGCGGCATGTGCCGTGCACATCGCATGCCGATCACCTTCACCGAACCTGCGAGAAAGTCGGCCTGCGAATTGCTCGTGCGTCACGTCGGGCGCATCCGGGATTCGCCGTCGTCGGCTGCTCCACGCTCGCCGGGCAAAGCCGAGGGCGTGGACCCGCTGCGTTCGCTCAACCACACTTTCTAATTCACGCTGAGGGCCATGATGCGATTTTCACTACTCACGTTCTTATTGCTGCTTCCAGTAATGCACGCCTCCGCCGACCCGCCGACGGATACATTGGTCGCCGAGGTTGAGAAGGCCATTTTTAAAGAGACCAACCAATTTCGCGACAAGCACGACCTGCCTTCGTTATCGAAGAGTGCCGAGCTCACCAAGGCGGCGTCTAAGTTCGCCACGTTCATGGCTGAGAGTGGGAAGTATGGTCACCGTGCCGACGGCAGTACCCCAGCGAAGCGTGCCAAGGCCGCCGGATATCAATATTGTGTTGTCCGCGAGAACATCGCGTACCGGACTAACACGGGTGAGGTGACGGCTGAGAGCTTGACTCGAGTTTTCGTGCCGGGCTGGATCGATTCACCACCGCATCGCAAGAACATGCTGGCCGAGCATGTCACTGAGACGGGAATCGCGGTCGCGACCTCCGACGAGGAAACCTATTACGCGGTAGTCTTGTTTGGGCGTCCAAAGTCTGCGACCATTGAGCTGACGATTACCAATGAGTCAGGGCAGGAGCAAGCGATCGTGGTTGCTGCCGACGGCCGCTCGCAGGAAATTGAGATGCCGCCGCGAGGCGTCGTCACCGTGCAGCAGTGCTTTCCCACGACAGTGTCGCTCAAGCGGGAAAAGGGCGACCGCGCGAATGCGAAGGTTACGGTGACCGAGTCAGTTGAACTGGTGGTGACCGAAGGGGCTATCAAGACGCGAGCGGAGTAGCGTCGCTGCTCAGGGGAAGTTTTGTGGCGGGGTTCATGTCTTGCTGCGTCGAGTTTTCGATTTCACTTTCGACTTGGTCAAGGTCAGCTGAGGCCCAGGGCGGCGTCCGCGCCGCTTGCCCAGTTCCAGTGGGGTGAAGCGAGGGTTGGCAGGCTGGAGTAGCTTGGTCACGCAATAGGCGTTGATGCTCAGTTCGAGTTCCTCGGATTCGCGGATCGTGGCTGCGTGTAGGCTGCGCGGCACACGGATGGTGATCATGCGGGTTGGCTCGTGGGTTCCCGAGCTGGAGTCGTCTTGGCTGCGGATCGCCGTGACCATCTCGAGGAGCTCGGCGAACTCGCGCGTGGTTTCAAAATACCGCCTCGCCTCCGGGGTCTCGTAGAGCTGGTCGACGACGCCGCCGGGGGCGAGCAGGGTGCGGTAGAAAACGACCCAGCTGCCTGTCATCGCGAATGCCTCCTCGGCCAGTCGCAGTACCTGCGCCGGCCGGTGCTCCATGGGGAGGTCGGATTCGATGGGTGAAAGCGCCAGGGCATCCGGTGGGGTGGAGTTTGTGGAATTGGGCAGTATTGGTGTGTCGCCACGGGGCCTGGTGGCTTGGTCATCGCCGATGACATCGCTGGCATACACAGCTGGGCCAGCCGGTTTTGCGACGGCTTTCTTTCTTTTGCTGCGTGACGTTCTCGCGGGCTGCGTGCTACCGGTTGTGGTGCGCCGCTTGGTGGTCGTCGAGCTCTTTGCTGAGCTCGATTTCTTTCGCCGCGCGGTTGAGGCAGACGCGGCGGTGCGTGTCGGTGGATGGCGGTTGGGCTTGCCCGAGTCGGCGGGGGACGTCATGTCGGTTCCAGGGATGCAGGATTGAAAAACACGCCGCTGGTTCGGGCCACAGCCGATAGCGTGTATTGGTTGCATCTTCAAACGCCTGTCAAACGGTTCCACCTAACCTTTGCTAGCAATGGCACTTACGGCCTGCCTGGCGAGCTGCCTGTTTCTTGGGCACGGTCGTCGGTCGCGCGGAAAATGAGGCTTGCGCGTTTTTTGCGCACTCGTTGTTGCGGCATTCGCTAAGTGTCCACCTCGTGGCCTGTCCCCAAAATCCTCCACTTTTTTTCGCTCTCCCGGTCTCCCGGTCTCCCGGTCTCCCACTCTCCCACTCTCCCACTGTCGTCTATGCTACCGCTCCCTGATGTGAATCTTTCAGTTCGGTTGCGTGAGTGAGTCGATGCGTTTTGATGATGTGGTGGTGGCTGGGATCGGGGTCACGATTCCAGCGGAGGTTTGGTCGAGCGACGAGATCGAGCGCAGGCTGTCGCCGTTGTACTCGCGGCTGCGATTGCCCGAGGGGCGGCTCGCGTTGATGAGTGGAATCGACCAGCGGCGGGTGTGGCCGGCCGGCGAGATGCCGAGTGGCCCGAGCGTCCGCAGTGGCCGTTCCGCTATCGAGGCAGCCGGGGTGGATCGCGATCGAATCGGCGCGTTGATCCACGCCAGTGTCTGTCGCGACTTTCTCGAACCGGCGACGGCTTCACGTGTGCACCACGAACTGGGACTGGCGCGTGACTGCTGGGTCTACGATGTATCCAATGCGTGCCTGGGCGTTCTCAACGGGGCTGTTCAGATTGCTGGCATGATTGCCGCTGGCATGATTGAGTCAGGCGTGGTCGTGGGCACCGAAAACAGTCGCCCCCTACTGGAGGCAACCATCGACTCACTCAATGCAGACGAGTCGCTAACTCGCAAGAGCGTGAAGCCCGCATTTGCATCGCTGACGATTGGCTCGGGAAGCTGCGCCTGGTTGGTGTGTCGCCGTGAGTTGCGTCCTGACGCGACACCGATTCAATTTGCGATTGCCGAAGCCAACACAGCGTTCCATGACTTGTGTCGCAGCAACCAGGATACGGCGGGAGCGGACATGCGTCCGCTGATGGACACGGATTCCGAAGCTTTGATGGCCGAGGGGATTTCCACAGGCGTGTCGGCATTGGATCGACTGGTCGCAGAATCCGGCTGGAGACGCGAAACTTTCACCCGCACGGTTTGTCATCAAGTTGGAACTCGGCATCGCGCTGCGATGCTCGCTGCGATGGGGCTCGATCCCGCCACCGATTCGATAACCTACCCAGTACTTGGGAACACGGGGTCGGTTGCACTCCCGTTGAGCGTGGCCGCGGCGATTGAGCGCGGCGAGTTGTCGGCGGGCGACCGCACGGCGCTGTTGGGTATCGGGTCAGGGATCAACAGCGTGATGATTGCGTCCGAGTGGGGGCAGACACCCGTGTGCGGTGATTGGGCTGGGTTACTGTAGTCGCCCTGTCGTCAATGAGCACCTGGAAAATTATTCGCCCTCTTCGGAGTGGAGCTTAGTGTTCAGGCTCAGGCTCAGGCTCGATTCTCGGGGAGGATGCCGGGACGATCGGTTGGATCCAAGCCTGCTGCTTTTGGTCTTCGAATGAAGGGTCATGATGGTCCTCCGATGAGGTGATGACGCAGCGGACGTACAGTTCCGAACCGTCGAGCGTGTAGGTGGCCTCGGTTCCCTCGCTGCGTTGGAATGTTTCACCGATCGTTGACGAGTATTTCCGCGTTACGCGATCGGGATTTTCGACATCGCGTGGTTGTGACTCAGAGTCGTAGTCATGGCGAGTTCCGATGAACTCGAATGTGTACGTCACGTCTTTGTCGGCGGAATGATGCGGGTCGACCACGACTCGCAATTGGCCATCCTCATGCTGAATGTCCGCGAGCTGAACGCCGCTGGAGGCATAGAAATCACCGGCATTGATCGCGGCGATGAGGTATTCCGGGGTTAGGTACTTGGACCGGACCATGATCCATCCGCGTCCCGGGTGAGATCCGCCATGTTTGCCGTGATAGTGATGGCTGTCGTCGGTCGCAACACCGAAAATCGGCGGAGCCCCCAATTGATCGGTGCGGATGGTGTTGACGATATCCCACATTCGCTCCACCCCAGGGTGGTCGGCATCACCATGATGCCTGACGCCAGGGTGGGCGTTGTAGCACTCGAAAAAACGCTCTTGGACAACGGCGGCGATGTCTTCGGCGGTAACACCCCAATTAAAGTTGGGATGGTTCAAATGTACCAGCGATTCCTGGCCGGCTTCGCTCGCCTGTTCCTGGGCAGCCCGGAGGTTGTTTTGGATTGCTTCGCGAATGGTGCTGCCCCCCTGCGGCTCGATGAGATCGGCGACGTTTGTGGCGTTCATGTGCAGGGTCGCACCTTCGGCGCGGTCACTGATCTCCTCGGCCTGAATGAGAATGAATCGACCACGTTGTTCGACCAAGGCGCGAAATTCATTGAGTGGTTTGAGCCGAACGGCGAAATCATCGTCGCCGGGCTCGCCTTGCGTTTCCACCCAATCGGTGCCGAACCGACGACGATACTTTTCCACTGCCTCATTGCCGACTCGATCTCGAATCTTTGCAACGGTCACAAAACGCTTTCCTTGGCTAAGGACGTTATGATCCGATAACGCCAGAAAGTTGTAATCGTGCGTGCGATACCATTCGGCGATCATCTCCGGAAAATCATTGCCGTCACTCCATAGCGAGTGGGTGTGGATGTTGCCTTTCCACCAGCGTGGTTGCGGATCCGTTGGGATAGCGTCGTCCCCCTGGGACGAGGATATTAACAGAACCGAAGCGACGGCTAGAAAACAGGTTTTCGTGATCATATGGTTTACAGGTTTTTAGGAGAGGACGGGAATTAGAATGGCACCGTGCGAATTGTGACTGTCGGACAGCTGGAATGTTAGCGAGGTGTGTTTGAGAGCACGTTTCGAACCTGTCGCGTCCGCGAAGAGACGCCATGGAGCAACCCGCTGGTGCCGACGGTGCGTCGACAGTTCAAGGCAATTCTGGGAAGGCGTCCGGGTGGCGTCGGCAAACAACTAAGTCTTGTGGATGATCGACATCGGAGAGTGTCTGCAGGCAGTGGACTCTCAATTGAGCTTGCTTCGCCTGCGCCAAAGTTTGACGCAGCACACAGTCGCTTCCCCACTGAATGTCTTCGAAGAGTAGCGGTTGGTTTTGGCGGACGGCGATGAGGTAGTATCCGCCATCGATCGCAGGTCCGACCACAACATCGTGTACTGACAAGGCTCGAACGGCTTCGTCGAGAATCGTGGGCGTGATATCTGGGCAATCCGATCCAATCAGCACAGCGACGGTGGCGTGCTCGGCAAATGCATCGGCGACGGCATGGGCCATGCGTGCGCCAAGATCTTCGCCGGATTGAGGGCGGTATGCTCTGCCGCTGCCAAAGGCGTCGCCCATCTTGAATGCATCACCGCCTGTGAACCGAACTTCCAATTCGCATGGATGTTGGTCGCAATACTCTTGGGCCATCGCCAGGGTGTGGCGTGTGAGGGCCGCTTGAAGGTTGGCGGCGCCCACGGGGCCAAGTGCCGGAATCATACGGGTCTTCGTTTTGCCAGGATCGGGGTGGCGAGTGAACACGATCACTCGCGGCACGTTTTCAGCGAACGTCTTAGGAGCGGGTGAATTCATTTTTGCGCCAATGAACCTTGGAAGCTCGTTCCGCCTACCTCGAATCTCGAGGGCATCTCATCTCGATCGATTGATGACGGGTGGTGTGGGGCGAAACAGTCGAGGCAGCGTGAGGGTTGAGAGTGCGTCATGGCTTGATGAACACGGCCAGCCACACGGTTGGCTCAGCGGGGGTGGTCCATTCTACACGGTGTTTGCGATGGGCGGGGATGCTGAGGTGATCTCCGGGAGTCAACGTGATCGGGTCCTCATCGCCGTCGAACCGCACGATGGCTTCACCACTGAGTACAACCACCCATTCACTTTCATCTTGGTCGTACCAGAATCCATCAGGGCTACTGTGGCCGGTGGAGACAATCCGTTCGATGCGGGCATGTTGATGTTGGGCGAGTACGGTAACCAATTCACTTGGCAACTGAGCGGGGAGGTCGGCGAAGAGGTTCTTCATGGTACCCGGTGTGAGATAGGTGGTTTTGGCGCGTGGTCACCAGCGTCTCGGTAAATCATTGGAATGGCTCAGTTGTTGGCAAGGGGGTACGCCGCGGTAGCGGTCCCACGCAGTGGGCACTTGTGAGCGTGGCAGGACTCATCTCGACACCTCGCGATGCCAAGATCGGTTTGCCAATCTCCGATGACGTCAATGGTGCTCTCGACTTTTGCTAAGATCTTTGGCGACGCTCCGTCGTCAAAGCGTGCTTTCCCACCTCCCACTGGATTCCCACCCCATGTCCAACACCTGTCAATCGTCGCGTCGTGAGTTCCTTAGCCGCGCCGCAGCGGTTACCGCCTGTGTCGCAGCCACATCTCCGCGACGCACTTTTGCGGCCCCGAGTGACCGTCTTAATATCGCCTTCATCGGGGTCGGTGGTCGTGGCGGTTCGAACCTCCATACGATTGCCTCCGATACCGGTGTCAATGTTGTCGCGCTATGCGATGTCAACGGCAAGAACTTGGCCAGCGCCGCCGAAAGATTCCGGAAAGCTCGTCAGTATGATGACTTTCGTAAGCTCTATGAGACAACCAATGATATTGATGCGGTGGTGGTTTCCACCAGCGAGCACACGCACGCCCATGCGACGATGCCAGCTCTGAAGGCGGGCAAGCACGTGTACTGTGAAAAGCCGCTCACCCACAATGTGTACGAAGCCAGAGCGATCACCAAGGCGGCAGCTGACGCGGGCGTCGTCACTCAGATGGGGACGCAAATCCATGCGGGCAGCAACTATCATCGCGTGGTTGAGCTGATTCAGACCGGTGCCATCGGCAATGTCAGCGAGGTCCACACCTGGGTGGGACGAGCATGGGGGTTGCAGAGCCCGGAGGCGGCGAAAGCGAATGGAGATATTGTCTCTGTCCAGGACCGACCGACTGAGTCCATGACACCACCAGACTATTTGAATTGGGATCTGTGGCTCGGCCCTGCCCAGGATCGACCCTATCACGAGGTCTACTTCCCCGGTCCGAAATGGTATCGCTGGTGGGATTTTGGCAACGGGACCATGAGCGACCTAGGCAGTCACTGGAATGATTTGGCGTACTGGGCACTTAAACTCGACGCCCCATATCGGATTGAGGCGTTCGGTGACGAACCGCATCCGGAGATTGCCCCAGCGTCGATGTCGGCGACTTACCGCTATGCCGCTCGCGGTGACATGCCTGCGGTCAATCATCACTGGTACCAGGGCTCACATAAACCTGAAATTTGGAAGGAGAAGCAGATTCCACAGTGGGGCAGCGGGACGTTGTTTGTCGGTGACAAAGGAATGCTGCTCTCCGACTACAGTAAATATCTGCTCTTGCCGGAAGCGGAATTCGTGGACTTTCAAGCCCCCGAACCGTTCGTTCCAGACTCGCCAGGGCACCACCAGCAGTGGCTCGAGGCGATCCGCGGTCAAGCGGAAACCGCCAGCCCGTTTAGCTATGCGGGACCACTGACCGAAGCGAACCATCTGGGGAATGTGGCGTTCCGAGTCGGTCAAGCCATCGATTGGGATACCCAGGCGATGAAGGCGACCAACGTCGATGCAGAGCGGTTTTTGCGGCGGATGAATCCGCGTGAGGGATGGAGCTTAACCTAGACCGCGTTCCTCCCGACCTGCACCCGCCTAGCCATTGTGAACCCAACCCGTCATGCGGTGCGAGCGGCGATCGCTACTCGCTCGGAGACCTCCCGCAGCGCAGCGGTGGAGGGTTTGGGCGAGGGCTGCATTCACGATTTAACACGAATCAAACATCGAATTAACAATAACCAACCACCTACCTGTTTAGAACTTCTTCGAACGATTCCAACCCACCGTCGCGGCCGTCGTTCGACCGGGGACTCGCTACGTTTTGGCGAGCGGAGCGACATGTTTGCGGATGGATTGTTAACAGGATTTCTCGAGTAGATTTATGAATAATAATTGGATTTTCGTTTTAATATTTTTGTACTGTGTACCGATCACCGGATCGGCCGCGGCGGAGGAGTCCGCTAAATGGAGTTATTCACCCGAATTGCTCCAGCCGTTCTGGCAAAGTGAAGTCGTTCAGAGCGAACCCATCTTATTCATCAAGGATTCAGTTAGTGGAACCGCAGCAGGTCGTTTACTCTTTCCTATCGATGAGGTTCTGGAAATTAGAGACTCGTCAGGGCGAAAGCTGTTTGAGCACGGTGTTGACTATCTGTTCGAGCGAGGAGAATCCAAGATCACGCTGCCGGCGGATTCTGGAATTGTGACGGTCGAACCCGATGCACTGCGTCGCCCAGCGAATTCACAGCAATTTCAACTGACGCATCGGGATGGTAATGGAGAAATTTTGTTTGGGGCCAAATTGGAGTACCACGAGCTGCAGACGTCGGTAACCTACCGTAAAGCATCTCATGAATGGCCGCTCGAAATGGCAGCCTGCCAGACCGACTCCCTTGCAAAAACACTCGCGAAGTTGGAGGCCGGCAAGCCCCTCTCAGTGGTCCTACTCGGTGACAGCATTTCTACAGGCTGCAACTCGTCCTCGTGGGGAGGCGGGGCACCATTTCAACCTGCCTTCCAAGATTTGTTTGTTCAGCATTTGAACGAGCATTATGAATCGGAGATAACATTAACTAATTTATCTGTGGGTGGGACCACAGCGGCTTGGGGAGTCACGATGATCGACAAAGTGATTGAGTCAACGCCTGACTTGGTGATCCTCGCATTTGGAATGAATGATTCCGCGGGTCGCTCTGCCGCTGACTACGGTGCCGACATCAAGGCGATGATCAGTGGTGTCCGCAGTGAAATGCCAGCAACGGAGATTATTTTAGTTGCCTCGATGCTGGGTAACCGCGATTGGCCGCGACTCCATCAAGAGCTGTTTCCGCAGTATCGTGAGCAGTTGTCCAGAATGACTTGGGACGGAATTGCATTGGCTGACATGACGAGTGTGTGGGCTGAGATGCTACATCGCAAGAATGATTCAGACTTGACAGGTAACGGGGTCAATCATCCCAACGACTTCGGGCACCGGGTGTATGCCCAAGTGCTGTGTTCGCTATTGGTACCGGACGCGCCTGTGGAGATCGAAGCCGTGCAATGTGACGGCGATTACTCCGGGCATCTGCAAGGCGTTTGTCTCAACGACCAAGGCTCCATCTATTGGTCGTTCACAACCGAATTAGTGAAAACAGACATGCAGGGAAGAATTCAAAAAAGGATTCCGGTTGCCAATCATCATGGCGACCTCTGTTTCAACGACGGCCGCGTTTACGTTGCCGTGAATTTGGGGAAGTTCAACGATCCAGAAGGGCACGCTGATTCATGGGTTTATGTTTATGACTCCCAAACACTTGACCGAGTTGCCGCACACGAAGTGCAAGAAGTCTTTCACGGCGCAGGAGGGATAGGCGTCCGAGATAATCAGTTTTATGTCGTTGGCGGCCTACCTGAGGGTGTCGAAGAGAATTATGTATACGAATACGATGGTGACTTCCGATTCGTACAGAAGCACGTCATTGATAGCAAGTGGACGGAACTCGGAATCCAGACCGCAACTTATCACGATGGATACTGGTGGTTCGGCTGCTACGGCAAGGACCATCCGTTGATCAAGACCGACGAGAATTTTCAAATGAGGGGGCGTTACGATTTCAGCTGCTCCCTGGGCATCGTCGGTGTCGCACCCCAGCGTCTGTGGGTGGCCACCGGCCCGAAGACCCCGTCGGGTCGCTGTCAGGGGACACTCTTCCTCGCCCAACCGGACGATGAAAACGGCCTGCGGCCACTGCCATCGCGGAGCTTCAGTTCGTTCGATTGATTGGCCGTGCGTTGCCGCTCCACTTGTTTGGTACGGAAAGTGCACCTAGCTGCGACGACCTTCCTGTACTTCGCAGTTTGCCGCTGGACGTTGCTGTATGACTTTCCTGGATGATTTTAAAAAGTTCGCCCTTCGCGGGAACATGATCGACTTGGCCATCGGGTTTACGGTGGGAGCCGCGTTCACAACCGTGGTCAAGTCATTGGTCAACGACATCATCATGCCGCCCATCGGGCTGTTGACAGGCAACGCTGATTTTTCGGATTTGTTTTGGGTCATTCACCTGCCTGACGGGGTCGATGAACCTCAGGGCGGGTTTCAGACTTTGCAGGATGCCCAAGACGTGGGTGTCGTGACAATGAACTACGGCGTCTTTTTGAACACGTGCCTGGCACTGCTCATTGTAGCCCTGGCGATGTTTGTCATCATTCGGATGGTCAATCGATTGGACGAACAGCTCGATGAAGCCTTCGGGGAACCGAAGCCAGACTCAGAGCCGGCTGACAAAAAGTGTGACTTCTGCCGATCGACGATTCCCTTCCGTGCAACGCGTTGTCCGCAATGCACTTCCGAGCTCGTTGTTCCCAACATCAGCGTTGACAATAAACCCACAGTGCGGCCGACAGTATGACTACGATCCTCATCGTTGATGATCACGACGATATTCGTGACATGATGACGCGTCAGTTGCAGAAGCGAGGGTATACCGTCGTGACGGCCAGTAACGGTCTCGAAGCTGTATTGCAGACAGCTCAGACGGCGCCCTCGTTGATTCTGATGGATATCAACATGCCGGAGCTCGATGGTATCGAAGCGACGATGCAAATTCGGGCGGCCGACGCGGAAATGCGCATCCCCGTTATCGCGCTGACGGCATATGCCCTACCCGGCGACGAGGCTCGCGCCACGGCAGCGGGGTGCGATGCATTTCATCCGAAGCCCGTTGAAATGGACAAGCTGATTACTCAAATTACTACACTTATTGGTGAGGAACCTGGATCTTGAAAACCGGAAAATGCCGGTGCGGCAATCGCATCTTTTTTAACAGTCACACCTGCGTTGCCTGCGAGGCGATGCTGGGACGGTGTTCCGAATGTCAGGATCTGGCTAGTTTCACACTGAATCACAAAGAGTATCGCTGCGACAATTGCGGTGTCACCGTCCAACCCTGCCAGAACCGCGACCACGGTATCTGCAATTCCGTTGTCAAAGGCGAACGTATTTGTTCTTGGTGTCAGTTCACGACGAGCATTCCTGATCTCAGCAATCCCGAAAACACACTCCGTTGGTCAAACTTAGAGACCGCCAAACGGCGTTTATTGCTGCAGTTGAGCGACCTGGGCCTGCCGCCGTTTATTGAGAATCTGCAACAAACGCATCCCTTGAGTTTTCAATTTCTCAACGACACCGTCGACGCCGATGGCAAGCCGCAGAAGACAATCACAGGCCACTCCGATGGAGTGATCACCATCAATCTGGCAGAAGCCGACAGCGTGCACCGTGAACGCACACGCGTGAATCTCGGCGAGCCACAGCGAACGCTGATTGGTCACATGCGTCATGAGGTTGGACACTACATTGATTGGGCGTGGGCAATGCAGGTCGATCCGGAGGGCTATCACCGGCTCTTTGGCGACCCGGATTCAGTGGACTATTCGGAAGCAATGCAACGGCACTACGACAATGGAGCCCCCGCGAATTGGGCTGATGAGCACGTCAGTGCCTACGCGACGATGCATCCGTGGGAAGATTTCGCCGAAACGGTCAATGCCTATCTCGATATCATGGCAATTGCGACGACTGCGAACGATCAAGGTCGAGCAGCTTTTGATCTGTCGCCGCGGGCGGATCGCGAACAACTCATCAATGACGTCTTGGACATCGCAATCGAGGTCAATGAATACAACTATGATCTCGGGTTGCTGCCTCTCCTGCCCGAGCGATTTCCGCAGCCTGTGTTAGAAAAGCTCGCCTATGTTCATTCGCTGCGACGTGATTGAGAACTCTTCGCCAGCGCGGCCCGGTCGTCACGGCGGTGGAAGTGTTGGCGTATCTCTCTCTTAGCTACGGCTTGTCCGCCCAAGTTGGCGACCGGCCTAGCTGTGGGAGCGGCACCTCAATCGCGGATGGGTCTCCACATCTCCTGAGCAAACTTTTGGCGGATGAGCCAATTGCCATCCAGAATCCTGTAGGATATCCGTCCCAAGGAGATCTTACGCATGCACCGATTGACTTCCACGTCTGTTTTTATTTGGTTTCTAGGTCTGAATTCGCTGTCAGTATTGGCGGTCGAGCCCGAGTCCAACCGGCAGGTCGTCATTGGGACTCCCGGACTTGTGGCATTCTGGGACTTCGTAAAACGCGAGCCCGAAGGGGATCGGCGGTTTACCGCTCACGTTCCCCCCGACGCCACGACGGACTACCCGCTGGATGCGGGGAATTACGTGCGTGATTACTGGGGGCAAGGGCGACGGGCCAACTACGCGGATTTTCCATTGTTGAATAGCGGCCCCTTTGGACAAGCGATTCGGATACGGGACGAGAGCGACCCCAATTTCCGACCGTTTTTATTTGTGCCGCGATCTCGATTGCATGACACGCCGCTGGATATCAAGGGGCAGGGCGAATCGGTGACCGTGGTGGTATGGGCGGTCCGAGAAAGTGGGAATCATGCATTGGCTGGGATTTGGCATGAAGGCACCGATTTAGAGCAATCAACAACTGCAAACATTGCGAAGGTGGAGCGAGGACAGCGACAGTTCGCTTTGTTCGCGGGATTGAATAAACCCGGCAGTGCCTGTGGTCATGTCTCGGAGAATGGGGCCAGTTCGTTTCTGAATAAATACGCACTTCACAAATGCAACTCGCTGCCCCTCTCGCCGACGGTTCCTGCTGTCGCTGACGAGGGCAAATTAGCAGAGTCGTGGCAGTGTTTCGCAATGACTTTCGATAGTACCAAGCATGAACTCACCGGTTGGCTCAATGGCGTGTCCGGAGAACGATGGCTTGCGTCACCGAAGTCCAACGGTCTGCTTTCGTCCGCTTACAATGCATATATGCAGGGACACTACCATCGAACTGCTGGGATTCAGGCGGGTGAAGATCCAGACTATCCAGCGTCCCAGTATTACAACCCGCCGGAACTCGAACCTGCCGAAGTAGAGATCGTTGGCGAACAGGAGGATCAACGCACCGAGCTACGTCGTTATCAGTTCACGAAGATTCGCGTGACGCTGGTGAAGCAGCCCGATGGTGAATTCAAGGAGACAGAACGAGACTTGGTGGAGCTTCGTCTCAATCCGTGGTGGTACCCACATGGTATCTACTGCCCCAAAGACGACGGGACAGGTGGCCCCTTCACGATCGGACGAGTCATCCACAGTGCTCGTAGCGTTGGCTTTACCGGATGGATTGGCGGGGTTGCCGTCTTCGATAGAGCTTTGAGTGAAAGCGAGCTAGCGAAACTTGCGGCCTGCAATGGTTGAAACTAGACCATCCGCCGGACGTCTGACGCGAACGTTGGAAACGCAAATAATGTCGACTTGATATCTCGCGAGGTGAGCCCATGTTTCATCGCCAAAGCAAATAGGTTGATGGTTTCTTCAGCTGCGGGGCCTAACAGGTGTGCGCCGAGTATCAAGTCGGAATCCCTGTCGATAATTACCTTATAGCCTGCGCATCTTTGGCCAGTTTTGCGGACACTTCCCCACGTCGATGAGTCGTCATGGCGGATTTCCGCGTCATGTGAGCGTTCAGCGTCCAGTTGCGATAGCCCGATGGATGCGATCGCTGGCACAGTGAATGCAACCTGCGGGATGACTCCATAATCCGGCTGGTGCGTGGGTGTAGTAGCGAGCAGATTGTTGACGACAGCCCGAGCTTGCTCATTAGCCGTGGGTGTCAGGGGCGGTTGGCTGGAATCCACGCAGTCGCCAGCAGCATAGACAGCGGGGTTGCTCGTGCTGCGCATGAACGCATCGACTTTAATTCCCATCTCGCTGTAGGTGACTTCCCCTGCTTCTAAATTGAGCCCATCCAGGTTGGGGATTCGGCCCGCGCCATGGACCACTAAGTCAGTTTCTACCGACTTCATGTGGCCCTCCGATTTGTACTGGACCACCATCGTTCCACCACTCGCAGCATCAATTTCTGTGACGGCCGTACTGGTGAAAATGTTGATTCCGTGCTCGGCAGAGTATTCGGTCAATTGATCGACCAGGTCCGGATCAAACTCGGGCAGCACCTGATCGGTACGCTGCAACACTGTCACGGACGCCCCGTGTCGTGCGACGACGCATGCGAACTCCATGGAGATGTAGCCACCACCAATAAAAACGACGCGTTTGGGGATCTCGGTCAGTTCAAAGAATTCATCGCTGCGGATTGCCCGTTTACCGCCGGGTATATCGAGCGGGCTTGGTCTCGCGCCGACGCCGACAAAAATTCGATCGGCGTCGAGTGATTGTCCATCCACTTCGATCGAATTCCGGCCGGTAAACGAGGCACGTCCATGAAATGTATCAATTCCTTGTTTGCGATAGGATGCCTCCGTTGAATCTGCGACCGGCTGAGTGAATTCGCGTTGAAAGGCCACCAACTCCTTCCAGTCGATCCGTGCATCATCGCATTTGACGAGCTTGCCCTCCGCTCCTCGGATTCGATCAATCAGGTTTGCTGCGTTTGAATAGACCTTCTTGGGGTTGCAACCACGCAGTGCACATGTACCGCCGAACTCTCTCGCTTCGATGATTGCAACCCGCTTGCCTTCCTGGCGACACTTTTTCGCGACAGTCGACGCGGAAGGGCCTGTACCGATCACAATCAAATCAAAATGTGGATTACCCATGACAGAGTTTCTTTCCGCGGGAGAATTGGGTTTAGCGTTTGTCCAGCTCTTTCAGGTCGTCGCTGTCAAAGCGGCCACCACTCATCATGGCGATTCGATTTGCCGCAAGTTGACGGACCATCATCTCTTGCGTCATAGACATTACTGCGTTCTCGTCTTTCAGCATCTTGGATTTCGCAGCTGATATTTTGTCAACCAGCATCTTCATCGCCGGTTCGTCTTCGGAGTCCGCACTTAAGCCGTCGCGCACCATCGCCAGGTATTCTTTGTCCTTAACCATCTCCTGCATGAGAATCTCGCGCGCGATCCGCTCAGCGATTTGATCATCGCTCATCAACTGCTCTTTAGCCTTCGTTAACATCGCTTGCGACGTCATCATCTGCCGCATCGCCAGTTGGTCTAGCCGCACCTGCTCGGCAGTCGTCTCAGCGGGTGCAGGAGCGGCGTTCACTGTACTGCTTGACTCAACTCCGTCCTGGGAGATTGCGATGCTCGCAAGCAGGCAGCTTGCACTCACCACAACCCAACCATATTTCTTCAACCTCAACATGACGATCTCCAGTCTGGGGGGCGGCTGTCGACGGCGAGCGCGGGTGCACTCACTCGATGCGCAGGTGGCGATCGATCTACTCTGAACGAAATTTGAATGCCCACCTCGCATTATGCTGACAACGTGGGAGCAATCTTCGTGCCGTTGGGCGTTACCTGGACTTATCACCTGAGGCGGTGCCGCTCGCGGACGTTTCGGCCAAGCGTTGTTGGGCTGTCTGAACCAGCGGAGACACCGCGGAGTTGGTTGCATAGAGTTCCACGATGGAATACCAAATCTCCTTCGCCGCGATTGTTCGGCCTTTCAAGTACAATTGATCGGCCTCGTCAAGTTTTGCAGAGATGATCCGGGCCGCCTCGCTTTGGTCCGTGTCCGCCGCGGAGATACGGGCAATTTTGGTGCGCGCTAAATTCACCAATGGCCGGTACTCTGCGTACTGCTTCGTTTCATTACCAGCGGATTCTTCACCCAGCAACGTGATCAAGCTGCGGTATTTATCGATGGCCGTTGCGTTGTCGCCAAAAGTTTCGAATCGCATCGCCTCAGCGCATAACCGCTCGGCTTCATTCTTGAGCGGTAAATTGCGATTCAGCTTGACCGTTAACGCGTGCTCGGCCTCGAGCATCTCCACACGATCAATTTGCTCGGATGCCCACGCGAAGTGCTCTCCATCGGGGTACTGTCGCACGAGTGGCTCAAGATAGCTGATCCGGGCCTGTGACATGGACGATCGGGTACCCTCGTCGAGTAATTCTTGAGCTCGCTGACGCATCGTGTCGGGATTCGGTGGCCAGGCAATCCACACCAACATCGCGAGCAGAAGTCCGAGTACTGGCAGCAGTACCCAGGCTTTGTCATGCCAAGGTGTGGCGTCCATGGAGCGATTCCGCCGCTTTGCGACGGCGTTGCGGCCCAGCAGTGTGCGAGCCTCCTCCCGGTCGGCTTGATTGGTTACCGCCAGGGGGCTGAAGCCCGAGGAGGCGTGTTCGGCCACGCCACTGCGACTCATTGAACGCCGGCGGACTTCGGCGAGTTGGAGCTTGACTGCCTCGGCCGAAACGGGCCGCTCAGTAGGATTCTTGGCGAGGAGTTGCATCACCAAACTGTCCATCCAAACCGGCGTCTCCATTACCGACGAGGCGACCTTGGTGGGCTGTTGATACTGCAGATTCGCAGTGGTTTCCTGGATCGTTGACCCGCTGATCGGTGGCGATCCAGTGAGCGCCTCGTACAACACTGCGCCGAACATATAAAGGTCACTGCGCGCCGTCACAGCGTCGTGCAGTCCTGGTGATTCCGGTGGCCTCCGCTGCATTTGATCGGGCGATGGCGGCCGCTGGAAATGGTACGGCCCATCGCGAAACGGAGCGCTGCCATCCTCAGCACGCACATCGATGAGGACCGGACTCAATCCGGCAATCATGATTTTGTCGGGGCCGATGCGGCCGTGGACGATCCCCTGTTTGTGCAGATAACTGATTGCCTCGGCGATCGGTTCGGCAAGTTCAAGTACGCTTTCCCACGACAGACGTCCCCGCCGGGCGATCTCCTCGGCGAGCGTCGGGCCTTCGATTAACTCGTGCACCAGATACGCGTCACTGGCATCAAACCCGCCACCATAGCACTGGCAGATCGCCGGATGACTCAGCTTTTTAAGATGCTCCCACTCGTCTGAAAAATCCGTGCGAGATTCCAAAGTACCCCCGAACGCCACATGGAAAATGCGTACCGCAACGGCTTTTCGCTGCGACACGTGCACCGCCCGCCATACGCGAGCGTCGCGACTTGTGGGATTTGCGCCCAGTGGCGATTCGATGGCGAGCGGTCCGAGGCGGCTACGGGACATGTGGGAGGAGACAGGGAAACAGGGGAACAGGGAGATAGGGAGTTGCGGAGAAAGACGTCAAGCGCGGTTGGGGATTCGGACTGCGTGGAGCTGGGTTATGAAATTTGGCTGAGTGCGGTCCGGCATACGGCCGGGCCGCTGGAGAGTCTTGGCTCAGGCTCCAATGCATCGAGCGACGCGAAACAATGGGCTTTGGTGCAATGCGAGGTGCTGGCTGCAATCATAACTCGGTGGAGCAGTGAGGGTACTGAATTGGTGGCATCCTGTGCTAGCAAGGATGCCAGTCAGATCACGTGTTGGGACTGCGAGCACTATCGCAGACGCAGGTTACTTGGCGAGATAGACGACTGGGTAGGGCATGAACTTCTCGGCAGGGCGGAGAACGATGGCCTCACCACTGCGTCGCTCTCTGTCGTCCGGTCTCCCGCTCTCATTCTCCCCTTGTGTGATATTTGCGGCCGGCGGCGTGATCGTGATCCATGTTCGGTCTTTGCTAAGGATCTGGTTTCTCAAGATTCGAGCGAACCCCGGCTCAATGCCGCTTTCACGTGTGCCCATAACTTCGTCACCGATATCACGCAGAATGGGTTCGAGTCGTTTCCCGGCCCGGTGGAGTCGCTCTCGGGATGTTGGTGATGACCACACTTCCTTCCAAGCTTCGCGTAATTGCTGGTTGTCGACAATCGCTTCACGGAGGATCGTGCGAAAGAGTTTGCGAGCTTCGGGATCTTGGGCGATCGTACTGACGACTTGCGATAGCTCCTCACGGAGCTTTCCGTTGGCGGCTAGATCCTTGACAATGTTTTCAACCGCTTCCGCGATGTCGTCGAGATGCGCCTCAACGACCGGCGTGATCTCATCGTCGACAAATCGTTCCCATTCGGCAGCGACCAATTCGCGTTCGGGTAGTGGAGATTTGTCATAGACTGCACGCCATCCAAACCGCCATAACGATGCCTTGTCCCAGATCTCCCGCCCGATGGTCTCCGCGGGCTCGGTGGCATGTTTTCGTACGATGGGCATCACCTCGGCGCGCACCAACGGGACGATCTTGTCGTTGACGAGTTCTTTTCGATAGCGAGCGACCAACGCATCAATCTCTAACTTGTGACGATCGACTGATTCGCCCAATGCTCTCTCGATTAAC
The DNA here is from genome assembly GCF_007860105.1 of Allorhodopirellula heiligendammensis. Taxonomy (NCBI): domain Bacteria; kingdom Pseudomonadati; phylum Planctomycetota; class Planctomycetia; order Pirellulales; family Pirellulaceae; genus Allorhodopirellula; species Allorhodopirellula heiligendammensis. Next base: position 668,229 of record NZ_SJPU01000002.1, read on the forward strand.
GGCACCGACGTTTGAATCGACTCCACGACCAGCGGCAGTACTTCGGCGGTGACGGCTTCTGCGTGAGTTTCGATTGCGGCGGTGAGTTTTTGTTGCAGTCGCTCGCGTTTTTCGGGTGGCATCAACGTCGCCATGACATCGCCTAAGCGACCACTATTGCGATGAACCTGAAATGTTGCCGTTGATGGGAGAGGGGTCGCATCAAACGTCGTGAGGGTCACGCGATTGGCCGCGTCTTCGACTTGACGAACGGCGGTGACGTAGCCCACCTCCTGCCATCCCGTTGCTCTGCGTGCGAACGCGACATCACCGACACGGACCACACCGGACGGATCTTGTAGCTCAACGGACTCTGTTGCCGACCACAGCGATTCCCAAACGAGCGACGCGGGACTTGCAGGTACCGTAGTCGCCGTCCGTGAATCACTCGTTCTCCGAGTTCCTGTCAGCATCCAGATCGTCGCGCCAGCGACTAAACAAGTCCAAAATGCCGCTCCTAGCCATCGTTGGTGTCGTTGTGTCATGAGGCCCCTTTGGAAAACCGTGCGCTCCGCAGTCGGTCGACGTAGACGGCACCAATAATAATGACGCCCACCAGAATGTTTTCAACTTGCGTCTCGAGTTCTAACGAGGTGCACCCCAATCCAATCACGCCCATGATGAGCACGCCGCACAGCGTCCCCAGAATGCTGCCGCGCCCTCCCAGCAATGACCCACCGCCAATAACGACAGCCGCGATTATTTTTAACTCCAAGCCTGCACCTGCCGTCGCGTCTCCCTTTTCCAATCTCGCGATATCCACACATCCTGCCAATCCAAAGAGCGCTCCCGCGATTACATAGACGAGAATTTTCGTCGATTGAACGCGCACTCCACATAATCTCGCTGTCGCCTCGCTCGACCCAATTGCGAACAAATGCCTGCCGAATACGGTTTTATGTAGTCCGACAGCAACAACGGCCGCCAAACACAGCATCAGCCAGACGCCCCAACCAAAATTGGGAAGTGGGTAGAGGTACGGGATCCAACGCGGCTCAGGATATTGGGTGACCATCTCGCGCAACCAGTCTGGAATGCTCTCTCGAGGTGGCGTGATTGTACCACCGCGATCGCACAGCATCTTGCCAATACCTACGAAGATCGTCATCGACCCCAACGTGATGATGAATGGCACTAGCCGCAGACCAGCGATCAACAAACCATTGAATAAACCGCACGCCGCTCCTGCCATGACAGCAGCAAAAATGGCCAGGTAGATCGAGTGCCCCCCATCGAGGACCACGGCCGCGACGCAGCCACACATTGCCGCTGCCGTACCGGCGGACAGATCGATTCCACCACTGATGATGATCAGCGTCATGCCCAGGGCAGCGATCCCAATCTTGACACTCTGCACGCCCACCAACCGCGCTGACGAAATCGATGCGAAATTGCCGTCGGTTCCCGATATCCACTCGGCAGCGGCAAACAGAGAGACCACGATGATCAGCGCGAGCATCGGACCGACCAGATTCAAGAATCGCTGCATAGGAGAGTGGGAAAGTACGAGAGTGAGAGGGTGGTGGCGATATCCTAGCGGAAATGGCTGAGATTGTGATTGCGACCTCGCCGAAATCCGCGACAGCTCTATACTACTCGTTTTCCATACTGCGACTGGTGGCTCCTGCCGTCGGGATCGATAGTTGCTTGATCAGTTCAGACGGGCGGAGCCGTCTGGCTACCATTTTCCACCAACCATACTGTTGCCGTGCCTGCCCCTTCATCCCCCATCACTCAAAAACATACCCCTCCGTACTACTGGGGGATCGATATTGGCGGCACCAGTATGAAGTGCGGTCTCGTCGATCACGAGGGTCACACGGTTTCGTTCGAGCAGATCCCCACTGAGGAGGCGGCGGGCCCGCAGGCCGCGGTGAAACGTTTGACCAAGTTGATGGTTGAAACCGAGCAACGCACCGGTACGACAGGTCTCGTCAAGCGGATTGGAATGGGGGCACCGGGGCCAATGGATCTGCCACGCGGGCTGCTTGTTGCTCCTCCGCAGTTGCCCACGTGGAATGACTTTCCGATTGTGAGCCGGCTCAGCGAAGCCACAGGACGCGGGGTGTCATTCCTCAACGATGCCAATGCAGCGGCTTACGGCGAGTTTTGGCTCGGCAGTGGCGCGAAACAGAGTTCGATGATTTTGCTCACCTTGGGGACGGGGGTCGGCGGGGGCATCATCGTCGAAAACGAACTTCTCAACGGCGTCAATAGTTTCGGAAGTGAGTGTGGGCACATACTCGTCGACTCCGCTCCCGACGCCCAACTTTGTGGTTGGGGCGGCGGGCGCGGGCAGCTCGAAGCTTACGCGTCGGCGACCGGGGTCGCTACGATCGCACGATCGCGTTTGCAGACGGCTCCTGACAGTCAACTGCATCGTTGTCTCGACGCGGAGGGAGAAGGATTGACGAGCAAGCAGGTGCACGATGCCGCGGTGGCTGGGGATCAACTCGCGTTGTCGATTGTCGACGAGACCGCACGCTGGCTCGGAATCGCGATCACTACCCTTGTCCATACTGTCGATCCTGGCAACGTTGTCCTCGGCGGCGCGATGGATTTTGGCGGTGCCGAGTGCCCCGTTGGGAAACGTTTTCTCGATGGCATTCGCAGCGAATTTCGCGAGCGAACCTTCCCCAACGTCTACGCTGGCACCACGATCCGCTTCGCCACCCTCGGCAGCGATGCCGGTTACCTCGGAGCTGCCGGGTACGCAAAGAAGGAAGCTGCTACCCCCTAGCTTCCTCTCTCTTCTCTCTCCCTCCTCTCCCACTCCTTTTCACCTCCCTCACTGCATGCCATCGCTACCCCACGTCGAAACGAAGTACATCCGCAACTTTTGCATCATTGCTCACATTGATCACGGCAAGAGCACACTCGCTGATCGACTGCTCGAAGAGACCGGTACTGTCAGCACGCGTGAAATGAAGTCGCAGTTGCTTGACGATCTTGCGCTGGAGCGTCAGCGGGGGATCACGATCAAGGCGCGCGCGGTCGCGATGCCTTTTCGTCGCGACGGAATCACCTATCAATTGAATTTGATCGACACCCCTGGCCACGTGGACTTTCAATATGAGGTCTCCCGATCGCTGGCGTGCTGCGAAGGGGCGTTGCTTCTGGTCGACGCATTCCAAGGCGTCGAGGCGCAGACGATGGCGAACGCCTTTGCGGCGATGGAGCATGACTTGTTGATCGTACCAGTGATCAACAAGATCGATCTCGTTCATGCACGCCCCGACGAAGTCGCCGATGAGATGATGAATTCGCTCGGCACCGATCCAGAGGAATGCGTTCGGGTGAGCGCGAAGACGGGCGAGGGAGTCACGGGCTTGCTCGACGCAATCATTGATCGAGTCCCGCCGCCGTCGGGTGATCCCAATGGCACATTGCAGGCAATGGTTTTTGATTCCAACTATGACGACTTTCGTGGCGCGATCACCTACATTCGGGTCATGCAAGGGACGGTTCGAACCGGACAAAAGATCCGTTTCCTGCGTGCGGAGACCGAACATGAAGTCGTTGAACTCGGCCAGTTCGCGCCCGGGCGTGTCGCTCGTGATGAACTCGCCGCAGGCCAAGTTGGGTATTTGATCTGCAATATTAAGAGCCTGGGTGATGTTCATATCGGCGATACCGTCACGGTGCCTGGGAAACATCCAGCAGAGGCGTTGCCGGGCTACGATCGACCTCGCCGAATGGTGTATTGCGGGTTGTTCCCCAGCGACGGCCAAGAGTTCTCGGACCTGCGTGACGCTCTCGAACGTTTGGCGGTCAACGACCCAAGTTTCGAATTTGAACCGGAGACCAGCGACGCACTCGGGTTTGGTTTTCGCTGTGGCTTTCTTGGACTGCTGCATATGGAGATCATCCAGCAGCGACTCGAGCACGAATCTGACATCGACCTCGTCCAGACCGCGCCCAACGTGACCTACGAAATCGTCACGAAGAAGGGTGAGACGTTGATGATTCATAAACCACAAGATGTACCGGATCCTGGTGCGATCGAGGAGTTTCGCCAACCGATTGTCAAGTGCAACGTGATCGTCCCCGAAGACTACATCGGGGCTGTCATCAAACTATGCCAAGAGCGACGGGGAATCCAACGCAACCAAGAATACCTCGGTGCCGGTCGAGCCCTGTTGACCTATAATATTCCCTTGGCAGAAGTCATCTATGATCTGCATGACAAGATCAAAAGCTGTACGCGTGGCTATGGAACGCTCGACTACGAAATGGTCGGCTATGAACCCGCCGACCTGTGTCGCTTGGATATCCTGGTCAATGGCAACCGGGTCGATGCACTCTCAGTCGTTTGCCACCGCGCTGATGCCGATCGGCGCGGTCGCGCCGTCGCAAAAAAACTGAAGGCAGAGATCGAGCGACATATGTTCGAGGTAGCGGTGCAAGCAGCAGTCGGTAGCCGCGTGATCGCCCGGGAAACCGTCCCCGCGATGCGGAAGAATGTGACCGCGAAATGCTATGGCGGTGATGTATCCCGCAAGCGAAAGTTGCTGCAAAAGCAGAAAGAAGGCAAGAAGCGGATGAAGGCGATCGGCAATGTCGAGATCAGTCAGAAGGCCTTCATGTCGGTGCTCAGTAGCGGTGATGAATAACCACGCAGTGGCGCCGGACTGCTCCGTCGGGCTGAGCGCTCGATCTCGCCATCAAAATATCCGTAGAAATTTTCGCGTCCCCGCGAACCTGATCTGTCTTGCAATCGTCTCAATCGGTGACGATAATACCGTCACTGGGTCGTGATACGCGTCGCGACAAAACTTCCGTACGTGAACTCGTCCGCTCTGGTTGGCACCTGGGCGAGAACGCGTCCAACCATGTTTACAAAGGAGGTGATCAAGTGGATTATTGCTGTACTAGCCAACGGGGTGGAAACCCTTGACGAAAGTCGGCGGGCTGACGCTTGGGTCGGCCACCCCACTCGCGATCACACTCACTTTTTGAGCCTTGCTTATTGAATGAGCTTAGCGCGAGCTAAAGCCACTTACTGGGATGGTTACCTTGGTCTCAGTAAGTGGTTTTTTCATGCGCAGGCGGTCGCGTTGGCCGCACGGACGGATGGAAACACTCCATCACGGCAACACTTTGTCGCTCCGAGATCGCGTGATATCAGCGAATGTTTTTCTGGTGGCGCTGAAGCCATCGTATCCACCCGCGTTACGCAATCATGTCCGCGAACTCACTTGCGATCAAGCCGGTAAATCCGTGTCGCGTTGCCTGAATAGAACTGAGCTCGCTCGGCTTCGGCGAATTCGGCAGCGAGCTGATGCACGGTATCGAGCCACCGGCCGTACTGGGTTGCTAGTAAGCACACTGGCCAGTCGCTGCCATACATGAGCCGGTCGGTGCCAAACGCAGAGACTGCGACGTCCCAATATGGTCGAATGGTGTCGATCGACCATGACGCCTCTCTGACTTCGGTGGCGACTCCTGAAAACTTGCAAGCGACGTTCTTGCGTTTGGCCAACTCACAAAACTGTTCTCGCCAAATTCCATCGAACGCTTCTGCAGCGATCGCCGGCTTGGCAATATGGTCGAGCACCATGGGGATGTCGGGGTGCCGATCAGCGAAGTCAATTGCGGCGGCCAGTTGTTTGGGAAAGACCAGTAGATCAAACACCAGGTGACGGTCCGCCAGGGCCCGGATGCCGGCATTGAAGTCCGCTCTATCCAGGAAACGATCGTCAGGTTCGTCTTGAACCACGTGCCGGAAGCCCTTGAGTTTGCCGTTCTCGGCGAACTGGTCAATCAACGCGGCGACATCGGGTGCGGCGAACGGTGCCCAGCCAACGACTCCGGCAACAAGCGGCTCGGCCGCAGCAATGTCGAGCAATGCCTGGGTTTCAGCAACGCTCTGGCGTGCCTGGACGCTGATGAAACCATCCACACCGTGTTCGCCAGCAATTTCGCGCAATTCCGCAGCTAAGAAGTCCTGCTTCAACACCGCCATCTCGTGATTGATCCAGGGGTATTCCGCGGGATCGTAAGCCCACAAATGATGGTGTGAATCAATCAGCATACGTCGAAATTCTTGTTTAATAGTAACAGGCTCTCTGCGAGAGCCTGTATTGTAAATATGGTCTCGTCCGAGGTGGTCGTTCGTGTCTCGGAGAGACTTGAATACTCACGAGTCTCGGAGAGACTCGGCTACTCATGAGTCTCGGAGAGACTTGAGTACTCATGAGTCTCGGAGAGACTCGACTACTCAGCTGATGATCAATTCATCCGACGGATCGGATTCCTCCCACGCACGGCGGATCTCACGCAGTCCGTAGGCACATAATTCGAATTGATCACTCAGACGATCGAGCAGTTCGCAGGGAGGACGATCTTGGTCAGCCTCGATCGTCGACGCTATTTTGTAGGATCGCTTGCCCTGATGGAAGTAGTCGAGTAATTGATCGGCGGACCCCCTGGCGTGGCCGCGCACGCTTTCGGGATACATGCCGGATCGAAACAGAGTTACGTCGCCAATGTGGCGATGGACATCGCGACGGGCTGTGCCAATTCGTCGCTCCGCTTCGCACATGAGCTGGAATATTTCGGTTGCTGGTCGTCCATCATCGCGGCGGACGCGCTGGATCGCGTCGACACGTGTGAACCGGAGCAACAGTTCGCTGATGTACTCGACCAACTGTACGTCGGCAACGCCGAGTTTCGTTTGGAAGATGTACTCCGACAGTCCGCTAAGAAAGCGATCGAGTGTCGATCGCTTGGGTTGAGCGTGTTCAGACATCACGTTTATTCCTTCAAGGCTGAAGGGCGATTCGCGGGCCGGTTGGAAAACACCCGAGAAACCGATGCGAATCAAAATACCTGAAATCCAGAATTAGTCGCCCGCGTGCTCCGCGTCAAGTCGAATTTTATTTTCACGATTGCCTCTCACCCGCTTTCGCAAGACCCCTGAGTCTGGAGCGTCGGGACGAGGCAACGATCATGGTGCGCTGCGGTGCCCATCACCGTCTCCCTTGGAGGCGGTGGGATGGTCAATCCCATCGCCTGGATCGAGACGCGGGGTACCGCCGCGCGGGACTATTTCTGAGCAGGTTGGGCCTTAGGCGGGCTCTCAACCAGTTTGCTGGTGCTACCCATCAGTCCGTAAGACGCCGAATTGCTGTGATCGAGCACGAACGGGCCGGTCGCTCGGTCGAGGTGCATCAGCAACACCGTATCTGGTTCAGGAGTATGCCGAGTGACGGGGGTGAAATCGTCCGCATAAACTGCTGATTTCGAGATTCGTACTTCGTCGATCATTGCGCGGACTGCTCGTGTCGGGCGTCCGCTCGGATCGGGGTCGGCGCCAATGTAAAATGGCAGTTCGTTCCTTTTTTGCTTTACTTTCTTAGCGGTACCTTGACCGTTTTTCTTGTTAACGGTTTCACTATCGACGAGCTTGCCGTCGACAAACAGTTTCACTGATCCGCCGTCAAAGCAGCCAGCGATGTGGCTCCATTGATCCACTACCATCGGGTGTGTCGCTTTCGCAGACACATAGCCGCCATTGAGGTGAATTGTGAACTGGGGCACACCTTCATCGCTGAAGATCGCGAATTCTGAACCTTGGGTTTTTGCCAACACACCGGTGTAGCCCGCTACATCAGTTGGTCGGACCCAAGCCTCGAGTGTCATTGGACCATCGGGAAGGTGTAGGTCATCGGAGTTAATGCGAATCGCGGAGCTCTCGTTGGCGACCAATAGGCAGCGATCGGTATTGCCCGAAAAATAGTCTGCGGGAACTTGACCAGGCGCAATTTGCAGCGGTGCGGTAACGTCGGGAAGTCGCACTCGCGCGTCGGACGACAACAGGTCAATCTCCATCTTGATTGACGGGATGGCTACCGAAGCGAAACCGCCAGCACCGCGGCTAACCGCAAATGTAATTTCTTTTTCCTCGCCCTTGGCGATCTGGAAGTGTTGGTGATCGAGCGTTGAATGCCAGCCTTGACGCGTGGAAATCGTGTCTTCCACCAAAGTAATATCGACATCGTGCTGCCCAGGATTCTTGATCTTCATGACAACTTCACCCGTGCAAGTCCCGTCTGCGTTCACGATCAGCTCGGGCGATGTCTGCTGTGGTCGGATGGTACGTGCAGCACTCACTTCTGCGAGGAACTCGGAGGTGAATTTCTTGGGATCGAAGACGGCACCGACCGGAATCGCGGAGACCGAGATGCGATCGTTGCGGACGGTAACCATATTAAGGTGGTGCAGGTATCCTGCATCGGGAATGTCTGCGGAGAGGTGGCCGCCCGTCGTCGCAAGCGCAAAGTACTCGATCCCGTCCTGTTTGCCGTCGTAACGCATGTGATGAATGTGACCGGCGAAGACTGCAGATACATTCCCCGCAGCTGCTAACTTGTTGTGAACGGTGGGCCAGTTGCTACCCTCGTATCCGCCACCGATCCAGCGTGGGTGATGAAGGAATACGAATACATGCTCCGCGTCCTGCAATTCCTTCAGTGCCTTGTCCAAGAACGCGAGTTGCTCATCGCTCATATTTTGAAGATCGCCGGAATTGAATGCCTTTTGGTTTGTTTCCGGGTTTCCCTCGTCAGAGAACAGCACGATAAAGCCAGCGTTTTTGTGACGAAAGCTGTACCAGAGTGGACCAAAGTTCTGTTCATAAAGCTCTTCGTTCTGCCCCTGAGGTGCGGGACCTTGCCCTCTCCAGTACACGTCGTGGTTGCCAGCGACAGGGAACCATTTGGCGTTTAAATCGTTCATGATGCCCTTGAACTCCTGCATCTGAGGCATCCAATCTTCCGCCGTGTTGTATCCTTGGACGAGGTCTCCAACCGTCATCACGAGATCCGGGTCGAGAAGATTGGTATCGACCACGGCTTGCTCGAGCACTCGCAAACCTTCGGGAACACCGCCGGTGCGATCGCCGTAGATGACAAAATGGAACACTTCATCGTCATCGGAGGCCATCGGAGGTAGCACGAGGGCATCTTTCCGCGTTGTCATTACCGACGCGGCGGAATGGTGGTCCGCGTGCGCGCCTTCGTGAGGGTGATCGTGCCCCTCGTGAGCTTTTGAAAATGCGGGGCAGCTCATTTGAACAACCGCAGCAAGGGCAAGGGCCGCAGATCGTTGAATCAGCTGGGAACGAGATCGAGATAGTGTCATGGGCAGGCCTCTGTAGAGCGAGGGGGTTTCGGCGGGAATGAGAGGCCCGCCAGCATAGCTCACAGCCCTGCCGAAGTCGCCTCTCTTCATCCGCTTTTAACCTGCGACGCAGATCGCTGCCGACGAGCTCATCAGCCCATGTTGGACGAGCGAGCCCATCATTCTCCCGCTATCGAGCGAATGCAATGCAGAGTGCCCAGCTGCAATGCAGAGTGCCCAGAGAAATCAAATCAGGATCAGTCGGCGAGCATCCATCTTCCCAGCGGATGCCGCGACGATCCGAAATCGTTCAATATCGATTACCAATAAACGCCCAACCCCGTTCCATAACGGATTCCGCCACGGTATCGATAAGGATACCCACGACCGTAATAATAGGGTCTCCCGCGATATTGGTAGTAACGATAGTTGTTGTAGCCAGGATAGCCGTAACCAAAGTTACCATTACCGTAGATGTAATTTGGATAGGACGTGCCACCCGTGTTCCCACTGACACCTTGCTGCTGGCGGGCTCGCCACTCAGCATAGTTGGGGCTCGTGTACCTCGCACCGCTCCAATCGTTGCTGATGTTTGGCGGGAAATTTCCACTGATTTGCGCTAACACCAGGCGGTCCGCCATCTCATTTTGGCTGGGGATATGAGGCACCACGCTGGCGTAGACGGTGGAGTCTTCGGGGTTGCCGATGATCGAGAGGTCATCATCTGCTGCTTCAGGGGCCGTCTGCTCGGGCTGCGACTCATCGGGGGCAGCCTGCTTGAGTTGGTCGACTTCCCTCCGAAGCATGCGAATCTGCTGCCGCATGTCATCGATCATTTCGTCCATGATCGGTGGACTGGGCATCGAGCGGAGTCCTAGCATCGGGACATTCCGCGTACCGCTTGGCATCGGCATGCGGTCCCGAAACCACTGGATCGGCGCTTCGACCACCTGCCCCAGTTCGGCTGCAATCTCCTGCTCGTTTCCGTCACGGCGAACCATCACCTTGATGTCATCCCCGGGCTCAAAGTCACCCACGTCGCCCACGAATTGGTCCAGCGATTGGACATCCTTGCCGTTCAGCTTCAGGATTTCGTCACCACGACGTAGGCCAGCGGTTTCAGCGGGACTGCCGGGGGCAACTTCCCGGATCAGCGCCCCATCGCCACTCTCACTTGCGGGAGCCAGAACGATACCGAGCCAAGCTCGATGACTTTCTGGCAAAGTATCAGCCTCTTTTGCCAGGCGGACCTCTTTATTGACATATTTACCGCGGCGCCACAGATTGAGGTTAATCGTATCCTCGCTATCGAGGCTATCAATTTTTTTCTTCAACTCCAACGGATTACTCACCGTTTGATCGTTGATGGCCAAAATGTAGTCACCAGGTTCGACACCAACCCGATCAGCAGGCCCACCACGGAGCGTATCGATTACGCAGACTCCCTCGCCGGGGCAGGAGCCGACGAGTACACCGAGCTGCGGTGCATGGTGATCGGTGTGCGTGGCGTCATCGGACGGGGCCGTCTGATCGACTGCGTTTTTCGGTTCCGTCTCGTCTTGCGCCTGCACGTGGTGCAGGTTAGGCAGTCCGGTGGCCAGGGCGGTGGCTACGGCGAAGTAGCCGCAGGCTGTTCGAACACGTCGCATGGGGAATCTCCTCGAATCGAAGTGATGATGGAAGTTCGTGCCGAAAATCACCTGCAAATCGTGTTCCTCTTCGATTAAAGGGTGGCTAAACCGCGATTGCGCATCGACGTTCCGTAGAAGGTTCGGTATCGCGCCTTTCGTTCGAGGTCGCGAACCACCTCGGTCGCGAAGTCGACCTTTGTGTGAGCTTGGCAACTGCCTAACCCGCCCGGACTGAACACATTGATCTCCATGAGCTTGTCTTCCACGATATCTAACCCCACCAGAAACATCCCGTCTTGGACAAGCTTGGGGCGAACCATTTCCACTAAATCGAGCATCTTGCTGGTCACCTTGGCAGCCACGCTCTTTCCACCTGTGTGCATGTTGCTGCGTGCATCTCCTGAATCGTTCTTGCGTCGAAACGCAGCGTATTTGCCGTCCTTCATGAGGGGGCGGCCGTTCATGACAAACATTCGCACATCGCCCTTGACGGCAGCCGGTAGGTACTCCTGGGCGATGCAGTACCCATCTCGAATGACTGCTTCGATCATTTGGTTGAGATTCGCTTTTTCATCCTCGCCGATCAAGAACACACTCTGTCCGCCGGAGCCCTGGAGCGGCTTTACGACGACCTTGTCCTTCTGTTCGGCGATGAATGCCTTAATATCGTTGACATCTCGACTGATGCACGTTTTGGGGCGGACTTGCTCGGGGAAGTGTTGGAAATAAGTCTTGTTGAGCGCATTGGCCATGCTGAAGGGATCATTGAGCACGAGCACGCCGCGCGTCGCTGCGAGTTGGCCGAACAGGATGCCACTGGTTTGTGCCCACGGTCGATCCGTGGCATCGTCCGATGGATCATTGCGAAGCAGCAGCACATCGAGTTCATCCAAATTAATACGCTCGCTCTTCGTTTCGGGACTTTGAACAGCTGCCAAATATTTCTCCAGCGAGTCGTATTTTGCTCCATTCGCACTGCGTGCATGTGCCTCAATCGAGCCGTCGGGCGCGTAGACAAAATCTCCGACTCCCAGCAGGTAGCAGTGATGGCCCATGTTCACGGCCGCCATCGCGAGTCGAGTTGTGGTAAACACAGCCTGCTCGGTCAACACATCATTGACGACAAATCCAATTTTCATCATTCATTCTCGAAGAGGTCAAGGACCGACTTACCACGACAGGCCTCAAGCCGATCGCGGACGACTGCGTCGTCCCAGAAACAGGGAAGGATTCGGGGGGCCGTGATAATGCCACGGCGCCGCAACTCTTGTACGTAGGGAACGTGGGACAAACCAATCTTGCCGACATACAACGGATCGATCTCATGGCCGGTGCCCAGGTAATCCAGGAGGTCGCTCAATCCGCGTAAATAAATTAAGTCTTTCGTCAGTCCACCGCCCCGATACACGCGCAGTGTCGTAGAGAACGATTGACGCTCGGCAAAGCCCATGTCGCAGAGTCGTGCAAACACGGTTGCGAATGGATCTCCGGTGACCATCCAGTGCACTGCCAGGACTCGGCTCGCGAGCGTGCGGATTCGGTTGCGTGTCAGGCCGCCGACGAGATACTCTGCGAGAACGGCCAGACCTTCCTGAAGTTCTTCATACCCCGCCAAGCCCGCATAGAGTTGTCGGAGTGGTTGGCAGCGTCCGTTGAAGTAGGTCAACAGATGTGTGCCAATCTCGTGGTGTAGAAGCGGCTTCACTCGGCTTTTGGCGATCGACGCGTCCGGAGCAATTAGCAATCGATCTTGCGATACCATGACCCCCGAGGCGATCTTGTCGGATATCTCCACCGTAGCGGTGAACTCATTCATCCGGCGGTGATAGCGATCGAGGTGTTTTCGTGCGATCTCTGCAAATTGTTCGGCGCTGATACGCCTGGAATCGTCACGTTGGTCAGTCCGCGACGATTTTGCGACGGAATCGTCGGCGGCTGGAACTCGCTCGAGAATTTCGGTAGCCATCGTGACCAGAGAATGCTCCGGTGCACCATAGAGTTGCAGGCTACCCAGCAATACTTTGGATTGTTGCGAGTATTCTCCCACCGCTACCTCAGGGTGATGCAAGTCCCGCAATGCCGTGAGCTGGCGATCGATCTCATCCTGCTTTTCCCAGAACAGATATGCCAGCGTGGGGTCTTCAACCCGCTCGATTTCAATTGCAAACAGCCTCCGCTTAAGCAAGTTGGGATGGTAGGGCAGATGCCGATAGATCAGAGGCGGTAGCGTCCTATATCTGCTCTCTTGGAAACCCTCCCATGCCTGTGCGGAGTTGACCGGGGTCAACTGCATCAAAAAGTCATACGATTCCGAAACCTCGCACAACCGTTGGTCGATCACTCCTACCGCTTTGACAAATGAGGACGGTCCGAACGCATCGACATGCCTTTGTTTCTGGTGCTGCTGTCCGCCAGTGAATTCAGCGATCGCCTTTCTTAGCGCCAACGCGAGTTGGCGGCGTAAGTTTTGTAGCACTAAGGGGAATGGCGTTCCCGATGCCTGATCTCGGTAGACGGGGCTGACGCGCAGTCCCAGTTCACAGCATCCCGACTTCGCAGCAGCCCGTTCCGCTCGTCCGGCAGTGCCCCCTCGCCCACAAACAGTGAGCATTCCTGCAGGGCGGGAATGATTGATTTCGACGTGGGCCGCCTGGCTGCCGATGCGAATGGACTCAAGCGACTCGCGGAATACGCGAATGGTCGAGGGCATTGCCTCAGCATCAGACGCGACGATTTCAAATTGAAATGGGCAGCTGCTAGCGGGCGGCTGATCTTCATCTGCCCAGACCTCCACCAACAAGAACATGCCAAAGTGCTCCTGCATCGCGGAGCTGATGGCAGAGCAGAGATGGGCTAATCCTTCATGGTGGGATTCATCGCTGGATGCAAACAGGTACGCGGCCTCGGTCGTCACGAGCTCTCGGGCGCATTTGTCAACATCAATGCGACCACGGTGGAGACACAGAAACGGCAATTGCCGATCCATGCGGAGTCGTCCACCTCCCGGCAATCGTCGGCGGACGCGTCGGTTTTTGGCTAGCCGTTTGCAGACCGCTTCAGCAATCGCGTGATACTCGCTTGTGATTGACTTGGGGTCAGCTAGCACATCGATTGAGTTACTCACATCGCCTCCAGCGTTTCGAGGACACCCGGGAGGGTGGACTGCAACGCGTGGAACACCGACTCAACTTCCTCCGGATCGGGTTCCCCATTCCATTCGTCCATAAAAAACTTCTTGAATTCGATCGCGATCGCGCAGACACGTTCGGGAAACGTATCGTGGACCCATTTGCCGAAGTGCCCACCCTGGAACTTGACATTCTCACGAACGTCTAAGTTGCGGCCGTGAAAGTCGTAGTCGCGGAGGTCTGAGATCAGCCGATCGACAACAGGGCTCCAATACTGGCGATCCATCGTGCCCGTTCCGATGTTCACTTCTGGATTCGTCTCAGGGTCTGCAAGTGGGCCGTCGGGACCTCCCCGGCGATGGTTGTAGCTATGCAGGTCGTAGATCACTAATCGCGGATAGTCCAACAGCATCTCACAGAGTAACTGCTCCACGTCTGCGTAGAACTCATCGTACTCGCGTAGCGATGCAGCAATCATCGCGTCGTCGGGTGGGGCCAACCAAACGTCCATGTCCCATGCGTCTGCGGGGGTGACATACACGGCTTTCTCCCGCGGCCGATTCAAATCCACCTCGAATCGCGAACGCATCCCGATAATCTGAGTCTTGGCGATCTGGGCCCACTCTCCTGTCATTGGATCCTCTTCGCGTAACTGTTCATTTTCACTGATCGCTAAGTGACGCTCGAGGCTCTTGCGGGTTTGGTGGCCATTATGCACCGCTGCGGCGATAATGGGCCCGGTGCCTCGATGGAAGATACAGTGAGGCTTCAGCGACATGAAGAATTCCTGACGATAGGTATAAGGCATGCTTGCTGACGATGCAGGGAATTCCTGCCCGCTGCTAGCGATTGAGCGACACAGGGGACGGCGCTCTGTGTGGACCCGGCCTTCGAATTGGCAATGCATGGATTAGCAATTGATGTGCCGAAGTCGAGACGACCTCGTTCGCTTTCTGCGGATGGAACGCATTCGCCAGGCAACAAGTCCTCGCCCGACGGTGTTGACGGAGCCTGCTCGTTCAGCCTGTCGTCGGGTGCGATACCAATCCGCCGGGCCTCGGGACTGTCACGGGTTAGAACACTTTTTCCAAACCGTAAATCTGCGACAATGGCAAATCCGCTGAGATTCGCCCTGCATCATGACCGTCGAATGGGAAGATTCCCGCGCTCCGTCAACATTACAGCGACGCGATCACTGAGACTGGAAATGGGCCCAACGCACCTCGCTATTCTTCGTTATCACAAAATCAGAGTGTTCCATGAGTTTCGCTGCATATCTCGCCCCATTTTCAGACCACCCCGTTTTGAAGAAGCGGGTGCTGCATGTCCTGGAATGCCTTCCCGAGGAGGTTCAGCGTGACTTTGTGGATGACCACCGATTTCGCGTTACGCTCGATAACTTCCAGCCCGAGCATGGCTGGTCATTTTTAATGCCAGCACCAGGTGTAGGGGGACAGGGCAGTCGTTGTGTCGTGCTGCGCGTCAAGCTCGCCAATGCGTCTGAACCCTTTGCTTGGTATGTGATCGCCCACGAGTTTGCCCACGCGTATCTGCGAAATGGAGGCTGGGGGGAAATCACCGATATTGAGGAGGCTGCTGATGCCTTAGCGGCGGCTTGGGGATTCACAAGACCCCGCATCTAATCAATCGGCTGCTTCGCAATAACCCAGTTCATTCCGCCTCGGTAGAGGCGTTTTGCGGTTGCAAAATACGAAGCGAACAAGAACCTAGCGGGCTACAGCGTCGTGCTGCTGCGAATCTGCGGTTGTCGCCGCAACTCGTTCATGCTCCGTTGAGTCATCATGGGACACTGCGATCTCGATGGATCAGATCAAACGAATTCCGTCTTGGTCGATGGAAATGAGCTTCTGTTTGTACAGACCGCCAATAGTATTTTTAAACTGCCCCTTGCTCATCCCAAACAGGGCGAAGATCTGTGCTGGAGTCGACTTATCGTGAACAGGCGCGAACCCATCGTGGTCGCGTAGGTAATCTTGAATAACCTGACTGTATTCGTCACGGATCTGCTGCCCACTCTTCAGACTCAGATCAATCTTTCCATCGGCGCGAACATGTTTGACGTAGCCCTGAATGCTCAGTCCGAAACTGAGCCGCTGGTCAACTTCATCCTTATAAAGCAAGCCCCAATGGCTTTGATCCACGATCGCCTTCCATCCGAGTTCGGTGCTGTTTCCGATGAGGAGGTCGACCACTTGCTGAGCTCGAAAGTCGTGCTGGTCGTCCTCCAGCACGATTTTGTCAATCTTTGATGTTGCGGTGATGCGTCCTTGGTTATCGAGATACAGAAATACGATGTAGGAGTCGCCAACGTTCATCGGGCGATGCTGTTCGGCGAAGGGAACCAACACATCTTTGTCTAATCCCCAATCTAAGAACGCGCCGATCGGAGTGTTGTCCTTGACCTCCAAATAAGCGAATTCACCCACTTCGGCTTTCGGAATTTGAGTGGTCGCGATGGGCCGATCGTCGGAGTCCAGATATAGGAAAACTTCGACCTGGTCATCGATGTTCAAGTCATCCGGAGCATGTTTGGTAGGGAGTAAAATCTCGCCCAAGTTTTCGGCATCCAGGTAGAATCCGAATTCGGTCTGCTTGACCACTTCCAAGTGATAGGTGCTGCCGATTTCAATCATGTTCAGGGGGTTTCCAAACTTTCGAGGATGCTCGTGCGGAGTGGCGTTGTCACTGTCGGGGACTGGCGTCTTTCGCGGAGCATCGGTGAGCGGGAACGCAACGCTACTGGTCAACCCATGGTAGCAATCGCTGTGATGGCACAAGATCCCCCTGGAAAACTGCTCCTCGAGTTCACAAACGCTCGCCTGCCCCTTATTCTTACGCGCCAACTCCAACGATGGGAAATAGTTACATTGCCGCCCACGAGTTCACAAACTAAAGCAGACTCTGATGAATAAGCTTCTTTTCCTTTGCACCGGAAATTACTACCGCTCACGGTTCGCGGAAATGTATTTTCGTCATCTCGCCGCTCAGCGTGGATTGGACTGGGAGGCCGAATCTCGCGGTTTGAGATTATGTCCGGGGAATGAGGGGTCGCTGTCGTGCTTCACCCAGCAAGAATGTGCTCGGTTAGGTATCGCCATAGAACCAATGCGGTTTCCCCAGTCTCTCTCCGAAGCTGACCTCGAGACGGCGGATTTGACGATCGCGGTGAAAGAGACGGAGCATCGATCGTTGATGCAGGCGAATTTTCCCAGGTGGGAAAATGGGATCGAGTACTGGGAAATTCACGATATCGACGTCGCGACTGCTGACGAAGCTATGCCGATTCTCAGGCAGCACGTGGAGGCACTCGTGCATCGCCTCGCAGACTCGGCCACGAATCCTTGACGTGGAACGCCCCCCTTTTCACGGTCGGCTCGATCTGCTCGTCGTCCGGCGACTTTATCGTGCGAACGTTAACGTCTCAGTTGTCCGAGCGGATCACACTTTCAAACAAACGCCTCGCTCGCGGGCACGACACCACGAAGGCTGTTCTCAGCATTGCCTTCTTGCAACCACAGAACAGGATAGAGAGACATACACTGATCTCCCGAACATTCTGCAGTCTCAGTCCGCTAGGCGGGCCAGCGCAGGCCCTCATCGAAACTTGGCAGGTCGGCGTTCAACGCTCAGTGCAATAAATCGGAATATCCCATTTCCAGGCATTCCCATTTCAGTTCATCCGGTGACCAATAGTAGGCTTGCCCGACATGGCGTCCGAAGGCCCCTCGGTTGAGCGCGAAGAACCGGCCGGCAATGTCGTCGGCCACTAAGTAGAATCCACTCGCGCGGTTGTCGTTCCACCCAGGTAACGTGATTGAGAGTCGTGGCGTCAGTCCGTGCCTGCCGAGACGCTTAGCCAGAAAGCTTCGATTCGAACGGCGTCTCGCAAGGCATGGGTTGCCTTGAAGATTGCTGGGGGCGACAGTTGGTCATCGGTTGTTGTCGGGGTAGCATTGATGCAAAAGGGACCCTGAAGAGTGATTGGTTTGTCGGCAAATAGTTTCAATTTCACCGACTTGGAGGTCTCCCCTTTGGGTGACGAGACAACCGATTCTGCACGAACGCCCTCGGGTAGACTCTCGGCGGTAATTGTCAACTCTCGGTCAAAACCGTGCTTCCTGGCAATCGTGATTGGAATCTCCACATTGCCGTCCTGGCCAATGGTGAATTCAGCTTCGTTGACGGTGAGCTCCACGCTCGGCGACGCTTCAGTGACCACCACCGAGTACGCATGACGGGGACCATGACCGTCGACGAGATCGGAAACTTGCAATTCGACTTCACCCGCCGTTGTAGCTGCGAACGTGACGGTAGAGTCGTACCGGTTGCGATCGACATCATCGTTTCTCGCCAGTTCGCTGCCATCGTCAACGGCCGTGACACGCAACACCGAGTCGAGAGGGAGGCCATGTGCTCGCGAATGCACGACAGCTTCATAACGCGTCGCTGCTGTGACGGCGAAACGCAGACGGTCTGCTTGGTTCGGCTCGCTAATGTGGCCGGAGAAAATACAGGGAAGCGAGGGGGCGGTGGCGAAATCGTCACCCCCTGTTTCCTCCACAACGACCGCATCATGCGATAACGAAGGTTGCCAGTGCCATCCGAGAGTCGAAGGGACATGAGCGATCAACGGCGAGGCTTCCGTCGCAACCTGAAACTGCACGTCCGCGGTAGGCAGCTGATTCCAGCCGAACGCCGTACAGGTGGTCGAGACGGAATTGAGCGGGTGGACAAGCGGTAACACGTGGTCGATGTAGGCGCCGCCCGTCATGCGGATCGCATAAACAAACGACTCGCCGCCGGCATAACCAATGGTTCCTGTGGGGACTTCGGGAAATGCGAAGATTCGCACAAACAACTCGCGATCCTCTTGGGCCAAATACACGATTTGCGGATCGATTCCCCGATCGTCATCGGCTTGCATGATCACGTTGCCGTGTTCGTCGACCAACTGCATGACAGCGTCCATTGGTGATCGCAGCGGCCGATGAGCTAGCGTCGCTGCGATAAAAGTTTGTCCTTTCTTAAGCTGAACCCGATAGGTATCCATCTCATTGGACTTCGCTAAGCGACCGTAGACGACCGCGGGTAGCTCAACCGCGGTCGCCTCATCGAGTTTCTCGTTGGGTTCCACTTCTTCGATGGTCACCGTTGATTCGATCAACAGCGGCACAAGCTTCGAAGCGGAGGTTTTGTCGAGGACGCGCACCCAAACGATCCCCGGGGCGGCATCGGGAGCCAGTTGAATACTGAATTGACCGGGGTCTTTCCCGACAGCCAGTTCGACGTCGCGGCGATCGACGACCACCTTCACAGGCCACTCGGGGAATTTACCCTCGGCGAGAATTTTTGTTTCGCCACCGGCGATCACCACCGGTGGGTAGAAACGATCGAGTTGAACTTGTGCAGATGCCAGGGAGCAGCACACCAAACTCAGCGCCACTGAAAAATAGGTAAGACGACAAACGCTTCCGTTCCATATCGTGGCCCGGACGAAGTCATCTAGTTGGAAGCGAGTGAACGCGTGCGGGAGGAAGCTGGTGCGCGGAGCGATCAGATTTGGCATCAGCTCATCAATTCCGAAATTGGGGTCGCGTCGCTGACCAAGTGCACCGGTCGGCCTTCGGGGGAATGCAGCATTTGCCCGGCATCGATACCGAGCTTTCGATAGACGGTCGAGACAAAGTTCTCCGGTGACAGCACCCGTTCGACGGCGGCATATCCATGGCGATCGGTCGCTCCAATGACTTGCCCGCCCGAGGTGCCACCGCCAGCAAACATGACGCTCATGGCATTGGCCCAGTGATCACGACCGCCCTGCTCGTTGATTTTAGGGGTGCGTCCAAATTCACCCAACGCGATCACGAGCGTCCGCTCCAACATGCCACGTTCTTTGAGGTCCGTCACGAGGGCTGCGATTGTCGCCTCGAATGGCGGCATCTTGGTATCGTAGGCATCGAATAGGTCGACATGATGGTCCCAGCCTCCTTGCACTAAGGTCACAAACGGGACTCCGGCACTGACCAATCGCCGTGCCAGCAATGCTTGCTGACCGAACGTGTTGCGACCATAGGCGTCGCGTACCTGGTCGGATTCCGAGTGGATATCGAACGCGGCTTGCGACTGCGGGCTGCTGATCAACTCCATTCCTTGAGCAAAAAACTCGTCCGCTGCCATGACTGGATCACCAGCAGCGGCGTCTTTGATTCGCCGCAACTGGTCGATCTGGGTGCGAATCTGTTGGCGGGTCGAGAAACGTTGATCGGTCAGTCCGCTGGGGACCGTCACATCTCGGACCTGAAATGACGAGCTATTCGGATTGTCGGGGACGACAAAGGGAGCGTGTTTCGCACCTAGAAAGTTTGGTCCTCCCGAGCGTGACATGCTGGGGATTGAGAAGTAGGCAGGAATGCCATCAGGGGCACCGATCTGTTGCGACACCACACTGCCGAGGCTGGGGTGAAAACTGACGAACGCTCCGCAACCAACGGGAATCCGTGGCGGTGCGCCAGTCGTCATGTAATGATTCCCCGCACCATGATTGCCTTGATCGTGCCGGATCGAACGGACGATCGCTAGGTCATCGGAGATTGCCGCGAGTCGCGGCATCGGCTCCGAAAAATGAATGCCTGGGGTTTGCGTTGCGATGGGCTGATACTTTCCTCGGATTTCAATTGGTGCATCCGGTTTCGGATCGAATGTCTCGTAGTGACTTGGTCCCCCGTCCATCCAAATCAGAATGCAAGCGTCGGCTTGTTTTTTCAACAGCGTCGGTGCCGATTCCGAAGCCTGTAGGGAAGTCGCACGCAGGGCGCCGGCAAGTCCGCCGGCGAGCAAACCGTGCAGCCCGAGTTTCAGTCCGTCGCGGCGGGTGATGCCGTCGCAGTTGCGATGTTGATGCAAGTTCATACGTCGGTACCTAGTTCAGGATCGAAAATTCAGGACTGTTGAGCATCGCCCACATCAGGTCTTCAATGACGCCGCGGCGATCCGCAGCGGCCTCGATGAGATTGACGGCATATTCGCGTTCGGCGGCAGTCGGGTAACGCGTGAAGGTCGACAAATACAGTTCATCGACGATTTGCGGTGGCGATTGATCACTCGCAGCTAACCTCGCGGCACGTCCCTTTTCGGACCGCACGCGCTGGTCGAGTTGTTGCGAGTTCATCATGTGCAGGGCTTGCGTGACCGTCGACTCGGGCATTCGCTCACAGGGCGGATCCTGGTTTTCATTGGGTCGGCCGAACGTATCTAGGAAAACAGAATCAACGCGCGTCGTCCAAACCTGATTAGCTCGCGAATTGGGCGGCATCGCCTGAAAAGACTCCGGGGTCTGGGTCACGTCTGCAACCGCATCAGACAAGACTTCGGCTCGTAGTCGTCGGCGGTAGTGGCGTGAATAGTTTAGCCGGTCGGCGATATTGGACGGCGTTGGTTCGGAGCTATGCCGGTAGACTCGTGAGAGTGTGATCGTTTTCAAAAGCTGTTTGAAGCTATATCCGGACGCTTGAAATTCGTCGGCCAGCGCGCTCAGCAAGGCCGGATTGGTGGCGGGGTTGGTCGCACGGAGATCGTCGACAGGCTCGACAAGACCGCGGCCCATCAAGATCCCCCAGGTGCGATTGACCTGAACTTCGGCGAAGGAGTCGTTTTCTTTCGATGTCATCCAGTGGGCCAGGGCGACACGAGGATCGACTGGTTCGCCCTCGGCCTTCTCAGCCGCGTCTACAGGGTCGCCGCCCGGCAAATCATATAGCGGTGTCGGTGTCATTATCTCACCAGTCAGCGGGTGTGACACCGAGCCTTTCGTCGCGGTGAACACGACCTCTTCGCCACCGGATATCGGCGGACTCAGACCTGTGCCTTTGTAGCCAACCTTCGCGAAATAGGCTGAGAATTGATAAAAGTCTTGCTGGCTCCATTTTTCAAACACGTGGTGATGGCATTTCGCGCAGTCCAGGCGAATGCCCAAGAACAATTGGCTGATCATCGGTGCAACTTCGTCGGGACTGCGTCGATCCCGATACAGCGTGGCGGCACCGTTTTGCCAAGTGCTGCCCTTAGCCGTGACCAACTGACGAACGAAGGAATCGTAGGGCACGTCGTCACGGAATTGTTGTCGGATCCAGTTGTCATAATTCATCACCGCTTTGATGCCAACGCGATAAGGATTCGGACGGAGCATGTCGGCCCAGTACCCCGCCCAATGATCCGCAAATTCAGGTCGATCGAGCAGTTGATCAACGAGCTGAGCTCGTCGTTGGTCTCTCGTTCCGCCGGCAGTGCCATCTAGAAACGTTCTCGCCTCTTCGACGGTGGGTAACCGCCCAATCAAATCGAGACTGACGCGGCGTAGGAAAACATGATCGTCAACAGTCGGCGAAGGCTCGATCGCCAGTGCTTGCAGCTTGCGATAAACCTGCTCGTCAATGAACCCATTGCGGGGCAGCGATTCAAAGATTGCTGCAGGCAACGGCTCGGTTTGCGGAATCACCACATTGGCGACTTGGATGTGGTACATGTAGCGAGCCATCACGGCAGTCTCCCCCGGGAGAGAACCGGCTTGGATGGTGCCGTTTGTATCGACCGAAACGACTGCATCGTCGTTGGACAAATACGTCGTCAGACGAGTGACATCACGAGTGGAATTGTCGCTGTAGTGGGCCGTTACCCGCAACGATTCTGACTGCGAGGGGGAGAGCGAAAACGAATCTTGCGTGAGGGTCACATGCTCCAGCGTTGGCTCGTTTGGAATCCGTCGCGGGGCAGCTTGGCCAATCCATCGCAACAAGGTTTGGTAGTCTTCGGAATCTCGTTCGATTTTGCGTCCACCGCCGTGCGGCAATTCAGCCGTCGCCTTAAGCAACAGCAAGCTGTTTTCCGGTGACGCAGGGAAGATGCGTCGGCCCCGAGCATCGCGGCTCACCGCAGCGTGATCGAAGTCAGGATCAAAGCCCAGGAGCGAGAGTTGGAACCCGTTTTGCCCGCGTTGTTTTCCATGGCATCCGCCAGAGTTGCAGGAATGAGCTGTGAGGATCGGTTGAACATCCAGTTCAAAACTGACCATACCATCGCTCGCAAGTGCGGAAGCACATGGGCTGGCGACGCTGCACATGAGCCAGATCCAAAAGCAGCCTTGTCGAGTGATCTTGTGCATAGTGGTCGCGTTAATCGGAGAGCATGGGTGAGCAACCGGACATCAGGCAATTTGACGTGGAGAGCAAGATGGACCTGATCGAAACCCTAGGAACGTTGTCATCGCAAACGATGACCCAAAATGGGAGTGAACAATCGAGCGGGATTTCAGCGCCGTCTGTCGCAATGTCACCCCATCGCACCCAACAACTTTCATGGAGCGCGTGGCTACCATCGCTATTCGCTGGCGCCGAAGGTGCCCGCAGTCTAAAGGCATCTGAATTTGGAGAGGCTCAGGCATTGAGTTACCTGATACCGCAGTGGTATGCGGCACCTTCAAAGGCTCGCGACAGGCTACATCAAATCGCATCAGCGAGTGTCGCAATGGGGGGAGGGGATCCCGAAGTTGAGATCGGGGGCGGGACGTCAAGGGAACGCGTCGATTAGATTGATCATCTCCAAGACTTAACCG
This sequence comes from Allorhodopirellula heiligendammensis, assembly GCF_007860105.1. Classification (NCBI taxonomy): domain Bacteria; kingdom Pseudomonadati; phylum Planctomycetota; class Planctomycetia; order Pirellulales; family Pirellulaceae; genus Allorhodopirellula; species Allorhodopirellula heiligendammensis. The sequence goes on from NZ_SJPU01000002.1 coordinate 691,778, forward strand.
ACAAGATAGTGCTCCCTGGTCAAGATGTCAAATTATGGGGCGGCTTAATAGTCGCTATTACCCTATTCGACTTTTGCTAGGTTTCTCAGCCTATGCACCCTTGAGATGCATGGTTCTAGTAAACTGGCAGTCCCGCCTCGCGTATTCCCACCTTTAGATCAGTCGATCAAACCACCATGCTGGATCCACTTGCCTGCTGCCATGTCCCTGCACGCGCACATTCTGCCCGTGCGGATCGCTTCTTCGTCGTGCTCAGCAACGCTTTCATGGTTTGGATTGCACTGGTGTGCTGTACCACGCTTGCAGCGAGCGCCGATTCTACTCAGCCAATCGCCCCGTTGGAGCGGACAACCCCCGTCGATTTTGCTACCGAGATCGCCCCAATCCTGAAACGCAGTTGTGTTGCTTGTCATCATCAGGGTGAAGCCGAAGGTGGGTTAGTTCTCGAGTCGCACGCGTCGTTAATGAAGGGGGGTGACACTGGGCCAGCAGTAATTGCCAGTGATGCCATGGCGAGCCTATTGCTGATGCGAGCGACTGGCGAAGAAGACCCGCTCATGCCGCCCAAAGACAATGACGTGGGGGCGAATCCGCTGACCGCCGAGGAGTTAGGCCTCTGGCAATTGTGGATTCAGCAGGGTGCCCACGGATCCAGTGCCGGTGAATCGAAGTCGCTCACGTGGCAGGTCATTCCCGAGTCGCTGCGCGCCGTCAATGCGCTAGATGTGTCACCCGATGGCCAGCGATTCGCATATGCCCGCGGTAATCGCTTGTTCGTCGCTGACATCCACACACCAACCGAAAATGTATTGCTCTCGGATACCGAATTGGATCAGGTGGGGATTGCAGACGTCGACTTGATTCAATCAATTGCCTTCTCACCCGATGGACGGCGACTGGCCAGCGGAGGGTTCCGAACGCTGCGATTATGGAAGCGAGCACACTCGCCCGTCTCGCCAACGAACGCATCATGGCTGAAGCCAGCCCAGTTAATGTCGGTACAATCCGATGGTGCTGCCGTGGCACTCGTCAATGCTATCGGTGACATTGAGGTGTGGGATGTCATGACAAACGAGCGGCGAGCATTGATTCACGGACCCTCGGATCCCGTGATCGGTTTGGCGTGGGCAGGTTCGACTGGCAAATTGGTCGTCGCTGACAACGCTGGTCGTGTGACCATGCCCGAAACCATAGGTGGCAGCGAACTCGCCGCCATTGACCTTCACACGTCTCTGAGTGGACTGGCCACCTGCACTGACGGCGTGCACGCCGCTGTGCGTCGTACCGATGGCAGCGTGCAGCTGTTGCGTTTGGTCGCGGACGCTGACGGGACCACGGCAAACTTCGAGGTTGTGCATCAAGTCGTCAGTGATGTTTCCGATGCGACCGCAGTTGCGCTCATTGCCGAACCAACTCTGGCGATTGCGATTGCTACCGAGTCACGGGGAGTCTTGCTGATCGACGCGGCGACAAATCAAGTCACTCGCACTTTCGAAGTCGGCGCCATTGTGGATGCGCTGGCCGTTTCTGCAGATCAAATGCAGTTGGTGACGGGCAGTCGCGATGCCGTCGTCGGCGTTTGGAGTTTAGCGGACGGGAAACAGCTCGCGGTAAACAGCGCAGGTGTTGACGATGCATTGGCATTAGCCAAGGCGGCACGTGATGCGCGTCGGCAACAGACGGTGGTGGCGAATTTGACGAACAAGGCGAAAGAGCTTCAGGAGCTACTGGAGAAAGAGGACGAGGCGCTTGCGGCGATCACAAAACTCCGTGATGCCACAATTCAGACGCGCGACGCCAATGAGCAAAAGCATGCTGCAGCTGCAAAACTGGTTACGGAAACCCAGGCCAAGATCGCAAAAATCACCGGCGACATAGCGGCGGCGGAGCAGGAAATCGCTAGCGACAAGACGTTGCTAGAACAAGCCACGAAGGAACTCGATGCCCAGCGCGCGTCACTCAAGCAGCTCGAAGCCGAAAAGGCAAAGAGTGAGGCGGAGTTGGCCAAGTACCAGCGATTGACCGACGCGGCCACGGCAGCTCATCGGCGGGCTACCGATGCGATCCCGGAACACCAACGTGTCGTCGACGCGGAATCCCAGCGGCTCACTCGGCTCGATGCTAAGTCGACCCTGATTCAATCGAACTTGACGCAACCTGGACACGCGGTGCTTGGCGTCGCAGTCAGCCCGGATGCAAGCCGCATCGTGACGGTCCATCGAGATGGTTCTTCCCGCATTATTCGCAGTCGTGATGGACAGCCTCTGACCCAAATTCCGCCGACGCTCCCTGGCGATGCATCCAGGTCAGACCGCAGCGAGCGAGCGAGCGTCGCTGTCGTAGGTGACAAGCTCTGCCGGCTGGCGGGCTCAGGTGCCCTGCAGTGCTATCCGCTACGAGAACAATGGGTACTCGAACGCACGATTGGTGAAGTCAACGATCCTACGGAAATTGTGGATCGCGCCACGGCGATCTCGTTTCGACCCGATGCGATGACGGTGGCGATCGGCTCGGGCGAACCTAGCCGATCGGGGACCATCAAACTCTTTGACGTTCGGACCGGTGAACTACTGCGGGATTTGGGCGAACTACACTCTGACACAATCCTCGGCTTAGCGTTCTCGCCCGATGGACGAACGCTCGCGTCGTCGTCAGCGGACCGAACCATCGGATTGACGGATGTCGCCAGCGGCATGACCACTCGTCAATTCGAGGGACACACCCATCATGTATTGTCGATTGCATGGCAGGACAGTGGTTCAGTCATCGCGTCGGCTGGAGCGGATCAAACGGTCAAGATTTGGAACATCGAGACTGGAGAAACTTCGCGAACAGTCAGCGGTTTTAAGAAGGAGTTAACCGGGATTCGATTTGTGGATGCCAGCGACATGCTGGTGGCAGCATGTGGCAGTGGCGAGGTCAGGTTATTGAACTCAACGAACGGCTCCAAAGTTCGCAGCTTCGACGCCGCCGAAGATTTTCTGTTCGCGGTCGCGGTCACCCCAGACGGAGAACAATTGATCGCTGGCGGTCAGAGCGGTGTCGTGCGAATCTGGAATCTCACTGATGGCAAACTCCTTGCGGAGTTAAAGTAAGCAGCTCAGACGTTGGTTCTGAAACACTGAAGCACTGCTGGGATCGCGGCCAGCAGTACCTTGCGGGGACTGCCCAAATCGTTCTTCCGCACCCCATGAGGCCATCCCGTCCCCCGATTCCAACACACTGCCCGCGATGATGGCGGAAGGCACATCGAAAGCGGTCGAACGTCTGGAAACGCGAACGCCTATAGGGTTTGCACGTGAGGTGATCAATACGCTCACTGTAAGTTCAAGAATGCAGAAGGTTGATGCGCAGGGAATACAATCGCAGAGTGCCAAACCGGACCGCGAGCTGCAACAAGCATCCTGATCCAGTCTGAATGAGTTTTGAGATTTCTGTCATTTCGAATCTGCTCGGAAGGACTTCATCGCCGTTTCGCCGCCTGTGCGAATTTCAATTAGGAAGCGAATCAGATCGGAGAACTGCTGCCGGTCATGGAGTTGATTGACCAGTCCCGGCGGCATTGCAGACACGCTGACAGGAATGACGTCGTCGATGTCTTCCTGGGCGATCACGATTTCCTTGCCGCCCGCGGGTTCCCGGATTACGAACTCGTCATCATCCTCGCGGACGGGGAAACCACGAAGCACCAAACCGTCGGCGGTGATCACGGATACCTGCTGAAAATCTTTGTGGATTTCTTGAGACGGCTCCAGCACGGACTGTACCAGCATGGAATTGGTGATGCCGTCGCGAGCTTCAGCGAGATTAGGACCCAGTCGTGGGCCTGAGACGGGCTCGTGGCACTTGGCACACGAAATCGATGGATTGAAGAATAGCTCCGCCCCTCGTTTGGCATCTCCTTCGGCCATCGCTCGAGTCGCCAGATCGTGCGGCGAGATTTCCGCGAGCGTCTCAGCCAGTGAAATCGGTGGCTTGGCGTCCGCCGGGATCGCTTTGAGCTGAAGATTGTGAATCGACCAGTATTTATTAGGCGACACTCCGGTCTGGGTAACGCGGATGAACCGAACCAGTCCCGGACTATCCAGCTCGATCGACGTAACAGGCTTGTCGCCGTAGCCAACCGCCACCGGCCCATTCCAGGAGGACCCGTCGGCGGAGACTTCCACGAGATAGCTGCGTGGAAAGTCCTGGTTCGAACCTCGCGTATCCAGTACCAGCGTCATCGCCCTAACGGGTTCAGGGAGTTCAACCGACAGCCACTGGCCTGGCTTCTGGACGGTGCCGGTATCCCAGCGAGTTTTTTCACTCGTGTCGATCGCCATTTCTAAATGTTCGCGATTATTGCTCGCATCGAGCTTCCACTGGGAACGGTCCTTGGTCTCGGGTGGGTCGTAGTAGTGTAGGTCTGCAAGAGTCCAGGGACCAATTCGAGAGGCTGACTCCTCTCGAACGCGTTCCACGTCTTGCGGTTGGATCATTGAACCTTCATTGTCCCAACTGTTACGGACATAGTTTGCCGCGTCCGCAATCCAGGCATCGTCGTTGGCGGCCAATGGCATCATCAGTCCATCGGCATAGGTTTTGTCGTCGACAGGACCGATCAAGCCTTGCAAGAGAATCCGGAGCAGTCGAGCTTTGTGCCCTTGGACGCGCGCCGATCCAGCTAAAGGAGGCGCTAAATGATCGCCGCCCTGCGGAGATGGATGTCCCTTACCATGTTCCCCGTGACAGGTCGTACAGAGTGTCGAGTAGATCACCTTCCCACGGAGAACCGATGCGGCGAGCGCTTCGTTGCGCTGAGCCATTTCAGCAATCTTTTTCTGTTCTGCCCGCAGGGCTTCCATCCCCCGCCTATATTGCTCAGCGACAGAGGCGACGTTGGGGTTGGACTGGTTCGCCTCAACAATCCGCTGCGTGATCGCCTCACCATCAGGGTGCTGTCCCTGATTGACCGAGAGCAGTGTTTGCATCACGACGCCTGGGCTCGGGTCTTGAGCCAGGCGTTCGATAACATTGTTGAGACTGGTGTCGGTTGCCAGAAATGGTTCTGCCAACCGCATGGCGGCGGCACGAACGCGGGCGTCCGAATCAACGAATCCTTCCGCGAGAGACTCTACGGTGATCGCACCAAGTCCTTCGAGCGTCCAGTAGCCGTGCAATCGCCCCAATGGATCGTCACCTTGGTGAGCGAGTTCCTCTAATGCCGGAATAACGCTGTTGTCGCCATGCAGAATAATGAGCTTCTGAGCTTCATCACGCCACCATCCATTTGGATGATTAAGATGAGCCACAAGCTGCAGTGGAGATTCGTCGAGCATCCGTGGTTGAGGGCCACGTTCTGTCGATTCATGATCAACGCGGTAGATGCGGCCACGCCCAATGTTCTTGTCCAATTCGTATTCTTCAACGATACCGCGCAGGTACGATCCCTCGCGGACCCACGCACCTTCCTGAATGATACCGCGGTACATATCGACAAGGTACAGGCAACCGTCAGGTCCAGTGGCACTGTTGATCGGCCGAAAATTCGGGTCGCGAGCGGCAATAAACTCCTGTTGATCATAGGCGTTTCGCAGCGTGATGCGGCCATTTTCATCGGTCACTTTGGCGCGTCGAATTAGGCGACCCACTGGTTCACAGAGAATTAAGTCGCCGGCAAAGTCATTGGGCAGACGGTCACCGCGAAAGATGGATTGCCCGCAGACCCCCGTGAAGACATTGAGAGTGTTGTCGTCCCGAACGCGAGGCAGTCCGCCTTGAACATCCGGTACATTATCGATGGGATAGACTTCGCGAAATCCCGGTGCTTGTTCGCCCGGCAGGTCAATCTGTCCATAGACGATTGGCTGTTGAAACGCATACGCGGGGTTCTCGCCGCCTGCAGACGAGTAAAACATCCGGCCCACGTTATCTTGCGTCAGTCCCCACTGTCCGGCATTGTAGATCAGCGGGCTACTGGTCACTTTGCCATCGGTGTAACGAAGTCGATAGCCGGTGTAGGTCGTGTAGATCCAGTTGTCGATATTCCAGACGAGGCCGCTGGGTTGATGTTCAAGATTGCCACCGCGGGGGCCGCCCTCATGCCAGAGTTCAACCTGATCGGCGACACCATCGTCATCGGTGTCTTGGTAACTTTTCAAGTCTAGCGTATTGGTTTCGCCAATGATGACGCGGTCGAGCAACGGCAATACCATTCGCGGTAGAACCAGGTTATCTGCGAACACCGTGTGTTTGTCGTAGACGCCGTCACCGTTGGTGTCCTCATGCCGAGACACGCGGCTGGTGGGTGCCAATTCGTTCGTGCCATCAATGTCCTGCATGTAGGTACGCATTTCGACGACGTACATCCGTCCATTTCCATCCCAGACAATCGCGGCTGGTTCGGAAATCTCAGGTTCTGTGAGGACCGGGACCAAGGCAAACCCGGGCTGGATTTCCATCGTTGCCATCGACTCTTCGGGCGACAATGGTGGTGCCTGGGAACTGCCTTCCTCGGCAGCAACCCGGTTTGATGCAATGGCGAGGCCCAACAGAGCCAAGCAGATGTTGAGGGATATTTGTGTGAGTTGCATTATATTTCAGTCAATACGATGAGTACGGATCTATCCTCAGCTGTCTCGCCCCCGCCAGGCAATCTGTTGGCCACACAGATGCATCACGAACGCGCACCACTGCAGAGTAAGAAACAGCCCAATGGCGACGGGATGGAGGAACGCCCCGGTGGGGCTCTGCGGAAGTTTCCATGCCGCCACCCAGCGTGGCAGGTGACTGAGGAATATCGCTGCCACACTCACCAGAGCCGCAAACCAAATTGATATGCGGTGGTCCCCGGCAGCGTACTGCACCAACGCATAGCCGAGAGTCACATAGGGCAGAAGACTCGCGCCAGCAAGCAGGATGGTGAACGGCACCAATAGCCGCCAGTTCGCGATGCCTTCGTGTGCATTCTTGAGCATTCCTCTCACAACCTGAGCAGCACCGTGATACATCCGGCACGTTGCCAGACCAGCGCCATCGACACAGTCAGTCAACATGCCGTTCTGTCGATAGATTCGCGGCAGATGAATCCCATCGTGACGCGTCGCTCGGATCGCGGCGTGCGTTCCGCTGCGCTGGTACGCCTCGCGATCGGTGACGAACACCTGACCGCACCCCGCCGCGTAGCCCGGATCGGTTCTCGATCTCATCCGTGAAAAGGGCAGATAGCAGAGCAAGATGTAGTGCATCATGGGAATCAACATCTTTTCAGACAGCGACCCCGTCTCTTGATTCGGAAACGCGCTTAGAAGCGCGATTGGCTTGCCTTTCGCTGGCCCGGTCTCGGCGTACTGAGCCTTACGACGGGTCAACTGCTGTAGCGCCGTTGGTTTTAGTCGCACATCGGCATCGAGAAACAACAACAGGTCGAACTGAGCGGCTTCGGCCAGCCGGCAGCAGGCATGCTGCTTTCCGTTCCATCCGGCAGGCAGTTCCGGACTGGAGATCAGCCGCACGCGGGGATCCTGATCGGCAATCTGCTGGACAAGTTCGCCGGTTCCATCCACCGAATCGTCGTCGAGCACAACCACTTCCAGCACGACGCCGGTATTGGCGAGGACCGCGTTGACGGTGCGGGTAATCCCAGTAGCTTCATTGCGAGCAGGGATCAGCACCGATATGGAGGGTTCCTCCTCGGTGGGACTCAACTCACCGGCCCGCCACCGCAGAAACTGTGGCAGATTGCCAGCAAACATCAACGCAGCCACGCTGGCGAGCAGCAGTGAAAGCAATGGCAGGACCCATAGCATCACGACCATGAACCAATCATTCACTCGATCGTCCCCCAAATTTATCTCCATGAGCGGCATCAAACCTCTTCAGCGAAAGCCATGATTTCAAGCGGCGTGCCCAGTCATAGGCTCCCGATGCACCTTGTTTCCCGTGCAGCAGGTTGTCGAACGGCTCGGCGGCACGGGCGATCGCGAGAGCAGCCAACTTCGTTTGGTTCTCACGCAGTCGGTGGGCCAGTTCGATCGTCCACTGAGATTTGGTTCGCGAAGGTGACTCCCCTAGCGAAAACAACTCGCCGATTCTCAGTAAACATACTGGCAGACGTTCATCCCAAAATGCGTACTCGAGGGCGAGTGGCACCACCAATCCGCGATCCAATTTTGAGCATAGGTGAGCGAGTCCTGGCATCAGGGCAGCGTCGTGATCACGGGCATCGGCGAAACGTCCCTCCGGTGTCAGCCAAAGCGCGGTGGCCGGTCGCTGTAGCAGCTCGCCGGTCGTTTTGAGAAAATCAGCCGCGCCGCGACTGGAGTTCAGGTCAACACCGAAAAAACCGAGCTTGGATAGCACCTTGTATTTCTCCAACGCAATCGCGTCGATCGGTGCATACAGCTGGCGAGGCGCCAGTAATCTGTGGTTAATGAAGTGTGCGATCATCGGATCCCACCACGATGGATGGTTGCAATACACGATCATCGGCACAGCCATATCACCACAAATCGCCGTCCCCGTGGTGCGACGGGCTCCGGCATCATCTCGCGCTACCGCGATCGCATGAAAGTGGCGTTTCAAATAGGAATCGAGAAACCGGTGAAAGCCATTCTGAAACCAGGCGGCAGGGACGGGCGCGAGTTCTGAATTCACGCGGTCGAGCCCACAGTTGCCATATCAAGTCGCCCAGCACGGGCATCCTGGTCGAGCGAATCCGCTGCGATCCAACCGCTCATCAACACCATCGGCATCCCCGGACCCGGATGCGCCGCACCGCCAGCGAGATACAGACCTGGCACATCTTTGCGGCGATTGCCCGGCTTGAAGGCACCGGTGAATTTACCGTGGCTGGCGAGACCATAGATGGCACCATTGAGCACGCGGTAGCGGTTGTGAATATCTTCCGGAGTCAGCGAGTCCTCAGTCACGATGGCATCCCGGATGCCATCCATGCCCGCCGTCCGCTCGAGTTTGTCGAGAATCACCTCGCGGTAGTGAGGCAACATCGCTTTCCAGTCGTGCCGGCTGCGGAGGTACGGCGTATGCACGAGGATATACAGTGCTTCGCCGCCCGCGGGGGCAACGCCTGGTTCTGAAACCGAAGGCGCACAAACGTAAGCCGTGGGGTCGGGCGCGAGCTCGCCGCGACGATAAATGTGATCAAACTCGTCTTTCGGATCCTTAGAGAACACGAAATTGTGATGTAGCAACTGGTCGTAACGGCGATTCAGACCCAGATAAAGGACCACGCCACTGCACGCTGCCTCGTAGTTCTGTTTGCGCTCAAACGCTTTGGCCGCAGGCGTACCCTGCAGGAGTTCACGGTAGGTCCGAACGGCGTCGCAGTTACTGACCACGGCGTCACATGGAATCGTTTCGCCACCGGCAGTGACCACACCCTGGACGCCGGATGCAGCAGTTTGAATTTCCAAGATATCGGTACAGGTGCGGATCTCGACACCGAGTTCGCATGCGAGTTTTGCTAGCGCCTCGGGGACGGCACGGGTACCGCCGAGGGGATACCAGATGCCTTCCTCGGTCTGCATGTGAGCGATGCTGCAGAGCACTGCGGGTGACGCATAGGGTGACGAGCCCACGTACTGCGTGAAGTGATCCATCATCTGAGATACGCGATGCTCAGGCACATGCGAACGCACCACCGATGCCACGCTGCGCCCCATTCTCAACGACAGCACGTCTTTCAGAACGGCGGCTGAGAAAGCGCCTCCCACTTCCATCGTATCGGCAAGACCGCCGATCGAACGCCAAAAGAAGAAGCGGTCGGAGACACCGTGGAGCTGCTCGCTGACGCGAATGAATTTCTCGTATCCGTCTGCGGCGGAGTCATTGCCTGTGAACTCGCGCAGGTGCTGCTTCATCGCGTCGACGTCAGCGACGAGATCAAGCACGGTATTTTCAGTGGTATTCGCTGCCGATGTGCCTTCGAAAAAACACCGCCATTGCGGATCGAGCGGCACCATCTCGAGATAATCGTCCAGATTTCGATCGGCTTCCGCGAAAACTCTTCTTAACACACTCGGCAAGGTCAGGATCGTCGGACCCATGTCGAACCGGTAGCCCTCTGTATGCAGCACTGCCGCCTTACCACCCACCCATTCGTTTTTCTCACATAACGTGACGCGGTGACCTCGGGCCGCCAACACACAGGCAGACGATAGCCCCGCCAAACCTCCTCCAATGACCACCACATGTTGGGGGGCAGTGGTGGCAGGGGAGGACTGTGGTTGCTCGGACGCGATCATGAGACGGGAGTGCACTCGAGAGGGGAAGACGAATCAATGCCACGACTCACTGTTTTACCCGACCTCGCCGGCGAACGGCAGAGGTAAGTCGGCGCAGTCCCGCGATTCGCTCGCGAAAACCGCTGCCATGGTTCCACTGCATCACGCCGGTCAAGAGTTCGGCATCGGTATCCCGCCGTGGCGAAAGATGCGGGGCGATGCGGCCTGAGCGTGTCGAAATCACTCGTGGGGTTGTCATGGCTAGCAATCCTTCGGGACCGCGAGTGACCCCAAAGCCGCTCTCTCGGCGACCACCGAAAGGAAGCCGCGGGTCCGCCGTCGGTGCCACTAAATCATTGATCGTTACCGAACCGACATCGAGTTGTCCGGCAACGGTAGCGGCGGCATTGGCACTTCCAAACACGGATGCTGCCAGCCGATAGCGACAATCGTTGACCTGCGCCACCGTAGCGTCAAGCGAGTCCATTGGCAGCAGTGACAACACGGGAGCGAATAGATCGGTCTGCAGAACAGCGTGGTCGTCGGGAACTCGCGTGAGTACGACCGGATGCATGGCTCCGCTCCGACGGAGTTCGGCCGGGTCAAATCGCCCAATTCGATCCACGCTGCCGGCATCGAGCGCAGCGGTGATCATGCCAACAACGGTCTCGCGGGCAGCTGGATGGACAATCACGGGCGGACAGACGCTCAGGCATGCCACCAGCTCGTCCACCCAGGGGGGCTCGTCGCGGCCGCGCACATACATGACACGCCGCGGACCGATACAAGATGCTCCACTGTTGAACGTCAGCCCGAACCGGATCGCGTTGATCACTCGGTGATGGTCGGCGTCGCCGAGAACAATGACCGCATCGACCCCGGACAGTTCCATGATGGCAGGTGTCAATTGTTCCGAAGTTTGTCGTAATACTGCTCGCCCGGTACTCGCCGCTCCCGTCAGAACGACGAGGTCCACGCCCTCGTCAATCGCGTTTTTCGCCGCCTCAGTCGTGGAATCCAGCAGTTGGAGAGCTTCCGCTGGCACGCCCGCTCGGCGAAATGCGTCAACCCACTCCGCGACGACCGCGGTGGTTCCCGGGGCGGGTTTGAGCTGGACCTGATTGCCTGCCGCGAGTGCCTGGGCAGTCTGCACGGCGGCTAGGAAAATCGGGTAGTTCCACGCCCCGAGGATCAAAACCTTACCCCACGGCTGTCGCTGGACGACGCTTCGCACGCCCCACATCCACATCGGCCGCCCGGCAAGACCGACCTGGCGGTCGGCTAGTTGGCGGGGGCCGTGACGGGCGATCCACAGCAACGCATCGCACAGGGGAATCAGTTCCGACGCTACCGTCTCGGCATCGTCGCGACGCTGGTCACTGTGGGATTTCCTAATCAGCTGATCGGCCGAGCGAGCGAGCTCATGACGCGCCTGGCCCACGATTCGGCATCGATCCCGCGTCGACCGCATAGCCCAAAGCGGCGGTTCGTGATAATTTGTCGCTCGTGTCAATTCGTTCTCTTCAGGTTGGAAAACCGGGTGACAGCCAATCCTACCAGCCCAGCTAGCTGCCCGTGAGTGTCCGGAATCAATTGTTGCCGGGCGTAATCGGTCAATCTCCCGCCATGCGCGAAGTCGATCGCGTGACCCGCAAGGTCGCCGTCAGTAATGCATCGGTGCTCATTTTAGGGGAGACCGGCACGGGTAAGGAACTCGTTGCCTCGGCGATCCATCAGCTGAGCCACCGCAGTGGTGGGCCGTTCGTCAAGGTGAATTGTGGTGCGCTGAGTGAAAGTTTGCTCGAGAGCGAGCTTTTCGGTCACGTACGCGGTTCATTCACCGGTGCAATCGCCAACCGGGCCGGACGTTTCGAAGCCGCCGATGGTGGGTCGATCTTCCTCGACGAGATCAATTCGACGACCATGACCCTGCAGGTCAAACTGCTGCGCGTGCTCCAGGAAAAGGAATTTGAGCGGGTTGGTGACACTGCCACTCATCGCACAGACGCCCGCGTGATCGCAGCAAGTAATCGGGACCTAATGAGACAGGTCCACAACGATCGATTTCGCGAGGATTTGTATTGGCGGCTCAACGTCGTCCCGATCGAAATCCCTGCGCTGCGGCACCGCCGCGATGATATCCCGGCGCTCGTTTCGTTCTTTTTAGATTACTACAATGAAGTCAACGATCGGTATGTAACCCATATCGAACCGGCCGTGATGCTTGCTCTGCAGGATTATCATTGGCCCGGCAACGTCCGCGAGCTGCAGAACTATATCGAGCGTGCGGTTGTCATGAGCGACACCGACGAATTGACGCTCGATCTGTTACCCGTCTGCGTCACCAGCGGTGAACCGCTCGTCGCCAGATTCCCCGAGTCATTTGCAGCTGGCGGGCCGCTCGATCCAGAACAACCAATGCGATCGCCGGGCGATCACGAGGCGATCGGGGAGCATCCGGGTTCGCCACAGCGTTCCCCCGAGCCCGCGGTCAGTCCAGCTGCGTATGTCGATCGGATGGACGTGAAAACACTCACCCGGTTCGTCGTTTCACGCGGTCTCTCGGAGGCAGATGAAGAGGAGAACGTGCACGCTTCCGTTGTCGACCAAATTGAAAAGGAACTGATCTCGCAAGTGCTCGCTCAGTGCGGCGGAGTCCAAACCAAGGCTGCGGCAAGATTGGGAATGAACCGGAATACCCTCTATAAGAAGATTAAGCAGTACGACTTGGACAAATGAGTAGCGGGAAGACCACACCCCGCACCGGTTCCGATCACAATTTCAGCGGCGGAAATGGATCCGATTGATGCAAGCTGGCGGGTCGATGCCACGGGACCATGTCGCAGTCGGTCAGCGTCCTATGGCCGCTCCAGCCGCCCAGTTGATGCCCCGCCACAGCGTTTTTGTCATCACAAATCCTCGAGTCGTCTGCGGGGTGCTAACCCAAGCGACGCGATCGTAACGATCGACTTTTACCGCCGAGAGATTTTGAACCTGTGAAGCTGCGGACTTGCGGCAAAACCATGTTAAGCGTTTTTCAACATGGCGAAGAACGGTTCAGCGTGAGTGGCAGGCAAACCGACTGTACAACCAGCGCGAGTTTTGAACCACGACAGACGCGAACCACGCGAAAGTCAGGGGCGGTCCATTTCATATCCTTCGTGGTTGAATGATGCGACTGAAGAACGATCTACTCACTTTTCGTTGTCGGCGTCGAATTCGCAATGGCGTCGTGAATCAAGCGTGAAGGAACCATCTTGGAGAGCTTCGCACCGGAAACGTCGGTCACTACGCCCACATAGATGCCTACCACAGTGACGTCATCGGTCGATCTATCGAATAGAAACGCAGGGCCGCCACTCGTCCCTTGCGCAATTGCCGGAGAGCAGTAAACAATCGGCTCATGTCCCCAACGCGTCTTGCTTTGAATTTCAGTCGAAGCTACATAGCCGACGACCGCAAGTGGTGAAATGGGTTCCTTCGCACCGAATCCAAGTGGAAAACCAGCGGTGACGATCTGAGTGGTTGGCGTCTGGGTCTCAGTGCAAACGCTCTGAAGTGATACAGAGAGTGTCATCAGGTTGTCGACATGGAGCCTTCCGTTTGGGTCAGGGCGGATTTCCGCGATGGCAAAATCAGATGTGGGATCGCGTTGCCACGGGTCGGATTCACCAGAACAGAGAGACTTCAGCGATACCGATTGCGATTTGCCCGCCGGATCACGATAGACCAACTTGCTTTTCGCATTCGTTTCGTCGCTACCGTGCCCGGCCGCGACGAGAAACAACTGCTCGGCAGAATGTACGAAGAATGCGGAGCAAAGTTTCATGCTGTCCGGTTTGTTTTCCTCCGGCGACTGAATGCACACTGCGCGTTCCCAACGATGCAACGTTGGTGGAGTCGACAAGCCGGTCCGTGGAATGGAGACGGAAAGTAACACGAATAACAGTAAGGTGAGTTGTTTCATCGTTCGGTCAATGCATTGCGATAACGGACAAGCGATCCCGCAAGCATTGTATGCGACCGACTCACTCACTGTTTGGGATGTTGGGGGGCGGCGGTAGCAGCGGCGCTAAAAAACTTGGCTCATCGATACGGCTCTGTTATTTTGCTCTTTCGCCGCGTCAGGTCTCAGAACGCCCTGTTCTGAAAGGTGCCACTTACCGATGTGGCACGTTCAGTTTCCGTGCTCACTCAGCGTCTTGCCGAACGCGGTCTTGACGAGTGGTAGGTGACGCTCGTGGTACGCCACCGCCGACGCAAGTTTCCGGCGGCGATGATGTGCTAAGCCAACAGTTCTCGCACCACGCGAGCCTGCTCGACACCGGTGAGTTTTTGATCGAGGCCTTGGAACGGATAGGTCAGGCGTTCGTGGTCGATGCCCAGGCGTTCGAGAATCGTGGCATTGAGATCGCGGATGTGGACGCCGTCACGGACAATATTATAGCTGAATTCATCGGTTTCCCCGTGCACGACGCCGCCGCGCACTCCCGCACCTGCCAGCCAAACCGAGAAGCACTTGGGATGATGGTCGCGGCCATAATTAGTTTTCGTCAGTTCACCCTGGCAGTAGATCGTCCGCCCGAATTCGCCGCCCCAGACGACGAGCGTGTCATCGAGTAGCCCACGCTGTTTTAAATCGGTGAGCAAGCCGGCCGATGGCTGATCGGTATCCCGACACTGATTGGGCAGGTCTTTCGGCAGAGTTCCATGCTGATCCCAGCCACGATGAAAGATCTGTGTGAAACGCACGCCGCGTTCAGCCAGTCGGCGGGCCATCAAGCAACAGTTCGCATAGGTGCCCGGCTTTAGAACATCGGGACCATACAGATCGAGTACGTGCTGGGGCTCGTCGCTTAAATCGGCGAGATCCGGGACGCTGGTTTGCATCCGAAACGCCATCTCGTACTGTGCGATCCGAGCATCCGTTTCAGGGTCGCCGATCCGGCGAAGCGTTTCTCCGTTGAGTTCGGCGAGCGTATCGAGCATGCGGCGGCGGACGCGGGAGTCAATGCCGTCGGGGTTAGACAGGTAGAGCACGGGGTCGCCGCTGCTGCGCAATGCCACGCCTTGGTATCGGCTCGGCAAATAACCACTTCCCCATAACCGGTTGTAGAGCGCCTGGGCCTGTTTACGACCGGTCCACGACGCAGTCATCACGACAAAGGCGGGTAGGTCGGCGTTTTCGGTACCGAGACCGTAGCTGAGCCATGCACCGAGCGACGCCTTGCCCGGCAATTGATTTCCCGTGCAGATGTAGGTGATCGCAGGGTCGTGATTGATCGCCTCGGTATACATCGACTTGACCAACGAGATCTCGTCGACTTTGCCAGCCATGTGCGGGATTAACTCGCTCGCCATGGTGCCGTTTTCGCCATAGGGAGAAAACTGGTAGATACTCGGTGCGATCGGAAAACGTGACTGGCCACTCGTCATCGTGGTCAGACGTTGACCCTGCCGAATCGACTCGGGTAAATCTTTGTCGAACCAGTCCGCCATCGCGGGCTTATGATCCCACATGTCCATTTGGCTGGGGGCACCCGACATGAACAGGTAAATCGCCCGCTTGGCGGCGGGGGCGTGATGTGGCAGGCCAGGCAGGCCTTCATTTGGCGCAGATGGGGCCGCACCCATCTTTGTGGCGGACGCCACGCTTGACGTCAGTTCCGCTGCGATCGCGCCCGGAGTGCCTTCGAGTGACGCCAGCGCCGCCATCCCCAAACCTGCACAGGACTTTGAAAACAGGGAGCGACGAGTCAATTGCGACAGTCGAGTTTGGGCCTCCGACGCGTGAATCAGATCGGCTGCATGTCGATGGGATGAGCGGTTCATTTGCAAACTACCTCGTCTAGGTTGAGCAGGGTACTGGCGAGCACGGTCCAAGCGGCCAAGCTCGCGTCGGCGGACCCGACCAACTTCGTCGCTTGATCGGGGCTCTCGCCATAGAGATCCGTCAAATCCGTCAACAGGCTGGCGAGGGAATCGAGTTCACCTGCGGTCGGCGACCGCAGCGTTATCTTTTCGAAGAGATCAGTCAGCGACAGTTTGGGATTCGTGGTATCCGTTTCTATCATCTGGTCGGCTAACCGCCGCGAGGCAGCCATCGTTTGGGGCTCGTTGAGCATCAACAAAGCTTGCAGGGGCGTGTTGGTCCGTTCTCGGCGGGCCGTACATGACTCACGACTGGGGGCATCGAACGTCGTCATCACAGCGGGGGCGCTGGTACGTTTCCAAAATGTGTAAACGCTGCGGCGATAGATTTTGTCGCCTTCGTCGGCCACGAACGTCGCCGTGTTGGAATCGGTGTATCCCACTGCTGCCCACAACCCAGCAGGCTGAGGAGGTTTCACGCTCGGACCACCTTGTTGGTCGACGAGCAGGCCGGACACGGAGAGCATCTGGTCTCGCAGCATCTCGGCGTCGAGACGAAAGCGCGGGCCTCGGGCGAGCAGACGATTGTTGGGATCGATCGCCTGCATCTCCGCGGTCGATTTGGCATCACGTTGGTAGGCGTCCGTCATGACCAATCGTTTCATCATCGCTTTGACGTCCCAACCACTCTCACGAAATTCGATCGCCAGCATATCGAGCAGCTCGGGGTGGGATGGTGGGGTGCCCTGACTGCCAAAATCCTCGCTCGTCTTAACCAAGCCGGTGCCGAACAGCTGTTGCCAAAACCGATTCACGGCGACACGGGCCGTCAGCGGGTGATCGTCCGCCGTCAGCCACTCGGCCAATGCCAACCGGTCGGTATCATCGTCGCTCCGAAGCGGTGGCAAAAAGGCGGGCGTGCCACGGTCGACTGCATCACCCGGAGCGTCGTATTGGCCACGTATCAGCACTCGCGCCTCACGTGGCTCGGTGGTTTCTTTCCAGACGAGCGTTGTTGGAAGGCTGTTCTGCAGGTCGCTCTGCATCTTGATCAAGCCGCTGCGCAGGTCTTGAATTGCTAACCACTGCGGCGAACGGCAATACTTGCGTCGGTAGAACTCTCGCACGGCCTCGGAAGCGGATTGGGCATCGGCATTGTCAGCGGGGGGCTCCCTCTTCGCAATTGCCGCCAAGGCGGCTTTGAGCGGTTCCGCCAACTCAACCTCTCCGGCAGCAAATGCTTCCCCTAAACGGGTTTCGACGTCGTCGTAGACGGTCAACTGCACGTCACGAAACATATGGCCTGCGTACTTCGATTGATAATGAAGTTCAATGCGAAGTTGCGTTGGAGTCTCTGGCGTTGAATCCACCTGCGATTGCAGTTCAAACCAAGCCGTTCGCGGCCCCTCACTTTGATGACCGGCCACCGCCCAACCACGATCAGCGTCAATTGCACCGTCGACGGCCATCTCTACAGAAAAACCATCACCATCGGTTTGTTGGCGACTCGCCAATGCGGACGCAATCTTCACCGCTTGCCACTCCGATTGATCGTCTGGGCGCGTCTGCAGTACGATCTCGCTGAGTACTGCATTGCCATTGGACGACGCCCCCACACGGGTGTTCTGATCGTCTGTGAGGGCTCCCAGTTGCAGCATCCGCCACTGGCCGGGCGGAAGCTCGCACTCAATCTCAATGGTCTCCTTGGCGGCAACCTTGCCAGCGACATGGACGATCGTATCGTCGATGATGCTCGTTTCTGTTTTCGATTTGGATTGAGCCGTGCGTGGCCTAAGCACCGCTGATTTCGCATTCGAGCTTCCCGCCAGTGCCGACTCCCACGCTTTCTGGGCAGCATCGACGTCCGGCAGCAAGCCATCCTGTTGCAGGTCGATTGCGGCGATTTCGGTGGCAATTTCATCGAGTCGCTGCTGCTGTTCCTCGCTGGCCACGCGCACGACTGGGGCATGATCTTTCGTGTTCCCGTCGAGGGCGCGGCCGTCGAGTGAGTTGAAAAATGCTGACAGGGAGAAGAACTCTCGCTGCGAAATCGGATCGAATTTGTGGTCGTGGCAGACCGCACACCCCGTCGTCAGTCCCAGGAATACGGTGCCGAACGCGTCTGTCCGATCGATCACATTGCGAGCAAATACCTCCTCGTAGATCGAACCGCCCTCGTTGGTGGTGACATTGAGTCGATTGAATCCAGAGGCAATCTGCTGAGCAAGAGTAGCCTCGGGGAGCAAATCACCGGCAAGCTGCTCGGTGATGAAAACATCCATGGGCTTATTTTCATTGAACGCAGAGATTACCCAGTCCCGATAGGGCCACATCTCTCGATAGTTGTCCAAGTGCAAACCGTGGGTGTCACCATACCGCACCAGATCGAGCCAATAGCGGGCCATGTGCTCGCCATAGTGCGACGAGCTCAGCAGTCCATCAACGTATTTCTCATACGCATCAGGATCGGTGTCGTGGATGAAACGTTGCACTTGTGACCAGGTGGGTGGCAGACCAGTCAGGTCAAACGCGACTCGGCGAGCGAGGGTCACGCGATCCGCGGGGCCGTTCGCGCGGAGAGACTTCTTTTCCAGGGCAGCGTTGATCCAGCAATCAATGGGGTCGTCGCTCGTGTCGCCGGAGCTGGCTGGCAAATCACGAAGGGTGGGGGGGGTGAACGACCAGTGGGCCTGAAACTCAGCACCCTGTTGAACCCAGTTCGATAGCAACGACCTGGCATCGTCGCTGAGCGGCTTGTGATAGTCCGGCGGCGGCATCAGCATGTCGGGATCGTCGCTGTTGATCCGCTCCAGGAGAACGCTCGTCTCCCAGTCGTCCAAGTCAATCACCGACTGGGCCCCCTCTGCGGTATCGAGCCGCACTCCGGATTCCCGCTTGTTTTCGTCCGGCCCGTGACAGGCGAAACAGTGATCAGATAGCAGCGGGCGAATATCTCGAGAGAAATCGACTTTGCTACCGTCGGCTGGGAGAATCTCGGTGGGAACGCTATTGGCGGGCTCAGCAGCCACGCTGACGCCTAATAGCACCAGCGACAAGGCGATGAGTACCAAGTACCGCGAATCAGTCGGCAACATGCGTGGGACTCGGACGTGAGAGGCGTGCGCAGATAGGGCGGATGAATTGCATCCGCGTGAACGCGAGGTGGGATAGTCCTCACTATATCCAATATCCCTCTCAATGCCAGCGCAACATCGGATCAGAAATCCCGTCAGGGTCGTCCCGAACCGAACCGATGGCTTCCCTGCCAGCACAGCAGCGCGGCCGGGAAGAGTGAAACGCAATGGTTATTCATGCGTTGGCGAGTGTCGCTGCGACCAGTCGATCTGGCTGTGATTTCAACCGTCGTAAACCGGTGTGAGTTCGACGCCGCACATTCGCAAGTATACCGACAAAATGCCCCGATGATGAACTGCGTGATTGAGTACCCAAGTACGTAAGCACTCGCTTTTGGGAATCGTGAATAGGGCCTGGCCACCTGATTTCAGCGACCACATTTCCGCCATGATGTCATCGGAGCAGTTCACCAGTGATTCGCGGGCAGCTTTCAGATTGTTGTCAAACTGTTTCAGGAGCACGCTCGGATTGGATTCACTGGAGACTTGCTCTGCAGGCCCGTCCGGTGGTGCTATGTCAAAATAGGACTGCTCGATGATTTTGGGAGTCCACCCGATGATATCGACGAGGTGGTTGGCATTCCAAGCAATCGTGTGCAGACCCTCGGCGGCGCACCAGTCCATTTTGTCAGCCGGAACTTTTTCCAGCAGATTGCGAGTTCTTGCCATCTCGGCATCCAATTCAGGAATCATTTGGTCGGCCAGGCCCATGTCAGTCTCTCCATATCAATTGAATTTCATGCCAGTGTGTCCCCAGTCAGAACGGAGACTAGTTTCACGGTTCTGCCAAGCGTCTGCAATGCGGGATGTTGGCGAAGAGCTACCCTTGGACAACGCTTCCAACCGACTATGATCACGCCCCAGGTGTGTTTCAGTGGTGGATCATCTGCTGGAAACTACCGTCGCCAGAGGCTGGGAAATCCCGTTCAACGTCGAAATCCATGCTCCGGCGAGCTTCGTAATCACGTCCATCGCGTCTTTTATCGACCTTCTACTCCGAGTTTCCCGTGCCCGATTCCCTCCCCAACGTTCTTGCATCCCGCTACGCCAGCGATGCGATGGTAGCAATTTGGTCGCCTGAATCCAAAGTTATCCAAGAGCGGCGGCTGTGGATTGCAGTGATGGAAGCGCAGTCCGACCTCGGTGTGCCAATTCCCGACGGTGTTATTGAGGCGTACCGCAATGTGATCGAGCAGGTCAATTTGCAGTCGATTGATGATCGCGAACGCGTCACCCGCCATGACGTCAAAGCGCGGATCGAGGAGTTCAACGACTTGGCCGGCCACGAGCACATTCACAAGGGGATGACGAGCCGCGATCTGACAGAGAATGTCGAGCAGCTTCAAATACGCTTGGCACTGCTGCTCGTTCGCGACCGCATTGTCACTTCACTGGCCATGTTGGCTGATCGGGCGTCGCAGTTCGCCGAGCTGGCCATCGCGGGACGCAGTCACAACGTCCCTGCTCAGGTGACGACAGTGGGCAAGCGATTTGCGAACACTGCGGAGGAGATGCTGACGGCTTACCAGCGCGTCGAGGAATTGATTGCCCGCTATCCACTGCGGGGTATCAAGGGACCGGTGGGCACCCAGCAGGATATGCTCGATCTATTCCAGAACGACGCCAACAAACTCGACCAGCTCGATGGGCGCATCGCAGAGCGGCTGGGGTTCACGTCCGTGCTCGACAGCGTCGGTCAAGTCTACGCGCGCTCACTCGATTTCGATGTCGTCTCTGCCCTGACGCAGGTCTCCTCGGCACCGGCGAATTTTGCTCGCACGCTTCGATTGATGGCAGGCGCCGAGCTGGCGACGGAAGGCTTTCGGCCCGGGCAAGTTGGCTCGTCAGCCATGCCTCATAAGATGAATGCTCGATCGGCCGAACGCATTGATGGATTCTGTGTTCTGCTGCGAGGTTACCTGTCGATGGTCGGCGGTTTGATCGGCGATCAGTGGAACGAGGGTGACGTCAGTTGCAGTGTCGTGCGGCGAGTGGCTGTTCCCGATGCGTTCTTGGCAATTGATGGGCAAATGGAAACGTTTTTGACTGTGCTGAGCGACTATGGCGTTTACCCGGCAGTGATCGATCGTGAACTCCGCCGCTACCTTCCGTTCTTGGCAACCACGAAAATTTTGGTCGCCGCAGTGAAGGCTGGCGTTGGTCGCGAGAGCGCTCACGAGGCGATCAAGGAACACGCTGTGGCAGCTGCCTTGGCAATGCGAGAAACCGGTCGTGACGATAATGATTTGCTGCAGCGTCTCGCTGCAGATGATCGTCTCCCATTGACCGGTGAACAGTTGCAGGCTGCGATAGGCGCACCGGTGGAGTTCATTGGCAACGCGGTCGCACAAATCAACAAAGTAAACGCACGAATCGCGTTGCTCGTTGAAAAGAATCCGGAATCTGCCGCCTATCGCCCTGGAGATATTCTGTAAGATAGGACGCGAACCCATCTCTGCTCAAAAAAAGTTTCTCCATGAAGTTAGCTATTCTTTCCTGCAGCCCGAAATGCTATTCAACCCGGCGCTTGCTAGAAGCCGCACGGCATCGTGGAGCGACCGCCAAGGTCCTCAATACGCTGAAATTCGCCATCGATTTAGAGCAGGGTGAACCGGATCTGTACTACCGCAGCAAACATCTGAGCGAATACGATGCGATCCTACCGCGGATTGGCGCGTCGATCACCTACTTCGGTACCGCGGTGGTACGTCAATTTGAGCAGATGGATACGTTCAGCGCCTGCTCGTCGGCCGGGATCAGTAATTCGCGTGACAAACTGCGCAGCTTACAGATCCTCAGTCGACACCAAATTGGAATTCCGCAAACCACCTTCGTTCGTGACCGCAAAGATATCTTGCCAGCCATCGAACGCGTCGGTGGCGCACCTGTGATCATTAAACTGCTTGAAGGCACCCAGGGTGTAGGCGTCATTTTGGCAGAGTCGGTCAAGGTGGCCGAGGCAATCATCGAAACGCTCCAGAGCACCCGGCAGAACGTCTTGGTGCAGCGTTTCGTTTCCGAGAGCAAGGGACGCGATATCCGTGCGTTTGTTGTCGGCGATCGCATCGTAGCAGCGATGCGACGCGTGGCCGTCGGGACGGAGTTTCGCAGCAATGTCCATCGCGGTGGCCAAACCGAGTCGGTCGAGCTCGAACCCGCCTATGCGGAGACCGCTGTTCGCGCTGCTCAAATCATGGGGCTGCGTGTCGCGGGAGTGGATATGCTCGAAGGCAAAGATGGCCCGCAGGTCATGGAGGTGAATTCTTCACCAGGCCTCGAAGGTATCGAAACTTGCAGCAACCTCGATATCGCTGGGGCAGTGATTGACTACATGATCGCTCAAGTTGACTTCCCTGAGGTCGACGTGCGTCAGCGATTAACGGTCAGCAGTGGATACGGTGTCACTGAGATCCACATTCGTGACGGCTCAGAGTTTGTCGGTAAGACGATCGATGAGTCCGGGCTGGCCGAGCAGGACATTAACGTGCTAACGCTCTATCGTGGCACGACGGTGATCCCCAATCCGAGGCTCAAGCGAACTCTCGAACCGAACGATCGCCTGCTGTGCTTTGGGAAACTCGAGGCGATGCGAGGGATGGTACCCGCGAGAGTACGGAAACAGCGCCGACCTAAGATCAAGACGCTGCCGGCCTCCGCTCAGCAGATCCAACAAGAGATCTCCAACCACTGAGTCGCGCCGAGCCGTGCGTATCCCATTGCCATCGAATCCAGCATGGGATCGTTCTTAGTTTCGCCTACAAGGCTGGGGCGCCCACGACGCCTGAGACGTCCACGACGCCTGAGGCCTCGGTGCAACAGGCGTCATTCGTTGGGTGATCGGCGAGTTGTCCAAGCGACGTCCGTGTGAACCTGCCGACGACTGCCAATGGCGGTGCTCTCGGGCAGTGATCAAACCACCTGGGGCACTTCGTTTTCTTCATTCCTGTGACGGCTCAGGGCTGCGACTGGAGGTGACTGGTTTTTTGAGAATTTTTGTGGCGGGTTCCAAGTATCACCGCAACCAATTGTGCAGACGCGTGGTGAGCACACTGCATCACCCCGCTGACAATTTGGTTTGAGAGGAGCTTGCCCTTGGCTGACTCTGCCCGGAAACGTATGGAAGGAAACCGACGCGATGACTGAGATTCAAGTCCACGACCAACGCATTGAATTGAAATACTTGCTGGATGCTGACCTGTCTCAGCAAGTTCGGCAATGGGCTCGTGAACGCCTTGGTGTTGACGCTCACTGCAGCGACACCTTCGGCGACAGCTACGACGTCACTACGTTGTATCTCGATACCCCTGAGTTGGATCTGTTTCACCGCACTGGCGAGATTGGCAAGGCAAAGCATCGAATTCGCCGCTATGGTGCCGAACCGACTTTGTGGGTCGAAACCAAACGCAAGAAAACGGATGTCGTCAACAAAAACCGTACCGCGACCAACGACGGTGAAGTGGTCGCTCGCTTGTCCGACCCTTCAGATCCGACGGCATGGTGTGGCAGTTGGTTTGCCACGCGGGTCAGCGAGCGTCGCCTGCAGCCCACCGTTCAGGTGCACTATCGCCGCTTCGCGCGAACCTCCACTCTCGGAGGTGAAAATATGCGATTGACCATCGACAGCCAATTGCAGGCCAGCGCCGCTGATGGCTGGAACGTCGCCTCGACATCCGATGCTGCAAACCAAGATCGCATCCGGGCAACTGATGCCGAGATACTTGAACTCAAATTTCACAACACGATGCCAGTTCTCTTTAAGGAACTGCTAATGACTTTCGCTATTCCCGTTACGGGATTCTCAAAGTATCGAACGGCCGTGGATGCATGGAATCTGGCGACCTCTGCACCCATGCTCTCGTCGGTGGCAAACATCGACCTGCCATCGGATTGCCCGTCGATGTGCTGAGGGGCATGCCAGCGTCGTGTGAGAAGACGCTATAGCATCAAGTTAGCCGCCGTCAGGTTTTGTTCTGTGACGGCATCGCTCGTTGCGGATGCGACCAGCAGGCCGTCCAAATTCATCATGCTCGAGTTGCCCACGATAAATCCAGACAGTCTCGATAACAGTCGGTTGCCCGCACGGCGTCAGTCGTCAGTTGATTCGTCGACCGGGTTTTCGAGCACTTCTTCAATGGGGGACTCTCTCTCTGCGGGTGGGGTTTCAATTTCTTCTGCAGTATCAGCCTCATCAGCAGCATCCTCAGCACTGCCATCGGGGGCTTCATCACCCATCGCATCATCTGATTCAGCTTCGCCGATACCAGCGGTGTCTTGCTCCCCTACGGTCATGATGGGCTGCGTGAGGAACGGTGACGGCCAACCACCGCCGAGGGACCGGTAGATCGCCACCACGCTTTGGGCGACATCACCTTTGGCTGCGGCGGCAGATACTTCTTGCTGCGTCTTCGTATTTTGGACGCTGAACACACGGTTGAAGTCGATTTCCTCGCCCTCCAAGAATTGCAGGGTGATCAACTCGTTCGTTTTGTCGGCGGCTTCGGCAGCTTCGAGTTGCAGTCGCAGCCGTTCTTGGTTCTTTAGGAACTCCACGATGGCATTCTCGGCCTCCAGATTGGCGTTGAGTGCGGTTTGTCGATAGGCTGCCAACAGCTCTTGGAAGCGGGCCTCCTGAAGTTCAATATTCCCAACTAATCGTCCGTAATTCAGGACATTCCAGTCGAAACTGGGACCCACCGATCCGAAACCGGAACCACCGCGGAACAGGCCATCAAACTGGTCCGAACTTCTGCCGACTGTTCCCACCAAGGCGATGTGTGGATACAGCTCGGATTCGGCCACACCGATTAATGCACTTTGCGAGGCGAGCAACCGTTCTGCGCGGCGTACGTCGGGTCGTTGCAGTAGCGTGGAGGCTGGGATCCCAATCTCGATCTCAGGTTTGACGTCTGGAATCTTCCCCGGCCCCAGTATCTCCAGAATATCTTCGGGGGGCATACCCAGCAGAATGCACAGCAGGTTTTGTGATTGTCGAAGTGAAGTTTCGACTTGCGGGACGAGCGCCTCGGTTTGGACTAAGCTCGATTTCGCCTGTTGCACATCGACTTCACTCGATTCGCCATTGCGAAAACGAATTTCCGTCAGTTCATACGTCTTGCGTTGGTTGTCAACATTGAGCTTGATCAATTTCAAGCGTGTCTGGAGAGTGCGGATATCGATATAAGTTGCCGCGACGTCGGCCACCAGCGTAACCACCACGTCCCCGAATTCGTAAATGGATGCATCCAAATCCGCGTCTGCCGACTCAATCGCGCGGCGGTAGCGTCCCCAGAAGTCGATCTCCCAAGCCAGGCCGAACGACCCCCGCCAAGCGCTGAAGTGTCGATCGCCGCCGGAGCCTGTCCGAAGGTTGTGCGAGTAGTCGGCTGAAACGGATTGCTGTTGCGGGAAAAAATTACCGACGACAATCTGCCGAAGTGCGCGCGCTTGCGTGATTCTCGCTCCGGCTTGCCGGACGGTCAGGTTCTGTGAGTACGCTTCGGTGATCAGTTGATTGAGAACCGGATCATTGAACGAGGCCGCCCACCAGGCCGTGGCGTCCACCGGACCCCCGATCAACCGCCGATCATCGGCATCGATCCAGTCTCGTGCAATGGGAGCGCACGGTTTGCGATAATTGGGACCCACCTTGAATCCGTTGTCGACCCAATCTCGCGGACTCGTGCATCCCAAACCGAACATTGCGATCCAGGCAAACGCCCATGACAGCCCTAGCCGTGCTTGGCGGGCCGCGATGATCGCAATTCGTCTCAGTTTACACCGCATCATACTTCTCGGAAAATAGGAAAAGTCCTCTCCCGTCCTACCTTCGGTGGATGATGCACATTTGGTACAATCAATCGCACGCCCCCTGAATAAGTTAACTCGTGCTCATAGATGACGGCCTCAAAGTCACCCTGATCGGCATAGCCGGTCGAGCCTGACACCTGACCTGCCGTTACCCACCCCTTACTATGGGCAGCCGTCACGGGATGACGTAAAGAATTGCAGAGCAGAATGCCATGGTTTGACACCAATGGGTTATGCGAAGTGTTCATTGATCCATTTCGGGATGCATCTTCCTTGATTTGATCCACCACCAATGCTTACTCCACGCGGTTCCAGTACATGGCAGCGTCATCAACTCAATCTTCCAGTTTCGTCGGTGTCGTGCTGCGATTAGCCATCCCATGCATTATTCTGGCCGCAGGATGGTTTGGGTTCCAACGTCTAGCGAGTGAAATTGAGCGTGCTCCCCTGCCGGAGCCCAAGAAGGTATTGCTTCGTTCTCGCATCGAGGAGATCAACGTCGTTGATTATCCAGTGGTGGTGACGACGCACGCTGTCGTGCAAGCTCATAACCGGATCATGCTGACATCGGAAGTCTCAGGCACAGTCACGAAGACGAGTGCTTCGTTTGAGGTCGGTGCGTACTTCAAAGCGGGAGAGGTGCTTGTCGAAATTGATCAGAGTGACTATCTCACCGCGCTCGCGATCGCCGAGTCCGAGCTGGCGGTGGCCAAGTCCGAACTTAAACTCGCGATCATCGTGGAGGAGCGTAAGCTGCGGCTGGTGGAGTCCAATGCTGTTCCTCAGGGGGAAGTCGAAACCGCGTCGGCAAGTCGAGAGCAGGCGGAGTCCAATGTTGCTTTGGCCGAAACCAATGTCGAGCAAGCAAAGCTGAATCTGCGCAGGACAAAATTCGTGGCGCCCTTCGATGGCCGGGTAGTGTCGAAACTAATCGGCCGGGGGCAGATGGCAGGGGCGAATTCTCCGTTGGGTGAAGTGTTCGCGATCGACTATGCCGAAGTTCGATTGCCGGTCTCCGGCGATCAGCGAGAGTTTCTAAATCTGCCCGAATTTGCAGACGATCCTCCCCTCGAAGTGCGTCTTCAAGATGGGATTTTGCAATCCAGCGATCTCGTCTGGGACGCGACGATCGTGCGGACGGAGGGGGTACTCGATGCAAATTCTCGCGATCTTTTCGCGATCGCACGAATCGACGATCCCTTTGGCCAAAAATCGGGCAAGCCGCCGCTGCGAATCGGCCAACCCGTCATCGCCTCGATCCAGGGCAAGGTGCTTCGCGATGTCATCGCGTTGCCACGGGCGGCCGTGCGTGAATTAGATCAAATCGTGTTGGTTGACCGAACAGATCAAACGCTGTTGCCCCTCCAAGTGAAGACGCTGTGGTCGGACGCGGATAAAGTGATCGTTTCGTCATCAGCGATCCCCCAAGGAATGTGGTTGGCAACGACACCCATGCCATTCACTCCCAGTGGAGCAAGGATCGAAATCATTCCGCCGGCAAATACAGATGCGGCAATCTCGATTGCGGATTCCAATTCTCCTGAGTCCGACAAGAATGCCACTAATTAACGACTACCTATGATTCGCTGGTTTACAACAAATGGGATCGCTGCGAACTTCCTGATGCTCGCGATTTTGATCGCGGGCGTTTATACGGCGTTCTATAAGATTCCGCTGGAGGTATCCCCTGAGCGGACCATGGCGTCGGTCCGTATTGAAATGACGTACCGCGGTGGAACCGCCAAAGATGTCGAGCAAGCCATTCTCATTCCCATCGAAGAGTCGCTCGAAGGGGTCGAGGGCATCCGCGATATCATCTCGGAGGGGCGCCAGGGTAGCGGTCGTATTTCGGTAGAAGCCGAACCAGGGGCAGACCTCCGCACGTTGATGGATGATGTCTCCGCTCGCATCGATACCATCACCACCTTTCCCGACGAAACCGAACGACCTCAGATTTCCATCCCCGATTCGTCGAATTGGTGGGAGGTGTTGAGTATCGCCGTCACGGGACATTTGAGTCCTCACGAATTACGCGAAGTTGCACGCAAGGTCCAGGAAGATGTGATTGCACTTCCCGGGGTCAGCCGCGCGCAGGTCCAAGGTGATCGTGAATACGAAATCAGCGTGGAGGTGGATACGACCAAGCTTTTAGCGTTTGGGTTGAGTTTGCAGGATCTGACCAGTGCGATCCAGCAATACTCGATCGATTTGCCAGCGGGCTCGATTAATAGCGCCAGTGGTACCTTCATTATTCGAACACGCGGCCAAGCATATTCCGAGCAGGAATTCAAGGATGTGCCCATTCTCGCCGCCAATGGTTCCTATGTAAGCTTGGGTGAAGTCGCGACCATTACCGACGGATTTGAAGAAGGCGAGAAGATCGTTGAATTCAACGGTAAGCCCGCCTTATTCGTCGAGGTAATGCGCACCGGAAATGAAAATGCCATCGAGATTTCGGACAAGGTGCATGAATACGTCCGTAATGAGCGGAGTCGGTTCCCCGAGGGAATCGAGTTGTTCATCTGGGACGACGAATCGGTAGAAATTCGAGGTCGACTGACAACGCTCATCGAATCGATGTTGCAAGGCAGTTTGCTGGTCATGTTGTTACTCGGCCTCTTCCTCCGGCCTGGCTTGGCATTCTGGATCGTTGCGGGCATCCCGGTGGGTTTCGCTGGCGGCGTGATGCTGATGCCGTGGTTTGGCGTCACCGCCAATGTCATGAGCTTGTTCGGTTTTATTATTGTCGTTGGGATTGTCGTCGACGATGCAATCGTGACCGGCGAGAATGTCTACCTGAAAATGAAGGACGGGATGTCTCCTCTCGAAGCCGCAGTGGAGGGTACCCAGGAGGTCGCGATCCCGGTCACTTTCGGTGCGTTGACGACCATGGTGGCGTTCATTCCGCTGATGTTCTTTGAAGGTAGTTGGGGTGATTTTGCATCTCAGGTGCCGCCGATTGTGGCTCCCGTCCTGCTCTTCTCACTGGTGGAATCGAAATTCATCCTTCCGGCCCACCTCAAACATTTACGACCGGTTCCTCATAACAATCCGATCACCAGAATCCAGACTTGGATTGCCAATGGTCTGGAGTATTTCATTGAGCGGTTTTATCAACCCTGCCTGCAGTTCTCAGTGCATCATCGTGCGTCCGTATTGGCAATCTTTGCGTCCGCGATGCTGCTGATGGTTGGTTATTGCTTGAGCGGTCGCATGGAGTTCATTGCTTATCCGTCTGTCGAGCAGCAGAGGATTAGCGCCGAACTCGATATGCCGGACGACACCTCGCTGGAGACAACCGCTCTTTATATGGATCGGATCGAAGCGGCCTTGCAGCAACTTCAGCAAGAATTCATTGATCCTGGGACGGGCGAGTCACTCGTTCGTAATATTTCCAAGCTCGTTGGTGCTAGCCGGATCCACCGCGACTTCGATAAGTCGCGAGGCGCGATAACTTTCGAGGTCTTAGCCCCGTCGCTTCGTAGTTCCACGGGGCCACGCAACAGCGACCTCTCTGCGAGATGGAACGAGTTGATTGGGCCGATTCCCGAGGCCACCGAGTTCCGCATTCGTTCCGAATCGAGCATCAGCCGAGATCGAAATACCGACAATGCGAACTTGAACATCGAACTACGCGGTCCGATGTCACCAGAAAAAGCCAGCGTCGCCCGGAAAATCAAGGCACTGCTTGAAGATTACAAAGAGTTTAACTCGGCGTGGGCAAACATTAATTATGGCCAGGACGAATTGGAATTGCGGCTCAAACCGCTAGCTGCCGAAATCGAACTGACGCAGCAAGTGCTCGCTCAGCAGGTCCGCCAGTCCTTCTTTGGTGAAGAGGCTCAGCGCTTGCAGCGAGGAATTGATAGTATTCGGGTCATGGTTCGACTGCCTCTCGAGCAGCGGGAAACACTTCATACCCTGGAGCGGATGCGAGTGCGCACGCCGCGGGGGGCAGACGTTCCACTATCGACGGTTGCAGATATTGCCTTCACCAAGGCACCTTCATCAGTAGAGCGGAAGAATGGGGCCGAGATCCTGCGCTGTGGCGCTCAACCCATCGACGAAACCGTCGACCTGCTAGCGATCGCCAATGAGCTCTCTCCGAAGATTGAAGAGTTGTGCCAGGAAAACAATCTCAGCTTCCAATACATCGGTTATGTGGCCGAAGCTGAAGATACGCAGCGAAAGACGATTCTCAGTTCCTGTCTGTTGGCCTTTGTCCTGTATGGACTGCTCGCCATTGCCTTGAAATCATTGGGGCAGCCATTCTTCGTATTGCTGGCAGTGCCGTTCGCCATTATCGGAGCGCTGCTGGGACATATCGCGATGGATATCACCCCGTCGTATCTATCCGTTTTCGGGATGCTGGCGCTGGCGGGAGTTGCCGTCAATGACACGCTCGTCATGGTTGACTATGTCAATCAGCGTCGTGCCGAGGGGGCGACCCTCCGTGAAGCAGCCCTCCAGGCTGGTGCCAGACGATTCCGCCCGATCATGTTGACGTCTGTTACGACCTTTGTGGGCCTGGTGCCGCTGCTAACGGATAAATCTTTGCAGGCTCAATTTCTCATACCGATGGCGGCATCGCTCGCCTTTGGAGTGATGTTTGCCACCGTCGTGACGCTGTTCCTGATTCCTTGTGCGCTGCTTGCTGCGGATGATATCGGGAGAATGTTGTCGGCAATCAAGCGGTGGTACTTCCGGCCATTTTCAGCTGAGGATCAAACGATCGAGCAAGATGCTCGCTAGAGCGCCATTCGTGCGTGGCATCCGGTGCGGTGGATGCAGTTGCGTCCTCACCACAGTCCCCCAGGCGCACTCTCGCAATCCACGGTATTCCAGCCTTCGAGCGTAGCGAAAGCCGTTCGATCTCTAGCCTATCGACGCGTCCTGTAGCGTAGGCGAATTCCGCTACAGGACGCTCTGTGAGCCACCTTAGCACCTTAGCGGTGCTCGTGTTCATCACTCGACGTTTTCTGCTGCATAGGCATCGTAATGCTGCCGCGTTTTCTCTGCATCAAACATGCCATTGTGTAGCACCAAGCGGAAGTGCAATGTCAGCGTCTGTCCCTCTTCAATCTTCACGCCGTCATAGGCAGGGGCGCCAAAGTGGTGTCTGCCGAAGGGGTTCGCAGCGAATAAACCATAGCTGCGCACATGCCAGTAGCAATCCGGTAGCTTATTGCCCGGATGGTACATCATCGTGATGCCAGCCCGTGCCCAAGTAGAGGCGTCTTTAGCCGTGACTTTCGCATCGCCCTCGGGCAGTTCCGGCGGTGCAATTGGGCCGCTGTAGTCAACCCAGTTGGAGATCTTTCCCCAGGTGTCGTTGTCTTTCAGGCCTTCGGCATTGTGGATCTCACCGCCAAGTTTCGCATCCACCTTGACGGTGCCCGCCATCCGCACTCCAAGCGATCCCTCCTTAGTGTCGCCAAACGTCACATCACCGTCACTGGCGATGAGCTTGATTGTGACATCCATGATCGTGTCACCGAGATGCTCATGAAATCGAAACTGACGCTCGTCACTTAGCAATCGCTTACCATCGGGAGCTATCCAATCATTGCTGGTGCTGAGGTCGCAATGCCCCGAATTTTTTGCGACACCATCGATCACGACCGACGATTGTGAGGCGTTGCTGCTGGCCGTTCGCTGTACAATCTGGCCAAACTCGCCGTCGGTGGGAGTTGCCCAAAAGTCGACCCCATTGACGTCACCGTGGTCAAACCACATCGACCGGTGATGAGGATGATCATGCTTCTCGAATCGGCTCGCGACCGAAGCGTTTTGCTCTGCGGCACCATACGGTTGCATCGGAAAATTACGCGTCAGTGGCAGGCCAGCGGGCGACAGAAGTGGGTAAAAACCTGGAGTACCATCGAGATCAGCGTGATAGGTAGCCAGCACCCGATCGCCCTGGCTGAACCGCCAAACGGCGCCGGTCTCGCCGTCGGCGCTCGATTCAATCCGAAAGCCTGCGGCGGTCCCCGTTGTTCCTGTCGTTCCGTGCGAGCTGCTGGTCGAACTCGACGCGGTAGCCTCCGATCGAATCTCAATTGCGGCGTTCTGCTGAGCATTCAGCCGCGCAGGCCCAGCAACGGCGCACAGTCCGGCAGTCAGTCCGAAGAAGGTCACTTTGCGTAGGGTACAATAGAGCACTGTTTTCATCGTTCTTTTATCTCGGGGAATCGTGGTAGCAGATATCTTTGCCAAGATCGCTATCCTAGCAGCCCGTCATCCCGGGGTGTGAAAAAACGAAAAACCATGCTGGCTCGAGTTGGCTGGTACGGCTGGTTCTAATTTTTGGGAAATGAAAGATGAAGTTAACAATCGTGGGAATGGGGCGTGTGGGTTCAGCGATCGCGTTTGCGGCAACGATGGAACCGATCGTCAGCGAACTCTGGTTGCTCAATCGCTCGATCGAGAAAGCCGAAGG
Source organism: Allorhodopirellula heiligendammensis (assembly GCF_007860105.1). Classification (NCBI taxonomy): domain Bacteria; kingdom Pseudomonadati; phylum Planctomycetota; class Planctomycetia; order Pirellulales; family Pirellulaceae; genus Allorhodopirellula; species Allorhodopirellula heiligendammensis. The sequence continues at coordinate 724,255 of NZ_SJPU01000002.1, forward strand.
CGACGCGATGGACCTCACCCACGCCAGTGCGCTTCGCAATAGCAATATGACGATTCAGGCTGGTACGATCGAGGATGCCGCTGGCAGCGATGTCATCGTGTTCACCGCATCGGTGTCACCCACGCGCGCGGACTGGAAACGCTCCGACCTCGCGGCAGGAAATAAACCCCTGCTCGAACATTGGCTGCCCGCCCTGGCGGAATCCAGTCCCAACGCGGTTTTAATCATGGTCAGCAATCCCGTCGATGTCATGACGTACGCGGCGATCCAAATCACCGGATTCCCGCCCGAGCGGGTCATTGGCACGGGCACCCTGCTCGACAGCATTCGGTACCGAGCGTCACTCTCACACGAGCTGGAGATCCACTCCGATGATATTCGTGCATACATCTTGGGTGAACATGGCGATGATCAGTTTGCGGCACACTCAGTGGCGATGACCGGGGGGGAAAAGTTTTTCCCGAGCGAAACCAGTCGCCGGCTTTTTCGTGAAACCGTGAACGTGGGCTACGAGGTCTATAATCGGAAAGGGTACACCAACTACGGGATCGCGCTGGCGACAATGTCGATCGTGGATTCCATCGTGTACGACTTGCGTCACACCATGCCGGTCAGTGTGCTCGTCGATGGTTTTCTCGGCGTGGATGACGTCTGCCTGTCTCTGCCGACGGTCATCGGCCGCAGCGGCGTCACCCGCATTCTGCACCCACCGCTCTCGGAGGAAGAGGCAGCGGCGTTTCGACATTGCGCCGCCAAGGTGCGCGAAACCATCGAAACGATGGCGAGCGAATAGAAAAGCGAAGCACTGGATTCGACCCAGCCAGGACTGGAGGTCTTCAACGTTCAGGCGGATCGTCACGGGGAGGCGAACGCTCGCTTTAGCTCCTGTGAACCGCTTACCATACCTCGATCGCTCCGGTCACCTGTTGGCGTTGGCGAGTAGGACGATACCCCGAAATCTGGCCTGTTTGGCTGCTCGCACGCGCCGGTGCCAACGATACCTTATGCTGAGGGCGTAACTCAGGCAGTGGGGTCTGAGGGCAATGATCGCCTTGGGGAAGAGATCAGATGTCGAAGCGGACTCTCAATGGTATTGTTGAGGTGGTGTGTACCATCGCCTTGCTGGGATGCGTGCTGGTTGTGCGGAGGCTGGATTCTCGGCGAGAGGTAGTGTCGGATCCAGAGCGGTCGCCACCAATGACACAGGAAACCTTGGATCTCGTTTTGGCATATATAGGCAACGACATCGAGGCCGACACGCGCCGCCACAGCGCCGATCAGTTCCCTCCCATTGAGATGATGCTCGATCAGGATAGCACCAAGATTGTGATTGAGTTCAATCAGGAAACCAGCGAGATTACAGGGTGGGTGACACTTATCGGAGCTGCTGGTCGGGTCAGGGCAGAGTGCGACGAGGATCCGATGGTGATCGCGGCGGCACTTTATGACGGCTGTGTCAGGTCCGCCGGTGATAGAGGCTACATCTGCGAACGCTTCTATCCTCAGTATCTCGAAAAGCGAACCTCAGCATTTCCTTAGGTGGCCAACTGTCCGGAGGGCCGTATCCAACACAACGCCGGCAGTTTGCACCCCCGATCCGGCGGAGTGTTGAAGAAAACGCATCGCCGCCTCCAGAATCAACTGGGCCGAGCAAGCCCGTCATCCGCGCACTCAAAGCAGATGGGAAGTGCTGGATGATTTCCATCAAGAGGTTCCGGTGAACGAGGTTCGATTCAGTTTGTCTCGGATAACAGTTTTTCCCTCATGCCGCAGATGTGTAGCAAAATGTGACGAAAAACATGCGAGTTGATGTGCTTGTGGATCCCCGCCTTCTTGACCGCCTCACGCAAGTTTGCGGGGAATGTATCCTTATGCATGTGATGACGTCGCAGCCCCCGTTCACGCATGAACGCCTTCACATTCGACACGTACACTCGTTCAGCCTCGGGCGTGTCCTGACGCCCCCGTATCGCACGACGCAGGTTCTGAATCACGTCCGGCTCACTTGGATCGATAAAACCGATGACGTCTTCGATCTCGTCCATGGCCTCACCCGCGTCGTTCATTCTCGCCTCTTTGATCCTCTCAGCCCGAGTGAGGTCTTCGAGTTTCGTTTGAATGAACTTCAAGTCATCAAACGGAGCGACCTGGACATACGGCGATAACAGATCAGTGACTGAATGATCGACAGACGCTTCCAAGCAGGCGTCTTGCGACGCAGGTGGTCGCGGAGGCACTCAATCACATCGCCTGGTGTGAACTGCCACGTCGCCGGCGGCTTGCGATCATGGAAGCGACAGAGCTTCTCAAACCAAATCTTCGCCCGTTTGTCACGCTGCTCGTGCCACGTGATTTCAGACTGACTAAGGCGTGCCAAGGCGTCGTCCTCACCTGTCACCCGACACGGCGAAGCAATACTTGCCGAGTCGATCGCACAGAACAGACTCTGTCCCAATTCCCCGCTGTTGCCCAGCGAAGACCACCGCCCTCCTCCACGACCGTTGATGATGCGATCTAAAGGCGTTGCGAGGACTGGATTCGTCCTCCCCGCCGTACTGCATCGCCGCAGCATTACCGAGCTGATCCTTCGCATGTCTGCAAAACAGGTCAAGTCTTACGCCCGAAATTGGTACAGGATTTTGCTTGACCCAAGAATCCAGCCCCCCCATACTCAGCAGACGCCAACCGGCGATAACATTCCCTCGAACCGGCGATAACACTTCCCGTGTCACCGAGGGAACCGAAGGTCCAACCGGCGATAATCCCCCCACGAGCTCCTTATCACCGGGTGACCGCCCCACCAACCGGCGATAATTTCCTCGTTCGCCGACAAAACTCATGAGCGTACCTGAGCATCTATGGCGATTCCCGACCGCGGAAGCGATTGCAAGTCTTGCCATTCGCTTTGATGTTCCAAACGAACCGGACATGCAGGACTGGGAATGGGAGGTCGCCGACCCAGGTAGGATCGATGAATACCTTACTGCGTACCATCACGGCGGGCTCTCGGATGATGAACGATTCACGCTCATGGAAACGATTATTCAAGCGTTCGATGACCTCGATGGCATACTTGAGACTGACTCAAGATGGCAGGAGACGCTTCACATCCTGGACCGACACATAGACTTACATGCATATTCGGTTTGGTACTGGTCAGACCTCGAGCACGAGTTCGGTGATGAAACTTGGCCGGTGACACCATTCCTGCGTACAATCGTCGATAAACACCAACAACGTCTTGATCCGCATGCCGGGGTTTAGACTCACGTAAGCGGCGAACCATGCGATGATGACGGAGCGGCGGTGGTCGCTGCTCACAAATGGAATCTCAACTCCCGCCGCCCGCATATCGCAAACGTTCTGCCATCAAAAAGGACCAATGATGAGAATTTACATCTGCTTACTCATTGCTGCCATATTCTCGTCATCTTTGGCATTCGCAGACAGTGCGGCAAATGTTGATCCACTGCCGATAGCAGATTTTAAGAAGATCGCTGGAGAACGTTCCGTCTCGATCGACGCAACCACTAGAACCGTCATTCTTGAATTTGCGAAAATTATCGAAACACCTAATCCGCAAATCGTTTCGTTAGTAAATGCACTTAACGACAATGTTGAATCGATTTCGCTAGTAACTCTTATGGCACTACTGGACCCTCGGCAAGGACAGGGTGTAAGCAAACAATTGACGAAACACAGCGATCCTGTCGTTCGGTTTGTCGCGGGAATAGTGTTGTCTGGTAGTGGGGACTCCGATGCGGCAAATAGCGTTCACACTTTGATTCATGATGAATCCCTGGAACCAATGGACAAACGCTTGATTCGCACATGGTGCGATGGCGTTGGTATTCGCGTCGAGACCGATGATGCCGACACCATTTTCAGTCATCTTTCAACTGCCATGGGCGGCGAGCCTAAGTTAAAGAAGGGCGACGAAGCGCCGGCTTTCGAAGCAGAAACTTCGACTGGGCAAAAACTATCCTTGGGGCAACTCAAAGGGCGGGTCGTTGTTCTTCATTTTTGGGCAACTTCGTGTGGGCCATGCATGGCAAATATGCCATCACATATATCCGCACTGTCAAAATACGACTCCGAAAACGTTGAGGTAGTGTTCGTTAGTCTTGATGAAGACAAAGATGCCTACAATGCGGCCGTCGAAAAGAATGAAATACCATTTAAAAGTGTTCGCGACGCACGCGGCTGGGGCGGTGACTTGGCTCGTGCGTTCGGCGTCAATTTAATGCCTTTTGATATTGTGATCGACCGAGATGGCATAATCTTTTCTAATTCAACCAACGATATCGACGCGGCGTTGAAAACGGAATCGACAGCGCGTTGAAAAAATGCTTGCAGAACAATCCGATGCACGCGAGCGGCGAAGTCACGTTTTTAGGAAGTGATTTAACTCTCGTCGCCGCCGTTATTTGATTGAGGTGCTACGCGGCAATCGCCTCTCGGTCCAACTCGATGCGTTTTACGACCAAGCCACACTGCTCGATCTGCTCGACTGCTGATCGCATTGCCTCGTCGCGTGATGCGGCTTCACGATCGAATACGACTTCAACACCTTCATCGTGGCCGCCCAGATTACCATCGTCACATCCAGCCGCCGCCAGCCTGTCCGCCAGGTCAAGGATTTCTTTCTCGCTATTTACCTGGTGGCTTACTACCACCCGAAACCTGTATTCTGTCATCTGATTCCTCGCTGTCTCCATCAGGACCGGGGCATGCGAAAACCTTTCGCTGTATCTGTTTTGCATGATTTTGCGGATTCCGTGGTGTTGAATAAATCGCCATCCAGCACTTCTTGTGACCGAACCCGCAGCGTATTGTACCCCACGCATGGGCGCGGGGGCCACTTTTCTTTACGGTCCAGCCAGCTGCGGCAGCAACCGCCAATGCCGCGTGAATCTCTTTATTTGGATGGTTTGCCACGGTTTTCTCCTGCTGGTAAGATAGGCGTTTTCTCGCGTGACGGGAACCTATGGGCGGCAAATAACAATGCCATTCAACGGAGCCGCGTCTCACGCGTTTTGGCAGTGGTTGAGTCGCTCGTCGCGGCCCGCTGATGGCAGACGTTCCGAGAAATACAACAGGAGACCGTTAACGCATGCGGAAGATTCTCTGGGGCGTTCTTCTGATTACCGCTGCATTGACAGTCGTTGTTGTCGCTAACATCGCAATTCGAGTCCGTGCCGCACAACAACAAGGGACAATCGTTTCACAGGTACATGCACTCGGCGGCAAAGTTCGATACGACTTCGATTTCGTTCAACCGCCACCTCCCAAGAGCATACTCCACTCGGTTTTTGGTGACGACTTTGTGGGTCACGTCATTGAGGTTGACTTCAGCAATCAACCTATCGGCGATGCTGATCTTGTCATCCTCAACGATCTCCCGACGATGACTCGTCTTGGGCTTTACGACACCGACATTTCTGATGACGGACTTAAGACGGTCGGGACGTTTCACCAGCTCGAATTCTTGTGGCTCGACGGCACGCCGGTCACCGACGACGGGATCGAGCATCTCGTTGAACTGCAAAATCTGACGGAATTGCTAGTGCAATACACAGCGATCACCGATGGCGCGATGGCCCACATTTCGCGACTACAAAACCTTCAGCATCTTTCCCTGGGTGAAACTGTGATTACCGACGATGGGATCGCGAAACTGCGACGCATGGACCTAACTGCCTTGAAACTCGACGGAACGAATGTTACTGACGAATGCGCCGAAACGCTCGACCAGTTTCGCAACCTCGAACATCTCGATTTGTTCTCGACACAGGTAACCGATAGACTGATTCTCGACACGTGCCATTGGTCAAAGCTTTGGCTGCTGCGAATACATGATACCGCGATTTCGGACGCATCCGTTCCGGCTTTGTCACGATTGAAATCGCTTCGACACGCCAGTCTTTCGGAGACAATGATCTCTGACGCGGGCGTGCAGAAGCTTCAGGACGCTTTGCCGGGTGCGGAAATCCATCGCTAACACAAACAAGACAGAATCATGCCGTGCACACGGAGCACAGCTTGCAAGTTTTCACAAATGGAAGGTCGTCTCTCCGTGCCCGGTGACGGCAAACGACTATGAAGTCCAAGGTTTGACAAGTGGTGTTGGGTTGTTTTTTGTCTTACTTCTTTTTTTTTCCGCTGGTGGAGGTGAGGTGCCGTTCGCCGGAGGCTTTTTTCGGTCGCTCGCCAGAGCATGGGTTCTGCGGACATCGCTTGAGCATTTCTTTCGCGGCCAGCGACCGCCGCCGCTGCTACCAATCGGCTAGAATCGAACCTAACTCAAGCAGTTTGGCTCGACGTACGCGCTAAACCGTGAACAGTTACCGAATCTTAAATCCAAATCCAGGAGCGCCGGCTGATTCGCCTGATCGACGTCGTAATGAACTGCTTCCTCGCGTTTGGTCGCTTCTTGAGTTCAAGAACTACGAACTGGAGGAGTATGACACCGCCTTCGGTCCGAACGCTTGGAGGATCGGGAAGAGCCTTTCTGGGTGGCGGACAACCATCAACGGCCAATTTGAACCAATTATTCAGGTCAACTCGGGCAAGCTCCAGCGGTTTCGGTTCATACACGCTGGCGTACGCGATCCGATCAATGTGCAATTTACAATGATTCCAGATAATGCGATTGATTCAAGTGACCCGACAGATGCAAAGTACGATGTCGAGGCGGTCAACGACGAAGGAATGCGAGAGTTTGCCCGCGACGGAATCCCATTGGACTCAATGCGTCAAACAGATTCCATCAGCCTCTTCCCAGGATATCGCAGCGATGCACTAGTGCGATTCTCCAACACATCCAACAAGCCCCAGTATCACATCATGTGGAACGGGCCCACCGATACCAGCCTTGACCCACAAAATCCGTTTGCCGTGAAAGGCCCCGAAGTTCTGGGGATCGTAAAAGTCATGCCCGGCTCGCCGTTGGAGATTGAGCCATGGCCGAGCATGCACGATTTCGCCAGGGTCCGCAAGCCAACTCCAATCGACCCGAGAGATGTCGTTGGTCTGCAAACCATTCACGTCGGTGCGGGAGGGTTTGCAATCAACAACATGCGATATGATCCGACGGCCGAGCCGAAAAAGTTGCAACTGGGCCGTACTGATCAATGGGAATTGTCGTCACGCGGCTTTGGCAGCCATCCGTTTCATATTCACGTGAACCCATTTTATGTCGTATCCAAAACAACTCGAATGACAAACGATGAGGAAATCGTCACGCCCGTCGGCGAATGGAAAGACACGCTCTTTGTACTCGCAGCCGATGGACGGGTTGGGGAAAAGTTGGTGACGTATAATACGCTGACGAACTACAAACGGTATATTGGAGAATTCGTGCTACATTGCCATATCCTGGATCACGAAGACCAGGGAATGATGATGAAAGTTGCCGTAGAAAACTCGGCTTACGCACTGGGAACAAGGCTAGCAGAGCCGTATGTTGCTCCCGACTGGTCGCTACCCAATGTGGCGGGTGATCAAACGTCCATTGAAGATTTGGCGGGTGAACAGGCTACTGTGATTGTTTTCTTGCAAGCACAGTCGTGTTCCGCTTGCAACGAGCAGATGCAAATGTTCAAGAACCGTGCAGCTGACTTTGCCGGTAAGAAAGCGAACATTGTGTTCGTCGCTCCCCAGATGAAGGAAGCGTCATTCCCAGAGACCGGATTTCCTTTGCCCGTGGTCTTTGATCACGAGTTAAGTGTTTTCGAGCAGTATAAGGCCTACGTGCCCGTGCACCAATCGGTGCTGCACGGTGCGTTCATCCTGGACGCAGAGCACCGAGTTCGTTGGCGTGAAATCAGTGACAAACCAATGTTCGATGTTGAACTACTTCTTCATGAAATCGACGCATTGCGAGACTGAACCAAGCGTCTGCTTGAAATCCAAGAACCACGAGCAACCTGACCTTCCTTATGGCGACTGAAATGAATCGAAGCGATTTCCTGAAGACGATTGTTGGCGGAGCTTTGGCCAGTGGGTATTGCGCGAGTCCAGTTGTTGGCGAAGACTCATCGTGCTGTTCTACAGACGTGAGTCTCATCCGTACGTTTGGTCTCCCCGTTCCGCTTTACGCTAAAAATAGCGTTCGGCGACAGGATGCTTCTCATGCCGCCCGGAAGCCCTGTCAGGACAGGTATGTTTACGAAATGTATTCCATGCTGAGGGGACATGAGCAGAACTACTTGTACGTGAATCATCTTGAATTCACGATTCCCATCTTCGCTGCGAGTACGATCATGCGATACACCGAACTCGAAGTTCGTACGTATTACGATGAGTCATGGAGTTCGTCGACACTGAGGAACCAGCAAGAAAAACGGCTCATCCGACTAAAGCGTACTTTTTCAGATGGAGCGAATAAGGCAGTAGTTCGAAGTATTCGCGATCACGAATGCCGTAGGATTGTCGTTGGAGCGTCTTGATTTTGTTATTGGTGCCCTCCATCGGTCCAGAAGAAATCCGGTGTTTGAAATAACTCAACAGCCCTTCCTCAAGCCGCGTCAGGGTTTTGGCCATCGTCTTCAATGGTGAAAGTCCCGTCGCGGTGGCTCGCCTGCACCATGACCGCAAGAACAACTGCGCAGGCCATCGAAAGGTGTGCCCCCAAAACAATCGCAACTCCTCTTTGAGATAGTATCCCGTGGCCAGCGGTTCATTGAGCTTCAGCGCCGCTGCCAAGTGAGCCACTTCGTCCCGATCCTCGCTCAGATTCTCGGGGTTCTTCAGCAGCAACCAGCCGCTCCCCTTGAGCACCAATTTCTCGTCGGCCGTCGCCTCTTGGTACAGTTGTCGACGCAGCGTGGTCAGCTTCTCGTTCATCAACTTCACCACATGAAAGCGGTCAAAGACGATGTCGGCCTTGGGGAGGTTCCCGCGCACCGCCGAGATGTAGGCCGAGGACATGTCCATTGCCACCGCTTCGATTCGATGCCGCCGACGCCCCAAGCGTTTCCAAAAGGGAACCAGCGATTCAGCCGATTTCCCGTCTCCAACGAAGATAATCGCTCCACTATCCAAGTTCATTACCAGTGTCACGTAGCGATGCCCTTTGCCGATGCAGATCTCGTCGATCGCAATCCGCCGAACGTCTTTCAGGGAAGGATTGGCGAATCGTCGCCTGAGATCGTCTTTTTTGATTTCCTTGATCACGTCCCATGTGACACCGAGAAGATCGGCAACGTCTTTGATTGTCATGCTGCGAGTGAGCTGCAATGCGTAGTTGGCCCAGTTCTTGGTGTAGCTNCGACGAGCATCGGCAAAGCCGACCTTGATCTGACGAACGACCCCGCAATCGCGGCACTGCAGACGTGGCAAAGTGNCGACAATGACGGTCTGCTTCAATCCGATCGGNGANCACCTGAATTCNCGTTGCGTGACGCCTCGTTTGATCACGTTGCTGCTNTGGCACGAGGAACANCAGATCGACTTCTCATTTGGATGNACATGGAACCGTNTNACGCCTCCGGTGGGCTCGATTCGAGTCTGCCGGTAGCCACGAATGCCGAAAGAGTGATACAACAAGGAGGTGGACATGTACGTTCCTGCAAAGAAGATGTGAGAATTCTCTTTGAAGGATGGCATGTCCACACTTTTTTATCCATCCGTCGTAACTTCCGCGACTTCAAACCCGGCGCACGCTTTAGTCGGATGAGCCTGCCTTTTCTTGTTTGCCGAAACGCAGGCATTCGTTTCGGCACGACACATACAGTTGCCCGCACAAAGCTTCGCAACGCACAATTCAGGCTAGAACACTCGTCGGCTGATAGCGCAATTCGGTGCCTAGTTCCGATTCGAAAACGGTACGGTGTTTAACATTTGTTGTTGCTGAAGAATACCGCCGCCAAAGATTCCATTAAATTGTGTCGGCGGGCCAAAATTGATTCTTGGTGTTGCTTGCCGAAACATTTGGTCGCTCGCACTTGGCGCAATCGATGGTGGAGTGTGTTCGTTAATACCATCTCTCAAATGCATTTTGTACTCATTAAGCATTGCTCCGCTTCTCAGTGAAGATTCTGGGATCGGTTCGATCTGAAGGTCTGGGAAAACCGCGTGCAGGCTTGGCAATAGTGACTCGATAGTTTTGAAATCCGGCGCGTTTTCTACAGCGCTTTTGACTAGATCCTGGGATGCGTGAAACTTGGCCGAGGCTGACAGACGCAGGTCATTCTCAATTGTCTGCGAACTATCGTCTGCGGAAACGACGGCGTGTACTTCTTGCACGTGAGTTCCTTTCGTTGCGAATTCACCCGCTTCGTTTAGATAGTATGTGACGTCTTTAAAACCAGGACCGGATGCAGGCTGACCAGCGGCATAATCGATGATTGTCATCACCAACTTCGAGAATTCTTGCCGCTGGCAGGGATCAACCCATATATATGTCCCACAGTTTTTGGCGTAACTATCACAGCACGTCTTTGGAACATCTCGCCAGCAGTCCGATTTGCATACCCAACCGCACGTGACACCGCAGGGATCGTAGCACGACGCCGGATCGCCGGTCCAAGCGGCGAGGTAGTTACAGCACTTGCTACACTCGTCGGGAGGATGACCCACGGCCCGCTGATACGCACATTGCATCAGCTTCAATCGGGCTGGGCTCGTTACCGGAACGAGTGTGAAGTTTTGATCGACGGCACGAGAGCCGCCAGCAGAAACGTTAGCCCAGAATCGTCCAACGAAACCACCATCAGAAACTGCGATCCGCCCCTCGTCCTTTACCCCGTTCGTTGCCTGCGAGGCCACCGCAAATGACGGAGTCACGTAAGGATTGTTCACAAACTTCGCCAGATTATCCAGCACCTGTTGCTCGTAGATTTCGGATACCGTATTCACTTGGCGAATCGAATTTCGCTGCAGTTGCATGTGAGTACATCCGCTGCTTGACGCGACGCAAATACACGCAGCAGCAAAATAATATGCAATTTGCATTTTCGAGTTCCATCTCTTGGAGTCACGGAATGTGCATCTTTGCTCATTCATTGTTGTCTGGGGTTCCAAACTGGCATTTAGATTCACTAGCAATATCGAGAAGGAGTGAGGCAATACTTGCGAGGTAGTTGTATCCCCTCGGCGGTGCTGGTGTGAGCCGGTACGTTTGGTTTGGTTACAGGAGATATGTCAATTGGTTTGAACACTTTGTATTTGACTGGGGACAAAGTCCTTCGCCGAAGGAACTTGCCGTTCGAGCCGGTACGGCTGGATCGCCGAGGCCGACGATCTCGATCAACTCTCCAACCCGTGTAGTCGAGCGGAGCCGATTCGTGTTCTCGGTCAGAAGCGTCAACGATAGTCTTGAGATCCAGAACCCGACCGCCGAACTCAGGCCGCTAGCAGAACGCAAAGCCGGCACGATGCTCTCCCAAATGGGCTTGCAGGGCGGTGACCGAAAATCAAATAGTTACGATGACCGTGTGAAACTGAGCGACGTGGGAGTCACCCAAAAACCAGTCCAAACGTTGGCAGCGAGCAGCCACCATCTCCGATCGTACCTATTCAGCCGCCTGAAATTGGGATTGGCTAAATCTGGGATTTTCGTTCTGTTTTGCAGATCATGGACGGAACCGGAGTCACTATCGTTCTCGATCGTCCGATCGACGTCACCTTGCTCGACAAGGTGATGAACAACCAGCTTAGCGAATGCGATGCGCTCGCGCTGGAACGTTTAGAACCAGAGATCATCGCGTTCACGATGCTGGCGCTCCAGCAGCGAATCGCCGGGACAACCCAGTCCACCGGACCCAACACGCCTCCATCGACGATCCCACCCTTTTCGAAGCCGGCAGCGAAGCCGTCCAAGGGCAAGGAAAAACGTGGCGGGCAAGCTGGCCACACGGGACGAACACGCCCGCCGTTGCCCGATCCCGATCGCACTCGCGAGCACCAGCACGACCGCTGCCCAGACTGCGACGGCGTAACCGTACACCGGAGCCAGTCAGTGGGGTGGGGTTGACTTCTTAGGGAGTCGGCGGCGGGCACGGCGGGTTCGTTTGCGGTCGGCGGCGTGGCGACGCTCCTCCGCGCGGTACTCGCGAATCGCTTCGGGGTGATCCGCTTTCCAGGCGTGCGGTGCCATCGATGACCAGTCCGTCTCCCCGGCAAGCGCTCGACGCAACACGTCATCCAAGTACGCACGTACGTCCAAGTCGTTGCGGATGGCAGATCCGATAATCGTAAGCAAGTTCGCCGCTCGTTCGCCCGCTGACAGCGATCCTTTGAATAGCCAGTTCTTGCGACCTGTCGCTACGCGCTTCATCAACTGTTCGCAGTCATTGTTGTCGATCGGGATCCCGCTGTGTGCCGACCTCATGCAACAACTGCAGCACTTTGAGGTACTTCAGTCCTTGGACATCTTTGGCAGCGGGCTTCGGCTTGGATCTTCGGGCCATTACGTGTGCAGGTACAGCGACACAAGTCAAATTGGCAGTGGGATGGAAGTCTATTGCACGGCGCAAATTTCGTGCCAATCGCCGCTGCCCACCACTTCTGCTAAGTACCTAAACGCCGTGCCGAACAGTATTGGCTCTGTCCCTATCTATCAAGGTTTCTCCTAGTCCGTCGTCCTGTCGTAATTCAGCGCGCACCGTCTTTGGGGGCGATCAGGCTACGAAATAGCTCGCCATCCACGCTGGATGTGAGGAATACCGTCGATCCATCTAGTCTAGAAAACAGGGCGCCACCCGGATGGGCGGATCCCCAGTTGTCTTGATAACGTGCGCCGGGGCCATCTCGCTCGATCAACAAACCGCTGCGAACGGTCCCGTTGCTGCCGCCACTGAAGATCGGTTCGTCGTAGTACCAACTTGTTTCTGTTTGAATGATTGGGTCAAACGCCTTCTCCCCCGTCCCTAAGGTATTGCTGAGTCCGTCCACGATCGCACTGAGCGGCTGCGCGTCAGGGAAGTTCAGCATGACCCGGCGGTTGCCGGCGTAGTCCGTTTTGGCCCATGCTCGATCGCCCGCAGAGTACCGGCCGTACGAATCATCCCGTGGAACCAATGGATTTGCTCGGGTACGGCTGGGGCAACGAAAGAGCGGCCCGGCGGATTCGACCCGGACGGACTGATACGCTTCGGTTTGTTCCAACGATGGCAAAATTGCGTAGGCCCAACTGCCCGTTTGTTGCGGCGGCGCGGCTCCGGGTAGGCCGACTCCCCACCAAAATTGTCGATCAGCGGCCAACGTATAAGTGCCAATTCGGACTTGATCGCCAGAGGCCGACCTCACCGTGGACGTGCCATCGTTGCCGCCATTGCTGGGTAAATACCCGTGCTTGGAGGCGTGCATTTGAATGCCCAACGCCAATTGTCGTTGTTGGTTCATGCATTGGGTGCCTCGAGCTGACTCACGTGCATTCTGGACGGCACCGGTGAGCAACGACGCCAGCAGCGCCATGATGGCAAATACGATCAGCAGTTCAATCAAGGTCATGCCGTAGCGAAGCGGCCTGATACTACCCGATTTCGAATGAGATTGGTTCATGGGAGTCCTATCGGATGGGTGGCACTGCTGCGTTGTCGACTCGGAAAAGAAGGTGGCTTGCGCCGATCGGTTCGATGGGCTCGGTTGGAAGTGAGTGCAGAAGGCTGGGATTGCGAGAGAGGTCTGACTTGCTGACGATCAACCACTTTTGGTTGGGATCATTGTACCGGCCCAGCATTGCAAATTCTGGATAGGCCTCTCGGATCCCCATTCCGAGCCCGGTACTGGAGATCAATTTGAGTGGACGATGTTGCGGATGGGTCGCGATCCAATGCGCGACCAAATCATTGTCTTGGCCCCAGTCGGTGGCGTCGTTGAAAAGATGAAAATGGCCATTTTCAGTACCACCCGAAACGGTATTGAAGGCGCCTAGCCAATGGGGTGCGATGCCAATGGATGCAATCAACGTGGCCAGAAGTCCCACGAGGATGCCAGCATTGACGATCCGGCCTGGCTTTGACTCGTAATGACGTGCCAGCGGCGCGACGATCAACAGGAACAGGAAGGGATACAATGGAAGAATGTATCGGTGTTGCTGTGCAAAACCACTCTTGTAGGCGGTGATCTCAATCATTGCGGCGGCGACACAGCCGATAAGAACTTGATCCAAGGAAATGGACCAACGATGGTCACGATCGAAGATGCGACCGATCAGGTAGAGCAGGCTGGCGGCTATCGCAAAGAGCGTTCCCGTTGGCAGTTTTACTAACATGGAATACAGATAGAACCACCACCATCCGTGTGTCGTGTTCATCCCTGCGGCGTAGCTGATGATCCCTTCACGAAAGTCACTCTGTTGACGGTCCATGCCGTTGAGATACTGTTCGGGAACTGGACAGGGAATTCCACCGAACCAAGCGTTCTCGAATCGGGACGCGATTTCATCATTCGTTTGGCCATACAGGGCATCTTCGGAGAATTTCAATTCTCCAAGCGGCTTTCCCACACCATCGAAGCCATAGGGCAATGCGATCACCAGCAAGGTGATTGCCAGCGCCAGTGTCGCTTGGCCGATGATGCGCGGCTGCCTGGTGCTGCAATATCTCCAAATCACGAAGGCGAGATAGATCGGGCAAAGTAACAGTGCTGTGAATTTACAAGACAGTGCCAGCCCGAGTGTTGCACCGCCCAAAGCTGCATCTTGCCAATGAAGCGACCTGACCCAACGGCCAAAGCATAGGCTGCTAACCAGCATCGCTGCCGTCACCGCAATGTCATTGGTGATCAGTGATCCATGCGCCAAGACTTGTGGCTGGAATGCCCAAAAGCCGGCCGCAACCAATCCGATCGCCGACCCGTACGGGCTCAGCTTGCGCGCACTCGGATTGTGCTGTGTTACCCCGTACAACGTTTGGCCCCATCGAAAAACCGCCACCGTTGCCGCGACCGCGAACAGGCTGACAAGAAGTCGTCCCCAAAATAGCTGCTGTTGAAACCGCTTGGGAGCAGTGGCATAGAGCTCACGTCCGAACGGGAACTCGCTCCGCACTGAAACCCGGCTCAGGGCGCCCGACCTCAGGGTATCAATCATGTCAAAGGAGGGCGTGAAATCTGCCAGTTCGTCCCAATTCAAATAGGCAGGGAGAGTTCCAAGAGCACGAACCAGGGGAGGGTTGACGTTGAACGAGTGCAAGTCTCCGTGATGCCAGTATCGGATTCCAGCATAAAAATGGCCGTATTCATCACTGACGGGCGATGAACGATAGGCATGCCATCCCAGCAAGGCGGACTGCATCGCTATCATAACCATCAAGATGACCAAGTGGTTGCGGTTGGCGAACTGGATCGTAGTGAACCAAGACGTCCTCCAGAGCAGAGCCCTATTCCACAAAATCCGCCCCTACCTTCAAGGATGCGGTAACCGTTTCTGCTCCCAACGCGATACGCCACGCTGCCTGCAAGTTCTCCGCACATCGCTGGGCAGCTTCCAAGCCGCAGAAGCCGTCCTCCTCAGACGGGTTGTTGCGGGATGGTTCTTCGTTCACACTTGAGTTGTGGTTTTGATCTCGCTCGCGTTGCGGGTTATCGTTCTGTGCGTTGTCGGTCGAAGCCCACGTAGTGTAGCAAGCCAAACACAGACCGATAAAAAAGGTAGAGACGGCTTTTCCGAAAACGGTCATTAGACTGGCTCCGATCGTGGCCAAAAGCGGTACACCGCCATTGCAATAATGAGACCGATCAAGCCAAGGTTGAGATAGAAGAACCAAGACGACTTCGGCTGCGGTGCATTGGCACGAGCATTGGCCAAAGCGTGTTGCTGAATCGATGCCAGTTGCGCATCGGAGTAAGGAACATGAGTTCGTTTCCTGTCTCTCTCACGCATCCACTCGGTGCCAGCGGGCCAGGGTGGGATCCATTCAAAATTGTGGACGTCGATCTCGCGAATGTCGAGCATTTCGATCGAGCAGATGTATCCGAATGTTCCATCCGGTGTGAGAGATTGATAGGTTGCCTTCTTGGGGTAACGAAAACCGTCAAAGACCATCAGTTCTGAAATATCAATTTGCAATGGACCATGGGGTGGCCGTGGTTGCTCAAGGGGCAGGTATTCAGGTCCTGATGTGAAGACCGCATAACGTGGATCATCAGGGTCGGTTGTCGACATGCGAATCGCTTTCCGATCTGCTTTGTGTTCGATCCATTCGGTTTGAAGCTTGTCGCCCATTGCGACAAACTCGATGTCATCAGGCGGTTCGCAGCCAATGATTGCGCAGAGATCGTTGACAAGTAGGCAGGCAAGTGGGTCTAGCTGAAAAGCAGGCAAGCCATATCCAACCGACTCGTTGCCAAACGAAGTCACCCTCTTTCTGCCTTCGAAGTTGTACAGAAGCTTGCGGACGAAACTATGACTGATGCGTCCATTGGTTCCCTCGAAATAGGTGAGCAAAGGATCGTCATCGATATGGGGTTCCCCCGGGTTCTCCTGGTAATGCATCAGACGAACGGGAATGTACGAACGATGCGGGCTCGGCTTGCCAATGGCGAGCGTGCGCACACCATTGGCAGCCGTATTTAAGTGACCCGAGAAAAAGGTTGCTCCACCGCGTTCGGTGCGGCTTTCGGTTTCAATCTTGTAACGAAATTCTTTGCCGTAAAAGTAAGTGCGTGGTACCATCCGGGTTCGACGAAGCTCGTCGGCGCTCAACAAATGATCTTCGGCGCTGGGCGACTGAGCTCCCAAGGGAGCGGCGGCAATGCACAAAAATGCTAACAAAATGAAGCATTGACTTAATCGTACGTTGCCCACATCGGTTGCTGGGCGACCCGATCTGATAACTGCGTTGAAGACCATGATTATTGCAACGTAACAGAGTCGTTGTGATGAAACCCAGGGGAGTGCGATAGATTCTAAAACTCTGAATCAGATCGGCACCCCAATTTAGCGGTCCATCCGGGTTTATCGTGGAAAAATCCAGCATGTTGGATTTTGGAGGCATCGCGGTGGCGTCCGAAATGAGTGATGCCGTCTCAGAAGTAACGCTGACGGCGGACACAGCCGCCGCCATGTGAAGGCATCTTTCGGTTCACCCCGACCGAGATATTCCTCGGCAAGTTGCTTCCCAGCAGAACGCGCTTCCGCTTCTCCCGGCGAAACGATCCTACCACAGCTGCATCAGCCTGACAAAGATTTCGGACGCCACCGACATGCCTTGAAAATCCCGCACACCTGGCTCACCGCTGCGAAACCCACGATAAACCCGGATGGACCAATATAGCGGGGTACAATGTGATCGTGGACGAAACGGCCAAGTATCTTCCCAAGCACCTACGTAAAAAACAGGTTGAGTGAGTCGGTCGGTCGCTGCAGGTTCGAGCCTCCCGGACTCAACCCTTCAGTTTGCGGATGCCGATTCCCGGTAAGTCATTCAGGGTCATCTTGCCATCGACAACCTGTACTCCGGCGAAGACATCGTTGCTGATCAGGAGGTTGCCATCCAGATCGGCCCAATCCACCAGCGGTGACAACTGCGCTGCCGCCGATATCGCGCAGGAGGTTTCCGTCATGCAACCTAGCATAACCTTCATGTCCATTGCTCGGGCCACCGTGATCATCTTGTGGGCCTCACGCAACCCGGTGCTCTTCATCAATTTAATATTGATTCCTGAATACACCCCTTTGAAGGCGGCCACATCGCCAAGTCGCTGAAACGCCTCATCGGCAATGATGGGAAGCGGGCTGTTGGCTGTTAACCAGGCTGAATCGTCCACGGCAGTCTTGGGGAGCGGCTGCTCCACGAACTCAACGCCCTGTTCTGCGAGCCAGTGGATTATGTCCAAGGCTTGGCGTTTATCACTCCATCCCTGATTCACGTCGACATAGATCGGCACATTGGTTACCGAACGCACCGTCTCGATCATCTCCCGGTCATGGCCTCCCCCTAACTTCACTTTCAGTACTTTGAATCGGTCTGCTTCCTTGGTTTTGATCCGCACCATCTCGGGGGTGTCGATTCCGATGGTGAACGAGGTCATCGGTGTATTGTTCGGGTTGATCCCCCAGAGTCGGTAGAGCGGCATGTCTACTAACTTGCCAATGAGATCATGTAGCGCAATATCCACACAGGCTTTTGCTGCACGATTGCCTTCGTCGAGCGAGTCCACATACGAGAGAATATCATCCAGCATAAACGGATCGTTAAACTGCCCGAGATTCACCTTGCTCAGAAATTGAAGCACCGAGTCTTGTGACTCTCCCAGATAGGGAGGCATGGATGCTTCTCCATAACCGGTCTGTCCCTCGTACTCGATCTCGGTAAGCACCACGGGGGTGGTGTTCCGGGAGCTCCCCGCGACGGTAAAGGTGTGTTTCAACTGCAATTGATATGGTCTGAATCTGAGCTTCATTTTCCCGCTTCCAATGTGAGCCGGAGCGACCGGTACAGGCGGCGGTGCGGGGCGTTCCTCTGCGCCACACGGGGTCCAGGGTAAAGCGGTTCCCAGGGAAGCTGCTCCCACGGCTTTTAAAAAATCCCTTCTTTCGTTTCCCATTCTGTGCTACCGATAATTTCATTGTAAAATGCATTCTCCGGGATGGGCCGGAACCCCTCGTAGTCCTCGCCAAGAATCCGGACTGCTCGCACAAAAATGCGTGGATAGCTCGCAATGAAATTTGATTGCGTGCTATCCATGCTGTTGATGCTGACACGCTCCTTGTATCCCGCAGCATGGATATATTCTCCATTTCCAATATACATGGCCACATGGGTTACTCGCTCCGCGTCTTCTCGCGATGCCTTCTTACCGAAGAATAGGAGGTCACCCGGTTCCAGTCCGTCTGGAACAAACTCGGTCGTCAGTTCCCTGCCGATCTGGGTTTGCATGCTTGCATCTCTGGGGAGCTGTATCCCATTCATGAAATAGATATTGCAGATCAGTCCGCTGCAATCGATGTTCTTGGACGAAGTCCCACCCCACAGATAGGGAATTCCGTGAAACTTCAGGGCCGTCTTAACGAGCTTTCCCTGCGAGGCGGTTTGGTGAAAGATTTCATCCATCGGCAGGAGCTCGCTGCTCTTAACCCAACCTAAGCGTCCATCGGGATATTGGATCTGAGTGAATCCAGACTGTTCCGAAACTTTGCAAAGAATGTTCCCGATGACCAGGTCGGTCACCGGCATGGAGTCGACGTCCGGGCTGATGTAGGCCGATCCATACTGCGGCGTGAAGATGACCTTTTCGGCGTCCCGGTAGGCCGCCAGTTCCTCGTGGTTGATGCGGTGCACCTCGCCGTTCTTCGCCCAGCCGAGGTATCCGTCTGGAACCTGGATCAGACTAACTCCTCGCTGCGTTTTCAGAATCCGAACCGGGGCACCCAACAGGGCTTGGGTCACAAGTTCCTTGGTGCTGCCGGGTTCGCGGCGCAATTGGATCACTGAATTATTCACCAGTGCATTGACGAGCGATCCGGTCTCATTCTCTGGAAGGAGTTTCAGCTGGTTATCCACCTCAGGGTACTGTTGCTCTAAGGCTTTCTCGACTGCACGAAAAGCCCTCTTGCTGGATAGATTGCCGAGGACTTTCATCGCCCCCTCATCGGTATGAACGTGAACGTCCCACAACGCGACACGGTCATCCGGTACATACTCTTGATGCAGAGAATCCAGAAGCTTATTGAGGGCAGGGATGCTTCGAGCTGAGGGAGGTGCACAGGAGGATAGCAACACAAATGCCATCAGCGTCATGGACTTGAACATAGAATTCAACGGAAATCTCCCTCTGATAGACTCATGGGCTTTCGAATGATTCGTCGGAGGCCAATTCTACCTGTCAGCATGCCACCATCCGCCTGGCGTCCTACCTGCATCACGACTCATTCGAGAAAAACATGCCAGTCAGGGTGAACTTACAATCGAGATGCGCGCCCCTCCGCGTCGACGACGCAGTATTAGAAATGGAAGTGCGTTTCGGTATCGCACGCAAGCCCGGCAAACGACGCGTCCGATTTCGGTGCGGATCTTTGACCACATGCTAGACGACAGGAAGAAAATGAGACTTTCACGATCTCAGCGAGGAGCGATGGCGACGGCCCAGTTGTCGGCACTGGACGGCGAAAGCGTGACATCGCCGCCGGCTGCGATTCCTTTTTTGGCCCCGTACTCGCCGCTGTTAATGTGGTTCGAGTAATCGATCAGAGGAACTTGCGCCGCCGTCAGATCCAAATTAACTTCCCCGCCGGCGGGGAAGTAGACGGCGTACGATCCGCTCGTATTGGCAGCAACATACGCCGCATTCGGCTCAGATCGCGCGAGTAATTCACCGGCGGGTTCGCTTGACCACAGCGGAGTCCATGCTACCAGCTAGCGGGCGGCTTTGATGCAGGCATCCGCCCGATCATTCAAGCGTAGATGAGAATCGGGACAAAAAAGCGAACGGAGGCGGCGCGGGGAGCACGAAAATGGCTCAATTCCACCCACCTGGGTTTTCGAAACGATCTTTTTCGGCAACGATATCGGACGCCAACGGTCGAAAACTTTTGGCACCGTTGCACCACACTCTCAAATTCCATTTTACAAAGCGAAACCGATGGCCCAAGCAAGCGCTCGACACATTCTCGTTGAAACCGAAGAAGTCTGTACCGATCTGAAAGAGCAGATTGAAGGCGGTAAGGACTTCGGAGCCATTGCGGCAGAGTTCTCAGCGTGCCCGTCGGGCAAATCCGGTGGAGTGTTGGGATCGTTCCGTCCTGGTCAGATGGTCCCCGAGTTTGACAAAGTCGTCTTCAGCGGCGACCTGAATAAGGTGCATGGGCCCGTGAAAACACAGTTTGGTTATCACTTAATTGAAATCACCAGCCGCGAGGACTAACGGTTTACACGAAACGCGGGCGTCCCTTGTGCAGGCGAGTCATGTTAAGCCCTTTCCGTCGGTTTTGCCGAGGGCTTCTCCGGTGTCATGTGGAATCGAGCCATATTGAGCAGCCAAACGTGTGTGAGTTCTCGGGGCTGGTTCGACGCCGGATTTATAAATTTTGAAGGCGTGGAATCTTGAACCTCTGGGTTACTGGCGAACTCAGCGGCGGCGGACAAGAAAGATGTCTCGTCCTTTCAATCTGATGGGTGGTTCAGGCGAAACGTAACAATGAGCTCAATCACAGCAGATCTCTATTTTCGAGATGAATGGCCGTGTTCGATTTGCGCGATAGTTTGCTCGTCTGTTGGCCTTTGGGATACGCACATTCGTGTAAGTGCTTGGATAGAATCCCGAGATCAGCCGGTGGGCGCTAGCCCCGGTTATTGTGTGAAACGTGGAGCGTTGCAATAACCGGGGCTAGCGCCCACCGGCTAATTCAAAACGATACCTTCTGCAGAGGTGCTTGCTGTGCTGCCATCGCATGAACAGCAACGCTCGCCAGAGCGTGGTATGCCACCGGATGACGACGGTAGCTAAGGGAGAGTTCAACACTCGTTGTGCATTCCCGCTGCGAAAGTAACTCGCCCGTCAGGTTGCTAGGGGCGTTTGCGTTGGTCGAGCCGTTCGCCCTCGGGAATGCGAATGGGCAAGTTCAGTCCGCCGCTTTCGGCCAGTTCCGCGAAAAGCTGATTTCGCAACGACTCGATTTGGTCCTGGTACGCGGGCACATCGATTAAATTGTGTCGTTCGATCGGGTCGGTTTGCAAATCATAGAAGCTGTCTTGATCCCAATCGCCGTGGTAGTAGACATATTTAAATCGGTCGGTGCGGATCGCAAGCGTTGTCGGGGTTGCCGGGAAATTCCATTCCCAGTGATATTCGTACAAAATATGGTCGCGCCAGGGTGGCGTTGAGCTGAGACGGGGCTGCCACAATGACTGCATGGAGCGACCATCAAACTTCATTTCTTCGGTCAATGTGATGCCGCACAGATCCAGCACAGTGGGGGCGACGTCGATATTCTGTACCAACTCATCGATCTTCGTCCCGGCCGCAATACGACCAGGCGCCAAAGCCAGCATCGGGACACGAATCGATGTCTCGAACGCATCTCGTTTGTCGTAGAACCCGTGCTCACCAAGGTGGAAGCCGTTGTCTCCCATGTAGATCACGATCGTATTGTCCATGTCCCCCGCCTCTTCCAACGCCGTCAGTACGCGGCCGATGTTCTCGTCGAGTCCATGGACTGTTTCACAGTATTGGTGGAACAGTTGATCAAAGTCTGGCACAGGATCCTTGTCAAACGCTCCCGTTTCCATGTGATCAATGCCGTGGATGCTGTAGCGACGATCGAGTACCCAGCGAGGCTGCGTGCGATAGTTGCGTTCCGTGTTAGCCATCTTTTCAGGATAGTCAATTGCTTCGTCTCGGTAGCGATGTTCATCCCGCGGGCTGGGCTGAAACGGGTAATGGACAGCTTTATAGGATAAATACAGTAGGTACGGATTGTCTTCGGAATGATCTTGCTTCAACCAATCGAGAGCAACATCGGTCAAGATGTCCGTCGTGTACCCATCGAACGTTTGTTGCGTGCCGTTGATGTTGAGAACGGGATTGGTGTACACCCCCTGCCCACGAAAGCTCGCCCAGAAATCGAACCCCGGTCGCGGCGCATCGTCATCGTGTCCCATGTGCCACTTGCCTATGAACGCCGTGGTGTAGCCGGCGTGCTGCAGATGCGACGGAAAGAACTCTGTGCCCGCCGGGATGGGCCGTTGGTTGTCAACGACCCCATGATGGTGCATGTAACGCCCCGTTAATATCGACGCGCGACTGGGCGAACACAACGATGTGCTGACAAATGCGTTGCGGAAATGGGCTCCTGCGTTCGCCATGCGGTCGAAATTCGGTGTCTTCAGAAAATCCGGGCAGGAGTCGACACAGCTCATGAAATCATAACGATGATCGTCACTGAGAATGAAAACAATGTTCGGCCGGGAATCCCCGTGAGCGGGGAGGCACCATGCCCAAGAAACAACTGCAAGCGATAGACAAATAGGCAAACGCATAACAACGCGACTTCTAAAAAAAGGAATCTTCTACTTCTTGGTCAGTGGCAGGACTTTGACGTTTTTATACCAGACTGGATGCCCATGGTCTTGGAACCCGAGATATCCAACTCGTGAGAAATCCTTAATGGCACGACGTTTTCCATTTAGTTTGAATTTGTGATCGCCATCAATCGCACGTTCACCTGGCTGATCAAACTCGTCGGCATTCATTTGGCAGACCAACTCACCGTTCACCTTGACGGAAAACTTTGCGCCCTCGCATCGAATCTCCACATTGTCCCATTGGCCTGAACCCTTGGACGCATTATGGGTGGTTGGCACCAGATCATAGATGGCACCGAAGTCATGGCAACTCGTGCCGTTGCCGGTCGCGATTTGCGTCTCAAAACCTGTGTTCACGGGATCGGCTGGATTCTCAACCCGAAAGAAGATCCCGGAATTACATTGCTCAGGCATCTTGACGTCGCATTTAAAAATAAAGTCGCCGAATTGCTTGTCATGGATGATGATGTAACCGCCCGACTCGTACGGCTGCATCGCATGATCAACAACGTCTGACGCGATTTCCTTTCCGTTATTGCACTTCCAGCCCGTGTAGTCAGTGCCGTTAAAAAGGAGCTGCCAGCCAGCGTCTCGCTCTTCGTTGGTGAGTTCATTGTCCGCAGCGATCGATACGCTGCAACAGGCCAGTGTGCAGATCGCCCCAGCAAATAGTGAAAAAATGGTCTTCATGGAAAGGCTCTCTCGATGTGGAAAATAGGAAGCGGATTTTGACGGGTTTTCACAGGCCTCGCAAACGCGAACGAACAACTTGAGTAGCCGGGTTTGCCAGGACATGGACTCCACCGTCTGGCGATGGTAGCTGTCTCAGCGGTCGCGTGTTGGATGGCCTCATCCCGGTGTCGCTGCGAGCTCACGGCAAGTCAACTTTTTCAGGCACATCGTCCATTGGCCAGTATTGGTGTTCGATCTTCATTTCATCAACGATCACGATCCGAAAGCCGGACGGATCGTTGCCCAGCGGTCGCCCCACGGGTCCGGTCGTGATCATTTCCATGTCACCGGCGCGGCCATACGCGTTTCGATGGTAGTGGCCTGCGAGGACGGCTCGGACATTGGCCAGCTTCAGTTGCTCCAACAGCGGCGTGCGACGCTCGAGTGGAATGTTGAAGTACTGATCCGGCTCATCTTCTTGCTCGAGAAACAACGGGTGATGTTGGAACACAAAAATGTGTTGTGCTTTGGCGGCGACGGCAGTTCGCAGTTGCTGATCGAGCCATTCCTGCTGGTTGGCCAGCACTTCGGGAGCGGCAGTCGGATCCTTCAGAACGCTGGAATTGAGGACGATGTTGAAGGTTCCGCCGACCCAAAACGAAAAATAGTCATCGCCAAAATGCTCGCGGTAGCTCGCGATCGAGCCACTGCTCGGCCGATTGCCTACGTCGTGGTTGCCACACACGCAAACGAGCGGAATTTCGGGGGCTATCTTTGAGAAGTCACTGTGGAACTGGTTAACCTGAGCTCGATAGCGAGGGTGGTTAGGAGTGGCATTGGTGAGATCGCCGCAGACGATTACGAATCGAGGGCGAAGCCGGTTGATGTGCTCGACCGTCCGTTGAGCCAACGCGGCTTCCTGCTCGAATCCCTCATTTCCGGTGAACATGCCGTACTGGGTATCGGCGAGCTGCATGAAGAAGTAAGGCCCTCGCCATGTCCGCTCCCGTTCAGGATCAAACCTCTGAAAGCTGCGACTGGACGCCTGCGAGAATCGAGATTTGATTTCCGGAGAAAGTTCGTCGACAGCCTGGAGTTTTGCCGCCGACAGGATCATCGCGATTTGACAGACGATCAGGGTGAGCCAAATTTGCTGTCGCATTTGATTATCAAGGTTGCTGGTTTTGGGGGATCGAGTGAGCACGTTCTCAGCTCGGCGGTTAGGGCGAGCGGTCGATGAGTTTGTACCGAGCAGGTGGGGTGTTCGAGTCTCGGAGAGACTCGTCTACTTACGACTCAAACGCTGCTGTCTGCTGCTCGGCATAAGGAAAAGGAAACAGTGGGGCACTGAGAGGTCCAAATGTTAGTCAGCGGTGGGCTGGGGATCCATTTTCGGGATCGCGTTGAGCGTATAGAACGCGTTGGAATGCAATAGTGGCTGACCGTGGATGCCGCGGACACCGCGGGCGTCGAGTTCGTGTACGAAGTGGGGCCGCAGGCCGCTCGTATAGAGCCGAACGCTCAGGCCATCTGACGCAACGATGGCTCGATCGATCGTCAGGGGCTTTTTTTGAATCTCATCACTACCGTAGGCTTTGTGATAGAGATAGGTGTAACTGTTCATCGCGTATGAGTTGGGATCGCTGGCGGTACTTAGCTCGACGGGGGTCGTGAACTGAAGTTCAAAACCGTCCGGCTTGGCGCGCATCTCGAGAATCTCGAACGGGGTCACTCCGGTCCAAACCAATCGCTGCAGTCCGTACGAAGCCGTCCCCAAACTGCTCCATCCCCGGTTAGTCAATCCGACAAAGAGACTTCCGTCGATGCCTTGCTCCATCCTCAAGACCGCCGAGGCGAAGCCACGGCGGAATGGGAAGCACGCCCCTTGGTATTCCCCATCGACCTTCTCGAGGAAGACGCGATTCATCGCTGCTTGAGTGAACTCGCCGACGAAAAGTTGGTTTGCGAACGGACCAAATTTGCCGCCGCTGTGGTCGAGCACGATGTCAGTGGTCGATTGGCCCGCCTTTTTGTAGGGAAACCAAACCGCTGGCGGTCGCATTGCTGGGAACTGCTTCAAGGCCTCCGGGTAGGGCAGCCCGCCGGGGATGTTTGTTACATCGTGGATCGTCGAACCGGGCTGGCTCATCGACGCCAGCGATTCCGGGTGGTGGAAGAACACGCCTTCACGAAGATGGTGCAGGGCGTTAGTCGCGACCCAGTTACCTTGCTGGTCGGTGTAGAACAAATCTCCCTCGGCGTTGGTACCGATCCCCGAAGGTGAACGCATCCCCGCACAAACTGGGACCAGATTCCCGTCAGGCTCTCGCTTCATGGCCCATCCTCGCCACAGCGATTGCGACACATTCAAGACAGGGTCGGTGACACGCCGGCTTCGCTCGTCGCCCTTAAAACCCATGCCGATATTCAGCGTCAGCCACAAATTGCCATCGCGGTCAGCTTGTGGTCCGTAGGCGTACTCGTGGTAGTTCCCGCTCACGCCCCAACCGGTCGCGAGTGTCTCGTACAGGTCAGCGACTTCGTCACCATCGAGATCGACCATCCGTGTCATCTCAGTTCGCTGCACCGTGACCAACGAATCTTTCCACTTCAAGAGACCGAGTGGTTCATGAAGCGCCGAAGCGAATTGATGGAACGTCACCTTGTCTGGAGATTCGTCGTAGGCGTGGTCAAGGATCCAGACTTCACCCTTGCGAATCGAGACCGCGACGCGGTGGTCATCCAGGATTGCGATGCCGCTGACCTCCAACGCAATCCCATCATCGGCGGGCTTCCAATTCGGGTCACGCGAATCGGTGGCGGTTTGCGGTGTAGCGATGGCAACGATTCGATAATAGTCCGCTTCGCTACCAGAACTGTCAGTGACACCGAAAGCGGGTGCTTCCGCGACTACGGAGTTGAACATCAGGTAAAACGCAGCGAGCGCAATCAACCACCCAAATCGGATCACAGCGTATCGGCCGACCGACATGGCGCTCGAGTCAACGCACTTTCCGGTTCTCAATGGGGCAACCTTGAGTTGGGTCGAATGGCATGAAGGCTTAAGTTGAGATGGCATTTTAAAATTGAACGTTGATGTTTGACACGTTCCGAGTTGCATGGCCTGTTGTTTCGAGAGTTTGGCAAAATCGGAATGCCGATCAGTACGATTGTTCATTGCCATCGGTAGATAAGCTCCAAATTGTCTGCGGCACCCAGAGGGAGCATCCAGTCCTCTTTCTGCACGGGCGTTTGATTTGGGCTGAGCACTTGCACTGAGAGTCCCGACTCGTTGTGAAACTGATGCTTCGTCGCGTCCTGGGTCACTTGGGTACCGTGAATGATCCGGAACAGAAGTTTCTCGGTAGCATTAGCTTGGTCAGAGTGAAGATGAATCTGGCGTCGTAATCCGCCGCTAATCGCGGGCACGATGCGGTCCTCGATCCGATAGCCGCCACATCGGTATCGGAACGTGGGAACACGATCGCTGTCGAGCTGGTAGCCAAGAAATTCAGCGAGGACTGCGACCGGCGTGCCGCTAACCGGATTGATTTTGAAAAAGCTGGGGCCTGTGTCGAGGGGCTGCGGCTCAGTGCCTAGCGGATCGATAGGCGGAGAAAACCGTTCAAACCAAGTACTTCTCGCATCCAAAAATTCCCCTCGCCAACCGATCGCCAGCCGCGCCTCTTGAGCGTCCATTGCAAAGTTTTCGCCCGAGGGGAACCCGACCGCGATGGCGTGCATCCCGACACCATTCATGAACGTCCGCAGCATCAGCGGGTGATCTGTCGGTGTCAGTTGATAGTTTTTGGAGCGTTCGGCCTCGATCTTCGGCGGAATGCCGAGACGGTCGGAATGCTCGAGATAGTCCCACATCGAAGCGATCTGTTTTGACGCGTTGCCGCCGAGCACGTGCGGAACTTGGCTTTTGCCCTCTGGGAAGAAAGTCGGCATGCGGGTTCGGTTCTTGATCGCTGCCGGGTTCATGACAAAGTCGTGGAACCACGCTGGGAAAACGCGATCGGGCACGCCAGTTAGGTCAACGCCGACGACGCCCGGCATCGCTTGGCCGTCGAAGGAATGGCATTCAATGCAGCCGATGCCCATCAGGTCGCGCCCGATCTCGCCACTCGGCTTCGCTGCCGCTCCCGTCGTCGAAGTGGCAAACACTTCGCTAGCCGGTGCGGTGTTCGCTCCATCGACGCCACCCAATCGATCGGCGAGCGCCATTACATCACCGTGTGGGAATTTCGGCATTCGAATCGTCATATGCGGACGTAGCGTCGTCTTGGGATCCCCGCGAAACACCCGCTTGAGCCATTCCGGTTTGAGCTTGCGACCGACTCCGGAAAGTGGTGGCGGCAAGCGACCTTCATCCCCCAGATCAACACCCCCGACCGTTTCAAAGTAGGGTTTGCGATATCGGCCAACACCTCCCAACGCGTCTCGGGTGTGACAACCATAGCAGTTCATCTGTAGCAGCGTTCGGTCGACTAAATCGGCCTGCTCGGATTGATCGTTTTTGACCTGCCTGCGTGATTTCAGATCGACGATCGCTGCTGTGATGGCTGAGGTCTGTGTCGAATCGAGCGGGTACCTCGGGTACTGTCGCCGGACGGCGTCGCCGTCCGCCAGTGCCTCTGATCTATGGGCCGACTCGACGCCATGGGGCGTGCTGCTGGTTCCCGTGGCGAGACAGGCTGCTGCTGCTTTCGTCAAATCCAGATCTGCGAGTGGTATATAGGCTTGACGTTCGGTGTTTCCTGCCTGGTGGCAATTTGCACAGCCCAATGATACGAAGAGCTTGCGACCGGTCTCGACCAACGCTGTGTTGGTCGAGGGTGCGACCATGTCGCGGTCATTGAGATGGTCGGTGGACCTCAGGCCCTCGGGCTTATCATCCGATGCGTAGTTTCCTCGTTGGAGTAGATGCGCCGCGATATCAGCCGCCTCATGGGGTGCCAGTTTCAGGTTGGGCATCCGCCCGGACGGACGGAAATGTTCGGGTTGAAACAAAAAATGGGTTAGCGATCGTCGCGAATACTTCCGACGCAAATCCCCATGTGGTACCGATTCGACTCGACGCGCGGTACTTGCCAAGCCCATTTCGGCGAGCTCCTCGGGATCGAACTCCTCGAGAAGTTGATCGATCGAAGACTCTCGAACCTCGGAGACATGGTAGCTCGCCTCCGGTGCATGGCAGGCCACGCAGCCGACCTGGTGATAGAGGTCGGCTCCGCGATCAGCATCGCCCTTCTTCCAGAACTCGAACTCAACCGGATTGGCACCCCCCGCCTTGATCGTCGGCAGGTCCTCATCCAGTGTTGATAGAAACGCGACAAGGGCCGCGACGACCTCTTCCTTGGAATCCTGGGACAAGCCTGATAGCACGTCAGGCATCGTCGTGCCTGGATGAACTGATGTCGGCGAAGCCAAGTAATCACTTAGCCACTCCTGACTAACTCGGCGTGCGATGCCATTGAGTTGCGGTCCCCCTTTGGCACTGATCCGCTCGTTCAAATGACAGGCTGTGCAACTCAGTTCACTCAGTAACACCTCGCCAGCGAGCGCCTGGTCAACCTCATCATGGCGACCAAATCGTTCAAAACCGGAAACGAATGGAACAGAACTCTCCGCAGCCACGATCGTACTGTTCAGAATTGCGAGCAGACCCATCCAGAAGATCTTTGCGATGCGATTGTCGATCATCGGTCAGACACCCCCAGATCGATATTGTGATCCATGTCGATACGGTTTCTCCTGGAGAGCACACGCTCGCAGCGGTGAAGCAGAGCCGAACCAACGGACGAATGTCTCCATCTCCGAGGTGGTGCAGCGGCCATCGTGACGTCTTGGCGAAATGAAAGTTTGCTAAACAAGTGCGTCTGAGTATAGGAAGTGTGAATCGTGGGAACAGCTATTGGTGGGGAAAGTGAACGAATCTTCATTCCGAAGCAGAGGCGTACCGGTGATCGGATGAAGTCGTGCGGTGCTGAATCGGAATATCGAGCGGCGCATAGTGTACACCATGAGACGTTGCTCTACGGCGGTGCTCCTCATGCTTCCTCTTACGGCTGTCCACCACCGCAAGCTGGAGGATTGATCCTGCTCAGCATGGCGAAGCCTGCCAACAGGCTCACTGTTGGGGAAAACTGCGTCACCAGCGCCTTTGATGTGGGAGATCCGTTGATCGCCCTGCCATACTCACTCCAATTGCAGCATGAAGTGTGGTCGATCACACTGCATCGGTCCGCAAGGCCTCCCTGCTTCGACTGATACAAAAGGGAACCCCCCGGCGGGTTTGCTGAGATGGTCGCTGCATCCTCCGATGGGCAAGCTATACTTGACCTACGCTCAGAGGTCGAACTCGCTGCGTGATTGCGCTGCGATCGCGGCCGCGGTGAGTCTCCCTTCGATTTCCTTACGAACTACCAATTGCATCCCACATGAAGTTTGATCCTGACGACTGGCGAGACTTTGACTGGCGCGACATCGATTGGAATCAAGTGCGAATGCTTTGGCTCGGCGCAGCATTTCTCCTGGTGTTGGTCGTTTACTCTTGCGTGTACACCGTGCAGGCGGAGTCTGAGGGCGTCGTCCAGCGATTCGGTAAATACGTTCGCAACGCGGAGCCTGGCCTGCGGTTCAAACTGCCCTTCGGGATCGAACGTGTGTCCATGGTACCCGTGAAGAGACAGTTGAAGCAGGAATTTGGATTTGGATCTGCCAATGCGACGAATCCGAACCAGTTTTCATCGGAACAGACCCTCGAGCGCGGCATGGTGACCGGCGACCTCAATGCAGCCACGGTTGAGTGGATCATCCAATACCGCGTGCGTGAACCCGAACTTTACCTGTTTAAAGTTCGCAATCCCGACAGCACTCTGCGAGCGCTTTCTGAGTCTGTCATGCGTACCGTCGTAGGCGATCGAACTGTCGATGAGGTCATTACGGTCGGCCGTCAGGAGATCGAAGCTGATGCCCTGATTCAACTGCAGCAGCTCGTCGACAAGTATGAGTTGGGTTTGAGCATCGACCAGGTGCAACTGAAGAATGTGAACCCGCCACTGCCGGTCCAGCGTTCGTTCAACGAGGTGAACCAGGCTCAACAGGAGCGGGAACAACTCATCAATGTTGCCAATGGCGAGTACAACAAAGTCGTTCCCCGAGCGAGTGGCGAAGCGGAACAAAAGATCCAGGCCGCCGAAGGCTACGCTCTGAAGCGGGTCAACGAGGCTGAAGGCGATGTCGCGCGGTTCAACGCTGTGATGACAGAGTACGTCAAAGCCCCTGAGGTCACCAGACAACGCATCTACATTGAGACCATGCGTCAGATCGTTCCTAATCTCGGCAAAAAGATCATCCTTGACGAAAGCGCCAGTCAGATCTTGCCGCTATTGCAATTGTCCACCGATTCAACAAAGAACCCATGATGAAAAATGCACCACTTACCATTCTGGGCGGAATCGGACTGTTCTTGCTGATTCTGTACTTCACCGCGACCTACACCGTGGACGAGACCGAGCAGGTGATCATCACCCAATTCGGAAAGCCCGTTGGTGATCCGATCACCGCCGCAGGTCTGCACCTCAAACTTCCGTTCGTCCAAGACGTGACGCGGATCGAAAAACGCATGCTTGAGTGGGACGGTCGCCCCAATGAAATGCCCACCAAGGATAAAACCTATATTGTTGTCGACACTTTTGGGCGATGGCGAATTAGTGACGCGAAACAGTTCTTTCTGCGACTGCGAGATGAGCGGAGTGCTCAGTCACGTCTCGACGATATTCTCGGCAGCGAGACTCGCAATGCGATCGCGAAACATGAGCTGATCGAGGTGATCAGGACTACCAAGGACCGTGAGCCTAATCAAGATGCCGTGCTCGTCGATGCTCCCGGAAACGTGGGACGTCTCTATCCCATCTCAAAAGGGCGTGCGAAGATCGAAGAGGAAATCTATGGCGAGGCAGCTGAGAAGCTATCGGATTTTGGCATCGAGCTGCTCGACGTACGATTCAAGCGGATCAACTACAACGAGAGCGTACGTCAGCGAATCTATGACCGCATGATCAGCGAACGCCAGCAGATCGCGGAGCGATTTCGTAGCGAGGGCGAAGGCGAAGCCGCGAAGATCCTTGGAAAGAAGGAACGCGACTTATTGAAAATTGAATCCGAAGCATATAAACGGGTCCAAGAAGTCCAAGGCGAAGCAGACGCGAAGGCCAGCGAAATCTATGCGAGCGCCTACAACCAAAGCGAGGACTCCGTCGCATTCTATGAGTTCATCAAGACGATGGAGACCTACCAAGAAATGCTCGGGGGCGACAGCACGCTAATCATGACCACTGGTAGTGATATCTTCAAATTCCTTAAACACGTCAATCCGCCGAAGCAATAGCATCTATCCGGTTCTGATGGGTGACCAACGTGAACTTCGGCTGACCACCGGCATGTAGAAAGGCAGAGCTGTCTTTAAGATGACAGCACTTCGCAACCTCTGACGCGCGATTCCGTCGGTTGAGCCAGGAGACAGGCATGGATGCCCACTGAACCCCTGCCACAGGTTAAGATTGGGCTCCCTCCAAACTGCCTGTTGATTTATCAATCCGCACCGCCAGCGAGACGATCCAGTTGATCGTTTGCTTGAGTTCCGGTTTGGTATTTGTGAATTCGGACAGCGAAAGCAACGAACTCAACAGGCTGTGAAGCCTCCCACTGCCCGCCTGCGATCTTCAATGCATTCTCTCCGCTCCAGACTGACCGCAACTCGATTCCCGACTTGCTTCGTAGTAGCGGTCCTGTCGGCAAACCTGATCTCATCAGCCAGCCTCAGCACTGCTGTACGTGCCCAATCTCCGCAGCCCACCCCTGCCTCGGACACCTCCTATGCAGGAAACGCTGAGGTCGCCGAAATTATGCGGACGCGCCCTGGTCGTGGTGTCATGCGAGATGATTCGGAACCTACCCCCGTCGATATTGCGTTAACCCAATTCGAAGTCATCGAGGGGCTTGAGATCCAATCCGTGGCCGCGGAACCGGACATCTCACAGCCGCTGTTTATCTCGTGGGACTCGCGGGGGCGAATGTGGGTGGTCCAGTATCGTCAGTACCAGTTTCCCGCCGGGCTGAAGATCGTGCGCTACGACCAGCACCTGCGCGCAGTTTTCGATCGTGTTCCCGAACCACCACCGCTGGGTACGCCGGGCGCAGACAAGGTCACCGTGTTCGAAGACACCGACGGAGACGGCGTTTACGACAGCCACAAAGATATCATCACCGG
The DNA here is from genome assembly GCF_007860105.1 of Allorhodopirellula heiligendammensis. Taxonomy (NCBI): domain Bacteria; kingdom Pseudomonadati; phylum Planctomycetota; class Planctomycetia; order Pirellulales; family Pirellulaceae; genus Allorhodopirellula; species Allorhodopirellula heiligendammensis. The sequence continues at coordinate 757,177 of NZ_SJPU01000002.1, forward strand.
TCTGAATATCGCCTCATCCGTCCAAGTCGGCCACGGTGGGATTTGGGTGTTGAACCCACCTTATTTATTGTTCTATCCTGATGCTAATCAAGACGACGTGCCCGATGCAGACCCCGAAGTTCATCTAGCGGGCTTTGGATTGCAAGATACCCACTCGGTTGCCAATAGCCTGACCTGGGGACCAGACGGGTGGCTGTACGGTTGCAATGGCAGCACGACGGTCGGCGACGTCAGCTCCGCAGTCACCAAAGGTGTGCGTTTTCAGGGACAGTGCGTATGGCGATACCATCCCGACACCAAAGTTTTCGAGATATACGCTGAGGGAGGCGGGAATAATTTCAGTCTCGAGATCGACTCGAAAGGCCGTGTGTTTACTGGCACTAACGGTGGGAACACGCGAGGATACTATTTTCCGCAAGGAAGCTACAGTGAAAAGAATTGGGGCAAACACGGCCCGCTGACCAATCCCTATGCCTTCGGATTCTTCCATGCGATGAAGTTCGACGGAGATGGACGCAGATTTCCGCAAGCGTTCTGTATCTACGAGGGAGGGCTGCTACCGACGGAGTACGAGCAAGGAATTATCGCGCCGAATTCACTACATAACCTTGTATGGCATAGCCAGCGAATTCCCGACGGATCCACCTATCGAACCGTGGATCTGCCCAACTTACTTGAGACCTCCGATCGTTGGTTTCGCCCCGTCTATGCCGGTGTGGGCCCTGATGGTGCTGTCTACATGGCCGATTGGTATGACAGTCGCCTAAGCCACGTCAGTCCAGTCGACGATTGGCACAAAGAGAGCGGCCGCATCTATCGCGTCGTCCCGTCGGACGCCTCGCCAAGCTATCAGCAGGGCGACCTCAACAAAGCCAGCAATGAAGAGTTAATGAGTTACTTCTCCCATCAGAACAAGTGGGTGCGGCAGCGCGCCGTGCTTGAACTGGGGTGGCGAGGTGACGCTGCCGTGACGGAGCCACTCATTAAGCTCGTCGATGAGCAGGCCTCGCTCGAAGCGCTCTGGGCTTTAAGCATGATCGGAAGATTCGATGCCACCTTGGCGTCACGTTGGCTGTCGCACTCCGACGCCCACATTCGCCGCTGGGTCGTGCGTCTGCTCGGAGATCGCCACGAAGATCACAGTGGACTGGCGGTGATGGCGGCGACGGAGCCGGACGTTCAGGTTCGCAGCCAGTTGGCCGCCACCGCTAAACGGCTGTCCCCCGCGGTGGGCTTGGACATCGTGGCGGCGCTACTGCGTCACGAGAATGATGCTCACGACCCACACATGCCGCTCATGAACTGGTGGGCGATCGAAGCTCATGCCGACGTGTGGCCTGCGGTCGCGACGATGTTCGCAGATAAGTCAATATGGAATCTCTCAATGGTCAAGCATGACGTTTTGCGACGTCTCATTCAACGCTACGCTTCGGCCAGTGACGATGAGAACCTTCATCACTGTGCACAGTTAATCGAGATGGCACCCGACGACGAGGCTCGGGCTCTACTGATTCAAGGTATCGATATGGCGTATCAAGGCCGTGCCATTCCGCAATTACCCATCTCGCTCGATAGAGCCCTGGCGGAATACAAGGCGTCGCTCGGGGAATCGAACTTAATTTTGTCGCTCCGGCGAGGCGATTCCCGAGCGATCGTCGATGCGATCGAATTACTCGCGAGTCCACAATCCAACTTGCCGCTCGCGATCGAGGCAGCCAACGTATTCGGCGAAATTCATCACCCCGACGCCACAAAGAACTTGCTCGCTCTGGCAACGGGAAACCGGACCTCCGAACCGGCCCTTCAGCGCGTTGCGATCGCTTCGCTGCGAAAATACGACGCCGCATCGATCGGCACTACACTGCTGGCATCGTTTGGGAGCCGAGTGTCCGAGGAGCATGGTTTGCGGGCAGCGGCGTTTCGGACTCTCGCCTCGCGCCCCGTGTGGGCGTTGCAATTGCTAGAAGAGTTGACGCAGTGGAGACTCCAACGCGACCACGTTCCCTACGACGTCATCCAGCAACTTCGCACGTACGAGGACCCTCAAATTGCGGAGCAGGTGAAACGAGTGTTCGGGCCTATCTCAACAACCGCGACGCCCGAGCAAATATTAGAAACCAATCGCTTACGAGAGATGCTCGCCGCGACACCCGGCGACGCTCAAGCAGGCAAGAAGATTTTTGCAAAAGCTTGTGGTGTGTGTCACCAATTGTTCGGGGAGGGCAGCAAGATTGGACCGCCTCTGGACGGATACGAACGAGGAAAGATCGGATTTTGGGTCGATTCAATTGTGTTGCCTAATCTGGAAATTCGCGAAGGCTACCAGTCCTACGTGGTTTTGACCGAGGATGGTCGCGTGATCAATGGAGTCATTGCCGAACAAACGCCGACCACCGTGACGGTTCGCAACGCAGATAGCCAAACCACCATGATTGCCCGTGACGAGATCGAAACCCTGCAGGCGCTACCTACCTCGCTGATGCCGTCGGGTTTGCTCAATGAGTACAGTGACGAACAAATTCGTGATCTTCACGCCTATCTGTCGCTAGGGGCTCGCTAAACCAATAACGTCAACAGCTTATCGAACGTCCCTGCGTGTTCACCGTCGGCCTCTGGCTGAAAAATGTGTTTCATCACTCAGCGTTCTTGGTCCAGGTGAATACACGCAGTGGAGGGAGGTTCAGGATCACGTTGGTCACAGTGGGCTTGCCAAATAGCGGTTCGGCGTACGTCACTACATGACTCCTCAGTTGGTAGGCTATGAACGTGCCACCGACACTCAAGTCTCGATGAATCGCCTTGATCGTCGACTCGGCGGTTTCGGCATCCAGCGACGAGAATGGAATACCAGATACGATAACGTCCGGCGACTTGAAATCGTGTATCATTAGGACACGTTCCAAACCTACCACGTCGTCCTGCACGACAGTCAGTCGTGAGTCACCGATTTCCTCTAACGGCTCAATGAAACCGGTCGCCTTCTCGATTGCCAGTACGCGGCAGTCCGGGCCAGCATGTTTGAGCAAACGCTCGGTAGTGCCTCCGGTGCCAGGCCCGAGGTCGACGATCCGCTGAGCCGATCGTACACAGTCGCGATCAGCAATCTGCTCAGTGAGAAACGGAAAGCTGGGAATGATCGATGCGACTTGCGACGGACATCGCAGCCACTCTTTCATCACAGCAATGGCGCGAGTCCAATAAGGACGACGACGGGGAATTGCGGCTTGGCTTGTCATCAATAGGTGCCTGTAGGTGGTGAGTCTATAAGGAGACGCCGCGTGGCGCGAGTCCACGCGGCGTCAAATGTTCGTGATTCAACCAGTGGCCAGTGCATCCTTGTTAATCGCCTTGGCCAGCTGCGAAAGTTTCTCATCGGCCGCTTCTTCCTCATCAATATTCTGTTTGAGCAGCTTCAGTGCATTGTCATATCCGAGAGCTTTCGCCCAGGTGCATAGCGTTCCATAGGTCGCAATCTCGTAGTGCTCAACTTTCTGCGCACAGGCGATGATGACGGCGTCCTTGACGGCCGGTTCAGCGTCTTCCTTGAGCATGTCCTCGGCTTCAGTAATCAAGCCCTTCATAGCCTCGCAAGTTTTTGCCTTGGCAGCTTTACCGGTATCCTGGAATGCCTTTTCAACTCGCTGGACCTGTTCTTCTGTTTCTGTCAGATGGTCTTGAAGGGCTTTCGTGAGCTTCTCGCACGACGCGTTTTTGGCCATCTTTGGGAGGGCCTTCACTAACTGCTTCTCCGCGCTAAGGGCGTCGCGAAGTTCATCATAGAATGCATCGGCTAAGGTTTTCATCGACATTTGGATACTCCATTAGAAAGGGGAAGTCTGGTTTGAGTTCTTGATGGCTGCGTGTAAGCGATTTTCGTGCCAAAGGCTGGTCAACTGTGCGGCGTTGCCTTGGGATGATGATGGGCCCGCAATCTTCCGAATGGGCATCGATTCTGAAATGTTGAGAGGAAGATTGCCATGGTACGAGCGACTGCCACGCACCACGTTGACCAAGCTGGACGACAAACTACCATCGCAGATCTTGCGTCGAGCAATTCTCTATTGAAGACATCACACGAGCCAGGATTCGGTGAGGACGTCACATATCGAACATCTCATGACTCGATGTTCGTTACCCGACGAACCTGAAAGCGAACCAATGCTTTGTCGATTTCACCGGCCTTGCAAGAGTTGCCGACATGTCTCGCGTTTCATGTCAGATCCAGTCCGTTGGAAACGTCGAGGATGGCCGGTGGCGATACTATGAATGCATCAAGAAGGTTGGGCGAGCAATTAGCGACGCGGCGAAGTTTGCCGCCGGCCTGACACGCGGTGCTGGTTTCTGGCGCATCACCGCCTTCCAGCTCGCTATCCAATTGAGCGGCGAAAGGCTCGTAGCTACTGATCTGCCGCCACGAATGCGGCATCGGGGTCCGCGTGAATACCGTCTCGAGAAATGATTCGCTCGAAGTCACCTCGTAGCGCCTTCAGTGCATATCGCTCTTCATTGATCTCGGCAGACGTGCGAAATCCCATGCGGCGTAAAATTGGTAGCGGCGGACACCAACCCTGCAAAGCGTGCTGGAACAGAAAGCCCGTCACTAAACCTGGTAATAGCAACCATCGCTTGTCGACGGTTGCGGATAATAGCACACCGGAGAACGCCAGCGCTGAGGCATTGCACTCGAGTGCCCGCTCAATGTCCCACTCTTGATTGAGTTCCAGGATACGGCGTGAGATTACTTGTGGCGGTTGTGTCGAGTAGTGCGCGATTCGATTCTGAGTTTCGCGCGCGATCGATTCATTGATCGCTTGGTGGGTGTGTTGTTCAACTCGGTGATTGGTTGCGGGCAACATAGTTCCTCTCCTTTGTTCGCGAAGGTCTGACATGAGCTTGGACGGCTGGCATCTTGAAGGATGCCTGACTAGATCGGCAATTCTTGCGCCATTAACGGAGATTTGGTACAGAAAATGCCAGTCGTTTACCGTCGTTGGGCATGGTTGCGTGACCGGAAATTATGCGGTTCGACAAGCTTCCCAATCAAGTTCCCACTTCGCACAGATCTCACACTCTTAGAAAACAGGAAACGGACCATGTCAAACAAGAAACCAGCTCACGATGAAACCCGTGAAGAGCTTCGCAACGAAGATGCGATTACCGGAGAACCTGGATCCCATCCGGTTGGGACGGGCCTGGGGGCGGCTCTTGGCGGAGCGGCTGCCGGAGCTGCCGCAGGCACGGTAGCGGGCCCCATCGGGACCGTCGCCGGAGCGATTGTCGGTGGGGTCGCAGGCGGGTACGGTGGCAAAGCCATTGCGGAGAGCGTCGACCCGACGATCGAGACGGCGTACTGGGAGGAACAGCACGCGAGTCGCCCCTACTACAACGACACTTACGACTACGAGCAGTACCGCACGGCGTATCAATCTGGTTGGGAAGCCTTCGACGCTGACGCCAACGACGAGTGGAATAGTCGCGAAGCCATCGCTCGAAAACAATGGGAAGATGCCGGCGGTGGCGAACACATGACGTGGGAGGAAGCTCGCCCGGCAGCGCTCGATGCGTACACTCGAGTCCAGAACCGGACCAGTAAGCCCAAATAGTCCCGGGCAGCCTCGGCCACACTGGCTCGACGCTATTCGTGTCGCGCACACCTGTATGCTACGGCGCGACTGGACGGTTGAAGAATTGATCGGGGCCTAGGCGCCGATCGCGACATTCTAAGATGCGAAAAGGAGAGGCTTGATGAAGATTGATCTACGTGGTCGGGTCTATGTCGTCACTGGCGGCAGTGACGGTATCGGCAAGGGGATTGCAGAAACGGTCGCGGAATGCGGCGGCAAAGTGGCGATCATCAGTCGCGACGAGCATGCCATGCAATCTGTCGTTCAGGCTATTGGAGCTGCTGGCGGTGAGGCGTTCTATGCTGCCGCCGATGTGTCGAAAAACGATCAGATGCGAGATGCCTTCCGATCGATCGTCGATCACTTTGGAAGCATCGACGGGGTCGTGGCGAACGCAGGGACCAACGGAACCTGGGCACCCGTTGATGAATTGACGCTGGAGGACTGGGAGCGCACGATAAACGTGAACCTCACTGGGACGTTTCTGACAGTTCATCACAGCGTGCCCTATCTACGCGATCGAGGTGGCGGCAGCATCGTCATTATTTCATCGATCAACGGAACCCGTACATTTACCAATGAAGGTGCGTCTGCCTACGCGACCAGCAAAGCGGGCCAATTGGCTTTCGGGAAGATGCTCGCGTTGGAACTCGCCAAGTCAAAGATCCGCGTCAACATCCTGTGTCCTGGCGGAATCAAATCCAACATCCACCAGAAAACAGAGCGTGATAATCTCGAAGCGATTGAGATTCCCGTCAATTATCCTGAGGGCGAGATTCCGCTAACTGCTGGTGAGATGGGAGATCCTATCGATGTCGCCGCGATGGCCGCATTCTTGCTCAGTGACCTTGCTTCGCACATCACGGGGACTCCCGTTTGGATTGACGGCGGACAATCCCTGCTGCAATAGCGGATTGCTGACTTTAACTGAGATCGCTTATGCGAACACGCCGCTGATGTAGACCACCTTGTACTTGTCTACTCTGATGGCGGATACACCGTTCGCGAAGGCTGAGGCGAGCACATCCCAGCTCTGGCGGTCGCGGCTGAGACTAGTCAGCTGGAGAGTTCCCATCGAGCTGAGCCAAACCGTTGCCGGTCGGATCACAGATGTCACAGCGGCAAGGAGTGCGACCGAGCGTCCGTTCATCTTCAAAGTGATCGAGCAGAGCTGCCCATCGACAACTGCGGCTCTCTGCATAGTTGACCATTTGGCGCACGGCGATTTGACGATTCTCGGCGCGGTGTTGCCCTTGGCGAGCTAAATCGTCTGTCACATCATGGTCAATCACGTCGACCACGCACCGCCAACGTCCTCGTCCTGCTGGCGATACGAATCCGCGTGAGGCGAGCTGTTGTAGACAACTCGTTAGAGTAGGCCGGCCGAGAGCGCTGATTTTCTTAAGTTCGGATAACGACACCGTACCGTCATCGGAACCCCACCGCTCGATCCCCTGCTGAAGACAATGATGGGCGGTATTGAGCTGCGATGAATCGAGATGTCCGCCCGCGAACATCTTCAACACGTCTACATCAGCAGGGTCATACAGAAGTGTGCAATTGGCATTCTTGCCGTCTCGCCCTGCTCGGCCGACCTCCTGATAGTAGGCTTCCAAGGACCCCGGCAGGCTATAGTGAATGACACGTCGAATATCCGCCTTGTCAATTCCCAAACCAAACGCGTTGGTGGCAAACATCACCCCGGGCGGACCATCCATGAACGCTTGATATGACTTCAACCGGTCGGCGGTCTTCATCTTGCCATGGTAGCCCATAACCGGCATCTTCATATCGGCAAAACGATCACGCAGCCGATCGACTTCTTTCGTCGTATTGCAGTAGATAATTGCCGGCTCATTCCCAATGAGCGAATCATCCGCAGTCAGTAGTTCGCGAACTTTGGCATCCTTTTCGTTCACTCCTGAGCACGGCAGAACCGCAAGCCGCAGATTGGGCCGAAACACTCCACTGGAGACAATGACGGGATCGTCGAGGCCAAGGGAATAGACAATGTCATCAATCATGGCGGGAGATGCGGTTGCTGTCATGGCCAGAAGCGGTGGATTACCTAGACGCTTGCGAGCGTGCTGCAAACAAAGGTAGTCTGGACGGAAGTCATGTCCCCATTGACTCACACAATGCGCCTCGTCGACAACGAAGAAATCAACACCGATCTCGCCCAGCAAGTCACAGAGATCTGTCTGCTGCAATCGCTCTGGCGTCGTGAAAACAAACTCTGTTTTCTTCGATTGCAAGTCGTCGCGAAATTGCTGGATTTGCCGCGCCGACTTGGAACTATTGAAAATCGCTGCTTCGATCCCGTTATCGCGAAGGCTTGCCGCTTGATCTTCCGCCAAGGATATCAGCGGACTGACGACGACCGTCACGCCCTCGAGTTCGAGTCCTGGAAGCTGGTAGCAAAGACTTTTCCCGGATCCAGTTGGCATCAATATCAGGGTATCGCGACCCTCCATGGCAGCACGGCAAGCTTTTGTCTGTCCCGGGCGGAAGCGAGTGAATCCAAATGCTGTCTCGAGTCGCTGATGGAGATTCGACCAGCGTCCCGTGGGTAGGGATGACCGCTGGTCTCCAGGTAGCCTGGACCTGTGCGAATCATTGGCAGGGGTTTCGACAACGACGCTTTCAGTTTCTTGATCCACTGGGACACTTTGCGATTAGTTTGTTGAAGGAAGCGTTTCGATGATACGTCACCGAATGGATAGCTTCACAAATGCGGCGATACGCAACTGGTGTGCCAAGGTGGACACAGATGTGCCATAGCAGTTGATGCGTTCCATCCTACTCCGCGTGGCGATCCACACCGAAACGTCTCCAAGCAAAGCTGCCTTGTGATGTCACTGCGAACCCTCTGGTACAAGAAATGCTACACCGCGTCGTGAGAACTGTTTGCGTCTCGGTCTGGACGAACACGGTCTCCTTCCGGGGAGCCCTTCGAGACTCCCAACTAGATCAAAGTGCGGTAACACCCTTCATGGTCATTCCTTTCATGGTTGAGTTTACTCATTGCGCAATCGCCTTGAGCCGGTTCGAGCTTCACGCATCTCGGGGATGCGCAACCAAGACAGGGCACCTCCCAGCAGGGCGGATTCACAACATTACTACGTTTTCGTTTCTGCGTGTCGCCGTTCGTCGGCACCTCAGCAGGTCGGGCAAACTCTTGGTCGGCAGCCATGTCCGAGCGGTGTTGCTGACCGCGATCTCGAGTCTGACGCCAGCCCATGAATGACGCTACTGACTCCTCGAACAAATTTTTGACTGGACTTGCGAGAGCATCAGGCGGAGCATTGTTGTTCTCGCTGCCGATGCTACTGACGATGGAGATGTGGTGGCTGGGCTTCACGATGCCAGCGATGCGGCTGGCCGTGCTCCTCGCCGTGACTCTGCCGACACTGATGGGGCTGGCCTACTACAGTGGCTTCGAAGTTCCTCAGGGTTGGGTGGGAACCGTCGTTGATGCATTTGTCGCATATTGCGTTGGCATTGTTGTCGCTTCCAGCGTTCTTGTGCTTATCGCAGTCATTCGATCCAGTGAGACCATGTTCAGCGAGGGCTTGGGAAAGATCGTTCTGCAAGCGATTCCAGCAAGTTTTGGGGCCGTGCTGGCGTCAAGCCAGTTCGGTGATGACAATGACAATGGGAGAAGACACGAGCCAAATGGGCATGCGCATCATGATCTCGGATGTTATTTCCGTGAATTGTTCTTGATGTTCGCCGGAGCGATCTTCCTGGCTTTCAACGTCGCGCCGACTGAAGAGATGCTTGTGATTGCCTTGAAGATGACGGCGTGGCATGCCATTGCCATGGGGCTGTGTTCGCTCGTCGTCATGCATGCGTTTGTTTTCGTGGTCAAGTTTCGCGGCCAGGAAGCGGTGCCGGATGAGTCATCCCAAGGCAGTGTCTTCCTACGATTTACCATTCCGGGGTATGCCATCGCTCTACTTGCCAGCCTGTTTTGCTTGTGGGTCTTCGGCCGGCTCGAGGATACTGCGTTGGAAGAAACGCTCATGGCAACGATGGTGCTCGCGACGCCAGCCGCCGTTGGAGCAGCCGCAGCGAGACTGGTTTTATGATGACAGAAAAAGATGATCGTGCGGATCAGCCAACGCAGAATGGCATTCCTGTCGCCGAGTGGATTGTGGCGGCGGTCGGTGGAGTGCTGGTCATTGCCTCGTTCCTGTTTTTGGCATACCGCGCCGTCAGTGAACGCGAACCCGCCTCGTTTGAGTTCACGATCGAAGAGATCCAACGCGTGCAGCAACAGTTGGTGGCGACTGCCTCTGTACACAACCGCGGTGGTCAGCCCGTCGCAGACCTGCGTTTGCGTGCGATTTGCAAGCGAGATCAGGTGAAAGAAGTTGTTATCGAATATGTTCCCGCAAAATCATCCAGGCGAGTTACATTTTACTTCGACGATGCGGACGTGGACGCCCCCATCGAGTTCGTCGTCGATTCTTTTACGGAGCCTTAGAAAAATGGCAGAGCAGAGAGAAGATCGCTCACTCCATGGAAGTGTTCCCGATCAAAGTGACGTGGCGCTCTTGATCATCGATGTGATCAATGATCTGGAGTTTGATGACGGCGACAAACTTCTCCAGTTCGCACTTCCGATGGCAGAACGCCTCGCAGAGCTACGACAGCGATTCCGCGACACAGGCTTGCCGGTCGTTTACGCTAACGACAATTTTGGGAGGTGGCGTTCAGACTTTCGGGTGCAAGTCGACCACTGCTTGAACGAGGGTGTCCGCGGAAAGCCCATTGTGGAACTATTGCGGCCACACGACGATGACTACTTTGTGCTCAAACCCAAGCACTCGGCATTCTATGCTACAACGTTGGACGTATTGCTGGAACATCTGCAGGTCCGGAGCTTGGTCATTACTGGGGTCGCTGCCGATATCTGCGTGCTATTCACCGCCAATGATGCGTACATGCGTGACTTCGACATCGTCATCCCGTCCGACTGCGTGGCGGCGAACACACGTCAGCAGTCCGACGTCGCGTTGCAATTGATGCACCGGGTATTGAAGGCGGATATCCGTCCGTCAAGTCAATTGTTGAGGAGTATCGGTTGAAACTGACCGTCACCAGTGCAAACTCGACTTGCCGCAACACCAACAGCACTCTCGGCTATAGCGGAGTCGCATTGCTCGTAGAACTGCTGGTGCTTCGGCGAGTTGCGACTGCGTTATACAGTGGCGAATGGACGATTCTGCTCAATCCCGAGCGAAGGACCACTATTGACGCGGGAGTTCCAGAAACGGAATCGTGTAGCCAAAGCATCCACGTCAGTTCGCTGCTCGCGCAGCGAGCCGCTCTCTTTTCGGCCGAAGACGACGTGGCTTGCGGGAGATCAGCCGTGCAGGACTTCATTGCGCAGGCGGACACCCCTCCGTTAAGCCGGCTAATCCTCCTTCGGCTGATCAAGGGCACCAGGTTCGTTCAATGCCTCTACCGCTGCCTCGGCGTCTTCTGCGTCGCCGGCGTCAAGATGCGGAGCCGACTGCGTCGCCCGTGCCTCCGGTTCGTGGCTAAGGATCACTGACAACGGCAGGTGGTCAGAACCAATTGGCGGCAGAGTTCGCAACGAGACTACCCGAAAATCTTTGGAATGAAAAAGATGGTCGAGCGGGTATCGCCAAATCCAAGATTTCGCATTGAAAGTCGCGTAAAGACCGCGACCTTTTCGCGGATCAAGTAAGCCGCTGACCTCCTGAAACAGGTCTGTGGTTCGAGACCATCCGACATCGTTCATGTCCCCGAGTACGATGACGCTCTCGCTATCGCGGACGTCCCGTCCCACCAAGACCAACTCACCATCTCGTTTTGTCGTATCTTCGCCGGGACGTGGTGGATTAGGATGGACAGCAAACAAGCGGACGGAATGACCCGACGCAAGTTGAATCTCAGCGTCGATCGAAGGAATTGTCTCCTTCACCATGGCTCGAACTTCGCCGGATACCAGTTCGAGATTGGTGTAGAGTGCGATGCCGTACTTGTTCTCCAAAGGATGCTCGATGTGATGTTGAAATTGTTCACGAAGCGGCGCTAGATCCTCAATCCAACGTTGGTTGACTTCGCACAGCACGCACACGTCCGGTGACTCGGACTTGACCAACTGAACTAAGGCTGACGCATCCGTATTATCTTGCAGCACATTCGCTGTCAATATTTGCAGACGAGTGGACGAGTCGTCGGACTTGGCCGGCTGGACTTGATAAGGAGCGACAGGCAGGTATGGGAACACCCAGTAAAGCTGAATGCAGATGCTAGCGACCAGCAGCCCCGCCGCTACTTTGGCATACGGCTGACTGAGCATGAACGCCACGATGACCAGGCACACCAAATACGAGACTAAGAGCTGCACGCGCGGAAAGTCACCGATCCGAACCCACCACCAATCGACAGGCAGTAACGGAACAAACGCTGTGGCGATCAGCACGCTGGCAATCGCGAGAACAAGGAACGTCAACATTGGGGTGTGTCTCGCTGCAATCGATTCAACGTCATTCTCGCCTCTGGTAGATTTGGGCAGTGATGGCATGGCGTGAGGATGATGGGTTTGGTTTGGAATGGGTGCACGCTGCCAATCGCCGGAACTCGCAGATCAATCGCCACCTCTCGTACTTCTGGCGACGCGAAACGCCCGAAGCGCACTGGCTGGTCGCTATTGAAATCCACTTCTCGCGCGCTCTGGCACCTAGATTCGCACCTCTGACACCGACGAAAAGTGCCTCCGCGGGCATCGTAGCGTAGGCGGAACTGCAGTGCGACTGCTGTTCCAATTTCGCCCCAATGCCGGTTTGGTTCCGAAAAAACTTGTTCGGCAAAATCCGAGCGGTGATCCCGGTCCACCGTTGGGGCGGTTGGAGCCTCCCTTTCAAAATTTAACTGAAAAAACGACTTTTACTCGAACTACTTCAGTCGATCCCAAACGCGGACGTAATCAACTAGCATCGTCGTGGGAAACTCCTCTGTCACTTTCACCTCGGCCGGCACAAACCCCTTTGCGGTATAAGTCGAATAAGGGGGACGAAGCCCAAGTGACAGGGCAACGTGCATTTCGCGATGCCAATAACGATTCTGTTTCTGTCCAATCGCTGTGCCGTCGATGAACCACGTGATGGTTTTAGGAGTGATCTCGCAACCATACGTGTGAAAATCACTGCGAGGGTCAAACGGCAGACGTACTTCGTTGGCTTGTTCAGCCTTAAACCGTTCGTCGTTGGGGCGGTGCCACTCGCGTCTCAACATACCTGGTTTACCGTTCGACACGATCGCGTGGAGGTTGCAATCCGCAATGCGCTCGTTGCCTTCGAGTCGATCACCGCGCTGGGTCAGTTCGACAATGTCCACTTCGCTGTATCGCGTCTCGTCCTTCGGCACAATCGTATCGTCAATTTTGCTATACAGCCAGAACGACGGGCACACGCCGGGAAACAGGGGAGCCCCCTGAATCCGCGCCTCGTAGTAACCATACGTGCCTGTCACGTGCGACTTCAACATACCTGAGGTGTAGGGGGTCGGAGGCCTGCCTCCCTTGACGATCGGTGCTGGCAATCGTCGCATCGCAATCTGCACGTGACCGTCCGATACTGCAACATTCGCATCGTTGTCCCAAACCCAGGCCCCAAAATTCTCGGGAGACTGATTCCACTTGAGCCAATCCACTTCATCATCATTGAAATCGTCCGACCGATCCCAGCGAATGCGCCACTGGTCCGTCGATTTGGAGGACAAAGGTATGGAATTCTTACTCGTCTGAGCGAATACGAGCGTTGGGTAGCAGGTCGCCAGCGATATCGCGATGACCGCGCTAAGGATGAATCGGTGTCTCACAGTTATTTTCTCCGCCAAAGGGGTTCCAGGTTGATCACCCGCGGTGATCCCGGCAACAAACGCGCCGCTACGTTGACTTTACGCTCAGCGACAACACACACGTCGCACAACACACACGTCGCCCAGTACATGCGTGATGCTCAAGTCCGGCTGCAGTTGCTCCAGGATCTCCAGTTTACCGAATGCAATGACTTCTCTGACTTCAGACGATCCCGCACCATCGTATCAATTTCACCGCAGCACATGTTATGCGGAATCGTCCTCCGCGTCGGACTTGGCAGCTTCTGCACTCTGTCGGGGTAATCACACTCGTGAGCCACGCCGACTAATCGTCACGCAATCCCAACGAACAAACAATTTCGGTCGCACTTGCTGGAAAAGAAACGATTCGCATGATTTTTGTGTCTGGTTAGGCGTTTCGCGCCCGCCGAGTTCAGTGATCTTCTGAAACGTCTCGACGTGCTCGATCCCAAACGCTGGCCCCCTCGATGGGCACATCGGCGGAGGTAACCTGACCCTTCCGCTCGTCAAAGCTACGCGAATCCAAGTACAGTCGCTCGACCTTCGCGCGTGCCCAATCCGTCTTGCGGAGAAATCTTAACGAGCTACTGATGCTCGGTTCGCAATTGAAGCAGTGGATGTTAATGCGATCTCCCAGTCGCTCCCAACCATACTCCGCAACCAAATATTCGAGCATCGCCTTGAGGGTCACGCCGTGGAGCGGATTATTTGGCTGAGATCTGTTTGGCTGAATCGGATTCACTGCGCTAACTTCGGCTCGTTTTGATTAACTTGGATACGAATTCTGACTAACCGCTTCAGCAACTCTGCATGTTCGATCTGGCTCAGTTCTTGGCGGAAGGCGTCAGCAAGTGCAGTGCCTCGGATTCCTGCCAACTATCTGCCGGCTCGTTTCAGGATTTAGCAAGCGGTCGAATGGCAAGATGCTCGAGCGGTGCGGTTGCTTCAATCATCGGTGAGAAGCTGTTTCCGGTCAACATGAAAACTTGTTCGAGTTCCCCGGTATTGTCCTGGACTCCGAGCACAAACGTCTGACCAAAAATAATGAGTTGCCTCATAAGCAATCCAAACCGCTCAAAGATGCCGCCGGCAATTGCTGTCGAAGGAACTCGCCGCTCGGCGGGCCGCCCGGAAATATCATCGGCCTGGAGACGGGAGAAACACAATTTGGTTGAGAACAGCCACTGCAGTATTCGTCAGCAAAGATTATGATTTCCCGAAGCAAACAACGTTCAGCCGAAAAGATTGGAAGAATCACGAACATGAAAGTCATCGTAGATCTGTGTGTCGTCCCCATGGGAGTTGGAGTTTCCGTAGGAAAATACGTTGTGGAGTGCCAAAAGGTATTGCAGGCAGCTGGGTTGAATCATCAAGTCCACGCATACGGCACGAACATCGAAGGCGACTGGGACGAAGTGTTCACCGCGATCAAGCGTTGCCACGAGCATGTTCACGCAATGGGTGCACCGCGAATTACAACAACCATCAAAGCTGGAACTCGGACGGACCGCGAGCAGTCCATGCAGGACAAGATCGACAGCGTGGTCAAGCAGGAACTTTAATTCGCGATATCACGCGGCGACTGCATGATTCTCGTCAAGTCGCATGCTAGCCTTTCTTCGATGTTCCAACACGTGTTGCTTGAAGCTGTGGGCATTGCGCAGGGCCGACCCATACCAACTCGTTGTTTTGCCAAGGACTTTCGCGAGGAAGTTCCGGGTTCAGCGGGTCTTTCTGCGACGCATCGCGATGCTCTTTTCGTCGTCAATTTGTTCTAACAGGCTAATCGCGAAACGTTTGAGCAAGGTAGAGTTTTTCCGCGAGCATACGATTGCGACCCCGGCTTTCATCCTCTTGCAACGTGCATTCTAGGCACCAGTGAAATGTGAGCTAGTCTCCAATTCCTGTACCACCAACGGCATGACTTAAGATGCGGCGGGTAGGCTGTCCTGGTCAGCCATTGACGATTAGCGTGACAGCGCTGTTCCCTCAGTCGCCGTTCAGTATTGTCGATGCGGCGCATCCAACCTCTGACTTTGGCGTTCGAAACGGAATGGTTATAAAAAATGCCATGCGTGTTTCTGTCCACCGCACATTGAGCGTCGCGCCAATGCCCATTGTGGCCTGCGTCGACATCATCTGCTACTTCGCTTTCGCTGTGGACGCCCTCATCCGAACTTCTTGGACCGGATGGACCTTTCCATCGATGTGCAGCTGAGCTTCCATAAATCCGGTTCCTTTTGGCAGCCTAATATCCGTCAACTCGACCTGGGTTGGGACGTCGTCAAATTCCTTGACGATCGTTTTGTCCATCCAAATGAACTTCACCGTGGCGGCCTGCCCATAATGTCGTCGATGCGGAACGATCGAAATATCGAAGCGATCGATCTGTCCGGGGTTGCTCATTCGCCATCGGCCATAGTTGTTGGGACGCCACCCCGTCTTGTCACCCCACCAGTCTTGCCAGGTAAATCGGAAGTCTAGTTTCTGCTCAGGATTCAGTTCGGTGGGATATGGCATACCGTCATTACGCCGCAGTTGAGCCGTTACGTCGTCGAACCACGTTTCGTATTCTCGAACGAAAGCCTTGACCATGTCCGGATGTTTGTCGGACTGGTCCTGCGTTTCGCCAGGATCCTGTTTGATGTTGTAAAGCTCAAAACCTGTTGGCCCGCCTCGATTACCGACCACTTTCCACGGTCCACGACGCACCATGCAGTTTTCGTACTTCGGAGGGACATTCGCGCGGTTATGCTGCATGAAGAGATAACGCTGTTGGAATTCCTGCGTTTCGCCATGCAGCAGACCGAGGATGCTCTCGCCATCGACCTTTACGTCGGCGGGCAAGCCAATTCCGCAAGCATCTGCCAGGGTCGGAAGCAAATCGATGTGCATCGCCGGAGTATCGAACTTACGCCCGCCGTCGAGTGTTTGGGGCCACTGAATCACAAATGGAGAGCGGATACCGTTTTCGTAAACGCTACCTTTTTTGGCCCTCAATCCGGCAGTGAAATAGGTCGAGTTCGGACCGTTGTCGCTCATGAAAATGATGATCGTGTTCTCACGCAGGCCCATTTTCTCCACGGCTTCGAGCAGGCGTCCGAAGGCACCGTCGAATTGAGTAATCATCCCGTAGATCGGCGCGACCCAGTCTCGTCCATTGGGATCTCGAAGGTCCTGTTTGTCGTACTCCGCACGAAATTCATTCGCGACGTCGAATGGCGAGTGAGGAACGTTGAGTGGCAGGTAGCAAAAGAACGGCTGCTCACCCGAATCCTTCATGAATTGAATGGATTCGTCGATGAAGACATCTGTGCAGTAGCCTTTGGCTTTCTTAAAAGTGTCGTTGTACTGCAGCGTCGGATCCCAATAGGTGTTGCCAGGGTAGTCGGCAAATTGCCCGATGCCGCCACCGCCATGAACGACGACTTTTTGAAAGCCTTGGTCCTGGGCACGCATCGGAAAGTTTTCACCCAGATGCCACTTGCCGAAAATGCCAGTGCGGTAACCAGCGTCCGCAAAGACTTCCGCAATGGTCGTCTCCTCCGGATTCATGTTGGACCGCCCAATGTACGTGTCGTGCGCTCCGGTTCGAAAATGATATCGCCCCGTCATCAGCGACGAACGTGTCGGCGTGCACATTGGCGAGACGTAGAAGTTCGTCAGCTCTGTTCCCTCGGCGGCAAACCGATCGAGATTGGGAGTTTTCAAGACCTCATTCCCATGGAATCCAACTTCCGCCCAGCCCTGGTCGTCAGTCATCACCAGAATGACGTTAGGCCTGGACTCGGCGGCAACCGCTAACGTCATGCTCGAAAGCCAGGCCACGATCCAGGCGATGCTCTGAATGCTCATATTGATTTCAATTCCCATCTATTTTCCACGTTTCGATGCCGGTTCGGAGCCCGCTGTCTGAGAGCATTTTACGCGAGTTACGTCCGATTGTCGTGTGGTAGCCGGCCCCCTGTATGGCGAGGTCCAGCCAGGCTTACTTATCGTGCCGACGTGGCTTCGTTGCATCAATCTTCATAAACGCCTGTGCCTCCTCAAAACTGATGTCGCGGTAGAGTACGAATCGGTCGATCTGAAGCAACGCGGAACGTCCTGACAGTTGCAGCTTGTACTCGCCGGGTTCAGCAAACGTGACGTTGAGCCATGAGTGATAGTGATCCGGCTCCAGAACCCCGTTCATACCAAACACGACTTTGCTTCGACCGTAGAACTTATGGAATCCGGTAACCCGGCCTTTCGCCATTTGCACGGCATCGGGGAAGTTGATCCACACGTCGTTTGACTTGTCGCCCTCCGCCGCGGCAGGCTGACGCATGAACCACTTGACGGTATACGACCCTGGCGTTTCGATCGTTAGCGGAACTTCGATTGTCTGTTGAGCGTCGACCGCATCGTACTTATTCGGTCCTGCGTACTGGATGTAGCCCCCCCCGAACGCGTCGTCGGATTCGACCTTCTCCCACTCCCCTCCGAGCATGAATTGCTCGGCTTCGACAATCAGCAACTTGCCCGCCTGCACAGCCTGGGCAAGTTCCGCCTGCAGGTCACGTGCAACTCCAGGCAACTGCGTTTCTCCGTCAACGACGTTGCTGTTCGGTATACCGCTTCCCAAGAGGGCTTCAAACTTCGCGGGGCTGCCGTTTGCATCTCCTAGCAACAGCCAATAGAGCATCCCTGCGTCGGAGATGTCCGCCTTGCCTCCAGAATGGGCCTGCATGCGCTCATAGATCCAGCGCACATTGGGGTCGCGATGATCTCGCATCCAATGCCAGGGAGAGAAGTCTCTCTCTGAGTTCCAAAGAACCTCTGGATCCCAATGACCGTTCTGGTCCTTGATTCGTTGATACTTCATCAATCCACCGCTGTAGTCGATCGCTTGTTGGAGTGTGTGATGCGACGGTCGACGCAAGTGATCATCGTTGTACCCGCTGTGGGAAACGATATAGACATGCGTCAACGCAGCGCCATCTCCTTGATCGACAACTTCTTTCACGACTTGGTAGAAGAACTCGGCAGGGCCCATGTGAACAAAATAGAGTGGATCATCTACCGTCGACTTCGCGAGCTCTGCTTTTAAGTGATCCTGAGCGCCATTCAAATCTTTCGTTACATCAAAGAATAGACCCGGAGCGAATCCCCAACGCTGTACCGCCCCGTCGACACCAATCTTCATCTGGTTCTTTTCGTCTGGCCCAGGGGGTGCTGCGATAAAATTGTTGTAAGAGTAATGAACAAGCTTGTCTCGCATCTTCAATTTGGCAAGAATCGCTAACGCGGCGGGAGTGGCGCCCCAGTCATCCGGGTCACCAGTTTTCCAATGATGCCCCTGGTCAGGTGCGCTGTTGCCGTCGGCACTAACCGCGATTCGGTTCTCCTTGTACTCCCAAGATTGGGAGAATGCTTCGTGAGATGTTGAACCAAACAGCACTAACAGCAACAAACCACCGCTGGCGTTTCGACGACTAAAATACGACATAACATTTAGATCCACATTTAAAACTATTGAAAGCGAACGCGATCTGGATTCGGCCCAGTTGAATTGCTAACCGGTTAGTACTTTTGGGTCTGTAAGAGACACGACCATGGCTTCAATTGAAGCATAGTGTTTATGATGCATTTCCTATCCAATACTTCTTTTGCCTCGATTCGGTCGTTCGCTAAAACTGAAAAGCAAGTAGCATACCTGTGGGGCGGCCACATGCATCTCGGGAATGGCAAGTATAGGCGTCTGACATGAAGCCAACGTGAAACCCGAATCGATTTCTCGGAAAATTTGGCCACGGGAGGATACTAGTTCAATTTCATGTTAAATTAAGGTGAGGTTGCTAGAATCGGTGTTGTGTGCAGTCTCGTTTGGCTCTCGGGGTTGCGAGATGTTGCGAACGGCTCAATGCAGTTTACGCAGTGGATGACGCACTGAGCGGTTCGGCGGGGGCAGTGCTGCTCACAGCGTGGCGTTGCCCAGCGAAGCCGGGCGGGCGACGCTCTAAGGTGGCTCGTCTACGCTGTGCGGTCTTGACAATCATCAAACACCAGCCAGCCACATTCTGTGAGGAACTTTCACGTGCTACAAATCTCCACGATTCTTATTGCCTTGAGCTTGGCTGCTTCCGAAACGCCTGCCAGGTGGGATTTCGAAGCAGACGAAGTCGGAAGTCAGCCACAAGAGTTCTATTGCATTGAGACGAATGAGGCGCCGCACGCGAAGTGGGAGATCGTCCGTCACGATGGTGATCAAGTCCTGGCACAGCTGGACGTCCACAAGAAGGATGGGCCTAGTCCTTAATCAAGCGAAGCTTGATGAAGGTTTCGCGGTTGGCTGCGGAGTTTCTCGGCGCGCAGCTCCCACCGCCCCAGCGACGCTGGTGGTGAATTTTGGTGGGTGAGTTGCTCATCGTCGAGTGGCTTTTTTGGGTTAGGCGTTGACGGCGGTATCAGTGCATCCAGACACTGACTTCGTTGAGACCACGCCCGTCAGCAACGCAGCGGACGACGGATGTTGGAATTAATTAGCAGTAGAACATCAACCGATGGCCGGTAGCTCAGCAAGCGGTACACCAAGGTCCGACTGCGGCGGATGATTTGAGCAGGGACCATCAAGATGCGGTCGCGGAAGGTTCGGAAGTCCATCCCGATCACGCGTGATTTTGTCGCTGCTTGATCGATACGTTCTTGCTCCGTCCCGCTGGGCTTGATCAGCAGACCTGACCAAACTTTTAAATTCCAAGCCAATGATGCGATCACCATGTAGGCCCAGTTGCTTGTCAGATCGCTCAGCGGTGCGCTCAGGCAACACTGCTTCAGTTGGGCGATGTTGTTCTCTTGATCGCATCGTGCGTTGGCGTCGACGACCACCTGGCGCGGCGACTTCATCTTCTTCGTCGCGTTAGTGATGTAGAAAAAGTAGACCGGCTGTTCCTTATCGAACAACCTCATCTGCCCGCGAGTCAAATGTACTTCTTTGTGAAGCACCACCACGCGGTAGGTCCTGTTGCACTTGCCCGGTTGATAGTCGAACTCAGCGATTCGTTCGCTGGCAAGTTTCTTGTTGAGGTAGCCATTCCTGACGACGATCTGTTCTTTAAATCGAGGCCGCCGTGCCCGTGGTTTCTCCACCGCCGGCTTCTGGCTACGCCTTCGTTTCATCGCCTTCCACGCCGAAGAGTCAAGGTTTTCAGCAATTTCGACCAATTTGGGCATCGCGTCGATACCAAAGACAAACTCGACGTTGTCAGCATCCCAACGATCGAAATTTTCGGTCAACGCGAAGTCGGTGTCACCTCGCAGCACGATCTTGCGGAAGCCTGCGTCGCGGCAACGCTGGACGGCCAAATCAAAATAGAATGCAGAGTTCTCGTGGCTGGGGCGGTTGCCGCTGCGGTTGGCGATAAACAGTGGCTCACGCGTGTTGGCTAACGTCACCACCAGCGGATGGTAGCCCCACTGGCCTTTGTAGTTGATGCCGATGCCCTGCTTTCGTTCGCCCGAAGTTTCGACCTGGGTTCCGTCGGCTTCGATGACGGCGCAGTCGAAGAACTCATCGGACTGCTGTTTCCAAACTTTCTCACGGACACGATTGAAGGCACTCATCAAGCTGAGCACGTGTCTGTCATTGAACCGGCGACAGAAGTCACCTGCGGTGGTTGGGTCAGGAATGCGATGGGCGCCGACCGCGTTGAGATAAGCTTCATCCTGTCGCCGGTCTTCGAGGTGATCCAAGCAGTTGCCACCGGCAAGAAGATTCAGCGAAATATTTAGAACGTGATCGGCCTCATCGTAAGGGAGATGCATTTTGAATAACTTAATGGCGCGGTTGATTTCGCCCCGCAGATCGAGTTGCTTGGTGAGCTGCAGCATCGCCCCGATGCCACCGGCCGCGATCGCTTGCTGCTTCTCGGCGAGTTCATAACTGATAGCAGGCGGTGTGATCATTGGCGACGACCAAGGCCCCTCAAACTTATCGATTCGGCGTCGCATTTTTCGCTTGCGTTCTTTGACTTTTCGTCGTAGCTTAGCGTTCACTCGAAACCCTCGTTTGCGTGCGTGGATGGAAGGGGTAGTAACCTCCAATACACGCGTAAAACGCCGAGGGTTTTCGAGTTTTTCAGTTAAATAGAAAATCAAGCTTCGCTTGATTAAGGCCTAGTTTTGTGGCAACGCAGCGAAATCGATTTCCGGTTGGGCACCACTCGATGCGCGTTCAAACGTTTGGTCGAGCGCAACCTGGTCATCGAAAAAACCGCAATTGCGAAGGAAGAAGCTTGCCTGCTTGCTGCCGCCCGCATAGTCGAGTCGTTGCCGGGCCCGCGCGGTGTTGTCGCCGGTGAACTTCATGCTGGTGATCTCGTGCCACTTTCCGGCGGTATCACGCACCCACTGATTACCGTAGTGGGCCGAACGCTCGGCGTTTCCATATTCAGGGGAAAAGTTTTCTAGGAACGAATGGAACCCGGTGAGATGTTTGTCAGTCTTAGGGCGTTGGAAGCTTGCAATCAGCCGCCATTCACCTGCGGCTTTGTCGCCGAACCAAGACGTATAGTGTGTGTTGCCATCGCCGTCGGGAGTAACCTTGGTCAAGAATCGATAGGTCGCCCCAGCCTGCCAAGGATAGATCATGTAGCTTTGGCCCCCTGAGCCTTCGTTCCCGAAATCCTGCGCTCTCACATCGGTACCTTTCGCAAGCGTGCGGATCCGATCCTCGTCAGGAATTTCGTTGGGGTTGTCGGTATGAAAGGGGCTCCATACCGAAAACAACACGCGTCGCTCGGTATTGCTGTTGACCTGCATGCCGAAGTAACCCTCCCCAAAACCGTTGGCCATGAAGTATGAACCAATCGCATCCTGACCCGCCGGTACCGTGATCTCGCTGTAGGCATAGGTGACGTCGGTGTCTTTGGGGAGGTGGTAATGCAGATGTACCGATGGACCGCGGCGGCCCCAGTAAAACATGTTCCCCTTGTTGCTCTGGACAAAATCGAGCTTCATACCATCGGTATCGGAACGGACAATCAAATCGCTGATCTCCGTAGCAGAAGAGGCGTCTGCCTCGTCACGACTGAGGTCGATACGAACATATCCCGGCTTGGCAATGGCCACATCGCCGAGCGAGTAGGTTTGAAGCTGGGAATCGTTCAGCCGTGTCGATAGCAACGTATCGCCCACTCTCGCCTGGATACTGGATTGGCCGTCAACGCTACGACCCTTGATAGCTAGTTCCACTTGGCCAGGGCGATCGACGTGGAAATAGACCGAGTAAACGCGGTCGCCTCGGATCCGCAACGCCCCGTCGGTGAGAGGCAGGCGTCTGCCCGAGGGTGGGGCACGGTGAAAAGCGTTCCCCGCCAGCGGCACCGTCCATTCCTCGGCAGCGATTGGAGTCACCGCCCCTAGTAGGGTCACCATGGCTGCCGTGAAAAAGGAGTTAGTAGTCAGCATCGTCACGTGGTCTCCAGAGAGTTAATAGCGAGTTTGATATGAGGGAGCATTGCCCCGTCGCGGACCGCTCCCCTCGCCCATGGAAGTGCTCCTCCGCTGGATTCTACTTGAGTGGCCGAGCGTCCCCGCTCAATCCACGAATCCATTGCTAGCTCTCGATCTTACAGCTCTTGAGGAATTCGGGTCAGCCGCAGCCGTGTGGATGCCAGCTGCTACACCCTTAGTCAACTGTTATGCTAGCAGGCGTGCCCGCAGATGCCGCTGTCGATCGACAAGTCTGACCTTCCGCCCACACATCTCTCGCTGGGGCGGGTATCATGGAAGACTTCCACTTTCCTGCAACACGCTCAAGTCACCGATGGTGTGCAATGACTTTTTTTAAACAGATCCCCCTCGCACTCCTAACTCTCGCTCTGCTGTCGGGGGCCACGACGGCAACGGCGGCGGAGGCCACCAAGCCGAATTTCGTGTTTCTCCTGGTGGACGATTTAGGTTGGGGCGATTTTGGTTGTTATGGCGCGGAGTTTTACGAAACACCCCACATTGATCGATTGGCGAGTGACGGAATGCTGTTCACCAACAGCTACGCGGCCTGCACGGTCTGTTCCCCCAGTCGGGCGGCGATTCTAACGGGGTGTTATCCCGCTCGATTGCATCTGACGGATTGGATCGCTGGGCATAAACACCCCCGCGCGCAACTCTCGGTACCAGATTGGAACATGAGAATTGAACATGACCGAATCCTGCTGCCCGAAGCATTGAAGGCAGATGACTATGCCACTGGCTTTTTCGGCAAATGGCACTTGATGCCAAACGGCCAGCCGGATTTTGACGAGCACTATCCAACCAGCCATGGTTTCGATGTCAACGTTGGTGGCCGCGAGTGGGGACAGCCCAAGGGGCCGGGGCGATATTTTTCACCCTTTGGAATGCCGAACTTAGACGATGGTCAGCCCGGCGATTTTTTGACCGATAAGCTGACCGATACTGCGGTCGATTTCCTGGAGGTCGAGGCGCCAAAGAATCCATTTCTGTTGTACTTTGCCTACTACACCCTGCACGGCCCCATCATGGCCCCACCCGAACTGGTCGAGAAATATAAAGAGAAAGCAAAGTCGTTTGAAAACACCAAGAATGAGTTTCTCAATCCCGCGCGAGCTGGAATGGTCGAGAAACTCGACGATAGTGTCGGGCGGATCATGGCCAAACTCGAGGAACTTGGTATCGCTGACAACACCGTGATTATTTTGACGGGCGACAATGGTGGTGATGATGACCGGACGACCGGAGGGCTACGTGACTTCAAGGGCTTTTCGCATGAAGGTGCCGTCCGCGAGCCGCTCGTGATCAAATGGCCTGGGCATACCAAACCAGGATCAAGTTGCGACGAGATGGTGATCGGCACCGATCTGTATCCGACCATGCTTGAAATGGCAGGGTTAAAGCAACGCCCCGACCAGCATCTCGATGGGATCAGTATTGAACCGTTGCTGACCGGCGAGGCGACAACCTTGCCACGCCAGTCGCTGTACTGGCACTATCCTCACTACCATCGCACACGTCCCTACGGTGCGGTCCGGAACGGGGATTGGAAGCTGATTGAGTTTTTCGAGGATGGTCGTTTAGAGTTGTTCAACTTGAAAAAAGATCCGTTCGAGACCACCGATGTGGCGGCTGAGCACTCGGAAAAAGCCAAGGAACTTTTGGCAGAACTGAACGCATGGAGGAACGAGGTGGGCGCCCAAGAAATGACTGAGAACCCTGACTGGGTTCCTGAGAATGTGAACCAGAAGCAACAGGGAAATCGAAAGAGCAGAGGGGGTCGGTAGTGTCAATCAAAGTCGACGAAATCCCCAACCCCACCCCCGCACAGCTCGCTGCGTTGCCGCGAGAGGTGGGGTTCGTGCCCGCGGTCAATGCGCATCCTCAGACGCTGAGCCCGGCGCAGATTGACGGTTACAATGACCTGGGGTTTTTGATGCCACTGGATGGATTGCAGGTGGACGAAGTCCGGGAACTGCGAGCTTTTTTCGACGGTGTGCTTGCGGCGTTCATTGAACTGGGCCGGACCAGCTATTCGATCAACACGGCGCATTTGCGGTTCGCACGGATCTATCAATTGGTGCAGCATCCCCGCATCGTCGCGGCTGTTGCCGATCTACTCGGGCCGAATATTGTCTGTTGGGGATCGCATTTCTTTTGCAAGATGCCGCACGATGGTAAACGCGTGCCATGGCATCAAGACAGCACCTATTGGCCGCTCAGCCCAACGAAGACAGTGACGGTCTGGCTGGCCATCGACGACGCCGATCCCGAAAACGCGAACATGAAATTCATCCCGCGTTCGCATCAACATGGTTTGATTGACTATGACGAATCGCAGGACGCCAATACGGTATTGAACCTCGCCGTCGAGAACGCAGAATCCTACGGTGATCGCGAGGTGGACGTGACCCTGCGCTCCGGGCAGTTTTCCATGCACTCAGACCTGTTGTTGCATGGATCAGAGGCCAATTGTTCCGATCGTCGACGATGTGGATTGACAATTCGCTACGCCGCCGCTGACGTGACGACCTGGTACGATTGGCACCAGAAAGGCATTCTCGTTCGCGGTGAGAACACGAGTGGGCAGTGGGCGAATCCGGCGATGCCCGATCATTAATCGACCGTGATGCCCGACGACTGAAGTGACCCGGTGCTCGTCAGATCGCCATGGGGTTGGTACAAAAACTACCTCATGCCGACCGTCGTCCTGGCTGAGTGGAATGACGTGGGGCTTGTTACGCCGCGTGCCTGTTTCCCCTTTGCCAATCCCTGGCCGATCGTCGTCGGCAGATCTTCAAAACCGTTTAAGTGTCTTGTCGCTCATGAATGCAGAATCCAAACCTACTATCACGCCGACCTGCGAAATTCGCCAGGCGCTGCCTACCGATGCCGAGGCCATCCATGCCCTCATGCGGCCTTTTGTTTCGCAGCACTTGCTGTTAGCCCGCAGCGAAGCCGAGATTATTGAACTGACTCGCCATGGATTTGTCGCCATGCAAGGCTCTCGCTGCATGGGGTTTTCGGCAGTGGAAATCTACTCGCCGAAACTCGCCGAACTGCAGTGTCTCGCCGTGCACCCAGAGGCTCAACGGACCGGAGTGGGACGCCAACTGGTGAATCAATGCATCGAACGAGCCCGCTCACTCGGTGTGATGGAAGTGCTTGCCATCAGCTCGTCGGAGGATTTCTTGCGGTCTTGCGGTTTTGATTTTTCGTTGCCTGACCAGAAAAAAGCCCTGTTCTACCAAATCCGTGAACGTCCCTTCGATGATCGATAGTGGATGTTGCCCAAGCCCCTGATTGCCGTTGAATCTGGCGAGGCGGGGCGACCGTTTGATCCGATGCCGACGCAGATAGCCGACTCTTTTTCACTAGTTCACCTTGCAGCCTGATCGCATGACGCCACTCGAATTCCTAGAAAACGCCATTCGTACGCCGAGCCCCTCTGGTTACGAGGAGCCGATTCAAAAGCTGATTTCAGAATATCTCCGGGAGCACACCGATGAGGTTTCGATTGATATCCATGGCAACCTAACCGCTTGCGTTGGACCATCCAATGCGCCGCGTCTGATGTTGGCGGGGCATTGCGATCAGATCGGGATGCTGATTTCCCATATCGATGAAGAGGGTTTCTTGTACGCACAGACTATCGGCGGTTGGGATCCACAGCAGTTGATTGGTCAGGCCATGGTAATCTGGACGGCGGCGGGACCCGTGTCCGCTGTGATCAGTCGCAAGCCCATTCATTTGCTCTCCTCAAAGGAACGCGAAGAGGTCGTGCGACTGGAGGACATGTGGCTCGATATTGGCGCTACCAGCGGCGAACAGGCATCGAAGTTGGTGCGAGTCGGTGACCCAGTGACACTGGATTTGCAATATCGCCCCCTATTAGGCGACATCGTCAGCGGGCCGGGGATGGATAACAAGACCGGCATGTGGACGGTGATGGAAACGGTTCGTCGTTGTGCCGAGGGGTTGGCCGACCGACCGCTGCAGTGCCAACTGCATAGCGTTGCCACGGTGCAAGAGGAGATTGGACTGCGCGGGGCTAAGACTGCCGCAGCGAGAATCCAGCCTGATGTGGCTATTGCCGTCGACGTGACGCATGCATCGGATTGCCCGACAATCAACAAGCAGCAGCAGGGGAACATTCGGCTCGGCGGCGGACCAGTGATCGTGCGTGGGCCGAATGTGAACGTCAAGGTCGCTGCTCGATTGATCGAACTGGCGGAGAAAAATGAGATCCCCTACCAACTCGCCGCACTCGGTAGGGCCGCTCCGAACGATTCCAATGTGTTGCAAATCTCCGGTGCAGGCGTCGCCACCGGTTTGGTCGCCGTGCCCAACCGCTACATGCACTCTGCCGTCGAAACAATCTCGACGGCGGATATTGAAGCGGTCGCCAAGCTATTGACACTATTCGCTCAGAATCTCACTCCGGAATGCTCGTTCATTCCGGGCTAAAGATGTTCGCGGGAAAAAGAGTGTTCGTGCCGCCCCCGGACCGCCTATGCGGCCCGACACGATGGGTCAGCTCATTGGCCTGGCGGCACGCTCCAGACCCGGTTCGGGCTATTGGCCACTGATGTCATAGCAGAAAATGCTGTCATCTTCTCGGAGGTATAGGCGGCCGTTGGCGATTGACGGCAGCGCCCATGTGGGGCGGTCGTCCGTATTGGGTGTCTTGAACTCGCTGATTTCTACGTATTCAGCAGGGTTTGCCTCCGCTAAGACCATCGTACCATCGGAGAAATGGAGATAGAGTCGTTCGCCCGCAGCGGCAACGGAGATGGAGTTCCGTCCCGCTCCGCGAGCTTCCCACTGTACCTCGCCGGTGAGCATCTCAATGCACAGGACCCGATTGCTGCCGTCGGAGCCGCCATAGATATAGTCACCAATCCGCACAACTCCGCCTTGCTTGTTGGCTAATTTGGGATTCGAAGGATAAATCTCCTCGACTTCAAACTTACCGTTGCCCCGTGACACTTGGCGAATCAACGCCCCGCCCAAACCGTAGCCTGCGGTCGAGAATACGAGATCATCCTTTACCACAGGCGAGGGGATGAATGCTGTTGGCGGCTTCATTTCATAGGCCCACAAAAGTTGCCCGGTGTCCGCGGCAACGCTGATTGGCCCGCCCGCAGTGTTCTGAATATACATCTTCGTGCCCGCGAATTCGGTGGGGACGATCGATGAGTGACCGGCGCCTTGATCGCCAGGATGAATCGCTGTCCAAACCAGATTGCCATTCAATTTGTTCAGGGCAATCATCGTGGATTGTTCTCCACCAGGCGTGCAGACGACGTTGTCGCCATCAACCAGTGGTGACTCACTGTAGCCCCATTGGTCTGCTTTCTTACCACCAAAGTCTGCTTTCAGGTCATGTTTCCAAAGGACATCTCCGTCGCTGGTCGCACAGCAATAGAGACCTCCCGCCGGCGTCAGGACGTAAACCCGGTCACCATCTACCGTCGGTGTGGCGCGGGATCCCTGCCATGTGGGCTGGCCCTCATCCCATGCTGATCCGGTCTTGGTGGACCAGATCATCTTGCCATCGGCGTCGCTGAAACAGGTGAGGTATTCGTCGTCATCGTCGGCCAAGGAGGAACCGTCACCGAGCGTGTACACGCGGCCGTCGGCGATGGCGGCACTGGCGTATCCGCGACCGGCGCCCTGAGCCTGCCATCGTAGTTGAGGACCCGCCTCAGGCCACGATTGTAATAAATCAGTTTCCGAGGAAACGCCGGAGCGGTCTGAACCACGGAAGGTGGGCCAATCAGCGGCAAACAGTGGTCCCGCGCCCAAGATAATGGCACAGGCACATGCCGGCCAAAGGCGGCTTTGATTCGGGGTGATCACAGAATTCTCCACAAATGAGGTGACGTCAAAGGAATAGGGGCCCGCCATGCATCAACGGGGCCGCCCGCAGAACGCAGGATATTCTAGCCGACCGTTCGGTTCGGCGGTAAGGCGAGCACCCGACGGGATCGCAATCCGATGGGAACCACTTACGAAGTCGCCTGTTTCTCCCTGCGACTCTACTGTTAGTGGGACTCACTCACAAAAAAATCATCGTTGGACACTTGAGTTATCCCTGAAAAACCTCCGGCGCACGCTTCCGTGGGACGAGCCCGAAAATTGGCCTGTCGTTGGGATCGGTATGATTCCATCGGGCTCATCGAGGCTGTTATGATAGACAGCCTTCTCCAATTTCTCTATTCACTTCACACCGGGGCATTTTTAGTATGAAATTCAGACACCTTGCCATCGCCCTGCTTTGCAGCCTGGTGGGCGCCTCAGCGGTACTGGCCCAAAACAGTTCATCGCAGGACAACAGGAGCACTGCGAACAAGCCGAATATTCTTGTCATTTGGGGCGACGACATCGGCATCCCGCAAATCAGCGCTTATACCCGCGGATTAATGGGATACCAAACCCCCAATATTGATCGCATCGCCAATGAGGGCATGCTCTTTACGGATGCTTATGGACAGCAAAGTTGCACGGCGGGCCGAGCGAGCTTTATTCTCGGCCAAGAACCGTTTCGCACGGGCCTGCTGACGATTGGCATGCCAGGCGACCCGCATGGCATCACCGAATGGATGCCGACAATCGCCGACGTGATGAAAGACCAAGGTTACGCGACGGGGCAGTTCGGCAAGAACCACTTGGGCGACCAAGACAAGCACCTGCCCACCAACCATGGCTTTGATGAGTTTTTTGGTAATTTGTATCACCTCAACGCCGAGGAGGAACCGGAAGGATACTTCTACCCCAAAGATCCAGAATTCCTCAAGAAGTACGGTCCTCGTGGTGTCATCAAGTCCAGTGCCGACGGCAAAATTGAAGATACGGGACCGCTCAACACCAAGCGAATGGAAACAATCGACGAAGAGTTTCTGGCGGCCGGTAAGGACTTCATCCAGCGGCAGGTGAAAGCGGAAAAGCCATTCTTCATGTGGTTCAACTCGACCCGGATGCATGTGTTCACGCACCTCAAAAAAGAGTCGTTAGGCAAGACGGGCAAGGGCATCCATGCCGACGGAATGGTCGAGCATGATGGTCACGTCGGGCAATTGTTAGATCTGCTCGACGAACTCAATATCGATGACAATACCATTGTCATCTACAGTACTGATAATGGTGCTGAAATCGCGTTGTGGCCCGATGGAGCGATGACGCAGTTTCGCAGCGAAAAGGGTACGACCTGGGAAGGTGGTTTTCGCGTTCCTATGATGGTCCGCTGGCCTGGAGTGATCAAACCCGGCACGGTGTCCAATGAGATCATTTCGAACATCGACTGGTTTCCCACCCTTTGTGCCGCAGCAGGTGCCACCGATATTAAGAAAAAATTAACCCAGGGCACAACAATCGACGACAAGCAGTTCAAGGTGCATTTGGATGGCTATAACTTCCTGCCCTACTTTAAGGGGGACGAGAAATCAGGACCCCGCGATCAGATCTTTTATTTCGATCAGGGTGGTAACCTCAACGCGGTTAGATGGCAGGATTGGAAGGTGAACTTTGCAATCAATGAGGGCAACATTGCCGAGGGTACCCGGAAAGTAACAGCATGGGCGATGATTACCAATCTGCGAATGGACCCTTACGAGCGGGCTATGGAGGAGGGTGGTAGTTACATGAAGTGGTACGCACAGCAGATGTGGTTGCTCGTTCCGATTCAACAGCAGATTAAGAACTTCTTTGCCGATTTCAGTGACTATCCCTATCAAACCGGATCGTCCCTCAATGCATCGGGAATCAATTACGGACTGTTGCAGAAACAGGATGCGCTGGAGCGTCTCAGGAAAATGGAAAGCATCAAGCCGAATTAAGTCACTTCATTACTAGGCTTCGAAGCGTGCATGGGAAACGCACCATCGGCGATTCTCATTCACTCTCAGCCTGGGCGTGATTCGCCGCAACCTTGCTGCCGACGCTGCGGATTCGAGCATCTTCTAAACACCTGGCAGCAAATTTCAAAAACTTTTTACTCAAAATCGATCGACGCAGATGAGCACGACAGCCCCGATGCAACTGGCCACATTTGGTTTTGGCATAATTTTTATATTTGTTCTCCTGTCTCAATCGGTGATGGCTTGTACGCGAGCTGTTTACCTGGGACCGGAACAAACCATCATCACGGTGCGCAGTATGGATTGGGCATCGGATATTGGATCGAATGTTTGGCTCTTGCCGCGCGGGGTGCAGCGTGACGGCGCATGCGGACCAGGATCAATGCAATGGACGTCAAAGTATGGCAGCGTCATTTCTACGGCATTTGATGCCGCCACTGCCGATGGCATGAATGAGAAAGGACTCGTTGCCAACCTGCTTTATCTCGCCGAATCCGAGTATCCATCCCCCTCGGCAACGGACCCACGGTCACCGATGTGTATTTCGGTGTGGACACAATATGTGCTGGACCAATTTGCAACGGTTGCCGAGGCAGTTGAGGCGCTGCGTGAAGAACCTTTTTATGTCGTCCCTGTTGAATCTCCCGATGGGCATAAAGGCACGGTGCATCTCGCCATATCGGACCCCACCGGCGATTCAGCCATCTTTGAATATGTTGCTGGGAAACTGGTCATTCATCATGGTCGTGAGTATCAGGTGATGACGAACTCTCCTGTTTACGACCAACAGTTGGCGTTGAACAGCTATTGGGAGCAAATTGGCGGCACCGTCATGCTGCCTGGGACCAACCGTGCCGCTGACCGTTTCGCTAGAGCATCGTTTTACGTCAAGGCGATTCCTCAAACAGCCAAAATTGAGGATGCCATCGCGAGTTGTTTTGGCGTGATTCGAAACGTATCGGTTCCACTGGGAATCTCAACGCCCGGCCAACCCAATATCTCCTCCACACGTTGGCGAACGGTCTCGGATCACAAAAACCTGCGATATTTCTTTGAATCGACGCGCAGTCCGAGTGTGTTTTGGATAAGCGTGCGTGACTTGGATTTCGCCGCGGGGGCACCTGTCAAGAAATTGACCGTCAGCGATGGTTCGATCTATTCGGGTGATGCCGCGGATGAATTTAAATCTGCCCCCGCATTCAAGTTTTTGACGGCCGCAGGGCAGTAGAGAGTGCCCTTGCCACTCAACCCATTAATCGCAGATTTCGGTTCATCGGTGCGTTCGGTCAAGCGGCAGGGGACTGTTCTTGCCGACGGTACGCCCCGGGGGTCACACCGCTCAGGCGGCGAAAGCCGCGGACGAAGTTGTTGGTGCCTGAATACCCAAGCTGTTGGGCAATTTCGCTGATGGCAAGTGGCGTTTCTGCGAGCAACTCGCCTGGGATTCGAGCGCGATCGAGAATCGACTCACTGTCGGCACCTGAAGACTCAAGAAACCGAACCAGCGGGGCGAGCACCCGTGCGTTGAATAGTTCGATATGCATCGTCGGATTTCCGGAATCGGGCAGGGTGAGCTAAAATGAGCGCGAGGAAACGGTGGCGTTCTCTCGCAGTGGCACTATAATCGCCCATAGGCGCCCGAAAAAGGTTCGCCTGACTCATCGTGAGCATCTCAGACTCAATTTCGCTTCTCTTGGAGGATGCAGGATGACGTATCGTCACCTACTACCAGCCATACTACTCAGTATGGTCACCGTGTCGGTCGCTCAAGCGGCCGACAAACCCAATATTTTGGTCATCTTTGGCGATGACATCGGGCAGTCCAATATATCTGCTTACACGATGGGTTTGGTCGGTTATCAAACCCCCAACATCGATCGTATCGCCAAGGAAGGCATGATCTTCACCGACTACTACGCCGAGCAGAGCTGTACCGCTGGACGGTCAACGTTCATCACCGGCCAGTGCACCTATCGCACGGGCATGTCCAAGGTTGGTCTGCCGGGCTCGGATATTGGTTTGCAAGCCGAAGACCCCACCATTGCCGAGCTGCTCAAGCCTCTCGGATATGCGACGGGGCAGTTTGGTAAAAACCACCTCGGAGATCTCGACAAGTTTCTACCGACTAACCACGGGTTTGATGAATTCTTAGGAAATCTGTATCACCTCAATGCGGAAGAAGAGCCGGAAAACCGAAACTATCCCACCGACCCTGAGTTCCGTAAGGAATTTGGCCCTCGCGGTGTGATTAAGTCCAGTGCCGATGGCAAGATCGAAGATACTGGACCGCTGACGAAAAAGCGGATGGAAACGATCGATGAGGAAACCGCCGCCGCTGCGATGGACTTTATGGACCGACAGGTCAAGGCAGATAAGCCGTTTTTCGTGTGGTACAACTCGACCCGGATGCACTTCAGAACGCATGTGAAAGATTCCCATCGTGACGAACCGGGACTGACAGCACGCACCGAATATGCCGATGGTATGATTGAGCACGACGCGCTGATCGGAACGATCCTCAAGAAAGTTGACGATCTGAAAATCGACGACAACACGATCGTCATTTACACGACCGACAACGGCCCCCACAAGAACACTTGGCCCGATGCGGCAAACAGCCCGTTTCGAAACGAAAAGGCATCGAACTGGGAAGGTGCCTTCCGTGTGCCTTGCATGATTCGCTGGCCCGGCAAGATCAAACCCGGTAGCGTCTCCAATGAAATCGTCAGTGGGCTCGATTGGCTGCCGACCTTGCTCTCAGCCGCCGGAAACCCACAGGTGAAGGATCAATTGCTCAAAGGTCACAACGCCGGGGGCAAGACCTACAAGGTTCATTTGGATGGATATGATCTGACACCCTATCTAACGGGCAAGGTCGATGAATCACCTCGGGATTCTTTCTTCTACTTCAACGACGATACCCAGCTAGTCGGTATCCGTTTTGAAAATTGGAAAATGGTCTTTTTGGAGCAACGAGCGAGAGGCACCCTGCGAGTCTGGGCAGAACCATTTACCCCGCTTCGGCTCCCGAAAATGTTTGACCTGCGTGCAGATCCGTACGAATCAGCGGACGTTACCTCCAATACTTATTACGATTGGTTGCTGGATCACGCATTCTTGATCGTGCCGGCTCAGAAATACGCTGGGACGTTCTTAGAGACCTTCAGAGAATTTCCACCACGCCAACCGCCAGCGAGTTTTAATCTCGAAGGCGTTATGGACAAGTTGTCCCAAGCGGCAACGCAGTAGGGCGTAGCAGCGCAGTTGGGCCCGGCAGCGCAGTTGGGCCCGGTAACGCAGTAAGAACTGGGAAGACCGTTCAGACTCCCCTCTCCTCCGCCAAGCGTGGTGGAGAGGGGGCGACGCGAGTAATGGTATTGCACGCGGAGGCCAGCAGGAGGTCCGCGGTTGGCGTCGGTCACCCTGAGCAGGCGTCTCCTATAAATCCACAGCGGTGTCGCTGGCGGAGTCATCCTGCTGTTTTCTCAAGAGCATCATCGCTTGAAGCGCTGCGTCGCATTGGTACTCAATGGCCGACTTCCATTGCCCCGCAGACGCCGCTTGGGTTGCACTGGTCGAATATTTCTCAACGTCATTCCAGTCCAGGTCCCAGTGATGCTGTTCGGATGAGCGATGAATTTCAGAGACCACTTCGACGAGCCGGCTAAATACGTTTCTATGCTGATCAACGGGATAATGCCGATAGGGGCCCGTACCGGTCGCGATCTCAGACTTTTCGAGTCCAGAATCGTAGCTTCCTTGAACAGGGCGGTGTGAATGTTTACGGCGGCGTACGTTGAGTGGTCGACGGCGGTCGTCGGTAACAAGCACGCCGCTGGCCCAAATCCCCAATGCAATCGCCCCAAGAACGAACGCCACAATCGCAGACCCTGTCCATTTCGAGCCGCCCGAATAGGCGGCGATTGCCAGACCAATCGCCCCTAGCCAGCAGACCGCCGTCGCCGCGAGAAGCGATCGAGAGGAATGCACACTGCTCCACCGGAATGCTTGATCGCCGGGAGGGGATTGGCGTAACCGCGTGCGGTCGATCAGGTTGTCGCTCGTCACATCGACCGCGATGACAGTGATGTTATCGGGGCCACCTCTCAAGTTAGCTAAATCGACCAGTACAGGCGTCAGTTTCTCCAGCGGGAGACAATCCATTAACACGCCGAGATCGTCGTCATCGACAAGGCCCGTTAAACCGTCACTGCACAGCAGATAGCGATCCCCCAGTTCCAATTCGAAGGGGCCTTCGAGATCCACCATCACGTGAGCACCAGGCCCCAGTGATCGTGTGATCACATTCTTGGGGATCGCTTTGCCGAGCGGGCTGTCGCTGCTGACTTGGCCGCTCGCCTCCATTTCCCAGACGAGGGAATGATCGAACGTCAGTTGTTCGAGAATTCCCTTGCGCAGGCGATAAATTCGTGAGTCTCCAACTTGAGCAACGTAGCCTCGACCCTGAATGAGCACTAAAGCACTCGCCGTTGTGCCCATGTTATGGAACTCAGGGTTGCTTTGGCCACGTTCATAGATCGCCGTATTGGCTCGATGAACTGCTTCCCCGAGTGCTTGCCCAACATCGGTCTTTTGCGAGCCGATGTACCGCATCGCGATCTGTTCACAGGCGATTTTTGAGGCGAGTTCGCCGGCAGCGTGTGCCCCCATCCCGTCGGCGACCACAAACAGGTGTCCGCGCCGCTCAAAGCGTTCCTCGGACTCGGCAACCATCACGGCGTACGAGTCTTGATTGTTTGCCCGGCGCATCCCCACATGGGTCAGCTCGGCGACTTGTACTCCGGGATGCCAAGAAACAGACAAGCGAGAAATGCCGGTGGGATGAAGAGGTGAGAGAGCGAGTCGACAATGCTCGCCTCAGGGAGAGGACTGTATCAGCAGGGCAAGCATGCTGCGGGAGTCCCCGGTGTGGCGTGCTGCCTATGGCCTTCGAGTATAAACGCCCCGCAGGGTCGAACCTAGTACCGATGCTAGGAATTCGCCACCAGGATCGATGCCGCCAGCCGACAGGCATCGAGGTAGTCAGCGACCACGAGGTACTCGTCGGCGGTGTGAATCGCAGCCTGACCGCAACCTAGCGTTACGGCGGCGATGCCATGCCGATACAACCAATTCGCATCGAGTCCGCCGTTGGCAACCTCGCAGATCGCTTCGTGACCTAACTGAGAAACCCAGTGGCGGGCGGCTCGGACAGAGGGGTGGTCCAAACTCAATGCGAACGCTTCGTAATCGACATTGCTGCTGAACTCGATTTGACCACAGCGCCCGTTGACATCGGTCACCTCGGTCGCCGCACGCTCCAAGGCCGCGCGGATCTGGCGGACAATCCAGCTGCGAAAATCCGCATCATGACTGCGGGCTTCGATCCGCAGACGAACTTCGGGCGTGACCACATTGGTAGCTTCACCGCCTTCAATAACGCCCACGTTGGCAGTACCTCGTTTGCCCTCGATCTCAATTCGTCCGAGCAGTCCCGCGTCATGCAACGCTGAAATCGCTTTCGCAGCGATCACGATCGCGCTGACGCCCTGTTCGGGTGCTGCCCCGGCATGAGACGCGAACCCGCGCACCACCGCTTGCATGCGCTCGCCGCCAATCGCCCCGTGGCGGATCATCTTCATCGATCCACCGTCAAAGTTGAACGCCTGGTCCACCTTGCCGACTTTCGTCGCATCGATGTGCCGTGCACCCTCGAGTCCAACTTCTTCTTGAATCAAAAATGTGACCACAGCAGGGGCCAGCGGTGTCTCGGGATGCTTCGCTGCAAAGCGTAGTCGCTCTAAAATTGCCGTCAGAATGATCGCGCAGCCCGCCCGGTCATCACCTCCGAGTCCTGTCTCACCTTCGGCCACGACGATCTGTCCCAATACAGGGTCATCCCGCAACCCGGGTTGGGCGTTCAAGCAGATCGGCACAGTATCCATGTGAGCCGACAGCATCGTCCGCGGCAGGTTCTCGTCACCCGGCAAGCTGACAATCAGGTTGCCGCAATTGCCGCGAATGCGAGTGCGCGTCTGCGCGTCATCGTGCGTAATCATGCTGGGATCCAGGCCCGCGTCAATCAGCGTTTTAGTTATCGCGGCAGATACGTCTGCTTCCTCGCCGCTGCGACCGCAGATGGCCGTCAGTTGCATGAACCGTTTCAAGGCTGCGTCACGGTCAACTTCGATCAGTGAACTTTCGCTGGCATCGGGCATGGTGGATAGGCTCGTCGTTGCGGTTGAGATTGCAGGGAATGGATCGTCCCGACATCTCCGGCAACACTCCGCCGGAGACGTAAGTCCCCGGACCAGTATGCAATCATCGCCGCAGCCCGGCGAGGGGCGACAGAACTGTACGATGACACCCGGGCTTGTTACCGCTGTCATCGCTTTGGGCCCCGCCCAGTTGAGGCGAATGCATCTCAGTTACCAAGGCCTCCGTAATAAGGTTGTGCGGTGCTGGCATTGACTCTCAGCCCGGAAGGGTTCTTTGCCACTCGCCGGAAGTTCGAGCCGATGGGTTATCACGCTTACACCGATTGCAAGACCGCCCTGGCAAGCAAAGTAGACTTTGCCGGTTGATCTGCTGAGGAAAGGTAGAGCGTCGAGACGATGGGTTTAGCAAGCCGATTCACTCCGCACTCCTCTAAACGGGCTGACGATTTCGTGATTACACCACCGCCGAGTTATCTGAAACTGCATCCCGCCGAGAGCGAAACGGACTTCACGATCCAAGCTGGGGTTGCCACCGATCAGCAGATCAAGCAGACCGAGTTGGCTGCTCAAGCTGCCGGCATCCTGAGAGACTCGATTGCCAAACAAGGTAGCGAGCAGATCAATCAGATCTTGGCTGATGCTGTACTCGCGACGGGCTCCGTGTCCGCAGTGATCTACATGCTCGACGAAGCAACCGAAGTGTTGACGACACGTTTCGTGTTTGGAATGCCGGCGCGGGATCGACTTGGTGCCGCTCGTCCGCTGCGAGGGGCTCGCGGAGATCTCGAAGCGATGGTCCAGGGGAGCCACACGATCGAAGGTTTAGCAGCGAGCAGCGTCAGCCAAACCTCGGCCCCGGAATCGTTCACGTCGGCCCACTGCATCTGCTTGGGTGGAACAGACCTACCGATTGGCACGATGTGGTTCTTCAGCAACGAGCCTGCTACGTACGACGACCAAACCAAGGCCGCCGCTCGACTGGCTGCCGCCAATGTGTGTCAATTGCTTGTCTCGTTCAATCACACAGATGCCCCGGTTCCTGAGCAGCGGCTCGACGACGCGGTGGAGACTGATTTTGATGTGGAGCAATTCGTCGAAGCGATGGAGCCGTTGCCCCCATGCGCACCAGCAATTGGCGGTGGAGTGCCCTTCGAGACCAAAGATTGGTCGCATCAAATCGCCGACTGGCAGTTCGACACGCTCCCGGTAGGAAGTCGGCTTGCACCAGGGTGGGCCATCGACGGGATGGTGGAATCTCCGCTATCGGTTGCCCAAAGTTGGCACCACTGGGACGTGCTTCCCGATGGGGTCCTCGCTCTATCAATGTGCCAATTTGGGCATGACTGGAATCCAGCAGGCAACCTCGTCGACACCCTCGACGCCACTGTCGCCCGCGCCGCATTGCAGGCTCACATGGGGTATCGCCACACGCCTCAGGATGCGCTGGTGCGAATTCTGCACAGCATGCTACAGGTACGTGATGGTGCGATTGACGAATCCGGCTGCCCGAACCTTTCACTGCTCTATGCTCATGTGGATCCTGAAACCGGGCATGCCGTGATCTCCTCGATCGGTCAGTGGTCTAGCCTGATCGTTTCCAAGCAGGGTTATCGGCCGCTGGGCCTGGGGCGTACTAGCGGATCCGTGTCTGAAGGGTTTCCCGCTGAACTGCCGATCATGAATCACGAGACGACGCTGCTGGCAGGCGAAGCATTGCTGGTCACCGGTGCCGAGTGGATGGGCATGGGCGAGGCAGGAAGGGGGCCGGAGTCATCGCGGGCTGTGCTACCGCGAAGTGACGCCCGCCACCACGATCGCGAGTCGACTCAACATCAGGTGGGTGCGGCACTCAAGCAAGCGTTGAGTGAAGGTGAGCGGAGTCCTCTGGCGGCGCTGCGTCGGTTCACCGCCTCGCTGCCCCTGACCCAAGAGCGATCTGCCGTCGCCCTGCTTCGCGAGTCGACTCGGTAGTCAGCCGGACGCCCAGGGCCGATGACACCTGGCACTCATTGACCTCGCCAGGGCTGTGGGCGAGATTGGGCCGGTTTCTACTCGACCGCATGTAGCCCACCCGTGCCACCCCCAACTGCTTCATCGCCTCGCGCTATACCCTCGATTGACCGAGTGGGGTTGGTCTGCGCAGTCGGAGCCCACACTTTGTGGGGACTTTTTCCGATTTATTGGCGTTTAGTCGACGTTGCCAATTCAACAGAATTAGTGTGCCATCGGATTGTATGGTCGTTTGTGTCACTGGCCATTTTGCTACCGATTTTGATGAATCGAGGCTGGTGGGGTGGCGGCAAATCCGTCGTCGCCGAGTTATCGAAGCCGCGGGTGTGGTTTACCTATGGCGCCGCCGCGAGCATGATTGCGATCAATTGGTTCGCGTTTATCTGGGCTGTCAACCACGACCGGGTACTCGATGCTTCGTTAGGTTACTACATCAATCCTTTGGTCAATGTGCTGCTGGGCGTGGTGGTTCTAGGAGAGCGGCTCGATCGCTGGCAGTGGTTTGCGGTCGCCGTTGCCGCCTTCGGCGTCAGCATCATGGCGATCGGCGCCGGTGGTTTGCCCTGGGTATCCATCCTGATGGCGGGATCGTTTGGAGTGTACGGACTGGTGAAGAAGCGAGGGCAGTTGCCGCCGCTGATAGGATTGTGGATCGAAGTCTCCGTTCTATTCATTCCTGCCGCGATTTATCTGGGATGGCAGGTTCGCGAGGGTACCAGTGCCTTTCAGCTAGGATCGCTGCGTGTCACGTTGATGCTGCTGTTCGCGGGGGTGATCACGATCACGCCGCTGGCACTATTCGCTACCGCGGTCCGCAGGCTTGATTTGTCGCTCATCGGCATTCTGCAGTATGTCGGCCCCACGTTGCAGTTCTTGGTCGGTGCCGTGCTCTACAACGAGACGCTCGATCGCACACGAATGGGCGGATTCGTATTCGTTTGGCTGGCGCTGATTTTGTTCATTGCCGCGACGCATCGCCCCCGACGACTAGGAACGCTCCCCTCGCAGTCCGCCCGCTCGTAGTGGAGTGCTGACCGCGGCTCAGGCCGACGGGGCTGTTGGCAACCAAAACTTGCCTGCCGGCTTTGCCGCTGGGTATATCAGGCTACCGCGGGCCTAGCAATTTGAAGGGCAGATCATGCTTGCGATCTTGTCCGTCCTGCACGCTCAAGACTGCTGCCTTGTTGCCGCTGCCTCGCGTTTGAATGGGGAGGAACTCCACATTCAGTGGGATCAGTACATTGCCGCCTGGCGGTAGCATTAGTAGGTCGTCTTGAAGTACCTCAAGTGTCACATTTTCTGGAGTCACTACCGAGAGTGTGTATTGCTGAGGCTCGCTGCTGCGATTGACCAACCGCAAGCGGAAGGAATTGTTGACGTTACCTGTGGCCGTGATGGAGAAGGGGGCCCCTTTACCACGCAGCAGTCGCGCGTCAAATCCAGCTTTGCTGCCGACCGCCCACGCAAACCCACTCAGCACGGCGAGTAACAGCAGAGGGTAGGCGATCGTCCGTGCGCGGAACAGCTTTTTAGGTTTGCGAGCGATCTCGTCCTGGGAACTGTATCGAATCAATCCCTTTGGCAAGCCGACGCGCTCCATCACGTTGTCGCATGCATCAATGCATTGGGTGCAGTTAACGCATTCCATCTGCAGCCCGTTGCGAATGTCGATTCCGGTGGGACACACGACCACACATTGATGGCAATCCACGCAGTCACCGGCAGGCGTCGCGGCGGGACGTTTGCCCTTCGCTCGCGGTTCGCCCCGTCCCGGGTCATAGGCAACAATCTTGGATTGCTCATCGAGCATCACCGATTGAAAGCGACCGTAGGGGCACGCGAGTGTACACATTTGCTCGCGGAAGTATAGAAAGTCGAACATCATCAACGCCGTCACGCCCGCCATGACTAAGAACGCCGAGGGGTTTTCAAACGGCGACGTGCGGACCCACTGCGCTAATCGGTCGGTGCCGACAAAATAAGCCAGAAAGGTATGGGCAAGAAACATGCAGAGCAGCAGATAGACGACGATCCGGGCGATGCTACGCATCCCGCCCATCTCTGCTTTGGGCTTGCCACCGCGGCCCACGGTGCCTTCGAAGAAGCGATCGATGGGACGGAATAGGTACTCCATGTATACCGTCTGCGGACACGCCCACCCGCACCAAGCTCTCCCTGCGATCGCGGTCACCAACACAATGCTGATGAACACTGCCAGCATCCCAAACGCCAAAATCAGCGTATCGGTGGGATAGAAAGTCTTGCCCAGAACCGTCAACTGCCGAGCCACCAGGTCCATCAAGACGACGGGCTTTCCGCCGATCCGCAGGTGCGGGATCAAGACGAATACGACCATCAGTAGGTAGGCCACGACGCGGCGTTTCTTCCACCAATCGCCCATCGACAGCCGTGGGCGCAACCAGCGTCGACTACCGTCCGCTTCCATCGTGCTGAGCACGTCGTGGGCTACCGAGGCCCATTCGTCGTGTATTG
This sequence comes from Allorhodopirellula heiligendammensis, assembly GCF_007860105.1. NCBI lineage: Bacteria > Pseudomonadati > Planctomycetota > Planctomycetia > Pirellulales > Pirellulaceae > Allorhodopirellula > Allorhodopirellula heiligendammensis. Next base: position 798,748 of record NZ_SJPU01000002.1, read on the forward strand.
AATCGGTTTCATGGTTGCTCATGGAAATACCACTACGATTCGTTGTCGGGGCTTTCCTCTTCGCTCGCCGTCGGCTCCGGCCACGCTGGGATCGTTTTGCCCTCAGGGCCGCGTGGCCCCTGCAAATCTTCGCCGCGCAGGCTCGCCACGTACGCGGCTACCAGGACCACTTCGTTAGGGTGCAAACGGTTGGACCATTGGGGCATCGCTCCGGCAGCTGCGCCATTGTTGATGACGTGGGCGATGTCCTCGAGGTTGTTCACGTTCTTGTAGAATTCGTCAGTCAGGTTCGGGCCGACCTTGCCTTCCCCTTCCCGGCCGTGACAGGACACGCAGTTGGTCTGAAACACGATGCGTCCCACCCGCCGCCAACTGTCATCATGCATGTACTTAACGATGGTTTGTTCCGTAGGCTGCAGTTCGCCGATCTCTTCAAACTGCAAACGCGTGTTCTCGGCGAGTGCCAACGAATAGTCGTCCTGAACGGAACGACCAGGCGTACCACCGTGGTAGTAGAGCCAATACGGTGGGCAAAACGCGATCGACGCGACGAAAATCCACTTCCACCATCCGGGCAATGGATTGTCGAACTCTTCGATGCCATCGTAGAGGTGGCCGGTGGTATGCGGATCGTCGGTACGAGATGTGTGGTCGGTAGACGTGGTATTCATGAACGAGGATCCTCCACATCGTCCGAAAGCGGAATCGAGGCAAATCGATCTGACGCGTCCTGGCTCAGCCGAAGCGTTCCGTAGGTGATTGTTGCGAACGCTACCACGAATAACGCGAGCGCCCATTCGGCGCAAACCGAATAGTCCAGCGCAGATACTAAGTCTTTGATCATTCGTCTTGATCCTTCCGAGTGTGTCGGTGGCACGTACCACCGGTGTGTAATGGTGTGTCAATCAAGCGGATGGGGTGCCCGCCGTATCCTCGGTCGCCGGCGCCGGAGCGGTTGCGTCGGGTACTGCTTCATCAGCGGGCGTCGCTGGGGCTTCTTCCGCAAACAAGTCGATTCCCACTCGCTGTAGATAGGCGATCAAGGCCACGGCCTGTTTCTCATATGTCTTGGCCGGACCGCCTTGCTCTACAATCTCCGCAGCGATCCGCTCGGCTTGACGCATTGCCACAGCCGCGGTGTCGTTGAGATCTTCGTCGCTGTACTCAGCGCCTAAGTACGCTGCAGCTTGGACATGTGGTGCGATCGCATCGTACTTCATGTCCTCGGTTAACAGGTGCCCATAGTCCGGCATGACCGAACCTGGCGAGACGTTCTGAGGATTTTCGAAGTGCGTCCAATGCCAAAAACTACTCTGCTTGCCGCCTTCGCGAGCCAAATCGGGGCCGATCCGCCGACTGCCCCACTGGAACGGTCGATCGTAGACGCCCTCTCCAGGCTTGCTGTATTCACCATATCGCTTCGTTTCCGAAACCATCGGGCGAATCTGCTGGGAATGGCAGTTGTAACAGCCTTCGGAAACGAAGATATGACGACCGGCTAGCTCCAGCGGCGTATACGGTTTGACCGTTGCGATCGTAGGCACGTTGTTGCGGATCAAGAATGCAGGGATCGCCTCAAACAGCGTCGCGACGACGACCGCGAGCGTCACCAAGACAGTGAACTTCACCGGCAGGCGTTCCCAACGACGGTGCCAACCCATCCAAGCGAACGATTCGATTTTTTTGGTGACGTCGAGAACGGCGACCCCTTCGAGTGGACTCTTCCGCTCCTTCTCGGTTGGATGGTAGTCCGCACTCAACCGCGGCGCCGAGATTACTGGTACTTCATATTCCGACGGTCGCTGCAGCCATGTCATCAGCGCGTTGACACCGAGCATCACGACACCGCTGAAGTACATCAGTCCTCCAGCGACGCGCAACCACCATAGCGGCACAATAGACTGGGTTGTCTCAATGAAATCTGGGTACATCAAGTGCCCCGTATCGTCCATCGCACGCCACATCCAGCCCTGCATCAGGCCGGCGGCGTAAATCGGTACGATGTAGAGCAGAATACCTAGCGTTCCAATCCAGAAATGCAGACTGACGAGTTTCTCGCTCCACATCTTGGTTTGGAAAATCCGCGGTATCAGCCAGTACAGCATGCCGAAGGCCATGAACCCGTTCCATCCCAGGGCACCGGCGTGCACGTGAGCAATGGTCCAGTCGGTATAGTGCGTGAATGCATTGATAGACTTCACTGACAATGCGGGGCCTTCGAAGGTAGCCATCCCGTAGAAGGTGACCCCGACAACATAAAACTTCAGCACTGGATCGGCGGCGACTTTGTGCCACGCTCCACGCAGTGTGAGCAGGCCGTTGAGCATTCCACCCCAACTCGGCATCCATAACATCACACTGAAGAGCATCCCCAGGGTGCTGGCCCATTCCGGTAGCGATGTGTAGTGCAAGTGGTGGGGACCAGCCCAGATGTAAATGAACACCAGCGACCAGAAGTGGATGATGCTCAGTCGATAACTAAAGACAGGACGCTCGGCGGCCTTGGGCAGGAAGTAGTACATCAACCCAAGAAACGGCGTGGTCAGGAAGAACGCCACGGCGTTGTGGCCATACCACCACTGCATAAAGGCGTCTTGCACGCCGGCATAGATTGGAATGCTGGCCCAGGCACCAATCGGGACGACGAGATTATTGAAAATGTGCAGCAACGCGACAGTGACAATCGTGGCGATGTAAAACCACAGCGCCACGTACATGTGACGTTCGCGACGATGGATCAATGTCATCAAAAAGTTGCCACCGAAGATGAACAACCATACGATCGCAATCAGAATGTCAATCGGCCATTCGAGCTCGGCATATTCTTTACTCTGTGTGATTCCCAACGGCAGGGTGATCGCGGCGAGCACGATGATCAGCTGCCAGCCCCAAAAATGCATACGGCTGAGTGCATCACTCCACATTCGCGCCTTGCAGAGTCGTTGGGTGCTGTAGTAAACGGCAGCAAAAATAGCGTTGCCAGCAAACGCGAAGATAGCGGCATTAGTGTGCAGGGGCCGTAGCCTAGCGAAATTAAGCCACTCCAGACCGCTTGAAATCTGTGGCAAAACGAGCAGGACAGCCACCGTCAGCCCGACAAAGGTGGCCACCAGGGCCCATACAATCGTCGCCGCCGCGAACATGCGCACGATCGAATCATCGTATGAGAACTGTTCCATGCGCCCCGCATCGGTCGCAGAATGGCTGTCGCCAGCTCCGCTCTGCGGGACATCGGTCGACGTCACTGTCGCCATTTTATTCCTCGGTGTCGAAACGATAAGCAGCGTCCCAAAAGACGCCCTGAAATGGGGCCGCGATAAATCTCGCTACGCAACTGCAGTATATTAGCAGATAGTCTTCAAGACGTGTTGCCAGCGAGGCAATTCGCCGCACGTGCTCACCGCCGCGGAGGCACTTGAGCGAACGAGCTGAGATGCGAAACAGGAGTGTTGAGTTTCCACAGCTGAGACGCAGGCGAGCCGAGAATGGGACTCGCTAAGAATTGAGCGGTCTTTTGGGGGCACCGTTCGCGCTCCGAATCATGCACCCCCAGTCTACTTTCGCAGCGCGAAGGCGGACTCCCACACTCTGCTCACGGCAGCACGCCGCGGACTTTCAAGAATCCGGATATCGACACGATCAGTGCCGCCAGAATCACAATCACGCTGAGCCACTTCTTCCGATTGGCACGCATGCCTTCGGTGCCCGCGCTGCGCCCCACCAGTACGGACGCAAAGAAGAACACAGCAAAGGCCAACAGAATCTTGGTTCCTAACAATCCGTGGTAAAGCCCGTCCCCCTTGTGAGCTGGCATCGCTCGGAAGTAGTTGTAGAATCCACTGAGCAAAAACAGCAGGATCCCGCCATGGATGAATCGTTTCCAGCGGCCATTGATCGCCACCGCTAGTTGTTGCCGCGCATCGTCGGAGAGGGCTTTGATGGACGGTAGCAAGACGAAGAGCGTGAACACACTTCCGCCAACCAATGTAATCGCTGTGGCGACGTGAACGATGCGGGATATCGTATCAAGGATCTGCATGGGATGTCTTTCTTGGCTGGCATTCAAAAGCGAGAGGTGGCCTGGGGGCTGCTCAGATGACGCTTTTCCGAGCAATGCCGTCGTGCCGGGGTAGGGCTGAGTTGGGTTGGAGTGGGCTGAATTGGACTGGGCGCTGAGTTGGACTGGGCTCAGAGTTGGACTGGGCTCAGAGCCGATGCGCGGCGAAACGTTGTTCGCGCATCCGAATTATTGACGCTTGGGGTGCCCACGCGATCGTATCAACGACGTCGGTTCCGCACAAACGGCAACGGTCCGCCAGTAAACGATGCTGGGATTTCGCCACTTGCGTCGATCGGTTTTGTCGCCAGACGCTGTGATTGGATGACGAGGATGCGCTAGGTCACGGGAACTACTGTCGAGTGCTTGTGATCGGCAGCAGCGTAATCCGTCTGCGCGTCAGTGGGTAGCGGTGCCACGCGGATCCCCAAGACCTGCAATTGCTGGGGAGGCCATATCCAGAGGCCCGTCACAACTGGGACAAGTCACTTCTAGGACAAGTCACTTCTGGTGCTCATCACTTTGGGGCTCATCCAGCCGAAGATCGTCAAAGTCGATGTCATCCAAGGGGGATGTCACGCTCTGCTCGGTCGAACTGGCCAAAGGGACAATCGATTCGGGCAATGTGGTCGCGGTGCGTGGCGACACTCCTGCCGCGTCCTCGCGCCAGCGCCTAATTTCATCCTCATTGGCGGCGCGAACTTGCAGCTTTCCTGTCTGCACCCGCACCACGATTACCAACGCGTCCCTGTCGATTGGTAGTCCTGTACTGACAGCGTCCGACCGGTGGCCGTCAATTTTAATCTCGCCGCTGGGTAGCAGGTTCGACGTCGCGATGCCAACGCGGCCGATAAATTCGCTCAGCGGCGTTCCGTCGATCGTAGTTGGTTCTGGCAAGGCCGAATCCGATTCGAGAGTTGCCCGATTGAGCATCCGGCGACCAATCTTCGTATTCGGCCAGAACCGAATTAATAACGCCAGTAAAATCGGTGTGGTAATCACGTACACTAACGTGAGCGTCAATGCCATCGACGAACTGTAGGTGTACCCGACGATGATGGAAGTCACCGCGACGACCACAGCGGATAACCCAATCATCCCACCGCTTGGGATGAGGATCTCCGCAATGGCAAGTGCAAAGAAGGCAATCATCAGACCGATTGCATAGATTGCGGGCATTACTGGTCCACCGCTTCGACAACAATCCGATTGCCCTGGACCCGGATCACCCGAACGCTTTGACCCGGGTCGATCGCTGTACCGTCACTAACGACGGCAACGATCTGGTCACCAAACTGAGCTTTGCCCGACGGGCGCAAGCGAGTCGATGCCACGCCAGTTCTCCCGCTCAAGTGATCGTAGTCCGCAATCCTTTCGAGGCGATCGAGGTCAGCCGTGGGGGTTTCCATCGCCAGTCCCGATGCCGCTGCCGCCTGCGGCAGGAACGCGCGCACCAGCAAAAAGCCTATCACCAAACCGCCCATCCCGCCAATCGCCATCCACACGCCCTCTGCCAACTGATTGGCTTGGTAGCTATTTCGCGGGATCACAAAGGTCTGACTCATCAGCACCACGCCCAGCACAGTCAGCACGAGGCCGCCAAGTCCGAAAATACCAAAGCCCGGCAGCACGAAAATCTCGATGGCGAGAAACGTCAGCCCCAAACCAAACGCCAATAGTTCCGCCCACTCGGCGGTGCCCGCGAGGAACTTGATCCAGAAGAACAGTGCGAAGCACATCACCGCGATAAACCCAGGCACGCCCAGTCCGGGAGCACTTGCTTCAGTTGACAGCATAATAAAGCCGAGCATTAACAATCCAAATGCCATTCCGGTGTGACTTCCCAGTCGCTCTACCCAACGTACTAATCCCCGGTCGCTCAGTCGGGGCGGGACGCTCGTCAGCCCGATCGAAGACGATACTGACTTCAGCGATTCCACGGATTCGTCCGCCAGTCCCAACTCAATCGCGCGATTGACGGATAATCCCTCGCTCAATTCAATTCGCTCTTCGCGTTTCCAATCCGATCGTCCTGGAGCCCTTTCGTCGTCAACTACCGCCGCCATCTCGCTGGGGACGGCATAGCGAATTCGACCGGTGCGGCGATTGATGTACCGATAGACGGTAAGCTTGGGATCTAGCAAACCGCGGATCAATGTTGCGCTTCGCCCGGTCAATCCGGCGACAAAGTCAATCAGCTCGCCCTGAGCGGCTACTTCATCGGGTGTCATGGCGTCCGCGCCACTGCCACCGATCGTCGCGTCGGGATGCATCGCCAGCGGTCGGCAAGCCAATGCAATTAGGGCGGCGTCGCCCCGCGCTTCTTGAGACACATACCCGCCGACTGTACGGATGGTCGTACCGGGATCGGCAAGGGTTGCCGCCAGCGACGCGCTACCCGATAGATAGCCACCGGGCGAGTCAATCTCGACCAGCCACGTGTTCGTCTCACCCCGCTCCGTCGTCGCGGCGAGATTCGATAACCAACGCTGGACTCGGTCGCTGCGAATGGCACCATTGATCCGCAGCAAAACTCCGAATGCCTCGCCGCTGGCATCGGCCGATTCCTGACGCAGCGTTCTCAGTCCAAGCCGGTCAGCAACTTCGCCTTCTGAATTGACGATCGCCGTCGCGGCGCGAAACTCTCGCAATTGGTCAGCGGTCAGGGTCAACGGCTCGCCGGGCTGCGACAAAATCTCTTCTTCAATGATGGTGCCCCCACTACGCAGTTTTTCCAACGCTTCGCTGAGCTCGAGCTTCGTTGTTCCGTCGGTCAGCCGTACCCGGGCAACCGTCTCGTCTGGACTGATCAAACCGGCGATGAGCTCAGGTGGCAACAGACCGCGTCGTTTAGCGATGGAGTGAAAGATCAGGGTTGTCGTTTCGTCGTTCACCGCTTCACCAAACGTGGCGTCCCCGATCGAGCCGCTCGGTGCCACCAGGATGGACTCACAGGCCAGCACCAACAGCACCTCGTTACCGCGGACGGGCGTGTCTACCCATGCAACCGGCCGGATACGTTTGAGATCTGCACCGGAGATCGCGCGGGCGAGTTTGAGGGAATCCTCCAGTGAAGTGCTGCTGTCACGAGAGACGATATCTTCGCCGAGTCGCTCGCCACGAATGTTCGATTCCGCTGGGACAAGACGACTCCGCTGCGGATCGCCAAAATGCAGTACCACGCTCACCCGACGCTCTGCGTTTGTCTCTGCAGCTGCCGGGGCCGTGCGGGCGGTTTGTGATAGGCGATTTAACTGCGAGAGAATTCGCTCGACGTCACGCGCAGTTAGGGGACTGGGGATCTCAATCAAATAGCCATCGGCAGCAGCTTTGGCGCCCTCCGCCCCTGCGTCAGTTTGCCCCGACACTTGCGTGGGAATGCCTGTCCCCACGACCATCGTGAGAAAAAAAAATGCCACCCGCTGCCAGGACGCGGTTGCTGCGCAGTAACGCAGCCTGATCCGAACAGGAGGTGCGGCAGGGACAAAACGAGGGTTTTTGATCATGCGTCCATTATACGCATCGGATTGATCGTTGTCGCAGTCCTGTTTCTTCGGATGACGATCAGGTGACGTGCCTCGGTGGTCTTTACGTCCACCGTTTGAGCTATCGACGTGCGCCAGTCTGGCGATTTCGGCTCGTCGCCGATCATAAATAAACCGTTAACAGATAAACTGATTCTGTCGCACACCGAGCATTTGATTGCAGACACCGCCGCACAGAACGGTTTAAATTTTCATTGGGGGAAGAGCCCACAGCAGCCACTGCGGCCAGCACTCGTTGCCAACTTCTGTATCCGCGCTACTCGGGCGGTGGAATGAGTCGTACTGTGACCTTCATCCCTGGCACCAGGATCCTGCGCGGATTGGGCAGCGAGCCGGAAAAACGCACCGTTCCTGTACTGAAATCCGCTTCGGGAGCGATCGTATCCAGCTTTGCCGGATGCACGAAGCCCTCTTCGGGGTCAGACCGGACGGCGATATCCAATTGTTCAGGACGGATAGGAGTGGGCCGGTGAAGTCTCAGCAGCGTAGCGACGGGAACGTCAAATGAGACTCGTAGTTCATTGTCGATGATCGTCATGGCATACGTTTCGCCGGCCACCACGAGGTCACCTTCAGCGACCTGGAGGAAGCTCACGTGGCCGTTGACGGGAGCAGTCAGCCGGGTCCATGAAAGAGTCAATTCCGCCTGTTCCGCCTCGGTCTCAGCGACCGTTAGCATCGCTTCCGCTTCAGTGGTCTCCGCCTTTTGTATCGCGAGTTCCTCTGTCCGAATTGCCTTTTCTTTTAGCAGCCTTTCAACGTTGGCGAGTCTCAACTTGCTCACATCCAACCGGGCCTCAGCCACTTTCACTCTCGCTTCGGCTGCCTCCAGTTCGAGTTCGTAGGGACGCCTGTCGATCTCCATCAACAACGTACCCCTTGTGACCGAATCGCCATCCCTGACGGCGAGGTGAGTCAGGTAACCGGTGACCTGGGACCGCACGGTCATCGTCACCGCCGCTTCTGTGCGTCCAACAAAATCGATCGCCGACTGCGGTTCGTCCGCCGGGGTGCTAGCCCACGGATACAGCAGGGCTGCAACCAAGATCAATGTGACAACTCTCATCGGAATGTCTCCCAGCCTAGAAGTAGTACTTGGACGGACGCACCGGCTGCCGTTTACCCACAAAAAAAGTGGGGCAGCAGCCACGATAACCAAGTGAATAGAATACTTCATTCTCAGCTTCGAAGGTGGATAATCCTTATCGCCGCTAACGGCGATCAGTCCTTGGTTTTAGCGTCAGCTTTTTCCGGTAAGAGTTCGTCGATGCCGGCATCGATGTATTGTCCTCCAGTCGACTGATGACAGTGAATTGCCATCACGTTCTCGCCTTGGCGAAGTGCCGAAGAGGGAATTTCGAATAACTGGTAGCTACCGGAAAATCCGCCGACGTCAGCGACGAGTTTCCCATTGAGATACACCTGCGCATCTTCATCATGATACATGCGCAGCGCGATCTCCGCTGGGATCGGGCCGTCGATTTGGAAGGTGCGGCGGATCCAAATATCCGATGAATTCCATTTCGTCGCGATCGTCGTGCCGGGGGTTTCATTGGTACCGAAGCCACCCATTCCCTCCTTCCAATTCTCAGCCGTGTAGTCTTGACTCTGCCAAGCTCCAGTTGGCTTTTCAAAGGTGTATTTCCACTTCACGTTGGCATTGGCGCTCGTTGGTACGATCGCGCGAGTTTCGCGCGGCAGTGGCATGGGCGCCCAATCAGACGCTTGCGTTTCGTCCATCGCGGCGTCTTTGGACCAGACCGCTGAATCGTAAAGCAGTTTTAGGAATACGCCGCCGACCACAGGCCGGGCGGTAAAGCCTCGCTTCTTGGCTGTCGAGGTGAAGTACCAATCCGTCATCGGCGAGCGGTCAGGCGTTGCGTTGAGGAACTCATGGACAGGGCCAATGAGCGCGAGGAAGTCGTCGCGATCTTCGGTGAGCGTGGCCGACCATAGGATCCAGTCGAGCTTGGTGTAGTCGGACCGGTTATCCAGCGGCAAACCATACTTGTTTTGAATCTTTCTGTAGTATGCCATCTCCGTGTCGGCGACTTCCGCGGGGAATAGATCCAGCTCAAGGATCCGGTCCCAGACTAAATTGTATTTCTGGCTCCAGGTGCCGCTGCGGTCGAACGCCAATCGATAATGGTCACCATCGTTGGCGGCCTTCATCCAATCTTGGACCATGTTGTGAGCCATGTCGGCATACTTCTGGGCGTTGGCGTCGTCACCGCGCATCTGGCACATCATGGCATAGGAGCCGAGACCACAAATGGCCTTGGCGCTCAAGTTGACGTTGTGGGCGAGGTGACCGGAGAAGTCGTCTGTGCTGAGTTGATTGTCGAGATCGTACCCCTTTTTCTCGAGATACTCCGCCCATTGTGTGAGTTCGTCCCAATACAGGCCCGCGAAATCGGCATTGCCTTCCATTTTGGCGAGAGCACCAAAGAGAATCAGCATATTGCCGCTCTCTTCCACTTGCATCTGATTGGTTTCGTTCGTTTCACCACCCCCGTATACCTGGCCGTTGGCTTTGGGATACGTGCCCAGGTCATGGGGTGCAAAAGGGAACGGCCAACGATCCGACGCCGCGTAGTCCATGAATGGGACGAGCACGGATTTCGTCAGCGAAGGGCCGAATAGTAAAAACTGTGGCATCATCGGATAGAACACATCCGACGTCGCAATGCACCCGTTGGAATGGTTTTCTTTACTGAACTGGAGTGGTTGCCCGTTGGCGTCGGCGACAAACTTGCCCGCCGCAAAGCACTGGCGAAATGCCAACGCTCCGATGTCCGCGTACTTCTGTCCGCCAGCTGATTTCAGGTCGGACATCAATTCGGCGTCAAATTCTGCACAGCGAATTTCCAGTTCCGCGTGCTCGTTGACCGCCGCTTCGATGAGGTCCTGAGCTTCCCAACCGTCCTTCCGCCAGTACGGGCGGAGTTTCTTCGTCATGAACTCAATCGAATACAGGTCGTCATAGGCAATCAGGGCATACCGTGAAACCGGTTCACTACCGACACTGCCGATGGTCATGGCAATCGCAGCAACGACGCGATCGGCGGCGACGGGGAATCGTGGCGTGTCGGAGGTAATCGCGGCAGGTCCGGCCTCGGCAAACGCATCACGAAGTTTGTCTGCGGAACCGAATGCGGCAGTCGCCTGGTCCACTCGTGGTGCGGTGACGTACAGATAACCCCAGTCAATCCGCAGGTCATCGCCGGACTTGCCGAGTACCTGCTGGGTGACCGAACCGAGTTTCAATCCTGCCGCATTGCTCGTCGCAATCGTTTCACCGGTAACCTTCTGATTGCCTTCGTTGGTCGCCAATTCGCCACCTGCATCGAAGTAGAACTCGACTTCGTGGGTCTTCTCGTCGACTGCTGAAACCTCGCAATTGATATAGGTTGTCGGACGACTCAGGATCTCGATATTCATCGGGAGCGCAGGCGTGGTGAACATCAATCGCACCTGCACACCGCCTCCCGCAAAGTGATAGACCGTTCGTGTCGGCAGCACTTCGACGGAGATCTGTTTCATCGCGGCAATGGTTTGGGGGCCACCACCCATTAATCGGTACGCATGGCCGTCAACGCGGACGATCGCGCTCATCCGCTGTGGCTTGCCGGTCCAATGAGTCGTCTCGGCAGCCCACAAATTGTCGGACTGCGACCAAACGCTGAAATACGGGTCGTGGGCTACCAGCGGAACTGCGGGAGGGCGGAACGCGGTTGCATCAGCGCTCGTGCCGAGCGTGGGGGTTGCTAGGAGTCCGACGAAGCAGGCCAGCAGCAGACGGTGCGGGTTGAAAGAGTGCAGGTTCATGGTTTAGTGAGGGAGGTGGGAGACACGGAGCTTGGTCTGGGTTTTACTCCAGAGCGACGGTGAATTTCTCGGAACTGGGGGCGAACCTGGCTGGGAAGGTCGCCGAGGTGATGCAGGTGCGAGGCGAGGGCCGTACGACACCGGGCAGTGTCGCAAGCTCGGTCGCTTCCGCGACTGGGGTTACGAAACTAACGGTCGGTCAAGACGTTCCGCTGTTGGGCGAGTCATGCCGCACTTTCGAAAGGCTGGACGACCGTTCGCTGCAGAACACTCTGCCTCAAAGGGATTATTCGTAGAGTCGCTGGTGCAACTCGTGGAGCTCCTCAGCAGGGATTTTGATGACCTTGCGGTCGTAGCTCATCAAGCCGTTGATCTCGCCCTCGACATCGGTCGTCTGTGTATACACGCCGCCAGCGATTCCTTGAAGGCGAAGTTGATCGAGAATCTCCAGAGATTTCACGTAACGATCGCGGTACTCTGCTTTTGTTTTCGGCAGCCCTCCGTAACCCCAGTTTTCGCGTGAGGCATCCCAGAGGTGTCCTTCGACGGGGTATCCATGACCACCGAATTCGCCGACGACGCGGACGTAGTCTTTGTATCGCGCCGGATCGAATGGGAAGCTAGGGTTGGGATAAGAGTGCTGGTCGGCGATGTCACCGACCGGCCAGAAGTTTCCGCCGCTGGCGATGTTAACCAAACGTGATGGATCTCGCTCGACCGTCCATTTGCCGACTTCCATCGTACGATGTTGCCCCCACGCCTCATTGAACGGCCCCCAGATGACAATGCAGGGATGATTCTCGAGTTCATCGATCATGCGTTCGAATTCGAGCATGAATTGTTCGTGTTGTTCGTCCGGCCACTCAGCGTCGACCGGATTCTTGTCCATCCTCGTCCACGGTGGATTTTTGCCGCCACTGACTTGATCTTGCCAGACCATCATGCCGATCTGGTCACAGTAGTAATAGTAGCGACGCGGCTCGATTTTGATGTGTTTTCGAATCATGTTAAATCCAGCGGCCTTGAGCCACTCGATATCAAACTTCATGCCTTCATCCGAAGGTGGAGTCAGCAATCCATCCGGCCACCAACCTTGATCGAGTGGTCCCCAATGGAAGATCACTTCGCCGTTGAGTGTCATGCGGAGATTGCCGTCTTTGTCGCGAATCTTGCCGACGGTACGAATGCCCGCGTATGAGTTCACGCTGTCGAGTACCTTGTCGTTGCTGTCAAGCAAAGCAACTTCGAGGTGGTATAGCTGCGGTGAGTCAGGTGTCCATCGTTTCGCGTGAGGAACGGTGATTGCGATCTCATCGGCCACGCCGCTGTAATTGGCAACCACCTGGTCGGCGTCTTTGACGACAACGCTTACCTTGGCAACGGCATCGCTGCTCTCGATCTCCGGTATAATCGTGATCGTGCCCGTCTGGGCATCGGTTGTTATGGTGAGATCGGCGATATGACTGGCAGGCACCTGTTCGGTCCACACCGTTTGCCAGATCCCCGAGACCTGGGTGTACATAATGCCGCCGGGATTACGACGCTGTTTTCCATTGAGTTGCCACGCTTCGGTCGCATCCTCGACCCGCACGATGAGTTGGTTATCCCCGTCCTTGATCGCCTCGGAGATATCAAGCGTGAAAGGTGTGTTGCCACCAACGTGTTTGCCTACCGAGGTTCCGTTGACGAAGACTTCGCTCGCATAATCGACGGCCTCAAAGTGTAACAGCGTTCGTTGGCCATCTGCCCTCCTGGATGGGAACGTGCGGCGATACCACAATGCCTCGTCTTCACTAAGTAGTTCTTGCACTCCACCGAGTTTGGACTCCAAGCAGAACGGTACCAAGATCTCGCCATCCCAAGCTCTCGGTTGTTCGGTTTGTTTGATGTCGGTGACGGCATAGTCCCAGTTTCCGTTGAGGTTGTTCCAGTTGTCACGGGCCATCTGCGGACGGGGATATTCCTGCCACACATTATCGGGTGTTACCTCGCTGCCCCACTTCGTAATCAGTTCCGAAACGAACGGTTTCATCTTCGGCAGCGAGGGCACGTGATCGCCATCGACCACATGCACGTCGATGTATTGTCCTCCATTGTTCTGACGACAGTGAACTGCCAAGGTGTTCTCGCCGGCTTTCAAAATACCGCGTTTTGACTCCTCAATCGGAATGGTTTGATAGTTATCGGCCCAGCCTGTCTTAGAGACAACGAGTTCGCCGTTGATAAAGACCTCTGTGTCTTCGTCGTAGTGCATCAGCAGCGCCGGATGGGCAGGCACGTTGTCAAGCGAGATGGTCTTGCGGAGCCAAATGTCATTGGTTTTCCAAACGGTCCCAATGCGTGCATTGGGAGTACCGCGGGTACCAAATCCACCCTCTCCCGTCGTCCATCCGCTATCGTCGAACGCGGCGCTTTGCCAACCATCGGCAGGTTGCTCAAGTGAGTACTTCCAAGGCGTGCTGTCGAGTCGCTCGGCATAACTCTCCAAGGCCGGGAGCAGTGCGAATATCGCTCCCAGGCTGAGCGTGAGGATGTCGGGACGGCGTGGGACGTTCATGATCATGGTCAGTTTGTGGGGACGACGGAAGAGTGCGAGAATGAGAGTGGAGACGTTAACCCGAGCAGTAAGTTGGCATTGTCTGAGTAGGCGAGTATCTCCGAGACTCGCGGCCAAGTCTCTCCAAGACTCGCGGCCAAGTCTCTCCTACTCACAGCAAGTAGATTCAAGCTCTCCGTTGAACTTACTTGGTCGAAAACGCGAACACGGTTTGCGTTTGATAAGTTTCACCCGGACGCAAGATCGTCGAGGGAAAGTTCGGTTGATTCGGGCTGTCTGGAAAGTGTTGAGTTTCCAAGCAGAAGCCACTGCGATGCCCGTAGGTCTTCCCCGATTTTCCCTTCAATCGACCGTCAAGGAAGTTGCCGCAGTAGAATTGAATGCCCGGTTCGGTGGTGCTGACTGTCAACGTTCGGCCGCTAACAGGATCGAATACCTCTGCTGCGAGAGTCCGCTCGCCCGACTTGCCGTCTTTATCGAGAACCCAATTGTGGTCGAAGCCGCCGCCGAAGGTGAGCTGCTCGTGATCGTCGCCAATATCACGACCAATGGCCTTGGCTGTGGTGAAATCGAATGGTGTGCCGGTGACCGAAGGTGTCTCGCCGGTCGGGATCAAACCTTGATCAACCGGAGTAAACTGACTCGCGTTAAGTTTCAGTTCATGGTCGAGGATACTACCCTCGCCTTCGCCCTGAAGATTGAAATAAGTGTGCTGAGTGAGATTGACCGGCGTCGCTTTGTCTGTTGTCGCGTGGTAATCAATGACAAGTTGGTTCTCATCGGTGACCGTGTAGGTAACCGTCACATCGAGGTTGCCGGGATAGCCTTCCTCCATGTCTTTGGCCAGATAGTTCAGTTTAATCGAACGGTTATCGGCCGACTTCACTGTCCATACGACTTTGTCAAAACCGATGATGCCACCGTGCAAGGAGTTCTCACCATTGTTGATCGCGAGTGAATAGGTTTCACCGTCGAGGGTGAATTTGCCTTTCGCGATTCGGTTTCCGTAGCGGCCGACAACGGCACCGAAATAAGGCTTGTCGACGGCATTGATATAGCCTTCGACGCTATTGTAACCGAGGACCACATCGGCACCTTTGCCATCGCGGTCGGGCACCACGATCGATGTGATGATCGCGCCGTAGTTAGTCACCTTCACGGTCATGCCATGATCATTCGCGAGCGTGTACAGCTGGATCGAATCAAAGTCTTCGATCGAGGCGCTGGAAGCCGCTGAGACTGGTGAGGCGGTGAGCGTCATAAGAAAAGCCAAACAGGTTAGAGTCAACGTTTTCATGTGGATTCCAGAACTGGGGGATTCGAAGAAGTGGATTCAGGAGCGAGCACAGAAAAGTCTGCAAAGCTGATATAGATCGCGAAGACAATCAGAATCAGCAGGCAGCCTGCTGGCACGGCAAGTCGCCACGGGGTCATGTCGACAGCGCCAACATCTTGCTGTTCGAACTCGGTTTCTCGCGGCCAGATCTCCCCGATCACTAGCATCAAAACAATCAGCCATGAGAACATGAGCCCGAGAAAATGAAAGTCGTGGAGCGAGGCGACAATTTTGTCAAACGGTGAGACAAAGTAGCCAATCGCAATTCCGGAGAATCCAACCAGCAAGGCGATCTTCGCGGCAATGGCGGGCACCCGGCGAGTGAGCATTCCGACCAGGACGACGGCAAAGATCGGGATGAAGTACATCCCGTTCATCTTCTGCAGGTACTCAAAGACACTCGTTGTTTGCGCCAGTAGTGGTGCCACACTCATGGCGACGACGGCCACGATCCAGCCGAACACCTTGCCCGACCGCACCACGCTGGCTTGGTCGGCATCTTTGCGGAACACTCCCTTGTACAGTCCCAGACTGAACAGGGTGCAGGAACTATTCAGGGCTGAGTTGAAACTGGAGAGAATCGCACCAATCATGGCGGCCGCAAAAAAACCGGTCAGCGGCGGTGGGAGGACGCGGTTGACCAGCCTGCCGTATGCCTCGTCGGGCTTGATCGCTTCGCCCGCGAACATGGAGTAAGCAATCATGCCTGGAACGACGAGGAACAATGGCCCGAGCAATTTGAGTGCCCCCGTCAACAGCACCCCTTTTTGACCCTCGGCGAGACTCCTGGCTCCAAAAGTTCGTTGGATGATCTGTTGGTTGGTGGTCCAGTAGAACAACTGGATGATGAAAACGCCGGAAAAGAGCGTGCCAAATGGGACGGAACTCTTCGGGCCGCCGATGGAATTGAATCGCTCTCGCTGTTCATCGAGCAGGGATTCTGCGCCAGCAACCATGCCGGCGTCCCCGCCCAGGGCCGATAACGCGTAGACGGTAATCAGGAGGCCGCCCACGAGCAAACCGACGCCGTTGAGCGTGTCAGACACCGCAACGGTTCGCAAGCCGCCAAACAACGCATAGATGGATCCGATAATCCCAACCGCCCAAATGATTAGCCATAACGCCAACGTATTGGGGGCGATGCCCAGGATCTCGGGGAGGCTACCGAGCATCGAGGGAACGTCGAGTATCCCCATCATGCCGAGCGCACCGGTGTACAAAATGATCGGCAGCAAGATTCCCACGTACGCCAATAGAAAGATCAGGTTTGTGATGACCTGGGTCTGATGGTCGAATCGAATCTCAAGGTATTCCGGTACCGTCGCCACGCCGCTCTTGAGGAATCGTGGGAGGAAAAACCACGCCATCAGGACGAGTGCGATCACGCACACAACCTCCCAGACCATCACGCACAGGCCGTCGGTGAAAGCGAGCCCATTGAGCCCCACCATCTGCTCGGTCGACAAATTCGTCAGCAACAGCGAGCCCGCAATTAGCGGAAAGGTGAGCGACCGTCCGCCGAGAAAGTAACCTTGAGTACTGGCGTGGTCGTCCTTCCGCGTGATCCACCACGTTAAAATGCCGACCAGGCCGGTGAAAAAAAGAAAAGAGACGATGGTGATCGCGAGATCCATTCGGGGCCTTCGTGCATGCTGGGACGGTGGAGGTGCTTTTCGGCGCGATGGGTGTCGACTGAGACGAAACCCACCCCAACGTACGTTTAGTCGAGCGTTTCGGCGACGCCCCCTGGTCGCACAAGGGCTATCAGGCGTCCCCTGTGGTTCGACTCAGCGGCGTTAGATAGCACAGAGCCCCTACTTTAACGGCAGGCAGCGAAATGACAATGAGCTGCGCTCGGTATTCCCACACGACCGAGCGACGTTGCCCGGCAATTCGCTGCTGCCCCTCAGCCCGGCGGGGTTGGAAGCGCGACCCGTGCCGCGCCGACCCGCTCTGCCGACGCCGCCGGCAGAGCTCTGGCGGCCTCGGCCGATCCGCCTGAGCGACCTGAACGAGGCACCCATTTTGGCTGGTTCCCACTGCGTCTTGAGCCGATATAGCAGGAGCGGGTTCTTGAGGGAACTTTTCCTAGTTTGCCAGCATCAGACGACCTGGGTGCGTTGCGACTGGTGCAATCGTTTTCTCCAGTCGTCAGCGGCGCAAACCCTTCATGGAACGTGATTTTCGTTGCTAAATAGGGCTTGTTAATTACACTCGCACGGTGAGACTGAGCTAAAGTTGCGCAAGTCTCGCAGCTTGTCTAGATTCGCACTCTCGACGCGACCGTTTTTTGGTGCTTTTACGGGGCATGAGCGGTTCAGCTTTCGAGATTGTATTTGCAACATGAATTCCAGCTTCCTGCCCTCCGCTTCGCGTGACCCTGTCGGTCACGGGGGTTTTGGGGCAGCAACACGAGGCCACTGATGACCATCGGTAAACCGGGCAAATCTTCTTCCAATCGCAGTTTTCGCAGTGCTCTGGCTGATCGGCTTGGGTTGGTAGGTCGCGACGGCAGCACTCGCAAGTCAGGCAAACGCTCGTCGAGTGCCCGCAATCGCCGGGCCGCGATCGAGCGACGATTGAACACGCAAATGCTCGAGCCACGCCAGTTATTGGCGGGGCCGGAACTCGTTGGGATTCAGCCCAATAGCGGTCAGTTGATCCAGGGTGGATCTTCCCTCGGCAATGCGCCATTGGTCAACCCAACGGTATTGCAGACCTCGCCGAACGAGTTGCTATTCCAGTTCGATGATAATTCGTCGATTGACGTCTCTACTCTGCTCAATTCGGTCGGCGTCAATGACGACTCGGTTTCGCCGAAGGGGCTCAGCATCACCCGCGCGGGGACCGACGGAGGATTCGAAGCGGCCAGTGCGATCACCGATTTCGGCACCAGCAGCAATGCACAGGTGGTGAATCAGGTTGAGGTCGAGTTCCGCGCATCGGCGCAGAACCCAGGCGTCGAGGGCAATGGTACCATCGTTCGGTTGATCAGCGCCAATCTGCCGCTCAGCGCCGCGCCTGTTTTAGTCACCGCCGCGGATCCCGATTTAAAAACTATCGATATCCGCCTCAACAGTAATCCCTCGCGTCCCGCGACCGTAGCGGATTTGCTTAAGGCTCTGAATTCGTCGCCAGCCAACCAAGTGGTGACCGCATTCTCGGTTCATGGTTCAACTCAGACGCCCATCGGTAACAAACTGCCCGCTGGCGGTCAGACGCTGACGCTCGATGGTGCCAACACGGCACGCGCGACAACGGACATGGGCTTGGGCCCAACCACCCAAGTACGATTCTTGGCGAGTCAGTCCGGTGAAATTGGCACGTCAGTCAGCGTGAAAATCATCGGCGCAAACCTCGGTAGCTCATCGACGCCTCTGGTCAGCGTTGCCAATAGTATCATCACCGTTCGTTACAACACCGCGACGGGCGCCAGATCGACCGTGGGTCAGTTGGTGGCGGCGGTCAACAGCAGTCCAACGGCGTCGAAGTTGGTGCAAGCGTCATTGCAACGTGGAAGCACCGGCAGCGCAATCGCTACGGGCTTCACTACGGTCACGTCGACAGCTCCCAATGGCCTGGCATTGCAGGGTGCCACTGACACTGTCGTCACACCGGGCTATGTCGGGATTGGCGATCGCCCCAATGAGGTCGTTTTCCGGTTCGCCGAGGCGTTGCCAGACGACACCTATCAAATCGAAATCTATGGCAGTGGTGACCGCGCGCTACGCAATACCAACGACGAAGCGTTCAATGACGGCATGGATTTCGCCGTGCAGTTTGGTATCAATGCGCCGCCACGTGTCTTGGCCGTCGTGCCCGAGCCTGTGTCCAAGGTAAACGGTCGGCTGATTTCCGAGCCGAACGTCGCTGAGGTGTATTTCACCAGCGATGTCAACGCGTCCGTTCTGAATAAAGATTTTTATACGGCGGTGTTCACCCGTGACACCGTGACGGGTGGTGACGACGAACCGATCAAACCGATCAGCGTCGAGCCCCTCAATGGTCGCACCGATGCGGTTCGCGTGATCTTTGCCTCGCCATTCTCGCGAACACCCGATCCTGACAATGCAGGTGCCTTCATCGATGGTGCGGTGCGATTCCGGATCGGAGATGAAACGTTATTGCCCTCGGATCCTAGTGTGATTCCGGTGATCGAAGCCGGGGACAGCATTACCCGCAATCCCCTGTCGCCGGTGACCGAGCCGGGACCGATGGTGATCGGGGCGTTCAACGGCAGCAATACAGATCAAACTACCAGTGTTCGGTTAACCGGCGGGAGCATCGTTAACCCGACCGACTACGACCTGCAGTATCCGGGCGGGTCGGGTTATGAAGGCGTGCGAGACATTCGTCCAGATGATCCGACACGTAATGATCGGGTCGTGCCACTGGGCGTTTGGCGCGAAGACGGCGATATGACGCCAGGCATTAGCACGATTTATTACAATTTCCCTGATTCGTTTCAGGGCGAGGATTTCGGGACCCAGACGACCGACCTCAATCAAACCTATCTCAATCTGATCACCGAACAGCAGAAACGGCGCGTTCGCGAAGTAGCGTCCCTGTTCAGCGAGTACCTCGGAGTTCAGTTCATCGAGGTTGGTCAGGATGCTGCCGCTGCGATTTCGAGTGCAAATTTTAACGGCCCATCGGGACCCATTTACAGCATTACTGTGGGCGAGCTGTCGGGCACGTTCGATGGCAGCGGTGTGCTCGTCAACAGCGCCGCGGGTGGCGTTACCGTCGCTACCCGCAGTCTCGATGACCTGGGTAAAACCTTCCTGGCAGGGGATCCCAATGCGTCGACTGCCAATGGCAATGAATTGATCGTGCTCGACGGTCAGGACTTCGATCAGAGCACAGACGATTTCACCGGCGGCGAGTTTTTCCGAGGTGTGTTCCTCGGCGTCGGTCAGCTGCTCGGCTACGGATATGCCGACCATCTGCCGCAACCGATCACGCAGTCGACCGAGAGCGTGCTCGATCCGATCATGCCGACGCAGAATCAAATTCCAGCGACCACCGATTCATTGTTGGAGCCTAACGAGTCGTCTTTCCCCGCCCCAGCGGATATTGTCAACGGCCAGTTTTTGTACAAGCCTGAAAGCAATGACATCGACTTGTACAAGTTCACGTTAGCGAATGCGGGAACGATCAACATCTCGACGATCGCCGAACGATTGTCATCGTCGAGCACCCTCGACACGATGCTGCGACTGTACCGAATCGAAGGTGGTGTGCCGATCGAAATTGCCGCCAACGATGACTACTTCAGCAACGACTCGATGATTGAAGTTAAAGTCCAAGCGGGGGAATACGTCGTCGGCGTTAGCGCCTCGGGCAACGATAACTACGACCCGATTATTTCAGGGACTGGTATTGGTGGGGTGACTCAAGGCGATTACGAAGTCTCGATGACGTTCACGCCGACCACATCCGCCGCCGACGCGATTTCCGATGGTAGCCAAGTGCTTGATGGTGACGCCGATGGCAAGGCCGGCGGCTTATTCCAGTACTGGTTCGAACCCAACGATTCGAACACCACCGTATTCGTAGACAACGCGGCAACAGGGGCCGGATCGGGGACTCTCGGTTCCATTACCAACCCATTTAAAACACTCAATGCAGCCTTCCAAAATGTGGAATCCCGCCGGCTGACTGAAAACGCAGTCGAAGTCGTCCGGGTGGTCACAGGCGGAACGTACCAGATCGGACGGAATCAAAACGGAGCTGCGCTAACGACTGGCGAGCTGACGGACATTCAAGTTCCAAAAGACGTGAACCTGATCCTCGATGCTGGTGTGACCTTCGAGATGCGTGGCAGCCACATCGGCGTGGGCAGCACGTCGGCGTCGCAGGACCGCAGCAACGCATCAGTCCAGCTGCTGGGCACGCCAGACGAACCCGTCCAGTTGGTTGGTTATGGGACCAACCCGCAAAAGGGCACGTGGGGTGGCATCGATCTGCGTGGCGATATTGACTTCGCCGACGACAGTCGAGTGAATATGGAAAACAATGGTGTCTTCTTAAACCACATCCAGTACGCGGACATTAAACATGCCGGTGGCGTCGTCAGCATCGACGGTGTGCCGCGAACGGTCGCAGCGATAGAATTGGCCGATACACGTGCTACCGTCATTAACAGCATGATCTCGCTGTCGGCGGATGCTGCCATCGCCGCTACTCCGGACACCTTCGCGGAAACGCGCTTTGACGAGTCGCGTTATCAGAACGAAGTCGCTGCGGGGGCGGGGCTGGCACCGTATTTCACGAGCGATTTTGTGCGTGTCGGTCCTCAAATCCGTGGCAACACGATTCTGAATAACACCTACAACGGTTTGTTGATTCGCATCGACACTCCGACCGGTGGTAGTCTGGAGAAACTCGATGTCAATGCGAGATTCGACGACACGGACATCGTCCATATCTTGATCGACAACTTGATCATTGAAGGCAACGCGGGCGGGCCAGTCAGCTTGCACGAGCCCCCGAGCCTGTTGCTTGCCCAAGCCAATGCGGTCGTGAATACGCCCACAACACCCGCCCAGGTCGCGGGTGAAGTTCCCGCCGGTAGCTACGCATATCGTCTCACCTATGTGACCAAAGACGGATTTGAAAGTGCCGCCAGCGACCCCAGCGTCACGGTCACCTTGAGTGGTACTGGCAAGATTCAACTCAACAGTTTGCCCGCGGTTTCCAGTGATACCGACTATGCGGGCCGACGTCTGTACCGCGCTCCGGTGACCGGAACCGACGCCAACGGTTTGCCGATTTACGGCGAGTTCGTGCGGGTAGCACGCCTGAATACGAGCTCAACATCGTTCGTGGACACCGTTGCGGTGGGGTTGACCCCGCTCGACCCGGAACGTGTGAGTGACACGGGCCTGGCATTGTCCGGTCGCTTGGACCCCGGCCTGACCATCGATCCGGGTACCGTGATCAAACTCAACCAGTCTCGCATCGACGTTACGTTTGGCGCAAGGTTGTTTGCTGAAGGAACCGCGACGGCGCCGATCGTGATGACGAGTCTCAATGATCGTCGCTACGGTGCTGGTGGTACTTTCAATACCAATGGGTTGTTCCAAGATTCAACCCCGGGTGCCGAATCATCCCTGCAGGCAGGTGATTGGGGGGGCGTGTTCGCAGCCTTCGGCGCCGACGCATCCTTCGACCATGCCGTCTTCGCCGGTGGCGGTGGAACGACGCGAGTGGAAGGTGGCTTTGCCAGTTTCAACGTGATCGAGGCCCACCAAAGTGACTTGCGTGTCGCCAACTCGCGGTTCGAAAGCAATGATGACGGCCGCTCGTTCGTCAACGATGACGACAACAGCAATAACAACCCCGATAACCCGCTGGAACAACGCGTGGGGCGTGTCAACAACGCCAGCGGCACTATCTTCGTTCGCGCCGCCCAACCGGTGATCATTGACAGCACGTTTGTCGATGGCAATGGTCCAGCGATGACTTTCGACGTCAATAGCTTCAGCTGGGAGGAGGTGACTGATCATGGTCGCTCCACCGCCAACCCGGATGCGATCGATCTCGCGGATAACCTCGATGCGTTGAACATGCGAGGTAACAGTGGCCCGTTGATCAAGGGTAACGCGATCAATACGGATGGTAGCGATGACGGTGGTCTCGCTGGGATGGAAATTCGCGGAGGCAAAGTAGCCACCGAAGTGGTGTGGGATGACACGGACATCGTGCACATCGTTCGCGATACCATCGAAGTCCCCAATCAACATATCTATGGTGGTCTGCGGTTGGAGAGTGATGCCCGAGCGTCACTGGTGGTTAAGTTCGCCAATCAGGACCAGGACATCGACGATGCCTTGTTGCAACGCCGCGCTGGCATCATCGTCGGTGGCAACAGCTATACCGCCGAAGATGAACTCATCGATATTGCTGACCGCGTCGGCGGAAGCCTGCAAATTGTCGGCATGCCCGATTTCCCCGTCGTCCTGACGTCGCTCGTCGATGATGCGGTCGGTGCTGGGTTCACACCCGATGGCCGCGCCAACGTGGACACCGACAATAACGGTATTGTCCTCGACCAACGGACGTCCACTGGCGATAGCGATCGATTGCCGCAGGGCTTGCCGATCAGTCCGTCCTTTGGGAACAACGATTCGGAAGTCGACCTCGGACGCGAAGGCGGCAGTGTCGCCCCCGATGCGCCCTATCTGA
The DNA here is from genome assembly GCF_007860105.1 of Allorhodopirellula heiligendammensis. Taxonomy (NCBI): domain Bacteria; kingdom Pseudomonadati; phylum Planctomycetota; class Planctomycetia; order Pirellulales; family Pirellulaceae; genus Allorhodopirellula; species Allorhodopirellula heiligendammensis. The sequence continues at coordinate 822,261 of NZ_SJPU01000002.1, forward strand.
TCGATAACGACGTCCCTGCCAATAGCGTGGGATATCTGCAAACGGCGGTGGGAAATGGCGGACGGATCGATTCCATCACCGTCACCGGCTTCGATGCCGCCCAGCAGCAACAGCTCGCCGCGGCCAACCTGGAGTTTCTGTATACGACGTTCATCAACGTCACGCAGGATTCTCTACCAGGCATCCCGAACCCGGCGCCTGTCGAGCTGTCCGATGCCTTCTTGCCAAATCAGCCGATCGCAATTGACCTGACCAGTGACGACCGTGTCGTCAGCAGTGGTACCTATGACATCGATTACGAGATCGCGGGCAGCCCTGCGCTCGGCACGCAATACGCAACGATTTTCGGTCGACAAATTCGCTGGAAGGCGGAGACGTTCATTCTCGACAATCGAGGCACGATCTATACCCAACTCAGTTTTGAAACCGTGGACGGTTTGCCGTTTGATGCCGGACGTGTTAACGCGATCGATGTGATCAGTTACGACAATAGCGGCAGCCCCGGTTTGAACGATGGCAACAATCTGTTGTATGAAATCGGAACGCCTGGTCAATCGGACTTCCGATTGATGACGGTCAACCAGGATACCGGCGTGGCGATCAGCCACGGCGGCGTGTACACCAATGACTCCTTCAATCAGAACAACGCCACCTATACTGGATTCTCGGCGGGTTCGACCTACGTTCTCGGTCAGATCAACAATGATCAGTTGGTCACCGGATTCGGCACGGCGCTCAACGGGGCCCAGTTCCAACCGGGACTGCAGTTCCAAGCGGGAGCACCGACCTTCGAAGGCATCACGGCCGGGACGTCCGCGATCGGCCCCGCTGGCGATTTTGATACCGCGCATCAATGGCGCCTTAGCAATAGCGCCACCGAAGCTCTCGTGACCTCGTTCATCGAGTTCATTCCTTCGGATCCTGCGTCCGATCCATTCCCATTCGATACTTCGAGCAATCTACCGGGTGTGGGTAGCTGGGATGGCATTGTTATCCGTGAAGCTGCGTCAGACTCCAACGCTTCCTTGACTGCTGAGAATGAACCCGCCAACGTAGGCAATAGCGACACCAACGCGTTGGCGAGTCGTTCGCAGTACCTTGGCGAGCTCGCTCCTGACCGCGCATCCGGTGACGAAAACCGACGGCTGGGATTGATCGTCGATGGTGAGCTGTCGAGCAGTGGTGATGTTGACGTCTACTCATTCGTTGCCCAAGCGGGCACGCAGGTGTGGCTCGATATCGACCGCACGAATTTGAGCCTCGATTCGATCGTGGAGTTGGTCAACGCGAACGGGCAGACGATTGTGCTGTCCGACGACGCCATGGCCGAAGCCGCGAACATCGAAGAACTGCTCGCCCTGGACATCGCGGATCCCTCCACAGCAGCACGTCGTGCCGAGTTGACCCGGCTGATCAGCTCTCGAACCGGTCGGGGTGCTGACGGTTTGAGTATCGCCTCAGTATTCGGTTTAGCCACCGGCCAAGTCGATGCCGGTGCCGGACTTGCGGCATTCCAAGATAACTATTCGATCAACGCTCGCGACGCTGGTATGCGAGTGATATTGCCGGGCGTGGTCGGGCAGAAAACCCTTTACCACGTGCGTGTTCGCAGTGCCATTTCGCCTCAATCCAAGGCGACGTTGACTGCTGATGAAAAGAACAAGATGGTCGTCGGCAATACCAGCGACGTGGCCGTTGATGAAGAATCCTTGCTCAACCAATCTGGTGGGCTTCGCGGTGGATTGACCCAGGGTTCGTATCAACTGCAAGTTCGCATTGAAGAGGCGGACGTCTTCGCAGGCACTCAGATTCGATATAGTGACGTGCTGTATGCCGATAACGGCGTGCAAGTGATCGGTGGTCCGATGCATAGTCCCTTGTCAGGCGAAGATTTTGAAAAGGCCAGCGACAATGGAACTCTGGCCAACGCACAGCGACTCGGACTCTACGATACGCAGTTCACCGGTGATCCCGCACTCGATGCCAACGTCGTCGTGCAACCGGATGGATCAATTCTAATCTCGCGTGATGACGCCCAGACCAACCGTGTCGACGTGTCACTCAACAACGGTGCGGGACCACTGTCGTCAGACCGTTTGGCGAAGAATATCTCCGGGACCATCGACGGCATCGATGATGTCGATTGGTATCAGTTTGAGATCGAGTATCAACAGCTCACCCGTGACGATGCTGCCCTGTACCTCGCCACTGTGTTTGATATTGATTATGCCGATGGCGCGTCGCGTGCCGACCTGTCATTGTACGTCTTCGACGTCGACGGCAATCTCGTCCTGATCGGTGGTGATTCCAACGTGGCCGATGACATCAGCTTGTCATCCGGTGGTACGACAGATCTGTCTCGGGGTTCATTCGGAACTGCGGACCCCTACATTGGTTCAGCGGAACTTCCTGAAGGCACCTACTACGTCGCCGTCTCGAATAAATTCCAAGCCCCTGCCCAGTTGGATCAGTTCACTCAGCGTGACGCCACCAACCCGCTCGTCCGCTTGGAACCCATCGACAGCACGCGGCGAATCGCCGAAGAGGGATTCAACAATCTCGGAGGGTTCTCGAACTACACCCAGGTCGCTGAAGGGCCCGTGGTACCGGTCCTGTTCGACAACAGTTCGATCGTTGAGCAAACGCTCGATGATGTCTTCCTGTACGTCAACAGTTCCTCGGGATTGTTCTTGGTCAATCCGTTCACCGGTGCTCGTTACGCCAACCTCGGCGATTTCGGCACGCAGATTCGCGACGTTGCGTTCACCGCCAACGGTGAACTGTTTGGTTACACGGTCCCGCAGAACCTCAATGACACCAACTATCAGTACACCCGCATTGACACTACCAATGCAGGCTTGACCGCGGTTGGAACGACCGGCATCGGCACGTTCCACGATCAACAGATTGAGGGCACGCCCGCTGCTCCCGCCGTCCAAGAACTTGATCAGGACAGCGACGATGGCCTGATCGTGGAAGCGATCACCATCCGTGCTCGATTTGGTAATGAGCAGGGCTTCTTTGTCGCCGATCGTCCCGTTCCTCGCCAAGGCTTGGAACCCGGCCCCGGACTGGCTCGTCAAGGTTACACAGAGAACATTCTGTACGCGTTCGATGATCAGACCGGCGAGGCCACCGGCCCCGACTTTGACCTGACACTGGCAAACGCCGGTGCCGGTACTGACGTTCGCGAAATTGGACAAATTGACACTCACGAGGACCCCGATGATGGTCTGCCTGAGGACGCCAATGTGATTGGTGTTTCAGCAGCCACGGCCGTGAATGCCAGTGGAGTTGCGGTCCCACAACTATTCGATGGCGACACATTCACGCTGACCAATGGTACTGACTTCGTCACATTCGAGCTGAATCAAGGTTACACCTTGATCTCATCGAACCCCGCGACCATTGCCAATGGGACGGTTCTCAGTGTGACATTGCCGGGCCGTACCCCGGTGAGATTCGAACTCACCAACGCCGCGAACCCCACCACGCCCGGCAATATTGTGATCCCCATCGATCGCACAGCCAGCAACACGGTGTTCATTGAAACCGTTGCTAACGCTATCCAAGCCCAAGGCATCCCCGTGTCCTTCGCGGGAACGCAGTTGGCGCTGCCGACCGCGACAGCGGTGGCGTTGACGCCTCCAGGTGGAACCGGTGTGACAGGGCTGACGCTCCGAGGCAGCAATCTTGTCCAACCAGGCAATGCCCCGGTGACGTTGTTGCCGACCGACTCAGCGGAGACGATCAGTAATCGGATTGTCCAAGCGATCTCCGTGGCCAATGCGAATGGCAGTTTGCCAACGGTGATCGGAACATCGCTTGGCAACGCGGTGAGAGTTACCGGAGTGGTGGTCAGTGCGAATTCAGTTAACGGAAATCTGCGGCTTGGTGGTTTCGCCAACGGCGGACGAATCACGGGTGTGGAGTTGATCGGCAGCGATCTTTACGCCGTCTCCAACAATGGTGGTTTGTATTTCGTTCCCTCGAGTTCACTCGGCGTCAATGGGAACTCAGGTAGCAACAATAACGTTGGGCAATATGTCCAATCGGCGACTGACCTGATCGGAATTAATTTCACCGGACTCCGCGCCGGACCAAATAGTTTGCGGGATGCCGATGGGCGGCAAATTCTCTTCGGTATCACCGGCAGTGGGACGATCTACGCGTTCAATCTCGAAGGGGAGTTGCAAGGCGTCTTCGCTGGTGGTCGCACGTCGATCGAGACCGGCGTGAGCAACGCTCAAGGACTTGATTTCTCCACTCTGGATTTCAACCTGTGGCATGTCACCGGTGCACGGGGTGATGATGCCGGCCACGGTATCAATGAATCCTTTAGCGGTGCTCGGCCCGAGCAATCGGGCAATAACTCACTGGTGTTCAACTACACCGCGGCCGCCTTCAACAATCGCTATGCCGCAGGCGAAGCCCCGGTGCAGAACCTGGGCACTGCTGCCGAAAACGTTCGCCAAGACGGTCAAACGGTTCAGAACACATACAACTTCCCCGGCGGAGCCCGCGGCGAAGTACAATCCAACGAGTTCTCACTCGAGGGTTACGCGGCAGCAGACTTGCCGATGATGTATTTCAATTACTTCCTCGAAACTGATGGTGTCGACCAGGATCTCGATGGAAATGGCAATCCTATCAATAGCCTATTCGGCAAAGATCAGGATTCACTGCGGGTCTATGTCGTTGACCAGAACGGCGTCGAGCATTTGGTGGCGACCAATAACGAGGCGCGGCGAGGCTTCTCGCTCGATGATGAGTTCGACGATCCAGCTCAAGTCGGCGTCTACGACGACGACATCGACGTCGATGTGCAGCAACTCTTCGACAATACCGGAACGTGGCGCCAGGCTCGTGTACCCTTGGACCAGTTTGCGGGCCAGTCTGGTTTGTCACTGCGGATTGAGTTCGCGACCGCAGGCACCACTTCATCGCTGACCGGCGAGATCCGTGCTGTTGGTGGATCGCAGCTTACCGATGGCGAGACGCTCACGATTAATGGTGAAGTGTTCTCGATCGACCTGGCGTCGACCGTGACGTTCTCCTCCGGTATTTCGCTGGCGGAACTCTACGCCGATCCGGCTGCCATTTCGTCGTTCACTGTTGATGGCCAACAATATGTGCTCAACGACGGTACCCGCGTCATTCCTGCCGGGGCAATCTCAATCAACGTGCTTCAGGACTTCCCTGCTGGCACGGAACTATCGCAGCTCACTGCCGGCGATATCGCTCGGGCTGTTGCAGCTCCGTTTGATAGTCAGGTCAAACTGAACCGCATGCTGCCTTCGGGAACCGGTATCGAGCAGTTCTACGAAGCGAACCCATTGCCAGTGGGCGTGGATGCGGATGACTACTACGCCGCCAACCCAGATCAGCTGTACACGGTCTACCTCAACGGTACCGAATTCATTCTCCTGGACACCGACACCGAGCGTGCCAATCTGACGCTCCCGTTCGACAATGATCTGTCGGCGGCACGCCGTACCATCGATGTATTAAGCATCTACAAAGCTGCTCATCCCGAGGCGCCAGCGAACATCACGCTTGACGACCTGACCATTGATGACGTTGCCGAAGTGGTGGGGTTGCGGATTTTTGAGAATGATCAAGCCGTTGACTATAGCCAACTCGTCCCATCGGGAACGGCGTTAGAGAACTACTACATTAATCGCGATGTGACCTTTGTGGTCACGATCGATGGTGTGGAGTATGTACTCGACGACGGTCTGCGAAATCTGACTCTCGGACAGATCAGTGTGCCACTCGGTTCCGACGTGACCCGAGCGGATATCGCGGGCGAACTGCAGGAAGTCGTTGAGAACAACACGGGCGTGCAGGCACCGGTCTTTGAAACAGTGTCATCGTTTAATTTCAGCGATGCCTCGGATCCGATTGATCCGTTCGGCAACGTCAACGTCACGGGTGATACCGGACGCAATGACCTGACCTACCAAGCGACGCCACTGCCTTACAACGGTGGGAGTATGGTCGTCGACGGTCGCGGCACGCTTGGGACGATCACGCCGACGCAGATCACCAATCGTGGCGACGTCGATCTGTCGAGCGTCAGTGTCGTCGCCGGGACCACGGTCACTGTCAAGGTGACAGCTGATCAACCTGGTGTGACAAACAATATCCGGTTCTTTGATAAGGAGGGTGTGGAGCTTCGTTCGGACAATGGCAATCTGCTCGCTGTCACCAACCTCGCTGCGGGCACGGTTTCCTTCGTTGCTCCTTCAGATAGCACGTACTTCATCGGTATCAGTGGTCCTGAAAACGCCAGCTACGATCCACGCGTCGCCGGCAGTACCGATGCCGCTCAAACGGGAGGCTACGCAGCGACCATTTCCATCGAACCGGAACTGAACATCATTGCGACCGACGCGAGTGTTGAGTTCAATGGTGCGGGGTCCATCACGACGCCTGCCACGAGCGGTTTGTCCGTCAGCAATCAGAATCCGTTGACGGGTACCCCGATTGTTGTCAGCAGCAGCGATACGCCCGATGAAGTTGCCGCGGCCCTGCAGCTGGCCGTCGCCAATCGATTTGCCGGCGGCGATATCTCGTTGGTCCCACGACTCGGCTCGGCCGTTCGCCTGCCCAACCTGACCTTCGACGCCGACCAACTTGGCCCGTTCACGACGACTGCCCAGCGCTACGGCGATCGATTCGGTGGCGATTACCAAGCTGGTACCGAAGACAATGCCCACGAGGGTGCCTACATCGATGATATCGTCATTGGATTTGCTGAGCGTGGTGAATTGGTCACATCCGCGACCCCAACGGCAGCTGACGAACCCTTTGTCGATTCGGGCGAGCTGTCGCTGACGTCGCCCGCCGAAACACCGCGACCCACTCAGTCAGGACCCTACCAACTCGAAATCCGCGACGCTTCGGAATACATCGCCTCTGGAAATGTCAGTCGGGCGTTCCCGAACACAGTCGATGGACGCTTCCGAGCCTTCGATACGAATGAACGGTTGGTCTCAGGGGCCGTTTCGCTGGTCACGAAACCAGCGTCGGAGATTTTGGACGGATCGACGTTCACGCTCGACGGTGCAAACAAACGCGTCACGTTCGAGTTTGACGTCCTGCCGGCGAGTGGTCCGAGCAACGGGTTCGCTCAGAATGCGAACCGAGTGGTGATTCAGGTTCCCTCCGATGCAACCGCTGAAGAAGTCGCCGATGCGATCATCGCACGCATCAACTCACAGCAAGTGAAGTCGATACTCGGGGTGGTCGCTAATCGTGGAAACTTGACTCAGGCCAATACGCCCGGCGACGTTCCCGATACGCAAATCAACTTGGTCGGCGCATCGTCAATTCGCACCAACGCGATCGGTGCGTCCGCGTTTGTCTCCACGATTTCCAATGACCTCCGCGGTGACTCCAATCGCGACCGCGTGGAACAGGGCGAGATCGTGATTGAGAATACACGGTTCAGCTACAATGAAGATGCTGGCCTGCAGATCTCTCGTGCGGCCAAAGAATCTGTCATCTCCCAGAGTCCGCTCGATGCCACGCCGTCGGTACTCACCTACGCTCGTAACTTTAATGAGCTCAATACGGAAAACCTGATTCCGGGTGTGGTCGTTCGCAATAACGAATTTGCCTACAACCAGAATGTCGGAATCGACATTAGCGGTTTGGAAAATGGCGGATTGGCGATGCAGAATCCTGTCGGATTTGACCGCATCATCAACAACACGCTGGTCGGTGGCTCGATCACACCCGCCGTCGGCCTCGGACCTCAAGTATTTGCTGGGACATTCTTCCCTGAAGGTGGAGTGTCATTTGCCGATAGCGTGCTGGATAGCGAAACGGTACTTGGCCCCGATGTCGAAGCCTCCTTTACCGACAGCGAAGCGGCACTTGGCTCACCGGATTGTTATGGCGTCTCGGCGCACGATCCCGAAAATGGGTTGTTTACCTTCTCGCTGGGTTCGGGCGGACATGCGACCTTTGTGTTCGATGACAATTTGCTGACGGGTAGCTCGAGTAGCCCGAGCGACTTTGTCGGCGTCGGTGACGGAGTCGCTGACCTGCAAATCTTCGAAGCGGGCATCCCTGAGCGTGTGCGAGTGGAGATCAGTCGCGACAACGTGACCTATTTCAATGTCGGTGAAATCTTCGGACTCGATAACAAGATCGATTTGGACGCTTTTGGTTTTGGTCTCAATGATCGTTTCTCATATGTACGGCTGACGGACCTGTCGCCTGCGGGCACGAATAACTTTGGTGCCGCCGGGGCAGATATCGATGCCATCGGAGCGATCTCGACGGTACCGCGAGAAACCTTCAGCCCCGGTCAGATCGGGATCCAGGTTCAGGACAACTCAGCGCCGACGTTACTCAATAATGTCGTCAGCAATTTCCAAACTGGCATTTCGATTCCACCGACGCCTCTGGCAACATCGGGACAGGTCGACTCGTCCGCTGACCTCACCGTGATCGGTGCGACGACGTACTACCGCAATAATCAGCCGTCTCGGATTTCGGGCGTCGATGGCTACGGCCAATCGGCCCAGTTCATCAATCCGAGCGACCAAGTATTCGTCGATCCGTTCAATCTGATCTTCACGCCTCAGTCGCGTACCCCAATTATTGACAGCGGTATCGCGTCGCTCGAAGACCGTGGTTCATTGATCGCCCTTCGCAATTCCCTCGGGCTGCCCGCCAGTCCGATCGTGGCTCCGCTCTACGACGCCAACGGACAGCTTCGAGTGGATGATCCGACCTTCGCGACCCCGCTTGGTGTGGGATTGAGCGGGTTTATCGACCGCGGTGCGGAAGAGCGAACCGACAATGAAGGTCCCCGATTTGTCTTAACCTCGCCGCGCGGTCAAGATTTGATTTTCGACGAAGACTCCGATCTATTTGGCCGCTCGGTCACCCAAGGATCGATTTACGACGCGTTCGAAATTCAATTGATCGATGGCATTCGACCAGCCGACACAGGCTATGGTGTGGGTGTCAACGATAACACGGTTACCAGCGAAAACCTACTTGTCACACGTTTGGTGCTCGGCAGTACCGAACCGGAGGTATTGCAGGAAGGCATCGATTACCGCTTTGCCTACGAACCTGCCGACAATACCATCCGCATCACGCCGATCGCTGGCATTTGGGATGACAACGCTGTCTACACGATCGAGTTCCTCGGGGCTCAGGACGGCAGTGTGGACGGTTATACCGCCGTCTTGAAGGCGGAGGCGGGCGTCAACTATAGCGATGGCGATCAAACGTTTATCGATGACCAAATCCTCGAAACTGAGGTGGGGATCCAGCTCACTGTACCTTCGGAATCGCTGATTTCGACCGATCCCCTGACGGGCATCTCACAGCCCGCCATCAGCGGACAAACGTTGACGATTTTCGATGGCACGCATCCCGCCGTGACGTTTGAATTTGTCACGGATGTGACCGAGCCGATTAATCCCGATGGTACCCTGCCGTCGACCGGCAACTACGCGATCAGTCTGCCTAACACCGCCTCGCCCAATCGAATTGTGCAGCTGTTGGCTCAAGCGATCAATCAGCTCGCTGCCACCCAGCCCAACATTCTCGATATCGAAGCGGTCTTCTTGGACAGCGCCACGGCCACGGCCAGTGACAGTGGCCGCTTGCAGCTGCTGGGCACATCAACCAATGCCAACAGTGACCAGAGCTACGTCGGCTTGGAAGACGATTCGATCTTCCGACATGTCAACCAAGAGCTCGATGTTCAACTGCTACCAGATAGCACTTTGGCTGGCGACGGCACACGTCTGACAAACTATAACGAAACGATCAGCGTGTTTGACGGCACGCGTGAGATTGCCTTTGAGTTTGACTCTGACGGCGTCCTCAACGTCGTCGGACCGGACGTCAACCGGGTCGTCTTGCCAGTGGATCCCGATGCATCGCCTCGGGAACTGGTGCAAACACTGCTGCAAGGCTTCCGTGACGTCGGACTCGACGTCCAAGCTTCCGGTGCGTCCGGGGTGTTCCGCGTTCGCGGGACCAACGGTCCGATTTCGGTGACCAGTCTGAGCGGTGGAGCGCTCGTGACGGGCAACAGTAAGATCGGTGTTTCGCCCGGATTCGGGCTGCAAATCCCGACGACCGAGGGTGAGACTTCGCTGGCAGTGCAAGACGGCCAGTCGTTCACGATCGCTCTCGGCCTGAGCACCCCGGTCACGTTTGAGATTGATTTCGACGGCGACCTGCTCGATCCAGGTGCGACTCCGGTCACGGTTGTCGGCGGTGGCCAGGGTGGCTCACCGGACTTGCTGGCTAACGCAATTGTTGCCGCGGTGTCGGCAGCGTTCCCAACGTTGAACCCCGTCAACCAAGGCGGGGGCCAGATCACGCTCGGTGGTGATGATGACACTCGATTGAATACCGCTAGCACGGTACTCGAACAGATCGGTTCTGCCGGTGATCCCGCTTCTCAGCCAGTCGTGATTCGCTACAACGACGATGCCGCGACTGTCGCCGCGAGCTTCGCCGATGCCGCCATCGCCGCTGGACTTGACGGCTCGGACGGCTCCGGCGTGAAACTGGTCGATAACCGCGTGTTACTGAAAACGACCAGCACGCCGCTGGGTGACTCGATCGTGACTGATTTCATCGCCGACAAGGCGGGCAATCGCCTGCAACCGGCTTCCGAACGCACAGCGTCGCAAGTCGAGATCCTGACCGGCGATGTTTACGACTACGGTGACGCGTCACTCACCTTCGGTGGTGGGCAACAGTACCCGGTCATGATTCAAAACAATGGCCCCCGACACCGGATCGTTAACGGCGATAACGACGCCCTGTATCTCGGGGCCTCGGTGACGGCCGATGTTAACGGCATCAATGATGATGGTGACATTGATGATGGCGTCATCCTGCTGGGTACGCTCCAGCCTGGATTCACGACCGATTTCCAAGTCTCAATCAATCAAGGAGCCAATGCACCCTTGCCAGCCAGCGCGAGTTACCTCGACGCGTGGTTCGACTGGAATGGAGACGGAATCTTCGGCAACGGGCCAGGAGAAGTGACGCGAGTCAGTTTCCCAGCCAACAATCCGTTCTTGATCAACACAATTTCGGTCAATGTGCCCGCCAATGCGAAGCTCGGGGACGTCCAAGCTCGGTTCCGCCTTAGCTACACCGAAGACCTCGGTGCGCTCGGTACCGCAGACGCTGGTGAAGTGGAAGACTACGTTTACACGGTCGTCGATAACCCCTTTACGGGGACCGGTGATGCCGAAGACGTCAACGCCAGCGGGAATGTAACCCCGCTCGATGCACTTTTGATTATCAACGTGCTGAATACCAACGGAGGGCCCGTTGACCTGTCCAACGTGCCCGCTGGACTGGTCCTGCCGGCCTTCCCCGATGTCAACGGCGACGGCATGATCACCTCGCTGGACGCGTTGCGGGTGATCAATCGCCTCAACACTGAAAATCCTAACCACATTCCAGGTGGTGAACCGATTTCAGCAACTCCCTCCAATGCGTTGGTCTACACCTCCGTCGCCGATGGGGTGATGGCAACCAATGCGACGGTCGCCTTTGATCCAACGACCTCGACAATGTTCTCCTCCCGCAAGGACGAGCCAGCCGGCGAGCCACTGCTGACGGAGACGCCTGTGATCGCTCAGCCGCAGAAAAAGTCATCAGAAACGAGCATTTTTGACTCGCCGATGACCATGCAGCTCGACAGCATCGTCGATGCGATCGCTCAGGACCGGCAGGATGCCCAAGCAGCACAATCCGACGACGGCACCTCCGCCATCGACGATTTTTTTGCTGAATTGATGTGATGTCGCTCGGATTGGATCGATTAGAGAGAGTGCGATTCAAAGGCGTCGGGAAACTTTTTACGAGTTCCCGACGTCTAAGCCACAATGGATTGTGACAGTTCGCAAATCTCCTCTATTTCCGATGACCGCCTGTGCCCCGCCTCCAGAGCCAGCCCCGCCGCGTGCTCCGTCTCGAATCCCTCGAGAATCGTCGGGTAATGGCGGTGGGAGTGCCGCTGGGAGCCACTCCGCAAGACACCGCGGAGTTCATGCTGGGCACGGTCACCGTGACGCCGATTTTCCTGGAATCCGACGGTTCGATCGATCCCCAGTCTCAGAATTGGACGCCCGCGGAAATTGACTCGGTCCTGGCCAATATTACCGCTGGCGCAGAATGGTGGAGCGATCTGCTCGACACGTTCGATAGCGTTCACTCGCTGAGTTTCACCATCGATGACACCTTTGCTCGTAATCCCGTAGAGACCGGCTACGAGCCAATCGACCGACCGAGCAACTACTACAATCGCTACGTGGGCCAATTTCTCGATGCTGCCGGCGTCGATCCGTCGCTGCAGCTCGACGATGGGATGCTGGCCTTCAATGATTCTCAGCGTGAGAAGTTCGGTACCGACTGGGCGTTCTCGCTGTTCATTACGGATTCTTCCGATGACCCCGATGGTTATTTCGGTGAAGGCGGATCCTTTCGAGGTGCCTTTGCCTTTCCCGGCGGAAGGTACATCGTCTCACCCTCAACACGCCCGGTCAGCACCTTTGCCCACGAGATGGGGCACATCTTCTGGGCCTTCGACGAATACTCCGGCGGCGGAAGTTATGACGAGACCCGAGGTTACTACAACTCTCCGAACACCAACGCTCGCAACAATCCGACCCCTGGCTTTCAGCAAGAAGTCAGCATTATGGCGGACTACGATCGGTTAATCACCGCCTTCGCGACCCATACCACGGCCGCATCGACACTCGCTGTGATCGGTTGGCAGGACTCCGATGGCGATGGCATTTTTGACGTGCTCGACGTTCCCCTCCACCTATCGGGCTCGGGCGTATTCAACGCGGAAACCTCTCGGTTTGAGTTCAATGGAGAAGCATCCGTCGGCACTCTCCGCAATCAAAATGCCTCCGGAAACCAAAGCGATATTACGATCAACCGCATCAGCAGCCTCGATGTATCGATCGACGGTGGACAGTGGGTTAGTGTCGCGGCACCGGATACCTACACTGCAACGTTCAACCTCGCTTTGAGCGTACCGAGGAATTTCAGCAAAATTGAGTTTCGTGTTCGTGACGCCGAAACGGGTATCACCAGTGATATTTGGTCGGCGACGCCTACCACACCGCTGCTGCCCGACTCGTCATCGCTGTCCGGGTATGCTGTCCTGGACACGGGGGATAACTCAAATCGAGCTTCGGGTGAGCCGCTCTTGAGCGACGTAGCGATCCATGTCACAGCGGCCGACGGTAGTGAGTTGCCGCAGGGGGAATTTGACGCCGCCGACGCGGCGCTCGATACCCAATTGCCGACCGTCTCAGGGATCACGCTTAGTGGCAATTTGGGCGCATTGAAGACGACCGCGCAAGTTCGAAGAGTGGCTGAGCTCAATAACACGCCCATGCTGCATGTCCACGATTCCCAGCTTCAGTACTGGACACCCAACTTGGGAGATCGAGTCACCGCATTGGCGACGTTGACCACGCCGACCGCTCAGGTAGACGTTGACGTCGTGGGGTTAACGTCCAACGGTACGGCCTACGCACGCGTCGAAGCCTATGATGCTGCAGGGAACCTCATCGACCGCGCCACCACAGATCTTCGCAACAACAGCGACGGTGGGCTCGGCTTCGGCGAACGTCAAACACTCACGCTCCATGATTCCGATGGCCGAATCGCCTCCATCCGCATCATGGGGCACGCCGATACAGAAATTGGCGCAACAGCCATTCGCACCGGAGTTCCCAGCAATTGGACGACTGATGCCCATGGTGCCTTTGTGTTGTCCGATTTGCCCAGTGGCAGCTACCGACTCACTGCGACGTCTGACAACGTCACCTACGGATTCGATCCTATCACTGTTTCGTCCACCACCAACACTCCCATACGGCTCGTTGCCAAGACGGTCGACAGTCCACGGTACAATCCAGTTCTTGCGGCCGATGTCAATCAAGATAACGTGGTGACCGCCGTCGACGCCCTGCAGGTGATTAACTACCTCAATACGTTCGGTTCTCATACGCTCACTCACGCGGACGCAACCGGCAGCAAAATTGACGTGACCAATGACGGTGTCATCACAGCGCTGGACGCCCTGCGAGTGATCAACTACCTCAACGGTGGTCAGACCGCATCGGCAAGCGAACCACTCCCCATCGCCTCCCAGCCCGACACTACCCGCGAACTAGTGACTGCTGAAAAGGCGGCGCCCGATCCCGTCGGAATCGACGACGTGCTGACCGAGCCGATCCAATGGATTGCACCTCAACCCGACGACCCCGACGACGAACCTTTCACGTTCCGCATTGTTTGAAGGAACATTGCCGACCGAAAGGATTCATTTCGCCGCAACTCCGCGCCATACCTCAGCACGTGCACCAGTCGATGGGCGCCGACAGGAGGAACCAGCAATCATTCGATTTCCTCACGACTGAACCCGGCCGGATTTGATTTATTCTACTTCGCTCGCGCCGCTTGGTATCGCCGCCTGAATCTACTGGCGAAGACAGATCCGCCGTGGCAATAACAAATGAGCGATTGCGCACTAGCTCAAACGTGCCAGCGAAACGTGATGGGTGCACCGTCGACTTGGCGGTCTCTCGTAGGTTGTGTCTCACAGATCCTGCTGTGTTTTGACAAGTGAATTTAAAATGGTTTGAAGCCAAGATGATCGCAGCAACCTTATGGAACACTTGAGTGTTGCCAAGAGAACCTCGGACATTGGCGAGTTGGCCCCTGACCACATGGGAGCATCGTTCATGCTCCCCGCCGCACGGCATCGCCGCGGCATTACTGAGCTGATTCGTCGCAAGTTCCTAAAATAGGTCAATTCTCAAGCCCGTAGTTGGTTCAGGAAATTGCTTGACCCGAGAATTCCGAGCCCTCATACTCAGCAGACGCCAACCGGCGATAAATTTCTCTCGAACCGGCGATAACACTTCCCGTGTCACCGAGGGAACCGAAGGTCCAACCGGCGATAAGTAACTCGTTATTTGACTGAGAGCATGATCATGAAATCGAGAAAACGAAATTCCATTTCGATCGTGCGGTTGTCTGTGATTTTAGCTGCAGTAGCTTTGACCGCAGTTTCCGGCCTTGCTCTTGCAAACAGTTGGGTGCATTCCGAGGCACAGACAAAGGCGACTCTAACCATTCAACCTGAAATAGACGCTGGTGTGTATCCGAGTATCCACTCGCTTACGATAAACGACCGACGCAACGATCCTAAAATTGTCGTTCTTCACAAAACGACCCGCCAGCTAGCGCAACAGAGATTCTCGTGGGTCGACCTGATAGCTATCAATCCTCCAGATGGCTCCCTTGAGTGTCGAATCGATGGTACAAAGGTAGAGCTAGAGCGGCAAATTCAAGTCTTTTACGCCGTTGATGACCAAAAACCCACGAAAGTCCATTTCTCACAAGCGACTGATATTCCATGGTCACCCGAAGCCAAGTGGAATGCACTGGTGCGGTAACGCAGTCGGCGGTCTGTAGTGTTCAACGTAAACCAAACTGGCAAATGACAATGCCATTTCAATGAAGCCGCGTTTCAGAGTTTTGGCAGTGGTTGAGTCGCTCGTCGCGGCCTGGTGATTGCGACCAATACTCGACTGGAATCGGCATGGCTATGACGCTGACTGATCACCGTGTTTTTCGCTTTTCCATTGGTGCGTGCTTGGTCGTAATGGCAGCGATCGCGACTTCCTTCGCTGGGTACAGATTCAGCGGCCTTGCTGGAGCCGCCTTAACATTGGCGGGCATCTCTTGCACTTGGTTCATCCTGTCGCGTATGTCATCTCCAGCACTACTTCCAATCAACTCGCGACGACTGACCGCCACCGAACTATTCACCTTGCTCGCGCTGTGCGGCCTGCTGTATGGATTTTCAATTCCAGCCGTGAGTTCTGTGCCGCGTGGACAACCGCCCGCTGCCACGCCCTCAGCCCACCCAATACCGCAACGCTAAATGGCAGGTATCCATCCCATGCAACCGAGCACGGGTGGTCGGTTTTCTCGTTTGCCTGCAAGTCTTTCGCCCCTCCCGGCTGATGCATACATTTACCCTACTGAATTCCGGGACTGAACGATGACAACAGGTCATCGCATTCTGCTGGCAATAGGTCTCGTGTCACTCGTGTTCGCCGCACTGCCTTGGCTTGGCTTCGGCTGTTGTGCTTTTGCGGTACCCGGCATCGACATGCTGGTTCCTCGATTGTCTATCCTGAATGAAACCAGATTCCCTTGCGGTCGCCTACTCTATGACTTGATGGAAGCACCGTTGCAAATCCTCGGTCTCATTTCGCCAATCGGCGACCTCGTGTTTTACAGTGGCGAAGGAATCGTCCGTGTTCGACCGTTCATGATATTTGTCTTCTGGCTGCTTGCCGGTATGCTGGCGGTTTGGGTTGCGGTCAGACCGGCGGTCATGCCAGGCATTTACGGGCATTTACGGGCATTTACGGGCATTTACGGGCATCTACGGGCATTTATGCCGTAATCCAAGTATCGATAAGCGAGGGTAATCAAAAAGTGCACCGAAATGTGGCGTGCACGGTTTTGCAAATGAAAACTCAACTGTTCGTACTCGTTGGCAGGTGCCAATATTCGAATCTCTGAACACAACCTCTTTCAGGATGGAATCAAAAAAGTTAGCCGTTGTAGGTGGCATTTGCTTGCTTGCGTTGCTTACGATTCCAGTGGTATGGGCTCTGTTCGTGCCTAGAAGTCAGTTGATGCACAGGTGTAAATTGTTCAGTGGGAATACAGGGTGATCAATGCCGCGTCGGACCCCGGAATTGTGGCTTATCCGACGCTTCCGTCGGAGGAGCCGGAATTATTCAGAGTTGCGAACGTCAACCCAGGCTCAATGAACTTGGAATGGAAGGCTGGGAATGCACGGGTACGCTTAGTGACCTACGTAACCGCATGACTTACGGGCATGTCTTTTTAAAACGGATCAAACGATAGTTTCTGGCTCTTTGGTAACACAGCAGGCTGGACTATCGGTGAAGAATTGGCGAACCAAGGAATTGCACGGGAGTCGGGCGTCAAGCGTTTCTGCAGTTCATGCTTTTCACTGCTCGATCCCGTGAATTTTGCTGTTATCTGACTGACAATCCATGCCCTTACTTGAGCACATCGGAACCGACTTCGACGACGCTCGTGAGCTGTACGTCATCGATATCGCGTCGGCAGACAATCTTCCGGACGTGATCAACTTTGCCGGCAGGTTCGCGGTTGTTCTACTTGTGTGGAATTCATCCGAAATATCCGCGTCAACGATCAGTAAGCTGGTGCGAAAGCTGATCGGCGCTGGTGGCGTCTACTTCTGGTGTGTCCTTGCCGCGCAGACGCATGCGGATTCTCCAACGATAGACGACAATGCTACCGTTGCGGAAATTGTCGAAACGCTCATCAAGCGTCATGGTGGCAAAAACGCGCCCGACCGTTGGGGATGTGGGACTATCAAGTTTACGACGACTGCGGGGATTCTCCCGCCCGGCATAGGGACCGCAACGGTGACTGAGTCATTCGCATTCCCCAACTTTTTTAAACGTTCGATCGTTGCTGACTCAACGTACGGAGAGATTGATCTGACATTCATCATCAACAAAGACGGCGGTTGGATGACCTCACCCGGCAAACCAACGATGGAAATTCCTCGTGCGTTTGCCGATCGTGAGCGACACACTTTCGCCGACATCTGCGCGGTAGCCCATCTTCGAGACAACATTGAGAACCTGACAATTGTCAAGAAGCTCGACATCGACAGTAAGCCCGCGATTCAACTTCGGCTTGAATCAGAAGATCTGGGGACCGGGGACTACTTTGTCGACTTGCAATCGGGATTGCTGGTGGGGACGTCCAAGCAAACTCTAGATCCAATAACCGGCACCCAAGCAATCATTTCAACTCGTCTTGGAATGTACAAGTATTTCGAAGGCGTAGCCGTGCTCATGGCGTTTTCTGCAACCTCCGACGGCAAGAAGATGCTCGACGTCACGATAGCAAAATTGGAATTCAAAGATTCCTTGCCGGATTCTTCTTTCACCAAACCCGAATAGCGACGAACCATGACATGCACGGGAGAACAGCTTGCGCGGTTCTTGAAGTGGGAAGTCTTCCCTCCGTTCCCCGGGATGCCTACCGATACGCGACTCAAGTCTTTCTGAAAATGGCACAATTCGCGACGACAGCTGACATTCGGTCGGTCGCTGATTCGTCGACATTAAGCTACACGCTGCGCTACGCGACGTTCTTCGCTACCGCAATCGCCATTGACTTGATGCTCCGCGCATTGAAGGTTAGCTCGGCGGACCCAATTGTATTGGCAGTGATGGTTGCGTACCTCTGCACTAGACCGACAACTAAGCCTCGATTTCGTTCGTTGCCGAGATTCGCAATCGCTGTCGTTCTTTCCGCTGTACTTTCTGGATTTTCATGGTTGTTCCATTGCTTCATCGGCATTGGTAACGCGTCCGCTTTCAAGTATGTCTTCACTGCGGTATTCTTCACAGTGATTTTCGGATGCATCGAAAGCTTGTCGTTTTGGTGCATTTGCGTCGTTACGCCAGGGCGATCACCGGACTAGCCCGCTGGCGGATAATAACGGGATCGCACTACAGTCAGCAGTCACGTTTCAAACAGGTCGAACGTCGCTAGTCCGACGTGGTGAATCCTTCACTGCGGCCGCGTGATGGCCTCCGTTCACCGACTGAATTGCTACTCTGAATCACGATGGAAGCTGTCCCGGTAGTCCTGTTCCTGATCGTCTTTGCTGCTGTGTTCACTGGCAGCGTAGCTTGGGGCGTCAAAGAGTTTCAGTCCCGTGACGTTGGTGCTGGCTGGCTATTGTTGCTCTGGTTGTTTGGACCCGTCACGCTGTTTGCTTGGTTTGCCCTTAGACCCAAACGATTGGTCGATCGAACTCTTGACGACTACACGAACGCGGACGATCAACTCGCGGCTGCCGCGCGCCTTGAGTCACTTGGCGAACTCCAAGCGGCGCAACATCTTCTGGCCGATGCGGCCGCTCGATGGCCTGAGCACGATACGTACATTTCAAACATGATGACGGAGATTGACCGCAAGTTAGAACTGCAAGGCGCTGATCCTTCGTGGAATACGGCTTCGAGTGCGATCAATGACTCGCGACATTGCGATCAACTCAGAATCACGGGAAATCGTGCCGTGAGACTGAGCCCGGCATCTCGCTTTTACAAATGGAGAATCAAATCGCCGTCCCCGGTTACGGCTACTTTTTTTCAATTCAGAGAAACGTCGTGATCGAAATGCATCTCACCGCCGTTTGCTTCGTTTCGGCTGTCGCCATCGCTGCAGGTTGCCGCAGTCAAGAGCCAATCGCAGAGTCAACAATCCCAGAATGGAAGAGCAAACGCTTCGATGTCTCGGTTGAACTCCCCAATGGATGGCGAGCCACTCACATGAACACTCCGGGTGATACATATGATCGCGTCGACCAGTCGGTCGCTGCAATTTTGAATAAGGCAGAACTTTGCACTTTTATCGTTCGTTTAGAACCTGACGCTCCTCTTGACCAACTCTCAATGGACGCTTAATTGCCCGCTGTGAAAGCCCAATTTGAGTCGCAACCGGGTTACACCTTGTTGGACCAGGACCAGATCAACTTCCATAACGGTGTTTCCGAGCGTTTGCTTTTTCGTGTGGTTGGAGCCGAAAAAAGGGTCCATCCGGGATTGTCGTGGGTAAATCCAGCATGTTGGATTTTAGAGGCATGGCGGTGGCGTCCGAAATGAGCGATGCCGTCCCAGGATAAACGCTGACGGCAGACGCATCCGCCGCCAGCCGAAGGCACCTTTCGGCTCACCCCGACCGAGATATTCCTCGGCAAGTTGCTTCCCAGCAGAGCTTGCTTCCGCCTCTCCCGGCAAAACGATCCTACCACCGTTGCATCAGCCTGACAAAGATTTCGGACGCCACCGACATGCCTTGAAAATCCCGCACACCTGGCTCACCGCTGCGAAACCCACGATAAACCCGGATGGACCAGATTTTACCGTTACCCGACTGAAGGCTTGAAGCTGTTTGCCGTCTCTACGCCCTCGCAGCTCATTCTTTCGCACTGGAGGCTTATTGCATTGCGACAAATGATCGGTTGCGCGGCCGTATTGGCAATCGTTCCGCTGTTGGTTGGCGCGATCGGTGCATTGTCCATGACGGATGCCCCGCTGGCTGGACGCTTGACCGTTGCAGTGATGCCTGCCGCCATGGTCTTCATGGCGGTGCTATTGCTCGCCTTACGGGACAATGCACGGCATCGGCGCCACATGAAATCGGTTCGCAAAATGCTGCTTGACCGCAGGCCGGTGGATGACGCCGAGTTTTGCTCGCATTTCCCCGGATCTGACCCCGAGCTACTAACATTGACTCGCGACGGAGTTGCTCGCTTCTTCGATGTTCCGTCAGCTTGTATCCATCCCACCGATCAACTTGATTCGGATTTTCATTTTTCATCTCTCGAACCCGCGTTTCACACCTGCGTCGTTTATCACGTACTTGCCGAATGCGGCGCGATCGACGCCCCGTTCACGTTCCGTAGTCACCGTGTATCCGATGTCGCCACTCTCTCAAAGGAAATCTCCCATATACTCAAACGGCTACCCAACCTCTCCGATGTTCCAACAGATGACGAGTGAACTCACACGTAGGAATTCCGTGATTCGAACTGCGATTCTACTTGCACTACTCGGCTTTTGTGGTTGTCATCGGTCTCCTCCCCCGCGTGCACCGCTCGATCCCAATTTTGCCATCGCTGAAATTCGCACCAGTAAGCACGCTTCCGCACAGGCCCTGCTACGGGACGCTTCACGCGACTTGACACATGCTGCTATTGGCAAGCCCTGGGATGAAGTCGCTGATACGTTTAAACTGAATGCTGAGAAACATCTTTCCCGAGCAGTATCACGATTTGGCGATGCACCGGAACATGTTCATCAAACTTCGCTCGTCCGAGCGGTTTCCGTCGGCGAGAAAGCAAATTGCGTAAATATAATACAGTCGCTGACATTAGCGCCGTCACCGAGGCGTCGATGACGAGATACGTGTTTACATGCATGGCGGTCTACTTCGCAGCATTGCTGTTGTGCCTAATGCGTGAACACGTACTTGGATCCAAGAGTGTAGCGTCACTCGCCCCTGCGGCGTTTGCCGCATACTTCGGCACGTCAAAGACATCAGTGGCTACGTTTCCGAACACTGCCACGCTGTTTGCTCACATTGCACATTGGTGTGCTCTGCTCAGGCATCGCAGGTCCACTTTCCGAAATTGTTGCCCATGTCCCCCGTCGGCTGGCACCGCTCTTTTCACGACAGTGACCGTCACTCTATTTGCTGGTGCCCCTTGATTCGTATCGAATGACAGATCCAAGCGGTGAACCGGCGCCGCGGAGGATGTGTTTTTTGAGAACATAGACTTGTAGCGGTGCTCGATTACCGGCATCGTTCTGCCACTTACCACCGAGACTCAACACGATTGGCAATCCATACGAACCACCGACAGAATCACAGACGGAAATTGACTTTAGTCGCAGGGGGCTGACGCTTATTCCCACCGAATTGGCGGATCGAACGCGGCGCGTCGTCAATCGCTTCGGACTGTTTCAATTTGTCTGGCCAATGATCGCTGCCTATTGGACCGATGTGCTGACCATCAACTTGATTGCACTCTTCATTGCTACGAATGGGTTGTTGATTCGACGCTCATCGTTTAAAAGGTTTCCCTGGACGGCACTGATGTGCGGGGTCTAGCCAATCGCGTTTGTCGTGTCGATCCAGCAACATGATGCGCTGCTTCTAACGAACTGGGTGCCAATACGAGACTCTCCAGTGTTGGCGCTGCAGCTCGTTTCTTCTTGTTGGGCGATCTACGCCATCACGATGATCTTTCGTTGCCACGTTTCCCACCGGCGAACGCAGGCAGAACCATCAGATACATCGAAGGACCGGTGGTTGGTTTAGACGCATGGACGCACAACTCCCCATTCCCGCTAATCTGGGCCGTTCTACGATTGAGGAATCATGCGTCGACTCTCCATCGCTAGCATGATCTGCATTTTGGCGTTTCTTGGGACGACCTATCTCTCGACGTCGGCACGATGGTCTGGTCACTTCACCCTCCGCATCAAGTTGGACGTACCGTCTGATATTGATCGTGATTCCTTTTTATACCACGAGTGCTGGAACGACGGCATTGCGCAGTGGCTCTGCGAGTACGCGAGTGAATCAGACGAAGGATTTGAACCCGCATTTCGATCCACCAGAGATTCTGATTATGTTTCAATCTCCTCCGGTGGTACCACAAGCGCTTTCGGTGTTTGTGACACATACCACCATCCAGGTTTCCTTGTGCTACAATTTCGTCGAACGACGGGTGACGACGGTAGTCGACGACTTCGTGTAGTCATCCCAATTCCGCGGGGGCGGGGCGATCGAGAGACCACCCTCGATCTAACTCAAGCCGACGTCGAGCAGTGAATTGCGCTGGAGCCGGGCGCCGCGGTTTCGCTAAATCAAACGTCTCTCGGTCCAGTCGCAGGCTATCGGACGTTCTCGAAGTGGCGATTCGTTCGCGCGGTGGCAGGGAGTTTCGACGTTCATTCACGATCGAGAAGATAGGATCGTTTCGCCGGGAGCAGTGTGAGCAATCTCTGATGGGAAGCAACTTGCCGAGGAGTATCTCGGTCGGGGTGAGCTGAATGGTGTCTTTGGCGGGCGGCGGAGGCGTTCACCGTCAGCGTTTGTCCCGGGGCGGCATCGCTCATTCCGGACTTCACCGCCATGCCTCTAAAATCCAACATGCTGGATTTACCCACGACAAAGCCGAATGGAACCAATGACGCCACACAACGCCGTAGCCAGGCTTAATCAACTCGGAACAACCCTGGATGCTGGTGACCTCTCGAGAGTGAAGCAACTGCACATCTGCGAGGAGGAGACTCCACCGGAGTACGCCGAGATGATCGCAGATATGGTCCCGGAAACGGTGACGCTCAACGGTGCGGTCATGACCGCACGCGACGTTCCATCGCTTCTGCATTTTGCCTCGCTCCAAGAAGTCGTTGCACACCGGATGAGTTTTGCCGATGCTTTGTTGCGGAACATTGCAGAGTTTCCAGATCTACGGTCCATTGCGATGTCACATACGCGGATTACGGATGAGGATATTGCGGTTCTTGCACAGCATTCTGGACTCAAGACGATCCATTTCGCTGGCACGCAACTTACTGACGCCGCAATGCAAACGTTTGGTACCTTGCCTGAGCTGGAATTGCTTGATTTGCGTGTTCCGCTGGAATGAGCCGATCACCCGTGATCGCGTCTGCGGCAATATCCTTGATCACCGGTGTTTCACTCGACGATTCAATTGCTGCTATCGTCCTGAACGCACCGCATGACGTCTCTCCGGCATTCCTTTCATCTGTCGCATTCATTCACGCTACAATGGCTTCGTCATCGGTAGCCCAAAACGGCCGATGACCATGTAGCCGGTGACCATGTAGCCGGTGACCAGCGAGTGAAGTGATGTTGGTGCCGCCGCTAACACCACCATCCGCGGTTTGGGGACGCACATGTGCATTCACGATGGTGACCTCATTCTCGCTGAATTCCCGTGACCGATCGCGTTAATCCCTACTCGCCGCCACAAAGTGAACCCCTGCCTCCATCGTGGTGGTCGCGGATCACAAGCAGCTTTTTCGGCGAACTGGCCAATCGGCCAAAGGTCAAGCCACCCGACTTTGCGAAAGGCGACGCGATAATCTGCGGGGGAATCGGATTCTTCATTGATCCGAGCGATCAAGAGACTCTCTATGCTGGATCTCCTTCGTCGGACAATTCGGATGCCCGGTTTGCATTGGTTGCTCGCGAAGCGATTCGCTATCTGCCGGAATTTCTTGCCGAGAACGAGCATGCCGTACCCCGGCTTGACGACCGCCGCGTGGTCGTCCGCATTGTGAATGATTATGGTGGTATTTTCTCGGGGTACACTCGATCCGCACAGGTGCTGCCCGCTCCGCTTGCCGCTGGACTTGGTAGCATGGATCTGCCTCGTGGCAGATAAGCAATGGGTGCAGACGGCGCCGGGCTTACGAGTTATCTGGAATGGAAAAGCAACCGTACTCGCGAGGTTACGCGCAGTGTCACGGTCCTTCATCGAATCGAACGCAAACCCAGGATGTGATGGATGCAACTGACTGTCGTTGATGGCGACCTGCTCGACCAGAAGGTAGACGTCATCGTGAACGCGTGGAATCGGAACATCTTTCCGTGGTGGTTACTTTTGCCGCAAGGTGTATCCGGTGCGATCAAAAAGCGGGCCGGACTGGCTCCGTTTCGCGAGCTTGGGAGAATGGGCGCAATACCGCTTGGACACGCCGTAGAAACGACGGCTGGAAAACTGCCTTTCAAATCGATCATTCATGTCGCGGGAATTAACATGCTCTGGCGATCGTCTGAACGGTCTATCCGTGATTCCGTCCGCAATGCGCTGAGACTGGCATCTGACAAACAATACGCGTCGATTGCGATGCCGTTGATTGGCGCAGGTTCGGGCGGCGGAAAGCCGGGCAATGTTCTCGAGATAATTCAGGATGAACTCGGTATAATCGAGTTCAATGGCGAAGTTGTGATCGTTCGGTATCGTAAAAATGTGTGATAAGATTATGGTGTGCCGAACTCGCCGACGTCGAGGCAACGAAAGCAACAATTGCTCCGGCGACTCGTTGATCATGGACGGACCGGTCAACTCCCGATCAGAAATGCTAGTGAATTGTTAGCCTTCCCAAACATGACGACTTATTTTGCAGGACTTTTTGAACCCGAACTTGGCGCGCCGACGAGCAAGTTTCCGTTAGCCCGTGTTCGAGATGGGAGCAGCGTCAACTCGGGCTCTGCTGAGTTGCAGCTCTGGATCGAGCCACCAAAAGATGCGTGACCAGCGCGTGGACCGGAGAACGCGTGATGCGGCCGTTGAGAACTTATTCGCGTGTTCCCGATGACACATTGTGCTAACTGCCTTCGACGCATGAGCGGAAAACAACGAATCGTGATGGTGGCAATCGTATTCGTTGCAATCACATGTTTTGCGTTGCGGAAATCGGCACGTCAGGTCTTTAACGCTGTGAACCGAGAACGCTGGGCAGCGTCCGCGCCTGCCGCAACCGCGTCGTCACCGGCGATTCGCTGGGCCCCCGAGATGATTCAGGGTTGGCATTACTCGTTAGTATCTACGGATTGAATCGCTAACTTTGGATTTGCTTCTGCTTCGACCGCGACCGCGAGCATCGGTGGCCCACCGACAAGAGACGCTCCTCACCTTGGGATCAAGGCGGGCGATCCATCAATGATGGAGGTTTCGATATGCGGTGTCTACTGGAGCATCAATCTGGATGGCGAATTGCTGTTGACCGAGCCTGATTCTGACTACTCTGCCCGGCTTCGCTTGGTTTATATTGACGACCGCATCGCGTCGGTCTGGAATGCCACGCTGGGTGAGTCAGAGAAGTACATCCGAACGCCGTAACCCAGCATCCGGTTCAGCGACTCTCCGTCTGCGAACGCAGGCGAGTGTTTCCCTTGCTCAGCGATGCACTGCCGAACTTATCACGCACCGCATCGCTAACCGCATCCAGCTTTCGTTGCTTCGCGTGTTCTTGGCCTTCCGGGTCCGCGTCAAACAGGGGCTGTTGGACCGGTTGATCGCCGCTAAAGTTGCTGACTCCGACACCGATCAAGCGGATGCTCGAATGATTGCCTGAAAGGGCTGCATCATGCAACGCTTTCGCAACTTGCCAGACCTCGACCGTCACGTCTGTCGAACTTGAGAGCGTCCGCGAGCGAGTGATTGTCCGAAAGTCGGCAAAACGGATCTTCAAATGGACCGTTCTGGCTTTCTCGTTCTTCCGCCGTAATCGTCGCATGATCTGTTCAGTCAGATCCAGCAACCACGCCCTCGTCAGATCTCGGTCGGCGATGTCTGTTGCAAACGTCGTTTCGTGGGAGATCGATTTTGCTTCACGGTCCGGGACCACCGTACGATCGTCGATCCCGCGAGCCAGTTTCCAGAAATGCTCGCCCTGCGTTCCAAAGTCAGTCCTAAGCGTTTCAACTGAGCGTTGGCGAAGTTGCTCGATCGTCTGAATACCAAGTCGCTCGAACACGCCACCGGTGATCTTCCCGACGCCCCAAATCCGTCCCACCGGCAAGGGATCCAGGAAAGATTGGACTGCGTCGGGCGGGACGACGACGAGGCCATCAGGCTTTCTCACATCACTGGCGATCTTCGCGAGGAATTTGTTTGGGGCCACACCGACAGAGGCGACGAGCGACGTTTCCTCCATGATCTTGTCTTTGATCAGGCGAGCGATTTTTGAGGCTGTGCCAAACAGTGATTCGCACCCGCTGACGTCAAGAAAGGCCTCATCAAGCGACAGCGGTTCAACGAGCGGTGTGTAACGAAAGAAGATGTCCCGGATCTGGCGGGAGACTTCCGCGTAATCACTCATCCGAACGGGCAAGACGACGACATTGGGGCAGAGCCGCAACGCTGTCGCCATGGGCATGGCACTGTGCACGCCAAATTTACGCGCCTCGTAGTTTGCTGCTGCGACAACGCCACGCCCCTCGGGAGTTCCCCCGACAACGAGCGGACGCCCGACCAATTCCGGTCGCTCGCGTTCTTCGACGGATGCGTAGAATGCATCCATGTCAACGTGCAAGATCATATCGTATTCACCGGGTGTAACCCCAATAGTAGGCATGGCCAGACAGTTTGTCGTACACAGTGTGCTGACCGTGGTTTCCCGCGGTCCAACCGTACTCGATTCCGTCCGCGGTTGAGACAGCGTGACCTTCACCAGGGATACCAGTAAGGCTCCATCGAAACAGACAAGCTGATGTTCTAGCTTACCGCGGTTTGCTCGCGAAGTTGCTTTGTCCCCACTACCTTAGGAGAACAACGGACACGCACCGGCTAAGGCTGGCGACAGCAGGGGCTATTCATTAGGCCAGAATTGGTTGTACGACGTTGCCATGCACGTCGGTCAAACGAAATTGTCTGCCTTGATAGCGGTACGTCAGTCGTTCGTGGTCGATGCCCAGCAGGTGCATCATGGTGGCTTGGAAGTCGTGTACGTGAACGGGATCGGTGACCACGTTGTAACCGTATTCGTCGGTTTCGCCGTAGGAGATGCCTGGTTTCACACCGCCGCCGGCCATCCACATTGTGAAGCAGCGAGGGTGATGGTCGCGTCCAAAATTGCCGGGGGTGAGAGTGCCTTGGCAATAGTTAGTGCGTCCGAACTCCCCACCCCAAACAACGAGAGTATCATCAAGCATTCCCCGGTCTTTCAGATCACTGACTAGGGCGGCGGCCGGCTGATCGGTCTCTTTGCACTGCACAGGCAACTGCTTCGGCAACCCGCCGTGTTGATCCCAACCTTGGTGATAGAGCTGGATAAAGCGCACACCGCGCTCAGCGAGTCGGCGGGCTAGCAGGCAATTCGATGCGAATGTGCCTTGGTCGCGCACATCAGGTCCGTACGAGTCCAGCGTGCTTTGCGTTTCACTGGAGATGTCCGTAACGTCAGGAATGGACATCTGCATTCGGAAGGCGAGTTCGTGCTGGGCGATCCGCGCTTCGACAAACGGATCCGACTCGGATTCGATCTTCAATTGATGCAGCTCGCCCATGGCGTCAAGCATGCCACGTCGCGCCGCAGCGGTCACGCCAGCGGGATTGCGAAGATAGAGAACTGGATCGCCAGCACTGCGAAACTGGACTCCTTGATACTCCGACGGCAAGAACCCCGAACCCCACAGACGCGCCGCCAGCGGCTGGCCGCCTTTGTTCTTGGTAAGCAGAACAACGAAGGCGGGTAGGTTTTCATTCTCGCTGCCGAGACCGTAGCTGAGCCATGATCCGATACTCGGCCTGCCAGGCAGCTGGCTGCCACTTTGCAGGAACGTCACGCCGGGGCCGTGATTGATGGCTTCGGTATACATTGATTTCACGACACAGATTTCGTCAGCAATCTTCGCCGTGTGCGGTAACAGATCGCTCATCCAGGTGCCGCTTTGGCCATGCTGAGCAAAGGGAAAGGGCGATCCAACCAGCGGTAAACTTGATTGATTGCCTGACATTCCAGTTAATCGCTGTCCGCCGCGCACTTCATCTGGAAGCTGGGTGCCGTGCAGTTTGTTAAGCAGCGGTTTGTGGTCGAGCAAGTCCATCTGCGAGGGAGCGCCGGCCTGAAACAGATAAATCACGCGTTTGGCGCGAGGTGCGTGATGCAGGGCAGTCAACGCGGCGCCGCTGGGAAGTGCCGTCGCCTCAGACGTGTCGAGGTCACTGGCCGCCGCTGGTCCGGACATCAGATCTGCGAGTGCTAAACCTCCCAGTCCCATCCCAAACTGGTTGAGGAACCGCCGACGACTGCCACCCAAATTAATATTCATCTGTGTCTTTCCTAGCGTTTGATCAAACAGTCGTCCAGGTTCATGATCGCTTGCGCAACGATCGAGAGCGTGGCGACACTGAGTTTGTCGGTTGCCTCGGCGGCATCGAACTCGCCAATTCCGAGGTATTCCCCGACGGCGTTTTTGTCGTCGGAGAAAACCTGCATCTGCTCATGATACAGCCGTGTCAAAATCGACGCTTCGAGTCTGGTTGGCGTGCGGCTCGTTAGCAATTGGAATAAACGTGTGACCCGTTTCTCGGGCGCGGCATCGGGACCGAGTTCTTCGACTACCTGGGCGGCGGCTCCCTGAGCTGCTTCCACGTACTGCGGGCCGTTGAGTAAAACCATCGCTTGCAGCGGTGAACTGGTTCGCTCTCGCCGCACGCTACAGACGTCCCGTGTCGATGCATCGAGGACCAGCATGACTGGCGCCGGCGACGTGCGTTTCCAGTAAGTATAGAGACTGCGCCGATACAGTCCCTCGCCATGATCGGGAGTGACGGGTTTGAATGCGACCGCCAGTTCGTAAGGTCGCGCTGGTGGACCGCCAATTTTGGCAGACAACAGCCCACTACCGGCCAACGCGGAGTCGCGAATCATCTCCGCAGTCAGGGGCGCGATGGGGCCCCGCGCCAGCCAGATGTTTTCAGGATCCCGTTCGCGGCTGTCACCGACCGCATCGGAATCACGCTGATACGCCTGTGATAACACCATCGTCTTTAACAGCCCCTTTACATTCCACCCAGAATCAATGAACCCACGAGCAAGCCAGTCGAGTAATTCGGGGTGCGACGGCGGTGTGCCTTGATTGCCAAAATCTTCGGTCGTCTTCACCAGTCCGCGACCGAAGAGCAGTTGCCAGTATCGATTCACAGCTACGCGAGCGGTCAGCGGGTGGTCATCTCGAGTTAACCAGTGCGCCAGTCCAAGGCGATTTCTCGGCTCGTCGTCGTCCATCGGCGGCAAGGTGGCAGGGGTTGCTGCCGTGACTCGCTCTTGATGCTGATCGTAAACGCCGCGACCAAGCACGAAGGTATCCCGCGGCTCTGGCAGTTCACGCATCACCATGATCTCGGCAATCGCATCGAGCAGTCGGTCCTGTGTTTCTCTCGCGGCGGTTAGTTCGGTGAAAGCCTTTTGGCAATCCTCATTGAAGTAGGCGGTAACAACCTCGCGGCGGTCTGCTGGTGGCAGCGATGACATCGTCTCGGTCTGACAGAGCTCATCGAGTGATCTGTGATGAAATCGCTCGGCCACTTCGACGCCCGTCAGTCGCCGATCGAAGACTTCGAATTCATCGACGACGCCGTTGGTGAATCCGCGGTCGCGGGTGCGTTCGCCAATCGTGATGTTGTGTGTGTTTCCGGTCGTGATGTCCTTGGTCAAGGAATCCTCGACAATTTCACATTCAGCAAGTTTTCCGTTGATAAAAATCTGCAATCCAGCTGCTCGACTCGAACCGTCGTAGGTCATGACGACGTGTTGCCACTGGTCGACGGGGACGTCCGCGAGCGTGCGGACATTGATGGCATTGCCAGGCCAATAGTGAACGAGGGCGGCTGACAACTTGCCGTCTTCGATCAGAAGTTGGTAACCACGACTGGCGGCATCGGTCCAACCGAGTGAATGGTGAAAGACAACAGCGCGGTCCTTGACATCGGGCGTCTGCAGCCACAGCGATACCGAGAACGGTTGCCAACGGCGAAAGTCGGCTGGACCCACCGAGACACCCGCATCGCCGGACAACCGACCGGCTTGGCCCTGCACGCCCTCGACGAATTCCACCGGAAGTTTCTTGGCAGCGTCATCGTCAAAGCTCTGCGAGACGATGGGAGTGAGCGAGACCTTGTTGCCGGAATTACCGGCCGTCATCGCAGTGTCGAGCTCAACCTCCGCCATTTTGTCGGAGTAGTTCTTCGCGGCAGCAGCCACCAATCGATCCGCGTCAGCGAGTTGCTGACGTTGCTCGTCAGTCGGTAAACGCAGGGTAGGTGTGGGGATGCTATTGGTATGATACGAGTAAAGTCCCGCCTCGTTGATGTTGGCGAAAAACGCATTGAGTTCGTAAAACTCTTTCTGCGTCAGCGGGTCAAATTTGTGGTCGTGGCAGCGTGCGCATTCAAACGTCAGTCCCATGAATGCGGTCGAGACGGTTTGAGCTCGGTCGATCACATACTCCACACGAAACTCTTCTTCGACACTGCCGCCCTCTACTTTTTGCGGATGGAGTCGGTTGAAGGTCGTGGCGAGAATTTGATCGTCGGTGGCATTGGGCAGCAAATCCCCGGCAAGTTGTTCAGTGATAAACTCGTCATAGGGCATATTGTGATCGAAAGCTTTGATCACCCAATCACGCCATGGCCAAACAAATCGATCGCGATCGACTTGATAGCCATAGGTATCGCTGTAGCGAGCGACGTCCAGCCATTCCGCAGCCATCCGTTCCGCGTATGCCGAAGAAGCCAACAGGCGATCGACGACCCGTTCCCTCGCTGAGTTGGAATCGTCTGCCAAGAAGGCATCGATCTCCGCGAGCGTGGGTGGCAGACCGGTTAAGTCGAGCGTCACCCGACGTAGCCATCGCTCAGGCGGGGCCGGTGGCGACAGTTTCAGCTGTTTTCGGGCGATCGCATCATCAATGAAATCATCAATGGTCTTTGACGCGTCCCGTGGAGTGGGAATAGGTTCAAAAGACCAGTGTCGTTGATAGGTCGCACCTGCCTGTATCCATTGAACGAGCAGCTTTTTCTGTGCCTCATTGAGCGATTTGTGTGAGTGTGGCGGTGGCATCACCATGTCGGCATCCTCGGTGAGGATACGTTCGACGAGTACACTCTCCTCCGGTTCACCCGGAACAATCGCGCCATAGTCAACGGCATCTTCGAAACGATCGAGCCGTAGATCTGCAGCCCGGGTGTCTTCATCCGGCCCGTGACACTCGAAGCAATTCTCCGAGAGGATCGGTCGGATGTCTTCGTTGAAATGAATCGCCTCGGACTCATCCGCCGTAGAAACGCTAGCGATCACAATGCCAACGAGTAGGCACAGTCGCATCACCGTGCGCTCCGCGGAGGCGGCGTTGCGACCTACTCGTGTGGCTCGAACTTTTCGCATCATCGTGCTGTCGTTGGTGAGGTGTTCAGGTAGCAACGCTCGAGCGAGGGTGTCAGCGTTGATCGAAATCTTACGCTCGATCCACCCTCTGACGACATTCGCGACATAATTGGCTACCGCAGTTTATTGAGCGTATAGTACGCGTCGGCATGCAGCAAACCGTTTCCATCTTGGCCACGCACGCCATCGGCATGGAGCTCATGGACATGGCCAATCTGCAAGCCATCGACGATCAAGCGTACTTTGGTCCGGTCGTCTGAGACGGTCGCCCCGGTGATCGTGGGTTGCGTGGCATCGACCTCTGGACTGCCATACTGTTCACGGTACTCGAATGTATAGGTTGACATTTGATAGGACGCTGGATTACCGGCCGCGGCGGCATCAACCGGTTTAGTAAAGACGAGCTCGAAGCCATCCTTTAGCAGTCGCATCTCTTTCATTTCGAAGGGTACTTCGCCAGTCCAGTTGAGTCGCTCAACGGCAAATTCTCGAGGTCCCACCGATCCCCATCCGCGGTTTGTGCCCCCGACAAACATCGCGCCGCTGGCGTCCATTTCCACGCCGACGTTTCCAGATGCGAAGCCCTTACGGAATGGGAAGCACACGCCCTGCATGACTCCGTCGACGACTTCGGTGAACACACGCATGATACGGCTTTGCGTTTGGTCGCCGATAAACAGTTGACCGGCGAAGGGACCGAATTTGCCTTGCGTGGTATCGCATGTGATGCCAGAGGCGCTTTTGCCCATTTTGTCATAGGGAAACAGCACGACCGGCGGGATCAGTTCAGGGATCTTTGCCGCTTCGATATACATCCGGCTGGGGCTGGCCGGAATGGTAGGTCGCTGTCCCATCGACGGCGCCTGGTCATACCAGTCAAACCCACCGGGATGCCCCATGAACTTGCCCTGCTGCAGTAGCTTCAGTCCACAGGTTCCGTTCCAGGGACCTTGATTGTCGGTGTACAGCACATTGCCCTGAAGATCCGATCCCATCCCGCCCGGGGAGCGCACGCCGCTGCTCAACGGCAATGTTTCGCCATCGGGAGTGATCTTCATCGCCCATCCACGAAAAGGTACTTTGCTCGTAAAGGATCCGGTCAAGCACAATGTGAGGTACATCGTCCCATCG
This sequence comes from Allorhodopirellula heiligendammensis, assembly GCF_007860105.1. NCBI lineage: Bacteria > Pseudomonadati > Planctomycetota > Planctomycetia > Pirellulales > Pirellulaceae > Allorhodopirellula > Allorhodopirellula heiligendammensis. The sequence continues at coordinate 855,014 of NZ_SJPU01000002.1, forward strand.
GCATTGAACTTGGATCCAAAAGCGTATTCATGGTAGTCGCCAGAGATGCCCCAGCCATCGGCATACGTTTCAAAGATATCGGCGAGCCCATCGTCATCGGTGTCTCGCATCCGGGTCACCTCGGGGCGCTGAACCGCGTACAGCCAGCCGTCACGGATTGCCAAACTCAGCGGTTCATGCAGTCCGCGGGCGTACAGTTGGAACTGGTCCGCGGTGACTTCTTTGGCCAGCGGCTTGGTGATCATGAAAATATCGCCACGCCGCGAGCACACCGCCAGTTTTCCATCGGGCATCCGCTGGAAACCGCACGCTTCGATGACTTCACCAAGCGGCGTCTCGAACGTCGTGATCGTGTAGTAGTCATTTTCGGTCGGCGCCTCGGCAGATACCGATACCGTCCCGGACAGTGAAATCGCTGCAAAGAGCGATAGAAAGCGAATGAAATTCATGTTTTATGATTACCAGCGAATGGTTTGTGAAACGGTCGTGGTGGCAGCGGGTGGGATGGTGGCTCGTAAGACTTGTTTTCCATCGACGCTCAGCAGTTGGGCGTCGGCGCCGTCGACGCTCACGGTATAGCGATCGTCAATGCGAAAGCCGCCTTCGATTGGCTCGATCTGCCCAGCTGCGATCTGCCAGACCAACGTTTTCGCTCGCCCAGCATCTGCGGCGTGAACGGTCAGACGTCTCTCAAAGCCGTCAGCGGTCGGGATTGGTTGGTCTTCGACTGACGTCTCGCCAATCGAATATCGGAAGGTCGGATTGCCCTTCTCGTCGAGTGTATACCCTTGCATCTGGTAGCCGAGCTCGCGGCCCGATGCCGCGGGCCAAGAACTGGAAGCGGCGTCCAGCATCGCCAACGTCGGAGCGGTGTCAAATGTGATGATCGCGTCGCCGAGTGGCCGTTGATTGCCTTGACCACGACCGCGCCAATGCTTGGACGCGTCCATGAATTCGTTCTTCCACACTTGTGCCCACGACATTTGGTCAGCGTCCCAGATCAAGTCCAACTCGCCGGGATAGCCCACACCAATGCCGCGCGGGCTGACGCCATCAAAGAAGTTTCGATAGATGCGAGGCCGTTCGGTTGCCGCCAAAACAATCGCCGATTGATTGAGCCCCTGGGGCTCTTTTGCCGCGGTACCAAGCGAAAGGTACTGCCACATCGCATCGATTTGTTTGTCCGGATCACCATCGAAGATATCCGTGATAGCGCTGCGTCCCTCGAGAAAACTGTTGGGCATCCGTGTTCCCGGACGGTATCCAGTGGGATCCTTCAGGTAGCGTTGAAACCACTCCGGGCGAAGACGCTTTGGCATCAGCAGCATATCGATCGCACCAAGACCGCCACCGGTGTTGCCGTTGTAACTGTGGCACTTGATACACGCCAAACCGCCGTTGCCGCAAAGCTTGCGTCCTTCGATCTGCACATCTTCGACCGATGCAGTCTGCTCGACCGGGGCGATCGCCTCGCTGCGATCGAGTCGGACGATCGCGTCTTCAAATGCCACGAGTTTCTCATGATCGAAGCCAGGCATCCTTGTCAGCATGTAGGTGCGGGTGTTTCCCCCCGACTTCAGCACTTGTCGTAGATAGGCATCGTTGAGTTTATCACCGACACCGCTGAGCGAAGGTGGCAGCCGTCCTTCCAAGCCCATCTCAGGCGTGGTGCTGTGGAAAAACTCGTCGCGAGAAGGTTCAGGACCACCGATCCCGTCGCGTTCATGACAGGCAAAGCAGTTCAGCGCCGCCATCGTACGGTGCACCCGTCGGGCATCGTCAGTTGGCGGGACATCGCCATCACGCCGGCGGTCCAAGGCCGCTCGTATGGCAGCGACTTGGGTGGCTCCCAATCCATAATCGATTGCCGGTGCTGCGACCTCTTCCGCCAAGCAGCCGCCGGTCGATGGCAACACGTTCAGGGACGCTGCAGCATTCTTAGAGGGCTTCGTTGAAGCGGGAGTCGCAGTCTCGAACGCGTGACAAGCGACGCAATTCGCACTCTGAAAAAGTTGCTGTCCAGGCGCAACAAGACTCTCATCAGGGACGAACTTGCTCGGCAACAAATCGATGGGTTCGCCTTGCTCGCCATCGGTAATCCAAGCGGTGATATCGTCGCGACCCAAACGCGGGTCGATCATTTCCAGCTTAATTTCGATTTGGCCACCGCCGTCGAAGTACTCGACACGGATGGGATACACTCCCGCAGTGAGTGTGTAGCTCTCTTGCTTGGTCGTCGTCGGATGGATGCCGTCGTTGACGAGGCGGTGGCCGTCGATTTCCAGCGCGCTGCCGTCATCGCTCGACAGCAGGAACGTGTACTCTCCATCCTGCTCGATCGAGAGGTTGGCGTCAAAGACAACGGCAAAATTGTTTCCAGGTTTCACGTCATCGATTTTCAACCCAGTGACTTCGTCGGAACTGACCGGTTCGAGGGTATCGAAATTCGGCAGACTGGTCCACTTCCCTCGGTAAATCCGCCGGTTGAAGGTGGCCTCGTGCTCGCCCACGCTCGTCTGTTGAGTTAGATAAGCGGCCACGGCAGCGACTTCTTCGGGCGTGCCCACCATCGTTGGCATACGCAGCCCGCTGCGAATCGTCGTGCATCGCTGGAGGAAATCCATCAGTGAGGGGACGGTGTATTTGCGATCCGGTCGACCGAGCGGTACCGTTGTGGCCAACGGAGTCTTGGGCAGCGCAGGGTCCAAGGGACCGTGGCAGGCCACGCAGCCGATGCGGTGATAAAGTTCATTGCCGCGGTCAGCGAGAGATTGACTGACCACACGGTCAGCAATTTGACCGTGCCCGCGCAGAATAAGGTAACTGGCTATCTTTTCGGCATTCTGTTTCCGCGTAGCGGCGTCCGCGCCCGGCCACGGATCGGGCATCGTAGTGCCGCGCTTCGTTGCGTGTGGATCCGCGATCATGGCGACAATCGCATCGGCGCGAACCCGACCCGCCAGTTCACTTAAATCCGGCCCGTGCTGGACCGGTGCAATGGAATCTTGGTCAGTGTGACAAGCCGTGCAGGCGAGGGAATTGAGCAAAATTTCGCCGGCTTCGGCAAGAGGTGTTGAATCCGTCCCGACAAACCGCTCAAAGCCGGGCACGATCGGGCGGGCGGACTCGCGACTGGCGTCTCGCGGTGCCAACCAAATATTGCGAAAGCGAACGGGATCCCCGTGATCTTGCAGCATTAGCGGGCCGAGTGGTGCATCGTCGGAGAAGGCCGCCGCACGAGTGAATCCAGGCACTTCCACGTCGTTCTGCACCATGACGCCATTCAACCGCACGGTCATTCTCGCGTTGGATATTTTCTTACCCGTGCCGTCAAAGCGCGGCGCCGTGAAATCAACATCGTAAGTCTGCCAACGCAGAGGAGGGAAACATGTGTTGACCGCAGGAGCACTAACGGTATAGATGCCCCCGGCTTCATCGTTGCGACCCTCTAAACCAAACGAATCGAGAATTTGGGTCTCGTATCGGCCTTGGTGATAGATACCGCTATTGCCACGCCCTTGGCCACGTGCCTCTGGTGCAAAGGGGGTGCGGAATTCAAGGTGCAAGTGGTAATCACCAAATTGCTGTTTCGTCGTGGTGCCCGGCTCGAGCAGTCCATCAGCGGTGAGGTTGGCGTTGTTCCAGTGTTTGGCAAGCGATTCAGCGGTGCCGTCAAACAACACAATCGCGCCGCTCGGCGCAGCTCGCTGCAAGGTCGGGCTTGTCCGTTCGACGCGTTTCATCCCCAGCGATGCGATCAGATCGCCAATCGAATCGATATCGCTCTCGATACGGCGTGGTTCACCGCGAGCTCCTGCTCCTGGCAAACCGCCTTCATAGATGACGATATCGAACTCGCCATCCCCTACCGCAATCACCTGCATCGCACGGTCGATACCAATGTATTCGCCTTGAATTGCGAAATCAGGATCTTCTTGGGCGACGGCAGGCACGGGCGTGCCAGCAGCCTCGGCGCGGTGCTGCATCGCCACGATCAACGTCGCGATCACCCCAGTCACAAGGTACGGAAGCAGCCGAAACGGGCGTGAGGGGCTGAGTGGATACATCACAGAAATTCCGAAGGCGGAGTCGACATGCGAGTGCACTCCGGCGAGGAGCACGACTCATCATCGAGAAGCAAGGACGAGAGCCACCACACGTGGAAGTTGCGCAGCAAATCGTCGTTGGGTGGGGGGATGGTAGGCGGGCAAACGAGGGCGAAATCGAGCGCGAGATCACCGTCGGGGCAAATCATAGTCACACCAACGTCGCAGTACAAACCCGCTCCCCCCACATTAAGGGACGATGATCCGCCATTTTCAGAAAAGCGCTTGCATGCCCCTGTACTAGGTTAAACTGATAGCCTTGCCACAGCCGGTAGTTGAGAACCAGTCCGGCGTCCATCTTTTCGCGAAGGCCAGCAACAAAAATGGCGAATCATTCTTCACCTACCACCGCGGTTCGCACGCTCCTGATCAGTGATGTGCACCTGGGCTCGAAGCACTCGCAAGCCGCTCGGTGCCTCGAGTTCCTGCAGTCCTATACGCCGGAGCAGGTGTATCTCGTCGGTGACTTCATTGACGGATGGCGGTGCAACCAGGGCTGGCATTGGTCGGGCGCCTGCAAAGAAATGATCGATCACATCGAATCCCTCATCGCTCAAGGAACAGAGGTTTTCTACGTGCCTGGCAACCACGACTCGTTTCTACGAAATGAGCAAAGCCTGGGGATGATTCCCGATCAGTTCTCTGACATTCATTTTGCTAACGAGTTCGTGTTCGAATCCCTCGGTGGCTGGCGATTCTTGATCACACACGGTGACCTCTTCGACGTTGTCGAGACTCAAGCACAGTGGGTTTCCAAAGTGACTTCGTTTGCCTACGACACTGTGCTCAGCGCGAATCGCCTGTTCAACCGATTGACGGGAAGGCGGCACAAGAATCCCTATGGTGCCTGCGCGACACTGAAATCCTTTGTTAAACGGATCGTGATGTGGCTCAGTGGCTTTGAATCAGCAATTATGCAGCATGCCTGCGAGCAGAACTGCGACGGTGTCGTCTGCGGGCACACTCACACGCCCGCCATCGTGTACAGCGATGATATGCTGTATCTGAATACCGGGGACTGGGTCGAAAATTGCACTGGGTTGGTAGAGCATCTCGACGGCAGCCTCTGCCTGGAGTCCAACTACGGCTCACCTCGAATGCTGCAACTACCCGTCCACCCGCGCAAGGTATCCAAGTCCGTGGGCCAGCGGACTGAGATCGCTACGCACTGAAGTGCGCGATGTTCCGACAGGATCCGCCGGATGGGACTCGGGACGTTAGTCCCGTTCGACGACCACGCCGAGAGCGGTGAGACCCATTCGAGCGAGTTAGCCCAACATCTGATTGCCGGCACTTGATCGCGGCACGAAGCAAAACTTTCTGTGTAGGATCAGTGTCGCGGCGTGGCACCAGCTGACTTGCGAGATTGGGCTTGGTGCGGCGTAGCAATGAAAGACCAGCGTCTTACTGAACGATAATCCCGGACGTCAGTCCGGGATTGCCACGCATCGGTATTCCTCCGGCATCGATAGTGCACGTTGCCGGGGGAGAATTTTTCGGTCGGCTACTAGCCTTCGACGACGATGCCCATGCTGCGGGCGGTACCCTGGATCATCATGGCGGCTTGCTCGACGCTGCGTGCGTTGAGGTCGTCCATCTTTTTCTGTGCGATTTCTTCGCACTGTGCTGCCGTTACTTTTCCGACTTTGTCCTTGTTCGGCACGCCACTACCTTTGGCGATACCTGCGGCAGCTTTGAGCATCGATGCTGCTGGGGGGCTCTTGGTGATAAAGTCAAAGCTACGGTCGTTGTAAACTGTGACGACGACAGGAATCGGGGTGCCGTTGTATTCTTTGGTACGATCGTTGAATTGTTGGACGAATTGGCCCAAGTTAACGCCGTACTTACCCAACGAGGTGCCGACGGGAGGCGCAGGAGTGGCTTGTCCGCCAGGAACTTGGAATTTGGCTTGGCCAGTGACTTGTTTTGCCATGAGTGTAGCTATTAGCTGTTTGCGATTAGCGCTTCGCTGGAGTGCTGCAGCTTTCGCTGCAAAGCGTACGCAATCAAGGGTCAGGAAACTTGGAATACAGTAAATTTTTGCTGTCGGGCGTCGCTGGGAGCAAGCCGCTAGCAGCTAGTTGCTCGTTAGAGCGGTTCGACTTGCCAGTGATCGAGTTCCATCGGGACACTACGGCCGAAAATATTGATAATCACGGTCACGCGTCCATTGGCTTCGTCGACCACATCAACTTCACCTTCCTGGTTCTCAAAGTTGCCTTCCTTGACACGAATCCGATCTCCAACCTTGAATGGGATCGCTGTCTTAATCGGGGCGTCGTCCTCATCGTCGACCAAGGGGCGGTTGACGAAACGTTCGACGTCCTCGGGCTCCATCGGCTGGGGTTTGCCCGCCGACCCGGTGAAATCGCTGATCCCGCCGGTCTCACGGACGAGGAACCAGGTGTCATCATTGATCGACATGTAGACCATGATATAGCCGGGCAACAGCTTGCGTTTGCTGATGCGTCGCTTGCCATCACGCGTGAAGGTGGCGACGTCCTCACTGGGGACAACAATCTCGCCAAAGAACTCCTCCATGCCTTCCATCTTGACCTTCTTGCGAAGTGCGTCTGCGATGGAATCTTCGCGATTGAAGGCGACTTTCAGGATATACCAATCCATCGGTGACTCGTCGGTCACCTCGGGACGGGGTGGAGCATTGGGGTCCACCGGGGCCGCGGGAGGTAATGCTGGCGACGGGCTGGCCGATTCTGCTGCTGGCTCGCCGGCACCGCTGGATTCTTCGTGTTCGACGAGCTCCTCTTCCGAAATTTCGTTATCGCTCACGAAGTAACCCCGAGCTTGTTAAAGACAAATTGCCAGATGACATCGAAGGCGAACAGCGTAATGGCGAGGAAAAAAATGGTGAAGATGACCACGACCGCAGCCCGCTTCAATTCGTCCTTGCTGGGCCAGGTGACCTTGTTCATTTCGGCTTCGACAGCGATCAAAAAGTCCGCAAACCGAGGCCAATTGACGACGCGAAATCCAAACCATAAACCAGCCGCCAGGAGGACCCCAGCGATCGAGCGTGCGACCACCACGTTGCTCATGACGGTGGGGAGAAACCCATACAGACGCCAGCAGCCCAGTGCGACAATCACAAATACTGCAAGGGCAGTCAATTGGCGAACCAATCGCCCCTGATTTGGCTTGTACACGTTCCCGTGGAACAGTTCACTCGCCAATGGAGTCATGGCTGTGCCTGATTGAGTGATCTCTTTTGACATTCCCTTAGGTCCTTCACAGCCAATGATTTCGGCAGGAATTGTTTACGTTAAAAAGCAGGGGCGGCGAGAGTCGAACTCACAACCGCTGGTTTTGGAAACCAGTGCTCTGCCAATTGAGCTACGCCCCTGAATTAGCGAGGCCTTGGATGGCGAATGGTTCACCATCCAAGGCCCAGCAATGTGATTGTAGCGACAATCCCTCCTCAGCTAAATACCAAGGCGGGTTGAAGCCAGCAACTAGCTGAGGATTTTCGTCACAACGCCCGAACCAACGGTACGTCCGCCTTCGCGGATAGCGAATCGAACGCCGTCATCCATCGCGATTGGCTTGTGCAATTCGACTTCAACCTTGACGTTGTCGCCAGGCATGCACATGTCGGCGCCGACAAGGTTGGCGGTGCCGGTGACGTCGGTCGTGCGGAAGTAAAACTGAGGACGGTAGCCGCTGAAGAATGGCGTGTGACGGCCGCCTTCATCTTTGCTGAGGCAATACACTTCAGCTTCGAACTTGGTGTGCGGGTTGATGCTTTTTGGCTTAGCCAACACTTGGCCGCGTTGGATGTCTTCGCGTTTGACACCACGGAGCAGGCAACCGACGTTGTCGCCTGAACGGCCTTCAGTCATTTCCTTGCGGAACATCTCGACGCCGGTGCAGGTTGTTTTGACAGGGGTTTCAGCGAGGCCGACGATTTCGACTTCTTCGCCAACCTTGACGACGCCACGCTCGATACGACCGGTAGCAACGGTTCCGCGACCTTCGATCGAGAAGACGTCTTCGATTGCCATCAGGAACGGCTTGTCGTCTTCGCGAACTGGCTCAGGAATGTATTCATCGAGGGCATCCATCAATTCGGTGATGCACTTCGACGCTTCGGGGTCTGCTGGGTTGTTGTAAGCAGGCAATGAACTGCCCTTGACGACAGGAACGTCGTCGCCGGGGAAGTCGTACTTGCTGAGTAGTTCACGAACTTCGAGTTCAACCAACTCAAGCAGTTCTTCGTCGTCGACGAGGTCACACTTGTTCAGGTACACAACGATGTAAGGCACGCCGACCTGACGGGCCAACAGCACGTGTTCTTTGGTTTGTGGCATGGGGCCGTCGGCAGCCGACACCACCAGAATCGCACCGTCCATCTGGGCGGCACCGGTGATCATGTTCTTGACGAAGTCAGCGTGGCCGGGGCAATCGATGTGGGCGTAGTGCCGGTTTTCCGTCTCGTACTCAACGTGAGCCACGGCGATGGTCACGGTCTTCGTCGCATCGCGAACCGTACCGCCCTTGGCGATATCGGAATAACCTTTCGCCTTGGCCAGACCCTTGGCCGCTTGAACGGCCAGGATGGCACCCGTCGTGGTCGTTTTACCGTGGTCAATGTGGCCAATTGTCCCGACGTTCACGTGGGGCTTGGTCCGGTTAAATTTATCCTTAGCCATGCTAATTTCACCTACAATTGCAATCTGCACCACTACTTTCACTGAGATACGCTCTGCGAAAGCCCTCGCCGCTCGCGACCGTGTTCACACCCACGGTGGACCGCTGACGACTCGGCCGTGCCGATCGCATTCGACTTTGAAAAGTCGAAACGAAACGGAAATGTTTGGACGTCCCGTATCTGGTTGGGTCAGCCACGTGCTTCTTTGCACGTAATAAAGCCGACCCTCCGGACGCCCCGAAAGCTGCTGATGGGATTTGAACCCATGACCTCATCCTTACCAAGGAGGCGCTCTACCCCTGAGCTACAGCAGCAGGAAGCTGCCAGCCTTAAGCCATTAGCGACTGGACTTCGGCCGCCGCGAGTGACGCGGTCGACAAGAAAACCAGCGACCAATAGCTAACTGCTATAAGCTTTCTCTCTCAAAAGCGGGTGAAGGGAATCGAACCCTCGTATTCAGCTTGGAAGGCTGCTGCTCTACCATTGAGCTACACCCGCACAACAGGCTACTAGGCCTCGCTTCCCACCACTCGCTGCTGTCGACCTCGGCATGGGCCGCTGCATCTCGCTCGTGGCTAGTAGCGAATCGCTAGTAGCTTTTCTTCAATGGGGGCTACAGGATTCGAACCTGTGTAGGCATAGCCAGCGGATTTACAGTCCGCCCCCTTTAACCACTCGGGCAAACCCCCAAAAATCACTTCAGTCGTTCATTCGTTGTTTGGTTTCGGCCAGCGGCAATGTCGCTGGTCGATGTGCATCATACCGATGTCTTTCAATCTGTTTAAGCGGTAGCAAGCGAAATAAATCGCCCGTCAGAAAGCCGCGACAACTTTTGCGAAAAAAATCTCAAGTATCCTGCGTTTCTCGGTTCGGCAACGTGCGACGAAATCAAAGAGCCAACGGAGGGATTCGAACCCACGACCGGCTGATTACAAATCAGCTGCTCTGCCAACTGAGCTACGTTGGCCGCTGTTGCCGACCAGGAAGGGCAGAGTGTACCGATCCGCAGATTCGGAACAAGACGGAATTGATGCAAAAAAAGCCTCAAGAAACAAAAAATCTTTTCCGCCACGCTCACGCGGCGGGTCTAGGGACCGCATAGGGCGCAATTGGGTTCGTATTGGAACGTGCATGGAGCGAGTTGATGCAGATTCGATAGCGGTGCGAATTCGCGAGTAAAATTGTTTTAAAAATCGTTGCGCCAGGTTGGTTGCCCGGCAGCAGCCGATGTTTATTCGCGGGGCTGCGAGTCGTTTTGCCGCGAATTCCAAAAATCGGCAAGAATTGAAACTGTCGCTACCTATTTGTGTAGATTCGAGCAGATTCGATGCTCATCGCTTTCGGCAAGCTGATGGCGCGAGAATTTTCTCATGTTTACTGTGCTGGTGGGCATTGCGGACGGTTGTCTGGCCGCACGTCCGTCGATTTCCTTTGCCTGGCCCAGTGAGCGGGAGGGGCTAATCTTGGGTCGCCGCTCGAGCCGCTACGCGTCGCACCATCGGCGAATCCAACAATCCACGCCAACGCGCCCTTTTCGCTTGCCCGGCGGCTTGGTATCACCTGCGAGCATGAACGAAAATACTGAAAACCTGGACTCCGAAGACAGCTTCGAGGCCGCTCTGCAGCGACATGGTATGGAATTCGACGCGCCGTTGGCGGAGTCGCTGCGGCAATACGCCGAGTTGATGTGGCGATATAACGAACAGCTGAATCTCACTCGCCACACCACATGGGATCTGTTTGTTGGCCGTGATCTGCGGGACTGTTTGCAGCTCGCTCATTTGATTCAGCCCGATGAAGTGGTTTTGGATCTGGGCAGCGGCAACGGCGTCCCGGGGATTCCACTGGCAATTCTCCGGCCTGATGTGGAAGTGTCTCTCGCTGAATCGGTGGGCAAACGCGCCAAAGTGCTTGACGAGATGGTGACGGAGCTGAATCTGGCCGTGCCAGTCTACGCTGCCCGCGGAGAGCAGCTCTTAGAGGATTTTCGCTTTACGACCATTGTCAGTCGAGCGGTGGGCAGTTTGCTAAAATTTTGCCGCTGGGTGGAGCCGCACTGGAGCAGTTTCGACCGACTGTTGCTCGTCAAAGGGCCTCGTTGGGTAGAGGAACGCGGAGAGGCTCGGCATCACGGTGCTCTCAAAGATGTCGACCTGCGGGTGCTGGCCAGTTATCCGCTCGGACCTCCCGCTTTGGATGGGGGTGATGACGAAACGCCCGAGGGCGATGAGGGGGCGGACGACGCTGGACCCGGGCAGGGCGTGGTTTTGCAGTTGTCACGCAAGGGGCGGTTTGAATAGGGCCTCTGTTTTCATGGGGCCTCCGTGAGACCGGACGGTCACGATTTGGCGGGCCTGTTGAAATATCTCCAGACCACTATACTTGGCCATCCCGCCAGACGAAAAAAACTACCAATTTCCTTCAACGCATTCGCTCAACGGTTCCCATGTCAGATTACAGCCTCACTCACTTGAGACAGCTCGAGGCCGAGAGCATCCAGATTTTCCGCGAAGTCGTGGCGGAATTCGACAAGCCGGTGATGCTGTACTCGATCGGTAAGGACTCTGCCGTGCTGTTGCGGTTAGCCCTCAAGGCGTTCCACCCAGGCAAGCTGCCCTTCCCGCTATTGCATGTCGACACGACCTATAAGTTCAAGGACATGATCGAGCATCGCGAAAATTACGTTCGCGGCGAACTCGGTCTGGATGTGCTCGTGCATATCAATTCGGAAGCGCTCAAACTCAATATCCATCCCTGGGAAGATAGCGAGCGGCACACGGAATTGATGAAAACCGACGCGCTCAAAGCCGCCCTCGATAAGTATCAGTTCGATGCAGCCTTCGGTGGTGCCCGCCGCGACGAGGAGAAAAGTCGGGCGAAGGAGCGCGTCTTCAGTTTCCGGGATAAATCGCACCGCTGGGATCCGAAAAACCAACGCCCTGAGCTGTGGAATCTGTACAACGGACGGGTCAATAAAGGGGAGTCGATCCGCGTCTTCCCGATGAGCAACTGGACCGAGCTGGATGTGTGGCAGTACATCCATTTGGAAAACATTCCGATCGTCCCGCTGTATCTGTCGGCACCTCGCCGGGTCGTTCGTCGCGATGGCGTGTTGTTGATGCGAGATGACGAGCGGATGCCGCTGCTTCCTGGCGAAGTCGAAGAAACCAAAATGGTCCGCTTTCGCACGCTCGGCTGCTACCCGCTCTCGGGCGCCGTGGAAAGCGAAGCGACGACGCTCCCTGAAGTCATCCAAGAAATGTTGCTAACCCGCACGAGTGAGCGTCAGGGCCGTGTGATTGACCAAGACGAAGGCGGCGTTGGCATGCAGAAGAAAAAAGAACGCGGCTATTTTTGAGCGGCGCCGCCGTTGCCAGCTATCAGCGTCGAGCTGACAGCCAAGTGCGGACCATGTGTTTACTCGCCGCTGAATCGTTTTTCGTACAGAATTGAGCCCATCGCTAGTCACGAACCGCTATTTGCGAGTGGCTAACGGAGTGTCGCTATTAGCAATCCGCTCGTAGCTCAGAACCATCCATCACCAACTTGTTTTTAGCTAGCAGCTAGAAGCGAACAGCTAGTAGCTACCAAAAATGTCACATCAATCTGATCTCATCGCGACTGACATCGACGCCTATCTGAAACAGCATGAGCAGAAGCAGCTGCTGCGTTTCATTACCTGTGGTAGCGTCGATGATGGCAAGAGCACGCTGATCGGGCGTCTGCTCTACGATTCCAAGCTGGTTTACGAAGACGAACTCGCTAAAGTCCAAAGTGATTCGGTGCGTCAGGGCTCTGTCGCAGGCGGATTTGATCCGGCGTTGTTCATGGACGGGCTGAAGGAAGAACGCGAGCAGGGCATCACGATCGACGTGGCCTATCGATATTTTAGCACCGCCAAGCGTAAGTTCATTATCGCGGACACGCCCGGGCACGAGCAGTACACCCGCAATATGGCGACGGGAGCGAGCACCGCGGATCTCGCCATCATCCTCATCGACGCCCGTCATGGCGTGCTGACCCAGACGCGCAGGCACTCGTTCATTGTCTCGTTGTTGGGGATTCGACACGTCGTCGTGGCAATCAACAAGATGGACCTCGTCGACTTTAGCGAAGAACGCTTTGAAGAAATTTGTGCGGAATACCGGTCCTTTGCGGCGCGGCTGGACCTGCCCGATTTGAATTTCATTCCGATCAGTGCTCTCAATGGAGATAATGTCGTTGATCGCAGTCCCGCGTCGCCGTGGTACAACGGTTCGACACTGATGAACTTCCTCGAGACCGTTAACATCGGTTCGGATCGAAACCTGCAAGACTTCCGTTTGCCGGTGCAATACGTGAACCGTCCGAACCTGAATTTCCGAGGTTTTTGTGGCACGATCTCGTCGGGCATCATTCGTGCTGGCGATGAGATCATGGTGCTGCCGAGTCGGCAGAAGTCCAAGATTAAGCAGATCGTTACTTATGACGGAGACATCGAGGAAGCCTTCGCGCCCATGTCGATCACACTGACGTTTGAAGATGAGATCGATGCCAGTCGTGGAGACATGATTGTGCGCAGCGGCAACGTGCCTCGCAGTGATTCAAATGTCGAAGCGATGCTGGTCTGGATGGGTGAAGAAGCCATGGTGCCGGGCAAGACGTACCTTGTCAAACACACCACCCGTACTCTGCCGGGCAATGTGCAGACGCTGAAATACCAAGTAGATGTCAACACGCTGCACCGAACGCCTGCACCCACGCTCGAACTGAACGAGATTGGCCGCGTGGCGATCGAGTTATCGGCCCCCGTTCAGTTTGACCCCTACCGCCGCAATCGATCGACCGGAGCGTTTATTCTGGTCGACCGGATCACGAATGCCACGGTCGCTGCGGGAATGATTCTCGATCGCGGAGCAACCGGCAAAACTCGGTCGGTGTGGGACGACGACATTGAGGCGGCAACGGATACCGAGGGTGAAGTCTCCACAGTATCGACCGAAGAGCGAGCCGCCCGCTTTGGGCAGAAACCCGTCACCGTGCTACTGACAGGCCTGACCGGCAGTGGCAAGACCTCGATCGCGAAAACGGTCGAGCGGAAGCTCTTCGATCGCGGCCGCGCTGTCGCCGTTATCGACGGGGAGCAGATGCGCCGGGGACTCAGTCTCGATCTCGGCTTCACTGCCGAAGACCGCAGCGAGAACCTGCGTCGTGGTGGTCACCTGGCTCACGCGCTCAACGATGCGGGCTTGATCTGCATGGCAGCGATGGTGGCCCCTGCCGAAGACGTTCGTCAGAAGGTTGGCAAGCTGATTGGCGACGCCCGCTATCTGGTCGTGCATGTGGCCACGCCCCTCGCCGTCTGCCGCAAACAGGATACGAAGGGGCAGTACGCCAAGGCTGATGCCGGCGAGTTGCTCAACTTCCCAGGGGTGACTGCTGACTACGAAACACCCACGTCACCTGATCTCGTCGTCGATCCCTCTGAATCATCCGTGGGCGCCTGTGCCGATGCGGTGATCGAACTCTTAACGACTCGCGGATTTGTGAAATGAAATTCGATATCGTTCGCGTGCTCAGTGTGACCACTGTGCTGCTGGCTTTGAACTACCACCCTTGTCTGGCTGGTCCGCCTGCGACGCGGGCCGATTCCGATCCACCGGCCCCCATTGAGCAGACTGTGACTGACATCTCGAATCACAAGAACACCGCACACGCCTCAACAATGCTCGATTCGTGGACGGGACCGTACGGTGGCGTGCCGCCTTTCCGCTCCGTTCGCGTCGACGAATTCTCAGCAGCGTTTGACGTCGCGATCGAGCAGGCTCAACGCGACATCGACGCGATCGCCAATAATCCTGAGCCCGCGACTTTTGCAAATACGCTCTTGGCACTCGAGACCGCTGGCGAGTCACTCGATCGGCTCGAAACCCTATTCGATGTTCATGCATCGAACCTCAACGTCGGTCCAATCCCCGACCTTGAGCGAGAGGTGACCCCTAAGCTCGCTGCTCACTCGGACAACATCACGCAGAACAAAGAGCTGTTCGCGCGGATCGAGGCGGTGCACCAAGATGTGTTCGATAACAAGACCGTTGAGCTGCAGCCAGATGCTCGGCGGTTGCTCGACGAGACCTACAAAGGTTTCATTCGCAGTGGTGCAAAGTTGTCTGATGCTGACAAGTCGAAGCTGTCTCAGATCAACGCTCGTTTGGCACGGCTGTTCACCGATTTCAACCAGAATGTGCTCGAAGAAGAAAAACGGCATGTGACCTGGATCGACTCACCCGCAGACCTCGCAGGGCTGTCTGATTCGACGATCGCGGCGATGGCTGACGCTGCGAAAGAAAAGGGCGGCCAAGCGGCGTACGCGGTCACCAACACGCGTTCCTCGATGGATCCGTTTTTGACCTATGCCGAAAACCGGGCGCTGCGTGAACAGGTTTGGCGTCACTACTACTACCGCTGCGATAACGGCGGCGAATTCGATAATAAAAACATCATCCGCGAGATTTTGCATCTCCGTAGCCAGCGCGCCCAACTGCTCGGTTATCCCTCCCATGCTCATTGGCGCATGGAGTCGACGATGGCCGCCAAGCCTGAGGCGGCGATGGAATTGATGATGCAGGTTTGGGAGCCCGCGATCGCGCGGGTGGCTAACGAGGTCGCCGATATGCAGCGCATCGTCGATGCCGAGGTCGCCGCCAACGGCACGCAACCCTTCGCGATCGCGCCATGGGATTATCGCTTCTACGCCGAGAAAGTCCGTAAAGAAAAATACGACCTCGACATGGCAGAAGTCCGCCCGTACCTGCAGCTCGACAAGATGCGTGAAGCGATGATGTACTGCGCCGAGCGATTGTTCGGCTTGCATTTCGAACGCGTCTCCGGTCTGCCTACTTTCCATCCCGATGTGACGGTCTACGAGGTCACTCGCGATGGTGAACATGTTGGTTTGTTCTATCTCGATCCGTTCGCCCGCGAAGGCAAACGCAGCGGTGCCTGGATGACCGACTATCGTGAACAGTCGGGCACGGGGCTGGCTGAGTCGGATACAAATATTCCTGTGAAGACACCGATCGTTTCCAATAATAGCAACTTCATCCCAGTCTCCGGTGAAGGGCCGATCCTGATCTCGTGGGACGATGCGACGACGTTGTTTCATGAGTTCGGCCATGCACTGCATGGTCTCTCTAGCGATGTGCGATATCCATCCCAGTCCGGGACCAATGTGGCTCGTGACTTCGTTGAATTCCCCTCGCAGATTCTTGAGCACTGGTTGTCGACGCCGGAGGTGCTCAGCAAGTTTGCGACGCACTACGAAACCGGCGAGCCGATGCCCGCGGAACTGCTTGAGAAAATCGAGCGGTCGTCGAAGTTCAATAGCGGGTTTGATACGACGGAGTATCTCGCTTGTGCAATTCTCGATATGAAGCTGCACGAAATGAATGCAGCGAATATCGACATCAGTGAATTCGAAGCCGATGAGCTGGCCGCAATTGGCATGCCTGATGAGTTGCCGATGCGTCACCGGTTGCCTCACTTCAGTCACCTGTTCAGTAGCGATGCCTACTCGGCGGGGTACTACAGCTATTTGTGGAGCGACGCGTTGACAGCTGACGCTGCGGAGATGTTTGAGCAAGCCGATGGGAAATATTTCGACGCCACCGTCGCACAAAAACTAAACGACCACGTTCTGAGCGTTGGCGACACGATCGACCCCGCGGAAACATATCGCGAATTTCGCGGTCGCGATGTCGACACCGACGCGCTGCTGCGAAAACGCGGGTTCGCGCCCGCAAAACCGTAACTTGACTCTCTCACGTCCCACTGCCACCGCCATTCATGCCTGATTCGATCGAACAACGCCTCACCGATCTTGAGATTCAGCTGGCGCACATGCAACGGACCTGCGAGCAACTCAACGAGGTCGTGACGCACCTCTCGGTATCCGCTCAGTCGCGCGAACGTTTGATGCAGCGGATGGTTGACCAGATCAAGGATCTCAAAGCCAACCTCCGCGACCCCGGTTCACCGAGCGACGAGAAGCCCCCACACTATTGATGTGTGTTAAAATCGTCTCGACCACACGCTCTTTTCAAATTCGGCTCTCTTCTCCCCAGGCGTTTATCCATGTCGACCGTTGAAACGATGCAGGCCGATGCGGAGCAATTTCGAGCTCGCTATGCCGCCGTACGAGAGATGATCGGTCGGGTGATTGTCGGGCATACCGAAATCGTCGACGGTGTCCTGACCGCGATGCTGTGCCGTGGTCATTGTCTGCTGGAAGGTGTCCCGGGACTCGGCAAAACGATGTTGGTGCGGACGCTATCGGAAGTACTCGATTTGCAGTTCAGCCGTATCCAGTTCACTCCCGACCTGATGCCCGCAGATATTCTGGGCACGAACATGATCGTGGAAGAGGAGAGTGGTCGACGGAAATTTGAGTTTCAACGGGGGCCGGTGTTCACGCAAATCCTACTCGCCGACGAGATCAACCGAGCCACACCCAAGACCCAATCCGCGATGCTCGAGACGATGCAAGAAGGCACGGTCACCGCTGCGGGCACACGTTTCGAGCTTTCTCAGCCATTCTTCGTTTTGGCCACGCAAAATCCGATCGAGCAGGAAGGGACCTATCCACTGCCAGAGGCACAAATGGATCGCTTTCTGTTCAAACTCGTGGTGGGCTATTCATCGCGTGAGGAGCTCGGGACGATTGTCGACCGCACGACGCGAGGCGAGCAACCGGCGATCGAGAAAATCATGGACGGTGACGAGATCATCCGATGGCAGAAACTCGTGCGAGATGTCATTTTGGCACCTCATGTCCAAGACTACCTCGTGCGTTTGACGATGGCGACGCACCCGCAAGGGGCCCACAGCGTGCCGATCACCAATGAATACGTGCGGTGGGGTAGCAGCCCTCGGGGTGCCCAGACCCTGGCGTTGACCGCGAAGGTGCGAGCGTTGCTCGACGGCAGGTTTAATGTGTCCTTCGAGGACCTGCGGCGTGTTTTCTTGCCCGCCATGCGGCACCGCGTGCTGCTCAATTTCGAGGCCCAAGCCGAGGGGATCGAGCCGGATACGGTGTTGCTCGATATTCTCGAAAAGGTACCCGAGAAAGCTGACTGAGCCCGACGCCCCACTCGCCGCTCACAAGACATTTTTAATCATACTCAATGAAGTTATATGGCCAGTCCGAAATCTACCGAGATCAGTACCCCTTTACTCCGCCGTCTGCACCGCATCCATCAACAACGCGCCGACTTGGAGAGCCAAGCCCGACGCGGTCCCCTGCAGCTCAAGGCGGTCCAGGCTTCGATCGACGTTGCGACCCAAGCCGTCGACGCTGAAATCGCCGTGTTAAAGAAAGCACGCATGGTGTCGGATGAAAAACACTTGCAGCTGCAAACCCGCGAGGCACATGTCAGCCAACTCCAACGACGACTCAACGAAGCAGCTACCAATAAAGAATTTGCATTGCTCAAAGAGCAGATCGCCGCCGACGAGCAAGCCAACAGCGTGCAGAACGATGAAATCTTTGAGATCCTCGAACGCATCGATACACTCGAAGCTCAGCTCGCCCGCACGAAAGAGAAGTTAGCGGAGGTTGAAGCCGACGCCGCCAAACGGCGAGCTGAAATTGAAGATCGCCAGAAACGCGTTGCTATTGATCTTGATCGCGTGGAAGTGCAGCTCGAAGAGGCCGAAACGTTGATTCCCGCTGCGGTGAAGGCTGACTACAAACGGCTGCTCGAAGCGCGTGGCGAGGAGGCGCTCGCTCCGATCGAAAACGAATCGTGCGGCGGTTGCTATCAGACGCTGACGACCCAGGTCGCCAACCAAGTCATGCTGTCCCAGCTTACTTATTGCCCGAACTGCAACGCCATGTTGTATCTACCCGAAGACCGATCCGTCTAAGGCGATCCAGCTTCGATACTGGTTGCGTTACCAGCTTTTAGCTTGAGATCAATCCAAGCCTAAAATTGAATCTGCCCCGACGCGTTGTCGTAGATTCTGCCGGAATGAACTGCCTGCCGTAGGCGAGCGCGACAAACGGCTGTACTTACTACGCCTCTGGCACAGGTCGGTTGCGCGCAGTCCGGCGTTTTGAGTGCCAACGAGCACGCACACCACAAGCACACATGACGCCGAGCGTATTCTTCGTGCAATTCCGCCTGGAAGATACATCTTTCCGTCCGCAAAAATAATCATTTCCTATAGAATCGCCAGTCTTTCGATACTACTTCGTGCTTATCAACAGCCAATCAGTATTGGATCAATTTGAGTCTACTGTGAGACCCAGAAGCCCACGCCTGGCAAGCGACTGAGACCGTTCAGAGAGTGGATTTCTAAGCGAGCGAGCCAGGGGGTGCTGGCGTGAGTCGGCCTTGGGTGAGTACTTTTGGAGAACGCCCCTGCTCTCATTTGCTGTCGCCCAGTTGCAGCAATACGTTCCCCGAGTTCGGGATCACATCGACCGATGCTCCCGACTCAATCAGTTGGTTGATCTCCATGACTTCGAGGACGGTATCGAGCACCTCCGGATCATGTTTGGCGATCTCATTAAGCTGCTTGCCGACGATTTCGGGTCGAGCAGCAGCAGCCTCGGCCATTTTCTGACTGACCTTGAACGCCGTCTCGCTTTTGATCAGACCGACGCGGTTTTCTCCGTCCTGTTTCATGGCGCTGGTGACCTGTACCAATCGCTTGACCACTTTCTCGGTGATGTTGTGCACCATCTGCATGTCTGTGAACTCGACTTTGCGAATGTAGACCGAACCGAGGCGATAGCCCCACTTTTCGGACAATGGCGAAACGGCCTGGCGTACTGTGCGACTAAGACTGTGCCGATTCTCAAGCATCGTTTCCATTTCGAGATTGCTCAGCGTCGAGATCGTTGAGCTGGTCACGTTGGCCTGCAGCGAACCATCAGGATTCGCGTTGGTGAACAGATAGGAGACGGGATCGGCCACTTGCATCTCGTACCAGATGCCGACACCCATCGGTGTCCCCTCCTCTGAGTTAACCATCTGACTTCGCAGGTAGTGTTGTCGCAGCGCGGTGCTGACGACATAGCGTTTCCCAAAGAACGGGATCAACATCGCGCGAGGTCCAAAGATTGAAATCGGGAAATGCAGTCCAGGACGGGTGAGGGTTCCAATGACCTTGCCAAATAGAGTGAAGACCTGTGCTTCACACTCCTGAACACAGGTGTAAATACCGAACGCGCGGGCGAGGGTGAGTAACAGCGGGATGGTAACGAATCCAAAAACGAACAAAGCAATGTGCATGATAAAATCTTGATGGAAGGCAATGGTTGGGTCGAGTGAATTGAGTTGCGGCGGCTACGCACGCTGCGGTTTACTCAACACGACGCGGGAGGCGAGACCATGCAGCGGCACACGCGAATTCCGCAGATATGCCTGTAGGCATTCCGAGCCACCCTCCTGCTTGATCGATGTGAGTGTGCCAGCGAGTTCTTGCAACGGGGCGACTTCCGCGTGGGCATTGTTGGTCGCGATTTCGACAGCGCGGGCGCTCATGGTAATCTGCTGTTCGGCGTCAGCCCGAGCCGTACTGATGTCTGCTGCCACTTGATTTCGCGTGCTATTGATGGCTGAGAGGGCGCGGTCAACTTCCTGTGGTGGATCGATCTCGGTAATCAAAGCCGCATCGAGCTCAATACCGTACCGACCTGTTGTCGATCGACACTGCTCTTCCATGTACTGGTTTAGCAGCGGCAGGTTTTTGCGTAAATCATTGATCGACACGCCGTCAGAAAGGTCCACCGAACTGCTGCGTGAGGCACCTTCGGGAGCCTCGTCCTCAATTTCCGTGCTAAGGAGACTCGCGCCCTTCGGGTCTACAAAGTTCGCGATCCGTTCCCGCATGACGGACACAAAAAATCCCATCACATGTTCGAGTGGACTCTTCACGCCGAACAGAAATGGATAAAGATTGCTCTCACTGACTCGATAGCGAATCTGCCCATTGACGCCGGTGGTGAGGTTGTCTTTCGTGACCGCTTCGATTGTTTCTTGACGCTTGGACGGGTCCCAGGCGAGATCAACGGCTTGGGTAGCCACGTCAACTCGATGGACCGTCTCCCAAGGCAACTTGAAGTACGGTCCCCCTGGCCCAATCACGCGTACTTGGGGGTAGGTGTATCGACGGCGCTCGTCCTCACTGAGCGATGGATCTAAGGGCGGAGCGATATCGGGGGACTCAGCAACCATGGGTAGTAGTTCGGCGGCTCCAAAGCGAGTCTTCACCGCGCGCTGATTGGGTGCCACGGTGTACAGGCACCCAGGCAATATTCGAACGGCAGCGTATGCCGCTAGACCGAGAAAAAACCAAGACAGAATCATGCTGGATGCTCTTTGAGAAGGAAATGCGGAGGGTGGAGGGGCAACCTACCACCAATTCTAGTTCGCTGCGCAGGGAAGCTACCAAGTTCAGGCGTGAAAACGACGCTGTCTAGGCGCGAATTCGTTTGCGGCGACGAGCGATCCAGGTGATTGCCTTCGCCACTGTCGCACGTTCATAGGCCCATCGGGTTCTGCCAGTGGTTTTCCAGCGGTGGGCCTGATGGGTGAGGTTTACCTAAGAACGCGGCCGCACCCGCCGGCGCCTCGGATGAACACTCCTCTGTACGGTCCAACTCGCTGCGCAGGCAGCACAATCGTTGCGACCAGATTCTCTTCGTTAATGATCAATCTCACCCGTGATGTCTGCCGATGACATCAGTGGTATGCCGCCACTGCGAGCTGAGTTGAGGAATTGCCTCGGGCTTTCTTATCAGTTCAGAGTTGCGGGCGCATCATCCGATCATGGACGGTCGAACAAAAACGTACTCTCCATCACTTGGGTCCATTTTGCTCTCGCGCCGTTTCATACAATCGTTTTGCTACGTGGTGCTATTGGTCAGCGTCAGCGGTTGCTGCTGCATGGGACCGACACCATTGCAAACGGCGCACGTCGTCCCTGCCGCATTGGCCGGTTCACCGTGTAACTGGTGGTTTAAGTCGCCAGACTGCGATCCCGTATGCACCTGCGAGACTGGACTGGTTCGGTCACCAGCACTCACGTCGTCGACCAAGTCGGCGTTGTTAATGGGAGAGAGTGCCTATATTGTCGCCGAGCGTTTGCATGAAAAGTGCGACGAACGAGCGGTCGATTACTGGGCCAGAGCGGTCGCATGGACAGCCGAAGCAATGCGGGAGGGGGAACAATGCCCGTATCAATCGACATACAAGTTATACGTTCTTGGCCACAGAGAAAGTTTTGCTGACCGCGCGGCACAGATCCACAACAGCGCGATGATTCGAATTCTTTCGCAGGGGCAAGCTTATGGACGACTCGACCCGTCATCGCATCTCCAGATAAATGGTGCCAACCAGACCGTCCGCATCCCTGTGATTCATCATGGCTTTGCGTGGCAGAGTAGCGATTTCCAACAGTTACTCGTTTTCGAACCACCTCCCGGAGCCCCGGGCAATGTCTGTGGGCGAGGCGTGCCCCTGGTCGTGTTGTCGGCATTCAAAGCCCGTACTCAGTCCGGGCGGCTGACCTGTGATGGAAGCGAGATCCAGGACCTTGCACCTTCCCAGTGCGAATCCTTCATCGACTCGCAAACACCCTTCGCTGCCACAGCGTTGATGGACATTCCAGTAGCGATCTTTCTCGACGAAACCTGTGAGCGAGATGAGGGACCTGACGTAATTGATGTAGGATCGGTGACATTGGTGAATCCACTTGTGATTGATCCTGGCACCAACGGCGGACTCGATGAGGGGCCTGCCATCGCGCAGAGTCCCGCGATGCCGCTGGACTATGCGCGTCAATCGAGTCGCTACAATCCACTAAGAGCGTTTCTCAGCGGTGACAATGGGATCGATCAGCCACGCCTTCGTTTCCTTGAGCCATATTCACCGGACAAGATCCCACTGCTCTTGGTGCATGGATTATTATCAGATCCAGCGGTTTATCTACAAATTGGTGAGGCCGTCCATGCCGATCCGCTACTGCGCCAACGCTACCAAATATGGTTGTTCCGCTACCCGACGGGTGACAATGTCTTGAATTCGGCGGCCTCGCTGCGGCGCCAGCTTGCTGCTGCGTATGCCTGCGCTCAGGGATGCGATTGTCCGTCGCGATCAGCCGAAACGTTGCATCTTGAGGCCGGTAATTCGCCCGCCCACCGCGCTGTGATTGTCGGTCACAGCATGGGCGGCTTGCTGTCGAAACTGCAGGTGACCGATAGCGGTGATCGACTATGGCGTGCGGTTGCCAATGTACCGTTTGAACAATTGCAAGGTTCACCAAAACTGCTCAAACAGCTGCACGAATCATTTTTCTTTCGTGCCAGCCCAAATATCGGTCGCGTCGTTTATATCGCCACACCGCACCGTGGGTCGCAGTGGGCGTCACGGTGCATCGGGCGGCTCGGTTCTACGCTGGCGGGGATCTGGGGGCAGGAGCGAGATGACTACGAGATCATTGTGCGAGATAATCCCGGCGTTTTTTCTGGTCAATACTCTGACTCTTTTCCCTCAAGTGTGGAAATGCTCCGACCCAACAGTCACCTTCTCGAAACGCTCGCAGCTACCCCATCAACGCCGTCGAGTGTGATCAACTCAATCATCGGGAAATCATGTTGGTGGCCTCGATCGGGATGGTCCGACACGGTGGTTCCCGTCAGCAGCGCATACCGGGCGAACGCAGAATCGACCACGCTCGTCGATGCGACCCACACGGCTATCCTGCAATCTCATGCGGCGCAGCAAACCCTGCTGGAAATCCTTCGAGTTCATCTGTCAACGCTTTCCGAGACCGCCACGCCCCCCGCCCTTGAAGATGACTTTTCGGAACTCGATCTTCATCCCGCGTTAATCGAAATCTAGGTGTCAAATCGAGCGCTCGGCGCGACGCTGGCCAGATTGGGCCTATCCCGCCGGTTGACGACCGCCGAGTCGAGCGCCGCCTAGCTCGACGTTAGACTACCTATGTCGGATAATTGCCATCCGAATACCCGGCTGAGAGACCTATGCGTTTGGCGAGGTATTGGCAAACGGCGGAAACACAATGTGTCGAGGTAGAGCTCCACATTGACGGGCGGTTTCGAATCCGTGAGATTGGTGGCAATCCTATCTCGGCATGCGTTGCTGGCATATTTTTTTCTCAATCACGATTAGCGATGATGGACCCCAACCAAATTGCGATCGATGCCCTGAGCGCTGCCACGGCGGCGGCACCGGGGAATATCGAATTAGTGCGTCAACTTTGCGAGTTGCTGATGCGAGTTGGACGTGATGGCGAAGCGGAAGAACAGGCCAAGGCAGCTGCGGCTCGGTTTCCAGAGCGTCACAACTTCAAACTGTTGATGGCGCAGATCTTTTTCCGCCGCGGGAAAGACTCTCACGCATCAGCGATCGTCGAGACTTTGCTGAAGGCGGATCGAGACAACGCCGCAGTATTGTTGTTACATTGCCGACTGCAGCAGCGTCGCGGTGATATCCGGGGCGCCGTCGCGACGTACCAAGACGCCGTTGCCAACGACGAATCTGCACGTGATTCAGAATTGGAAAGCCTCCTTGGGCTGCGAGATTTCGACGAATCCAACAGTGACAAGATCCCGGACGCAGTCGGCCTGCCGGGGCCGGACGATCGTGCGGACGATAGTGGTTCACTGCCGGATTTAGAAGCAGACCTATCCGACGGTTTCGAATCCGTCGGTGGCATGGATGCGGTCAAGGAACAAATCCGACTGAAGATCATTTATCCACTGCAACACGCCGAGATGTATGCGGCCTACGGTAAAAAGGTAGGTGGCGGAATTCTTCTCTATGGTCCTCCCGGATGCGGCAAGACGCACCTCGCTCGCGCGACAGCGGGGGAGGTGGGCGCTGGCTTTCTTTCAGTCGGCATCAACGATGTCTTGGACATGTGGGTAGGTAACAGCGAAAAGAATCTGCACGCGATCTTTGATAAGGCGCGTCGCAGTAAACCCTGCGTTCTGTTCTTCGACGAAGTCGACGCGCTCGGGGCGAGCCGTAGCGATATGCGGCGCAGTGGTGGACGGCAGATGATCAATCAGTTCCTCAGCGAACTCGATGGTGTCGAAAGCAATAACGATGGGGTGTTGATTTTGGCGGCGACCAACACTCCTTGGCATCTCGATAGTGCCTTTCGGCGTCCAGGGAGGTTTGACCGTGTGATTTTTGTACCTCCACCTGATGCCAAAGGACGGGAGGCGGTGCTCGCGATTCAACTGCGCGGCAAACCGACCGACTCGGTCGATCATGCTAAAGTAGCGGCCAAGACCGAGGGATTTTCAGGGGCGGATCTGAAATCCGTCATCGATGTCTGCGTCGAACAGAAGCTCACCGAAGCGATTGCGACGGGGATGCCCAAACCGATCGTGACAAAGGATCTGCTCGCTGCAGCCAAAACCATTCGCCCCTCGGTCAACGAGTGGTTTGCCACCGCGAGAAACCATGCTCTGTATGCAAATGAGGGTGGCGTCTACGACGAGGTGCTCGACTACATGAAAGTAAAACGCTGATGTCCAACGATCCAAGTGAAACGATATTGCGCCGCGCCTCGATGCTGCTAGAGCAACGACGTTACAGCGCCGCTCAATCGGAACTGCGTCAGGTATTAGCGGAGAATCCGGAGCACACCTATGCACATGCATTGTTGTCACTGGCGCTCGCCCAGGACGAGCGTGTAGGAGATGCTGCCCGAACGCCGGAGCACCGGGAGCAGTTGATCGAATCCACACGGCATGCCGAATCGGCGATTGCCAGCGATCCCAATGACTCGCTCGGATTCTATGCGTTGGCATTCTCGCGTCTGCAGCGGGGTGACTGCCCAGCAGCAATTGAAGCGGGACAAACGGCGATTGCTCTCGATCCCTATGATGCCGACTCATACGCGATTGTCGCCGGAGCTCAGCTTCAAAGCCGGCACTACGCCGAAGCTCTCGAAACCGCAGAGCAAGGTTTGAAAGTCGATCCCGAGCACGGTTCCTGCACGAATATTCGCAGTCTGGCGTTGGAACGACTCGGCCGCGGTGGGGAAGCTATCGTGGCCGCTCAGGCGCAGCTGAGTCGTCAACCCGATGATTCAACCGCTCACGCTGCGGTCGCCTACGCGCACCTCAATCAGGGCGAGTACAAAGAGGCTCAACTCGCGTTTCGTGAAGCACTACGTTTGGACCCCACCGATGAGTTTGCCCGGCGAGGGATGATCGAAGCGATCAACTCGAGCAATTTTTTCTATCGCACACTGCATCGCTATTTCGTGTGGATGGGGCGTTTGGATCAACGTGTGGCCTTCGCGTTGATGATCGGATTTTATCTGCTGATCCAAAATATTGATCGTTTGGCCGATGCGGTTCCATTCCTGGCGCCGTACACGAGCGTTATCGTGATGGGATATGTGATTTTTGCTCTGACGACTTGGATCGCTTCGCCGCTGATGAATACCGCCCTGCGGCTACATCCTTTCGGCCGCCACCTCCTCAATGGCAAGGAGCGACTGACCTCAACATTAATTGCGATCTTGATGGGGTGTGCGCTGCTAAGCCTCGCCGCCGGGCTAATCTGGTTCAATCTGACCTATGCGATGGCGGGTGTGATGTACTGTTTCCTGTTATCGGTGTTCGTCGTCGCCACCATGAACATGCCCACACCCGCGGGGCGAATCGGAATTGGGATCGCGTCCGCCGTCGTCGCCATTCTTCCGTTTGCTGGAATGTTTCTTTATTTCGTCTACGGAAGCCTGGCCATCCAGCTCGGCAGCCAAATGCTCGCTGCTCGTAGTCGAGCGTTCTAGCAGTTCAGGATCGAAGGATCGCCCTGTCGCGGACTGATTTAGTTGCTCGAGCAAGGGATGCGGAGGAATTCAGTAGGCCCCACGCATCAGGCTGGCACGATGGCGAAGCCGTGAGGCGATGCCGAGACCTTAAGCGATGAGCGACCGGTTCTTAATAGCGGCCACGATTGGGTGCCGATACACGGCTGCTGACTTGGGGAACCATCGGTGTTTGCGTTATGTTGTGAGATGCTTTACCACGGAACTCGATGAACATGAGTGCGTCAGCGCGGCCGGCAGTGGTACCAGTGATCGAGGCGAAGTCGAGAAACGGTATCGCCGCTTGTTCTCGATCGGGACTCGCAACGACTCCGCAGGACAGCAGCAGGACCATATCCGATGGCCAGCGAAAACGCTCGTGTAAACGCCAGCTAACCAACTGAGGAACTTCAATTTTGGTTCGGTGAACCTGTTGGTTGGGCAGTGGCAGGTCGAGTTCAACGGGCACGAGCTTGTCAACTTGATCGATATTGGCATTGATGACGCAATCGAGCGTGCGGCCATCGATGCTGAGCAGTGGGCTGAGTTCGAGTTGGTACCCTTCTTGGATCTCGCCAGTCTCCGGTTCATAGGGAGGCCAACCTGCTGGTGACGGTTTGACATTGATGACGTAGTTGCGGCCCCGCGTACTGGCGAGCTTTTTCGTCTGACCGTTGTGCGTGACCATATCCACCGCTTGTACCTGTCGCACATCCGTACGCTGTCGCAACAGGTTCATCACTAAGGCGGCATTTTCTTTGGTCAGCAACCATGCTTGGATGCCGGGTGTTTGGACGTTCACGTGCTGCATCAGCATGTGTGCACGGCTCCGCCAATTTGGGTTGCCGACCGTCATGACTTTGAGATTCATGACCTGCGGGTCTTTGTCGCCTGCAACGAAACGATCGACGATCGCGGCGATCGCCTGGTGCATTTCATTGGTGTGATAAACCGTCAATTCATCTCGGTCAGCAGTCATGAATCCGAAGGGTTCGGTGTGCCAGACATCGGTGCCTGTTTCACGAACGATCCAATCCACCACCGCCTGGTGAGGTCGGTCTTCGGTAGTGAGGTAGCCGGTATACGGACGCAAATCGTAGACGCGAAGTTCTTGGCCTGCGCCTCGGGGGAGTTCGCCCCCGTTGCTGAGCCGGCCCGATGATCCGCCTGAGGGAGGATTCGGGGGGGGCGCATCCTGCATACTCGGCGGTGTATCAGCACGCGACACGAATCCACCTTGCGGAGATCCTTGCGGCTGCGTCGAGGGTGCTCGGGCGACGGATGTCGACGGGAGCTGGGGGCCTTGGGCGAATCCGTTAGAATTACACAGGCCACAAGCCAAAAGTGGGAACGCCAGCGCCACCGCCCAACAGAGCGATCCAGTAAAGACTCGTGCGCTGTCGGCCAATGCGGTTGATTTGCGTCGCATGATAAGTTCGTGGAGCAAGAGGAACGGCGTCAAGTTGCTGGCGACAGGAGGATGCAACGCTGTGAGTTTGCAAGTCTGTCGGCAAGGGTTCCTCGCAGCTATAGGAATTTTCCGCAATTTTCCGCAAGTCGAATTGCGAGAAATCGAGCCGCGAAAACCGACAGGATTCACTCTTGCAAGGCAAATCCAACTACCTCGGTTCAATCACAGATCGAATCTGAACCGCTTTCTTGCCATGGTAGGCTCCTGCGGACGCCTGGAATTTGGGGATTTCCTGGATCGCCACTTCGAGCGGATGGGCAATCTCCTGCTCGGTCGTGATGATGTCTCCAACCGCGAGACCGAGCAGATCGCTGGTCTTGATTCGGCTCCGAGCGAGAGTGACGACTACATTGACGTTGGCAGCATCAATATTCCCGGCAATTTGACTCCGATTCCCTACGGTGGATGGAGCGTTTCCCTGCTCGTCGCGGCCGCGTTCTGATAGTTTTTCGCGACACCTCTCAACCGATTGGACAGGGATACACAACGTCATCTGGCCCGAGTTCTTGCCCCAGTGAACCTCAAAACCAACTTGAATCACAGGGTCGTCCACACCCGCAATCGGGACACGATGCGGTGTGCTCTCAATGGACTCTAGCTCAGGTTGCAGCGTGGCAACATTCGTCCACGCAGAAATGATTTGATCCAAGAACAAGGTCACGACTCGCGACATCAAGCGGGTTTCCACCTCCGTCAGGGGCCGACAGATGTTCTCGCCGGGCACTGGGTCACCACCGAGCATGCGGTCGATGATTGCGAACGCCAGCGGCGGAGCAATGTCGAGCATCCAGCTGCCGTCCAGGGGCGCAGGCGTGATCACGCCCAGGCAACTCGGTTTTTGTCGGGACGATACAAAATCACCGTAAGCCACTGCGTCCATGCTAGACAGTTTGACGTCGAGCGGGGCGCGTAATAGACGCGAGAACGAGTTGCTAAAATCGCGAGCGAGAGACGCATGCAACGACCATAGCGTGTGCATATGATCCTTGCCGATGCGGTCAGGGCGTTTGAAGTCATACGCTCTGATCTCGGGCTCCTCTACCGAGGGGCCCGGTTCGCTGCTCGCTAAACGAGTTCCAGAAGATGGCTGGTGGCGTTCCTGTGGATCCTCACCACCCAAGGCCGATTCCATGGCTTTACGCAAATTCGCGACTTGATTGGGGCTTAGCGATTCGGCGGACATGAAAAACCTCAGCTACGTATGTGACCGTTCCCACGTACGATGTACTTGTAGCTGGTCAGTTCCCGCAAGCCGCATGGGCCACGGGCGTGAAACTTATCGGTGGAAATTCCAATTTCAGCGCCCAGACCGAACATCCCACCGTCATTGAACCGCGTGCTGGCATTGACCATCACCGCAGCGCTATCGACTAGGTTTGTGAATTGCTCGGCCGTGGCAATGTCATTGGTGATAATCGCCTCGGTGTGCCCGGACCCATATTCCGCGATGTGGTCGGTCGCGGCGTCGAGTGAATCGACGACCGCGATACTGATCGTCGGACCTAGGTACTCCGTCGCAAAATCCTCTGGCGTGGCAGGAACGCCGTCTGAGACGTACTTCGCCGCTCGCTCGTCAACCCGCATCTCGATACCTCGCGAGGTCAGTCGCTCGGCAATTTTTGGCAATACTTCGGCGGCGATTTTCTCATGAACGAGTAAGGATTCACACGCATTGCAAACACCCAAGCGATGACATTTCGCGTTCTCGACGACGCTGACTGCCATGTCGATGTCAGCGTTCGCATCGACGTAAACGTGGCAGTTTCCGTTGTAGTGCTTGATAACGGGCATGGTGGCTTCGCTGGCTACCCGGCGAATCAACCCCTCACCGCCACGCGGGATCGTGACGTCGATTTGTTTATCCATTTTCAGGAAGTGCCCCACAGCGGCACGATCGGTCGTTGCGACCAACTGTACAGCGTGTTCGGGAACACCGACTTTACGAGCAACTTCGGAGAGTACGTCGACGATTGCCCGGCTGCTGTGCATGGCTTCTTTACCACCACGCAAGATTACTGCATTGCCGCTTTTAACGCAGATGCCGGCGGCGTCTGCGGTCACATTAGGACGACTCTCGTAGATGAAGAATACCACTCCCAGCGGCACCCGGCGCTTCTCAATCCGCATCCCGCCAGGACGTGTAAACCCGTCGAGAATCTCCCCGATGGGGTCCTTGAGGGCAGCAATTTCGCGTAAACCCGTGGCAATTCCCTCGATACGGCCAGCATCCAACCGCAAGCGATCGATGCTGGCGTCGGTGAGCCCATAATCTGGCGCGGCAGCCAAATCTCGCTCATTGGCAGCGAGAATGGTTGGTGTGGCGGCGACGAGTGCATCGGCCGAATCCAGGAGCCAGCGATTCTTGATCGTGGTATCGAGAGTAGCGAGTTGGCGGGAGGCCGCCTTCGCCGCGGACGCGATTTCGAGACAGGTTTCAGATAACTCAGCTGACATTTTGTTTCGTAAATTGTTGGAAATACGTCGAGATCCGATCGCCGCAGACGACGACCACGTACACCATTAGCCTAGAGCAACAAGCAAGACTCCGCGACCGTGGAGGGCGAAAGCCCCGGTGGGGTGTGCTTTCACTCTCGTTTTGACGGGACTGCCGTGACCGCTTGGGGGCTAGCAGCCATCAGCGATTCGATAACTTGTGCGAGCTGCTCGGGACCGCCAGCAATTTTGACGTACGTGTGTTTCCCATCTGCGTCTTTCTTCCACGTTGTCAAGCCTTGGTCGTTGATAACCACTTGGCCGCCGGTGATGGTTTCCCAGTGGCTGGGGTCGGCTCCTCGCACGGCGAACAACGCTGCCGCTTGATCGTAGCTTGGTTTGCCGCGATCGATCGACATCCTTCCTGCGTGCGGCCTCAACTCATAAGCTCGCCGAACGGGGTTTTTCCTTGACACCTGTTTTAACCCAGCGCCCGTAACGAGGACGTTACCGACTTCAAAACCATGCCAGACGATACTGCCCGGCCAATGTGCGGCCACGAACTTCGCCGCCTCGGGGTGAGTTGCGATGTTTGCTTCGCGTCGCGTCGATGTAGGAAATTCACCGCCCATCACGACCAATTGCTTCACTTTTTGCCGAACCAAGTCTGGCTTCCTGCGACACAGTTCAGCAAGATTTGACAGCGCACCGACACTGCAGATGGTAACGCTATGGTCGGGTTGCGCGGTCAACGTTCGGCAGTAGGTATCAAATGCATCCTCGGCAAGGTCGTCGGCAACCATGTCGTTTGGAAACTCGTCACGCAAAGCTGCTGCGTAAGGGCTCGTGCGTTGCAGCGCGGTCGGCCCCTGTTTATCGGTACCAATCGCAATTTCCGGCCGGCCGTAATACGTGTTGATTGCATCCACCGCGGCAGCGGATGCGTTGCTGAGGTCCCTCCGATTGGTGACGACAGCAAGCAGTTCGCATTCACCACGGTCTGCGAGGGCATGCAAGAGCCCCAATGCGCCAGCGTCGTCGCAGTCACCAGACATGTCTGTATCGAAGATCAGCGTTACTGGGGACGCCGCTTCGAGGCGTTCGGCCGTGACATAATATGCACCTCCAATTTCCTGTCCCTTGCCGTCGCTAAGCCACGTCTGCATTGTCGTCCGTCCCGCGGCCAAAGGCATTTCAAACTTGACCGAGCGAGCCCCCGCGCTCACGTGCGTGCTCCGCTCCACGTCGCCTACCCGGATCCTCGCAGAGGCGACGTCCCAAGCTGGACCGCTGCTCAGAATGCCATCGGTCACGCGGGTTTCTCCAATGCCGTCATTGAGCGCCAGTCCTGACTCCTGCGGCCAGCGACTCAGCGTGAAGGAATAGTCTCCTGCAGCTGCAACCTCGATATGCCAAAGTCCGTTCTTACGTTCACCTCGCCGTACCTGCGATTGCTGATCAATGAACACATCCGCCCATTCGCAGGCGGTCAGCTGGACCGGATTCTGCGCATCATGCCCGATCAAAGACGGCTCAAAGTCGTTGGCATGGGCTTGCACGCCGCCCCACCACTCATTGAGATGGGAGCGCATTTTCGCGACAACCTGGGGATGATGATTGATCACGTTGTGCTGCTGCAGCGGATCTTCTCGTAGGTTGTAGAGTTCGTTGTCGTGGAGTAGCCGCCAATGTTTCCACAAAACTGCTGCGCCCTCGCGTCGGGGCACTGCTGGGTTGCGCAGCGTGGTACGTACGGTCTTGAACGGCATCCGGCTGTAGTTGATGGTGAGCATGCGTTCGTCCGGCACTTCAGACCTGCCTCGCAACACTTCTGCAAGGCTGATCCCATCAAACTTGGTAGCGGCTGGCACCTCGATATCCATCAAATCAGTCAGGGTAGGCAGTAGATCTTGAACCTCCGTTAACCCGTCGACATCTCCAGCTGGTCGCAATCCGCCTCCAGGCCAACGAACGAAGCACGGCACACGATGGCCGCCCTCCCACAGAGTCGTCTTGCCGCCCCGCATGCCCGCATTGAAGTATTTCGGCCCGAAGGTGCTGCCATTATCGGTCATGAAAATAAGCACGGTATTCTCCCGAATCTCTTGCTCTTCCAGGAATTTCTCCAGCCTTCCCATGTTCTCGTCGATGTTGACGCACATCGCTAGAAACCGAACCAGCTGCTCCTTGGCAGCCGGTTCCAACACCGGCAACTGATCGGCAACCGCCTCCAACGCCGCTTGGACAGGAGCCAGGTACTGCTCGGGTACGTAATGCGGTTGATGTGCTGTGGCTGTAGCCAAATAGCAGAGAAACGGGCGTTCCGCGCCGGCCTCCTGCTTCATCCACTGCATCGCTTCATCGAACAGTACATCGGTCGTATAGCCCGTGTATGACTGCCGGGTGCCGTTGCGAATGTAGGTGTCGTCGAAATAGTCGTTGTTCCATGTGTCTGGAACGGACCCGATATGAGAGGAGGGATACCAGAGGCTCTCCTGGAAGCCGCGGTCCTGGGGACGGTAGGGGTAGGCGTCACCGAGATGCCACTTACCAAAGAGCCCAGTGCTCCAGCCGGATTCCGCAAACAGGTCTCCCATCGTGGGGAAACTCCGACGCAGCAATGTACGTCCGCTGCTGACATTCATCGCACCGTTGCGCAGGGCGTCCACGCCAGTCATCAGTTGGCCTCGCGTGGGGGTACACATCGGCGCGACATGGAAGTCCGTGAAGCGGATGCTCTCTGAATACAACTGGTCAAGGTGCGGCGTTTGCAGCACGGGATTACCATGACAGGACATCTCGCCGTAACCTTGGTCGTCAGTCACGATCACCAGTACATTCGGCTGCGGCGATGGCTGTCCGCTACCGGTGCCAGCGTGAACTGTAGCAAGTGGTGTTAGAAATAATGTTGCGACTAGTGTCAGTAAAATCTTCATCGTTGCCTTCGTGTGCGTTCCGTGGCTGAAATGTTCGCCAGACTCATCAATGTACTCGAACTGGAGTCCTGTTGTGCCCCACAGGTTCCCCCCTATCAACCTCCCACGCCCCCCGTTTTGAATCGAGTCGGCATCTCCTAAAAGGTGATTTTGCCACCGTGCCCGTGGGACTCGGCTAGTGACGGCGTGGACCGGGAAAAAACGCGTTGGTCCGTTGCACGTATTCGCGATAATCGGGCTTGCTTTTTTGGAGCGATTTCTCTAGCAGCGTCACACCTGAAACTCGCATCAGAAAGATTGACATGGTGATCGGACCGATCACCGTCCATGCTGCGTCACTGGTCGCATAGGAAGCAAAAAACAGGCCCCACCATACTAGAAAGTCACCGAAGTAGTTGGGATGGCGCGTGTATCTCCATAGCCCCTGGTCGAGTACTTCCCTTTCGTTTCTGGGATCAGACTTGAATCGAGCCAACTGCCAGTCGCCGATCGATTCGAAGAAAAGTCCGGCTGCGAATAGGAGCATTCCGATCATGCTCGCCCATCGGTGGTGGACTCCAGACTCCTGAAACAGGACCTGCAGGGGCAGCGAAACAATCCACATCACGACTGCCTGGACACCGAAAACGGTTACTAAGCTGACCCATGGAAATGAATCGCCCCAATTCGCTCGCATGTTCCGGTAGCGAGGGTCTTCGCTTTTGCCGTAATTCCGCCAAGCCAGGTACACACTTAAACGGATACCCCACAGGGTTGTCAGGCAGGGCACAATCAAGCTGTCACCAGCTTTGGACCGGACGAAGTATGCCGTCCAGGCGACGAGTACGAAACCTAACCCCCAAGCGATATCAACGACACTGACATCTCTGAGGTAGAGGCTAACCAGCCACATGCTGAACATCAGCAAGCCGATTACCGCGGCGCAGTAGGAAAGACTCATGGCCATGGTTCTACTTTTCAAATAGATAGTGCGAGACATACCACTCTTGGCCTTCATTGAAGGCAAAGAGTTCTTCGCAAGCCATGAAGAAGATTCGCCATCGATGGAACCAACGTTTGGCGTCGGGACGCCCGTATGTCTTGGCCAAGATCGGCTGGACAGTCTCGGAGGCGGCGTCCAGGTTACTCAGCCAAGCTCGACAGGTTTTCGCATAGTGGCTTCCGTTCCACGCCCATCGCTCGGCGACTCGCAATGGACCACCGCAGCGAGGCAACCAGTCGTCGCTGGGCATCATGCCACCAGTGAAAAAGTAACGACCCATCCAATTCTGTGCCCCATCAATATCAAACAAATAGGGCGTCGTAGCGTGGCAGAATACGTGCACAAACAACTGTCCCTGGGGGCGCAGCCAACGGTCGATCTTCTCCATCAATCGGTCGTGGTTACGCATATGCTCAAACATCTCTACAGACACGACGCGGTCAAAGGTCTCGATGGATTCAAAGACATTGATGTCCGCAGTGACAACATCTAAGTTGGAGATTCTTCGATCTCGCGCTGCCGACTCGATGTAGCGGCGCTGTGAGTTGGAGTTCGACACGGACGTGATCCGACTATTGGGATACCGTTCTGCCATCCACAGCGATAACGAGCCCCACCCGCATCCGAGCTCAAGGATGCTCATGCCATCGGTGAGCCCGGCATGCGACGCCGTGACTCGCAGTGCGTTTTCCTCTGCCTCCACGAGCGTTTTGGTATTCGGCTCCCAGTAACTGCAGCTGTACTTTTGTTGTGGGCCCAAGACCTGCTGAAAAAAGCTCGCTGGCACCTCATAGTGCTGATCGTTCGCATCATGTGTGCAAACCGCTATCGGCTGAGAGGCGACTTCGGAGCGTAATTTTTCCGCAACTTCATCTGGCCTACGTTGATTCAAATCGCCGAGCCGGTTGTGAAGCAGGTTGCGAATCCCGCGTCGCACCAGCCAATCAGGCACACGGCCCTGCTCTGCAGCGTCCGACAGTCGCGAGACGACGTAGTTGGGGATGGTGGACCAGGCGGACTCCAGCGAATTCACTCTTGCGTTTTGTCCCAAACAATCTGGACAACTCTGGCGGTGTCTTCGCGGAACGCTGCTTCGCAGTAACATAAATAATACTCCCACATTCGAATAAAGCGGTCGTCAAAGCCGAGTTTGCGAACTTCGCCGAGTTGATTGAGAAACCCTGCACGCCAATGCATGAGTGTTTCAGCGTAGTGCCGTGACATGTCGTCGACTGATTGCAATCGAAACGATGTCATGCGACCTGCAGATTGTTGAATTGCAACGATGGAAGGCAGAAATCCACCCGGGAAAATGTACTTCTGTATGAAGTCGACGCCGCGTCGGTAGGTGTCGTAGCGCTGCTCTGGCATCACGATGGCCTGCATGACGCACCGCCCGCCAGGTTTGAGTAGTTCGTTGGACTTGCGAAAAAATTCGTCCAAGTGACGCTCTCCGATCGCTTCGATAACCTCGATCGAAACGAGTTTGTCGTAACGCCCCTCGAGATCACGGTAGTCGCTCGACAACGCTTTGATGCGATTGTTCAATCCAGCGTGGCGGACGCGATCATTTGTCATCTCAAACTGCGCTGGTGATATCGTGGTCGTTGTGACGTGACAGCCAATATGCTTTGCAGCATAGAGCGAGAATCCTCCCCAGCCAGTTCCAATCTCGAGCACGCGGTCGCTGGCTTGCAGATCCAGTTTGCCGCAAAGACGTTCAAGCTTGCACAATGATGCTTCATGAAGAGACATGCGGTCGTGCTCAAACCAAGCCGATGAGTACATCATGGTGGGATCGAGGAACAACTCAAAGAACGCATTACTGAGGTCGTAGTGAGCTGCGATATGACGTCGGCTACCGCTGCGAGAATTGCTGTCAAACCGATAACCTAGTCGACGGAAGTAGCCCGTGATTGCTGACAATCCTGTCTTGAGTGACGAGGTCCGTTCGAGATTGCGGCAGAGAATTTGGATGAAGGTCGTCAGGTCATCCACCTGCCAGTAGCCGCGCAGATATGACTCAGCAAGCCCGATGGCTCCCTGCGACGCAAGCAGGCTATAAAACGATGGATGATTGACCTGCCATGAGACGCACAGGGGCGAATCCCACGGCCCAAAAACCTCGCCTGTCTGCGCGTCAGAAAATTGAATCTGCCCGCCCTGCAGCCCTCCAAGCCAATCCATCATCTTGCGACGCGTGAAATGTTGCATCCACGTGAACTTCCGAGTCGGTGCGGCATCGTCGTTGATGCGGGAAACCTCCGGTCGCCAGTCCACGTTTGTATATTCGGTATCGGTCCCGCTCGACATCGTGTGTGCTCTCAAAACGTCTATCAAGGAGTGGATTTCAGTGGAACTTCGGACGGCCTAGGATGTGGAAATGAAGGCGTTTTCTTCAGCCACAACCGGAACGCTTGCCAGTAGATCCCGCCGACGACTTGGCCGGTCATGAGGGGAAACCGCAACAATGTTTTTGCAAGTTGGGTTGGGGTAAGCGGCTTGCGCTTCATCAGCAATGTCGAGTCAAACAGGCAGCCGTCCTGATCGTGGTCCTCAAGATGGATGGAGAGGCTTCGGCCGGGATTACTCAGACGCCACTGATACTCGAGATCCATCGGCAGAAACGGTGATACATGGAAAGCTTTTTCGCATCGGTGCCTCTGGACGCGGTGATTGCTTTCCCAAGGAATGACGTAGCAATGTCGTTCTCGCCAAGGCGTGTTGGTGACCTCGGCGATAACCGCAGCAGGCGATTGACCATCTGCATGAAAGCAATAGTAGAGTGAGATCGGATTGAAGACAAAACTCGCATAACGCACATGGGCAAGCATCCGAATTGGTCCATCAAACTCGATACCCGCGTCGGTCTGCACGATCTTCCGAATGCTGTCGGCGAGTGGTTGGTCTGCCTCCCCGACGTAGTCAGCTCGGTTGTAACGGACGAGACTGAAACGACGAGTCGAAACCAAAGGTGCAGCTCGGAAAACCTCGTCCAACTCATCGAGGTCGAGATAGAAAAAAAATAGCGGATAACAGAATTCGTGCGACGTCGTCCGAAAACGCCGATGGCGAATTGATCCTTCATAGAGACAGCTATGCTGGATGCTCATGGGCGACGTCCTCCTGTCGGCAGCGTTGTCGAGATCCTCGCGGCTCCCTCCGATCCAATGCGCCAATTTGGTATGCCGAATGCCCGCCCCACGGCCAGACCACTGACGACACCATCTTCGTGAAATCCGTTTCGCCAATAGGCGCCGCAGTACGACGTTCGCCGCCGGCGAATGATCTCGCTGTGACGCCGCTGAATGACGCTCCGCTCACTCGTAAACAGGGGATGCGAATACTGGAATCGGCCAAGCACCTTCGCCGGATCAATCATATCGTCGGCATTGAGCGTCACGCACAAGGTGTGAGGTGACTCAATGCGTTGTAATTGATTGAGGTTGTAAGTCACCTGCGGGCGCGTTTCCAGTTCCGCAGGGATGAGATAGTTCCAACTCGCCCAGGCACGTTGGCGTCGAGGCAGCACTGACTCGTCCGTGTGCAGCACCGCGGTATTCACACCGTACGGAAAGGCAGACAGCAATTCTGTCTCTAGCTCATCGGCGTCTGCTAGAATCTGCAGGGCCTGATCGCTGTGGCAAGCAATGATGACTTCGTCAAAATCCTCCTCGCCGCCTGCGTAACGCACCCGGACTTCGTTTTCGAGTCGACTCACACTTCGCACAGGACAACCGCAGCGAATCCGCTCACGAAAAGGCGCGATCAATTTCGCGACATAGCGATGTGATCCACCCACAACCGTTCGCCACACGGGACGATTGGTTAAGCTAAGCAGACCGTGATGATGGTAGAAATCGAGAATGAAACGAATTGGAAAGTCTGCGAATGACTCCCGCGGACATGACCAGATCGCGGCTCCCATGGGCAATAAATAGCGATCTGCAAACGCTCGCGAGTATCTGCCGGCGGCGAGATAGTCACGAACCGTTTGGTCGTCCGAGACGTGGTCAATGTCACGAGGTCCATTGCGATTGAAGCGAACGATATCCGCCAACATCCTCAGGAACGAAGGACGCAGAGCGTTTTGACGCTGGGCAAAGAGTCCATTGATCGAGGTGCCATTGTATTCCGTGTTGGACCGGTCGCAGCGAACGCTAAAACTCATCGAGGAAGGTGAGGTTTCGACGTCGAGGTCGTGGAGCATCTGCGCGAAAACAGGATAGGTGCGATCGTTGTAGACAAGGAATCCGGTATCGAGATCGTGCCGCTCATTTCCGACCTCCACACTGACGGTATGGGCGTGACCGCCGACATGGTTAGACGCTTCGAAGACGGTGATTTGATGCTCACCGGACAGGATTCGGGCGCACGTTAGGCCCGAAATCCCCGATCCGATGATAGCAATTCGCACGAAAACACCTGTACTGACTCGTTAAGCTTTGATTCCTCGCGACCGGTTAGTAGACGATTGCTCAAAAATGACCACGCACGCGATCAGATATTCTACCGTCGGCCCGGCGAACAGCTTGCTATCGAAGTGATAAGCAGGTACGCACAAGTAATTCGGTGAAACCACGTAGCAGCGTCTCTCCGAGACGCTGAGAGTTGCGAGTCTCGGAGAGACTCGCCTACGTGAGTTATACCGAAACATTTCCCCCGACCTGCTTAGAAGCGGTTTCGTTAACGCACAGGTCAGCCCTATGCCGCACCTCAACGGGCAGTTTCGCGAGCCCGGTTGTCGAGCGTCTCGGCTCACCCAGTCAGCAGACCGGAGACGACATCTTCAATTTTTTTGCTGGTCATTGTGAGGGCTTCTGTTACAAACACGGAAATTGCTCGTAGCGAACACCAACCAGCGACTGAGACTGCCGTGGCTGACGCCGAAATCCCGTTCATACCGCATGCCGACTTTGAGTCGGCGCACGAGCAGGATTTTGCCGAGATTGACTGCGCACTTTACGTCGAGGAAGACGATCGCGCGGTTGGCGACGTTGGCCACGCGGCAGCTAATTTTCTAACGGCGGTAGAGGAATGTCGGATTCTGACTTTCGAAGGGGAGCAGTTTTTATTCAAGCGGCTCAATTTCCTTCGGTTTCGAGCTCACGCGCTCACCGCAACCTTGCGCAACCAGCGACGACCCCGCAAGACGCAAGCCGAGATTGGGCGCTTGCTCGATGAAGCCAATGACACCCGAGAGGAAATCGCACGGTCCAATCTCCGTCTGGTCTCGTTCGTGTGCCGCAAAATCTCATCATCGAGCGATGAATTTGATGAGTTTGTCGCCGAAGCGAATCCGATCCTGCTCAATGCGATTGATAAGTTTGACTTCAGTCGCGGTTACCGCTTCAGTACCTATCTGACCCATGCTGTCCAACGGCATATCGCTCGATTGATTGGTCGCGCTTGCAAACGCAGGTCGCATGAATTGAGCGATGGCAATGAAACACTTTACTGGGCCGCTGCCACGGTGGACTCGGATCAGCCGTCGGCTGCGGATCTACTCGCTGCGGCCACCGTTGTACTGAAGGAGATGGACGAGGTTCTTGATGCTCGCGAGTGTTTTATTGTCCGCGGGCGGTTTGGATTGGACGGTTCCGAGAAGGGGAAATCCCTGCGTGCGTTGGGTGACGAAGTTGGAATTAGTAAAGAGCGAGCGAGGCAAATCCTTTATCAGAGTTTGGAGAAACTCGCCAAAGTCGCCCAGCCGTTCGAATCCATGTTCGCAGTGAAATAGTCATGAATTACCAACCGAAGAACTGGATGAAGTACGTTCTGCTCGCCGCAGCAGTCTACAATTTTGTGTGGGGAGTGATCGCCGTCTTCATGCCCACGTCGATGCTCGGATGGTTTGGACTGCAGCCCTCGGCGACCGAGGCCGTCTTTTGGCAATGCATTGGCATGATTGTCGGCGTGTTCGGCGTCGGCTTTTTGATCGCAGCGACCCATCCCTACCGACACTGGCCAATCGTACTGGTGGGCTTTCTAGGAAAGCTATTTGGCTTGGTAGGGTTTGCCGTCGCGTTGTCATCTCATGCTTTACCAGCCCAATTCGGTTGGGTGATATTGACCAATGATATCGCCTGGCTCGTTCCTTTCACAATCATTTTGTGGGGTGCTGTCCTACATGATCATGCGGCCGGGTCTGCCTACGACACCCCGGAGGCTGACGTGCCCCTCCAGGACCTGCGAACGAATACGGGCAGAACGATGGATCGACTCGCCAGCGAGCAAGCTCAGATGGTGGTGTTCTTGCGACATTCGGGCTGCACGTTTTGCCGTGAGGCACTCGCTGAAATATCCTTACGACGAAATGAGATTGAAGCCGCTGGCTGCGGAATTGTCTTGGTCCACTTGGGCGCGGGCGATGGTAGGGAGTTTTTCGCTCAATACGGCATGGACGACGTGCCGCGAATCTCCGACCCGCAGTGCCGGCTCTATCGCCAGTTCGGGCTCGATCTTGGCGATTTTCGGCAACTGTTCGGCATGCGGGTGTGGATACGTGGCATCGTGGCTGGCTTGCTGCACGGTCATGGACTCGGGTGGCCGCAGGGAAATTCCTTCCAGATGCCGGGCGTGTTCACCTATTATCAAGGTCAAGTGATCGAGGGTTTTCAGCACGACCAAGCCTCGGATCGGCCAGACTATGTCGAACTGGCCAAGCGGTCGAGCCGGCCAAGTCCAGTGGCGAAGGCCGTCGAGATGGCGTGATCAACGAGTGCATCCTCACTCTTGATGTTCATCTTCGCCCGGTGTTTGCTGTGAGATCCTCGTCTCGAGGTCGTCCAACAATTGGCCGAGAGCCGTTCGTAAACATTTTATCGAACACCAATTCAAGTCGAACTGGCCATAGCTCACATCATCGACCAGTAAAAAATCACCCGAGTCTCGCATCTCAGAATCTCGCCCGTGGAACCCCACATGCAAGAATCCTTTGAGGCGTTCTGTATGAATGGAATCCTGGCCATCACCCGAGAGCAGCATCCCGCCTCCACTGAGGTACGCGAAGCCGTCTGAGAAATCGCCTCCGCAAGTCAGACATTGGCGATTAGCCGGATAGAAACCGTCGCTTGTATTTGCAAGCCAAGGAAGTTCCATGGTGGCTGATTCTCGACTGGCAGGAGGATTGGCGTCGTGCGGAAGATTCAATGTATCTTACTGATTCCCCAGTTGAGTAGGGATCATGCGTGGTCGCGGGTTGCTGGTATACGGGTTTTCGCGATATTAGAGTGATTCACCCTCGTGTTGGTCAGACGGTCTCGGAATTTGAAAACGCAAGAACACGTATTATCCCCGAACGGGCATGCCGACGTCTCGCTGAGGATCGCAGAGACGTTTTCCAGCCTACAGGGCGAAGGTTTGCTCACGGGCGTGCCGAGCTTTTTCATTCGCACCAGTGGCTGTAACTTGCGGTGCTGGTTTTGCGATACGCCCTATGCATCGTGGCGGCCTGAAGGCGAGCGGTCCACCATCACTGAACTGATCGAACGGGCGGTGCAGGCGCGGATGCCGGATGCTGACGGCGGCCCCTCATCGGCAGCGAGAATTGGACATGTGGTCCTGACTGGCGGTGAACCGCTGATCATGAAAGGAATGACAGAATTGGCGACCGGACTGCGGGCGGGCGGCCTGCATGTGACAATCGAAACTGCGGGCACAGTCGATGTGGAGGTGCCCTGCGATCTACTATCACTGAGTCCCAAGTTGCGGGCGAGCACGCCGGGACGAGGTGCCGGCCCAGCATTGGCGGACGATTCACGCTGGGCTGAACTGCATGAGCAGCGAAGAATGCCGATCGCCACGATGCGGCGGCTGATCGACCGAGCGCCCACCACGCAGGTCAAATTTGTCGTTGATTCCCCTGCCGAGTACGACGAAATTCTCACGGTCGTGGGCGATCTTGGTGTCGCCGCGGCGGACGTGTGGATCATGCCCCAGGGCATCACCGTCGATCAGCTCGATGCCGCCGCAGTTTGGCTACGTCCCTGGGCTGCTGCAGCTGGGTTCCAGTATTGCGATCGCATGCAAATACGTTGGTACGGCAACCGGCGTGGCACATGAACCGACTGACGGTGTCCAGCGACGGTAGTGATCGGCCTCGCCCCAGCAAAGCTGGACATGGTGTGACTCCACCCCTTGCCAACGCAGTTCGTGGAATGCGGGCTCGTGTCCCGTGTGGTCCGTCGACGGTGTCGCAACTCACAGCGATGCGGGATACCGTGCCGACGGCCATCTCCGATTTGCTGACGGTTCGACGGCCGATCCACCCAGCTTGGCCGAGGGTGAATTAAGTGGCTGCCGACCAGATCCCGCCAGGTTGCGAGAACCCTCAGGAGGGAGTTTCAGAGCTTAAGGAGACATCTCACCGCTGGGCGAGTTGGTTACGCGTAGCCGCTGGAGCCCTTGCCCTGGGGCTGGTCATGCTGCTTGGCTTGGCCCGCTCACTGGTACCCGCTGCGGCAGGTTTGGGAACCCATCAACAGCTCGGTTTGCCGCCGTGCTCCATGCGGGTCTTATTGGGAATGCGCTGTCCCGCTTGCGGGATGACCACGTCTTGGAGCCATTGGACTCGAGGGCAATGGTGGGCGGCGGCTCAAGCCAACGCAGGTGGACTTTGCTTGGCATTCCTCGCACTCGCAGTTTTTATCGCGGCGGCCCGCGTGACCTGGACGGGCCGATTGCCAGCTACACGCACGCTAACCGCATTGGGCTGGGCAATTGTCGCAACCGGCGTGGTGACTGTTGTCGATTGGCTGTTTCGAGTGTCAGTGTGAACTCCTGCTTCGTATTCGGGCAATTCCTGCTCGAGCAATTCCTGCTCGAGTAATTCGTGATTCAGCAAAAAACGTTTGCGGTCGCAGCCGCCAGCGAACCCAGCAAGACCACCGCCGCTAGCAATGACTCGGTGGCAGGGGACAATGATGGACAACGGGTTGCGGGCGACGGCGGAACCGACTGCCCGGACGGCGGCGGGGCGATCGATCAAGGTGGCGATTTCACGATAAGTCCGTGTTGTGCCCGCAGGGATCAGCGTGAGTTGGTGCCAGACCTGCTGTTGGAAATCCGTTCCGCTGAAATGGCACGGCAGCTCGATGCGAAATTTTCCGTCGGCAAAATAGGCCGCCAACTGATCGACAATGTGTCGCACAAAATCATGCTGACGCCAGTCCAACTCAGTCCTGTCATCAGACCAGAATTTGGGAGTCGGCTGGTGACCGGGGAAATACAGCCCCACGCAATGTGGGGTGCCGTCGCCCTGTTCGCTCACCGAGATCCGCAGGCGACCAATGGGACTCTCCCAACTCGATTGAATAAACGGTGCCATTGTTGAGATTTCCCTTGCGTGAAATGTTTTGACTCATGCCTGCGTGGCAGATTGGGATGATATCGCAATCCCCCGTGACGGACGAAGCCGTCGATCGACAATCTGCCCATTCGACCGCTTCGCTCGGACGAGGTAGAATGGGCGGTTGATCGGGAGCCTGCTCGTGGATCGCAACTCATGAATCCCAACCAGAGCTCTGGTTCTATTCTAGAGCCCAGCGAAATCCAGTTCCAGCGGTTTTCCGCTAACACCGTGTGCTCTCTTCCCAATACCGACACCATGA
The DNA here is from genome assembly GCF_007860105.1 of Allorhodopirellula heiligendammensis. Lineage (NCBI taxonomy): Bacteria > Pseudomonadati > Planctomycetota > Planctomycetia > Pirellulales > Pirellulaceae > Allorhodopirellula > Allorhodopirellula heiligendammensis. The sequence goes on from NZ_SJPU01000002.1 coordinate 899,060, forward strand.
TTTTGAGGTCTTCCGTGCGAATGTCTTCCTTGTTCCGATCCCCGGTGCTGCGCCACACGGCGGCAGCATGTTTTGCGATCTCTGCGGCAAACTCGCTGCCCGTCGCAACCGCGTTTGCGGAGAGTCCCGACTCCCCGACGATTAATCTTGCCAACCCCCCAGCTGAATTGAACGCGAGTCCGTTGGATGTTCAGGTGGTGGAGGCCTATCCCAATTTACGGATCAGTCGCCCGATTGTGATGATGGGTGCGGGTGACGGGAGCGGTCGGTTGTTCGTGGCCAGCCAAACGGGCGAGATCTACGCTTTTGACCAGGATGACGAAACGGTCGAGGAGCCTGAGATCTTCATGGATCTGAGCGATCGCGTGGGCTATAAAGATCGTGAAAACGAAGAGGGGTTTCTCGGCTTGGCATTCCACCCCAAGTTCAAAGAGAACGGCAAGTTCTATGTTTACTACACGACTTCGCAGCGTCCTCATGTCTCGATCGTGAGTGAATTCCGCACGCAGGAAGGATCCCAACACAAACTTGGCGACGCCGATAGCGAACGTGAGTTGATGCGTATCGACCAGCCGTTTTGGAATCACAATGGTGGCACGGTCGCTTTCGGTCCCGATGGATACCTGTACATCGCGTTGGGTGATGGTGGCAAAGGAAACGATCCACTCAAGTCAGCTCAGGACCTCAGCAAGCTGCTCGGATCGATCTTGCGGATCGATGTCGATTCCCAGGACGACGGACTGGCCTACGGTATCCCCGACGACAATCCGCTGGTCGGACGCACCCATGTTTGGCCAGAAATCTACGCATGGGGTATCCGCAATATTTGGCGGATGTCGTTCGACCCGGCCACCGGCGAACTCTGGGCCGCCGACGTCGGTCAGAATGACTGGGAAGAAATCAACTTGATTCGGAACGGGGGCAACTACGGCTGGAGCGTTCGCGAAGGTGCTAACCGGTTCACCCTAGGGGGAGAAAAAGGTTCCGACGTCAACGAGAAATACATCGAGCCCTTGATCGAATACCCCCACACCGATGACTGGGGGAAATCGGTCACAGGCGGTTCGGTCTATCGTGGAAAAGACACGCCTGTACTCGATGGTTATTACCTTTACGGTGACTACGTCAGCGGTCGCCTGTGGGCCATGAAGATTGATCCCGCGTCTAAGAAGGTGCTCGAAAACCGCACGATCGCATGGGAGCAACTTCCTGTCTTCACCTTCGGCGAGACTGAATCGGGAGAGGTTCTCATGAGCACCATGATGGGTGGCGGACGAATCTACAAATTCGTTACCGGTGACGACGACGCTGCGCAGCAATAGTGGAATTGATATCGCGTCTCCGTCGAGCTCTGTTCGGCGACCCGATCCGCATCGCCTCCGACGAAGGCCAGCTATTGCGGTTACGCGTCGGCCAGCGTGTCATTCTCGATGATACGCTATTGGTGGTCGTCGAGCGTGACGAGACGCGAAACGCTCCAACTCCAGCCGTCCGGTACCGCCTCGTCACCTACGACGAGGCGGTTGGGGCTGCTGTTTTGCCGGATGCTCCTTGCGTGATCGACTCCGCCCGGTTGGAGATAGATTTCCGCGGCATGGAAGTGCGTGTTGTTGACGGTCCTCTGCCTGGCACAGCGACCGCAGATGAGGAACCAACGGCCGCGTATGAGGAGCCGGTTCGTTCCCAACGCGAGGTGAATCACCCCCAATCCCATGACCGGCCCAGTGTTTGGTTGGATTGCCGCGTCGACGACCGCTTTGGCCGTCCAGGTGGAGCTGGCGAGTGATTATGCCTGCCAAGTGCCGCTGGCCAGCGGGGCGTAGCTGATCGCTGGCGTCGTGGATCGAGAATGCCGAAACACATTTCTTGGCTTGTTCAAGCATCAGGATACGGTCGGGGCCTCGCTGCCTGTTGATTCGGTAACCCGACAAACCAGCGAGGCAACCCGCCTCGTCCATCGCTTGCGTTTCGGGTTAGTATTTATGCGTCCGGGCAGCGAAAGCATTAACCTAACAGGCTGCTAAATCTCAACGGCGTTGGAGACCGCTTTGCCAGTCTCGGCTTGACGGTGGCAGCGGGGACGAATGATATGACTGGCTAAACCGACCAGTTCGAAACCTCGAATGACGTAGTAGTTGATGTCGATTTCCCACCATCGGTGCTGGACGGAAGCGCTCGCCGGGTCCGCGTGGTGGTTGTTATGCCAGCCTTCACCTGCGGTCAGCAACGTCACCAACCAATTGTTTCGACTGTCGTCGTTGGTGTCGTAGTTACGGTAGCCGAACATATGACTGAGCGAATTGACCGCCCAAGTAATGTGCCAGACCCACACGGTGCGAGCGATCACGCCCCACAAAACAATGCTGGCAATCATGCGGTACGCCGCAGCTTCATTGCCGTAGATCGCGAGGCATATCGCGGTCGTGATCAAGGTATAGATCAACGCATGACCGAGCCAAAATAATCCCGCGGGTGACGGTAATTTTTCGATCCATCGATAGTATGGGTCCGCTAACACATCCCGAGCGTATTTTTCGTACATCGAGAACGTCGCCAGTCGCGTGCGGGTTTCATGGACCAACCACCGAACATGGGACCACAGGAATCCTTGGCGAGGCGAATGGGGGTCTTCCGCATGATCCGAGTGGGAATGATGCATCCGGTGCCACGCAACCCAGTGCGCTGGTGTTTCCTGGGCAGCACACATGGCGAGCGTTACGAGCGTGCGCTCAAACCATTTCGGGGTGCGAAAGCTGCGATGCGTGAGCAGTCGATGGTAGCCGATGGGAATCGCCATTTGACCGAACAGTACAACGCCCACCACAAAAGCGATCACTCCCGCCCAGCTAAAAAACCACGATAGCAGGCACAACAGGGTAAGCAGGTGCAGCGTGACGAAAAAGAGAGTGTAGTCCCAGCGGATGGCACCGCGACGCCGCGGGTCGGGAACGGACCGCTGACAGGGTAACGCAAGTTCAACGGGCTCGCTTACCGCAGTGTCGGCTTCGGGGAGGGTGACGTCCATGTAGGCTTTGATATCCGTGCACGATATGGGAAAAGACGCCCATGATCGTAGAGGATTTCATCATCAACGCACTAGCAAATGCGGAGAATCAAAGTGAATTCCCCGGGACGTGCCGACAAACTCAACCCAATTCGTGCATCTCGCGAGCGGCATTGAAGACCACTGGTCTAAGCTTGTACACCGTCCACACTCTGAACTGCTGGAGCGTTCGCGGTGCACCGCTATCAACGCTTCACTTGCGTCCCAAAAAGCGAACCTGCTAACGAACAAAACACTTCGTATTAGGGTTCGCCACAATCTGCCCAACCCCCGTCTGGCGGTAGCAGCCACCCTGGTGAGCTCGCGATCCATTCGCTCGTGGGGCGGGCTTCACGCCAGCTCGTAGTTCCGGCTGCACCTCCATTCAGGCGATTCTATTTCAGCCCCGCGCCCGTCGGTCGATGTCCCAACGCTCCTCGGACGCCGAGTTGCCGTGGATCACGAGCAATTTTGTCTGTGAACACCCGAACATCATCGAGAATGGGACGTATCCGGGCAGTTGCTGCTTCGATATTTTCAACGGTACGTTTGATCTCATAATACATCTCATCGTCTTCGATCAAGCGTTTGAGCGTTCCGTCGGAGCCATTGATTGTCTTGCCGAAAGTATCGATCTGCGTCAGGGCATTATCGACACTGACGAGACTTCTCAGAACCTGCTCAGCAAACTCTTCGCTTCGTCGGCCAAACGGATCTGTGAATGCCTCGACGTTCTGGGCGGTCGCTTGGAAGCTTTCGAGTGTGCCCCCGGCGGTCGTTTTGAGTTCGGTGATGGCCTGTTCGGCGACCGAGCCAACTTGCTCAAATTGCTTTCCAACCTCAGCGAAGTTATCGAATGTTTTTTGAGCGGTGCGAAGTGTTTCGTTGGCTTGATCGAGCATGCCGGGGAAGCGTTCCACCGAGTCGTGGATCCCTCTGCGGATCTGCTCATTGCCAAGAATCGAGCGTGCGTCGCGAATCGCGCCTTGAAGCTCTTCCAGCGTCTCGATGGCTTCGTTTTGCAGCTGAACAAACGTGGGTGTACCAGCCCCACCGCGAGGCGTCCCTACAGGTGGCGTCAAGCCAGGTTGCAAGGATCGGGCGGGGTCTGCACCGAGTTCGCCCGGCGGAAGCGAGTTCTGATTGGGCTGCGTGAACGCGGCTGTTTGAACGGTGGATGCACCGGTATTTTCAGAGGCGCTTGCTGACACCAGGCGGACGGGATGCGCCCACGACGGAGCGGGCGGCATCTGCCCTCCCGGACTCGCGTGCGCGAACATGGGTGCGGAGTTGCCGATGCCCATCGACGAGTGTCTGGGGAGCACGGAGGTTTGAGGAGGAAAACCTGGCGGGTAAGCGTTCGAGGAGGGTTCGATCCCAATCAAACCACGCACATCGTTGACCAGCGACTGAATACTCTCGCCGGTGCCCTGAACGGCATCACCCGCATGCCGAATGCTGCTGAACGTCGACCGCAACTCGTCTTCCATGCCAAATAACAGGGTGAACGGATCATCGAGTTTCTGCCCGTAATCGAGATGCTCACCGTTACTATAGGTACGGTCAATCATCGCAGGATCATCAGGAAAAAGAGCCGCCAATTCTTGCGGTTCTGCTTTGCGAAACTCCAGTTTCGAATCGCCGGTGATCAGTGATCCGATGCCAATTTGTGGGATGTACTGGTGCAGCATGGGATACGCTTCATCCATCGCCAGGGTGAGCGTGACGCCGCCCTCACTACGCAATTGTATGTCCGAAACACGCCCAATCTTCACACCGTCGCGAAGGACGGGCGTATTGGTATTGATACCCTGAGCCGATGGAAAATTGACCGTTAAGATGTATTCGCGGCTGAGGATGGCCGGAAACGCACCGAACAGAAACGTGAGGATCACGCCGATTCCGATTGCTGCGATGACCAACACGCCCACCCCAAATCGTAGTCTGCTGTCGTCCATGATGATTACGCCATTGCTCGAGACATTTCACGAATCCGATCGCCCGCTTCGCCACGGACGAACTGGCGAACCCGCCGGTCATCGGCGTGTTCGAGTCCGCTGGGAGGTCCGTCGAATAAAATTTGAGACTGCCCCTCGCCGAGCATCCGACGAGGAAAAAACATCATCACACGATCGGCAACCTTACGCGCCGTGTGCATGTCGTGCGTGACCACCACGCTGGTGACGGGGTACATCCGCCGAGTATTTAAAATTAGTTCGTTGATCACGTCGCTCATGATGGGATCGAGTCCAGTGGTCGGTTCGTCGTACACGATCAACTCGGGTTTCAACACGAGTGCCCTCGCTAACCCGACGCGCTTCTGCATCCCGCCTGAAATTTCAGCTGGGAATTTCGCGGCGACCTCTTCGGGTAATCCGACCTCGAGCAGATGGGTTCGCACGCGATCGCGAACTTCGTCCTCGCCGGTGTCGGGTTCGTTTTGTCGAATCGGAAAGGCCACATTGTCGAAAATATTCATGCTGTCAAATAACGCAGCATGTTGAAATACAAAACCAAATCGCCGCCGGATCTGAGCGAGTTCAGCGGGGGAGAGCTGATTCAAGTCAGCCCCATCAAAACTTATTTGACCGCGAGTTGGTTTGATCAGCGCGACGAGCGTTTTCATGAATACCGTTTTGCCGCAACCACTCTCACCGATCACAGCGACAGTCTGGCCACGTGTGATGCTGCGAGTGATCCCCGATAGAATCACATGACCGTCGAACTCAACGTCCAGTCCGCGGACTTCAATCAACGCGTGCCCAAGGGGCTCATCTGCAGAGGCGTCATGCGGCGTCTCGATGGCATCGTGATCGCTCAAAACAGCACCGGTCCCTGGGGATATACCATGAAGTAAATCGAATCCAACGCGATGTTCAGAAACAAATCCACGGCGAGGATCAATACGAACGAGTAAACGAACGCCGCCGTGGCTGCTTTACCGACCCCCTCAGCCCCCGGTTGGCAATTGAATCCACGGTAACAACTGACGATCGCAATAATGGCGCCGAAAAAGAAACTCTTGAAGATTCCCATGAACAGGTCGAATCCGACGACGCCTTCCCGCGAATGGTGCAGATACGCAGCCCGGTCGATACCTAGAATCACCACGCTATAAAAATATCCTCCCACGATCCCCATGAAATCCGCCATGATGGTCAACGCGGGAATCAACAACAGGCAGGCGAGGAATCGGGGCACGACCAAATAGTGAATGGGATCGGCTCCCATGGTCGTCAACGCGTCAATTTGTTCGGTGACACGCATCGTGCCGAGCACGGCGGCCATCGCGCCGCCTACCCGACCGGCGAGCATGGTCGCAGCCAGCACCGGTCCAAGCTCACGGACCAGTGACGTATTGATCACCACGCCGAGCCGACTGGCCAATCCGATGGCTTGGAATTGATAGAAACTTTGGACGGCGAGCACCATGCCGATGAACGTACCTGTCAATGCGACCACCGGCAGGCTCAACACCCCAACCTGATAGAAGTTGGTTAATAAAGTTCCCCGCCGCGGTAAGCGTGTGAACATCCACCCCAGCATCTGCCAGGTGAAGCAAGCCAAATCGCCGATGGCAGCAATGCCGTCGACAATCGCTGTGCCCCATTGCATCACCCAGGCATGCAGCGGTTGCGGCAAGCGAGACGGCAACGTCAATCGGCGATCTCGGTCGAGAACCTTGGAATCGCCCGACATTCAGAAAACCTCGCGGTGGACTAACCCTGGAAAATCACACTCGCCCGCGACAGGAGACTCCGTCGGAGTCAGGGCGCAGCGAGAGTGCCTGTGAGGATTGTATCGGCGAGATAAGAAATGCGGATTAGCTAAAATCAAACGATTGTCGAACCGTCTCGGAATCGCAAGTCTGAGGTAACCAACGTTGCCAAAGCGTCGGATCCAATTGTTGGCCAACGCAGCTACCTGGTTTGCTCATCCCATGTCGCTCAGTCCGACTTGCGGTTGAACAACCCCTTTTTAGGGTCGCGTTTGGCGACACCGGCCCGGTCCATCAACGAGCTCTTCATGACTTCTTCGATGTAATTGTCATCCGGTGGAGGAGGACCATAGGCACCGAGAACCTGTGGATCGTACTCGAGAATATAGTTATGCCGTGCAATCGTGACCTTGCACTTGGGATCGGCACGCTTGCGGATCACGGGCCGCCCGTCAACCTTCGTCCCATTGCGGCTATTGAGATCGCGAATAAACCAGTAGCCGTTTTCCAGCGTCATCCGGCAGTGCTGGCTGGACACGTTGGGAAAGTCCAAGCAAATATCGCAATGTTTGCGTCGACCGATCAGTAGATTGTCTTTGATCAAGGGGATCGGATCGCCACCACCGGTGGGGGTCAGTTGGCCGAATGCGCCGGCTAGGTCGTCTACTTTGTCTTCGCTCATGGCACTTCCGCAGAAAATATCGCTCAGTGGGGATTCGGATACTCCAGTGTATGAAAATTATAGAATCCGTGTGCCCGAATCGCCAGACTTCAACTCAAAACAGATCGAGAATTCGGCGGATCCTAGCGGCGACGTGCGGATCGGTCTCGCCGGCCAGGAGCTTCCTTAGACCTGCTGAAACGGCCGCGCCGCGTGATTTCTCCAAGGCACCGACCACCTCCAAACGCACGCGACGGTCCGGATCATTGATCGCATAGGACAACCAGGGCTCGGTTCCGAGTTCGCCCGAACGAGCCAGAGAACTGATCATTGCAATCCGCTCCTCGGCCGCTGCGTTGCTCCATTTGGCGGCCGATTCCAGCTGTGATTTGGAGAACCCTCGCGCGGTTAGCTCCGGGTAACCTCGTTCGTTTGCTGCGTCGCTAGAATTCGAGACTTTCTCCAGGGTTCCCGCTTCACTGAGCGTCTCGATGGGAGCGTCCGCATCCGCCGATACCTGGATTACCCGACTGACCGGTCGATGCGCCGCAACCGCAGGCGAGGATGAAGCGACAGGCTCGTGTGACGTGATCTGCTGCAACGGCGCCATCACACCACGTGGCAGGGCTTGCAGACTCGCTGGTGCCGTCAGCGTTGCTGACATATCGGCTTGGTCTGCCAAGCTCGCCTGCTCCACACTCGCGCGACGAGCACCAGAGCGGACGATTTGAGCGGTTTGAGTACTGGTGGGTGGTGGCCAGTCGGTCCAGCCCGATTGGCGAACGGGCGTAGCAAGCCGCGCAACCTTTGCTACGGAATGACGCCGCGGGGCCGAGCGCAGTTGCACCGGGGAGTTGGCCAGCATCGCGTTGGTCGACGCGGGACCGTCGAGTTCCGCCAGTAGATCATTGGCGGCGCCGAGTAGTTCCGGTGTCTGAGACGGCGCTGATGAGAATTCGAGAATCGACTGCCTCAGCAATTCACTGGCCCGACCACGCTGAGCTGGCCCCGGTATCCCAGCCTGTTCCGATGGACGTCGAAATGCAGTTGCAATCGACTCAATCAAGCGGCTGTGAGCTGCTTGGGCGGCTGCGGGAGATAGCGTGATCCAGTCATTCTGGAGCTGCTGAAGCAGCGTGAATGCAGCTACCGACACCGCATCCTCCTCGTTTGCTAGCTTGCCGGCCAGTGGTTCGACCGCATCAAGTCCGAAGCTCGCGATTTGTGTCAAGCGAGCCTGTTTGCCCGCAGCATCGAGATCATCGAATCCAGCGACCAGCTGAGCGAGCAGGAATTGCTTGCCAAAAAACACACCTGCGAACAGAATTGCGGTTAACGCGAGTGTGACCACCAGTGTTCTCACCGCCCTCACGAACCGATCCTTGGCCGAGGGTTCACTGGCGGTGAGCACCCGCGAAAACGGATTGGGAGCGTTATCCCACTGCGATTCAGGATTGCAATCGGTGCGGTCGACCGTTCCCAGCGGAAGGCCATTACCGCGAGGGTGGGAGGCCGACGGGGATTGAGAGGACGAGCGGTTTGATTGAGGAGGGGGAGTCATGCCGCCGATTGTGCCTTCGCCCATGAAATCACGGCAAGATCAATTCAAGTGCCCGCTGCCGAGCTAAGTGCCCCCTGCCGAGCTAAGTGCCCGCTGCCGAGCATGGTTTCGACGGTCGGCCGACTGCTCGCCCGAGCGTGAATTTTGGTGTGGAGAGGGATCCTACGGCTGGGCTTGACCCCCGCGATGCGATATTCTGCTGCGCGTGAATACACCTGATTTTGCTACCGAATCGCCCCTCTTGCCGATCCGCACTGTTGCGGTGATCGGGTTAGGGTTGCTCGGTGGGAGTGTCGCAAAATCGCTTCGTCGGACGGGCGCAGATTCACAGGTTCGTGTGATTGGGTGGGCACGCCGGGCGGAAACCCGTGAATTTGCGATCGATAATGACTTCGTCGACGCTGTTTCAGACGATTTTATCGAGGCGTCCAAGCTGGCGGATCTCGTCATCATCGCGACGCCGGTCGACCGCATTGCAGAATATGCTCTGAAAATAGCGGCCGCATGCCCCCATGTCTTAATCACAGACGTGGGCAGTACCAAGTGCGGCATTGTGCAAGCGGTTGCAACGGTTCCTGAGGCAATGGCTCGGTTCGTAGCCTCCCACCCCATCGCGGGCAGCGAGAAAACGGGCATTGAGCACGCTCGTGGCGATTTGTTGGACGACAAGTTGGTTGTGCTCACGCCATCGGGAACCGAAAACAGCGGCGTGGTCGATGCCATCGAACGGTTTTGGCAGTCCACCGGCGCGCGGACTCTGCGGCTATCGCCCCAGCGGCACGACGAATTGATGGCAGTGACTTCCCATGCACCCCATCTGCTGGCGGCGGTCGTCGCCCGGCAGGTCCCTGAGGAAGCGCTTCGGATGGTGGGATCGGGATGGCTCGACACCACCCGGATTGCGGCCGGTGACGAGGGGCTGTGGACCGCCATCGTGTGTGAAAATCGGGCCGCTATCCTTGCGGCGATACAGGCCACGGCCCAAGATTTATCGCAGCTGATCGAGATCATTCAATCTGCCGACGACCCCGCCCTAACCACTTACCTCCGCGACGCCAGAAAAAGACGCGAAGCGGCGTCATCCCCGCCATCGTTCCCGCCGCCCTCATAAGTTCCGCCTTCCCCGCTACTATTGTCCTCTGCTCCTCAGCCCACTTCTCCCCATCCCTCATTCTCAAAAACTGAGCTCCAGACATGCCACTTTGGCAAATCGACATTCATCCGGCACCGCAGCAACTCGACCGGATGGGATTGCATACCGCTGACGAGATCTACCAGCTCGGCCTAGGCAGCGACCTGACTGTCGCCGCGGCGCGGGGCTTTCTTGTGCAGGGAGAGATCAGCCGTGAACAGGCTCAATCGGTCGCCGCGACCTTGCTGGCTGATACCGTCACCGAGCGTCTGGTGATCGGCCGCGTTAGCGAGAGCGTCGATGGCGATAGTGACGCGCTCTCGGAGCCGCCCGAGTCGATGATGGAGAATCTCGCCGAGCGTGGTGTGGAAGATCAGCCGCACTTGGTGCATGTGATGAGCAAGCCGGGCGTGATGGATCCCGTCGCTGCGAGTACGCAGAGCGCCCTGGCCGATAGCGGTCTGGACGCGGGAGCAGTCAAGACGTTCCGCAAGTATTGGATTTCAGGCGTGGACGAGGCCGGTCTCGACGCGATCTGCCGGCGCGCTCTCTCGAACGACTCAATTGAACAATTCGTGATCGGCCCGCTGCGAATGAACGAACTCGGCGTCGGATCCGAGGGAAAGTTCGAATTGGTACGCGTGCCCATCCGCAGCCTCGACGACGCGGGCTTGGAGAAACTGTCGAAGGATGGCCAGCTCTATCTCACTCTCGTTGAGATGCAGACCATTCGCGATCATTTCGCGTCCCTCGATCGCGACCCGACCGATATCGAACTCGAGACGGTTGCGCAGACCTGGTCCGAACACTGCAGCCATAAAACGCTGGCCGGTCGCATTCACTATCGCGGCCCAGGTGCCGATGGCACGCCAGAAGGCGACGAGCGGCAATACGCCAACATGCTCAAAGAGACAATCTTTGCGGCAACGCAGTCGATCCGACGCACGCTAGGCGATGACGATTGGTGTGTGAGCGTGTTCAAAGACAATGCTGGAGTCGTCACATTCGATGAGGATGATCATGTGTGCTTCAAAGTGGAGACGCACAACCATCCCTCGGCACTGGAGCCGTATGGTGGGGCGAATACTGGCATCGGTGGCGTGATTCGCGATCCGATGGGTACGGGCATGGGTGCCAAGCCGGTGTGCAACACCGATGTGTTTTGTTTTGCGCCGCCCGATGTAACACCGGATGAACTGCCGCCAGGAGTCCTCCATCCGCGACGTGTGATCCAGGGCGTTGTCTCGGGCGTGCGGGATTACGGCAACCGGATGGGCATCCCAACGGTCAACGGTGCGGTCTATTTTGATCGCCGGTATCTCGGCAATCCCCTGGTGTATTGCGGCAACGTGGGCATCCTCCCGGTCGGCATGGAAGACAAAGAGGTCAAAGCGAACGACCTGATTGTCGCGATCGGCGGACGGACCGGCCGCGATGGGATTCACGGAGCAACCTTCAGTAGCGCTGAACTGACCAGTGAATCCGAGAGCCTCTCAGGCGGTGCCGTTCAGATCGGCAACGCGATCACCGAAAAGATGGTGCTCGACGTCCTGCTGCAAGCTCGCGATCGCGGACTGTACAATGCCGTCACGGACTGCGGGGCCGGTGGATTCAGTAGCGCCGTGGGCGAGATGGGTGAGGAACTCGGAGCGGAGGTGTGGCTGGACAAGGCCCCCCTGAAATACGACGGATTGACCTACACTGAAATCTGGATCTCGGAAGCGCAGGAACGCATGGTCTTCGCCGTCCCCGAATCAAAGTGGGACGAGTTGCGAGAGCTCTGCGAGAGCGAAGGTGTCGAAGCGGCCGCTATCGGACGCTTCGTACCCACAGGCCGCTTGAAACTGACGTATCAAGGCGAGTTGGTGGGCGACGTCGCGATGTCGTTCCTCCATGACGGACGCCCACCGGTTATTCGTGACGCCGTTTATCATCCACCGGCGGTCACTCCGCTGACGATTGAGGACCGCGACGCGGAGTCCAACACGAATACACTGCTCGCCATTCTGGGCAGCTACAACGTCGCCAGTAAGCACTGGGTGATTCGTCAGTACGATCACGAAGTGCAAGCCGGCAGCGTGATCAAACCGCTAGTCGGCCCCCAGTGCGATGGCCCTGGAGACGCAGCGGTCGTCCGGCCGAAACTCACCAGCAAACGCGGACTGGTGATTTCGTGCGGTATGAACCCGCACTACGGCGACTTTGACACCTACCACATGGCGACTTCCGCGATCGACGAGGCCATGCGGAACGCGGTTGCCGTGGGCGCCGACCCTTCGAAGATCGCCATCCTTGATAACTTCTGCTGGGGATATACTGATCGGGCTGAGACGCTCGGGTCACTGGTCCGAAGTGCGATCGCATGCCAAGACATGGCGGAGGTACTGCAGACGCCATTCGTCAGTGGCAAAGACAGCTTGAATAATGAGTTCAGTTACTTCGACGAGGGCGGCGACAAGCAGACAATCGCGATTCCGCCGAGCCTGTTGATCAGTGCGATGGGGCAGATCGCTGATGTCAGCAAGGCGGTCACGATGGACCTGAAGGAAGCCGGCAATGTGTTGCTGCTCGTCGGCCGCACGCAGCGAGAATTGGGGGGATCGCACTACAGTCTCGTCGAGAGTGTCACCGGAGGCGAGGTTCCACAGGTTGACCCGGAATTTGCCAAACAGGTCTTTGCAACCGTCCACGCCGCGATCATGGATGGCCACATACGCTCTTGCCACGATTTAAGTGAAGGGGGACTGGCCGTCGCAGCGGTCGAGATGGCCCTCGCCGGCGGTCTGGGCTTGACCGTTTCACTCGATGATGTCTCACGTGTTGATGGCAAGGGCGAGCCACTAAGCAGCAGCGAAGTCTTGTTCAGCGAGTCGAACACCCGTTTCTTGATTGAGGTCAACGCCGATCGCGTTTCTGACATCGCGTCGATATTCTCCGGCGCGGGTGTCCCCCTGACGAAGTTAGGCGAAGTCACATCGGGTACCTCGGTGCAGATCCGTGATCGCGATGATGTCGTCCTCGATGTCGACATCGAGGCCGCGAAATCGGCCTGGCAAGCTCCCTTGGATTGGCACTGAATTCCTATGAAATCACGCTCGAAATCTAAATCGAAGCCCAACTCGAAAGCCACCAAGCTGCGGATCATTGGCGGTGACATGGGTGGCCGCACAGTCACGTACCATGGCGAAGAGTTCACTCGGCCCATGCGCGACAGTGTGCGCGAAAACCTGTTCAACATCCTCGGTCGCGGCGTCCGCGGGACCACGGCTTTCGATCTGTTCGCCGGCACCGGCGTGTTGGCGTTTGAGGCGATCAGCCGTGGAGCGATTCGTGCCGTCGCCGTTGAGCCGATGAAGCAGGCTGTGAACCAAATTCGCAAAACGGTGGAGCATCTTGATCTCGATAGTAAGTTCAAACTCGTGCAAGCGGATGCCTTTGCCGTCGCGAATCGCCTACTGAGTTGTGATGGAGAGGACGACACCCCTTGGATCGTGTTCCTCAGCCCACCGTATCGATTCTGGAATGACCCGGAGATGTATCCCAAGCTCGCTGCGATCATCCGGCACGTTCAACGGCACGCGCCACCGGGCAGCATCCTCGTTGCGGAGACCGATTACACCTTTGACACGGACCTCCTGCCTGCTGGCGATTGGGACATCCGCGCCTATGGCATCACTCGGCTCGCGTTCATCGAACCGGGTAATCACTGTGGAATGAGCTTACCCGACACGTTGGAGCTTTAAGGGCCACGACCGCCGGAACGCGTGTGGGGAGTGAACGAACTTTCACGAGGGATTTTTCAACGAGTATGTGGCCCTCTTGCCACCACGCGGTCACGGTGTGCTGGGACCGTTGGCATTGGGAGAAAACCTCTTGGCGATGATCGGGACGAAAATCCCGGCGATGATGAATGCGATCTGCACCGCGAAGAAGATCGCGAGTGCTTGCAAAATGCCTTCGGTGAAGCCGTAGCTGTGCAGTCCGATGCCGAGCTCATTGGTACCGAACCAGCTCCACGCGGTGATGATATTGCCACCAATGGCGAGTATTGCAAACCCTCTCGCTTTGACCATTCCGTCCCAGCGTGCGTGCAACATCAACGCATTCCAAATCACGATCAATAGGGCGCCGTTCTCTTTCGGATCCCAGCCCCAGAAGCGGCCCCAGGAATCGTCTGCCCATAGGCCACCAAGCACCGTGCCTATAAAGCTGAACAGGATCCCAAAACAGGATGCCCCATAAACCACGCGGTACAAATCTCGCTTCGCACGATCGCTCGCACCCACCCATTCGGAAACGACGTAACCGATCCCCAGCATGCCCGCGACCAAGGTCGCGACATAACCGAGTGCCACGGTGATCACATGTGTGGACAACCAGAACTGGGTGTCGAGCACCGCCTGCAGTACACCCATCGTTTCCGCTGAGCCGACAACCGTTAGGTAACCGGCGACCTGCAGGGTGATGAAGCCCACTAACGAGGCCAGCAGGTTACCCGTACCGTAGCGGAAGATTCGTTCGATCACCAAGCCGAACAGAGCGGCCGCCCAACCGACAAAGATCGCGGAAGAATAAAGATTGATTACAGGTGCACGGCCCGTGATGTAGATACGTGATCCAATTACGATCGTGTGCACGACGAAGGCCACCACGACTGTTCCCCATACCGCCGTGTTCAGTCGTGGAGAGTCAATCGCCATTGCGATCAGGCCCAGCACGAAGGCGACGAGGTAGATCATGATTGCGACCGACGTGGGATCGGCACCGCCGAGCCACCGCTCGAGCGCCACAGCGGTCGTGTCATAACCAATGATCGGGTAGGACTGCACCGCACCGAGATGCTCATCCACAGCGGCATTGAAGTCGGCGGGGTCGTCGTTACCGTAGGCTCGAATCATCTCGCTGAAGGAGAGAATTCCCGCGGGTGCTTGATCTTCGTCGAGCCCATTCTTAGCCATGTCAAAAAACGCAGGTGCAAACGCTTTCCATCGCGGTTGATTCACTGTCGACACGGATTGCTCCGCTGACGGAGGAATCAGCGTGGGCGCGTTCATGCTCGACAGACTCTCCATGCGATCCTGCAGCCGTTGCAGAGCAAAGAGCTGGCGGGTCTGCTCGCTCGTCCCTTCGGGGAAAAACTCCTCCGGAATCGCATCGGGGATCGGCAGTCGAAACGAGGCAGCCGCGAGAGTGTACTGACGCGTTCGCAGATCCAGCTCAATCAGCTTCTTCTCTTTAAAGTCTCGATCTCGGGGCTCCTTTTCACCGGCCTCCCTCACCAACTCGGTAAACCTATTGAGCCGTTCGGGGTTCTCGCCGATATCATTGAGCGAATACAGTTTGCTCTCATGTCGATCCAAGCCAAGTTCGGACAACACCTCGCTCGCGTCGATCCGAAACATCGGCAAACGGCGAACTTCTTCGCGGTCGGCGGCGACTTCCATCAACCACTGCACCGCGGACATCTTGCGTGTTTCTACACGGTCCTGGAGCTTGGCGGGGGTTCCCTTGATTGGCAGAGATTCCTTGTTCGTCATCGACTTGAGCGTCTGCCGTGCATAGGCGTCCAAGGGCATCACACGCCCGCCGTACTGAACCGGGATTTTCCCAGCTTCCACGAAATCAAACGAGGTATCCCGTTCGGACGGTCGACGAAAGTTTTGCAGCGACGAGGCAGGCAACAACAGATAAACGGTGAACAACACGACGGCGGAAATCCACAGTGCGACCGGCCAATTCGAAGGTGTCGTTTCTGCCGCCGAGACCGGGTCCACGGGATCCATCGGATCCACGGGCGCCGCTCCGGAGCGGGTTTCGGACAAGTTGCCCGACAGTTCCTCTTCACTAAACCGACCGAATGGATCGGGCTGCAGCGGGGCATCGACGAGGTTATTGGTCTCACGACGGCGACGGGCAATGAACCGCGTCAGCGTGCCCCAAAAGTGCACCAGCATGCCCAACGCTGTGATGCTGCAGGCGACATAGGGAATCAACCATCCCGAGTTACGGACGACTTGGAGCCCCGTCATTTCCTTGCCGCCTGGCAATGGCGAATAGCTCGATTGATAAAATGTCTCACCGCGATATCGCAGCGGGTTGTTCATCCATACGCGTTCCTTGCGATCCTCGCCGGTCTCGTTGTCGACGATGCGTATGAACGAAGAGTAATCTCGCGGCGTGTCCGAGTTGCTCCAATTGATCCGCTGGACGTCATCGAGTTGTACCCAGTAGGGTTTGACCTCCCGGTGCATCCGCAAGCCGATCTCGTAGGTTACTCCGTCGACGGTGACCGAATCCAGTTCGTCCGAATTTGTACCGTCTGGCATCAGCATGGCTTGATCGTTGAGCATCAGCGTCACGAAATACGTTCCCAGTGAGGCGTCACTCTCTGGATCGAGCAATTCGATGTATGCTGCCGGAATATTCGTTTCCATCTTGGCACCACCCGACTTGTCCCGTTTGACTGCCGCGTAATCCAATCCGAGCCCCGTGGTCGCTGGATTTGAATCGTCGGGCTTGGCCAGTGTCGAGTTTTCGAAAAACTGCTCCACACGTATTTTCATTGGCAGTGCGGGATCGTCGAGCACGGCATCGCTGCTCGCGGCTGTTTGCAATCTCGCTGCAGGAATCGCCGTGACGGTTTGGATACCGTCCTCGGTGTGAATCAATTGCAGTTCGATCTCATCAAGATTGACGAATGTGTTGGTCGATTGCCCCTCGATCAAACTCAATCGTTGTTCGGTCTGCCGATCACCAAACGCGAACTGGCCGACCATCAAAAGACCTACACCCAGGTGCAACAGAACGTTACCGCCCTGTTTACCGAAGGCGAGTTGACATCCCACCAACATTACCAAGCCCGCACCGAGCCCCTTGGCTAACTGCCAGACAATTCGCAGGCCTGGATCTCCAATACGAAAGCCCGTCGAGATCGATGCGATCACCGCAACGGCGAGTACTGCCGCGGTGACATAACCGAGTCGCTTGACAACAACCGACCGGCTGCTCGAGGCGGCCACCCCACAGGCAACTGCAGCGATCGCGAGCATCCCCATGATTAACGACCAGAGACGCTCGTACCCGAGCCACTCCGGGGGTGTGCCCTGCAAGCCGTCGTCGTTATGCCCCATGAACACAACGATGCCAGCGATCCCGATACCGATTGCTAAAAATGCGAGCCCCGCGGCCAAACGCCCGCCACTGGCCTGGACCCGAAAGCGTGTGATTTTAGCGGCAATCAAGTTCACCATTAGCAACAGCCCAATCAGGGCACCGCCTGGGTAGGGGATGATGCCCGGAATCGGCTTGTCATGTCGGTAGAACGCTTGAGGAAAGAAGTCGTCGATATGCAGCGGCGCGACCCAGGACAGGAAATATCGCTGTTTCACCTCCTGCATGTTCATTTCATCTTGCGCGAGCGTCCCAACCAAGACGAGGATCAGTGAAAGGGCAAACAGCACCACCGTCATCTTCAGTGAACCGAGAGCAGCGAGCACTCCGTGAGCAATGGAGCCACGTTCGTGCAGCCGCGATTTCGATGCGGCCGCGTCGGTGGTGTAGGGTGAGCTAGCAGAAGCCATGGGAGGGACCAAGGGCTAAAAGGCGGGGAGGGATGAAAGCGAAAACGCAGTGAGCGGGCTGCCGAGCGAGTGAGCCCCAACGCAGTGGCGACTGGCGCGGCGGTGCTGCCTCGTGCCGCACGGCACTCGGCTCAAGGTGGGCTAAAATTGGAGGGATTCGAGGAAGGATTTCATCTGTTCAGATTGTTGTTGGACCGTTTCCACAGGGCCTGTCATCTTAATGAACATGGCAAAATCGTCGCTTAGCGGGACCATGGTGCCATCGATTGCCGTGGCGCCCTCAGAACTGTCGGTGGCGGACTCCTCTTTCGGCGGCAGCAACACGAACCGCTGGGCCGGTCTGCCGCTGATGTCCATTTTTTCAGCATCTTCAAACGCCGCGTCCACGTCTTCGTCCGGAACCGCCGACTGGCGGATTTGGCCCATCCAGCGAGCGACGTTGTTGCGGAGGTTGCCGCCGGCACTGATGATCGTTACCTCAGCGGGTGCATCCTCGGGACCAACGCTGAATGCAGCCAGCCGCATGGAACTCATCCTACCATCGCGCCAGCCCTCCGGGCGATCAAATTTTAATTTTGAACTGGGATCGCCAACTTGGTCGCCGGACTCCGCCGCGGACGTCACCGCCGGGGTATCCGATTCACTCATGGAATTGGGAGCCTGCAATGATTTCGACTTGGCAGCGATCGCATCACGGGTGGTTTGGGGCAGGCCTGCATGCGGGTCTGCAGGCATCTCCCCAGCCCCCCCGGCGGTTCCCGCAAAGGGGGCATTCCCCATCATCGGCGCGCCCATCATGGGCGATCCTGATTCTGCGGGACGGCCTGTGATATCCACCCAAATCGCAGCGGCGGGGGGCGTGTCCGCATCCTCGGCCTGTCCCGACTGCCAGGCAAGCTGTTGGGCGCCGGACCATTTTTCCTCGGTGGGCTCTAGCCCTACCTGACCTCGCCAGCGGTTGACGTTACTGGTCACGAGCGAATCCCAATCGTCGCTACGGGAGAGTTGCGAGATGCTCAGGTCAAGTTGTTCGGTGGGCGTGTTGATATCAATCGAAGCAAACCGCATCGGGCGATTTCCACTCCGCTTCCATTCCGGTGGCAAGTCACCGATGACGGGCTCGCCGTCTTCAAACTCAATTTCCTCAACGAACTGGCGGAACTCTTCGGCGGCCACGTCAACCGCTGATTTCCGCCCCATCAACTTGAAAAACCAAGCTTGATTGGCTTGCGGGATAATCGCAGCGACCATGCGAGTGTCCTCAGCCGCTAGCGCCGCTGGCACCGTCGTCGGGATCTGATAGGTGACGATAGGCGCCTCTTCGGAGCAGCCCGTCAGCAGCATGGTGCTGGCGAAGATGCCTGCCAAAACGAGCGCTCGCAGAGTGGGGATGTGAGCCGAGCCGGCTGGAACCGATAGGGTGGACAATTGAATAGCAGGAGGGTGGGGGAGGTGGGAGAGGCGGGAACTTCCTAGCAATCGTGCTGTTACATCCAGACGAGGAGCCGATACCGCAGGCCAAGGTCATCGCGTTAGGATACCAAATCAGCTCGCTGAGCCGTACCGCTCTTGAGGTGCGTTTCTACCTTCCAACGCGGCAACCGTTGGTTTTGTTCTCTCCATGGAGCAATCGGGTTGGGGTATCATAGTCCACCAAGCAGGTACTGATCGAGCCTCACCAAGGCAGAGCATTCCACGGTTATAGACGGATAGTGTTGATCTGGGCTTCCTTATCCGATGTCGCCTGTCGTTTCCTCGCCTGGAGATCGAACGCAGTCGGGACGGACCGGAAATCATCGGAAATCATGGTCCGTAAAGCGTTTTACGCTCGATCTTGCTCACAGCCGAGCGATCAGCAACGGCTTCCCACGGATTGAATTGAGGTACTGCGGCGATGAGTATACGTCTGATTTTAATAGCGAGACTCACCACGCTGGTGTGCTGCTGGTTGACTCAGTCGGCGAACGGGAGGTACAGAAATGCGGCCAGCAACTTGCCACATGCCGTTTTTTAGATGGGGAACACTGCGACGATCAACCGCATGATGAAAAACACTCGCGCGGAGCTAGACACGCTCCAAGACGACGGCGGATGTTCCTGAAATGATCTGCGTACAGCTAAGAAGTCGGGCCCACGCAAGCGTGGACCGCGTTTCGATGAGCATCGCACCGGAAGTTGTCGCGCTGCGTTCTCTATCGGGCGGGCTCTGGATCGGAGTACATTTATCGATTTGATTCCCATGCAAGACATCTGCAATATGTTGCGAACCTCCATCCGCCGATTCTTCAGGTTTAGCCTCGGCATGACTGCTCTGGGAATTTGCGCATTTACGTCGTGCCGAGCGATTGGACAGAATGAAAGCGAAACCGTGGCGAGAAAATTCAATGTCGCCCTGCCAACTGCAGGGGGGGCACAATTGTGGACGGACTTGGAGGTTCGAGGCGGATACCGTGTTCAACGCAACGCCCTGACCGGACACTGCCGGATTCTGGACTCCAATAATGTGCGGCGTGGGTGGGGCAGCGAGACAGACTCACTCGAGCTCCTCGATGAACTTTGTCCGGAGATTCCTGAACCTCCGGCCAAGCCGATCGTCATACTCATGCACGGATTGATGCGGACCGATGGATCGATGAAGTCGCTTGAGAACGCCTTGCGCGCGGATGGATACGAGCAGGTCATTCGCTTTGGATACGCCAGCACGCGATCGAGTTTGTCCGCGTCCGCTGCCTCGCTAAACCGGGTACTCGCGGGCCAGCATCCCGATGCCGAGTTCTGTATTGTCGGTCACAGCATGGGAAACATTGTCACGCGGCACCTGATCGGCGATCTGCAGAGGGACGGCGATCCCAACGGAATTCTGCCGCGGTGCCGTGCGATGGTCATGCTAGGTCCACCCAATCAAGGTGCTGCAATCGCCCGCCGATTGGGACCAACCGGTGTGTTTGGATGGGTGGCGGGTCCGGGCGCGATGGAATTGGGGCCGCGATGGGCCGACGTGCAGGCCAACCTCGCGACACCTCCATTTCCGTTTGCGATCGTGGCTGGCAAATTCGATTCAGGACCGCTCCGCAATCCACTTGTTGATGGCGAGAGCGATTTTGTGGTCAGTTTGGAAGAGGCCCAACTCGAGGGTGCCGAGATCGTGCATCATGTTCCGGTGCTGCATTCGTTTCTGATGAATGACGAAGAGGTGCAGCAGTGGACGATCGATTATTTAGACGAGCATTAACGAACCATGACACGCGGGAAGCCTGTCCTACGTTTTTTTGAATAGATTATGTCTGATTTGAGTGTGACGAAACGTTTCAAGATTCCCGATAGTGATCTTCGCTGGTCGGCGAGCCGAAGCAGCGGCCCGGGTGGGCAGAACGTGAACAAGGTGAACTCCAAAGTGACGCTGCGTTGGACACCAGTGGCTCAGCCGGGTTTCGACGATAGTTGGCGGCATCGCTTTATGTCGCGTTTTTCCACTCGGATCAATCGGGAAGGGGAATTGGTGCTGCACAGCGAGAAGACGCGAGATCAAAACCGCAATCTCGCTGACGCCCGTGCTCGCTTGGTGGGGATGCTGTTGGAGTGTCGTTTACCACCGAAAACCCGCACTCCCACCCGGCCGACTTTGGGTAGTAAAAAGCGACGAATCGAAGGGAAACGCCGTCTATCTGATAAAAAACGACTGCGTGGCCGCCCCCAACGCGACGATTGAAGGTTCACTTGTGGCGATTGACTGATATACTGGATGGAACCTGACGCATCCTTTCGCTCTGAACCCTTTGAACTACATGAAACGCTCGCGGCACTTGGACGACCTGCTCAAACAATGGGCATTCGACCCGGCGACATTGAACGTGCGCATGGTGAAAGGTAAGGATGAGCGAGACGTGCTGCAAATGCGGGTGGAATTGGGTGTCCTCCAACTCGAGACGACCGGTCGGCCTGACGGTGAGATGGTCAGTGGCTCGGACACCTATCTCGAACATTTGAATTTGTGCCGACTCAACGAGCCCGACTATGAATTGAGCGAGCACGACTGCAATGAGATTGATCGCGAGTTCATGCAGTTTTATCACCGTCGGATCTGCTGGTTGCGGTTGCAGTTCTACCATCGAGCGGTGATGGACGCCGATCACACGCTGCGGCTGATGGATGTGTGCGAAGACCTATCGGACGATCCGGATTGGTCGGCTTCGCACGAGCAATACCGACCCTTCGTGCTGTTTCATCGCACCCAGGCCGAAGCCCTGGGCGAACTTGAAGAGAACACACCCGAGGAGGCGATTCAGGCAATCAATCGCGGACTCGAAACGCTGCGTGAGTTTTTTGTCAAACACGATGCGGAAGAGCACTTTGACGAAGACGAATTGATTGTCCGTTTGATCGATCTGCGGGAATCATTGCGGACAGAATACTCCGTCGGACAGACCTTGCGAGAACGGCTCGATCAAGCCGTTGAGCACGAACACTACGAGTTGGCTGCGAAGCTGCGTGATGAATTGACGCGACGCGAAACGCACTGAGGATGAGGTTCATCTCATCGGCCCCGTTAGGATCGGCTTCCTGGTTGTTGCGGCTCCGCTCGTTCGCGAGCCTCGGTCAGCTCATTACCATTCTGCTGGCAGGTCCACTGACGGCGACGCCGTTGCCGATCGTGCCTCTGCTACTGTTCGTTGCCCTCACCGCATGCACCAATTTTGCGTACGGCTGGTGGTTGATGCGCTGGGAGCAACCGTCGTCGTCCGATGAAACCAGTGTGATACCACTTCGCGTGGCGTTCGCGTTGATGGCACTCGACCTGGTGACGCTGACAGCGATGCTCTTCCTCAGTGGCGGCGCCGACAATCCATTCTGTTTTTTTTACTTTGTCAATCTCGCGGTCGGTGGCGTGATGCTGGAGAGGTCTGCCGCATGGACGCTGACGAACTTGGCGGTCATGGGCTACGTTTTCCTCCTGGTGCATTCGTGGCCTGTGAAAGGCCTGAGTGTACGTACGATCGATCCCCCGCTGATCTTGTTTGGTGACCTGGGAATGCGAGACCTCGCATCGCTCATCGCTTTCATTGCATGTGCTACAGTGATCACGTTTTTCGTCACCCGAACATCTCGCCAGCTTCGCAATCGCGACGAGGACCTGCGACGCAGTCAGGCCGAGCGTGCCGACGCGATGCGATTGGAAGGCCTGACGACATTGGCTGCCGGTGCGGCCCATGAGCTGGCGACGCCCCTTTCGGCGATCGACGTTGCCTGCCGGGAACTAACACGGCATCTGGAGACCGTCGACAAACCCTCATCGATTGATGACGACTTGCGACTCATCGACGGACAGCTGTTAATGTGCCGGCAAATCCTTTCGCGGATGCGCACCGCGGCTGGCGACGCGGTCGCCGACCAGTGGAACCGTACTACGTTGGGCGACTTGATCGACACCACACTCGAAGGGATACGTGATCCACACCGTGTCGAGATCCTCGAACCGATTGACCCCTGGACGCCTGAACCCGATTTGACGGGTGTGGCCGATGCCGACGCGACCACCGGAGACAGCGACACGCCGGCATGGGAGCGGCAACCTCTATGGTTACCTGAGGAAGCGGTTGCTCAGGCCATTCGAAATCTGCTACACAACGCGCTCGACGCGAGCGAGGGCGATCAATCCGTAACCATGCAGGCAGCCCGGGTAGGGAAAGAGCTCTCGTTGATCGTGGTTGACCGCGGCCAAGGCATGTCAACGGACGTCCTTGATCGCGCTGGCGATCCGTTCTTCACCACGAAAGAACCGGGGCGAGGCATTGGCTTGGGGCTATTTCTGACCCGCAACGTGATCACAAGAATGGATGGTCGCCTGCAATTCCAAAGCGTTCCAGGCAAGGGGACCACGGCAACAGTCGTCTTACCGTTGGTACCGCGACCGTAAATCAGGGGTAGATGAGGTAGCAGTCGACCCTGGGGGATGTTGAAAAATCTGCCGGGGCCGACGACACTGGACGGCAGCTCATGAGGGTCACTCATCGGCGGTTTTTGCGCGTCATTTTTTCTTCACCTCACCTACGGCACGGCTTGTGAGTTTACCTCCTGATTATCCCGATCCGTCGGAAGCTTGTACCGCCGACACGGTCGGAGCGAAGTCAATTCTTTTAGTCGACGACACGGAAGTACTCCGCGAGCGACTCGCGATGGCGATGCGGAGCCGCGGTCTCGAGGCCCTCACGGCAGGAAATTACGAGGAAGCGGTCAGCATCTTTCAGCGTAATCCCTGCGATCTCGCGGTGCTGGATTTGCGGATGCCCGGTCGCAGCGGCCTCGATCTGCTGCGCAGGCTGCTGCAAATCAAACCGGATTGCCGGATCATCATGCTCTCAGGTTTCGGCAGCATCCCGGCCTCAATCGATGCCGTCCGCGCCGGCGCGGTCAACTTTTTGAGCAAACCCGCCGACGCAGACGACATTCTATCTGCCTTCGTCCGCGGCGATGAACCTATCGTCCCAGAAGGCGGCTTGGCATTCCCCGCGCCTTCCCTGGCCCGCAACGAGTGGGAGCATATTCACCGTGTCCTCGCCGACTGCAATAACAACATCTCCGAAGCCGCGAGGCGATTGGGAATTCATCGCCGATCACTCCAGCGTAAACTTCGCAAGCGTGCACCAATCGATCCCAAAACTCCAGGAGCAGAAGATTTTTTTGATGGCGAGGCAGAGTTTGAAGGCGATGAGGAGTGAACGATCAAGCAGAGTCCAGCCGGACTCGCCGCGAGCCTGATATTGTTACTCACTCTCTCTACCCTTCACCCTCCTTCCACGCCATCAAAATTGTCTTTTGGTGGTCAATTGCTCTGTGGGCCATGTGCGCGGTGTCGGGGCGATGGCAGCCGCATCTTGTTTCAGATTCTGCGAGTTACCTGGACTATCCATTCGCGTCACTGGAATCGATGGCGCGTTATTCGCGGTTGCCCGCCTATCCGGCGCTCCTGCGTGCCTGCCTAGCAATCGCGCCGAGCGAATCGGTGGGACTGCAATTAGTGGTGCTTGTTCAAATCCTGTTGCAAGCGATTGCGGTTTCTTTCTTCATGATCGAAATGCGGCGATGGGGACTCTCGCGTAGTGCTGCTATCGCGGCGGCGGCAGCGGTCGCGGTGGGCTGTTCGTTTTGGGATCATGTATCCACCATCGCAACCGATTGCGCGGCCATGTCATGGGGTGTGATCACGGCAGCGTGCATACTTCGAGGCTGGCGAATTGGGTTTTCAACGCCGCTCGCTGCGGGCGTCGCTGCGAGCAGTTTATTGTCGATCAGCTTGCGGCCTGCCTACCTATTTCTACTGCCGTGGGTGATCACGATGGTGCTGTTTCGCGCGGGGGATGGCGTGCTGCCGCCCTGGACACGTCGCTGGAGGGATGTGGCTGTCATCGGCTCGCTGCCACTGGTTGTGCTGCTCGGTTGGTGTCAGTTTCGATACACCGTTGCCAACGATTTTTCACTGTTGCCGTTCGGCCATCAGAATATGGCGGCCGTGACGACCCAACTGCTCGACAACGATGAACTGGAGCAGATGTCGGGACCTGGAGGTGCATTGGCTTCCGAAATCGCGAGGCGTCGAGTTGCCGTTTCAACCGGCCGCAGCGGCCGAGCGAGTCAGCCCGGAACGGGGGCGATCGACGGACTCGATCTGCGAGTGACCAGTGATCCTTCTCTGCGAGCGGACTCCTACATGACCTTGGAAAACCGTTGGGATGCGATGACATATCTTGTGGCCATCCCCGCAGCGATCGCAGTTGCCGGCGATGACCCGATCGATCAACATCGCTTGTTGGCTGAGCTTGACCGTCAGATTGTGCTGGCCTACCCGTTGCGGTATGCGAGATGGTGGATGCTAGCGATGCGTCGTGGTATCTGGGGTTCGGTGGCCAACATCGTCATGCATCCTATTTTTCTCATGGTGATCGTGTTGGCTGCGGGCGTTGCGATGCTGGTTTGCATTTGGCCGCAAGTCATCTCGTCGCGGGCAGAAATGGATTCCGAACCTGCCAGGTGCTCCGCACGAGCACGCCGTGCCTTGGTATTGCTCGCGATCAGCTACGCTGCGACAGGGCTCGCCTTTGTGGCTCTCACCAGCCCGACGATTGGTCGGTTTTCCGATGCCGCGTTTGTATTCCTGCCGAGTCTCGCAGCGCTCGCCATGGTATCAAAGTGTGGGCGATTGCGACTGTCGCTCGGCCAATCCAGCCGGTAGCGGCCAGCCCTCATGTTTGGATCACGAGAACCATGTGTGTGGTGCGTCACGCACAAGTTCGTCATTGCGACCGAATTGCGGACGGATCAGAGCCGAGATGCCACGGCAATCAATGGCCAGTGTTGCCAAGAGGTGGTGTCGTGTCTACTGATTAACGAGCTTCGACTCTACTCCGCATTCACTAATCTGATCTACCAAGGCACTTCACAATGGAAACGCTTGACCTCGCCAAATTCGAATGGAAAACAGTCGTTCGGCAGTTGACGAGAGATGACTTTGACGCCCTGACGGCTTTGGCAGAGAAGTGTTTTCCAGGGATGCCCACGTTTGGTCGTGAAGAGCTCGAGAGCCAGCTTGAGATTTTCCCAGAAGGCCAGATCGTCGTTGAGATTGACGGCAAGATTGCCGCCTCCTCATCGAGTCTGATATTGGAATATGATGCCGGCTTGGAATGGCACAACTGGAAAGCGATCTCTGACTCCGGCTTCATTCGCAATCACAAACCCAAGGGGGACACGCTCTATGGGATTGAGATCATGGTCGATCCCGAGTTTCGCGGCATGAAGCTGTCGCGGCGTCTCTACGATGCCCGCAAAGATCTCTGTCGCCGTATGAATCTCGCTCAGATCATCATTGGCGGCCGGATCCCAGGCTACCATCGCCGGGCCGATGAGATGTCCGCGCGCGAATATATCGACAGTGTTCTGGAAAAGAATAACTACGATCCTGTGCTCACCGCCCAACTGTCCAACGGGTTTATTGTCCGCGGCCTGATTCCGAACTACCTACCCTCGGACACGGAATCGTGCGGCTACGCTACGTACGCCATTTGGACGAACCTGGAACATATTCCGGGCGCCAAACGCCGCTTTCATCATGTGATCGAACCGATTCGCGTGTGCGTCGTGCAGTACCAGTTGAGGACCATCAAGAACTTTGACGAATTTGCTCAGCAGTGCGAGTTCTTTTTGGATACGGCATCAGACTACAAATGCGACTTCGTGCTGTTTCCTGAGTTGTTCACAACGCAGCTGCTTTCATGCGTTGACGCGACCCGTCCCGGCCAAGCCGCCCGGCAGCTCGCGGCGTTCACGCCGCAGTACCTCGATCTATTTACGGAGATGGCTGTGAAGTACGATCTTAACGTGATTGGCGGGTCTCAGTTCGTAATCGAGAATGACACGCTCTACAACGTGGCTTATCTATTCCGCCGCGATGGCTCGATTGGCAAACAATACAAAATCCATATCACGCCAAGTGAGCGAAAATGGTGGGGAGTGAATCCGGGCAAGTCGGTTGAGGTATTTGATACTGATTGTGGGCGAATCGCGATCCAAATCTGCTATGACATCGAGTTTCCCGAGCTCACACGCATCGCGACCCAAAAAGGAGCCTCGATTGTCTTTGTTCCGTTCAATACCGATACCCAACACGGCTATCTGCGCGTGAGATATTGCTCGCAAGCACGGTGTATTGAAAACCATTTATACGTCGCGATTTCAGGTTGCACGGGCAACCTCCCGTTCGTCGAAAACTCAGACATCCACTACGCACAGTCCGGGATCTTCACGCCTGCTGACGCTGAGTTTGCTCGGGAGGCTGTCGCGGCGGAATGCAACCCGAACGTGGAAACGTTGATCATTCACGACCTCGACTTTGAGCAACTCCGCCGACACCGCGAACAAGGATCCGTCCAAAATTGGAACGACCGCAAACGGGATCTCTACAAGATCGTTTACGAAGAAGACGGCAAGAGCTACGAAGTATAGACCGCTTTCCAAGCATAGACCGCTGGGCAGTGGTGGAGGACGACACACAGAGTCGTCACACAGAGTCGTTCCCGACCCAGCGGGCTGCCCGATCCTCGCCAAGTCCACGACGTTACCCGCAGGGTCAGATAGTGCCGTGCGGGGCAACGACATTCAGTGAGCTGGCTTGGTCGCTCCATCACCTTCATCGCAGACATGCGGGATCGGCTGGTCATGGAGGGTAGCCAGCGCGTTGGCAGCGGCCCGTTGTTCGGCGTCTTTCTTGTTGTTGCCCCAAGCGGGCGGGAAAGCCTGCGGGCCGATCACCGCGCCGATCAAGAATGCTTTGCGGTGATCGGGGCCCATCTCACGGATCAGCTTGTATACCGGCGTCGCAGCGAGTTCTCGCTGTGCGTGCTGCTGGAGGACTGATTTGTGGTTTCCCGATCCCTGCGTTTCCACCGACAGGCGAACCTCTTCGGCGAGCCATTCTTTGAGTCGGTCGCGGACCACGTCGGCTCCACCATCGAGGTACAACGCAGCGATGATCGACTCAAAGACATCGCTGACGAGCGAACGTGGATAACTGCGATTACGGGTCACTCCGCGGCCAACGATCAAACATTCGTCCAAACCCAGTTTTGTCGCCGTTCGACCGCACGTGCGCCGACTCACCACCGCTGACTTGATCTTCGTCAAATCGCCTTCGCTGTATTCGGGGTACGTCTCAAAGAGCCACTGACAGACCGTCATCCCTAACACCGCGTCCCCCAAAAACTCGAGTCGCTCGTTGCTGGACAACCGATTGGATGCTCCAGATGCGTGAGTCAATGCGGACTTCAGTAGGCTCAGGTCTTGAAATTGGTATCGCAGGATTTCCTGACAGCGCTGCAGTTTCGCATTCGAGTCAGAGTAGGGCTCGCCCACTGCGGCGGCGTCGACGAGATGAATCGAACCCGGATGAGCGACCCGTTGGTCGGCGACGAACTGCCCCGGTCCCGCTCGCTCTTCGTCAGTTTGTTGTTCGACGTCAGCGGGCAGCGCGACGCTAGGTGGCGCGACCTCGGGTTGCGGAATTGGCTCAGGAATTTTGGAATCGCGCAAATCGTCGGCGGATTCCGACTCAAAAGGTGAGGCGGACAAAGCAAAACCATCAATAGAAGAGAAGAGGCGAAGAGATTTCTTCGTGACTTCAGTCCCGCGCCGGTGGCCGAAAGGATCATTTCGGCCACCGGTGAGTGACTGCGTTCGAGTTGCCAAGATAGACAAATGAGGCAGTATCCGCCATAGCATCCGACCAAGAATGAGCCCCCTGCCGCTGCGTTCCGCAGAGCCATGATCAACGCTCGTTTCGGACGCCCGCTGAAGACGAAACATGGCGGAGGATCACGGCGATCGAACTCAAACTATTTAGGTACCTGGCCGACTCCAATCTTCATCCGATTGCCGTGTCTGGATATACTCTGATGGAATCTACGCTCCTCCCTGAACTCGAATTCACCATCCATGACCGCTACTTTTCTTTCCGCCCCGGCAATGCGATCACTCACCTTGATCGTCGCTTGCCTGGTCGTCTTTGGCTCCTCGACCGCGGCAGAACGGGATGCTGATTCTCTGGCCCCGGCAACTGCGACGCCCCATGCCGAGTTGCACGATGCCATGGTGGAGGATCTGCGGTTCCTGACCAGTGACGAGCTCCAGGGGCGCAGCAGCATCGACCCAACAATCTTGGATGCGGCTGACTATATCGCGGAACGTTTTCGTGGACTCGGACTCGAAACCTCTTTGTTTGATGGATCGCCGCTGCAGTTTCTCGACATCGCGGTGGGGCCTCGCCTGGGATCCAAAGCGGCAAATTTCCTCGAAATCACGTCGTACGGGAGCGAACAAGACGAAGACGACGATCGCGTAGAGTTGTCCCTGAGCCGCGATTTCCTACCGCTAGCAATTGGTGCGAGCGAGCAAGCCCTGAGCGGTGAATTGGTGTGGGTCGGCTACGGGATTCGTGCTCCTGAGTATCAATACGACGATTACGCAGCAGTCGATGTGCAGGGGAAAATCGTGATGATGCTGCGTAAGGAACCGGGCACCAACGATCCTGATAGCCCATTTGAAGGTGCAGAAAATACGCGGCATGCATTTTTTGAAACCAAAGTCGCCACCGCGATCGATGAAGGCGCGGCGGCAGTTTTGATCGTCAACGATCCGGCCAGCGTCGAGAAAATGGTTGCCGCCGCTGAGCAACGGCGGCAGGGTGAATTATCGCGACTTGCAAAAATTCGCCAGCGTTTGCTGGCCTTGCCCGCCGAAGCGCTCAACGCACGTGAAAAATTGAATGGGCAAATCAAGCGGATCGAATCGATGCTGGCGGAGTCCGACGAAGCCGCCATGGCCGAGCGAGGCCTGCTCGGGATCGCCGAGGCTGGCACGCAATCCCAACACGGATCCGCAAGCGTCGACGCCGCCGATGGCGAACCGACACCCCGACCGCCTATTCCGGTTCTGTCCATCTCTCGGGCGTTGGCCAATCGACTTCTCGCAAATCGGCTCAGCGAATTCGAGGCAGAGATTGATTCGGATTGGCAGCCGCGCAGTCGCCTACTCGCTGGCACACAGCTTCGACTCGGTGTGGAGCTGACGCCGTCGAGTGCACGCAGTCCCAACGTGATCGGCGTGCTGCCTGGACGCGGTGCGTTGGCCAATGAAACGGTCGTGATCGGGGCTCATTACGATCACGTTGGGATGGGCGAATTCGGATCGCTGGCACCTGGGACAGTCGCTATTCACAATGGCGCCGACGACAACGCCAGTGGCACGTCTGCCATGCTCCGTGTCGCTGGCGAATTGGTTCAAAAGTTAGCGGGCGAGCAACCGGTAGATAGCCGCCGACGATTGGTATTTATTGCATTTACCGGAGAGGAACGCGGGCTGTTGGGCAGCAAGCACTACATCGAACAGCCGCGGTTCCCGCTCTCCTCAACCGTAGCAATGATCAACATGGATATGGTCGGTCGCCTCAATGACAACGAACTCACCATCTATGGCACCGGTACCGCTGAGGGTTTTGAAGCTCTGCTGGACGATGTCAACGAAGATGCAAAGTTCAAAATGGTGAAAGTTCAGAGTGGTTATGGTCCCAGCGATCACTCATCGTTTTACCAAGCGGGCATTCCCGTGTTGTTTTTCTTCACTGGCCTGCATGCTGACTATCACCGACCAAGTGACGATTTCGACAAATTAAACCTAATCGGTATGGACCGGATAACCGATATCATTTCACAGGTCAGCGAGCGATTGGCGACAGCGCCCGAGCGTCCGGTGTATGCAGAGACAGAAAAAAACGTCCAAATTCGACGTCAGTTGACGGTTTCGATGGGGGTGACGCTGTCCCAACAACCTGGCGATGTGGTGCTCTCGTCAATTCTCGCGGCTGGCCCGGCCGCTGAAGCAGGCGTCCGTGCGGGCGATCAGTTGATACAGGTCGGCAAAAAGACGGTCCATCGCATTGAAGACGTGATGGAGCAACTGCGTCTTCAATCACCCGGCGATGTGCTCAGCGTGGTGGTTCGCCGTGACGCCGAGGAACTCAAACTCGAAATCAAGCTCCGACCTCGTTAAGAGCATCGGCCGTCAAACACACAAATTTATTTTCCTGAGCGTTCGAAAAGTGGTCCGATTCCTCTTGCTCCCTTCGCTCACGATTGACACAATCCGAAACCGCGTTGATACCACTGGGCAGCCGAAACGCAGTCCTACATCAACGCGGTAGGCAAACGATTGTCGGCGATGGAAGCCGCAATCCAATGCTTTACCGGTTTCGAAATTTCGCATTCACCACGCAAGGAGTAGCGGACGTGCGACTATTTGTACTTTCGGCCTTAACCCTGGCCACGACCACCCTAACCGTTCTCGCCCCGACCGCCGCCAGCGCTCAAGAGGGTGGCCACCGGATCGCGGTGGTGGATGTTGCCTACATCTTTAAGAACAACGAAGGCATTAAAGCCCAAGTCAAAGAAGTCGAGGATAGCCTCAAGAGCTTCGACGAAGAACTACAAGGCAAACGCAACGAACTCAAGTCCGCTGCAGAAAAGCTCAAAACATTTCAGCCTGGATCGTCCGATTACATCTCGCAAGAAGAGCGAGTCGCGTCGATGGAATCCAAGCTCCGGCTTGAAATGGCTCGCAAGCGAAAAGAACTCGCCGACCGTGAAGCCAAGATCTACTTTGACAACTATCAGATCATCGCTGCTGGTGTGAAAGCCTTGGCCCAGTACCACAAAGTCAACCTCGTCCTGCGTTACAACAGCGAAGAGATGGACCTGGAACAGGGCGAATCGGTCATCCGTGGTGTCATGAAAAACATCGTTTATCATGATGAAGCGATTGACATGACCAACGGTACAATGGACTACCTCAATCGAGCATTGAAGGTCGCGACCACTCCAGCTGCGAATCGCCAGTAGGTGTGGTTGCGTTGTCAACGCTGCAGACCGCAGCGGTGGCGACGACGTTTTGCGATGGCGGCATGAGGCCGCTATCGTTGCCATGCCTTCAGGCTCGGCAGAAAATCGAATCGGTTTGGTCAACGACGTGTTGGCCAGGTCAATCGGGAGGCGGGGAGCCCGTGCGCAGCACGGTCGCCCCTCAGACGAGGCAAGGAGGCCAGCGTCATGATCGGATATCGTAACGAACACACCATCGCATCCCCTTGCGAAGTCATGGGACGCGGATATTGGAGCGGCCAAGCCGTCCAGATTCGATTTCAGCCTGCCCCCGGGGGCACCGGTATCGTCTTTGTACGCAGTGACCTCAGCGGCAATCCCCAATGCCCTGCTCGAGTCCAGTATGCCAATGGCATCCAGTTTCGTACCAATCTGGAGAATGGAGACGCCCGTTTCACGATGGTGGAACATGTCATGGCGGCCTTGGCCGGACTGGAAGTTGATAACTGCTACGTGGAAGTCGACGCGGAAGAAATGCCGGGACTCGATGGCAGCAGCCAAGCGTACGTCGTGGCCCTTCAGTCTGCAGGGTTGGTCATCCAATCAATACTGAAGCCTCAATTGATCATCGAAGCGCCATTCAAAGTGCGGTTCGAAGATGCCACCATTGAAGTCACGCCGAGTAAAGGGCGAGTGGCCAGTTTCGGATATCGGCTGGCCTACGATAGCGACAGTGCAATTGGTGATCAGGATTTTCTGTTCGAGCTAAACCCTCGACAATTTGTGCGCCAGGTCGCCTCAGCGAGAACATTTGTCACGCTTGAACAAGCCGAGCAGCTGCGTGCCGCTGGGATCGCCGGTCACGTCTCCAATCAAGAGTTGCTCGTGATTGGTCCGGAGGGACCGATCGAGAACACGTACCGCTTCGGAAACGAATGCGCTCGCCACAAAACATTGGACATGATTGGCGATCTCGCCTTGGTCGGTGTCGACTTGATTGGGCAGTTTCGCTCCGATCGTGGTGGTCATCGAATCAATGGCGTGCTCGCTCAGCAACTCTCGGAGATGCTCGCTCAAGCAAAAATGGCTGGCGACTGTCGAGCCTCCAAGGCATGCGATAGTCGCCATGGCAAAGTCGCGTAACACCCGCTTTCTGAACTCTCAACTCTGAAACTTCACCTTTGAACCCTCACTTTTTCCTCTTCGAAGGATTATCCCGATGAGTGTCGTGATCGCTCCCACCGCCGTTGTCGATTCCAAAGCAAATTTGGGGAAGGACGTTCGCGTCGGACATTTTTGCGTGATCGGACCCGATGTCACCATTGGCGATCGCTGTCGGATTGAAGACCACGTTAGCATTACCGGCGTCACTCGCTTGGGTAGTGATAACCAAGTCTTCTCGCATTGTTCGATCGGCTCACATCCCCAGGATGTCAGCTATCGGGCGGCACCAACGCGCGTGGAAATCGGTGATGGAAACGTGTTCCGAGAACAAGTCACCATCAATCGCGCCAGCGAAAAAGAGGACGGCGTGACGCGTGTTGGCAATCAGAACTACCTGATGACAGGCACGCACATCGCCCATGACTGCTCGATCGGCAATCGCATCGTGTTGGCGAATAACTGCATGATCGCCGGCCATGCTCACATCCATGATGACGTCACGATTGCCGGCGGCGCAGGCATTCACCAATTCGTCTCCGTCGGGACATTGGCATTCGTGGGTGCGATGAGCCGCATCCTGCAAGACGTCCCGCCCTATGTCATCATCGAAGGCTACGATGCGAAACCGCGTTGCATCAATACGGTCGGATTGAAGCGACACGACTACACCGAAGAGGATATCGCGGTCTTGACTCAGGCTTTCCGATTGTTGTATCGACAACGTATTGGCATTGAGCCCTCCCGTGTCGAGATGTTCAAAACCGGTCCGATCCGGCCTGTCCTCCGGCACCTATTTGATTGTTTAGAAACCACGTGTGGTGGCCGGGCCGGAAGAGGTCGAGACCGCCGAAAGAAAGCAGCATGAGCCGTGAACTACGTGTCGCCGTTATTGGTGGCGGACATCTCGGACGCATCCACGCCAAACTTCTCAGTCAAGTTGACGGTGCTCGATTAGTTGCCGTCTGCGATCCTGATCAAGTTGCGGGGCAAGCGATAGCTACCGCGCAGTCAACCACCCAGTGCACCGTAGCCGCCTACGCGGACTACCGCGATTGCATCGAGTCCATTGATGCCGCGATCATTGCCGCGCCCACGCACTACCACGCCGAAATTGCGACGACACTGCTCAAGGCTGGCAAACATCTATTCGTAGAGAAACCGATCGCTCACGAATCCGACGATGCCCGGCGACTGGCGTTGCTTGCGTCCACTCGCGGACTGGTACTGCAAGTTGGCCATGTCGAACGATTCAACCCTGCCTTCACCGCCTTGGGTGACTTCGGTGTCGATGTCAAGTATATCGAAGCCACGCGAGCGTCCCGGTTTCCCGGGCGATGCCTCGATGTGGGCGTCGTCATGGACCTCATGATCCACGACCTGGACCTCATTCTCTCGCTGACGACTGCGCCAGTGAGTTCGATCGCTGCCAGCGGTCTATCGGTGGTCTCCGATCATGAAGACATCGCCGAAGCTCGCATTGAATTTCAGTGCGGGCTCGTCGCAAACGTCAAAGCATCGCGGATCAGTCCACTGCCGGCCCGCGACATGGTCCTCTACAGCCCGGCGGGATTCGCCCAAATTGATTTTGGCAAACCCGCATTGACCACGGTTCGCAGTAGCGAGTCATTGGCACGCCGGGACTTCCATCTCGCCGACCAAACTGACAATCCGTTGACATACGCGGATAGCCTGTTCGGAGAACACCTGCAGTGCGAAGTCCAACAGCTGGAACCTCGTAACGCAATTCTCGACGAACTCCATGATTTCGTGATCAGCGTTCAGTGCGGTGGCGTACCGGTCGTCGATGGCACTGCGGGTGCCCGCGCCGTTGCGGTCGCTGAATCGATTCTCAATGTGATCGACGAGCGGGCCTGGTACGCATTTGCCAAAGCCGACGAAGTCGGGGCATCGGCCATTCCACGCCGCCGGATCGAGCAAGACCGAGTTGCCCGCCGCGCCGCGTAATACCAGACTGCTACGAGCATACGTATCCGTAGCTCGGGACCATTGTCCCGAGCGAACTGTCTGGTAGCTGTCCACCCGAGCGAGGCCGCCGGCGGGACGGCGGAAGTTGACCCGGTTTCTATCGGCGGTCGGCGTTGGATCGCCTTTCTGCAGCGGCGTGGATTCGTCACCAAAGACGCCGAAAACACCCTCAGCACGTTGCAAGAACGGTTGGCGGAGATTGAAGACCGCCTGCTCGATCCATGAGCACTATAGCGTGGTCAGGCAAGTAAAAGGCTGGACAGCGGCCAGCCATTCTTGCTTCATTGCTCTAATTGACAGCAAATGCAAACAGCGGGGAAAATGTTGACTTGTGACCAAACGTGTCACTGGGGCAGCTTAAGCTCACATTCAAGTGGCACTACGACGCACTGGTCAAGATGAAGTCGTGTGCGGAAGACCCAATGGCGAGCATACGTAATGAGCGATTATCTGAACAACAAAGAACTCGATTCAGAACTAGTGATCGGCCTCGTTTGTGCAGTTGGTACGGAGACAGGGCTAGTGATCGATCTGCTCCGAGAACGACTCGGCAGGGTTGGCTACCGCGTTGAAGTCGTAAAGGTTTCTTCTCACGTGATTCGACAACTCGTGGATGTCGAAGACCCAGGAACGAGTCAGTACAAACGATATTCCGACCTGATGGATGCAGGTAACAAGTGTCGTGAAATGGGACTCTCGACGAACCAGAGCGAGGATCCCGAAACATATCCAGACGACGCTGTACTTGCATTGGGGGTCGCAACGCACATCGCTGCGCGGCGAACCCAACTGAATACAGAACACCGGCAAGCAGAAGAGCTAGATCTTGACGGTGAACCGGAGCCACTTCCAAAAACCGCGTTCATTATCGATTCACTAAAACGGCCGGAGGAGGTTGAGAAGCTGCGGATCATTTATCCGTCGGGTTTCGTTTTGCTAGGCATACATGCCGAGGTCGATCGACGTACGAAGCATCTCATCGACAATAAAGGCATGTCGGAAGATGAAGCGGAGAAGCTGATCGAGCGTGATCGGCAAGAAGGCGATCGCAAACACGGCCAGCGAGTGAACTCGACGTTCCACTTGGCCGACTTCTTCGTTCAAGTGACTGACAACCATGATCGACTGCGGTGTGATATTCGTCGACTTGTAGGTCTTTGGTTTGGCGATCCGTTTGTTACGCCAACTTTCGACGAGTACGCCATGTTCATGGCGTTTTCAGCGGCACTGCGCTCGGCCGACTTGTCTCGGCAAGTTGGCGCAGTGATCACACGAGAGAAAGAGATATTGGCAACGGGTGCGAACGAATGCCCGTCAGCGAAAGGGGGTTTGTATTGGGCAGAACGCAATCCTCAAACGGGATGCATCGAAGACGCCAAGCGAGGGCGAGACTACACCCGTGAAGGTGATTCCAATCGCATCGAGCAGCTTAATATCATCCAGCGAATTATCGATGAAACGAAAAGTGTGAAACCCGACTTCGATGGCGACACGTTGTTGTCGGTGTTGCGTGAAAGCGGTATTCGAGACTTGACCGAGTTTGGACGCGTCGTGCATGCGGAGATGGAAGCACTGCTGAGTTGCGGCAGAAACGGCATTTCGACGCGTGGAACAACTCTGCTCTGCACCACTTTTCCTTGCCACAATTGCGCTAAGCACATCGTCGCGGCTGGGGTTGTTCGCGTTGTCTACGTCGAGCCCTATTCGAAGAGCAAGGCGTTCGAGTTTCACGATGATTCGATTGTGCAGGCGGAAAATGCCGGTGAAGCGGAAAAGCCAATGGTGGTTTTCGAGCCATTCGTCGGAGTAGGACCACGCCGATTCTTCGAACTTTTTTCAATGAACTTGGGGTCCAGTTACCCATTGATCCGAAAAAACAGAGACACTGGTGAGACTAAAGAGTGGCGTATCGAAAAAGCCCAACTTCGTTTACAAATGAAGCCACTTTCCTACTTGGGACTGGAATACCTTGCTTGCGAAGCATTCGGCAAGAAGGTCGCGATGAAAACCGATAAAGGAGGCGTGTCATGACTGACAAGGAAATCCGCCAACAAATCGAGCGGGCAACGGCTGAGGTTCAGACTTGGCCAAGCTGGAAGCGGAATATCCTGGTTCATAGTTCCCAGCCGACCAATTCTACTGCGAGAACACCTGTCGATAATCGCCAATCTTCAAGCAGCCAATCCGAGCCGCAGTCGCCTGCATCCGAAGGGCAATAGAGCGTTCGACGCAGGTTTCAATGGTTACGTTTGGACCGTTTGCTTGACCGGCTTGGGTTGGCGTAATCAGGTTCTCGCGCCGGTTATTCTGCCTTCGTCTTTCGCCTTGCTGTCTTCTTTTTCATGGCAGGCTTGGCAGCGCGGGTGCGTTCGAGCAGCCGCTCGCCGGTTCGTCATTCGGGTCCTGCGGGACGAGCTCGCCTCGGAATGCCTTGGCAAAGAAGGATGGGGTGAGGCGATCGACACGGTCTTTGCCTACGCGATAGCGAAGTTCAAAAGTATCTGCGATAGAAAGCAGGTCGGATGAGGTCACCACCCCACGGTTACTTCGCAAAGTTATGGCGAGCGATGGAACGAACCAACCGACCCGCATCTACAACGACGGACCCTGTTTGCCGCGTACGACGCGTGGCGGTTGAAATCGTGATTGGTTTGTGAAGACCGCCATGGGCGTTCCTGCTTTGACGCGGACTGAGGTGCGATCGAATGACCGATTCGTGTTGGCCAAAGAGCGGCTTCTTGCGAAAGTGTTTGTCGGTACATACCACGGCGTTTGTTTGTTTCGACCAGACCATTCAATCGAAGCGCCGAAGGCTCGCCGGTTAACGGCGGGCACCAAAATCGAAAACCTTGATCCTCGAATCTTGCTCAGCGATAGCGTCAACCACTCGCCATACGGGATTTCCGTACCAATACGTCAGATCGTATTCAATGCCGTCATGCGAGATTAACGTGCAACGCTCGCCTTCGCTTTGCCTCGGGGACAGGCGAACGCTCGCTAACTCGCTGAGGGGCAGTTACACGATTGTGCACCGCGTCGCGGAGATCACCGACAATCAGACGCTCAAACGAGTGTAGGCCAAGCGAATGGCACTTCCAGTGCGGCAGGAATCGAATCGGTGGCAGCTGGCGCCAACTGGCGAGTTGCCGTACGATTATTAAACGAAGTCCGTTCGAATTCAGAACAGGTTTTAAAAAACACGGGTGACTTAAGAACAGCGATAAAGTTGCTCCGAGACCAAGTCGGTGAGGCCTCATTGTGAATCGTTCCTCTCTGCCCGCCACCGATTATTTTCGCCAGCGGGCTCGTGTTTCGGAATACATGCTTTACGCGTTGACGTAAACAGGAGAGGCGGAGCGTGCCGTGCACAAAGCATAGGCTCCGAACAACACGGCGCTGTATGCCAAATCGCCGGTCACGGTGTACTGAAAGAAGGGGATGGCTGCGGTGTAGCAAGCGAGTAGGCCCGTACCGGTTGTCGGGTAGGAGGTGACGAACACAGCAAAGTTGGTTGCTAGAAAGAACAAGACGCTGCCGAGCAAACTGCCGGCAACGATTCGCCCGCAGGACGCCGCTCCGAACTGCAGTCCCTCGCTCCCACGAACCAACCGCGAGCCGATCATTAGGTTAACCAACAGGCATCCGTAGACGACCGGCATTAGCGAATGAAATCCGAGAAATGCGTCGCTCACTAACATCGCCAGCAAGACGGTGGCGATTGCCACGGCAGGACGGAGGCTGATCGCACCGGCAAATAACCCGATCGCAGCGAGGGGTGTGAAGTTCGGCGGATGTGGCAGCAATCGCGAGACGACAGCGATTCCAATCGCGGCGGTGATAAGTGCGATTTGCGACGGCGAAACGGACGAGCGAGCGTGGCGGATCTGGCTGGAGATGGATTTCATCAAACGACTCTTGAAAGGAAAAAGGAAATTAAGATTAATATCAGTGGATTGGATTGAAGGGCACGTATTGAACTAATCGGGCTCTTCATCGGTTCGTCGGTCCGCAAGGGCAGCAAAACGTCGCGATTGCACACTATTTAAAATGGAACGTTTTTCGTCGGAAGTTGCAATCGACCAACGACCGATTTCATCGAGCGTGCGATGGCAACCGGTGCAGATTTGCCGGTCGTTTACCAAGCAGATTCCGATACAAGGGGAACGCACTACCGTGGCTGGCATCATCGGAATCGCTCTGCAGTAAACGTGGCAAGCGAATCGGTCAACAAATCCAGATCAGCAATTGCCATGTCCGCGGCGGCAGGGTCAATTGGCTTCACCGGAGCGACCTGCTGCATCGGGGGGCGCGGGCGAACCGTCGACGCAGGCAACATTGTGTTCTCCATAGGGCTCGTTTGCGTGCTGGAAATGTTCGCCCTGTCGATGTCACTCCAGGTTTGATCTCGCTGGGCCGACCAACCGTGCAGCGATTCTCTGTTTGCATTCGTCGGTGCCGCTGTGACTGTATCGGAACCGGCGGCGATGTCATTCTCATTGAGCCAGTTGATGACTTGCAGTGCGTCGAGTGAAGTTACAAGACCGTCGCCGGAAACATCGTAGTAAATGCCTGCGAAATCTGCCGTGGACGTCGGTGGCGGCAGGATGAATTCCGCGTCGGCGTTGATCCGGTTGATGATGGTGAGAGCGTCGACCGATGACACCAATCCATCTGCGTTGACATCCGCATGCTGGACAAAGTTTTGATACGGTCGATCAGTAACGACCCACACATCGGCTGCGCCGCTGACCATCCGCCCGGTAAATTCACCGTCGGCGATCGTCGGTTCTCCAATCCTCCAGTCACCCACCAACGCCAAGTTTTGATCACTCGTCGTGATCAGAAACGGTGAGTCATCGGTAAACATCGTCTGCATTCGATCCGCATCGAGTGTGAACGAAATCGAAGCGGTGTCAGCACCGATCGTTTCCGAACCCAGTACGACATGCTCGAAACCGATGATTCGATCGGATAACCAATCCGCCACGTCGATCGACTCGTCGACATTGAGATCCGTGGGCGTGAGCACAGCTTTATCCTGACCGCCTCCGCCATTAATCTGCGTAAAGATTGCCGAATTCAAAAGAAGTTGGTCATCACCGCCGCCCAGGCTGACGGTGACGCCGTCACGGCCGACTGGCTCGAGTGTGAATTGCTGGGATAGATCACTCAGCGAGATGGCGATCGGATCGTCGTCGGTAAACTCACCGAATACATAGTCGCGAACATCGTCCACCAATTCGACCTGATCGCCGACCCGTTTTAGGGTGAGTTGTGCGGGTTGGTAATCGGCAAGCTGGACCCACGCATCTGCCGCTGCATAGTCGCCTGAAGAACCACTCACTTGTAGCTGGATGACTTGATCGGCTTCGGCTAGCAGATCGAGCCGGCCGGAAACCGTGACGACTTGCGGCTGATTCCAATCGTCGGGACCAAAAGTCAGTTCCCTGGCCGAGACGTCGAGTGAGTCCTCACCTCCAGTGATTAACACGGTAACCGGTCCGGATGGCGCCGATGGCAACTGCACCATAAATGAGTTCTCGGGTCCGCCTTCGACGACTGAAATGTTGTCAGTCGCGTCCGTGAGCACGATGCTCGGCAGTTCGTCTTCCAGCACGTCAATCGACGCGATCACGTCCGCGAATCCGGATGCGGATGCACTGAAATCGACCGTCTGATCACCTGAATAGACCGCATCGTCGATGAGGTTCAATGGCACACGAACTCGATCGAGGCCAGCCGGAATGACAACACTTGAGGGTGTTATCAACGGGAACGCAGGGCTAGCATTGAGAGTGACCGTGACATCCTCACTGAGGTCACCCGAATTGCGGGCAATCATGAGCGACGGGGGCGCGTCGTTGGTGCGATCGATAACTAGATCATCGATCGCGAAATATGCCGGAGTATTCATGCCAAAGTCGCCGACGTCCGATGATGACATCCCGAATCGCAAACTCGTCGCCCCCGCGAGGGTACTCAGGTCGATCGTGGTCCAGTCATCAACGACGTAGTCGAGTGAGTTATCGGCGAAGCGATAATCGGCCAAATAGAACTCAATCGTGTTGATGACATCACCGGCATCGTCGACGCCGTCAATTGTCAACAGAAAGTAGTCGGGGGCGTCCCCAGTCTCGCCACCGAACCGTTTTGCGAAGTCATCACCCTGCAACATTGACAACGCCGTGTACGTCGTGTTGGTTACCGATATCGACGCAAACGAGGAACCATCCAATCCGTTCGGCAGGGAAATGGTTAGCGGCGAAGATCCGTAGCCGCCGGCGACCGCAAACGTAGCCGAATCGGCAGCGCCGCCTCCGGGGTGATCACTCTCGATATTCGCGAAGGCGGAAAATTGATTGGTGAAGCCGGCCGTGGCAACGTCGCCGACGTTGGATGCCGCCCACCCACTCCAACTACCATACGTGGCATTGTACGCGGTCGGAAACTGTACCGACCCAGATTGAAAGCCACCTCGACCGTCAGAGCCATTGTTGAATGCATCGTCCTGAAGTGATTCACCGATTTCTTCGAATCCAACCGTCTGTCTGCCTGCGGACTCACTGACCTCGTCGACGGACGGTGTGATGGACAGGGTGTTCTCATCGTCATCATGCAGCGTGACCGTCTGGCTATCACCCGTATAACCAGTTGCGGTGACGGCGACTTGCCACGTTCTGTCTCCCTCGGCCACGTTGTCGTCGAGCCATATCACAGGAATACTGATCTGGGCCACACCCGCCGGAATCGTGACCCGTGACGGCAGTCGCAATTCGCTGCGGTCATCGACGACACTTACCTCCAGGGGAGTTGCAACGTCATCCCCGGTGCGAGTG
Organism: Allorhodopirellula heiligendammensis; assembly: GCF_007860105.1. Classification (NCBI taxonomy): domain Bacteria; kingdom Pseudomonadati; phylum Planctomycetota; class Planctomycetia; order Pirellulales; family Pirellulaceae; genus Allorhodopirellula; species Allorhodopirellula heiligendammensis. The sequence goes on from NZ_SJPU01000002.1 coordinate 941,158, forward strand.
ATGGTGATTGTGGGAAGACTGGGGGAAGCGGGTTCTAACAGCACGTTGTCGAGTGCGAAGTACCCTGGCGTGTTCATGCCGAAGTCGCCATTGTCGGACGACGAGAGTTGTATCGACAGCGTTTCGGCAGTACCGATCGAACTGATGTCGATCGTGCTCCAATCCTCGAGAATGTAGTCTAAGTCGTTATCGTTGAAGCGATAGTCAGCCAGATAGACCTGGACCTCGCCGATCGAATTGCCGTCGGCGTCCAGTCCATCGACGGTCAGCAGCAGAAAGTCTGGATCATTACCAGACTCGCCACCAAACTTCTTTGCGAAATCATCACCGTCGCGCATCGATAACGCGGCATACGTTGTGTTGGAGACATCCATGGATGAAAACGGGGTGCTATTGCTCGGGCGTCTGACCGTGACTGGCGCCGACGCGTAGGCAACGGCGTAAGTCGACGAACCCTCAGACCCGCCTCCGGCGATGGACGAATACTGATTGCCAAATCCCGGTGTGTGAGTGTCGGTCCCGCGACTGATTGCAAATCCAGACCACACGTCAAACCCGAACGACTGATCGAAGGAATTTTCAAATTGCAACGTTCCGTCGCTAAACCCGTCCGCGGAGCCAGCATTGTTTTCAAATTCACCGCTGAGCAATCCCGCGCCGAGTGATTCAAAGTCGCTGATAAAGACGGCATCGGACTCGGACAATCCGCCGTCCGGAAAGGTGATCCCGAGACTGGGCGGTGGTCCATCATTGTCAGTAACGGTGACGCGAAGCGATGCCGATAGAAAACTCGAACTGCTTACCAGGATCGGATACTCGGACATGGTATTGACCAAGGAATCGTCGATCACGCCCACGTCGAAACTTACGAAATCGGCATCGGCGGCAATGGTGACTTCACTTGGAATCGTCAACGGGCCGCCGCTGGGTAGTGATAGCGACACCGTGACGGGATTGGCCCGATCGGCGGTATTTCGATAGAGTCGAACCGTTCGAATGGTGGATGGTTCGTTTTCGCTTAACTGAATGAAAGTTGGATCGATCTGGAGCCGTGGCAAATCGTCATCGGCCAATTCGATCGTCAGTTGCGCAGACGCTCGCCCCGACGCGGCGGCCTGAACATGGACGGTCTGCCCGCTGCTGGCAATATCGTCATCCAACACATCAACCGGGATCGTGATCGTGCGCTGAGTAGACGCGAACGTGGCTGTGGTGGGGATGCTCAGCAAGTCGGTTGCATCGTGCGTGAGTGTCACCGTCAGCGGAGTGCTCACATCTGCATCATTTCGCGTGAGGGTCAGCGAGGCTCCACTGGGACCAGCTCCCTCGGTCGCGTTGACGATCGATGGAGTGAAATGGATCGAGAGGACTTCGTCATCTTGAATCAAGAGCGAGCGAGTCGTGGGCACGAAGAGGTCCGCTGATGCCGTAACCTGCAGCTCGCGGTCAGGCGTCGGAACCGCATCATTGACTGGCGTGATGCTAAACTCAGCGTAGTCCGCTCCCGCCGGGATGGTAACCGCATCGGGCAGCGTCGCTTGATCGCTACCGGTACGAGTCAGCGAGACGGTCAGTTCCGTAGAGGAGTCCAACGACGGACGCGATACACGTCCAATCACACTATTGTCCTCCGTCGTGATGGGACTGGCCAGGTCCAACGGGACGGCGGGGCGACGGAGGGTCACGTTGTCGACCGCAAAATATGCCGGGGTGTTCATCCCAAACGGACTATTGTCGGTCGAATCAAGTGTGAACTGCAGCGATTGGGCATCGCTGAGTGATGAGACGTCAACAGGAGTCCACGTGTCAACGATGAAGTCCTGAGTATTGTCGGCAGGGCGATAATCAGCGAGCATGACCTTGACGTCGCCAACCGGGGTGCCTGATGCATCGACCCCCGTGATGGTCAACCGCAGATAATCGGGATCGTTACCTGTCACACCACCAAACTTTTTGGCGAACCCGTCGCCCTGCTGCATCGACAAGACGGCGTAGGTGGTGTTCGTGACGTAGAGGGAGTCAAAACTCGCACCGGTGGCAGGGTCCAACGTCATTGTCGGTGGCGTGAGTGCATCGCTCGGGGATGAATCGAAGAAGCCCACCGCGAACGTGTCTGAATCGTCAACTCCACCGCCTGTAATGTTGGCATACTGATTGGTGTAGCCCGCCGTGGTGGTGTCGGTTGTCTGTGAAATCGACCATCCCGACCAACTCTGATAGGCCGTGGAGTAGTCGTTGTTCAGGCTGAGCTCGTCCTCGCTGAATTGCCCCGCACCGCTCGCACCGTTGTCGAACTGGCTCGGGCCAAGCCCGCCTCCGAGCGTCTCAAAATCGATCACCCCTGGCCCTGTTTCGACGGCATGAATGACGCCGACGCCATCGACGTCAAGTCCGGCAGACTGGAAGGTTGGGGTCGGATCATAGATTGAGTCACCCGTTGCATCGCGGGTGAGACCATCGCCCACAATGTCGACCAATCGCACGTACTTGACGGCGGTCACGTCGAGTCCCGCTTGATCGCGAAGCTCCGCCAAGTCGAACGGGGTTCCAAACCCACCGCGATACTTACCAGCGAGATTGTGGATGTTGGTAGGGTCGACTGCTCCGAAACTTGCGACGGCCGAAGGCGTTTTGGAATCGGCTGCGAAGCGGAAATAATTTACGCCGTCGGACGAGACCTCGACAAAACCGAGCTCCAGAAAAGTGTCGTTGATCGAGTTTTCAAATACGGCGAAGTCCGCGCCGAGACCGTCACGAATGGGAGCATCAAACGTCAAGGTGATCGCCCCACCTCGGCCGAGTGAAACAATGGAATCATAGTTTCCCTCGGCAGGGCCGAGCGCATTCGTAGCGTCCGTCCAGACGTCGTCGACATCACTGCCTGGCGAATAGTCCGCGACGGCCGATGCCCAGCCCACGAAGGCGGGATCGGTGTTCTTGATCGCAGTCGACCCCAATTCTCCAGCCGCTGGCGCGTACGGTCCCGCCGCCAACATCCGCCGACCTTCGAGCGATTGGATCAGGAGCCGCCGCGATTGCCGTTGGGTACGTTTCATCTTCATAAAAATTGTTGAGCGAGTAGGTAGTCAGGAGGTGTCTTGCGAGAGTGGCGTAATCGCTTGAAATCACTCAGTAGTCAGCCGTCATTTCATGTCCGTTGCGTGTGCAGATCGCGGCCAGAATCTGCATGTCGATCTGCTCGACAATGAATCGTGTCGAGCCGTCGGCGAACATTGTCATCACGCCGCCGGGATGGAAACTCCGCATGTCGTTCTCAAAGGCGGGGGCCGTGTTGGGAGGGAACGCTTGGTCGAATAGGTTGCGGCCATTGATCCACTGTCCGTCGGGGAAATCCGCGTCCTCCGTGACCATGATGGTGTGGGAACTGCCGTCGAGGATGTCACGAAAACCGAGCGTCTGATCATGAATCATCATGCCGCGTGGCGGGCTATTGGTGCTGACGATTCGCTCGCCGTACATGCCTCCGTAGTCCGTTGCACCATGGCCACCCCGACGGGGTTCGGACCGTGGTGTGCTCGGACAAAGATAGGCTTTGATCGGGGTCTGAGCGGCGGCGGCATTGATGGGATCATCAAATGGCCGGCCGTAGTCGATCTGCTCGGCGATGGCGATTTGTTCTAGGTACGGCAAGATAAATGCTGACCAAGCGAACTGCTTTCCTCCGGCGTACTGCGGCCGAACTTCCACGGCCCCCGGCGGGAAAAATCCCATCGCTGAGTGATAGTTGTGCAACGCCAATCCGACTTGATGCAAATTATTCTGACAGGAGGCCCGTCGCATCGCTTCCCGAGCCGCCTGTACGGCAGGCAGCAGCAAGCCGACCAGCACCCCGATGATGGCGATCACGACGAGCAATTCCACCAAGGTGAAACCGAGCCGGCGAAGCGGTTTGATAGTGATAGGACGCTGGACTCCTGGAATCCCTGTGCGTGCAGGTGCTAGTTTCAATGGTGAGGGCATATTCAACCGGCTGCCAGCAAACAATCGACACCCCAACTGCACTTCACTGAAAGCAGCGGTATCTCGATCGGACAGAAAACGAAACAGGTTCGTGACGCTGACCTCACCCAAGAAGGTCCTTGCGAGATGCTGGTAGCAAGTGAACGCCACCAACAATCATGCTCAACGTCCGATACCAGGTAGGTCTTCTGACTCCCGACGCGATCCGCACTCCCGGCCTTCTCACCGAACACTCGGCAATGGCAATGAGGGAGGAGTGGGGGCGAACCACCGCAGAACATGCGGGTTGATTGGCTCATGGCGTCGGATACAGCGGCCGGGCCGTCTCGGAATCTCACCGAAGTTCCCTGTTTTCGCGGCGGTCAAGACCAACCGACGCGGCACCAAGTATCGTTGGGTGGGAGTATCGACCTACGTCGCCAGATTGTCAATCCGCATAGTTGCCACTCGCTCGGCCGATCAGATGGATGGGTGACCCACGCTGTTTCGCTTCTCCGATCCCAACACAGTCTTCGGCTCTAACTGACCGATCGCCGCGGGAACGCAGCGGGTTGACCGTACCAGTGTGGATGGAACCCCGCTCTGACTGCTAGCAAGACGGCCTTGCCATGCTGATGTTCGGGCCCGTGGGTGTAGTCCCATTCCAACCGTTCTTCGTAACGCAAAATACGAAGATTCGACGACTCCCGAACCGCCATCGCGGCCAGTTGATTGGGTCTGAAATAGTTGATCACAGCGCCAGCGGTTTCACTGACGGGTTCGGAACTGGCATTGCCGGGCGGTTGATCGCTACCGGGGTCTTCCGTCGTATGGACCTGTACATAAAGAAATCCCGTAGCGCTCAGCGCGTCGCACATTCGCTGCCACACCTGTTCGGCGGCGGCGGCGGAAATATGGTCGAGCACCGTGGTGGCGATCACCGCGTCGTAGTGCGACGGTGGAAAATCAACATGACAGACATCAGCCATGCGGGTGCGAATCCGGTCAGTCAGGCCACGCTCCGCGGCCCGTTCGGCAATTCTCGCCAATCCTCGTTCACTCAAATCCACCGACTCCACCGCGTACCCCGCTGCAGCGAGCGCCAGAGTATCGCGTCCAGCACCAGCCCCAAGATCGATCGCGCGTCCTGCACCTCGTGCGTGACCGGCTGTCTGGTCAAGATATGCCGCCAAACTCCCTGAGGGATCGGTTCCATACGCAATGTCATCGCGATCGTAGGCGTCAAAAAAGTAGTCAGGTGAGGGTGTCGAGGTCACGTTGATCAACATGGGCAGTTCGAAATCGCTGCCAAGCAAACCGGGCGGCGACAAAAGCTCAAGAAAAATGCCGGGGCAAAAACTTGATTGAGAAACCGGATGATAACGGACGGGCACCCGCTGGCAAACGCGACTGCTGGTGACCCGGCCAGAGGGAAAAATTTACTACCATCCTCGAGCCTGAAAGCCTTATACTGGCAGGCTGGGTTAGTGACTTACGTATCCCGCACGCCAGCGAGGGACAGCGACAATACTCCGCATGCTCGCGGCCGATCGGTATTTACGCATCCGATTCGCGAACTCGACGACATTGACGTCTCTCGAGACGTGGAGCGTCAAAAACACGTCAGGTCGCCTTGGCTCTGATGGCGGAGCGAACGGCGTCGATCACACCATCATCGTTTTGTCGACTCAGGCGAAATCAAATCAAATTAGTTGTCCGCGAACTGGATAGGAACGTAGCGATGGACACACCCACGATCACGGAATCGCCGCCCGCCGCCCTGCTGGCCCGGTTACGGCGTGTTTCGATCAACGCGGGCAAGTTCGTGGTCACGGCATTCCTAGTGCTAGCTACGTTCGGGTTTTTAACATCTGGCATGAGCCCTGGCATCCCTGAGAAAATCGGGGGGGACGATGCGAATAGTGAGCTCAGGCAGACCGCGTCGGCAGCGAAGTTTACTGATCTCGATCCAGTTTCCTTGGCGACCGAGACGGTGGGGGGCGAGCGGCGGGACGACGGCGAATGGTCCCATGTTTCTGGCCGTATCCTCAGCCATTGGGAAGATCAGATTGCGTCGACAGGGCTGACCGCCGCACCGCCTGCGGATTGGCTAACGGTCTGTCGCCGATTATCGCTGGCGTTGGTCGGTTCAGGTTTGTCGCTAGAGGAAATCCGAAGTCTCGAGGGCTTTCCGGAAAACCAGCGAATTGAAAGGCATCGCGAAGCCCTGTTGATCGATCCGCGATTCCATGATTATTGGGCCGAGCGATTTACGCGGTTTTACGTTGGCGCCGACGAAGGCCCATTCTTGGTCTACCGCCGGCGTCGCTTTCGTACTTGGTTGTCCGACCAGATTGCGACTCAAGTGCCGTACGACGTTCTGGTACGGCAGTTAATCACCGCGGAGGGACTTTGGACCGACCGCCCCGAAGTCAATTTCTACACAGTAACCTTTGACAGTGGCGACGGGCAGCCCGATCCGATCCGCATGGCCGCGCGAACGTGCCGCGCCTTTCTAGGCATGCGTATCGATTGCATGCAGTGCCACGACGACTTTCTGGGTAACGTTTCGATGGGCAACCCGCAATGGATGTGCGGTGATGGCGAGTTTCGTGAGGGCACGCAGCGGGATTTCCATTCCCTCGCCGCGTTCTTCACCGCTGCTAAATCACGGGGCTTGCAAGGCATCCGTAACTCGAAGGCCAACTACCGCTACCAGTATCTTTACGAGACGGAAGAACAAGTCGTTGCGCCCGAGGTGCCGTTCCGCAGTGACTTGCTGCCCACCGACGGGTCGAACGACCGCAATCGTCTGGCGACCTGGATGACGCATCCGGAGAACATCCAGTTCAGCCGCGCCTTCGTCATCCGCGTTTGGACGCTGTTGTTTGGCGGGCCACCCTCAGAGTCCGTCGATAATTTGCCGCTCGATGAGCCCCCCAGTCCGATCATCATGACATTGGCACAAGCCTTTATCGACTCCGGGTACGACATTCGCAGCCTCATCCGATGGATCACCGATAGTCCGGCGTTTCGAGTTGACAGTCAATCTCCGCTGGGCGAGGAGGCATTTGAGATCACCACCCGCCATGAACAGGCGATGGCATCGTTCCCGATCACACGCCTTCGCGCTGAACAAGTCGCCGGGGCGATCATTCAAGCAGGACGCGTCAAGACGCTCGATCGGGAGTCAGCATTGGTGTTGCAATTACAACAATTCGGCGAACGCAACGACTTCCTCAAGCGGTACGGTGATCTCGGCGAGGACGAGTTTGAAAATGAAACGGCGACCATCCCGCAGCGTTTGGTGCTCCTCAACGGAAAATTGACTAGCGAGATGTCAAGCTGGAATCCGGTTCTGAATACCTCGGCGCACGTCGGTATGTTTGCCGCTGATGACTCAGCGGTCGTCGAACTGCTGTATTTAGCCAACCTGAATCGATATCCCACGGCTTCTGAAAGCGAGCATTTCGTTGCCAGGATTGCAGCGGCGGACAGTCGCAAGAACGCCATTGTTGATATTGTGTGGGTGCTTCTCAACAGCAGCGAAATGGCGTGGAATCATTGAAATTGCGGATCGACCTTCCCTGGGATACGACCATGAATGAAACATTTCCGATGCTTTGCAATCCGCGAGTTCATTTGTCTCGGCGACGGTGCCTGGGCGCGGGAGGTGGGCTGATGCTACCGGCCTTAGCACGGCGGCTGGCGATTGCCTCGGAACAATCAGCCGACCCAGGGAAACCGCCTCTAAGCGTGATCATGCTGTGGCTCGAAGGCGGCCCCAGTCAATTGGAAACGTTCGACCCCCATCCGCAGGCCGCCGCTGGTGGCCAGACCCGCGACATCGGAACGAGCGTGAACGGTCTGAGGATTGCCGACTCCCTGCCGCGCGTCGCGGAGCAAATGCACATGGCGACTTTGATCCGGAGCGTGGTTGGTAAGGAAGGGGATCACGAGCGAGCGATCTACAATATCAAGACAGGTTATCGCCCGGATCCGACCCTCATTCATCCCTCCATTGGCGCAGTGCTGTGCGATGCTGATGACGCTGGCGCCGATATCCCCAGACACGTCTCCATCTTGCCAGGCGGCTCGCCCGCGCGGGGTGGATTTCTCGGGGCGAAGTTTGATGCGTTTAAAACCGGTGATCCACGCTCACGAGTTCCTGACGTGGAGGCACGCGTCGACGACGAGCGGTACCAGCGTCGACTCGACGATCTCAGCGACGTGCTCGAAACACAATTTGCACGTCGTCGGTTAGTCGACATGCAATCCAACCGCACACTTCAGGCAGCAAGCACCGAGGCGGCGCGGAGAATGATGTCGAGCGATCAGTTGTCGGCCTTCGAGGTCACCAACGAACCTGCATCGACGCAATCAGAATTCGGTGAGAATCCATTCGGCCGCGGCTGTTTAGCGGCCGTCCGATTGATCGAGGTGGGCGTCCGCTGTGTCGAAGTTACACTCGGGGGTTGGGACAGTCATGTGAACAACCATGCGCTGCAGTCCTCGGCCTGCGAGCAGCTCGATCCCGCCCTCGCAGCACTGCTGAAGCGACTGCAGGAACGCGGCCTGCTCGAATCAACCCTCGTGGTTTGCGGAGGCGAGTTTGGCCGGACACCCCAGATCAACCCGGCGGGTGGACGAGATCACTGGCCGCATGGGTTCAGTACTTTCCTGGCTGGTGGTCGGATGCGGCGCGGCTATGTACACGGGGCTACGTCGGCTGCGATCGACGTAACCGGTCCCGCAGGCCACGTCGGTGAACCCGTCGAAATTGCCGATATCCATGCCACCATTCATACTGCATTGGGATTGGATCCCGCCTATGAATATGACACTCCCATCGGCCGCCCGATCGCACGTTCTGAAGGCCGTGTACTCACCGAGTGCCTCGATCTGGCGTAGGCGTCTCGGTCGTGAAGTCAATCACGGTTCTCTCGCGCGACGCGGTGTAAATCCCTCCGTCGATGCAGCGATTTAACCCGACTTCAGCCGGCATCGTCATCCGGTACACTCGGTGGAAAAACAGGTGATCGGCGGAGTGATCAGCGACTATCCCGGGAACGAAATCTCGCGTAGGCTCATATGTCGATGATTGACGGCTTCTACAAATTGGTTTCGCGAGTCGTAATCACGGTTTGACTTGCGACGGTGGGAGCCGTCGGTCGACTCTCTGCTGACGCCACGAACCCACCTGCTCCATGACTGATCCGGCCCATCAAGCTGTTTCCGATACTCTCGACCCCGTTCCGGCCCGGTACTGCATTGGGATCGATTTGGGCACGACCAACTGTGTGCTGGCGTATGTCGACACCGCGAGCGACCGACGTGCGGTCGAGGTGTTTTCCGTTCCCCAGTGGGTCGATGTGGATGCTGTCGAAGGGCGCAGCACGCTTCCCTCGTTTCACTACACGTTGACGACCGCCGAGATCGCGGCCGCCGAGTCTGCCAAATCAGCTCGTCGATTAGCCGGTTTTCTTGTGGATCCGCTGAGCGTTCGCGTGGGCGAATATGCGCGGGTGGGCGGGGCTTCGCATCCCGGACGACTGATCACGTCGGCCAAGAGCTGGCTGTCTCATGAAGGAGTCGATCGAACCGCTTCGTTGCTGCCATGGCACGGCGACGAGGATGTTGAAAAACAATCGCCGATGTCAGCGTCGGCGGCATACTTGGCGCACCTCCGCGCCGCCTGGGATGATGTCCATCCGGACGCCCCAATGGCAGAACAAGATGTCGTCGTCACGCTGCCAGCCTCGTTTGATGAGGTTGCCCGGGAATTGACCGTCGCAGCGGCGGCCAAAGCCGGATTGCCCCGCATACAGCTGATCGAAGAGCCTCAAGCGGCCTTCTACGCGTGGCTGGATCGACATGGCGAGGACTGGACCGAGCGAGTTCGCGTGGGCCAGTTGATTCTCGTCTGTGATATCGGCGGCGGTACCACCGACTTGACCCTGATCCGAGTCCGGGCGGCTGATTCGACCGATCAACGAGTAAGTGATGTTGAACGGGAAGGAGACGTCGATCCCCTCGGTAGCTCCACAGCGGGTGCCATCCAGTTTCATCGTGTCGCCGTTGGAAAGCATCTGATTCTAGGGGGAGATAACCTCGATCTGGCCATCGCCAAGTCCGTGGAAGCGAAGCTCGACGGGCCACTCCCCGCACGCCGATGGCAGCGGTTAATCACCGATGCCCGCCGCGTCAAAGAGCTGATGCTATCACCCGATCGCCCGGCGGAGACCACCGTCCAGATTGCCGGTGAAGGCTCGTCGCTGATCGGAGACTCGGTCTCGCTAGCAATTTCAGCGGGTGATGTCGACCGCGTGATTCTTGACGGTTTTTTCCCTGCGGTAGCTCTCGAATCTTCTGTACTTGGCGGGCAGAGCGGGTTTCAAGAACTGGGGTTACCGTACGCCGCGGACCCTGCGATTACCAAACACCTTGCTGAGTTCTTGCGCACTCACCGCACCACCGGGCTCGATGACGCAGCGGTCGACTCCGATCGCGTCGATCTCGTTTTGTTCAATGGCGGGGTGTTGCGTTCGCCAGCGATTCAGTCACGCATCCTCTCATGTTTGCAAACCTGGTTCGCAGGCGATGACGATACCTGGCAGCCGCAAGCATTGCAGTCACCTCGTCTCGATCTCGCTGTTGCTCAAGGGGCGGCATATTATGCGCGTGTCCGTCGGGGGGAAGGGGTCCGCATCGCCGCCAATTTGGCGCGGACTTACTTCATGCAGATCTCCCAATCACCTCCCCAAGCTGTCTGCGTGATTCCAGCCGATGCTCAACCCGGTCAGAGCTATCGCATCGATTCGTTGCCAATGAAACTTCGAGTGGGCGTTCCGGTGAGCTTTCCGCTGTGGGCCAGTAGTACCCGCTTGGCAGATCGGGTGGGCGACGTGGTGAATATCGACGAGACGGAGATGACGGCGCTGCCACCCATCCACACCGCACTGCAGAATCGCAAGCGACGCGACCAATCCACGATGCAGATCGTGATTGAAACGCAACTCTCAGAAATTGGCACCATCGGGGTGTACTGCGTTGAGGACAGGAGCGATGGGCACGATCTTGATCGAGTGACGAGCCGTGCGAAACGGTGGAAGCTCGAGTTTGACATACGTGCCACTTTGGAAACCGACCGAGAGTCACACGAGGGAAGTGGAGAAGCGTCTGGAATTCTTGACGAGGAAACCCTCCTGGCTAGTAAGGATGAGATCGAGTCGGTGTTTGTCAGTGGCACTGAGAAACCATCCAAACTGATCAAGCGGCTGCAATCGACCCTCGAGCTACGCCGGGAGGACTGGCCTCCGGTGCTGTTGCGTGGGCTGTGGGAGTCGCTGATCGAGGTGGAACCACAGCGGCGGCAATCACCAGGACATGAATCGCGGTGGCTGAATTTGCTCGGCTATTCACTTCGACCTGGATTCGGAGTCGCCGTCGACGACTGGCGAACGGCGCAAACCTGGCGGCTGCTGTTTGGAAAGATCGCTCACGACGACGCCCAAACCCGCGCCGAGACGCTGATTCTTTGGCGCCGGATTGCGGGCGGGCTGACCGCAGGCCAACAGAGCCAACTGGCGAGCGTGCTGAAGAAGAATCTGCTTTCGGGCAGCGGATCTCGCGCCGAAGCTGCCGAAACCCGGGAGGCTTGGCGTCTGATCGGTTCACTCGAACGCCTGCCTATCCAGGAGAAAAATGACTGGGTGCGTGCGGCGTTGACTCAGCTGGAACGGAAGAAAGCTTCGTCATTGCACCCGGTGTTGCTGTGGGCAATCGGAAGGCTGGCTACTCGCATTCCCGCCTACGGACCGCTCAACTTGGTCATCGGCGCTGCCGATGCGGCGCACGTCGTACGACGCGTCCTGGCCTCCCCCTCACTGCAGCTCGCTGCATCAGAAAAGCAGAGTGAGTCGGGGTTTGCCAGCCAGATCGAGATCGCCGCTGGGTTGGCGCTGACCCAGATCACTCGCCGCTGCCACGACCGTTTCCGGGACATCGATGATGACACCCGCGAGCGTGTTCTTCGGGAGTTACGCGTGATTTCGGCGCCCGCGCACCTGGCCAAATTGGTGAACGAAGGCGGTCAGTTTGACCACGAAGAACAAGCGGCTATTTTCGGCGAGTCACTGCCACTGGGAATTGAATTGACCCGCCCTACGACGTCACTCGCGCGATGAAGTACCCGAGCACCAGTGCCGCCACAAAGAGGGAGGCAACGATCGTGCCGAGCAACACCGGGTCAATTGCAGGACGTTGCTGGGGGGTGGGGCGACGCAGCCTTGTATCGCTGTCGATGATCGATTGATCCACGCGGGGACGCTGCCGCCTTGGATCACGGAATCCCGATTCCGCCTCGAGATCAATTAAACTTCCGCTCAATGATTCCGCAGGGGATCCCATCGAACGCACCTTGACCAAGCGACCACTGCTGCTGGCGAGTTTGTCTTGGTCACGAATCAGCTTGGACCGACTGCTCGCGAGCGTTTCCGCATTCTTATTGGCCACCGTATCGTGCTGAGCGGCGTCACCGGTCACCCCGCTCGAGCTGCTCCCACTGAAACTCAACGAGGACAGCGTGCCAGCAGGCTCGGGCTCCTTGCCCAGTCCAACCCGCACTGGTTCGCCGCGAGGCACGTGCTGGGTAAACCGCTCGAACACATCCGCGACTTCCTTAGCGGTTTGGTAGCGATACTGCGGATCTTTCTGCAGCATTTTCACGCACATGCCCTCGAGTTCTCCAGGGCAGTCGGGGCGAAGCTCGCGAATCGAACGCGGCATCTCGTTTTGGTGCTTAATGATCCGTTGAGCCAGCGTGCCATCAGAGAATGGCGGCCGTGCCGTGAGCAGGAAATACAGAGTGCAGCCGAGGCCATAGATGTCGACTCGATGATCCACCTTATGACTGTTGAGCGCCTGTTCGGGTGCCAAGTAATCGGCGGTGCCCAGCACGTTCTCATTGTTGGCCACCGTGAGAGAATGGTCATCCTCCGTTTCAATCAACGCCAATCCCATGTCGAGCAAGCGAACACGTCCGTGCTGATCGATTAATAAGTTGGCAGGTTTGACGTCTCGGTGGATCACCCCCCGCGTGTGGGCGTGTTCGAGGCCGCGCGCAGCCTGGGCGATCATGTCCGCCGCCGTAGAAAAATCCAGCGGCCCATCGCGACGAACGAGCATCTGCAGATCGAGGCCGTCAACGTACTCCATCACGATGAAGTGGGTATCGCCGTCGTTATCAATATCATGCGCAACGACAATGTTGGGATGATTCAAAGAGGCGATCGCCTGAGCTTCGCGTTTGAAACGTGCCAGATAAGAGGCATCGTGAACGCGTTTTTTCGGCAGTACTTTGATCGCTCGCTTGTCATTGAGCCCGATGTGCTCGGCGAGATACACGCTGCTCATCCCACCGCTACCGATGTGGCCGAGCAGCTTGTATTTGCCTAAAAAGAAACCGCGATACTTTCCTTGGAAAAGTTTCTCGATATGCCAATCTGTCAGCAAGCCGGCCCGTTTAAATGCCGAGGCGAGTTTCCGTGAACTCGATGGCAGGTCGCCGTGGCACTTATCGCGAACCTTCGACACGAACCGATCGAGCACGATCTCGTCGACCAGATTGCTCTTGGCAACCATCGATACAAAGCGTTCGGAAGTAATCGAAGACATGGAAGAGGCCGACCGTGATCCCACCCAAAGAGTTGTATTGGCAGCCGCCACGACGTCTTAACGCGACTGCACTCTAAGCAGTTTAGCTAAACCAGAACGGGCTGAGTGCATTTTCTAACCGTTTTGGTAGCATGTTTCTAGTCAAAGCTGGGGGCTGCGCACTCAATTTCAACGTGAAACCCCTGAATTAGCAGCCTGTCGATGGCGTCGTGGTCGCGAATTCCGTGTGCCAGTAGCCCATCCGCACCGCTCGCGCAAGGGAGTGTTGGGTTCCGCGCCATCGCGTCGGAGTCGTCGATCAACGGACCAGCGGGGTGTTAGCCAATCGCTCCTCAGACAGTCCGCCGGGTACGCTTGCGAACCTTTGCTCACTCGTTGATTTCCGTACGTTCTCCCGCCCCGGCGCGGATACTCTCATTTCTTGGATGACATTATGGCCGCCTCGGACTCTGACCTTGTTGCATCGGTACCCCCACCCGTGGACGCTCGCGTCGACACGGCGGTGGTCGGCGGCGGTGTGATTGGGCTCTCAGTTGCCTGGGAATTGGCGCAGCGAGGATATGGTGTGACAGTCATCGAACGCCGAGCAACGCCAGCAGAATCGCCGCTGCCCGACGGCGTGACCACGACGGAAGCCTGCACCTCCTGGACGGCCGCCGGGATCCTGCCACCGGCTAATTTTGAACTGGCGACCGATCCGCTGGACCGATTTCGCGGCTTCAGTCATCAAATCTGGCCTGATTGGGCAGCTCGCCTCAAGACAGTCTCTGGCATCGACGTCGGACTCATCGCGTGCGGTGGCTATTATCTCGCCGAGACTGCCGGCGAAGCTGCGGCGATGATCGGCATGACTTCGTACTGGGATGAACTGAATATCGAATGTCATGCCCTCTCACGAGATCAGTTATCTGCCCGCCTACCCGATCTCACGTCCTGGATTGAAAGCAATCCCTGGTTGTGCAAGCATCCCGATCGTGCAGCCTGGTGGATTCCGGACGAGTATCAAGTTCGCCCTCCGCGACTGCTTCAAGCACTCCATCTAGCCTGCCGGGCCTCGGGGGTGCAGTTCATCGAGAACACCTCGGTCACGTCCATTGAACACGCCCCATCGTCGGCGACCATCTACGCTAGCGACGACCAATCGTCCAATATCAAAGTCGCCACCGCGAAACGCGTTGTCCTGTGTGGAGGTGCTGCGACCGGCCTCATCGATCCGACGATCGGCTTGCAAAATTCGTTCATTCCCATCCGCGGCCAAGTCCTGCTACTGCGATCTGACGCATTCCGAGCACCGGTAGTCGTCAATATCGGGAATCGATATCTGGTCAGTCGCGGTGACGGACAGGTGCTCGTGGGCTCCTGCGAAGAGGAAGCCGGTTTTGCCCAGCATGCTACCGCGGCGATGATCGAGCAACTCCGGCAGTTTGCATCACACGTTTGCCCAGAACTTGCCGCAGCACCCGAAATCTACCGATGGGCTGGACTACGCCCGATGACCTTTGACGGCTTTCCGATGCTCGGACGCGTCCCCGATCGAAGCAACCTCTACGTCGCTGCAGGACACTATCGCAGCGGAATCCACTTCTCGCCTGCGACCGCGATTGCGATGGCCGACATCGTTGACCAACGGCCTAGCTTTATCGACCTATCCCCGTTTGCAGTATCGTTGTCGCTCCGCTCTGCCAGTTGAACGCAGTCAACCGTGATTGGGAGCGCGCGATCGTGCAGGCGTGGTCCACCTCAGGGGACAGGTCCACCTCAGGGGACAGGTCCACCTCAGGGGACGGGTCCACATCAGGGGACGGGGATTTGCTACGAGATTAACCGGCCAACCGATCCGCAGCCCGGCGGGTCGGGCGAATTCGCGTCGCTACCGGCGCGCCGCCACTGATCGGGGTAGTCGATCCAGTTAGTATGGACTCACTGGTAGACTTGACGTGCACGTCCATCTGCGGAAATGGAATCGATACGCCGGCGGCATCGAGCTGTGTTTTCACTTCGGCAATCAACAACTCATTCAGCGGCCAGTATTCCTTGGCAGCGACCCACAATCGCACCTTCCATTGCACGGCGCTGTCTCCCAGTCCTGCCAAGACGACTGCGCCGCCGCGACCTTCGCCTGGAATCATGTGCTCGGCCAGATTGTCGATCGCCCGCTGTAAGGCCGCTCGGGTGATCTGGAGGTCGGCGCCGTAATCGACACCGACCAAAACCTCGACACGGCGATGCTTGTGATGCGTCATGTTCTCGATGGTGCCGCCGGCAATGGAGCTATTGGGAACGATGATGCGGCGATTATCAGGCGTGTCAAGCGTGGTAGTGAACAAGTCAATTTCGTTCACTCGTCCGGAAACTGAAGCAGCGGTGACAAAATCACCCACCTTGAATGGTCGAAAAACCAGCATCAGGACACCCGAGGCAAAGTTACTCAAGGTCCCCTGGAAGGCTAGGCCAATCGCAAACCCGGCCGCCGCTAACATCGCCGCCAGTCCGCCCAACGGAGCGCCGAGGACACTCAGCACCGCACCGACCACGCCTAGCATGATCAGGTAGAAAACCATCTTGCCCACGAATTTGCCCAAGGTCTCATCGACCCGGCGGCAAACAGGTTGGCTGACCACTCGCATCAAATATTTCGCGACCATGTAGCCGATGAAAATGACGAACAGCCCGATCGCCGCTGACAGCATTGCTGGTGCTAAGTGGGTGGTTGCATACTGTCCCACTTCTGAAAAATCGCGATGGGCCATCTGCGAGATCAATTCAGAGGTCGCTTTGGCGATTCCAGGCTTCGAGGGAGCTTCACCGGTTTGGCGGGCCACCTCACTGGCGGCCAGGGTGGAGCCGGATTCGACAATCGCCGAGGCGGTGTTCGATACGAAGGATTGGGTTGGATTCATGGGTGGGCAATGTAAACGGCGAGGAAATCGGCCGGAGCGCAATGCGGGTGTGCGACCAGACCTCCTCCGTTTACCAGTTGGCCGCCGTGGAAATCAAGATGAGCCGAGCTCGAGGACGAAAGCCGCGTGTTCGTCCCGGTCATCGCTGGCCCGCCAATTCGGCGGGAGTCGCATAGAACCCATCTCTCGCATCTCGCAGTTCCAGTGGGCGGCTGCCATATCGCACCCGATTCGTCGGTGCATGACCATGACAGCTGCCATTCGGGGCGACCGGTTCTAACAGCCTGCACCGCAACGCCCTCGATAGCCACACTTAGGTTGATTTTGGGCAAACACACTGGGGGGTGGGTACAGTAGAGGGGGACCACCCGTTCTACTTAGGCGAGACGGCTACTTAGGCGAGACGGCCAGCGACAACGCCAGCGAACACAGGATCGGTTTCGAGGTGTTCAAAATGGTTGAATCGTTTCGGCTGCGATTGCGTCGCTTTGCCTCGTTGATCCCCTGCCACCATCTTTTCAGGCAACCTGCTGATGTCAGCACCTATTCAGGTAAAATGTTCAAAGTGTGCCGCAGCACTGCGGTTCGTGCCCACGGGGGAGGTCTCGACCCTGAAGTGCCCTAAGTGCCAACAGCAACTGCGGTTCAAGACCCCCAGGGCAGTGAAACCCGGGCAAGCAGGTCCCCGCAGTACCGCGCCGCGTCAAAACCATGCGCCGCAAACCAGGGCCTCGCAGACGCTTGCCGCGACAAGACAGCCGAGTTTCCCGGCGTCGCCCACTGTCTCGCCCGATCTGGATTGGGATGACATCGCAGCGCCACCTCCTCCCGGACCGATCCCCGGCTTTCAAGGTGGGCCCGCCCAGCGTGGCGGGGCCCCAGTCCACTACCCTGGATCGCCAGTCCCTCCAGCGAAGCAACGAAAGTCACCGGGCGGCGGCCGCCTCAAACCGATCCTCATTGGCTGCGGGGCTCTGGCTGGTCTGAGTATCGTGGGGGTCGTTGGACTCGTCGCAGCGATCTTCGTCCTCGGCTCCATGCCTGAATCCAGGTCCACGATTTCATTAGCAGGATACTCGGCGGACGCTCCTGGGAAGGTGGCCGGTCAAACCAGCAAAGATGGCGTCGAGAGCGTCGGCGTCTTGCATCGTCGCACGAACAGCGAGTTCGCCATTTCAACCAAGCCGGTTGCGCTGCCGGGACAGAGTTTTGCGATGGACGAATTGATCCGGGTGATGAAACAGCAGGGCATCATTATCGGTTCGACTACCCCTGTCTCGCGCGCTGGACTGAGTGGCTATCGGATGACCATGCGACAGCTCAACGGACTGAGATCAGAAGCGGAGCTGTTCCAATTAAATGGCCAGCAAATTTTGCTGGTAAGCTACGTGCCAGGTAACGCGAAGCTGGCCGCTGGCATGGGAAAGCTCAAGCTCGATGAGGAGAAAACGAAAGAGCTGGATGATCCCGATGCCTTCTTTACGTCACTTCGCAAAAACTAAGACAGCAGCCAATAAGATTGCCTCGCCGTTCTATGCGTTACGGCCTTTGCGGCGGCGTTCGTTTTCCTTCAACGCGATCTTTCGCAGCCGAATCGACAGCGGCGTGACTTCGACGAGTTCGTCGTCTTCGATATATTCTAACGCCGCTTCGAGCGACATGTCGCGCGGTGGCTTGAGAATCACGTTTTCATCGCTACCGCTGGCTCGCATGTTCGTGAGTTTCTTTTCACGCGACGGATTGACAACCATATCGCCTTCACGCGAGTTCTCGCCGACAATCATGCCTTCATAAACCTCGACGCCTGCTGGCACCAATAACTCACTGCGGTCTTGCAGAGCAAAGAGTGCAAATGGCATCGTTTTGCCGCCGGTCATCGATACCAGCACGCCGTTGGCGCGACGTGGCACGTCACCTTCGACGACTCTGTAGCTCTCAAATCGGTGGTGGATGATCGCGGTACCGCGGGTCGCATTGAGTAGCTTGGTCCGGAGACCGATCAGGCCCCGCGAGGGGACGTTGAATTTCAATAGGCTGTAGTCACCGCGCTGCTTCATTTCTTCGAGTTGGCCGCGGCGGTGACCGACGAGTTCCATGACGGGGCCCATCGCTTCGGTGGGCACTTCGACGCGAAGGGTCTCAAATGGCTCGTGCTTTTTACCGTCGATGTCTTTGAAGACCACACGAGGCTTGCCCACGCTCAGCTCGAAGCCTTCACGACGCATGGTCTCGATCAGAATGGCGAGGTGCAAAACACCGCGTCCTGCGACCGCATAGGCTTCGGTACCTTCGATCATGCTGACTCGGAGGGCCACGTTACGCTCGAGTTCCTTTTCGAGCCGATTCTTGATTTGACGTGTCGTCACGTACTTGCCTTCGCGTCCCGCCATTGGCGAAGAATTGACGCTGAAGACCATTTCGAGGGTAGGTTCGTCAACCTTCAAACGCGGCAGCGGATTATCGGCGTCAATGGCCGTCAGCGTGTCTCCAATTTCGACATCGTCGAGCCCTTCGATCGCAACGATATCGCCCGCTGAGGCAGATTCCGCAGCCACGCGGCCGAGATTGTCAAACAGGTACAAAGCGGACGGTTTGACGCGGCGTTTGGTGGGTTTTCCATCAGCGCCCAAGCAATGCAAATCGAACGATTGCCCAGCGGTGATGGTACCGGCGTTGATGCGGCCGACCGCAATCCGGCCCACGTACTCGCTCCAGTCGAGTGTGGTGACCATCATTTGGAAGTCGGAGTCGGGATCAATCGTGGGTCCGGGAATGTGATCGACAAACAAGTCGAGGAGCGGCAGCATGTTTTCGGTGCGCACTTCGTGATCAGTTGTCGCATATCCTTCCTTGGCACTGGTGTACACGAAGCCCACGTCATCGAGTTGTTCTTCGCCACCGAGTTCGGCGAGCAATTCCAGGGCCTCGTCGAGCGCCTCGTGAGGCCGCCCATCCGGCCGATCCACCTTGTTGACAACGACAATCGGCTTGCAGCCCGCTTGGAGCGCCTTTTCGAGCACGAAGCGGGTCTGCGGCATGGGCCCCTCGGCGGCATCGACGAGCACAACGCAACCATCAGCCATTTTGACAACACGCTCGACTTCGCCGCCGAAGTCCGCGTGACCAGGCGTGTCGATGAGGTTGATCTTCACACCGCGATACGGGATCGCAATGTTCTTCGCCAAAATTGTGATCCCCCGTTCCTTTTCCAAATCATTGGAATCGAGGATGCGTTCACCCTTCAGTTCGGTATCGCGGTATTGGCCGCTCTGACGCAGCAGACAGTCCACCAAGGTCGTTTTGCCATGGTCGACGTGGGCAATAATTACCACGTTGCGAATGTCTTCGCGGGTGGACGAATCGGTTGTCGATGCGGACTGATTCAAGGTAGCTGGGGAAGACAAGGGAGGAGCTTTCGGTCGGGACTTTGGTCGGGCGGGGGCATGAGGTTAAATATGCACTCGCTAGTTCTAATAGCCCTGTGGAAGTATCACTAGGCGAAATGGGAAGAATGTTGCCCATCGCCTCCCTAAGTGCTGCTAATGAGAACCTGGGCCCGTTGACGCATTTGAAGCCTGCGATTCGCGGTCAAGGGGGGGCGTGGGATACGCGCGGCCCCGTCCGACCATGCGGCGAATCTCGCTCATCCGGCGGCAGCGTATCTCGAGGTGCCCGGACTGATTCCTAGACCGCCTCCGGCGCACGCTGCCGTCAGATGAATCGCGAATTTCCGCTCAGTCGTCGCCGGTACGCTGCATCAACGCACGGATCCCCGAGAGGATTGATCCCAGAGAAGGTAGTTCCCAGAAAAAGCAGATCCCAGAAAAAGTAGATCCCAGGGTCGATCCAAAGTTTCTGCCGACCGGTAGCGACGAGAACGTAGCCAAGAACACGCCGTCGAAGGCTCAGTTCGTTGGTGCTGAGATCGACAACATCAACGTGGGGGCTTTTGTAGCGTCGCCCTCTTTACTGACGAACCGCACCGCCGTGCCCTCGGGATTACCACCGGAGACCACAAAGCTAACCGTGTTTCCAGAGGCTTTGCGGATAAAGGCCGCTAATTCCGGCGAGCTGAAGAAAATCACATTCGGATTCGCATAGTCTGGATCCTCACTGCTCCATTGGGCTAGCAACGGCAGCGACGCGAGGCCTTCACGCGAAATTGAATTCTCCCACAAGATGGCTTTGCGTTCGTCATCTTCGACCCACTTATCAGCGCCTTTGGCATCGTATCCGTAGAGCTGCAGAGCAGTATTCTGAAGCTTCTCATGTCCCGGCAGTGAGAGGATCATTCCCAATCGGGCTTGTTGGACATCGCCGTGAGAAACCCCTTTGGCCTGCAAATCAAATCGCAAATGCACATGCTGTTTGTCTTCACCGTCGCCCTTGCGCTGTTGCACCAGCAATATCGGTTTAGTGGCCAGCGACGTTTCGAAACCTTCTCGCACGGTTGAGTCGGCACCGATGCCAGCAGTCGTGTTGACGTTCACGACCTTGGTGGGTTCCGGCTGGGCCGGTTCGTCCGTTGGATCGTCAACCGCAACGGGATCGGGCGTGGTGGTGGGATCCGGCAGCGGGGGCCGGTCTTGTTCTGGCATCACCTGTCGAGTCGATTCCGCTGCGACGGATGCTCTGGGCGCAGATTCTGGCGACAGCGACTCTGGCGACAACGATTCCGGTGAGGACGACTCGGGTGACGACGTCGTCGGGGGTACTGGCTCAGCGACGGGATCCCGCGAGTTCGCCGGTGCCTTGCTGTTTCGATTATTTTTATTTTTAGCGTTTCGGTTTCCAGCGGGAGACGCGTTGCCACCTGGAGGCTTGGTCTGCGGTGTTGGCGAGGGCGGTGACGACCGGTTCGACGAAGGTGGGGGTTGGGGTGGTTGCGGCACCACCGTGACTGTGTTTTCGCTTTGGCCCGGTAGGATCATCCACACGATCCCCAGCACGAGCAGCAGCGTTCCTAAGATTCCCGCTCCCATCCATACGATCGGGCTGACAGGCTTCACTTCAGGTGCGCCGGTCGACTTCGATTTAACGCCTGCCGAGCTGGGTTTGCCTGCTGGAGTGGGCGCACCGGGTCTGGGCGCACCGGGTCTGGGCGTGACCGCTGGGAACACGCCCGATTTGGTCCCCGCCGGAGGGAGCGAACCAGGCTTCGGTGTGACTGGCCCCGGGAACGTCGTCGTGGACGCTGCAGGGAGCGCGAGATCTTCGAAAGCGGACAGGTCGAACGATTCTGCCTTCGCCTCCTCCTGCTTGCTAACGACTTCCTTCAAGCTCAACTGCAGTTTGCTGAGCGACACCGCCGTCTCTGATTTCGCCTCGCATTCCCTCGCCACCACATCGAGCTGTTTTTCTAAAGCGATCGCATTGGCCGGTCGATCGACAGGTTCCTTCGCGAGCAGCTGGTGGATCAAATCTGCAAGTGGCTGCGGGATTGCTGGATTGAGTTCGCGCAGCGGTTTGGGCGTCCCTGTCAACAACGCCACCAACTGTTGAGGAATCGCAGGTTGAGATGTCGGCAGCCGACCGGTACACATTTCGTACAGCACCACACCCAGGCTGTATAAATCGCTGCGGTCATCGAGAGGATCACTGCGTGCCTGCTCGGGCGTGAGGTATCCGGGCGTCCCGCAGACGGAACCCACCCCAGCAGCATCCGCATCGGGTGACGTCGCCAAGGCCAAACCAAAGTCCAATATCTTGATGCGCCCGGTACCCTCTTCGACCCAAATATTCGCAGGTTTGATATCCCGGTGCACGATGCCCTTGGCATGGGCAGCAGCGAGTCCGCGTGCGATCTGACGCGCGTACTCGATGACCTGCTCGTAGTCGCACGTCTCTTTCCTGGCGTTGATCCCCTCGAGCGTGACGCCGCGAAGCATCTCCATCGCCATGAACGGCGTGCCTTCGTGCATTCCGACTTCGAAAATCACGACGACGTTGTCGTGGTGCACGGCGGCCATTGCACGGGCCTCCTGGAGGAACCGATCACGACTGTTGGGTGTCGACGCGACCTTCTTATTCATCACCTTGAGTGCCACAGGCCGCTCAAGCACCGTGTCAATCGCCCGGAAAACGTAGCCCATCCCGCCACGCCCGAGTTCACCTAGAATGCGATACGAACCGAGCGTCCCCAAATCACCTTCTTGGGTGGGGGCGTCGAGAAACTCGTAGTTGGAGGCAGTCTTTGGCATAAGCACTAGGATACTGCAGAAACAGGCAGACGTGTGCAGGAACGTGCGCCTTCGACCAGAATCTTGCTCACATCTGATTCTACGGTTTCAATCCTACCAAAGGAACGTTGCGATACCAGAAATCGTCAACAATTGCCGCGTATCAAACCACGATTGATACAGTCTACTGCGCCGCAATACTGTTGGACGCCCGCCGACGGTGTCCAGCCATCGAGCGACGATCACGTCGTACTCCCTTCTCATTCGGTTAAATGACCTCCCATCTGGGTACACCACCTGTGGGAGCGACAACAACGCTCGATGACGTAGCAGCGAGGACCAGCATGCACTTGAGATGGTCAGCAAAGATGGACTTGCCAAACCGGATTGACAGTCGATAATTTGGCGGTGGGTGTTGCGATCGAGCCCGGAGTTCAATCGCCACACCTCATTCTCTGAGACACCATGACACGCAACCCAGTCAGTCGACGCTCTGATTGCCTTCGGGGTTTCCCCCCGCGATGGGCTTTCGTGGCTCGACCACTGCTAACCTGGTTGGTTGTTGCTGTTGCACTGATCCAGGCTGCACCCGTCGGTTTGACAGCCTCGCGGTACGTGGTGGAGAACTTTCCCGACGCGTTGGTAAACCAATCGCTGGACGCCGACACTCACGCCGCCGAGCATTGGGCAATCCAGCCCACGGCCGCACCGCGTGGGACGGGTGAACAGCCAAACGAGCTGGAATTGCATGGCGGTAGCTGGGCTCCGTTCCTGGCGTCCCGGGCCATCCTGAATTGTCCCCACGACCGGAGAACGCACCGCGAACTGGTTGGAGGCCGTCACCAAGGCGCAACTCTCGTGAACTTGAACGTGCGACTGCAGATTTAGGAACGCCTGGCGTTCCCCTCTGTTTTCCATCAATCACGTTTTCGAATTTCACGAAAGTTACAGACGATGTCTGCGCACACCCAAATAAAAACTCCACAACAATCATCCGCTAGCCCTTCCTCTCCTGTTCGGGATACCAGCAATACCGCAACGCCGTTACACCCAGTCATCCAGAAAGCATGGAAACTAATCAAGCAGGACAACTATCTCGGAGCAGCAAATATACTCGTCACCGCCAATCGCGATCCGCAGGTCCGTAACACACTGGGCGTATGCTTGATGCGGGCAGGCCGCGCCGAAAGTGCTGTGGAACTGTATCGCGCGTTCGTGTTGATGCCCGGCACATTGCGCGAACGACCGAACATCTGCAATGCGTATAAACGAAATTTCGCTACCGCGCTGTTCATGAGAGGATTGCCAAGCGGCGCTTTGGCAGTATTGAAAGATATCCGCGAGCCAGACCATCCGCGGGCGATCCAGCTCTACGGAGCCATCAAGGAATGGGAGAAATCGCTGCCCTGGTACCGACGGCTTGACTGGATCCTCAACGGCACTGAGCCTGCCAACTGCACCATTTCGCTCGAATTTGAGCCGGGTGAGTTTGATTTTGTTTGACCACTCAATGCCTGGCGATGTCTAAATAGCACCGCGATACGGAACCGTGCTGTATAAGCTGGGTGGGCATTGCCCAAGTCCGATTTCGCCAAGCTATCAAGCTATCAAGCTATCAAGCTATCAAGGATCGAGCGGTTGGGGAGTGTCGCCTCATGCCGAGCACCAGACGACAATTCTTCTCCGCTCGATTCAACGCCGCATGAAAACGCCAATGGACTCGTTGGTTCTCGAGGGATACGTAGCTCTCAGACGGCTACGCAGTCCGCCGTTGAGCGGCCGAGTGGTCAAAACGGATCTCTTCATGCAGTCGGCCACCCAAGTCTTTTCGCGATATCTGCAAGAGGCCCGCAAGGTAGCCGTGCAATAAAGCAGCGTGGACCAGTCTGCCGAGCCGGCTGACGGAGCCCTCAGCCGCCTCTGCGAGCCGCGCCGTCGCGGCAACGGTAAAGGCCGGGCGAGTGCTGCCGGCTTGGCGCAACGAGGCACCGATGCAGCGGACCAACTCATGGTCACTCCATCTCGCAAGATGATGTGACGGAATCGAGTGGGTTGCGTTCGAAATCAGTCGGACGTGATCAACGTTCCTGCGAATGACCATCACCACCGTCAAGTTGGACAAATTGTGAGCATTAGTCTGGTACCAATTTTTTAATGCGGCTGCTCGCTGATAGCGAACACTGACTTGGCAGGCGGGGGCGACATCGACCATCCAAACCGTGCGGACACTATTAACCGTGTCGACACCTCCCGCGGTCTGGTTGAGATCTTCGATGAATCGAACGAGCGACTGATTTCCCCACTCCGCGGTCGCAGTCTCGATCGCGGTCCGGCCCAGCCCCGAGGTGGTTGCGAGATGCCGCAGCAATGCGGATGTGCCTACTCCCGTCGATGTTGTCAGCATGCCGAGGCAGGCCGGACGTCGAACTAGGTTTTGCAGCCAATGCCAGGCCGCGACATGCTGGTCACCGCGAAAATAAAACTCCGTGGGGAGGGGTCGCTGGGCGATCGGCCGAGGTGCGTCAAAGGGGGAGGCGAGCAATCCCCAATGATTCAGCACCGTAGGTGCCAGCGACGTGATGCATTCGGGTGGATAGCTACTGAATTCATCGCTCACTAGTTCACCCGACGTCACTGACCTGCGATGTTCCGGTGAGGTAGACCGATGGCGGCGGGGGTCACGCAAACTGTGCCTTGTTCTCAATGCCGGATTCCTCGTTAACGCGTCAAGTGATGATATGGCAAAAGTCGGGGTCTGGTATATTCCCGCGCGACCACAGCGTTCAACGACCGCGCCCAACGCGGACCTCGCCTAGCGAGGATCTCGTCCAGCGCGAAC
Organism: Allorhodopirellula heiligendammensis; assembly: GCF_007860105.1. NCBI lineage: Bacteria > Pseudomonadati > Planctomycetota > Planctomycetia > Pirellulales > Pirellulaceae > Allorhodopirellula > Allorhodopirellula heiligendammensis. Next base: position 966,711 of record NZ_SJPU01000002.1, read on the forward strand.
GTCGAGCCTGCCGAAGCCTTTCTCGTTTGACCGGGCGATGTCGCGAAGTCGTAACACAGCGAGCCCATGCTAAAATCGTCTGCAGCCACATCTCCACTGCGACCCAAACCCTGCTGACGTTAAAGTCTTCCCCATTGGATTGACCGACTCACCCTCCTGTTCTCGAATCCGCTAGCCACCGATGACGCGACGCTACTACGTCCCCGATCTAGTCACCCAGCATCCCCTCATCCAGCTGCCCGCTGAGGAGGCCGCCCACGCTGTGAAGGTGATGCGGTTGCGAGTCGGCGACGCAGTCGAACTGTTTGACGGTCGCGGTTACCAAGCGGCCGCCACCGTGACAGCGGTCGATCGCCGCCAGTGCGAATGCCAAAGTGAATCGCCACAGCGGGTCAATCGTGAAGCGAGCCGGCATCTGGAACTCGCCATTGCGTTGCCGAAACCCGAGCGATGTAAGGAAATGATCGAGCGACTGACCGAACTCGGGATCGCGAGCATCGTGCCGCTGACGTTTGAACGCACGCAGCGGCCACCGTCATCCTCCTTGATCGGGAAACTCGAACGGATCGTGATCGAGGCTTGTAAGCAATCCAGCCGCAATCAATTGATGACGATTGCGCCGGTGGTATCGTTTGCGCAGTGGATCGACCAGCCCGCTGTCCCCCGGTTGGCACCGAACGAGACCTCGCTACGTCTCGTCGCGATGCCTGGAGGCGGACCTTTGGGCGAGATGTCCGCGAGCATGCCCGCCAACCTGAGCTGCGTGATTGGACCCGAAGGTGGACTTACCGATCATGAGCTCAACGCCTGCTTGGACGCTGGGATGCAACCCATTGATCTGGGGAAGCGGATTTTGCGGATCGAAACCGCCGCCTGCGTGGTCGCGGCACGCTTGCTTGACGACTGAGCAGGTCGGGCGAAATCGTGGTCGATGACCACGCCAAACCGCACGACCGGCGGCTGGAAGCCAACGCGGTAGAGGTCTAAACTTCTGTGTCTGGAAAGTATTCATTTGACGACTCCAACAGCTAGATTTGACATGTCCGCGTCGACGAGTTCCCCTGCCGCACCCGCCCGCAGCCAAGCCGCCTTCGAACGAGCCCTGCGATTGATGCCCGGCGGGGTCAATTCGCCAGCTCGCGCTTTTGGCGCAGTCGGTGGCACGCCCCTGTTCATCGAACGTGCCGAAGGCCCTTACCTGTTCGATATCGACGGCCATCGCTACGTCGACTACATCGGTTCGTGGGGGCCGATGATTCTCGGTCATGCCCAAGCCGAAGTGATCGCAGCCATTACTCGAGCGGCCGAGCGTGGGACCAGCTACGGGGCACCGACCGAAGCTGAGTCCCAGCTTGCGGAGCAGATTATCGAAGCGGTGCCGAGCATCGAAAAAGTCCGCCTGGTCAATAGCGGGACCGAGGCCACCATGAGCGCTCTCCGCGTCGCTCGCGGTGCGACAGGTCGAAACAAAGTGATCAAGTTCGCCGGGAATTACCACGGACACGTCGATGCACTGCTAGTTGCTGCGGGCAGTGCGGCGGCGACCCTTGGTGCCCCAGACTCCCCTGGCGTCACACCGGGGGCAGCCGGCGACACGCTCGTGCTGTCCTACAATGATGTCACGCAGCTGGAAAATGCCTTTGCCGCTGAGGGCGATCAAATCGCTGCCGTGATCTTGGAACCTGTCGTCGGCAACATGGGCTGCGTGGTTCCTGCGATGGAGTTTCTGCGAACTCTGCGAGACCTGACCACACACCATGGCTCGGTATTGATTTTTGACGAAGTCATGACTGGATTCCGCGTGGCACCTGGTGGCGCGCAAGAACTCTTCGGGATCACCCCTGACATGACCACGCTGGGAAAGATCGTGGGTGGCGGCATGCCGCTGGGGGCCTACGGCGGACGGACCGATATCATGGACAACGTACTACCGGCGGGCAAGGTTTACCAAGCTGGCACGCTCAGCGGCAACCCGGTCGCGGTCGCAGCGGGTTCCGCGACACTGAAGATCCTCAAGGAGAATCCCCCCTACGAGCAACTCGAACGAATGGGCGCAAAACTCGCAGCGGGACTCGACGCAGCTGCGACGGCCGCCGGAATTCCACACAGCGTTACTCGCGTAGGCAGCATGATGACGCTGTTTTTCAATCCCGATCGAGTGACGTGTTGGGACGACGCCGATCGTTGCGATCGCGATGCCTTCGGTCGCTACTTCTGGGGCATGATCCAGAAAGGCATTTATATGCCGTGCAGCCAATTTGAAGCGTTGTTCTTCAGTCGGCTGCACGACGAAGCGATTATCGATGAAACCATCGACGCCGCGAAAGAAGTTCTGGCGGGAGAGTGAACGAACACTATTAAGGTTTTTCTGCCAAAGCCTCCTACCCGTTCGCCCCACTGATACACAGGTGGGTGTGTTCATCCCAAGTCCATTCGATGATCGCAGCATCAATCCCGCCTCAACCGATCAGCCGGCGGGCGCTAGCCCCGGTTGTCCCAACCGATTAGCTCTAGCCCCGGTTGTCTCAACCGATTAGCCGGTGCGTGCTAGCCTCCGGTTGTCCCGCGTACGGAACGCTTTGCGTTCTCTCTTATCAACCGGGGCTAGCGCCCACCGGCTGATTTTGGCTGCGGTGCTGACTGCCTAAAGCGTTGCTCGCACATCCAATGCCTTGCGCGAGATACTCTTCCGAGTCGACTCATTTACAATCATCGCCAATGGACTTTGATTTAAAAAACCCAAGACCGCCAGATTCAGTTCAAGGCTTGGTTAACTATATTTGGTCACACCGACATATTCATCGAACGCCCCACGTTCGTCAGGGGGAAGGTTCGCACGGTGGTATCGCAAAGAGTATCCACCGTACAGCGTTCCATCATCGTTGACCATCCAGTCGATCACATCAAATTCGGCGACCTCAAATACTTGGCCAACCTTCAGCAACGAAACCGACGGTGGCACTTCGAACAGTTCAGCGGTGAAGCTGTCGCCTGCAACGATGGTGTTGAACAGCCACACAAAACCACTGCTCTGGCCGTCGTTCAGTTTGGTTTTGATCAGGCATGAATGTGAATCATGACGACGAATCAGCGAGCGAAAGTCATCGAGTGTCGCCCGCGCATTGGCAACACAGTCCCGGTACGCAGGGTCAGACGACCGGACCATGTCTACACGAGCACCAGGGTCTCGATCTGGCCGCCGGTCAAGCTCACGCCGGAGCATTTGCCAGTCGTACCAACAGTTCTCGGGGTCAATGTCGTCATAGCCACGGGACTGAGCCAGTTTCTTGGCGTCGAAAGAGGTCATCATGATGCAAGCGGCGTTATCGCGAATTGAGAGTACCTCTTGTCTGGTGAGTGGCTCGCTTTTTTTGTCCTCCGCTGCAACGAGGATCGCCCCCAGAGCGGGCACGAACACCGGTATCAGTTCAGCTTCATCATGCATGGCAATAGGCACTCATCAAACCTAGGGTGTTCTACTCATTACACGCCTCCGGGGGAACGGAAACAAGGTTTCATTCGAAGATCGTTTGACTCGCGTGCGCGGGTGCGGGACGACCAATTTGGGCGTGGTCTGGTGGGGTGAGAGGCCGCTGCACATCGTGTCCGTGGATTTCGAAGGGGCAGTATACCAAATGGAACCCAATGGAGAGACAGTATAAGGCGAGGGCACCTGCGGCGGGATGACAGACAGGTGTAGCGGGCTTGCTTCCAAGCGGCGCACAGCCTAGTGCGGTCGGCGCGTACTTACGGAGAGATAGGGGGCCCGGGCAACCGGGGCACTGTCCCGATAGTTACTGTCCCGATAGTTACCGACCATTCTCCTGGTCGATCGTGGGCGGCTCCAGCAGCACTGGTGACTTCAGGGCTACTAGGGACTCGTTGAGCATTATTCGAAATCTCTGGTAATTCTCACCACCCGGGCAGATGACGGCGTACTCATCCCATATCCACTCGATCGTAGTGCCGTCAACGTTGCCCGACAATCGTTCGCTGATGCGGGATTCAAACGCGGCGATCTCGCCAGTGCTGGTTTGGAACGCAATCAAGCTATTTCCATGGAGGTTTCGTGTCCACTCGACCATGCATTTCCATTGTTCCGCATTCAGTGTGCTGGGCTGCTTTGCGTAGAGGCCATCGATTTGAGCTTCAAGTCTGCGAGCGTAGTAAGTACGTCCTACTATGCTATGTCTCACCGCTATGATGGAACCGCAACAGATCGCGGAAAATGCGACGGTGGCAAGCAACACTCTGAGGCTGAATCGTTTTCGCATAATATTAACGGTAGGACGCTGTTCAGTCAGCTAACGGCAGCGGTATCGTCGTTGCCGTCATTGATTGATGAGGTCGAATTAGCTCGGCGACTGTGGTTGATCGCTTGGTTCTGCCATGTCCTTGCTGAGTCTATTAGCTTCGGCGTCGAACTAATCGATGAATTGTTTTGCAGCGTCGATGAATCCAGCGTCGTCTACGGAAGGAAGCCGTATCGTTATCCCATTAGAAAGTTGGTAAACGAAATCAGCGTAGTTACCTGCGTCATCGGACAGTGACGTGTCAGCGAATACGCGGCGGAGGCGTTGCCCGACGATCGAGGTGCGTACAAGCATGAGTTTCTTCGGCGAACGGGGGGCACCAGGTTGGACGGAGAGTAAAGTTGGCCAACTCAAAATTTGCCGCAAGCCACGTTCGGTGTGAATGCCACGATTATCCCTCCCAGTGCGACCGGTCTGTCATGGCTGACGAAGACGCTCGATGAGTCCTCGAAGGAGGACGCGATCGTCCGGCATGTAGTACCGATAGTGTGCCATAACCTCGTTTCCCGCGGAATCATGGACTGAGAAAACCCCGAGCCACTCGCTGACGAATTCAGGATCCACATCGCTCAAATCGATGGATACCGGTTGGGAGCTGAAGATAAAACTTGGTCCAGAAAGCGTGTATCCATCTACATGGACATCAAAATTTTGAATGTCGACAGCGCAAGCCCAGAAAGCTGCACGAATCACGACGATGAACACCGCCCACCCAAACGGGATTTGAAACCATCGGGTAAGGCAATAAACCACGATCCCGATGGACAAGCTGCTGAACATGGTGGCGGTGAAGAATCGCCATCGACTAGCAGGGAACGTCAAGCGTGATGGTTCAAACGCGTTCATATCATGGAGATGCGACATCGGTAAACATCAGTGAGGACGGCAGAGCGACGTTCGCCCGCCCAGACCTGAACACCTTCCTCCACTGCATGGCATTGATTTTTGCTAGCTCTGCGGGCACGCATGGAGGACCAGGCAATCCGTTGGTTATCCGCCGGCATTCTGTTCAAGTGCAACAAGCACAGCCATGAAACATCCGATCTTCTCAGAAACATACCTTAGGGGTGTCCTTCTCAACTGGTCTTGGATGTTGACATCGGCACCGCCAGCGAGCAGAGCCTCCACAGCCCGGTAGTCAGCATTGGAACAGGCGACCCAGAGCGGAGTTCGTCCGTCGTCGTCGGTTTCATCTATATTGGCACCGGCCACAAGGAGCAGTGAAATCATCGAAGCATTGTTCATCATGGCCGCAACATGAATCGGTGTTCGTCCGCCTCCCATGTATGGCCGAGAGTCACGAGCATTCACGTCGCATCCTGATTCGATTGCACGAATCGCTGCGGCGTCATCCCCACACTCGAGGGCCGCGAACAAAGGAGTTGGTGGGTTTACAGTATCAGCCATTCAACTTCGTCGGATAACGTGGAGTCATCGCTGGTTGTGGGGGGCGTCACCCGGCGATAATTGGATTTTGGGGGTGTGGTCCCGGTTTGAATCTTCGGTTTCTCCGGTGACGCGCGGAATGTTGCCGCCGATTGGACGCTGCTGAGTATCTGGCGTCTGGATAGTTGCGTCAAGCAAAAGGTTGCACGGTGTCACGGGAGGATTGACCTGTTTTGTGAAGGTGCGAAAAACCCGCACGGTCTTGCTGCGTGTAACCGGGGGAGATTCCACTACCGCGGTTACTGAGGTCGACTGGCGGCGTATTTTTTTCGCAAGAATTGTCCGGTAAGTGAATCCTCGCAGGCAGCGACGTCGGCGGGCGTGCCTGCAGCGATGATGCGACCTCCGCCCTCGCCGCCGCGTGGGCCGAGGTCGACGAGCCAATCGCAGGCGGCAAGCAGGTCCGTGTGGTGTTCGATCACAAGAACCGTATTACCCGCGGCAACGAGCCGATTCAGAACAATCAATAAGCGCTGCACATCACTGAAGTGCAATCCCGTCGTTGGTTCGTCAAGCAGATACAGCGTGCTGCCGGTGCCGGGACGCGCCAACTCGGTAGCCAGTTTGATCCGCTGGGCCTCACCACCACTGAGCGTTGTACTGGACTGTCCCAGCGTGACATAGCCCAAGCCAACGTCAAACAGAGACGCGAGCAAGGTATGGACCTTCGGGACGTTTTCAAAAAACTCCAATGCCGCTTCAATGGTCATGTTCAAGACATCCGCGATCGTAGCGCCTTTGAAGCGGACTTGCAACGTTTGTCGATTGAATCGCTTGCCACCGCACCGCGAGCACTCAATCAACAGATCGCTGAGGAAATTCATTTCTATCCGCTCGAACCCGTTGCCTTTACAGACTTCACAGCGACCGGCGGGCGAATTGAAGCTGAACCGAGACGCTGAGAACCCCAGCGTCTTGGCTGCTCGCGTCGCAGCAAACACATTGCGAATGGGATCGAGCACACCGGCATAGGTCGCGGGGCACGAACGCGATGTCCGGCCGATGGGTGATTGATCGATGGGGATCAGTTTGTCGATCTTGTCGGCACCGACCAAACGTGAGTGCTTGCCCGCTGGTTTGGCGACCAGTCCCAGCTTAGCCGCCAGGGCGGGATACAACGTGTCGACGATGAGCGAACTCTTGCCGCTTCCCGAGACTCCGCTGATCCCGATGAGTCTGCCTAAGGGAAGTTTAAGCGTCACGTTTTGGAGGTTGTGTAGGCTCGCTCCGTGCAGTGTGATCCAATGCTGTTGCGCTGAGCCGGTCGGTAGCGTAGTCAAACCGCTCGTCCGCTCGGCGGTGACGGGGTCTGCCTGACACGCAGGAGATTGGTCGGGGACTGAGTTCTCGTCTGTGGGCGGACGGAGCCGTCCGTCGACAATCGATCGCCGGTCGGAAATGATCTCCTTGCCCGACAGGTACCGGCCGGTCGGACTCGCAGGGTCGCTGGCGACTTCCTCGGGTGATCCTTGGCTTACCAAATAGCCGCCGTGAACACCGGCACCGGGCCCGATGTCGATTAGGTGATCGGCCGCCCACATGGTGTCTTCGTCATGCTCGACAATCACGACCGTATTGCCTTGACGTTTGAGCTCGTCGATTGCACCGAGCAAGCGATCATGATCGGCAGGATGAAGGCCAATCGATGGTTCATCGAGTACATAGCAAACACTCACCAGACCGCTACCGATGCATGTCGCTAAACGAATCCGTTGCAACTCGCCACCACTGAGTGTGGCGGCGGATCGGTCCAGCGTGAGGTAGTCTACTCCGACGCGGCGTAGAAACTCCATTCGCCGGATCACTTCGGCTTGGATCGGCGCAGCCACGCGGCGATGCAGTTCTGAAAGTGTATCCGTGATGGAATTCATCCAGACCTGTGCCTCTGGTAGTGGCATGGCAACGACTTGGGGCAGCGACTCATCCGCAATCGTGACGGCGAGTGCTTCGGGACGCAAACGGCCGCCATGACATGTCGGGCATACGCTCGTGGACTCTGAATCCGCTTTCTTCCGTGTGCTCGCTTTCGCGGTTTTGCGTCTGCCTGACGTTGGCTTTTCCAGATCAGCCTCCGAGACCACCCCAAGTCCATCGCAAGTCGGGCAAGCTCCATAGGGACTGTTGAAACTAAACGTGCGCGGCTCGAGTTCTTCGAAGCTCGCTCCACATTCCACACAGGCCATGGTGGTACTGAATAGCTTCGTTTCCGACTCGGTGTCCGGTGGTTCTGCCAACACCGCACACATGCCATCAGATAGGCGGACTGCCAGACGGGTCGATTCGTCCAGCCTCGCCTCGACGCCTGCTTTGATCACAATTCGATCAACTACCGCTTCGATCGTATGGTTCTTGCGAACAGCCAGGGGTGGCACGTCCTCGAGCAGATAGACTTCGCCGTCGACACGGGCTCGTACCAAACCATGAGCGGCAATTTTTTCAAGCACATCGGCATGGGCACCTTTGCGTCCCCGAACCATGGGACTCATCAGTGTCAGCTTGGTCCGGGGTGGGTAGGCCGCCAGTGACTCGATAATCGCGTCGGTCGTTTGCGTGCTGATGGAACTGCCACAGTGGGTGCAGTGCGGCATCCCAACGCGAGCATACAGCAGCCGCAAATAGTCGTAGATCTCGGTAACCGTCGCTACAGTGCTGCGAGCGGACTGTGTGCCACTTTTTTGGTCGATCGACAGCGTTGGCGCGAGTCCCTCGATCAGGTCGACATCGGGGCGCGGGATCGCATCAAGATACTGTCTCGCATAGGTTGAGAGCGTATCGATGTACTGCCGCTGCCCTTCGGCAAAGAGCGTGTCGAAAGCTAGCGAACTCTTGCCGCTGCCCGACACACCGGTGATCACCGTAAGCTGATTGCGGGGGATGTCAACGTTCAGGTCTTTGAGATTGTGAACGCGTGCCCCGCGGATGCGAATGGGTGGGCTCAACGTAGAAACTGCAGCAGGGTTACGCACATCGTAAATCCATTAAGTATGAAGTGCACCACGATCGAAGGCACCAGCGAGCCGGTTTGACGATAGAGATATCCGAGCCCCAACGAGAGGAAGAACAGTGGGATTGGCGCGGGGCCTTGTCCCCAGTGCATGACGGCGAATACTAGACTGGTGACGATAATTGGCCACACCGCCGTCGGCGTCCAGTCACCTCGTGTGTCAAGGTCTTGGTCGATCTGACGAGATGAGATGTTGTTTTGCGGAGCGACCGGATCGTTCGCCTGCTCCTGCGGCGGAGCGTAAGGATTCTCCAAAACCGCCCCTGCAGGGCTTGCATTGGAATGCCCGCTCCCATCGCGTTCGCCGCTCGTAGCCGGTTCGCTGTTCGCCTCCGGTTCACCGCTCACATCGCCTGGACGGTCGGTTGACAGGTTTGACGATTTTTGGCAGTGTCGATCCCAAAATCGACGCGCATCGACACCCAGGTCAGCGAGTCGTTGCAAACCGCCCTGCAACATCCCACGAAACCAAAACTCTTCGACGAAGGGCGTGATAATCGCGGTCGTGAAGAACAACGCCGCAAAAACGCTCAAGTCAGGACTGGCATCGGGACCGGTCGGTTTGAGTGCTTCGAGTACTGGGTGGGAGTATTTCTGCAGCAGCGTGACAAGCCCCATCAACAACATCGTCGGTAGCAGAATCAACCAAGCCGCCCGAAAACCGAGCGAGATATCCCCCCGGCGCGGCAAGCACCCGATCCGCGGTCGCTCACGTGGCGCCGTTGGATCCAGCTCACTGCCGGAATCGGGCACGCGCGGGCGAAAGAGCTGCGCAAAGACGATCGTCACGATTGTCGCCAGCAGCATGGACGCAGAACTGAGCAATAACGACGGGACTGAGATTGCAGGCGTGTTCGTGGCGTTCCCCGTGTCAGGGACGTTCTCGGCGTCCGGCGTTTTGGCGCCACTGGCGGTCGCGTTGTCAGGAGCGATCGAATCTGGAGCGATCGAATCCGGGATCAGTGGTACCGCATCATTGGAATCAGGGCGGACAACCTCCTCGATGAGGGTCTTCTCGTCAGCGACGGTCTGCACCGTTTCGGACGCTGTCGAAATCAAGCCAGCGCGGGTTGCCCAACCGTTCAGCAGCAGACTGGCGACGATCAACACGCCGAAGAAAAATATAAATAACGCGGGGTTCCAGTACGGGCGAGCCCGTTCGCGGGCGGGCACCAACGCTTGCTCGCCAAACAATCGGGCCCCCCGACGCAGAAGCAAAATCCATTTGATCAGCGAGCTGGCAAACGCCGCAATCAGCAGCAACATCACCATCGATAGTAGCAATTCGACGCCGCTGAGTTCGACGGCATCGGTAGCGACCACGCCGTCGACATGCGGCGCGGGTATGGCAGTTTGATCTTGCATCGGTTTACTCTCGCTCGCCCGGCGGTTGCGGATCGGATTGCATCAACCGCGCGGCGATCAGAGTGTATTCGGCACCGGAATATAGCGTGATAAAAATGGCTCCCCAGAGCAGCACCAGCGTGGTGATCGACAGCCAGCTCGGTAACGGCTCGACAACAAAACTCAGTAGAACGGCGGCCGCGGCTGCGGACTGCACGACCATTTTCCACTTACCGAGCCAGCGGGCAGAAAAATCGCCGCCCGCCCCTTCGATGATTCCACGCAGGCTCGTCACCAGTAATTCGCGGCCGACGACGATCGTGGCCATCCAAGACTTCACGGGACTGTCCGGGACTTCGACGAGTGCGATGAAAGTCCCACAGATGATGATTTTGTCGACGAACGGATCGAAAATTCGGCCCAGCTTCGTGACCTGACCATATTTCCGCGCCCAATAGCCATCCATCCAGTCCGTCGAAACGGCGATTAGAAAGACACAGAGCGAGGCCCAGAACTCGCCCATGGGGATGAGGACCATGACCGCGATCGCCAAAGCAAAACGCACCGTCGTCAGTGCATTGGGCACGTTGTAGATCGAAGGATTTGCCATGGATGAGATCGCTGAGCAGGGGGAATTGCAAAATAAATGCTTAGCGATAGCGAATGGATCTATCCAGTAGCTACGTTCGTCAGAGCGTGGATTTCACTATCTGGCGACAACCGCTACCTGTTTGATTCGACTCGCTCAACTGCTTCGCTGAGGCATAACTTATCCCACAACGCAGCTCACGCCAAGCGATGCAGGAGCGTCCGCTACCGCTCAGTCAGGGGTGTCGAGATAAGGATCTTGACCAATCTCTCGCTGCATTTTCTTACGCTCCTTTTCATGATGCATCATCACCATGCGGTCGCGGAAATGCTGTCGTTCCACTTTGCGTTGGGCCCGCGTGAACGTCGTCGCCATCCGGTCGGCACTGCCGGTATTGGCGGCGCCCCGGGATTTCAGTTTGTTCGACTTGATCACTCCCAATCCTCCCTTGAGGATATCGTCATCGAGCGAGAGGTATTGCCGGTAGGAACCACGGTCACCCTGCCGACCACAGCGTCCGATCAGCTGGCGGTCGATGCGGGCGGCGTCATGGAGTTCGGTACAGATCACGTGCATGCCGCCGAGCCGTTCGACTTCATCGGCGAGTTTAATATCTGTTCCCCGGCCAGCCATATTGGTCGCCACGGTGACGCGACCGATGCCGCCCGCCGCGGCGACAATCTCAGCTTCCCGCTCGACATTATTCGCATTGAGTACTTCGTGCTCGATACTCATCTCGGTGAGCAGGTTCGATAGCAGCACACTTTTGTCAATCGATCTGGTTCCGATCAACACCGGTCGTCCGGTCGCGTGCACTTCGGCGACCTCTTTCGCGATCGCGTCGAATTTCGACTCGAGCGTTCCGAAGACGCGTGGCGGCAGTTGTTTGCGTTGGGGCGGGCGGTTGGTGGGCACGCGGACGACTGGCGTGCGATAGATTCGCCGCATCTCGCTCGCGCTTGTCGCCGCTGTCCCGGTCATGCCGGCGAGGTGGGGATATCGCAGGAATAGATCTTGGACGGTGATGCGGGCTGCTTGGCCGGTGGGCACACTGATATCGATACCCTCTTTGGATTCGATCGCTTGGTGAATCCCGTCGCGCCACTTGCGGCCTTCTGCGAGCCGCCCGGTGAACTCGTCGACGATCACGATTTCATCAACGTTTGGATCCTTCTCGCTCGGCCGGATCACGTATTGGCGATTGAGCAAGAACTCGCGATGCACCTTCACGGAGCGTTCGATGTATTCATAGAGATCGACCAAGCCCATCGTGCGAACCAAGTCGCTCTTGGGCAACGCCCGCACTCGGCTGCGACCCCGCGCCGTCAATTCGTATCGTTTGGTGTCGTTATCGATTTCGAAATGCTCGTCAAGTTCGAAACTCGGTGCATGCTCGGATGCCCAGCGGTAGGTCTCGACAATCTGATCGCGCACATTGTCTTCGATACTTCCGATGATCAGGGGCGTCCGAGCCTCATCGATTAGGATACTGTCGGCCTCGTCGACCAAGCAGAAGTGCATCCCGCGCATCACGACCTGGTCGCCTGAATCCGAAAAGCCGCCGTCGCCACCGCCGAGCATTTCAGTCTGAATACGGTTTTGAGCGCGGAGCAATAAGCGGTCACGCAGGAAGTCGAAGCCGAACTCTTTCGCGGTGCCATAGGTGATTGCCGCCCCGTAGCTCTTGCGGCGATCACCTTGATCGTCGGCCGTCTGGATAATGCCTACGCTCACGCCAAGCATCTCGAACAACGGCATCATCCACTCTGCATCTCGCTTGGCGAGGTAATCGTTGACAGTCGCGAGGTGGGCACCTTTGCCGAGCAGGGAATGCAAATAGAGAGGCAACGTCGCCGTCAATGTTTTGCCTTCCCCGGTTTGCATTTCAGCAATGTGCCCCTCGAACAATCCAATCCCACCGACGATTTGCACGTCATAGTGCCGCATCGACAGTGCCCGCCGACCGGCTTCACGGCATAACGCATAGCCTTCGGGTAACAGTGTGCTGAGCTTCTCACCGGCCATCGCGCGATATCTCAGCGCCAGCGAACGTTTGCGGATGCTGGCGTCGGACTCCGCTCGCAGGATGGGTTCGAACGCGTTGACCCTCGCCAGTTGCCGTCGCCAGCGGACCATCCGCGGGCGGAGGTTGCGGGCGGAGAGATAAGACGTCGATCGAGCGCTGGGATCACCCGACCGCCGCTCGTTGGCGACATCGGGGGCAGTCGAGACTAAGACCGCGTCCTCAGGACTGGCAGGATTGGGGGCGAGAGGATCGGGCCCGGCATCCTCTGCGGGAATGGGACCACCCTCCGGGGGCGGCGCGCCGGCACCGCCCGCGGGCACCGGCAGATCTTGATCCTCGGAAGATTCAGAGCGGGAAACGGTGGAATCGGACATGGAATCAGGCACAGGGAAAAAACAGCACAAAAATGAGCGAGATTCGCGGCAACCGCACGATCGGTACGCCCGTTTTACGCAGAAAACGCCCCCTTCGGCGAGGCACAATCGCTACGAAACGCCATTTTAGCTGCTTTCTTGGCTGGATAGGTAAGTTGATCCGGCAGGCAGGTTCAAACCAGGTAATTTGCGAATTCTTTTCCTACGGTTCCGTTCACTCTGAATAGTCCGGTGGAAATGGTCGATTCCATTATGCAGATCAATCCCGTGTTCCCGGACTACACGAGAATCCTAATGAAGAAAAATATGAAAACTAATTGGAAGATGTTGACGTTGGCAGCGCTGCTGTCGGCTGGTACGACCGCCGCAACTGCGGCTGACAATGGCTACGTGAGCGAGTATGGCGACGACGCCTACTTCGCTGACACTTCCGAGTATTTCGGCGGCTTGTACGAAGACACCGCCAGTGGGGATGCCGCTGCCAGTGTCGACCAAAGCGACTTTGTCGGCGACCATGCTGCAGAACCCCAGGCTGTTGAGCCTGTCGCGTACGTGGGTGACTCGCACGCAACGTATGAGCAAGAGTCCTACCCGCAAGCCGAATATCAACATGATTTTGGCAGTGGCATCGTGATGGACTCCGATTCGTACGCCTATCCCTCGGGCGACTACGGTTGCAGCGATGGTTCTTGCGGCGACACCTACTCAGCCAGCTGCCGCCCGCAGCGGAGCATCGCCTGTGAAACAAACAAATGGATGACGGTCGAAGCCCTGCTGTGGTTTCCCCAGGTGCGTTCGTCGGTGCCATTGGTCAGCACATCAGCGACAGGCACCCTGCCTGAGCTCGACCAGGGTGCTCAAGTCGCCTTTGGCGGCAACAACGCCTTCGGTGGGGAGCTCCAAGCGGGCTTCCGTGTCGACGGCGGGTTCATGCTCAGTGATGACTTCGGGGTCGGTGGCCGATTCTGGATGCTTGGCCAAGCTAGCGATAGCTATGCTGCCAGCGGAGATGGCACCAACGGATCGATTGGTATTCCGTTCTACGACACTGATTTGAGCACCGATGCAGAGAATGCCATTCGGATTGCCTATGCCGACGGCATTGGGGCGGGCGATAGTGACTTTGCAGGCAGTGTCTCAGCACGTTCTTCGTTCTCGGTGTACGCCGCCGAAGCGTACGGACGTCTGCGGCTGCTCGGTGGAAAAGGATATCGCAGTGATCTCATCGGCGGCTATTCGCACTTCAATATTGAGGACGAATTGTCACTCAATGCGAGCACCACGCAACTCGAAGTGGGTCCCGGCCAGGGCAACCGCTATAGCTTCAGCGACAACTACACCGCCACCAACGAATTCAATGGTGGTCAGATCGGCTTCTTGACTTCGGTCGGTCGTGGCTGTTGGACGCTGACCGCCCTCACCAAGGTGCACTTGGGTGACATGAGTCAAACGTTCACGAACGTGGGAACACGCAGCCTGCCAAGCCCAGCGGGCGTCCAGCAAGGCGGCATCTTCAGCCCCACCAATCAAACGACGATCACACGCAACAGTTTCGCATTCGCTCCTGAAGCCAACGTCAAACTTGGCTATCAATTTCGCAAGAACATGCGATTCACGGTCGGATACTCGTTCCTGATGTGGAACGACGTCCTGATGGCGGGTGACAATCTCAATCGCGACATCAACTCCAGCTACTTGGTTGGCAATGCCAATGGCGTGATTCAGCCACCACAGCGTCCTGCCTTCCAGGGGCTGAAGACGGACTCGCTGTTCGTCCACGGCATCGACCTGGGATGCGTTTTCCAGTTCTAGAGCGAGCCGAACCCAAACCCGCGTGAGAAGGTTTTGCCGGGTGGAATCCGGCTCAAAAAAGTCCGGAACACCGAGACGGTTTTCGCTCGGCTCTCGACAATAGAATGGAAGTTACAACGATACTTGCGAAAGCGTGGTGGGCCCGAATCCCACCACGCTTTTTTTATTGGCCGTTGCCGTGGCGGCAAAAAATTTGTTAGCACGACTGCAATAGACTTTCGAAATCCACCGAATCCTCGCAGGAGATCGACGATGAACATTTTGACCTGCCACTGCCTATCCCCGCACGGGTCTCTGACCACGCTCGTCTCCCGCTGGGTGCTGATGGGGAGCGTGGTGCTGACCGGGCTACTCTTCACCGCCACTGCGTCTGCACAAATCACGCCATCACGAAGTCTGACGGCAGGTGGCTCGCCGGTTGCAACGCTGGAGGAACAACTCATCAATCGCCTGCACGCGACCACGGAGGTCCAAGGGGATTACATTCGGTATATCGTGAAACTCGTTGACGAGCAGAAGCTCGAAGCTCGCTTGGTCGTGGCGATCGAACAATATGCCATCCGCCGCAATCCGCAGTACGCCTTCCCCTACTTTGAACGCGCCCTCCGATATGAGGCTGCAAAGCGAGGCGTGGGTCTGCCGGCACTGCGCCACTACCAGTCAACCGCTGGCCTGCGCCGCTAGTGCGAAGTGGTCAGGGAGTGCCGGTTGCCGCCCACGTCTCAAGCAAATGAGATAACCAAACCGAGGAGGATCCGACTCCCATGGCAGGATGCGCGATGGGCAATGGCGAGAGCTACCATTGCAATTCTGCGAGACGAATTCGCTCCGAGTACGCACTGATATGCCTCCCCACCGGGTCCTCAACCATCGATGCGACGGCACCCGTCCAGGCGGTTTGCCGTCCTCGATCGTGGGGCTGGGAAAGCGTTGACAATGGCTCAGGGTTGATTATTCTGCCCCCATAACTCTTTTCTCGGCTATTCCCAGCTTAGGTAAATCGCGCATGGTCAAGCACGTTCACCTCATCGTCCTGGCAGCAGGACTCGCGCTGAGCGCGAACTCACTGCACGCTGCGATCATTAATGAATTCACGATGATTTCACTAGGAGACTACAACTCGGGTGGTACCGAAGTGGAGGGCTCTGCGTTTGTGGGTGGTGACACGGTCGGCCAGGTCATCGTCGGTACGAACTCTCCATTTATTCAAGCGGGTGATACGTCATTGGCTGTTGTCGGCAACATTGGCAACGGGGCAACCGACAACAGTAGTGGTAATTTCGTCTTCAACGATACGACCACCGTCAATGGTGCGATTAACAATGGTCCTGGCGGCTCGACGCTGACGAACGCGAATTTGGAAGACGTTCGGACGAGCGCCGCCAACGAGTTATTGTCGACCTCTTCTTACCTGGCTGGTCTCACCGCAAACAGCACTGCATCGTTTACTGCCGGGCCTCCTGGCCCGGTGATTTTCGACGTGTTCGCGATTTCTGCCAATCCCAATGGCGTCGCGGTTTTCAACATTCCTGCCGGGGCGCGCATTGATCAGATTCAGAGTATTCAGTTCAACAACGCGGCCGCCGCTAGCGCGATTGTGATCAATGTTTCGGATGAAATCGTCAACTTCACAGCCAACGTTGTCGGTAGCGAGCTGAATGATGAAGCTTTCAAGGCGAAGACGATTTGGAATTATCATCAGGCCACGTCAGTCAGGCTTGGCACCTCGGTCCCCGGTGCCACTCTAGCTCCGCTGGCGGCCATCACGATTGCCGCGTCTACGGAAGGTGCTGTATTCGGCGCCACCGTCACTCAAAGTGGTGGCGAGATTCACGGACCAAACTTTGCTCCGAACATCAGTCCCACTGCCGTTCCCGAACCCTCCTCCACGCTCCTGCTGGGATTGGCGATTATCGGGGCGTGCGGCGTGAGTTACCGCCGCCGACGATCCAGCTAGACGAAGTGCTGGCTTCGTAGTCTTTTCCATCTTTTTTGATTGGTTCCAAGGGGCAGCAAACCGCGTGCAGATGGATGGGCAGACCGATGCGTCCTCGCGTTCTCTCGGTTGAGAACGCATATCTGATTGAGACTACCGATGACGGCAGCCGCACGTTGGTCCGCCAAGACGGTGACCTATCGTTTCATAGTGGCTGCGGGGCGGCTGCGGAGTGCGATCACGTCTACTTGCACAACGGCGGATTTAACGGTCCCGAGCTTCACTGGCCACAATCGGTTCTCGAAATTGGGTTTGGGACTGGATTGGCAATGCTTCGCACCGTCGACCGTGTCGTCGCCGCGGGGCGTCCGCTACGATACGTTGCCCTGGAGAACACCGCCGTCCCGACGGAAGTGCTGCGGCAGCTCGACTTAGGTCGTGGTCTCGCGGATCCGTCGTTGGCCGATTGTTTCCTGAGTCGCTGGGACGCGATTTTGCAGAGCAGGCCCGTACGCTCCCTCCCAAATCGACCGTATGACGCCAACTGGCGAGTGGACAGCGACCGTTGGGTGCAGGTCATCTTCGCGGAAGCAACAACGTGGCTGGACGCTACGAGGGAAACGTTCGACGCGGTTTACTTTGACCCGTTCGACCCCCAGTCCAATCCTGAGCTCTGGACGGAAGAGGTTTTTAACAATTTGGCTCGCTGTCTACGCGCTGGTGGCAGATTGGTGTCCTATTGCGTCAAAGGCGAAATTCGCCGCCGGATGGCTGCCACCGGATTCACCGTCACACGGGTGCCCGGCCCGATCGGCGGCAAACCAGAGGTTCTCATCGCGACAAGATAACGGTCGCAATCGCCAGGGAAGGATATTCGCTGCAACGATGAGTCGCTAGAATATCCCCTGCCCACGGCGGTTTTGCGCAGGTGCGGTTGATGCTGGCATACAGGTTCCCTAACTGAAAAGCGCACCAGTAGACTTGGATTGAGCTCACGCTGGATGGGATTCCTGGAAAATCCATTCTCCCACTTATTGAGTTGTCGTTTCTCAGTAGTTATTGAATTTCACTCGAGTGTTCCATGACCCAGGGCCCATCCAATTCGCCTATTCGCACTGGGGCAACACTCATCACCATATGTGTGGATGGTCCTGCCAGCGAATTAGACGCACTGACGGAAATGCTCGCTGAGATGGGTAAACCCGCACAAACGGCTGTCGTCTTACTCCAAAACCTCGATCGACCGGACCGGCAATCGTGGAGGGCGGGCTTGGCCGAGGCGACAGAGATGCAAGTCGTCGAAGTCAGTAGCCGGACCACCTTGAAACCGGGGTGCATCTACATCCCGCCCTCAGAACGGTTGCTGGAGCTCAGCGGCGGGAATGTCTGGCTGGCCAATCGCCGTGAGAGCAAGTGTCCCCCCGCTGCGCGAGCGACCAGGTCCAACGCGATCACCGATCACGACGCCGATTCCCCAGTCGCGCCCATGGCAGCCGAACTGAAAACGACAGATGGTCGTCTGACCCGAGCATTGCAAGACTTGGCAGCCGCCAAGAAGGAACTGGCGAGGTCGCAGGATGACATGCAGGTGGTGCTCGACCGCATCGCGCAAGTCGAGTCCGATCAAAAGAATCTTTTGGACAGCACCAAGGTTGCCACACTGTGCCTGGACGATGACTTGCGTATTCGCAGTTTCAACGCCGGCGTGAGTGCGATTTATAACGTGTTTCCAACGGACATCGGACGTCCACTTGAACACTTCACGCATACCTCGGTGCAGATGCCGCCATTTCCAATTGACCTCGCTCTGGTCGACGCCTTACCGGTCGAAGAGGAGGTCGAGATCGATGATGGTCGATGGTACACGCGTCGAATCCAGCCGTATTTGAACGATAAGAACCAGCGAGATGGTTTGGTGGTGACGTTCTACGAAATCACCGAGCAAAAGAAGTTGGGCATGCGGCTAAAAGCAGCCCATGCGGTGACCAAGTTGCTAGCTGACGCGGATTCATTCGACGAGGTGATTCCCCAGGTGCTTCAGGCACTCCGCAACTCGCTCTCAGTCGAGGCGTGTTTGCTGTGGAGAACGGATGAACGCGGCGAGTTCCTGCGTTGTGTCGAGACGGACATCATCGATAGTTCCTATCAACCCTTTGTCGACCAGAGTCGCCAGACGAAGCTCGCGCCCGGGGATGGATTGCCAGGTCGTGTTTGGGAACGCCGTGAGCCTGTCTGGTTCGGGGACGTCCAGGACATCGACATCTTTATCCGAGCAGACGCCGCAGGCGAGAGCGGCTTGACCAGCGGCGTGGGCACACCCATCATCGTCGGGAATAAATTCAAAGGAGTGATTGAGGTCTTCACTTCGAGACGCTTGCCTCATGAGCCTGAACTGATCCAGCTGCTCGGTTCGGTTGGTAACGAGATTGGACAGTTCATCCGGCAGCGGCGACTCGATGCAAGCTTTCGGAATGAGGAAGTCCGTAAGACTGCAATTCTGCAGTCGGCACTCGATTGCATCGTCACGATGGACACGGCGGGTCGGATCGTTGATTTTAATCCTGCCGCGGAACAGACATTCGGATATGCGGCTGCTGACGTCGTCGGGAAATCGTTGGCGGATCTGATCATCCCCGAGCAATATCGCGCCTCCCACAGCAATGGACTGGCTCGATTCCTGAGCACCGGAGACTCCGCGATCCTCGGCCAGCGACTGGAGTTGACCGCCCAACGCGCCGATGGCAGTTTGTTTCCCGTTGAGCTGGCTATCAGCGTCGCGCGGGGACGAGACGATACACCGTTCTTTACAGGCTATCTACGCGATATTACCGCACGCAAACGGGCCGAGGCCAGTTTACTGCAACGTGCGGCGATGACGGCTTTGCACGCGTCCTTGGCCGTCACTCTTGCGGGCGAGGCACCGCTGAACGAGATTCTCGACACCTGCTGTCAGTGCATGGTTAGCGGATTGGATGCGGCACAGGTTTGCGTTTGGCGATTGAATGAGTCGGAACAAGTCTTGCAGTTGGCCGCCAGCGCCGGTAGCTGCTCCTCATTTGACGAGATGCACAAGCGTATTTCGCTGAGCGAATCGAAGGTGGGCCACATTGCCGTGACCCGCCAGTCGGTGTTCATGAACGACGCGTCCGGCATCGCGAACTTCGACGCTCTCCCGTCAGACGCCCGTACCGGCATAGTGGGATTCGCTGGCTACCCGTTGGTCGTCGAGAATCGAGTCGTGGGCGTCGTCGCGCTGTTCGCGAAGCAATCCCTCGCCAAGGAGGTTTTCGAGCAACTGGTGCCGATGGCCGACGCAGTTGCTCAGTGCATCGCCCGGAAGGAGTCGGAGCAGCGATTGATCGATCGCGAGCAACGGCTGAATCTGGCACTCGATGCGGGGCGTTTGGGAACATGGCACTGGAACATTGCCGCCGATCATGTGGCGTGGTCCAGTCAACTCTATGAAATTTTTGGATATGCAAGAGACCAGTTCCAAAATACGCATGCAGGTTTTCTGGAAATTATCCATCCCGATGATCGCCAGCGGGTCACTGAGCAGTTAGCGGCAGTATTTACCGGTAACTGCGAATCCTATGAGATGGATTTCCGCATCATCCGTGGACATGACCACAAGACGCTCTGGACGTCCGGACGCGGAGTCATCCGTCGAGATAAGGATAATCACCCGCTAAGTATCACGGCAGTGGCGAGCGACATCACCGAACGCAAGCAGTGGGAACTCGAACTCGCTGACCGAGAATCCCACTTGCGCAGTGTGATCGACAATACTCTATTTATGATTGGGGTGCTCGACGCCGATGGCACGCTGTTGGAAGCCAACGCGACGGCAATCCACTCGGCTGGACTCGACCGCGACGAGGTGATTGGCAAAAAGTTCTGGGACTGCTACTGGTGGAATTTTAATGCGGAGTCGATGACCACGTTACAGCAGGCGATACACCGAGCGGCCTCGGGAGAACTGGTCCGCTACGATGTTGTCGCACGCATGGCAGGCGGCGCGCTCATCACCATTGATTTCATGATCAGTCCCGTTCGATCAAGCGATGGGACGATCACTCATTTGGTTCCTTCGGGGGTCGATATCAGTGAACGCAAAGCTGCCGAAGCGGCCGTCATCGAACGCGAGCAGTTCCTGACGCTGGCCCTCGATGCCGGCAAAATGGGAACGTTCAAATGGGACCTTGCCTCCGGACACGCGGAATGGTCGGAAATGGGATACGCCTTGGTTGGCTGTCGCTCCGGCCAATTCGATGGCAATGTCGACAGTTTCCGACAGTTGGTTCATCCCGATGACCGTGAAGCGGTGAGGTGTCATACGGGCGAAAACTTTGCAAGTGATGCCAATGAACATTTTGTAGAATTCCGCCTGATTCGCCCCAGCGACGGGCGTATGATTTGGGTGGAAGAACGCGGAGTGATTCACCGCGACGCTGATGGGACACCAATCCAAGTAACGGGATTGATTCAAGACATTTCCGATCGCAAAGCGAAGGAACTGAATGCCGCATTCCTCTCTGATTTGCAGAATCAGTTTGTGTCACTGACTTCGGTGGATGAGTTGATGGCAACGGCCACACGTTTGACCGCGAACTATCTGGAGTTGGATCGATGCGTCCTGGTTGAGTTCGACGCCAACGCTCAGATCGGTGAAATTGTATACGACCATCATGACGGAGCCGGCCCAAGTATGGTGGGAGAGCATTCCGTCGGTGACTTTCACGACGAATCAGAACGGACTGCACTGATCGCGGGACAGCAGGTGTTCGCAGACGATACGCAGGCGACCGAACGTGCAGATCGGCTATCTGCTAAATTCCGCGAGTTTACCATCGGCGCGTTTTGCAACTCGGCATACATGACGGATCGTGGCACCAAGTTCGTTGTTTCGGCGATGTACGCCACAGCGCATCGTTGGGAAGCCGAGGAGCGCCGACTGTTGCAAGAGGTTGCCGATCGGGTCGGCATTCGGATTGAGAGGGCGAGGTCAGAGGAGGAGTTGGCCAATCGCGAGGCGCACCTGCGCCGCGTGATCAATAACCAGTTGGGGCTTGTCGGCGTGATCGATCGCAACGGTCTGCTGCTGGAGGTCGACGATCGGTCCCTAGCGATCGCTCACACAAAGCGTGAAGACGTTGTCGGCAGGCATTTTGCCGACGCACCATGGTGGAGCTACGATCCCGCGGTTGCCGCGAAGATGAGAGCGGCAATGCAACAAGCGATGTCAGGCGAAATCGTTCGTTTTGACGTTTCACTGTTCGCTCACGGCGACGAAGGAGTGATGATCGACTTCATGATTGCTCCAGTGCTCGATGAAGACGGAAACGTTGAATACCTTATCCCTTCGGGCGTGGATATCACCGAGCGATACGCAGCGGCTGCAGAATTGGCCCAGGCAAAACGGTTGCTCGAATTGAGCATGACGTTCAGTAGGGTAGGATCGTGGAGCTTTGATTTAAATTCGGATCGGTTTACAGCCGACGAGAGCCTGGCTCGAATGTTTGGTTTGGAGGTCGACGAACCAGGCGAATACGAGGACTTTTTAAAGCGGATTGCAGCGGTGGATCGAGATCGGGTTCGAGACTCGATTGCGAGACTGCTGGAAGAGGGAGCTGCATTCCACGAAGATTACACAGTCGATTTACCCGACGGCTCGACACGATATTTCCAAGGTCGGGGGTCCCTCGTGATCCTCAATGACGCCACGAAGACGTGCTCTGGCATTGTCTTGGATTTGACGCAATTGCGTGAAATGCAAATCGCGCTGGAGCAGAGTGAAGAGCGGTTTCGCAATCTCGCCAATACCTCGCCAGCAATGATTTGGGTTACCGATGAGAATCACTCCTGCACCTTCCTTTCACAATCTTGGTATGACTTCTCTGGCCAAAGTCCCGCAGAAGGGATGGGGATGGGGTGGACGGAAGCAGTCCATCCCGATGATCGCGAGGCAGCGGGGAACGGATTTTTAGCGGCCGCCGAACGACGAGAATCCTTCGAACTCGACTTTCGACTCCGTACCGCTGATGGGCAATATCGGTGGGTGATCGATGGTGGACGCCCGCGCTTTGATGCCGCCGGCAAGTTCTTAGGCTATGTTGGGTCCGTGATCGATGCTCACGACCGACATGAGTCGCAAGCAGAATTGAAGGAAGCTCGCGCGATCGCGGAAGCTGCGAACGAATCCAAAAGTGCATTCTTGGCAAACATGTCGCACGAAATTCGAACGCCCATGACCGCGATTCTAGGTTACGCTGACCTGCTCAGTGATTTGGTCAATAACGATGACGCTCACCAGCATCTCGAAACGATTCGCCGCAACGGCGACTACTTGCTCGAAATTATCAACGACATTTTGGATCTTTCCAAAATCGAGGCGGGCAAATTGGAGGTGGACTGTGGGCGTTTCGAACCGCATCGATTGGTCGAGGACGTCCTACGCATCATGGAGGTCCGCGCAAAGGAGGGCGGTCTGTCACTGGCGGTCCAATACGATGGCAGGCTACCCAAAGTGATTCAGTCGGATGAGAAGCGGCTGAAACAGATTCTGATCAACCTTATCGGGAACGCGATCAAGTTCACTCGCGAAGGGGGCGTCAGGATTCGCATTCGGTATCATCGCTCCACCGAGCAATTGCAGTTCGACGTTATCGACACGGGTATCGGCGTATCGGAGGAGCAGATGACAAGGCTGTTTCAGCCATTCTCGCAGGGCGACGTCAGTGTCACTCGCAACTTCGGAGGAAGTGGTTTGGGCCTTGCCATCAGCCAACGACTTGCCGAAACACTCGGGGGAAAGGTCTCCGTTGAAAGCACGGCGGGAGTTGGTAGTACGTTCAGCGTTTCCATCGCGACGGGCGAAATCGCCGACACGGATTTAATCGAGTTTGCCCAACCGACGCCGCTCATGCGATCGGACGAACAGACTGCTGAGATGACGTCTTGGCCTCTCTCCTGTCATGTGTTGATCGTAGACGATCGCCGCGAAATTAGATTTTTAAGTAAACACATTCTCACGAAGGCTGGCGCATCGGTGGCCGAGTGCGATGACGGGATGCTCGCCGTGGAGCATATCACGGCCTGCTACGCCAATGGAGATCTACCCGACCTGATTCTATTGGACATGCAGATGCCGATCTTAGATGGCTACGCGACTGCCAAACAACTTCGCACGCTAGGCTACACGGGGCCCATCATCGCGCTAACGGCCGACGCGATGCAGGGCGACATGAACAAGTGCTTGGAAGCGGGGTGCAACGACTACCTCTCCAAACCGATTGACGCCCAGAAAATGCTGCGTTTGGTAAGTGACTTAACACAAAGACAAAGTCACCAGGCCAACTAGGACCGCCAGCGGTCCCTCAAACTCTCAAGTGAATTTTGCTCGCACCCATGCGGCGAGAAAGGCACACGGCTTGCTCAGGACGATTGGAATCAATTCACTTCCCGTCACTTCCGAGCTAGTTCCATGGACGCCATCCAAGACCAAACGACGTTTCCCCGTGTTACTTTAGTGGACCCGCGTGAAGCCTATGTGAAGCCACCCTTTCCCGACCAGAAGAAGATGAAGATGCCGGGGTCGACGGCGAAAATGGAGCCCACGCCCGACCACGGCGAGCAAGGCTATCGCGGCTCAGGCAAGCTAAAGGGGCTCAATGCAATTATCACTGGTGCCGACAGCGGCATCGGGCGGGCAATTGCGTTGTGCTACGCCCGCGAGGGTGCCAACGTGGTTATCAACTATTTGTCCGAGGACGATGACGCGAAAGAGACACAGTCGCTCGTGGAGGCAGCAGGCGTCCAGGCGAAAGTGGTCCGCGGCGACCTCCGAGAAGAATCTTTCTGTGAGGAGTTGATCGAGAGTGCCGTTGAGTCACTCGGCTCACTTGAGATCCTAGTCAATAATGCTGCTTTCCAATTAACCGCGGATTCAATCGAAGACTTCTCGACGGAAGTGTTCGATCGCATCTTCAAAACGAATGTGTATGCACCGTTCTGGCTATCACGAGCGGCGATGCCGCACATTCCTGCCGGCGGCAGTATCATCAATACCGTTTCCATCCAAGGCTACGACCCTTCCCCGTATCTGCTGCCGTACTCGACGACTAAGTCGGCGATGATTGGTATGACCAAGGCAATGTCAAAGCTCGCGATGGACCAAGGTGTACGGGTGAATGCGGTGGCGCCAGGACCGGTATGGACGCCGCTGATTCCAGGTTCCATGGACGAGGAGAAGTTTAAGAACTTTGGAAAGGACACGTTATTCAAGCGTCCCGCCCAGCCTATCGAGCTCGCCCCTTTATACGTCTGGCTCGCCAGCACAGATGCGAGCTATGTCACCGGAGAAGTGTTTGGTTGTACTGGTGGAAAAACCCCGTACTAGCTCGAGGGTACTGCGGCGCGTCCATGAGCGGAGTTTGAGCATGTAACGACCGGACGGTTTGCGCCGCTCCGCGAACAGCCTGTTGAATTGATTGCTTTCGCTGTCCAGTTGCACAGGTACTAACCCGAAACGCGAACGAGAGACAAAATGAATTGCCTCGTTGGCGGGTCGGGTTGGTGAATCCACGGGCAGCGAAGCGGGCGAGCGGCAAGGCGGGAGCCGCCCGGCAATTGAGTCAGTGGCAGGACGCGAGTCCATCGGGGCAGCCTACTCAACTTCTGACACTATCCTCTACGCAGGATTCCCATCCTCAACTCGCAGTGTTCCGCTGGACACCACTCTGGCCCGCAATCCACCGCGGAAGTCCTTTTGCATGAATTCTTTCACACCGACTGCAACGACCCGGTCCATCCATTCGCACGGCTGGCATTCCTGGCTCCCCTCAAACTCGACGCCTTGCAACTGGAATCTTTTCCCAAGCAGGCCTGCTAGATTTGCTTCGGTGACGATCAGGTTACGACGAAACAGCGATGCTGCCAGCGTCGGCAGCTCAAATTTCTCGCGAATCGCGTCAATCACGGCTTGGTCCATAAAAGTGACCTGCCCCTTACGGTCGAGTTTACCGTGATAGTAGCGGTCACCGACGAGGCCCCGTCTGGCTTCGCAAAAAACCTCAGGGGGGCTGAGGGTGCCGTGCTGCTGCGTCGGCTCACCTTTAGCTACCCAGTAATCGTGACCGGGTGAGACGATGATTTCGATGAGTTTCATATTTGCCTTACCGTTTTGATTCTTCTTGCTGAGTGCGGAGCGACACCCCGCCCAGTCAGTCCCACATCGTTTGGCTCGCGGTTTGCTTTGATTTTGCTGCGATTTGGTGGGACGTGACGTTTCGCGTTCCCAAGTTCCCCGCTGACTGACATACCGCAGAGATGCAATAGAAATTGACATGACCTGCGAACCCCGGCGGACATTAATTTACCTTCATAAGAATGGCATCCATAGGGCAACGCAGTATGCTTGACTTGAAACGCGTGGCAATTGTAGGTAGCGGCCCCACCGCTCTTTACTTGCTCAAACACATTGCCAATTCGGCGAGCGATTTCTGCAAGCAGATCACCAGCATCGATGTTTTTGAGCAGGACTCGCGACTCGGTATGGGGATGCCGTACAGTCCCCGCACGACAGATCATCACAACATGTGCAACATCTCCTCAAAGGAGCTGCCAGCACTGGAGACACCGTTTGCCGCGTGGCTACGGTCGCAGGATCAGGCCACGCTGCGTGAATTTGGGCTATCTCGCGATGATATCAACGAAGATGACACGTACAGTCGATTGGCCATGGGGCAGTACTTTGCCGCCCAGTTCCGGGCGATTGTAGCGCGTCTAGAATCCGCCGGAATCAAGATGGTTGAACATGCTGAGTGTCGCGTCGTTGACATTCAAGTCGACCCGCTTCAGGAAACGTACACCGTCATTGCCGATCCTAATTTGGAAGCCGAATTCGATACGATTGTGATCGCCAGTGGTCACCAATTCGATGCGCGTGACGAGCCGGCGTCCGGGTACTACACATCTCCCTGGCCGATTCAGAAACTTCTCCCCGCCGACGGACAGAAACTCGCCTTCAAAATTGGGACGCTGGGCGCATCGCTCAGCGCATTTGATGTCATCTCGTCGCTCGCCCATCGCCATGGCACTTTCCAAGCTCGCGCTGGCGGCGGCGGCAAGATGATCGATTACATCCCGGACGATGGGTGCGAGGCTCTTCAGTTCGTGATGCACTCAGCCGAAGGCTGGCTGCCCCATTTGCAGTATGAACAAGAAGAGCCGTTTCGTGAACTCTACCGACACGTGTCTCAAGAAGATCTCGAATCTTTACGCGACGAGTCGGGTTTTCTGCGCTTGGATACCTACTTCCACGAGGTCTGCCGCCCCGCTCTCATCGAGGCATTCCAACGCGACGGCCGAGACGACATGGCGTCTCAGCTGAGTCAACCCGATTTCGGCATCGAGCAGTTCGCCGAGCAAATGACGAGCGAACACGAGTATGAAGACGCCTTCGACGGCATGCGATTGGAACTGCCCGCAGCCAGACGATCGGTTCAAGAAGACTTCCCAATTCATTGGAAAGAGGTCTTTGACGACTTAATGTATGCCCTCAACTTCCACGCCGATTGGATGCCCGCAGAAGACCATATTCGATTCCAGTCCTGTGTCATGCCGTTTCTGCTCAATGTGATTGCAGCGATGCCACTACGGGCGGCTCGGATGTTGCTGGCTTTGCGAACCGCGGGCATGCTGCAACTCGTGCCGGGCTACGCCAAAGTCGTCTCGCTCGAGGACGGGCTGACGACAGTGCAGGTAGAGGGTGACGGTGGCAACTCGACCCACCAGTATCGCATGTTCGTTGATTGCACCGGGCAGGGATCCCTCCAGATTGAACAGTTCCCGTTTCCCTCCTTGGTCGAATCGGGAACAGTCCGACCCGCGAGAGCCCCTTTCGCCGACAGCTCTTCGCCCGGCAAGCTGCCAGAGCATGAGAACTCACGGGTGAGCGTCGATGATGGCCGCCCTCATTATCAAACTGGTGGCATCGATGTGGACAACTGCTACCGATTGATCAACGTTGATGGTCTAGCGAACAGCCACGCATATGACGTCGCTTTTCCTCACACCACGGGCGTCCGCCCTTATTCCTATGGACTGCAAGCTTGTGAGCTGACGGCGCGGTTGGTAGTCAGCAGCTGGATGGGTAAAGAGTCTTCGTGCACGGCGGACTCGTTGACGTAACCCTGCTGTGGTGAATTCCCCGTGACCGACGCCGGGATACGCGTCGATGCTCATTCGCCAGTCATTACTGGCACGCCTTTTGCTTTGCTGGCCCGGCTCACGAATCGTTCCACACACCTCAACATCCTGCAGGGCAAATCATTGATGGCAAAGAATTCAACGCGAAAATCGGGCCCGAAATCCCACGTGGGCAACGGCGGTGAGCTGCATCAAACCAGTTCGGGTGATGGCCGGTTAACAACCAATCAGGGCGTTCCCGTTGCCGACGACCAGAATACCCTTACGGTCGGGCCGCGAGGTCCTCAGTTGCTCGAAGATTTCATTCTGCGCGAAAAGATCACGCACTTTGACCACGAACGAATTCCCGAGCGTGTCGTCCACGCGCGAGGGTATGCAGCGCACGGCTACTTTCAATGCTATGAGTCCCATGCAGATTTAACGAAAGCGTCGTTCTTGCAAGATCCGTCCGTCAAGACGCCGGTGTTCTGTCGATTCTCTACCGTTGCCGGGAGTGCGGGATCACACGACACTGCTCGTGATGTTCGGGGCTTTTCAGTTAAGTTTTATACTGACCAAGGCAACTATGACCTGGTCGGTAATAACATCCCCGTGTTCTTTATTCACGACGCGATCAAGTTCCCCGACTTGGTCCATGCGGTGAAACCCGCTCCCGACCGTGGATTTCCGCAGGCCCAGTCGGCTCATGATTCATTTTGGGATTATGTGTCGCTCAGCCCTGAGTCGATGCACATGCTGATGTGGATCATGTCGGACCGAGCGATTCCCCGTTCATTCCGCATGATGGAAGGCTTCGGGGTTCACACGTTTCGGATGATCAACGCAGCCGGCGAGGCCAAGTTTGTCAAGTTTCACTGGCGACCTACACTCGGCACGTTTTCTTTGATCTGGGACGAGGCGGTCAAGATCGGCGGCGCCGATCCCGATTTCCACCGCCGCGATCTTTTCAACTCTATCGCCATGGAGAACTTTCCCGAATGGGAACTGTCGGTGCAGGTGTTCAGCGAAGCGGAGGCTAACGAATTCGACTTTGATGTGCTCGATCCCACCAAACTAGTCCCGGAAGAATTGGTGCCTCTGACACCGCTCGGAAAAATGGTGCTCGACCGCAACGTTGACAACTTCTTCGCCGAGACAGAACAGGTGGCTTTCTGTCCGTCGCACGTTGTACCCGGCATCGACTTCTCCAATGATCCGCTCTTGCAGGGCCGCTTGTTCTCATACTTGGACACGCAACTCTCCCGGCTCGGAAGTCCTAACTTCCATCAGATCCCGGTGAACAAGCCGAAGTGTCCTTTCGCAAACTTCCAACGCGATGGACACATGCAAACAGAGGTGCCGACAGGTCGGGTCGCGAATGAACCCAACAGCCTCGATGACGGCCGCCTGCGTGAGGACCCGCATGCGGGATTCACGACATATCCTGCCGAAGAGGCGGGCCAAAAGCTTCGTCTTCGTCCCGAGAGCTTCGCCGACCACTACTCGCAGGCTCGCCTGTTTTACATCTCGATGTCCGAACCCGAACAGCGCCACATTGCTGGCGGTTTTGGTTTCGAACTGGGCAAGTGTGAGAACGCGAAAATTCGCACTCGGATGCTTGGTCATCTGAACAACATCGACAAGGACCTTGCCGATCAGGTCGCCAAGGCGCTTGGCATGTCCGGGCAGGCGGACTCGATTAAACCGATCGTCAAGGTACGCGACGTTCAACCATCCAAAGCCTTGTCGCAATACGCGAAAGCTCCTGTGACCATCGCCGGAAAGAAGATCGGTTTACTGACCACCGACGGCGTCGACGCTAAGCTACACAAAGCTCTCATGAAGGCAGCAAAGTCTGAGAACGCAGTCGTTGAGATCATCACTCCCACCATCGGTGATATTCAATCGAGCAGCGGCGAACAGATCACCCCCGACCATTTCCTCTCGGGTGCCCCGTCATGTCTCTTCGATTGCGTCATCATTGCGCCATCGAAAGAGAATGCGGGCATGCTCGCTTCCCAAGCGGCGGCGGTCGATTTCATTCGTGATGCGTTTGCCCACTTGAAGGTCATCGGATATTCCCAGTCCGCGTTAGACTTATTCCAAAAAGCTAGTGTCGCAATTGATGCGGACGCAGGCCTGGTCGATGTGACCAACGCGAAACTGACGCCGTTCGTTGATATCGCCAAGCAGCACCGCATTTGGGATCGAGAACCGAGCGTGCGTGCGTTCTAGGGGGGAGTCGTTCTAACTGGCAACCGCGAGCATGATCGCGGTTGCCAGTGGGTTAACCGCTAATGATGCACATGGCGCGACTGAGCATGAACCCGTCAGGAATCCAAGCATCGTGTTCCTGTACCGTCACTCATGCGTCCGGTGGCATTCCGCGGGCAAGTTCATCGGGGGCATGCCAAGAATGCGGCGGTCCACTAGCGGTTGCTGAGCAGCTCGATTGCGACCAAAACCAGGGTGAGCATGACCGCACTGGCCAAAATCACAACGGCGCGTCCAGCTGGCACGAGATCGTGCAAGGTTAGCTTTCCATAATCGCCGATCGGATCGACGTGGCTACTGATCCAACCTGATGCCTCAGCGAACAGATACGAGCCAGCGATCATGCCGGCAATCATCGCTAACGCGTCATAGTTTCCTTGACCTAATGCTGCGGCTCCAGTCCCTGGGCAGTAGGCAGACAACGCGAACCCGACACCGAATAAAAGTCCACCAACAATATTTGACAGTAAACGCGTCGGCTTGATGTGGAGTTCAACCAGTTTCAACCGATGCATCCCATGAATGCCTAACATTCCGACAACAACCGCAGACAGCATCACTTTGACGACGGTAAAATCGTCCAGCAAGAGTTGACCGATCAGCACGTGAAATTTAGCCACCCCACCTTTCTGCAGCAGAAAACCAAACAGGACACCAAAGAACAGCCCCAGGAGCAGCTGACGCGAGGATGCACTCGATGAGGACGCTGCGGACGCCGGGTTGGAGGGTCCGTGACTTGTTTGACTTTTATCTTCAATCGTGGTTGCCATCAAATTAAATTCCGTATATCAGCATGGCGGCGACGATGCCGCCGATGAAAAAACAGATTGCCGAAACCCACGAGCCCACCGCCAATTGCAGCGTGCCGCTTATCCCGTGGCCACTCGTGCAGCCGCCCGCCATCCGAGCACCAAAAGCCATCGCGACTCCGCCCAGACAAGCAACGCCGATTCGGAGCAGATGACTCGCGGGCCCGATTCGATCCTGCCACATTTCCGGCAGCCACCGCCCGGTCCACTCACCACCGGTCCACGCCGCGACGAAGACGCCTATCACCACACCGCCCACTAACATCAATTCCCAGCCCACCTTCGGCGGCTTATCGTCAAAGTACTTCAGCGATGCTGTGTGCCCAGGAGCAACCCAGTTTCCGATCAATCCAGCAATCCGTGCATAGGCCGTTGAAGCCCCTAGCGGCTTGTTGGAGAGATAGAATGTCAACATCGACAACACTCCAATGAGCGCGCCGACCAAATAGGGCGACCACGCGGCTCCGTCGTAGGGAATCTGCTGTGTCTGATCCGATAGCATCGTCATGGATTCAAAAAATTTCATACTATGCCTCCTGTGAACGTTCTACTTCGAAACCGCGAGCGTTCCAGGCACTCCAACTTCCCGGGACATTGAGGACATTTTCGAAACCGCGAGATTTCATCAAGCTGGAAGCGATACTGGCGCGGTATCCGCTGGCGCAGTACGTCGCGTAGGCTGAGGTCTTGTCCAATCCGGTGATGCGGTCCCTCATCTCGCCAATGAAATAGTGTGTGGCGCCCGGCACATGGCCGTCAGCCCATTCTTCCGGGGAGCGAACATCCAGGATCGTCATAGTTGGATCGTCGCGTTGTCGGGTTCGCAATTCATCCACAGTCAGTTGCTGTAAATGGGTGAGCGGATATCCTGCCATCTCCCAGCTCTTCATACCGCCGCACAGATAGCCGGCGAAGTTGGCGTGCCCGGTGCGTACGATTAACCACCCGATGTTTTCAATATCCGTTTCATCCTCGACAATCAGCAGGATGCGGTGGTTTAGGTCGAATAACTGCCCGACCCACGCAGACATGTCTGGACGATCACCAATATTGATTGCTCCCGGAACATGCCCACCACCAAACGCCAGCATCGATCGTGTGTCGATCAGCACCACGCCGGACTCCCGCTGCACACGGCGAAACTCGTCAGGCGGTAAAGCCGGTATGGTGGGCAAGCGATCCAGCAGCTCAGGCCCAGTTGCGTTCACTTTCTTCAGTTTGGGATAGTGCCATGGGACGGGTGGTGCGTCATCCACCACGAAGGACCGGAACGAATCGTAGTCGGGGAAATTTAAAAATTTGTTGGTGCGTCGCTCGTACCCGATCGTGCTGTTAAGCCGATCTCCAATATCGGCGCCGCACGCCGATCCAGCGCCGTGGCCTGGGTATATCGTCACGAAGTCCTCCATTTTCAAATAGTACTGATAGAGCGTCTGATAGAGTTGCTCGGCGAGATCATTCGTCTCATCAGCACCTAATAAATCAGGACGTCCCGCAGAACCCACGAACAGCGAATCACCGGTGAAAATCGCCCATG
Organism: Allorhodopirellula heiligendammensis; assembly: GCF_007860105.1. Classification (NCBI taxonomy): domain Bacteria; kingdom Pseudomonadati; phylum Planctomycetota; class Planctomycetia; order Pirellulales; family Pirellulaceae; genus Allorhodopirellula; species Allorhodopirellula heiligendammensis. The sequence goes on from NZ_SJPU01000002.1 coordinate 999,362, forward strand.
GAGTCTCTGGATTTTTCTTCTCACACAGTTCGAATGCGAGATGCTCTGGAGTGTGACCTGGCGTGTGGCGGGCAACCAAGTGAAAAGAACCAAATTCGAACAATTGACCATCTGAGACCGACTCCGCGTCAAATTGGTACTCGGCGTCGAGGCTGCTCAGATACACCTTTGCCGTTTGGACGCGATCTGCCAGCGACCGACTGCCAGAGACGAAGTCAGCATGGATGTGGGTCTCAAAGATATGTGTGATGGCGAGGCCGTGCTTCCGCGCAAGACTTTCGTACACGGTTACGTCCGTCCGCGGGTCGATCACAATGGCGCGTCCCGATTCCGTATCACCGACCAAGTAGGAAAGCTGAGCAATCCCGTTTGTTAGGATGGATTCGAGAACGAACATTTTAAGCTTTCTGCTTCAGAGGATACCATCAGCCGCACCCACTACGCGCGAGTTCACTGGGAAGATTCGCCGCGTCACAACTGAACTGCAATCCTTGACGGGCGATGGACACGGCATTTGCGAATCTCATGCCAAGTGCCCCCTGCAACGCTCGGAAGTCTTTGGAAAGCCGTTCCGGGCTAGGCGGCCGCTTGCTGAGTATTTGCTCGTTCAGGCTCCTTGGCCTGGCTCGGCTGATCGTCCTCAGACGTATCGTCAATCGTAGCATCACTCAGGGGGCCATCACCCCGAGATGCGTCGCCGTCGCGTGCACTGCCGCTGGATCGTTCCGATTGCCCATCAGCGTCGCCGGATGAGTCGCTGCTCGACTCACCGTCGGCCTCGTCCGCGCCCTCGTCGTCCTCGTCGTCGTCGCCATCCTGGCGAGCTTGGATATCTCGCTGCAATCTGGATTGTTCACCCGCGAACTCGAGCTCCCAGTGATCGGCAACTTCCAGTTTGCGAACCTCGGCGAGTAGAAGCTGCGATGCGTGCAGGCGACCGGTATGCCGGTAGATCGCCGATAGAAGTAACAACGCGGGGGGATCTCGCGGTTCGATCGAGAGCGTCTCGTTAAGTAGTTTTTCCGCCTCCACGTAGTCAGCCCGCAGGAAGGCTCCTTGGGCCTCTGGAAACGGATCGGGTTGGTCACTCGCCTGCCGCGGCGTCAATAATAGCGGCAGCTCACGGATCGAGCGGATCGTCAGGACCAACCACGCCGCCGCCACCACCCAGCACGCTAACATCACCAGACCACCCGATAACCAATCGGAATAGATGAATTTTGCGACGAGGAGGGCGTTCACAATGGCTGCGAATGCGATCGCTGCAGGCAGCGCTGAGATACGACCGCGCCACCACAGCTCCGCCATGCCTGGCCACAGGCAGGTGAGGTAGTGTTTCGGCTGGATCGAGATCTCTTCCATCCTGGAAGAGATAGCGTTTCACGACGCTGCGAAGCAAGAGAGTCTAGGCAATTTCGGCGGCTACACCCATTCTTGGGTCGTCGGTTTGATGACAATTTCGGGAACGCATGCGCGCGGTGGCAAGCGACAGATCGACAGCACAACCTCGGCAATGTCCTCGGGCTGCAGGATGGACTGACGATGTTCTTCCGAAACAGGAACCGGACGCTTGTCGAGAATCGGTGTGTTGACTTCGCCGGGGTAGACGTTGGTAATGCGGACACCCTCGTGGCGGACCTCATTGGCCACAGCGGTTCCCATCGCAGTCATCGCAAACTTGCTCGCACAGTAGACGACGCCCCCTAAGGAAATAGCCCGTTTCCCGGCGATGGAAGAAATATTGATGATCAGACCATCTCGGCGGTCTCGCATCGCGGGCAGGACTTCCCGCATGCAGCGATAGGCACCCGTGGCATTGATCCGCAGCACACGATCCCACTCGTCCGGATCCATCTCCGCCATTGTCCGTTTGGCAATATTGATGCCCGCGCTGTTAATGAGGATATCAACGGGCCCGACGTTGTCGCGAATATCACCGAAGAATGCCTCAATGCTAGCATTTTCAGCAACATCGATCACATGCGTGCGTATTGGCTGAACCGCGTCGACGGATCCTGCGACTTCTTGGAGCGGCTCGCTGCGACGGCCACCGATGGTCACATGGGCCCCGGCGGCTGCCAGCCCCCGGGCCAGTCCCGCTCCAATTCCAGTTCCACCGCCCGTGATGGCGACAATTTTTCCGTTCAGTGTCATCTTCCAACTTTCACTTGTGGCTGCATATTTTCACCGCAGTCATTCACTGCGAGCCAAAATAAACCCTGTTCTTTCGGTGTTGGCTAGCCTACTATCATATCCTGAATAACCCCTTCCCACCTTCCGAACCTGCTGGAAATCGATTCATGACCAGACTTTTATTACTTTCTTTGGCCCTCGGATGCTTCATGACTGCTCCCCTCTCCGCTGCCGACGCCACCTCGGATGAGCCCCACTGCTCGCTGGATTTCAAGGCGAAGACAATTGATGGCAAAACGGTTGATTTGGAGGACTACGAAGGCAAAGTCGTGTTGATTGTCAACGTGGCAAGTAAATGTGGATACACCAAGCAGTACGATGGACTGGAGGACCTGTACAAGAAATATAAGGACCAAGGTCTCGTGGTCTTGGGCTTTCCATCCAACGAGTTCGGTGGCCAAGAGCCCGGCACCAACGCGGATATCAAAGAGTTTTGCACGGCGAAGTTCGGTGTCACGTTCCCGATGATGAGTAAGATCGAGGTTAACACCCCGCAAGCCAGCGACCTGTACAAACACCTTACCAGTCAAACGGCGCCGCCAGCTGGCACCGGACCCGTCAAGTGGAATTTTGAAAAGTTCCTGATTGGGCGAGATGGACAACTCGTCAATCGCTATCGCTCGGCGACCAAACCATCTGACGAAGAATTGACTAGTGAAATTGAAAAACAGCTGGCGAAGAAGGGCTGAGCTTTTTCCGCGGCCTCGCTTGGGGTACAACGGGGGAGCCCTCCGCGATCTCTCACTCGCGAAACTTCTTCGGTGAATGCAACCTTGAGCAAGAACACTCCCTCGCCAAACGCAGATGACAATCCCATCGTTAGCGTTGGAACCCAGTGGGTGATTGATGCCAGCGGATGTGAATTGGAAAAGCTTCAATCTGTTGAGCTCATCGCAGCGTTCTGCCAGCGAGTGATCGACTCGCTGGGATTGCACGTGATTGGAACTCCGGCGTCGCATCGGTTCGATGCGCCGCACGGAGTGACCATGCTATATCTGCTCAGTGAATCTCACTTGGCGGTCCACACCTATCCCGAACACGGTCTGGCCACGTTTAATTTCGTGTGTTGCCGCGAGCATGCCGAGTGGCCCTGGGAACGTGAACTTCAGATCGCGCTGGGAGCGCGAACGGTATTCATCCGCGTGCTCCGACGCGGAGAATGGTCGCCGCTCGAGCGGCCGCTTGATCGCCAGGCAATTGCAACTGACGCGGAGGCCGTGGGATGATCGGTGCCCGAACGCTCAAGAAGAAAGGAACGAACTGCCCGAACTGCGGGGGGCCAGTGGAGTTTCGCTCCGGCGGTACGATGGTGGCTGTTTGCGAATTCTGTCATAGCGCTATCGCACGCGGCGACCGCGAAGTCGAGCTGATTGGCAAAGTCTCCGATCTGGTGGAAACCGACAGCGTCGTGCGGTTGGGATCGACCGGGAAGTACCGAGGAAAGCCGTTTGAGTGCATCGGCCGGGTCCAGTACCAACATGCCGCCGGTGGGTACTGGGATGAGTGGTACCTCCGCCTACCCGGTGACCGAATCGCGTGGCTGGCCGACGCCCAGGGCCAACTCCAACTGACGTTCCCCCGCCGGATCGATCGACGAATCAGCGTCCCCGATTTCAATGCGATCAATCTGGGTGACAGTATCAGTTTGGGGGATACCGATCTGACGGTAATGGAAAAGGGAACCGCGACAGCATCGACAGCCCAGGGTGAGATTCCGTGGGAGTTCCGTCCCGGCGATGATCACGTCTATGTGGATTTGCGTGGACAGGACAATTGGTTCGCCACGATCGAATACGACGCCCCACAAAAGCCGGATGGCAAACGCAGCTTGGCCGTTGGCAAAACGGTGTCATTAGCAGACCTGCATCTCGATGCACCCGCAGTCGAACCACTCGCAGCGGACTCCATCCGTCGTGTGCAGGCGGTGCAATTGAACTGCCCGCAATGCGGTGGGCCATTGGATTTGCGAACCCCTGATCAAACGATGCGTGTCGGCTGTCCCAACTGTGGCGCGCTGCTCGACGTCAATGATGGCAAACTGCGGGTGCTGAAAACGCTCGATGATCGACTGGTCAAGCCATCGATCCCGCTAGGCAGCGTCGGGCGTTTTCAATGCCGTGATAAAGTGAGCGATCACGAGTTTACGTTGATTGGGTGCATGGATCGTTATGCGATGTATCAAGGAACCGCCTATCCCTGGCGTGAGTATTTGCTTCACAACCCAAAAATCGGTTTTCGCTGGCTCGTCGAAAACGATCGCCATTGGTCCTTCGTTGAGCCGGTGACCGATGGTGATTTCAATCACCATTTTGAGTACCATCAGTCGCTGCAGTACAGCGGTCGCTCGTACCGACTGTACGATCGTGGCCGCGCTTATGTGCGCTCGTGCATGGGCGAGTTTTACTGGAGAGTCAATCAGGGCGACGTGGTTTCAACCAGTGATTACATCAGTCCTCCCTACATGCTTTCGTTTGAGACATCAAAATCGGGCAAGACCGAAGAACTCAATATCTCGCATGGAGTCTATTTAACAGTGGACGAGGTCAAGGCCGCCTTCCAGCTCGAGAATTTGACTCGGCCTTGGGGCGTCGGTCCAATCCAACCCTCTCCTGCGATCCACATCGGCGTGTGGTTGGCCTGGGTGGCGTTCATGGCGTTCATCACCGTGATGCACGTGCTCGGTGGTGTGTGGTTTCACGCACCTGGGCAAGCGGGGCCCGATCCATGGATGTGGTTCTACGCCATGATCTTCGTATCCGTCGTGCCATTGGGAATCGGGGCGTACAAATATCACTTTGAAACCCAACGGTGGAAAGACAGCGACTACAGCCCCTATCCCACGGTGGAAACGTGACATGAAACTGCTTCAGTTCTACTTGGTCGTCGGCATCGGAGTCTGTCTGTGGTTCAGCATTGCGACCGCGTACGGTTGGCGGGCACCTGACACCGGTTTCCTCAGCGGCGGATCCAGCGGTGGGGTGTACGGCGGGCGTGGGTACGGTGGCTCGTGGGGTGGCGGCAAGTAAGCGTGGCCGCCGCGTCCCGCCCATTTTCAAGGATCATCGCAAACTCGACGTTGAAACCACTCACGATCATCAACAACCTTCTTATCACATCGAATGACATGAATTTTCTCGCACAGACTGCCCAAAACACTGCTGAGGACGTCCAGCACGTGGTTGTTTCACCCGCCCGCGACATGGGCCTAGACTTATTGCTCGAACACCTGATCGCGGCCAGTGTGTTTTCAATGATGGGCGTCATTGTGTTCATCGGGTGCTTGATCCTTACGGAAAAACTCACACCCTTTTCAATCATTCATGAAATTGGCGAAGAGCATAACCTGGCGGTGTCGATCGTTGTCGCGGCGATTGTGTTGGGCATGTCGATGATCATCGCGGCCGCTATACAAGGTTAAGCAGATTGATCGACCGCGCCCCACTCGGCCTGCTCTACGTCAACGTTCTGATCATTGCCACCTGTGGGCTGGTGTATGAACTCGTCGCCGGCACGCTGGCGAGCTATCTGCTTGGCGACTCAGTAACACAGTTCTCGCTGATCATCGGCGTCTATCTCTCGGCTCTGGGTGTCGGTGCCTGGCTATCACAGTACCTGGAGCAAAGGTTAGCGAGAACCTTCATCGAGATTGAACTGGCGCTCGCGCTTATCGGTGGATTTTCGACGCCCTTGCTGTTCCTTGCCTTCCCACTGGTGGACTGGTTTCAAACATTGCTCTACAGCAGCGTGTTGTTGATCGGGATCTTAGTCGGACTCGAGTTGCCGCTACTCATGCGAATCCTAAAAGAGCATCTTGATTTCAGTGAGTTGGTCTCGCGTGTGCTCGCATTTGATTACCTGGGGGCGCTGTTCGCTTCGGTACTCTTTCCCATTTTCTTGGTTCCCAGGCTAGGCTTGACGCGAACGGCGATCTTATTCGGATTGCTCAACGCGGCAGTCGGTTTATGGGGCACTTACCTGCTGCGACCGTTATTACCTGCTCGAGGACTGGAAGGGCTGCGCGGTCGCGCGGTACTGGTCATCGGCCTGTTGATCGTGGGATTCATCAAAGCGGATTCGTTGACGACGCTGGCCGAGGAAAACACCTTGGGTGGCCAGATTATCTACGCCGATACATCGCCTTACCAACGCATTGCGGTGACGCAGGACGGCCGTGGGTTTCAGCTCTATCTCAATGGCCATCTGCAGTTCAACAGTGTCGACGAATATCGTTATCACGAGGCCCTCGTGCATCCTTTGATGGGTGTCTGCCCGGATGCGAAACGAATCCTGGTGCTTGGCGGTGGTGATGGTCTGGCTGTGCGAGAGCTCCTGCGGTATCCCAATATTGAGTCCATCACGCTGGTTGATCTCGACCCAGCAATGACTCGCTTGGCAACCCAGTTCGAGCCCTTGGCGATGCTAAATGAGCGATCCTTGTCGGATCCCAAGGTCGCCGTGATCAATCAAGACGCTTTCGTCTGGGCCAAAGACAGGCTGGAGCCATTGGCAGCGGACACGAGCGACAGTCCCGATGCAAAGTTCGACGCCGTCGTGATCGATTTCCCGGACCCCAGCAGTTACTCGGTGGGAAAACTCTACACCACTTACTTCTATCGAGCGTTGAAGCGGCACTTGGCCCCTGACGCTGGCGTGGCGATCCAGTGCACCTCGCCGCTGGTGGCACCGAAATCATATTGGTGCATCCTCCAGACATTACGGCAGTCTGGATTCGACGTTTCTCCCTACCACGCCAGTGTGCCAACCTTTGGCGTGTGGGGGTTTGCGCTGGCGCGACCGCTGCCGACCGATTCCAGGGGTACCGAGCGGGTTTCGAGTGGTGGTGACTGGCAGTTACCTCCTAGGTTAAACCCGCGTCTTTCCGGATTGAAGTTTCTCAATGACGCGGCGATGCGAGGCCTCTTCGACCTCCCCGCCGACCAACAGACGCGTGAGGTCTCGACCAACCGGCTCAACGATCAAATTCTCGTTCGTTTATACGATGAAGAGTGGGGCGGACGAAACTAAGTAGCAGCGTCTCTCCGAGACGCTGAGCTAAGTCTGCCCAGACGCTGAGCTAAGTCTGCCGCGCCACGGAACTGGGGCTTGGCCGGCGGTAAACCGAGTCTCGGAGAGACTCGGCTACTCAGCCTGCTATTTTGCCGCATCAAGAGCGGCTATACTTCCGCAAACCCCCGTTTAGGCAATTGCACGCGACCACTGTGCGTGACACTCGTTACCCCACCTCAACCCGCTCACCACTCGACCAGCTGGACGTTATGGAAAATCGAAAAAAACTGCTTTTGGCCGGAATTCTCTGCCTCATTGCCGCCGGCATCGGCTTTGGCGTGCGAGGCGGACTTCTTGAAGTCTGGTCGGGCCAATATGGCTTCACGATGACTGAGCTAGGTCAAATCACCGGCGGTGGGTTGGTCGGTTTTGGGTGCGTGATTCTGTTTGCTGGATTTCTGATCGATACGATTGGTTATAAGCGATTGATGCAGATCGCACTGATGTGTCACCTGATTTCGGCGGTGATGCTATTTTTCGCGACCCCGGTGTTCAACGCCAGTGGCAAAGAAGCAGTGTACGCGCTGCTGTATTGGTCCATGTTCATTTTTGCGATCGGTAACGGGATTTGTGAGGGTGTGATCAATCCACTCACTGCGACCCTTTTTCCGGAACAGAAAACTCACTACCTCAATATTTTGCACTCGGGGTGGCCAGCAGGATTGGTGATTGGCGGACTGATTGTATTCGCCAAGCCGTATGTGCCTTGGGAGATCCTGATGGCGACGTTCTTGGTTCCTGTCGTGATCTACGGCTTTATCATCACGTTTGAACCCTTCCCCAAGACAGCGGCCGAACAGGGTGCGGTCTCTTACGGTAGCATGATCACTCGTTTGATCACGCCGTTTTTCCTGATCTTGTTGTTCGCTCACGCTTGCGTCGGTTATGTCGAACTCGGTACCGATAGCTGGATCAACAAGATCACTGGTAGCATTCTCAGCAGTGCGGCCCTGGGAACGGCCTTGTTCATTTACACGTCGTTGCTGATGACGGTATTGCGTTTCTTTGCAGGACCGATTGTCCATCGCATTTCGTCGCTGGGTTTGCTGCTATGCAGTTCATTAATCGGTGCTGCGGGCCTCTATTTGATTAGCATCGGCACGAACGTTTACTTCATGTTCTTTGCTGCGACGGTATACGCCGTCGGCAAGACGTTCCTATGGCCGACCATGCTGGGCGTGCTTGGCGAGCGTTTTCCTCAGAGCGCGACGATCGGAATGGCGCTCATGGGCGGTGTCGGCATGCTCTCCGCAGGTGCTCTTGGCGGGCCTGGGATTGGGTACAAGCAAGACTACTATGCTTCTCATGAGCTGCAGGAAGTTGCCCCGGAGACCTACGATCGGGTGAAAGCTCCGAACGAAAATCAATTTCTGTTTTTCCCTGCGATCACGGGAATCGATGGTTCTGCTTCCGCGATGCTGGCGGATGATGGTAAAACGATCGAGAACGAACGGGAGATTGCTGGCGAAGCGTGGACGACCGAGAAATTTGAGGAACCGCGCAAGCAATACGATTGGTGGCAAGCCAATAAATCTTACGCCGATGTGGATGCCGGGCCAGTGGCCGCAGCAAACCTTTATGGCAGTCGGATGGCACTTCGGGTGACCACGTTGGTGCCGCTGACGATGGCGGCTTGCTATATCATCCTCATTGTATTCTTCAAGAAACCAGAGCACGTCGAAGAAGAAGTCGTCGAGGAAAACGAAGCCATTGGTGCGGTGTGACATTTCTAGGTTTCGTTTTCAAAGGTCTGCTGCGGCGCCCCTTTCGCGCCTGTCTGACGCTGATGGCACTCGCCACAGCGATCGGGTCGGTGATGGCGTTTGTGGGCGTTGCGGATGGGTTCACGGAATCTTTTCGCAACGTGTATGCGTCCCACCATGTTGATTTGGTGGTCTCCCGCCAGGGTTCCGCCGATCGGCTGAGCAGCTCGTTGTCGGACGAATTTCCGGCTCGGATTGCTGCTGTGGAGGGCGTCGGCAATGCGGCCGGTGTGTTGCTCGAAACGCTGTCGATCGAAGACCATCAAATTTACGGTATCCCCGCCATGGGCGTTCGCACCGATAGTTGGCTGTTCGCCGATTACGGATTGACGGCGCCGGAGAAGACGCCCGAGGGTGATGATGCCGACACGCTGTATCTCGGCGAGAATCTCGCCCGACGGATGAACGCGGACGTCGGTAGTGAAGTCATGCTGTTTGACGAACCCTTTCATGTAGGCGGAACGTTTCAAAGTGGCAGCATTTGGGAAAACGGATCGCTGATCCTGCCCCTCGCGGCGTTGCAACGTCTGACGGGACGTGAGGGACAACTGACCTATATCAACGTGATGCTGGCGGGGAACGTGGATCCAGGCGACACGAAACCGGTGGTTGCCGGTATCGAGGCCATTGATCCAAAACTGCTGGCGCTAGCCACAGATGAATTTGTCGAGACCGACCAGCGGATGCGTTTAGCAGGATCGATGGCCTGGATGACGTCGGCGATCGCGTTGCTCGTCGGGGCGATCGGCACACTCAATACGATGATGACGAGTGTGCTCGAACGGACCGGAGAGATTGGAATCCTGCGGGCGATCGGTTGGCCGACACGCCGGGTTGCCTTGATCATCTTTCTCGAGTCAGTGATCCTGGCGATCGTCGCCACGATTCTGGGCGGGATCGGCGCCGCCGCTCTGCTATCGCTCTTGGCCGCCACTGACGCTGCGGGCGGGCTGTTGCAGCCTTCGATTGCGTGGTCGGTATGGCTTCGCGGGGCGATGATTGGATTGGGGATTGGCGTCGTCGGTGCGTTGCTGCCCGCCTATCGGGCCACCCGGTTGCATCCCACCGAGGCGCTCCGGCATCAAGGTTAGGGTGAGACCTGGCGGCGAGAAGCGTCAGCGGTCCGGCGCGGCGCCCCTGCCTGATGCCCGACGGCACTCGGCTCACAACGCCCGGCTTTATGGTTAGACTGCAATGATCAACGATTCATTTGAGAGCTGCCGAAGAGCCTGATATGTCCACATCTACCGACCCCGCGCCGCCGCAACCGTCATCGAGCAACACGCGGCATGAGACGGTCGATATGCGACCGTCCCGATTCGATCTGACGTCCGGATTTTTTCTCACGCTGATTTTGTTTCTGGGCGTGATCGTTTCGATGATGTTCTTGCTGTGGACGCTCAATCGCTGGGCATCCCAATCAGAAATCCGTCATTCTCCGCCGGTACGTACGACCTTTGTCGACGCTGGGAGTACGGGTAGCGAAAGCGATTTCGATACTCCCCAGTGGCGGGAGGTGCAGGAGTTGATGGAACCGGCGATCGAGGAATCGCTAATTTCAGTGAACGAAGCCGCTCAGGAGGCGGCGCGGACTCTCCGGCCACTTGGTGAGCTACCCGAGCGAGCGTCAGGGGCAGGTCACTCGGGGCCCGATGCCACAGCAGGCATCCCTGAGGAAGAGGACGACATTGTTCCCAGGTTCGAGCGCTGGCAGCTGAATTTCTCTGCTGGCAACCGACAGGACTATGCCGCCCAACTCGATCACTTTGAAATCGAACTTGGAGTGATCGGTGGTGGCATTCAAGGTGTCGACATCGTTGAGCACCTCTCGACACAGCCGCAGACCCACCGGCTGGTCAACTCCGAACAGGAGCAGCGGCTGTTTTTCATGTGGACCACCGCGAGCGGACTGCGTGATTACGAGCAAGTTATCTTGACCGAAGCTGGCGTTGAGCTCGAAGGTCGGGTGGTTATTCGCTTGATTCCCCGCGATCTTGAAAACCAACTGGCCCTGATGGAACTGAAATTTTCCACTGCCGCAGGGCACGAATCAGTGACTGATATTGCCAAAACTGTTTTTCAGTGCAAGCCCCTCAAGGGCGGATTTGAGTTTCGGGTTATCGATCAGCGATACCGCTGAATCCACTCGCCACGACGGGGCTCGACCGCCTGAGGAGGTGAGTGCTGTCTGGCCGCGTTTGCTGTCCTCAAGGTTGAGGTTGCTGCCATTTTTCCACTCGCTCACGGACGCCTGGGATCAGCCGAGCGGCGTTCTCGTGATAGATTTTTTTTAAGACTTCGTCGGGCAGGTGGATGCCATAGATCCGCCATAATCCTTGCGGTGGCGGCGATTTCTCGCTGTACGGAAAATACTCGTCCCGACTCTCCAGGAATCGCCAGTAGTACCGCAGTCGCTGTGCAGGCCAGGGCCCATCGGTACCGAACATAATCCGATCGGCGTAGCGGATAAAGAAGTCACGGGACGTGTAGGGCTGCCGTCCCAATTCGCTGATCCGTGAGGCGGGTTCGACCCACAGGTTCGGGTACTCGTCGAGCCACTGCGACAGGGTCGCCAGATCCTCGGCATTATTGGCCATGTGAGCGCCGATGAACTGCGTCTGAGGATGCCTGGCAATGATCCGGTTGCGGGCGTCGAGCAACTGTTTGCGTGATGGGTACCCGTCGCCATAAAAGCTCCAATCGGGATGCCGCGACAATTCCTCCCAGCGTTCGTTGTCGGCATCGATGGGTTCGAAGAAGGCTGCCGGGTCGCTCGTATGGATAATGACGGGAATCCCAAGTTCACCGCAAGCGGCCCAAATTGGATCCCAGCGAGGATCGTCAATCTCAATCAGAGAGCCATCGGGATTGCGGTAACCCAGTCCGAAGCGTTTGAAGATTTTCAATCCAGAAACGCCTTGCTCGACTGCGGCTCGCAGCTGAACTGCGGTTCGCTCGGCGAACCCCGGTCGTTGGCACGCCCAAGTGGCAGGGTCATCCTCCGCTCCGTCGCCCTGCCAGTCAACGTTGGCGAAGACCACGAAGCGATCACGGTGGCGCTTCCAAAGTTGTTTGAGATGTTCGTCGAGCTGACTGCCGAGTTTGCCGTCGAGCGAAACACAGACCGCAATATTGTTGCGATCCATCTCGCTCACGAAGTCATCGAGAGCCTGTTCATTTTGTCGCAGCCGGTAGAAGAGGTGCGTATGCACATTCACGACAGGGAACTTCGCCTGCGTCAGTGGCGTGGACTTGACCTTGAGCTGCGGCACAGGATCGAAACTGCGCACCGAGAGTTCGCGACCGTCGCAACCATCGAGCGGTAGCGTAGCGACCGCCGTGGAGTTCGTTGTCATCGCATCGGCGACTGTATCTCGCGATCGACCGTCGTCGGCATGCGTCATCGCGATCGATATCGAGGTCATGACACCCCAGGCGCTCGCAAAGGTCAGCGTTGTAAAAAAATTTCGCATGAACTAGCTCTCAGGCTGAATCGATTTAATTTTCGGAAACTGGATCGCCAGCTGCGCCGCGTGCTCGGCGGTCAGGCAGGTCTTTGGCTCAGCGTCCCTGCTTTCAGGATGCCATCGTAAGCCGCCTCGCATGGCCGCGGCAATGGTCTCGGAATCGGCTACCTGATTTCGTTCGATCGCAATCGCTTCGAGTCGCAATACCGCTGCAAACAAATCCGCGACGAGGGAGATCTGCTGCTCATCGGACATGGGAAAGTCTGCCAAGTCATCATGCTGATATTTTAGCGCCAACGACGACGCACGACTCGCTAAAGCATCGTCACAACGGTTGCCGTCGGCATCATAGCGATAGAAACCTTCGCCGACTGCCACGCCGGCGAGTTTCGCCTTCACCATTGCAGGCAGTAACGGCGATGGATCCATGCGTGTGGGGAACGCGCTCCAGACCACACGTCCGCCGTCGAACGCCGTCCGCGGCCCGATCAAATCTACGAGTTCTAGCGGTGAGATCGGCATCCCATACCGCTGGGCAGCCCGTTGGATGGTGGCTGCAGACACACCACCACAAAGCAAGTTCATCGCTAGGTTCAGGTACGGTGCCAACAAACGATTGACGACAAATCCGGGCGAGTCTCGTACCACCAGGGGCGTCTTGCCGAGCGCTCGTGAATGAGCGCAACAGGCCTCGATCACGTCTGGTGCGGTTCCGACTCGACCCGTCTGCGATGCAGCGTCGGCGGTATGCGGAATCACCTCTGCCGCTGGGCGATCGACGACCGGCATGAAAAAGTGAAATCCGCAAAGTCTTGCGGGGCATCGCATATTGGCCGCGATCGACGCAATCGACAGCGTGGACGTGTTCGTCGTTAAAACTGCGTCGCGTTGAAACCAAGATTCGGCGTCGGCAAAGAACGCCTGTTTGATATCGAGCCGCTCGGCGATCGACTCGATCAGCAACCATGACGGTAGCGCTGCAGGAGCCGCAGCGAGTTCGGCCGAACCGTTGTCAAAATTCGATGGACTCAGGTGAGCGACAGGCAGCGGTAATCGTACGCCCCAGGGCGAGGCGGAATCAGCGACGCTATCACATCGTTGCAACACGCGGTCGCAACTTTCACGGAGCACCTCCTCGTCTCGATCAGCTAGCCACACGGGGATGCCCGCGCGGAGGTGATCGATTGCGATCGCACGACCGACCACACCCGCGCCCACGAGCAGCACGTGGCGATGACACGATGTGGCAGATGGCTCCTTGGAATCACTCATTCCTTGGCATCCGCAGCTTTGGGGGCAGCGTGATTCGCAATCGGGAGCATCGATTTGTCGGGCGGTGTGGTGGGATCGACCGGCAACGCTGCCGGTGGCTCATCGCTTGGGATCGACTGGGGGACCAACACCAATCGGACCGGCGTGCCACGTTCGGGAATGTTTTCGCTGAACGGTTCGAACAGCAGATTACCGGCGTCGGCGCTGCTATTGAACGGCACGTCCAGCATCGCGGAGCTGAAATTAGAAACGCAAATCATGTCACCGGCGTCAGCGGAGTAGTGCTCGACATTATCTTCGGGATCCGACCAAAACGTACTGCCAGCGAAAACCCAAGGTTCGTCAAGCTGAGTCTTGGTTTTCATGTTGCGAACCCACTCGCGTGCGTCGACTGCATGGAACTCCTCTCCCGGTACGAATTCGACTTCTGCATTCGATGGTTCCTCCTCGTCTGCTTTCTCCGGTACCGATGAAGGTTCAGGACTTCGCCAGGTCGCCCACACCGTAATGGTCTGGCCCGTCGGTGGCAGGAATTCTGGGTTCCATCGCACCGGCGTGCCACTTTGAGCACCGATGGCGAGCAGCGCTGCATGTACTTCGCTGCTCTTCGCAAACACCGCAACGACGGACTCGTGCTCCTTCGTACCGACCGGACAGGCAAACATTTCGAGCGGCCCTCGCCGCATCGCGACGTAACCGTCGATGTAAACCCGTTTCGCTTTCATGTCGACCCAGAGGTCCGCCTGCTTCCCGAGTTGCTTGGCCCCTGGAGGTGCAGCGTAGGTGTCTGCGATACGTCGAATCGCGCGTTCCTGCGCCTTGATGTGAGCTAGGATTTCTGGATCGATCTCATAGTCATCTTCCTCCATCGTGTCGCCTGCATTGGGGGATTCGGTGGTATCGGCAGCTTGCTCGGCAGGCGATTCGATATCGATAGTTCCATTGCTAGGAGTCGATGGGGCGTCGTTCTTCTCACGGGCTGGCGGCGGCTGTAAACGCAGCGTCTCTTTCGGTGCTGTTTGGGGCTGCTCAACTGTGTCCGCCGCAGTGGGTCGGGGGGGTGGGGCAGACGCGTCCGCTTGCGGCGGATTGCTGACCTCGGGAGGAGCCGTTGCCGCTGGTTCCACGGCGGCAGGCGCCGTTTCAGGTGCCGGCGAAGGCGGTTCAGGCTGGGGCTGGCAACCGGTAACAAACGCACTGCAGAAGCAGATCGCCAGGCAAACGAGCACCCCGCGGTACGCAGCGGAAGGGATTGTGAATTCTGGATTGTGCATCTTCGGTTCCCATCGGTGGGCGGTTAAACTACGTGACGCCCTCAGTATCCCCGTTGTCCGCCGATCGGTCCATGACATTGACTCCCACGACGCCCAAGAAACGCAAACGCAGCAAGAAATCATTAGCTGTTGCTCCCGAAAGCGAGTCAGTCCAGCTTGATTTCGGCATGCCGCTGGACACTTCGCATTGGGACGCACTGCGGCAGGATCTGAGCAGCAACGTAGCGGTCGGCCGTTCGGCTGAAGATGTCTGGGGTGACGATGCACGCGACGGTGCGATCTACCGCTGGGGTTTCGCCACCGCGATGCAGGGGCCAGCGACGGTTCTCCAACGCAAGTTAGCAGAACTTGCGACCTGCAACTCTGGCGAAGCGATCGGTGCGCTCACCGCTGGCGAGCGAGAACTACTCGTCGAGGAGGCGAACGGACTGATCGATGGTATCTTTTCTGATCAGATGACTGGCATTGAGGCCAGCGAAACGGTTTTGTGGGCTGCTGCCATGCCGGCTCTCAGTCAGATCCTGCCGGCCGAAACGTGGTGGCAGTGTGGCGAGCAGCTGCTGCAGGTTCGCGCCGACGCCTCCCTCGGCTCCGACACTACCTGCCCCCTGCACCTAGTGTTGGCCGGTGAACTCGGGCTGACACTCGCCTGGCGACTCGCTCCATTGCCAGCCTGCCCGAAAGTTGCATTCGCCGCGTTGGAAGCAGTGTCTGGATTTCTTCAGGGCGAAGGTGAATCGATCGATCGGTCACTGGTCCGTCCGCAGGAGTTGCGATTGATCGTCGCCTCTCTTGTGCGGTGTGAACGCCTGGTACGTCTTCTTGGGAAACCAACCAAACGCAGGTGGAGTAAGCGTGAACGTGAGATTGCCGCTGAGTTCGCTACCTGGATGGCGGTCCTGGCGCGACATGATGGGACGCAAGTATTTTCCGATGCTGCCGTCTCGGCGTGCCGGAGTGATTTCGGGTCATTGAAGAAGGCTTCGCCGCCTGACCTGCATGGTTTGATGCGGGCGGGGAGTGATTTTGATTCCGAAACGCTTGTACCGGCAATGGCTGCGGCACTTGGCCAAAGCCACTCTGGCGGCCGATTGGCGTGGGAGGTATCCCTGCCTGAAACAATGTGGCATAGCGAGCGGAGTGGCGTTGCCGCCATGTTGCCGGAGTGGGACGTGCGACGCGGACGAACCTTCCTCAACTATTCAGGTGCCGATGTCGAGGTGGAGGTCACCGCCGGTCGCCGCTCGGTGCTCAAGGGCACGCATCAATCGATGATCCAGGTCGATGGTGAGCTCCAACAACCCGCGGGCAAATGGGAGTGCACCTGTGAATACTCCGACGACGATGTACATCTGATCGAACTCGAGCAACCCTTTACCGGTGGCGTCGTGCTGCAGCGTCAGTGGATGATGGTCCGCGACGACCGCTGCGTGATGGTGTCCGACGCGGTGCTGCCGTCGACGCAAGCGAACCGTAAGGAGACTGGGGTAGGTGTGGTCGACAACCGCGAGATTCGGTGTGTCAGTCGGCTGCCCTTGGCCGCAGGCATTGAAGTGATAGAGGATGCCGAGACACGCGAATTAGTGTTGAGTGATGGCAAGAAAGCCCGTGTGCTATTCATGCCGCTGGCTTCAAGCGAATGGAAGGTCGGTCCATCGAGCTGTCATGCCTTTCTCTCCGAAGATCAGCATCTCGTGGTCACAACGACAGGCAGCGGAGCCGTCTACTCACCGCTGTGGTTGGACTTTCAACCGCGCCGTTTCCGCCGCAAACGAACCTGGCGGCAACTCACCATTGCTGAGGATCTCGCCATCATTCCACGCCATATCGCCGCAGCGTTCCGTGTCCAAATCGGTAGCGAGCATTGGTTCGTCTACCGTTCCATGTCGGGCCGGGGACCGCGTTCGATCATGGGCAAGCACCTGATTGCTGATTTCTTTGCGGCTCGTTTCCACCCCGGTGACGGCGGGATGGAAGAACTCGTGACTGTGGATGCGGGGGAGTAGTCCGACATGGCGGAACTCATTGAGAGCAAGCAGCTACCCTGTTCGGCAGCGGATGCTAGGCAACGCATCGCCGAGAACTGGCAACGGGTCTGCCTGAATGTTGCGGAGGCGACTGCCGCGGCCGGACGCCAAGTAGACGAGGTCCACATCGTGGGCGTTTCAAAGTATGTCGACGCTCTGATCACAAGTTGGCTCGTCGATGCCGGTTGCCGCGATCTGGGCGAGAATCGCCCTCAATTGCTCGATCAAAAGGCGACGTGGTTTGCGGAGCACCGCCCCGACGTCGCTACCGAAATCCAATGGCATCAGATCGGTCATCTGCAGCGAAACAAAGTGCGGCGGCTACTGACCGTCAAGCCGCTGGTGCACTCGATCGATAGCGAACGACTGCTCGATGAGGTTCTCGCCGAAGCCCGGCGGCAGGAAACATCGGTTGACGTGCTGATCGAAGTGAATGTCAGCGGCGATCAGGCAAAGACGGGTTTGCCTCCAACGGAATTACCGGGATTGGTGGAGCGTTTTTTTGCGAGGCCTGATCGCTCCTCGTCATCGCATGGTGTTCAGATTGTGGGGTTGATGGGCATGGCAGGCTGGGGCACCGACCCGCACCAGGCCAGACCCCAATTTTCACGTTTACGAGAACTACGCGATTCGCTGGTGGATCAAACCGATGTTGATTTCCCTGAACTCTCCATGGGCATGAGCGGTGACTACGCCGCGGCAATCGCCGAAGGGGCTACCCTGGTTCGTATCGGTTCAAGCCTGTTTGAGGGTTTGCTTTAGAGGTTGACTGAGATTGTAATTGAGGGAGCGGACGCTCACTTCATCGCTAGGAAATCACTGCCTTGCCGTCGCTGGCGGTTCGGGAAATAATTTCTGTTCTCGAATCCGGACGTCAGCCATGAGGACTTCCAATGGATCGTGAAGGAAGTCACGGCGATTAATCATCGCCTCCATTTCACTTGCTCTTTGCGCGACCTTATAAAATCACGTCTCGCACCCCCAGGGTCACAAATCCACTGGCCCGCACCGAGATCGTGGTCACCTACCCAAACAGGGCATCTCGTGACGCCGCGTTGGGCAAGCGATCGGAGGGCTGCGAACAGGCTACCGAGTCTATCTGAGATGGATTGTCTCGTCTCGCAGGAGGCAGGGTGGGGCTTTCCGTTTCCATGATCAGGCGGCGTGAGGTAAAATGGTATCATCACAGTGGCGGATGATTCTTAGTCTGCGTTGCAACGCCACAATCCTCGACAGGCTACCCGAGAGCGCGCCGCTGCGAGTTTCGTGACACCTGCTCTCCACCTCGATATTGATTCTGGACATGATTTTGATCGGCACCATGAATCTGACTCGCACGCGGGAGCGTGGGGATTTTTATTGTCCCACCTGTAGTGCTTCTCGGACCTATCGATTGCGGTCTCGGCGTCCTTTTCTGACGCTGTATTTTATCCCGACGGTCCCAATCGGCGGTGCAGAGACCTTCGTGCATTGTGATGGATGTCGGTCGAGCTGGGATGAGACGGTACTCGAAATGGACCAGGCGACGCACGAGCAGGTCCGCGAAGATCAATTTCGTGATGAGGCGATTCGGGCAACCGTCTTGATGACCCTCGTCGATGACACCATCACCGAACCCGAGATCCAATCTCTTCAAATGATTGCGGATACCCTGTTTGATCGGCCACTGGACAGGGAGGAACTCGGACGGTTGTCATCAATTGCCCGACAATCCGGCATCAAAGCGAGTAACTACGTGCTGAGCGTCTCCAAACGATGGACGCCGCAGCAGCGGATGTTGGCCCTCCAGGGCATGTTTTTGGCAGCCACCGCAGGTGAAGAAGATCTGTCTGACGAAAAGCTAGGGACGCTTAAAGTCATGCGTGATCTGCTCGAACTCACCGCTGCCGAATATGAAGCAGCGATCGACGACGCATTGCAATACGAGTTCGTTTGACCAGGTATCCCAACGTGATAGCGAGCCAGCCGATCGCTGCGAGCAGTAGTACGGGCCGGTGCCACCAAGGCGCATAGATGAATTCAATTCGCCACCGACCAGACGGGCACAGGACACCTTGGGAGAGAAAGTCGAGTGGGAACACCTCTGCGAACTGTGGTGGCGAGTTGGTGTCTAGCGGAGTGAGCGTCGCGGACCAATTCCCGTCCTGGTAAACGTGCCGCGAAAGTACTGCCGACGTGATACCCTCGGTCTCCGATTGCGAGTGCAGCGATTCCCAAATTCGCAGTGGGATCCTCGCAGCTACGCCCGCTCGCTCATCCGCGTACTCCTCCAGAAGTTTCCGCCACGCCGCAGCCCGATCCGTATCGATCGCGTCGACGCGACGTCGAATGGAGAGTTTGTCAGGCATGACCGATTCTGCCCCATTCAGTGGCTCCCAGGTCACGGCAGGCAAAACATGCTGAGCGGTTGTCGACGGTGCCGCCAGATCACCACCACGACAACGTAGCAATCCACCCACGCCGAGCAGTCGGCACCAACCTCGCCAATGATGCTCGGGTAACGAACGGTTCACTCGATCCATCGACTTGGCGTGATACCAAAACTCAGCCAATTCCCTTGTCCCGATTGAGACCAGGTTGTTGACCACCGCGTCTCCATGTTCCAAATGCCAGCGACCGAATCTCGCTCGCCGTAGCCCCGCTTCGACGGTCAGCATACGGTCGCCGTCGGATTGTTCCGACCACTCTTGAGGGTAACCACCGTCCTGGATCACACGCATCCACCGGATCTCAGATGACTCGTTCTGCTGGCCTGTGAGTAATCTTGATTCAGCAGCCCGCTCAATCGTCGGCACGAGTTGGCAGTGCGCTACTCCCAGATCCACGGCAACCCACACCACCCACCACCACGAGCGGCGCCGTCCCGCCATCAGAGCGACGGCCACGAGTACACTCCCCATGGAAAATAGGAACTGGTAATTGGCCAATTCCGGAACAAATGGACCCCAAAATGGATCGCTGACCCGCCCCTGTAGCCGCCCGATCGCCGTCGCTCCCAATACGGAAGCGAGCACGAACCCAATTGCAACCAATACCCATACAAGTATGTGAGTGGGGTAGCCCGGCTCATCGATGGTCGATCTGCCCTTGTCGTACTGCCGCTTGACGCGGTCCCGCCGGACCAGCTTGGCCGACCAGATCACCAACGCGAAAGCGGCAAAGGGTAACCATTTGGCAGGGTATCGCAATGAATCGTAGCCGGGCAGGAATTCATGGAGCCCGCGATACAGCGGCCCATAGGCTCCCATCGCAGCGGCCATCGATAGCGCCAATATGATCAGCATCGCCATCCCATCGCGAGACAGGGTCACCATCGCCGATGGTGTTCGCCGCGACCAGCCAACAAGTAACAGCACAAACAACAATGGTGGCAGCATTCCGCTGTAAAGCGTTGGCGTCCAGAGCGCAGTCTCCAATCGCGTACGCCCCCCATCGAACACGAGTCGGTCCCAACGTGTATTCGTCGGCCATGGCGATCCATACAGGTTAGGTGCCAGCAGTTCTGCGAACCGCCATGGCGGCACCGAGAATGCATAGGCTTCCGCATGAATCTTTGCTGTCCCGGAAACACCTTCATGTTGCACGCGGTCGCTCCGCGCTGACCAAGCGAGGGACGCAGCCAGTTGTGGTGCCGCCAATACCGACGCCAAGAGAACGATGGTCACCATCTGGATCAAAATTGCCGACGAGATCCGCAGGAGCTCGTTGGGCGGTCGCAATCCCCGCCACCACTCCCTGCCCAGCTGGGACGCTTGCACGACCACGGCCAGAATCATCGCGTGCAACGCCGTGGGTGGATCACCGCCCAACAGAATCATCGCCATCGCTATGGCCGGAACCACCGCCGCACGCCACCACGGGATCTGAGTCGCATGTCGAAGGAATACGAAGCCCCCGCGGGGGCGATCGAGGTGCTGTGGTTCGTGGTCGTCGGCTGATCGCATGATGTGGCGAGCACACACCCCGACACCTGAAAATCGCAGTGTCGTCCGCCAATCAATCAGAGGTGTTAGCAACAGTGGCAGCCAAGCGGCACCAACCAAAAATGGCGGGTTGGTTGCCAGAAACAATACCATTCCAGAGAGCGGGTAGACCACACCTGCAACGGCCGCAGCGGCGGGGTCACATCGAAATCGACGAGCTGCCAGATAAGCTGCTAGCGAGGCGATGACCAAATGCAGCACCACATACACACCCATTGCGATCTCCGCTGACCAAGCTGGCGCGTAGACCAGCATTCGCAACGGATAGAATACGGCGGTCGTGGTTTCGCCAGCCAACGGCATGCCGGTTTGGTCGGCGGGGTTCCACAACGCGTTGCCGAAAGCTCCCCAACTCTGGCCGTGACATTGCTCAGCGACGTACTGATAAAGTGGCGTGTAGAAGTAACCCACATCACGAAAAGCTAGGCGGTCTCGACCGCTGAGTACCCCTGCGAAGATCGCCAGCAAACACACCGGTCCTATCCAGGGAGCAATCAAGGCGGGCAGCGCAGCATGCGTCGAAAGTCGCTGACGTAGGGTACCGAGATTGAATCGCTGTGTGCGCGTCATGCATCCGGCGATCGGTGTTCTGCGCCTGTCACTTTGCTGCCAATCGCAGCGGCGATGGAGGCATCTTGGAAGGTTAGCGTGCGGTAGGGGAACGGAATCTCGATCCCGGCAGAATCGAGGCCACGTTTGATCGCCGCGATGACTTCATCGCGACTGCGCCGAATGTCAGTTGGCTTTGACCCCGTCCACCACACGACTTCAAAATTGATGCTGGAACTGGCGAACTCCTGCGCAAACACCTCGATGGTGCGAACGCCTAGAATCGTTTCGCAGTCTTGCATGGCGTTTCGAATTACTTCGCGTGCGGCATCAACATCTTCGCCGTAAGCCACCCCGCAAATAATTCGAACGCGGCGTTGGGGCTGACTGGTCAAGACGTCGACGTTGTTTTTGAATAAAGTCGCGTTGGGGATCACCGAGAGTTCACCATCGAGACCGCGGATTAAAGTGTTGCGGATCGTAATCTTCTCCACTTTGCCGGTCAGCCCCTCGCACTCGATGAAATCACCTCGATCAAAGGGGTATTTCCACAGGATCAGCATTCCAGCGAAGAAGTTTTCGAAGATGTCTTTGAAGGCAAATCCAATCGCAACCGACCCCAGGCCCAACACAGTCAGTGCCTTCGATGGTGTCATGCCAGGAAAGGCGACGACTGTCGCGGTCAGTATCCCCACAATCCAAATGGCGAGCGAACTGAGTTGATGAATAAGATCTTGCAGACTGAGGCGAATCCCACGGCCACCGAGTACCTTGACGAGCAACCAGCCTGTGAATTTTGCCAGCAGGATAGTAATTAGAATAACAATCAGAGCCGCCACCAGCAGCGGAGATCGGACGAGAAACTCGGTCCATAACGCCCCCAGACTCTGCTGGACCAACTCTCTGCTAGACGAAATATCAACCGTGGAACTAATCTCCAGCTTGTTGATCGCCGCGATGACATCTTGCGTTCGTTGCGTGACGCTGGTCGCCCACTGCCGGTGTTCGTCGTTGTCGGCGATCCCCCTGAGGGTGACGATGCCGCTGTCCGACTCGACTTCCAAATCGGTGAAATAGCCCGAGGATTCAAATATACGTCGCAGCCGCGTCGAGATCGCTGCATCGGACGCGACATCGTCCACTCCCACCGTTTTGACCGCCGCAGGCGGGCCGGTTTCTTCCACCGCACTGGGTTGCTGCGCCGAAACCGATTGCATTTCGCACAGGCAACCGAGCAGCAATGCAGTCATGAGTACGAAGCGAAGCAAACTCATCTGTTGGGAAACCTTGGTGTACACGTGTCGGTATAGGAAATATTTCTGGGGCACAGGGGAGGACGGTGTTTCGCCAGCTCGCGTGGGCAGATGTTAAAATGATTCGGATCCTCGCCCTAACCGGTACAGCTTAACATCATCGCTGGCGTTTTCCGGTGGGATTGGTCTTTTCCTGCCGATCGTCTTAATTTTGACGATTATACGGGCCGATACGATGGTTGAGACGTTAATCCTTGATTTCAAAACTTGTGTTACTCAACGTCCCCGCTTTCCACGCGGGGGGAAAGCTCCTGGTTCGGTCGCGTTAGAATCGCTGGCAGGGGATGAGCACGATGCAGGCTGCGGCGAATCGAGGGAGCCATCGGGGAAGGATCCACAAAAGATGATGACAAAACGATTTGCATTATGGTTGGCAATTGGCGGAGCGACAGCTGCGACGTGGGGTGCCGTTGGGCCAACCGCATCGATGCTTTCGGCTCAGGATACCTTTGTCTCCGACGCTGTGTTTCAGCAGGACCCCACCGCCGATGCGCCCATCGAGCGGATCGGGTTTGAAAATCACGACGAGTATGAGGTCAGCGACGATCTGATCTCGAGCTACACGACGGAGCATATCGTCGATGGCGGTTATGGGGGCGACTACGAGTGTGCGGACGACGAAGTCGGTGGGCTGCTCGTCAATGGATGCCAACACGATTTTAGTAAGCGGTTCAGCCTCTTCGGACAATCCAGTGGCCTCGTTGCCGGTGGCTGGGCCCAGCTGGGATACTTCGACGAGGCCTTGCCGATGTTCAATAGCCGGCCCAACGAGGTCCAGTTGCAGCAAATGTGGGTTTACGCCGAAAAGCGGCTCGACACAAGCAACGGCCTCGATTTCGGTGGACGTGTCGATTACATCTACGGCACCGACGGCCCTGATACCCAAGCCTTCGGGATCAATAATGGTTCGTGGGACAATAATTGGGACAATGGCCCTGACAACAGCGGCTACGGACAAGCTCTCCCGCAGGCCTATGGTGAGGTCGGCTACGGTGACTTATCTGTCAAAATCGGGCACTTCTTTAGCATCGTTGGGTACGAGACCGTTGCTGCTCCAGACAATTTTTTCTATAGCCACACGTACACGATGTACCACAGCGAACCGTTCACCAATACGGGTGCGTTGGCCAAGTACAACGTGGGCACTGACTTGACACTCTACGGGGGCTACACCTTAGGTTGGAACGGTGGCTTTGAAGACAATGGAGATACGTTCATGGGGGGCATCTCATGGGCGGTGACAGATCACTATCGGCTCACCTACACGACCAGTGATGGCCGGATGAGCAAGGCGTTCCCCGACGGGGCCGATAGTGAGAGAGGCTTCCTGCACTCCATCGTCTCCGAAGCCACGATCACCGATCGGATTCAGTACATCAACCAAATCGATGTGCTGCAAACCGAAGACGGCGCGGGAACCTCCGTCCGAGATACATTCAGCTACAACAGCTATCTTCTCTATACCGTGAACGATTACTTGGCCCTCGGGGGGCGTTTCGAGTGGTACGATGCCAAGGGAATTTTCGCCAACGACGTGGAGATCTACGACTGCACCCTGGGGATCAATATCAAACCACACGCGAATATCATGGTCCGGCCCGAAGTCCGCTGGGACTGGATCGATGGTGATGCTGCGGGAATTCTCGCCAATAATGCTGACCAGCAGACGACGTTTGGAATCGATTCGATCTTCTTTTTCTAAGAGATCAGTGGCAAAACGGGTCGTTTTTCGTAGCAAAGGTCACCCACCAAAGCAGGCTCCAAGTGGGGCCGCTTCACGGGAGTTGGGCGGTTGATCGAAGGCTAGGTAATGGGTTAACGTCGTCCACAGGCAGGCTGACTGCGGTGCCAACGCACCATCGAAGCCGCTGGCCCCCGGAAGAGGGGGTTTGTCCGAAGGGCGATCTCGTGAGCTTGCAGGCACTATTACGCTGGCAATTCTTGCGCGATATCATGCTCCATTCCACTGCTTCGAACAACTCATGGCGGAACCTGACGTGACCCATCGTTTTTCAATTCACTGCAGCGACCAGGCGTGGTCCCAGCGACCCCGAAATTTCGTCCTCCTTACGATCGCATTGAGCGTCGTTCAGGTGTGTCTGACCTGCTGTACCCGCCGCTGCTCTGCCGACGAATTCGTCAGCGGATTACGTCTCTTCTCCGGCGACGCCGCAGGAGTGGTGCGTGTGGCCGAGATGCCGACGCTATGCGAAGTGTGGAAGAACACGACGCTGCACAAGTTGGGGCAAGACGATGTTATGGGACCGCTTTTGGAAGCCAACTTCGGCGCCAACGGCTCGATGTGGAACAACGTCGGCGACAAAATTGGCGTGCGTCCTAAAGATCTGTGCAACATTGCTTCGGGCGAAGTCGTCGCAGCTTGGCTGCCCTTTGAAAACGAGCGTCGCCGTCCTTCCTGCCTCTCCATCGTTGCAGATATTCGTGGCAACCACGATGAGGCCGTCAAGATCGCTGAGCGGATCGATCGTGAATTGAAAGCCGATGGAGCCACGCGTAGCGATGTGCAAAAGTCCGGTGAGACGGTGCGAATCTACAAACCCAAGGTGCGTCCGGGACAATTGAAAATCGAGCAGGTCGTGATTGTGATCACGCAAGATCGTATGATCGCCGCGAACCGAGACTCCGTTGTCTTTGATATTCTCGAAGCGATCCCGCAGGGTGGATTGGCAGATCCCATCGCCGACGCCGAACTCTACCAGACTGTTAACGATCAAGTCGCCGAGCGGATCACCGTTGACACTCCCGGCAGCACTGTGCAGTGGTACGTGCGACCGATCGCGATGGGACGTATCATTCGCGATGTCACCAAGGTTGATCGCGGGAACAAGGTGAAAATTCTCAATCTACTTGAAAACCAAGGCTTCGATGCAGTCCAGGCAATGGGCGGTACCGTCGTCGTTGCCCAAGGGCAATATGACCTCTTGCATCGCGGCTACATCCACGCCCCGGCGGTCACCGATCAGCCCGATCGCTATCGCCAAGCCGCCCGGATACTGCAATTCCCCAACGAGGATATGCGCCCGTTGCCTCGCTGGATCCCTAAAACCATCGCGACTGCGACACAAATTAATTGGAAGATCGAAGAGGGTTTTTGGGCGTTGGAAACATTGGTGGACGAGGCGTTCAACGATAAGATTTTCCGCCCCACCCTCGCGGGTATACGCGATGACGAGGAAGGCCCGCAGATTGACCTCGAAAAAAACGTGTTGCCCAGTCTGGGAGAGCACCTGCTACTACTCACCGATAACACAGAGCCGGCAACCACCGAGTCCGAGCGAATGCTGGTCGCCATCGAGGTAACCGACGAGACGGCGATCAACGAAGCAGTAAAGAAGGCGATGGAAGTCGAGCCGGATGTCACTTTGGTGGACACCGTTCCTGGCGTCAATATTTGGAAGGTCGAGCGGGCGGAAGACCAACTGGAGGAAGAGGTCTTCTTCGACGATTTCGCTGACTTCGACGAACCTGAGGAGAAACAGACGCCCCTGCTCGATACTTGGGCAATCGCCATGGTCGGCAAAGCGGCGGGGTCCGACACTTCCTATCTGATGTTCGCCAGCCATGTCGACCTCTTGATCGAGGCTGCCCAGCGCATCGAGTCCGGAGCTGGGGACGGGTTAGCCGACCAAGCCGATATTCAAGCGCTGTTCAAAACGACCAAAGAGTCTGGTGCCGATCAAATTGCCATTCAGCGAATTGTTCGCCTGGGAGAGTCACTCGAAACAAAATATGAACTTCGTCGCCGCGGAGAACTCCGCGACAACGACTCAGTGCTCTCAGCGATCATACGGCGGATGTTCAAAGACGAAGAGCAAGAAGAGCCCGAGCATCCCAATGCGTCTCAGTGGCCTCCGTACGACCAGGTAAAAGGTTTCTTTCGCAATGCGTCAAGCTACGTCGAAACAACCGAAACCGGCTGGAATCTCAACGCATTCCTACTGCACTAGAGGTGCGTCGGACCGCTTCGTTGGAGAGTAGCGGACCGTCCATGGGGCTGTGGATTTGGAGAGCCGAGACGCGTCAGCGGCCGGCCTCGCGACGCTGGCCAGGTGCCTGACGACACTCAGCTCATTTTGGCGGTATCAAGTCGACTCACTCAACCGATGTCGATCAGGTGCGCTTCCATTGTGACGCCGCCTTGAATCAACTTTGAGATCGGGCATTCGATCTCAGCCTGTTTCGCAGCTTCGATGAATCGCTCCGGTGCAGCGCCTGGCACGATCGCATGAACGTTCAGATGAGACTTCGTGATGGCTAGTCCCTCAGGTGTTTTTTCGAGCGTGATAGTGGCCTCCGTTTCGATTTTTCCCACCGCAAACTCGTCCCCGCTCAGAATCATCGACAGGGTCAACGAGAAACAGCTCGCGTGGGCAGCAGCCAGCAACTCTTCTGGATTCGTAGTCCCCGGGACTTGATTACGAAAATTCGATGTGAAGGGCGCGCCCTGAAATGTTTCGTTGCCACCGGACAAACTGCCATGGCCCTCGCTGAGTCCTCCACGCCAAACTGCGACCGCCGTACTTTGCATCATCTACTCCCTCACTGGTCAGATTAGTGGTGATCATCCACTATACCACTTCACTGCGTGATCGCGGCGTAGGTCCGTTTGCCCTGGCGGCCGATCCAGAGGCCCATGGGAGTCTGACCACATGATTTCATGCGGCGGTTCAATGCGGCGGGGTCCATATCGCCACCACGTACCTTGATGAGGTCCGGATACCCGTTATGCGCTCGAAACCAGCGGCGGAGTTTGCGGTCGTCACAGCCGATGACATCGATCACCTGGGCTGCGTTGGCCATTTGAGGCCAACTCGCCAATCCCGCTGCATCGTCACAGGTGAGAAATCCACTGGGGCCGCCGATCGGGCGCGTGCCCGTTGACGCGGCGAAAGCCTCCGTCAGACCCGCTGCGCGGATCGCCGGATCAGGGTCAATAATCCACTGACCAATACCATCGGCGGAGTCGATGGCGAAATCCAAGTGCTGGTCGAATGAGAAAACACTCGCTTCGCCGTCACGAATTGAAATTGCCGATCGGCCCCCGACAGCCATCTTGTGCTGTTGAAGCCACGGATGATCGAGCACGTCGCCCGCCACGACAGTCTGTTCACGGACGCTGCCTCCGGCGGCGATCCAGGTCCGGTGGTATTTTCCGACCGCGTCGTCCGGTATGCCGGTGGCGGGGGCGAGTTTGACCAGACCGCCCCGGCATGACCGCAACAACTCTGTCACACGCGACCAGTCGGGCACGAGATCACTCGCCAATGTATGTCGCTTTCCATCGACGCGGCGGTCGGGATCGACGTGGATGAGAGTCGATCCATCCAGCAAACGCATCACGGCTGCGGTGGTCACATCGATTGAATGCAGCGGTGCAGCAACCGCAGCGGTTTTTAGGTTCGCGGCGGCATAGGCGAGCACGTCGCTGTCGATGTCGACTCCTAAGGCGGGGCCGCGACGGGCGATCGCAATCAAGTCGCTGCCGAGGCCACAACATAGATCGACGACGAGCCCTGCACCCAGCCAAGTTGCTTTGAGTGCCGCGACAGCGTGATGTGTCGATTGCTGCAGCGATTGACGGGTGACCCACCATGCAGCCTCCGGCTGCACCGGAGCTCCAAGCGTGCGATTCGCTTTGACTTGCAACGACGCAATATCAATCAGCACCGCGCGGGTTGCCGACGTCAGCGAATCGGGCTTCGATTTCGATTCGGGATCATGACTCAATTCAGCGAGTCGTGAACATAAGGCCGGTGTCATCTCGCCGAGCGCGCTATGGTGAAAGGTCTCCGTTGGCATCACGTGTTATCCGCTCCACTGCGTAAGCTATGTAGGTACCTTAGCGCCGACGTCGCGTCACTCGATTTCGCGATCGCCGCAATCCATTGCGATTGCCGTTCGTTGATCGGCAGTGGGGCGCCCTCGGGCAGAGGGTCGGGCCGAAGCCGCTGAGCGATAGCGCTAATCAAGCCATCGATGCCGCCATTCCGACCGCCTCGTTCGATCGTCGTGCCAACCTCGGAGTCGAGTGAGGTAGCGATGGTCTGGATCCATCCGGGGTCGTCGCCGCCGATGAAGTCGATATTGGCGATTTGGTCTGATTTATTGAGCACTCGCAAGACGTCCGCCGTATCGGTCAGTCCAGCGATGGTGGTTTCAATCGCCGCCCGCTCGGCAATGGTGGTGGGATCGACGACGATTAGAATCAGATCCGCTGACGCGATGGCCACCGCGCCACGGCGGATACCCTCGCGCTCGATCACACCACCACCGGCACGGATACCGGCGGTGTCTCTCAAACGAATCGGCAGCCCAGCGATGACCGTATCGCAATCCACCACGTCGCGCGTCGTCCCGGCCTCATCGTGCGTGATGCTGCGCCCGTAGCCGACGATACGATTGACGAGACTGCTCTTACCGACGTTCGGCGGCCCAGCCAAAACAACACGATACGGGGCGGTCAGATGCTGGCCAATGGACCGTCGTTGCCATAACTCCGCTGCAGCGTGTTTGAGTTCGCCCAGAGCCTCGGGTTGTTGCAGAGCGTCGGGTTGTTGCAGAGCGTCGGGTTGTTGCAGGGCCTCAGGTTGCTGAGTCAGTCGTTCTATCCAGCCCAACGTCCAAGTCAGCAGTGCACCACGATACTGCTGCAACGCGATCGCCGCGTTGGGTCGCGTCGTCGACGCGATGAGCACCTGTGCCGCCTCGGCGAGCAACGGCTCGATAGAGGTGTGCTGCAACCCGCTCAGCTGCCGGTCCCACGTAGCTGCGTCTACGCGAGTGGCACCGAGCTGGACCAGAGAGTCAATGATTCGGGAAACTGCGGCGGCACCACCATGCCCGTGAATTTCAAAATGTGTCTCTCCAATCGGCGTCAGCACGACCGATTCGCCGACAATCGAGTCGCCGGTCGGCCTGTGAGGGCGACGCCACGTACCATAGCGAACTTGCCCGACCCGCCAGCGTGAGCTCGTCGCCGACTGAAAACAAGCGGCGATACATTCTTCCGCACGAGGGCCGCATAGCCCAATCACCGCGACAGCGGATCGACCAGCAGCTGTCAATCGACTGACGACGGTCGGGGTCATGAACGCGTGGCGGCGTTCGTCTGCGGGGACGAAGAAGGCAACATTGCCCACAACCGCTCGTCACCGAGTGTGTCCGCGACGAGATCGACGCCATCAAAAGGTTGATCGTGCGAATGCTCGTTGGGGACCGCGACTGTGATCGCTCCCGCGGCAATCGCGGATGCCGCGCCATTGCCGCTGTCCTCGAGCACCAGCATGTTGGCCGGTGAGATCGCCAGCAGTTCAGCGGCTTTGAGGTACATTTCTGGATGTGGTTTCCCGTGCGTGACATCGTCACCCGTCAGCACAAATGCAAGTTGATCATGCCACGTCGTCGTTGGCAGAATCATTTCGACAAACTGTCGCTGGCTGCTGGTGGCGACGCCGAAGGGCACCCCCGAGCGGCTGAGGTGGTCGATGAATCGTTCCAAGTTGGGCATCGGCTCGAGATGGTCGAGCAGCAATTCCGCGTAGACAACGTTGGACTCAGCGAGTAACGCGGCGGGCTCATCATCGAGCCGGTGGAAGGCGATCATTTCGCCGATCGCGCTCAGTCCAACGCGTCCCATCATCTGCTTCTGCAGCTCACTGCTGAACCGAAAGCCACGACGTTGCAGTACCACGTCGCCGACCTGAAAATAAATTCGTTCGGTATCAAACAATAAACCGTCCATGTCCAGCGCGACGCCGCGAACATCGGGCGCCGGTGGTGTCGGCACACTGTCCGATCGGTTGGGGTCAGTACTCAAAGTTCCATCTCATCAAGCGTATCGACGAGCCGATCGAGCTCGTCCTTGGGCTGGGAGTTACGAGCGGCTTGGCGTTTTCGCAGCACGGCGTCGACACCGACGGTACCGCGACCGGCCAGCAGCAATTGTTCATCACGCTCACGTGCCGCTGTCGCGATGGGATCATCGCTACCGGCGGGGGCCCCGAACAATTGCGACAAATCGATTTTGAAACCCTCGTCGCCCTCAGTTTCGGCCCCGGCAATGGCGGGTGCTTTGTGCTGCGGGAAAATAATTGCATTCTCGGGGCAAACGCGACTGCAGGCGGGGCATCCCTTGCGACAATTATCCGGTTGTTCAACGAGAATGCTCTCGGCGCCGTCAAGACCATAGACCCCAAAGAGACAGAAGTCGACGCATTCCATGCAGTTTGTACAGCGGCTGTAGTCGATCACCGGGTACCAACGCCGGCCCGTCGTCTCCTCGACCGATTCGATACTCCCGCCCACGATGGGGAGCGCGCGTGTCTCGGCGGAGTCGATGCCCAGAATACGGTGAACCTCAGCGACAAAATCCGAGGTATCTTCCGAGGTCCGCAGGTCAATGGAATAAATTTGCCGCTCGGATCGCGGATACATCTCCGTCATCCGCAGTACCGCCTCGGGCCCGTTGGCAGCGTCGGGCTCACTGGCAGCGTCGGGCTCACTGCCAGCTTGGTCGCTCGCGACCGTCGAGAGTTTGGCTGAATCATCTCCCACGGTTTCATCGTCTGACTCGTCACTGCCCAATTCCACGACCCCCACCCGGCCGTCGATGCCGTTTCGATCGAGGACCCAGTGAGCAGCACGGGGAAAAATCCAACTGGCGAGAACGATGTCGCCTTCGATTTCTCGCAGCCGCGTCACAGCCTCACCGTTCTTGGGCAGGTCATACAGGTGAGGGACCACCACCACTTCCAAATCAGGGATTTTTCCTCCCGCGTCCGCAATCGCCTGTTCCAACGCCCGCTTGGCAGGGTTCCGCGACTGGCCCTTGGAAACCACCAAGGTGAACGATCGTGTCTTCTCGGCAAGGATCATGTGGAATTCAGCGGAAAGATGGCGGGAAACATCACCGCTCTATCGTGACCACTCCCGCCCGGATGATCAAGCCACCGAGGATAAGGGGGGGACGCCTACGCTGATGAGCCCGCGCTACGTAGGACCCCCACTACAAACAATACGTAGGACCCCCACTACTAACAATACGCCAATCCTTCTCACTCGCCGCTGGCGACTTGCTGCGGGTGATTCCACCAGATTGTGAGATCAGGTGTTTCGGCACTTCCTTGCCTCAGAAAGTTCCCCACGGCAATATCCACGGTACCGTCACCGTCGAAGTCGCCGACCTCCAGCGAGATGTGGTCATAGTGCCCACTTTCAATTTTTGATGGTTCGAATTGCCCGGGCTCGGTTTGCAAAAGCAGCATCAAGGACGTGACTCCGGACGCGGCGAACTCAGACGCAGTGCTACCGGCCAGGAGTGCACAGGCGACGATATCCATGTCGCCGTCGCCGTCGAAGTCAGCGGCTTTGGCATTGAGTACTCCCATCATATTGACCCGTGCAGCCCAGCGAACACCTTGCAGCCCGCAGGCGGTGCGGTTCACCGCTGTCAATCCAGTGAAAATCCGCAGGGCCTCCCTCACCGGAGCAGGACGCGATTCGAATCGCGCTAACGAAGTGAGAGAGACTCGGGCGTCCCGACCCGTGCGTGCCGGTCGCGATGGCTCCGGCGACGGATTGCTCATCAATGAGTCCCAGCGTCGGAAGTGTCAAACCATGTCGGTCGAGTTCCTTGACAATATCTTTGAGCTGACATCCGGCGCCGACGCGAACGGTCCATTCTGATCCGGATTGTCGCAGTGTCGGCGTCGCCGCGTCCACCCATCGACCTGCGAGCATACTGCGAGTGGATCGAGCGGGGCGTTACCCGGACGGCTTAACGAATCACGTTCCGCACCTTTCTCATTCAAGTCAGAGCCCGCCACCGGATTGTTAACGCTCGCGTTTCCGATCACCACGATGTCCGTTTCCGTCGGATGAGCACCAATCAATCGACTCCTGAGTTGATTGTTAGGATCTCTGGGGGAAGGGTCGATATGGTGTTGACCGTCAGTCATAATGGATCACGTTACGACATCTTCCTTGTTCTATTTGTGGATCATTGCTCATGCTTTCGAGTCCCTCGAGCCGTACTTTAACCGCCCTCATTGTGATCGCTGCCAGTTGGGCTGCGACCGGCCTTCAGGCAGCCGAAATCACTCCGCGTCGTCAAGCCCATGCTCACAATGATTATGTGCACGAGCGACCGCTGCTCGATGCACTCGACCAGGGTTTCATGAGCGTCGAGGCCGACGTCATCCTCGACGATGGTGAATTGCTCGTTGCTCACTCGCGTGATGAGACGACGCCTGACCGCACGCTGCGTGCATTGTACCTTGATCCATTGCGTCAGCGGATCGAAAAGAATGGTGGATTCGTGTATGCGGACAAACAACCCATCACGCTGTTGATTGATATCAAGACAGACGGGGAAGCAACGTTCACAGCAATCAATCAACTCCTTGGTGAATATCGCGACGTGTTTGCTTGGTCGGAGGACGGCACGCTGCATCCCGGGCCGGTCGTTGCGATCATCAGCGGCAACCGACCCATCGAGATGATGACGGCAGCATCTCCTCGGTTCGCTGGCATTGACGGTCGACTCTCGGATTTGGACAGTGACATGGCCCCCGATTTGATGCCGCTGCTCAGTGACAACTGGACGCATTACTTCAGCTGGCGAGGAAAAGGCGATTTTCCAGCGACCGAACGCGATAAGCTGAAGCGAATCGTCGAGCACGCCCACGAGCGAGGCCGGCTGATTCGGTTCTGGGCTACCCCCGACAATCCGGCCATGTGGCGCGTACTCCGCGATGCAGGCGTTGACCAAATCAATACTGACAACCTCCGAGGTCTCAGTCGCTTCCTTGCTGAGTAGCTGCGAAGCAAAAGCAAGCCGATTCAGCTTTTCGATCTGAGATCAGTTAGAATACGAAACTATCCAGAGAGTTTGACACGACCACCTCGCAGAGAGAGAACGCCGGATGAATCGGAATCGGATCCTAGCAACGACGGGGCTGCTGTTGCTCTCATTCACCTTGGCCGATCCGTTAAGTGCTAAAGATCACTTCTTGGTGATCGGCGGAGGATACTCACCATCAGGCAATCAAGCCTCGCTCGAACGGAACGTTTTGTTCTGGCAGCGCGTGTTGGCTGAAAAGGAGATCGCCGCCAGCTCGCAGAGCATCTTCTTTGCTGATGGGGACGACCCAGACGAGGATCTTCAGGTCATCGACCGAAAATCTGTTCCGAAAGCAAATCGATGGATGGCGGAGTTCTTTGGCAGTCAAAGCGATCTGGGGTTGTCCTATCGCAATCACCGCATTCCCAACGTGATAGGCAAAACGAGCGTTAAGAACATCCAGAATTGGTTTGCCGAAGCGGCTCCGTCGATCCACAACGGGGATCGACTCCTCATATATGTCACGTCCCACGGGAATGACAGTCGGACACGGAATCAACCGCACAACACTTCCATTTCGCTGTGGGACGGCGAGCGATTGGAGGTCGCCGAACTCGCCAAGTTGCTCGACACCCTTCCCGACGGCGTGCGGGTATGCGTGGTCATGGTGCAGTGCCATGCCGGTGGGTTCGCGAGATTGATCTATAATGAGGGCAACCCGGATCGAGGACTATCCAAACAGCCTCGCTGCGGATTCTTCGCGACGGTCCACGATCGGCCCGCCGCCGGTTGCACGCCGGAAATCGATGAAGCGACCTACGTCGAATACAGCACTTATTTCTGGGAAGCGATTGCTGGGCACAATCGCGTCAATCAACCCATTGAGCCTCCAGACTACAATAACGACGGTCGAATCTCGTTTGATGAGGCTCACGCTTACACCATTTTGAGCAGCGACACGATCGATTTGCCGATCAACACGTCGGGGGAGTTTCTCGGTATCGAGAGCATGTTCCAAGACGACAAGCATGCTGATCTTCTGCCGCGAGATTTGGCCTACGATGAAATTCTGAAACTTGCGACTCCGTCGGAGCGAGCCATTCTCGAAGGGTTGTCCGATCAACTCTCACTGACGGGTCAGGATCGGTTGAGCGAGGCGGGAACGCATGTCAACGAAAACCGCTCACGCGGTCGCTCGCGAGGTCGCTATCGCGGGCGTCCAGAAGATCCCGTCGATCGTATGCGGCGGCAAATTTCATCACAATTGCGTCAACGCTGGCCTGAACTCGCGAATCTCATGAACCCGCTCAGCATTGAATTGGTGACCTCGCGCAGTGAGGAATTCATACACGCCATCGAGGCTCACCCGGACTATGCAAAGTATCGGGAGCTGAGCCGAGCGGAATCGAGACAGCTCGATGAGCAAGAGAAACGCGTCAAATACGAACGATTCGTCATGACCCTGGAGAATGTCATTCTGCGTGAGAATCTGGTCCGGCTAGGTGACGCGAACCTGATCGACCATTTTCAAAAGATCGTCGAGAATGAGAATGGCGTCCTGGGATCCAATTGAGTTATTGGATTTCGCGTGTTCGGTAGGAAACGAATCGGTGCAGCGGACCGCGAGGCTGATACTCATTGGCAGCGTCCTGCCCACCCCGCCCGTCCAACTGCAACTGGCCCGCGATCAGATTGATTGACTCAATCACCAGCGGTTTGATCACGAACCTCGGATCTTCCTGAGGAATCTTGACTAAGGCGATCGGACCGTCTTGCGTGAAGTCCCAACGGATATCGAGGTCACCGATCGCGGCCTCTTTGCTGATCTTCCGCACGAAAGGTTCCAGCGGCAGCGGTAGCGCGCCAGCCTTGAGGTCCGACAGAGCGATCGCTAACAGATTGGGCTCTTCGGTCATCTCGACTGACAATCGACAGGAGATGACGGTATCCCAACCGCTCGAAACATAGCGGGCCGCGGCAAATAGTTCACCATTCTCAATCGCAATCGCTGGTTCGGTAACACCATGGGCCAGCAATCGCTCGAACCGTTCGGGGAACTCGCTCTGCACCCACGCGTTGATTTCATCCTCACCGAACGAGGCCTTCCAGAACCCTCCCCGCAAAGATTGCTTGCGAACCTGCTCGACGTCATGCTGGAACTGATTCCTGGCAATCTCGACGTTCGCCTGTGATTGGCTTCGCGCCCGTTTGTAGAAATCGGGAACTTGCTGTGACTGGGCGACCGCCCACCAGCTGGCCCCACAGACCGCAACGCCGCTCACCGCGGCTAAGCTGAATCCAGCCCACAGCCAACGGCTCTTCATAATTTTCTTGGCTCGGCTCATCAGTGCTCCACAAGGGTGAAACGAGTTACAGCAAAAAATTCGAAAGGGTGTTCGTACCCTACATGAAACGTTCGTAAGAGTTTTAAAATTTGAGGGGTGCGGGCAGCCAACGTCGAATTTTACCACTAATCGAGGCCGAGGATTCTGCGTCGGTAGGGTCGACTGCAACCGTTTTCGTTGATTCCTGCGATGCAGTCGTAGCCGCAGGGAGTTCGGGTAGGTGAGCTGTCGACCGCCAGCTTTCATGGGTGTCACCGGTGCGCGTGGACGAATCCACACTCACAGCGTCCGCCCCCCACATTGGCCTGGGCCCAATCCGTTCAGCATATGTTTTTTCAGGTTGAGGTTCCTCACGGGCCACTCCAATGCCACCAGCGTCATGTTCGTGCGAAATCGTGTGGAGGCTAGCGATTCGCAGCAAATCTCTGGCCCAAAAATTATTTAGCAACTTCGCGGCGGGCCTCAAATCGGAGTGCTGCAAACCCTGCACCGCTAAGTACGCAAGACTTTGCAAATCAGATCGCTCCGCCGCACTGGCAAAATAGTCGGTGACCACAATATCGTCGATCCAAACCGTCGCTGTTGACAGATTGTCGATGGTGATATGGAGGTTGCGATCCTGTTGTGAATCAACCTCCAGCAATTCCAATACGAAGCGTCCGGTGTGCCATTTGCCATTCCGAGGCAGTTCTACCGTTTGGCTATGGCGGATGGGTTGGCCGTGGCGTTCCCCCTCAATCGCCACCCGGATTTCCACGGGTGGGGTCGGCTCGACGGGAGCGTCGGTATCCATCGAAAGCTGGGGTGCCTGACCCCGCAAGGACATCGAGATCCCGAGACGGCCAGCGATCGGTCGACCGATTTCTCGACTGATCAACCATGCTGAGGCTCCCGCGTCCGTTTTGCCAGCTAACCGAATCGACTGCCGCCCCTCGCTTTTAACGAGCGTGTCGATTTCGACTGCGCCGGCAGGGTGGTGTGCGTGCATCCAGCCGGGAACTCCAATTTCATGCGGGAGTTCGAACCCGCCATTGCCCAGCAAATTACGATACTCCGCGCCGGAATTGGGCCGACGCGAGGTCGCTGCTAGATGGCGACCGCTGTCCGCGCTCCCTTCCTGCGCTGGTGACGTGGTGGAAACTGCATGTACTAACTGCGCCGTCGAGTCGGAACTGGTTGTCGTGGCACGTCCTAATCCCCATCGCTCACTCGACCAGAACGAATGCCCCGCCGTCGCAGCGGGGGTTCCCGACGCTCGGCTCACTCCTGAGGATGGCGGCGCGGTCGGACGGATCGCAGATGCCTGGCGAACGATGGAATTGCCAGCGCTGGCGCGTCGGTTTCCTGCCAGTCGCTGTCCTCCTGAATTCGTCCGTGTGGACATCCCAGCGAGCTCCCCCAGGATGCCCAGGTTTTCGACAATCGTGGTGACTTGGCGAGTTAATTCAGCAATTCGCCGACGTGCGTCTTCCGTCTCCGCCGCATACTTCATCGTTGACGAGATCCGTTGCTCCGAACAGCAAACAACCATTGACGAGGCTGGTATGACAATTGTCGATCCCAGTTCGGTCACGGCGGGCTGAGTCAGTTCCAGTGGTCCGAGCTCAGCGGGGGCGACGTCTAGCCAACGAACCAAATTAGCCAGTGGTAATCGCACACGCATCGGCCAAGGAGCCTGGTTGAGGCAGACCAGGACGGTTCCATCGCCGAAGTTGGCGTGGCGGACCTGGACCAACGATCGATCCGATGTTCCGCTCGAATTGCCGGATTGCGGTGGGACGGAATCCGCCAGCCAACGGGATGCGTCGGACCAACAGGTTTCCCATACGCGAACCGCATCGCCCACCTTACTCGAGCCGGACACCATGTCCCTGTTCAGCAGCGCGCTGTTGAGCAACGCCTCATCGACGATCAAACCCTGCCTGAGTCCTTTATCGGAGTAGCGGATGCACCATGACGTCCAATCCGCCAGCCACGCATCGGCCTGGAATGTCTCGCTCTGTTGGGCAAGCGGATACAACGAGGCGTGGAGGTCTGATACGGTGGCTTGATCGCTCGCGGGCGGATTTTGCGACAGTTTGACAGCAGGCGTCCTTTGACAGCCAAACCAGAGGAAATCTGCGGTGGCGGCAGCGTCTAATTCAGCGGGGAATTGGCCGCGAATGGTTTCCGGGGGAGGTCGTCGAAAAGCGGCCACGCGTCGCTGCTGCGACGATGCCTCGGCCGCCGAAAAGGTGGCTAAGCGATGCAGTGACGTCATGCTGGTGCCGTCGTGGGCGTGGTGCGAATCCGCCGATTTAGCAGCAGAAGCATGTTGCCAGACGGCTAAATCGAATTGAGTTGCTTTGGCGTGCAGGCACTGCAGCAAGATCATCTGCGGAACTCTAGTATCCGCCGTCGCCTCAGCCGAGACCGCATCGACCACGATTCCGGTCGCTCCAGTAGCCTCGATGGCATCGAGTCGCTCATCGATGCGATGCATGATTTCGGCCCACCGCTGAGCTGGAGTCAGCCGCTGGTGATCATATCCATTGAGGATCCATTTCAGCGGCGAGCTGGATTGCGATTGCGAAGTGAGTGACTCGGCATCAGCAACCATCTCAGCAAAACCGGACCAATGTACCAATAATTGTCGCGGAGTCGCCTCGCCCTCGATCGCCGCAGTATCCGTGGTCGCGTCATTGTTGGGCTCTGCGGCAGCGACTTTGGGAAGCACGATTAAAGGCCATGCTTGCGCACTGAGGGCTTGAATCATATCTCCAGTGCGATCCTTCGACCCGTTACGTTCCCACGGCAGCAACTCTCGGAAGCGAGAGGATACCGTGAGGGTAGGCACCAACTTTAGCTCGTAAACGCCACTGGGGAGTGTCTGGGACAATTGAAATCCCCAGCGTTTCGTTGCTGCTGCGGGATCCTCCAGCAGGGGTGTTGGGCTCTCGCCGTGGCCAGGTGTCAGTTCGCAACGGTCAATCACCTTTTGATCAAACATCGACGTGACCACGATGCTGAACTTGGGCGCCGCATCGGCGGCGGGCAGGCTTTCGGACGTAGACTCGTCTCCGGCGGGACCTGACGTTTGGGATGCAGCGGGCTCGTGCGCCACGACGACCTGCCCGCTCAGCGGGACCGATTCAGCGGACACAATCGTCGGCAACTGCTTGGGGGCATCCGCGGACACAACCGCGAGGTCAGAGAGATGCGCCGTCAACACGACCGTCGAGTCGGCATGTCCGGCAACGGACCCGAGCACACCGATCAGGAGCAGCGTGAACCTGGTCAAGAAACCGCACGTGGTCTCCAGCGAAGAAACGTCTTTATGTAGGTACCGAATCACAATAATAACGTCGCTCGCGCTCGAATAGGATCATGGGAGTGACAGCAAGAAAAGGACGACATGCAAACCTAACTTTTTCGATCGTCTTGTCACAAGTGCGTTTTTTCGACCGAACTGACCGATCCTACCCGAATCGCCCTGGTCTCCATCAGCGGAATCTTGTCAGAATTGGCCGCAGACGCCAGCTGCTTCCATGCTGAGGCCATCGGCTCCACGCGGTGAGCTGGGTTCCAGTCGCGCGATACCTCGTTGACAGGCTGGCAGCCTGTTTGACGGACTCTAAATACTTCCCCCGATAAAAGTAAATTAATGTCGCAAGAGCCATGCGACGCCTCCCTCGCCAACCAGGGGCGGCCGCAATGACAGCGAGTACTGTGTCACCAAATACCGCGTCATCGGGATCCCAAAGTTCCGCGATCACCGATGCGCTCACCTACGCCGTTGTCCGAGTTGTCGTTGCGGTCATTCAGGTGCTGCCCATGGACATGGGCGATCATCTCTGTCGCGGTCTCGCAGTTGCGTTAGCCGGCCCGCTGGCGATTCGTCGCCGCGTGATTGCCGACACACTGGCGAATGTGTACCCGACCGCGTCTGCCGCACAAAAGCACCAGCTGACACTCTCGATGTGGCATCATTTGATGCTCATGATTTGTGAAATCGCCTGGGCTCAGCGACGCTTGCATCTGGCAAACTGGACTGATCACATTCGCTTTCGAGGCAATCGTGAGATTTTAGCTACGAGTTTGGTATCACGTCCGTCGGTGCTCGTCAGTGGCCATTTTGGAAACTTTGAAATTGGCAGTTACACGTTTGGGCTGATGGGAGTGAGGACGCTCGCGATCGCGCGTACATTGGACAATGCCTACCTGCATCGCTGGGTCGAACGGTTTCGTGGCGCCAAAGGACAGTTGCTTGTCGACAAGAACGGGTGCGCGCCGATCGTCGACCAATTCATGCGAGAGGGCGGTGCGCTATCGCTCCTGGCTGATCAACACGCAGGCAATAAGGGATTGTGGGTTGACTTCTGTGGCGTTCCAGCGTCGTGCCACAAAGCCTTAGCACTATTCTCGCTGACCAACCAAGCACCGATGCTGGCGTTGTACACACGGCGAGTTGACGGACGCCCACTCCAATTCGAGTCGGCCCTTGTCGAAATGGTTGATCCGCTCGCCATCGATATTGATGAACGTAGCCGGGTCGCCTGTGAATCGGTGGAGTCATTAACACATTGGTACAACCGACAGCTCGAGCGAATCATCGACATAGCGCCCGAGCAATACTGGTGGCTGCATCGCCGCTGGCGAACGCCTCCACCGCGCATCGCCAAACGATTCGCCAAAGCCAAGCAATGCCACACGCAGCACAACACCTCCCCTGGTCAGGAAGCTCAAGCCGCCTGATGCACCTGGACGCCTGTTGAGTGAGTTGCTTGCGCTGCCCGCATGCACATCGACCGCCCCGCAGCGCCAGCGAGCGACGAGCTGGGCTGCCTCGCTGCCCCACCGAGTTAGTAAATCCACAGCCAGTTGGATGCTGGTTGCTGGTTCGGTGGCGTCCTATCGGATAGGTTCGTGGTCACTCGCCAGTTCGGCACCACCTCACCGAGAGCTCGCAATGAATCAACATCCATTCCGTTGCCAAAAGCCTGTTTCGTTCGTCCATGCGATGATCGTAGTCGCGTTGACGATGGGAGCCGCACGATTCACGACCGCTGGCGACTGGCCGCAGATTTTAGGTCCGCATCGTGATGGACAGGCGGTCGGCGAATCAATCGAAGCCTGGAAAACGCCGCCTGCGATTCGTTGGCGAGTTACATGTGGCGCAGGTTATTCTGGCGTTGCTGTTGCCAAAGATCATGTTTTTCTCTGGCATCGCGAACGCGACTCTGAGCTGCTTGATTGTCTTTCTTCGGCGGATGGTCGACGGGTATGGCGGGCCGAGTTTCCAGCGGTCTATCGAGGTGGCGTCGATGCTGATCGAGGCCCTCGTTCGGTGCCACTGGTTACCGACGAGCGGGTCTTTGTCTATGGGGCGGCAGGCGACCTACACGCGGTGTCCACGACGCAGGGTAAACCGCTGTGGTCGCGGCAGCTGCGATCGGATTATGACGCCGATGACGGATATTTTGGAGCGGGAGGATCGCCCCTGCTCGTCGGTCAATCGCTGATTGTGCCCGTGGGCGGCGAACGGAACGCGGGGCTCGTTGCTGTTGATGTCCGCGATGGCAAGACGCTGTGGACGGCCGTCAATCAGGAAGCCGCCTACGCGTCTCCGATCACCATGGAAATCAATGGCGAGACGCGTGTGGTCGCCGTGCTGCGACTAAAAATTGTGCTGCTTGATCCGGCAAGCGGCGAGGTCTTGTCTGAACTCGAGTTC
This sequence comes from Allorhodopirellula heiligendammensis, assembly GCF_007860105.1. Taxonomy (NCBI): domain Bacteria; kingdom Pseudomonadati; phylum Planctomycetota; class Planctomycetia; order Pirellulales; family Pirellulaceae; genus Allorhodopirellula; species Allorhodopirellula heiligendammensis. The sequence continues at coordinate 1,041,189 of NZ_SJPU01000002.1, forward strand.
GGCAAACGCGGCCCCACCGTGAACGCTGCCACGCCGCTGGTCCGTCAAGATGAACTGTTCGTAACGGCCGCCTACGGCGTCGGCTGTCGGATGCTCGACATGTCCGCAAATCCGCCGAGCGATCTCTGGAATTCACGGGACGTGATCAGCAGCCAATATGCGACCCCCGTGCGAATCGGTGAGTCGCTGTTTGCGATCACGGGACGGGAAGACTACGGCACGGGAGAGCTGCTGTGCGCACGATGGGCCGATGGCACCGTGAATTGGAATCAGCCAGGATTCGGAACCGCTCACTTGATCGGTGCTGGCGAGCGAGTGTTGGCGCAGAGCGTCGGTGGCCGCCTCGTCCTATTCGCAGCGGAATCGAACGAATTCCTTAGCCTCGCCGAAGCCGAACTGCCCGCAGGGATCTACCGATCGCTACCCGCCTTTGCCGGTGGAACGCTGTTTTGCCGCAGAACCATCTCGGCCACCGAGGGCGAACTGCTCGCGATCGAGCTGAAGTAGCCGGCGAGTTAGGGAAATCGGACTTCACGGACACCGGCGTGAATTTCGAGACATCATCTGACTGTCATGGTTCGTCCCCGGCTATCGAACGCGGTCGCAGAATAGTCTGGCCCGCTGCGATTCGTAGGGGCCCGCGTGCGATGATCTGTGAACCTCAGGAGCGTGAAGGTTCGCAGTCGGGGAACGAATCATGCGAGGCTCCACGCCGATCTGTCCCCGAGAGACCTCCGGCGCTCTGTTCGGGGGACGTCCGACGAAATCGCGAACTGTTCCACTCGCCCGATCGCTCTGCGGCTGTTCAGTTCCAGCGGTGCGGCGCAAAATAGGGGCGAGCTGTTACGATGATATATGTCCATTTCTGGTTCTTAACGACTGATATTACCCAAGATCGCTCTTTGCCAAATTCCATTGCTCGCCTGCCGCCGGATATACGCTACCACCAAGGCGGTTGGTTGTTTTTGTGCACTCTGTTGGTGTTTTTCCTCACCAGTCTTTTGCTGTATGGGATTTACGCAGAGTCGCGTCAGGGCGATCCACAGTCGGCGGTGGAACTGCCAACCAGTTTTCTGACCAGCACGGTCTGTTTGATTGGCATCAGTGTGGTACTGCATGCATCGACACGAACGGTGCGGCGCAGCCAACGATTTGCAACCGTGTTTTTCATCGCCATCGCCGCTGTGGCGGCAGTCGTATTTATTGTGATTCAGTATCGTTCGATGTTGGAGCTCCTCGGCGGACCGGCGCTGGCGGGGGGGACCGGCAAGGGCGTCGCCGGGATGGTCGTGGTACTGGCGTTTCTACACGCGTTGCATGTCGCCGGCGGGATTCTGGCGTTGGGAATTGTGGGTGTGCGGACGGCGATGGGACACTATGACCACGAACGGCACTGGCCCGTCGATTTCGCTGCCTTGTACTGGCATTTTTTGGATGTGGTATGGGTATGCATGCTGATCACGTTTGTTCTGACCACGGGTGGAATCGCTTTATAACGCGATTACTTGTGCGTTGACGGGTGAAACTCGGGCAGACCGCCTGTCGCCGTCAGCCGGCTTGCATCCTCCGCCCGATGGCAAAAGGCAGATTCCGGGTACGACGTCGCCGGAAGAATCCGCTTCACCAGCCGTACGCGACACGTCGCGTCCGCTTTCGCTACGGTGGCGTGTGGATCTCAGCCTTGGGGGCTCCTTTCGCTGCGCAAATGGGGGGCGTTGCTCACGCCGGTTTAGGCACAGACGTCTGCGGAGGTGCCTTACTAACCCGCAAGTTCGGCGAAACTTACCCATCGAATTGGTGTTTCAATCCAGAGCTAACCATTTTCTCTAGGGAAAACTAGATCGCCGATTAAACTGGTAACTCGCATCCCGCCCATCTGGGCTGAACATTTCACTCTTCTCTGAAATCGCTTCGCGAAATGCTATTCATGCCCTCTACTCGCACTTGTCGTGTCATGCCGATTGTCGCCGGTGTGTTCTTGGTCCTCGCGGTTGCTAGCAGCAACGTGGTTGTCGTCGCCCAAGAAACCGAATCCGAGACACCGCTTAGCACAGCACCCGACGCGACCGCTGCAGCCACTCCCGCTGCTGCTGAAGCCCCTGCTGCTGTCGCCGCTCCCGCACCAGCTCCTGCTCGGTCAGCTGTTCCCGCCCCAGCGGAACCGACACCTGCCACGGGCACGCCTGACGCGTTGCGATTCAATTTTGCCGGCGCCCCGTGGAGCGAAGTGCTACGGTGGTTCGCTGAGCAGGCGGATCTGTCGCTGCAGATGGATACGATGCCTGCGGGAACCGTGAATTTCTCAGACCCGAACAAGCTCTACACGATTTCCGAGGGGCTGGATTTAATCAACCGCTTGCTGCTCGATCGCGGATGGGCGGTAGTGCGACGAGGCCGGATGCTGTTGTTGGTTGATTTGGAGGCTGACAACGCGGAAAAGCTGATCAGTGAGATGGCTGAGCTGGTCACCCCTGATTCTTTCGACGAACGCGGTAATAGTGACATCGTTCGCTGCGTGTTTCCGCTCGGCGCGATCACCCCTGAACAGGCACGCGAGGAGTTATCTCAAGTGATTGGTCCGTGGGGGCGAATTAACGTGCTCGCTGGAGCTCGCCAAGTCATCGTGACTGAGACGGTGGGCAAGCTGCGTGTCATCAATGAAGTGCTGCAGGCTGCCACGAAGGCTCAGTCGAGTGTCGTTGAAATCAACTTGCAACACCGCTCGGCTGACGAGGTGCTCGAAATCGCTCGACCGCTGCTCGGTCTGGAAGCTGGCAGCAACGCCAATGAAGAAATCCGTGTGTCGGTTTCTCTGTACGGTGATCGGATTTTTGCCACCGGCAGTCAATCGAAATTGGACTTGCTCAGCAGTGTGATCGAGAAGGCCGATCGAGCCATGCCCAATGCTGGCGAAGAGAGCGACGAAAAAGTGGCAGCCCCCGAACTGCGGACCCATCCGGTTGCGTCGGCCAATCTGCAGACCGTCTACGACGTGCTGCAGACGATGATTGCCGGTACTCCCGAAGCTCGCTTGGCGATGGACGCTAATCGAGGCGCGATCATCGCATTTGGTCGGCCCGACATGCAGCAGAAGATTCGCACGACAATCACTGAGCTCGAAGGTAGCGGTCGCGATTTCACGATCATCGATCTGAAGCGGCTCGAACCCGCTCAGGCACTGTTGACGATCAATAAGTTCTTTGGGATTACGGAGAGCGGTGGTGGTAATGGACCGATCGTTGATGGTGATCCAGCGACGGGCCGGTTGTGGGTGCGGGGCACCGTCGACCAAGTGGAATCGGTCAAGCGATTGATTGCTGAACTCGAAAATGATCCTTTTGCAGGTGGCTTAGGCGAGAACGTCCGGATCCTCCCGTTCACGGGTGCCACCGCCAGTGCGACGCTGAAGCAAATCGAGACCCTTTGGCCTCTGACTGGCCGGACCAACCAAATTCGCGTGATCACGCCTTCATCGTCCACCGACGGCAATGATCGCTCGAATCCCATGGATCGATCCATTCAACCGCAACGATCACCTGTTGACGAGCCACGAGACTTGCAGGACACCAACTACTCGGCGGCAACCCAATTTCAAACCCTGGTATGGCAAAACGAATCGCCCGCCACGTCCGAACCGGTCGGATCAGCCGAAAACGATTATGCCGGTGACGATATTGTCATTCAAATGACACCCGCCGGGCTCGTGATTGCCTCCCGCGATCAGCGTGCGCTTGACATGATCGAACAGCTCATGAATTCGATGGGTACGGAGTCCGCTGACAGTTCCGCCCTGCCAACCATTTTTTGGCTGCGGTATCTCAAAGCAGACATTGCCGCTGAGCTCGTTGCCGGTGTGCTCGGTGGGGCAGACGCCAGCGGTTCTGCCGGTTCACTCACCGAATCAGTGATGGGCGGACTCGGTGGTGGCATGCTCGGTGGTCTGTTGGGTATGGGTGGAGGTGGTGGCGGCAGTGAATCCGAAACGCGGACGATTTTAACGAGTCGCGGTAGTGTTAACATCGTTCCCGACAATCGGCTGAACGCGCTGATCGTGCAAGCACCGCCTGCGGATGTTGATTTTATTCGCACCGTCCTCAAAGCGATCGATCTCGAGGAAAGTCCCGAACTGATTCAAACGATCGCTCGGCCCTCGTTGATCCCAGTGGTCTACCAGGACGCGGCAGAGGTCGCGAAAATTGTCACGGCCGTGTTTGCAGAGAAAATTGGCGACGATAAACAAAGCAGCGGCGGTGGTGGCGATGGCGGCGGCCGGGGTGGACCGAACCCACAAGACTTCATTCGTGCCATGCGTGGCGGGGACGGTGGTGGTCGCAACGCACAACCGAAACCCAAGAGTGAAGCGACCAAGATTATTGTTGCCGTGGACACCCGTAGCAATTCATTGGTCGTGACCGCGATACCTCAAGACCTGCAAGCGATCCGAGATCTCGTTGAGACGCTCGATCAACAAGGACTGGAGTCCGAGGAAAAGGTCGAGGTGGTAGCCATGGGAGGATCGGTGCGACCCGAGATCATGTTGCAAGCACTGCAGTCCGTGACCGGCAAAACACCCACCACGACGACATCGTCGAAGTCCAGTTCGAGCAGTAGTACTTCATCGTCGAGCGGATCGAGTGAGGCACCCTCGTCGAGTTCGGCTGAAGAAATTCAGCGGCGGATCGAGTTCTTTCGCTCGCGCTTCGGTGGCGGTGGCGGTGGTGACACCGGCGGTCGTGGTGGCACTGATCGTGGCGGACGGGGAGGCACTACCGGCGGAGGTAGTACCCGAGGAGGTGGTTCAACCCGCGGCGGTGGCGGCGGCGGAGGAGGAGGGCGCGGACGATGATTATGCACGCAGCTGAAATATTACGACGACGCGGTTTGTTAACGCCGCAACAACTCGAACAGAGTCGCAATGGGGACCCGTCGTCGATTGTCGATACGGCGGTTTCGCTCGGATACGTCTCCGCTCGCGAGGCGCTCACGGCGATCGCAGATGAAGTCGGTCTCGATTTCGTCGACCTACGCACCTACGACGTTGACCTCTCGGCGCTGGAGGGGTTTCCGCAAAAACTGATCTATCGTCACGCTCTCTTTCCAATCGGTTGGGCTGACGGCGAATTACGGGTGGCGACTGCCGATCCCTTCGACCTCTACCCGCTCGACGAAGCCTGTGCCGCGACGGGCAAGACGGTCACGCCAGTGGTGGCCGAACGCGCCGAAATCAATCGCCTCGTTAAGAAGCACCTCGGTGTCGGCAGCGAGACCATCGAGGGCCTCGTAGCGGCCGCTGGCGATGAAGAGATCGAACTACTCGAAAGTATTGAGACCGACGGCAGTGAACTGAGCGAGATGGCTCAGGAAGCGTCGGTGGTTCGCTTGGTGAATGAGATTTTGACCGAAGCGGTCGATTCCCGTGCTAGCGATATTCACATCGAGTCGCAGTCTGACGGACTGGTCGTTCGTTATCGTATCGACGGTATCTTGCATCCACAGCCGGTGCCACCGGAGATCAATCGATTTCAAGCCGCGATTATCAGCCGCCTGAAAATCATGGCGAGACTGAATATCGCTGAAAAGAGGCTGCCTCAGGACGGCCGCATCCGGTTACGCGTCCATGGCCGCGAGGTCGATATTCGCCTCAGTGTGATCCCAATGATCCACGGCGAAGGGCTCGTGATGCGGGTGCTCGATAAGTCGTCGATGGTCTTCGACCTCAAGGGCCTCGGGATGTCTGAAGCGATCTACGATCGATTCAGTCAATTGATTCGCACGCCCCACGGGATCGTTCTAGTAACCGGCCCCACCGGTAGCGGTAAAACCACGACGCTTTACAGCAGTCTATTGGAGATCCGCAGCCCAGAAAACAAAATCATCACGACGGAAGATCCAGTCGAGTATCAACTCGATGGAATCAATCAAATCCAAGTTCATGCCAAAATCGGATTGACGTTTGCCGCATCGCTGCGGAGCATCTTGCGGCACGACCCCGATGTTGTTCTGGTGGGGGAAATTCGTGACTTGGAAACCGCCGAGAACGCCACCCAGGCGTCCCTTACGGGGCACTTGGTTTTCAGCACGCTCCACACCAACGACGCCGCCGGTGCATTCACCCGGATGGCCGATATGGGAGTGGAACCGTTCCTGGTCGCGGGGACGGTCGAAGCCGTGATGGCCCAGCGGCTGTTGCGGCGGCTCTGCCCACACTGCAAAGAATCGTATCAACCCACCGAAGATGAACTCCCGAAGGATTTCCCGTTTGCGGAGCTCGAAGGTCGACCTCTGTACCGCAGCGTGGGTTGCCGTGAATGCCGAAATGTGGGCTATTCAGGCCGTCTCGGTATCTATGAGTTATTGGTCTCCAGTGAAGCGATCCGCGAACTCGCCCAAGAACGGGCCAGCAGCTGGGATATTCGCCGGGCGGCTGTCGCCGAAGGCATGCGAACCCTACGCATGGATGCCTGGGACAAAACACTCGTCGGTGTCACTAGTATCGATGAAGTCCTCCGTGTCACCAAGGGCGAAGCACTCTAAGAAAAGTTCAGAGGCGCGAAGGATCTGGGGTTCAGACGAAAAATCTGAACCCTTTTCCATTGCTGAACCATGAACCTGCCTCCTTCCCTGAACCCTCCTTCTTCTAAATTCTCGCCTTCATGCCTTCCTTCCAGTACACCGCACGCGATCTCGCTGGCAAAAGTATCACCGGCACCATCGAAGCTGGCACGTCGCGTGAAGCCTCGATGCTGCTTTCGGGCAAAGACCTCTTTCCGACCAAAATTACCGAGCAGGCGGGGTCCGGACGTTCGATCTTTTCAGGAAAGAAGAAGAAGGTCAGCGGGCAGGTCATGGTTACCGTCTATAGCCAGCTCGCCTCGTTGCTGCGCAGTGGCGTACCGATGATCCGATCTCTGACGTTGCTCGGTAACCAATCGTCCGCACCGGTGCTCGGCGAAGTGATGGGTGAAATCAAAGGACGCGTCGAGGAAGGTGAAACACTGGGGGATGCCATGGCTCGCTATCCGGGCGTGTTCAGCGACATGGCGATCAATATGGTTCGTGCCGGCACTGAGGGTGGATTTCTCGAAGATGCACTCGATCGCGTGGCCGTGTTCACCGAATTGCAAGAGGATCTCAAGGGCCGTACGGTCAGTGCAATGGCATATCCGGCCTTCCTGTTCGTCGTCGGAACGGTGGTCGTGAGCGGTTTGCTCGTCTTCTTTGTTCCCAAGTTCGACATGCTCTTCGACCGACTTCGCAAGAAAGGTGAAATGCCCGCGGTCACCGAGTGGTTGCTTGTCTTCAGTCATGCTCTGCAAAGCTACGGTATCTTCATTATCTTGGGATTGGTGGTCGCATTTGTTGCATTTCGCATGCACCTACAGACTGACACAGGCAAAGATCGTCTGGATCGTTGGAAACTGAAAATTCCCGTCCTCGGCGATATTCTGATGAACCTTTCGGTAGCACGGTTTTGCCGTGTATTGGGGACGCTCCTCGGAAACGGAGTCCCTATTTTGAAGTCACTCGATATCAGCCGCAGCGCGACGGGCAATCGCTTGCTCAGCCAATCGATCGGTGATGCGACTGAGAATATTCGTGCCGGTGAGAGCCTCGCGAAACCGTTCGGCGATTCTGGGTATTTCCCGATGGCTGTCGTTGAGATGATTCGCGTCGGTGAAGAGAGCAACACACTTGATACCGTCCTACCGGAAATCGCTGACTCGTTAGAGAAGCGGACCTTTCGCCGCTTGGATCTGTTCGTACGGCTCCTCGAACCCATCATGCTGCTGATCATGGCCATCATGGTCCTGGCCGTCGTGATGGCCCTACTGATTCCTGTGCTCAAGAGCAGCACGACGCTGTAGAGATCGCCATGGCAGACATCGAACTTGGTTCACGCCCGACGCATTACAGTCGTGGCTGGGCCTGTTTGCTATCGAGGTTAAACTCGTAAACCTGTTTTTGTTTCGGATCTGCGACGAAAATGGATTGCTCTGTCACGGCAATGCCGACGGGGCCCACCAGAGGCTCGCCCTCATGCCACTTTTCCGTTTTGCCGTCGGCGGTGAACTTCCAGATTGCATGGCCATAACCATCGGTGACGTAGCCCGCGCCGTTGCCCGCCCACGCTAGCCCGTTGGGATATTGGAACGGCCGGCCCGTGACGACCTTCTCAATATCGCCCGTCTCGACATCAATCGTGACCACAGCATCTGCATCGGGGGTGACCGCCCATAGCCGGCCCTGTTCGTCAAAGGCGAGACCGCGCGCGTTGACCCGTGCTACCAGTTCGGGATTCCCACCGCCGATGGGCAGCTTGAGGGTCGCTCGTTTTTCTGCGTCACCCACGTAGAGCGTGTTGCCGTCGGGGCTGAGTGCCAATGCCATGGGGATACCAATTCTGCCTTCGGTTAACCCTTGAGGTTCACCCCCCTCAGCGGCGATGTGGTAAACCTCGCGAGTCGCCGAATCTCCCACCAAGATGCCGCCTGCTGGATGCAGGACGATGCAGCGAGGACGATTGAGTGGTTTGCGAAGCAATTTGGATCCAGCGACGTAGAGCTGCGTGTTGGCGTCATCGCCCTCGGTGCTACGCCAGACCCCCGGCAAATCCAAGTCGACGGTATAGATGGCGTCGCCATCCACAGCCACAGCAAGGGGATACGCGGGCGTCTGAGCGGCTGCAGCGTCAGCTTTGGTATCGGTTTCGGCGTCCTGACCGCGCGACGGTGTGGCGGTGCAGAACAGCAGCAATAGTGAGCTCGCGGCAATTGCAGTGACAGATAATGACGAGTAGGTGAGAGGGATTCGCTTCATGATGATCGGCAAGTAAAAGGGACGAGGCGAGCAATCCGAGAATTGCAAAATTAGGTGATGGCGTCGCGGAATTCGCCCGCCGTCGGGGAGGGTGAACCGGTCGGTGCTGGACAATGCAAGGATGCAACTGACGCAAACCCGATCAAGTTTAACACAGACGACCTAGACTGCTGATACGACTCAGCATTGTCCGTGGAGTCCTGTCAACCAGGATGGCAGTCCCGCCGAGCCCGACGGGCGATGCTGCCCCGCATTCATCAACTACTACCCCGCGTCACACGCGGCGATCAAACCCCTGCATGCTCGATCAGCTAGTTTTCCAAATCGGCGTGCCAGGCTGTCGCTAATTCGTCGACGGTTTTTCCGGTGGCCGCTTTCCAGAATGCTGCGGAATAGGTGCCCGATCGCGCCGCCGCATTGAGTTTGGCCAGTAGATCGGGGTTTCCGTTGGTGATCACCCATGCCAGAAATGCAGCGGTGTCACGGTAACTGGCATCGTATTGCAGAGTCCTGGAACGTCGGCCCGCCACCCCACCACCTGCGGATGCGGGTTCATACAGGTGCCACCGAACGTAATCGGCAATGCCCTCGACAACCCACCCCGGTGTCCGTGCCGCTCGGCGGTTGGTGCGGCGAGATTGCCCGTATTGCTGGACGACGTGTACGAGTTCATGAACCGTTGCCCCCTTGGCTTCGCCCCGCAAATTCCGACGGTACCAGTTGGCCGAACAGGTAACTTGAGTCCCGCTTGTCGCCGCCACTCCGTCCATCGACGAACTGATGCGAATTTGAAAGTCGTGTGGAGCCTCGTAATCGTCACTGGCGAGCATTTCAGCGATTTTGGGATACCACTGCTGCACGACCGGAGCGAGCTCTTGGTCAGCCCACCGTGTTAAGTCGGGACACTCCGAGGTGTCGAGCGTGAACTCGTATCCGCCTTCTTCGATGGCGTAAGTTACTATGTCCGGCGTCGCGATCGGCTTCGCTGGCGTGACGTCCGCGTCAGCGTCGAGAATGTCAATCTCGCTGAAAAACGTATTGGAAAATCGAGCGTCGGGCCGCGTCGGGTGGATGTCGAAGAGCAAGTAACGGTAATGACCGATGGCTTGGTCATTCACCGAGTGGTCATTCACCGAGTGGTCATTCACCGAGTGGTCACTCGCCGAGATGACCACACCGACCTGACCACCATGTCCGATACCATCCCGACGAGTATCGACCGTTGCAATCTTGGTCCAGCCACAGGAAGCGGGATCGATTGTCCCCGACGGTTTGAGCTGCACACTCTCATCGTTTTCGAGAAGTTTTCCTCCCGAGCTCACCTCTTGCTGATCGCATCCGTAGACGGTGTATACCTGGGGAGCACGCTCACGGGGATGCCATGAATAAGTCCGGATCTGCGCAATCTCAGTTGATCGATCCAGTTCGAGCCGCAGACGCCCTCCCGGCGTGGCCGGGGCGAAGAAGAAGTTCTCAGCCGGTTGATCGGCAGATCTCGGCAATTGATCATTGCTGAGTTTGCCCAGTCCGCCGCTCGCTGGATCGGCTGTTCCCGAGATAACCAACCACTTTCCCCGTGACGCCGCGTCGCCCTGCACCGGCGAGGGAACGGTCGGCAACCGAAATGTGGCGTTTGCGCGCGAGCCGGGCTGATACCCGATGGCAACGGTCGCCTCCGCTGAGAGGCGTGACGATAATGCAATGAGGAACGTGAGGGCAACGAAAAGAATACGCTGGAACATGGCAACCAGTCGGCAGGTGGAACGAGGACGCCCCCGCTTAAAACTTCAGCCCGGTACGCGGCTCATACGGCTCAACGCTCTCGAATTGCTTCAGTAGTTCGACGGCCTCATCGGACATAGCGTCGGGCAGTTGAATGAGGAGTTCGACGATCAGGTCGCCGGGCTCGCCTTTGGCCGATTGTACCCCATGCCCCTTCAGCCGCAAACGTTTGCCACTGCGACTGCGCGGTGGGATCGACAACGTAACAGTTCCCTTGGGCGTTGGGACGTCAACTTTCGCCCCCATCGCTGCTTCGCCGACGGTGATTGGCAGCTCGAGCTCAAGGTTTTTCCCTTTGCGTTCAAAATAGGGATGGGAATCAATTTTAATTAAGAGGATCAAGTCGCCGGGGGGGCCCCCCGGGCTCGCTTGGCCTTGCTCCCGTAAGCGAATCTTCGCACCGTCCTCGACGCCTGCTGGAATGGTGACAGAAAGTTTTTCGCTTTTGCCCGTGCCAGTGGGATAAAACTCGGCTTTCCCGCCCAGGATGGCTTTTTCGAAAGGAATCGCTAGTTCATATCGTACATTCGCACCGCGTTGGGGGGGGGCTGCTGCTCGCGACCGCCCCGGACCGGCACCCGGTCCGCCACGATGGCCGGCCCCACCGCCTCCGAGAATCTGTTCAAAGAAATCGTTGAACCCATTTTCAAAACCGCCCCCGCCGCCACCTCCGCCTTGACGCCCGGCTGCGCCGAAAATCTGTTCTAGATCGAGGCCATCGAACGAGGGCCCTGCTCCGCCACCCGGGCCACCTGAACCAGAGGGATACCCGCCACGAATTTTTTCAAAATCGGCGCCGTACCGATCATAGGCTGACCGCTTTTCCTCATCCCCCAAGACCTCGTAGGCTTCTTGGACCCGTTTAAACTTTTCTTGAGCGGCTTTGTCATCCGGGTTCATGTCCGGGTGGTATTTACGGGCCAGTTTGCGATAGGCTTTTTGCAGATCGGACTTGTCCGCGTCGCGAGAGACTCCAAGCGTTTGATAAAGGTCTTCAGCCACAGTGTGTCATCAACAGGGTAGGAAACGTCGTACGGGCGAAAAAAGCGGGCGATGGAGCGACTTTGGTCGTCTCTGTCAAATTGGCACCGCCACCATCGCCTGCATGACTGTAGCAAAATGCAAACCAACAACCCAGCGCCCCGGGATCGCATTTGTGCTTCTAGGGTTGCTCTCGGTATGGACGCAGGTCTGGGCAGCAGAGGGGAAATGGACAGTTTCCGCCGTCGATGAGGCTGAGGGGACGCCCATCGTGGCGAGAATCGAGTTGACCCGCCCGACGATTGAGAGCAGCCTCGGTCGGCCAGCCAGCCGCATGAAACGCTTGCGGAAAATCAAACCGTTGCCGGGACGAACCACGGTTGAGGCGGGATACGGATTTGTCATCGACGGGCCCGTTGAACTGAAATTGAGTGAGGGGGCATACCAGTTTCGTGTCTCCCGCGGCCCAGAATATCGTGTCATCTCAGGCAATTCGACGATCGAGAAAACAAGTGCTGACGAACACACCTTCGCCCTGCCTCGGATCCTCGACATGCAGCAGTATGGGTGGACGAGCGGTGACTGCTTCGTGCCGGCGTCACGAGAAAATTTACCCATTCGCATGACTGCCGAGGATCTACATGTTGCCGCTACGACGGCACAGGGTACGTCTAGCGATAAATATTCCGACGAGGAAATCGCGGGGCTGCGTGGCCAACGCCAGCGACATGAACTACCGCCGCTGAGCGATCCTTTGTGGATTCGCCAACATGCCCAACCGCAAGCGGGTTTGGTCTTCTATGCCGCTGACGATCACACGCCGCCGCGGTCAGATGCAGATCCTCGCATGCACACTAATGTGGACTTGGCCGCGTTGCACCGACTCGCCAGCCTGGCATCGCAGCGCCGCAGTTCATCCGACGAGGAACCGGAGGCGTGGAAAGTCGCGATTGAAGATCCGTTCGCATGGCCGCTACCGGTCTACCTCGCCAGCGGCCAAGTGGATGGTTTTTTTGTGCTCGGCGATTGGTTGCGCCTGGATCGTTCCCTGCTGCAGTCGAAAACCGGCAGGCCGTTTCCCACCAAAGTAACGCGCAACTCGAAATCGCTCGGCCGCGAAGCTGAGCAGATCACCTGGGAGCTCCTCGACGCTGGCTTCCGCCTGGCCCCGTTGGCCGGCAGCGGTGATGAAGGCGGGCTGCACCCAGTCGGTTACAACCGACTCTATGTAGCTGGCGAGACCGCTGATTCCGCGACAATGCAACCTCGCCCCGTTGATTCCGCAGCGCAGTGGTGGTCAGGAGCGTGGGCGGGACGTAGCTTCGCCACCAACGGGCCGCTACTGATCGCCAACCTCGACGGAAAGTTGCCGGGACATGTTTTTCAAGTCGATTCCGGCAACCCCGCTCTGCTGAAGGCTGAATTGACACTCACCGTTCAAGACCCCGTCGACTATTTGGAGGTGATCTACAATGGCCAGATCCACTACTCCGCAAAACTCGACGAATATGCGAAGGCGGGCGGAAAGATTCCACCCCTGCGCATCACCCGATCCGGCTGGGCCCTGATCCGAGTCGTGACCCTATACGAGGATCACTTTCGCGCCGCCACGACCGCGCCCTGGTACTTCGAGGTTGATGGCAAGCCCCGCATTACACGCAGCAGCGTCGAGGTCTTCCAGCAGTGGCTCGCTGACTACGAAACACATCTGCGTTCCCAGCCCGCCGTTGATTTGCAAGCCTACGCACCTTTCATCCGCTCAGCTCGAGATTTCTGGCAAGGGCGGCTCGAAAGTGCCAATGCCAACTAAAGCGGCTGCGCGCGTCGACTCGCCGCAGTGCAGACGACGGCAAAACGCGTTGCTGAATTTGGAACATGCTTTGCACCACCATTTTGACTTCAACTTTGTTGAACCGTTTCCCCTACTCGAACAAGGTCAATTCGATGTCGAAACCACAAGCTGGCGATAAGCTCCAATGCAAACAATGCGGTATGGAAATCGAGGTAAAAACAGCCTGTAAATGCCAGGACCATGAACCGAAGCTGGAGTGCTGCGGGAAGCCTCTGGAAAAGGTCTAGCCCTCCCTGGGGACGGGGCATTGAAGGCTGCGCGATCATCTACGGTCAATTGGCTGCTGCATCGTCAGCCCGCGTCCCTGATTGCAAAGGTGCTGAGATCTTGACGCAGTTGCTGCAGCATCTGCTCGCGCCGCACCTCATCGGTCATCCGCAGGATGGCGGCGGGGTGCCAAGTGGCGAGCGTTCTCATGCACCATTCCGTTGGGATCACGTCACCGCGTCGGCGAGTGATCCGAAAGTCGCGTCCGAAGAGAGCTTGTGCTGCCGTTGCCCCCAGGCAGACGATTGCAGCAGGGCGGATCGCCGCAATTTCTGCTTCGAGCCAAGGCCGACAAGCAAAGATCTCTCGTGAGTCAGGCTTCTTGTGTAGTCGATGGGGCGCACCTGTTAATGCACCTGTCGATTCAGTTTCCACAAACTTAAAATGCTTGACGACGTTGGTGATGTAAATCTCGGAGCGGTCAATGCCTGCGTGCCGGAAAGCTTCGTCGAGCAACTTACCTGCGGGCCCGACGAAGGGCTGACCGACAATGTCTTCACGGTCTCCCGGTTGCTCGCCAATAACCATCAAACGTGCGTCCGGTGAACCCTGACCGAACACCGTCTGAGTCGCTGGGCCGTGTAAAGGGCAGGCCTGGCAACATCGGGCAGCCGCTCGCAAAGCATCGAGATCGAGCTCAGCGGGCATGAAACTCATTGCGGTCTCCGCGAGCCCTTCTGACTTTTCGATCATCTCGTCGACGCGCGCGGGAGCCCCACGCAGCAGGTCGTCGATGAGGATCGCTTCGGGCAACGTCGACCAATGACGCACTGGCATCTCGCGTTTCATGGCAGCGATTTTGACACGCGCCGGATTGAATATCGAGGCATAATAGGTCCGCCAAAGATCTTCCAGCGCATCCTCGTCGGGGGCCTCGCTCGCCGGGACGCCAGGGCCATAAGTGAGATCCTTTCCATCCCACATCACAGATTCATCCGGGGTGAGGATCGACCAATTCATGGCCTTGAATCGACGGGCGAAGAAGGGTGCTGCGAGTCCCACGATGCGATGGTCGGGGCGATGCCATGCGATGTAGTTCTCGCTGCCTTGATCGTCCGCAACTTTACGGAAACGCACAAACGCTTTCATCTTGTGCACATCACGCGTGACCGCCTTCCGCATCTGCCCGAGCGCATGCACGTCGTCGTCAGTGGTCAGGTGCAGCAGTTGGCGTTCTCCGTGCCTCAGTCGCCACAACGCTCGATACAGCAATTGCCAGCGTCCTGCGTCACGATGACATGCCACCTGTCGGGCGAGGTCGAGAAAGGACGGTGGTACCGAGAACTCCACCGTGGATGCCGCGGGTTTGTTTCCATCGCCAGCAGTACGCTGGCTCGGTACCAGCCCGAACAGCGATGGTTGTTCCGATGCCGTGCCCCAGTGCACTTCGGCGGGATGGATTCCGTGGGATATCAAACGCCGGGCCTCCGCCCGCCACCGCTCGAACGAGTCAACTTCGACGAATTGCATCATACTTCGCCCGAAACTGCTGACGACGCGGCATCAAATAACAAAAGTTGCTGCGTCTTTGGACGGATTCTGTTGCCAAGATCGAGCTTGTCGAGATCGGCGAGCCCCGGATTGTGGTCGCTCGTCAGCACAAATGATTTGGCGCGTTTCCAGGCAACTCGGAGCTTTTTCATATCGCTCACGGCGACTCTCTGATGTCGCCGAATTTTCAAGATGCGATCGACGGTACGCACACCCACCCCGGGAATACGTAGCAGTTCTTCTCGGCTGGCGCGATTCACGTCGACGGGAAAGAAATGCCGATTCGCAATTGCCCAAGCGAGTTTCGGATCCATCTCCAGGGACAGATTCTGATCCACCTCCGTTACGATTTCATTCGCGTCAAATCCGTAGAAACGAATTAGCCAATCCGCTTGATAGAGCCGGTGTTCTCGTACCAATGGAGGTGATTGACCCGGCAGCCTCGCATCCGCGTGCGGGATCGGGCTGTACGCTGAGTAGTACACGCGCCGGAGACGCTGGGCAGCATACAGGGAGGACGCGGTTTGCAAAATCTCGGCGTCTGGCGTTCCCGTTGCCCCCACAATCATCTGGGTGCTCTGCCCGGCCGGAGCAAATCGAGGCGGCTTGAATCCCGCTTTCGTGTCCTGCTTGTATTCCTCGATTCTCTGGCGGATCCCGCTCATCGCTCCTTCGATCACGGGCTTCTTTTTCTCAGGAGCGAGTTGCACCAAGTCCTGCTCGGTCGGCAATTCAATATTGACGCTCAAGCGATCTGCCCAGCGACCGGCCTCGTCGATAAGTGCCTGAGTGGCATTTGGGATCGTCTTGAGATGAATGTAGCCGCCGTAGCCATGATCGGTGCGCAGCTTCTTAGCGACAGCCGTCAACTGTTCCATCGTGTAATCGGAGTTCTGTATGATCCCAGAGCTCAGAAACAACCCTTCGATGTAGTTGCGGCGGTAGAACTCCAATGTCAGATCAACGACCTCATCGACTGTGAAACGAGCACGAGGAGTATCGCTGGAGATGCGATTGACGCAGTACTGACAATCATAAATGCAATAGTTCGTCAGCAGCACCTTGAGGAGCGACACACAGCGGCCGTCGGGGGTATAGCTGTGACAAATGCCCATGCCTTCCGTACTGCCCAGAGTCGCTCCCGGACGCGTGGTCTTCGAGCCACTACTGGCGCAAGACGCGTCATACTTCGCGGCATCGGCAAGTACGGCAAGTTTCTCGCGAACGTCCATATCGTCTCGGCTTCTCGGGTGGGGACGGCGGAGCGTCCGAATGCGTGGGGGCTCGGATAACCGTGAAGCAGGTATGGATATTAACACCCGGCGACGGCGCCGCGCCACACCGTTTGCCAAGCGGCAGCAAACCGTTTGGATACAAAACTGGGACGATGACCCATGGCAGCTCTCAGCTCTCAAGTCTCAAGCATCTCAAGCATTCGCTGTGCCGAAGGGTGGCCCGCAATTTGCTCGTCACTATTTGGATAAATCCGTATCCAGATAGATCAGTTACCCAGCCAATTCCGTTGCTCAGTCGGATCCGTTACCGAGCCAGTTCATTTGCCCGATCGTAGGAGAGTCTTGTGTCGCAAAAATTCCGTATCCATCAGCACGTCAGTTGGAACTACGCTGGCAACGTGGCACGGGGCCAAATCAAGGAATCGTTTGTCGAGAAAGTTACGAAGACGATTCAGGGCACCGAGGTAACGCGAAACGGTAGCGAACAAGAACCCGCGTACCTGATTGAGCAAGAAGACGGCGACCAAGTTCTCAAAAGTGAGAGTGAGTTATCAAAGCCATGAAAGTTTTATCTCAAGTGGCCATCGGCGCGTTGGCCGGCTACACAGCACTGCAATTAGGCCGCAGGTATATCTGGAGCCAGCGAAGTTTTGACTGGCGAAATAAGCGGGTGGTCATCACCGGAGGGTCCCGCGGACTGGGTTTAGTGATTGCCCGTCAGTTGGCTGCCAAGGGAGCGCGACTGGCGATCTGTGCTCGTTCCCGCAGTGACCTGGAAACCGCCACTGCTGAGTTGAGACATCGCGGGGCCGAGGTAATTGCCGCGCCGTGCGACGTGCGCGACGATCACGAGGTTCGATCTTTCATCGACGGGGTTACCGGGCGGTTCGGAGGTGTGGATGTCTTGCTGAATGTGGCTGGTATTATTTCCGTCGGGCCACTCGATTCAATGACGATGGCCGACTTCGAAGACTCCATGCAAACCAACTGTTGGGGGGCCCTGCGGATGTCGCAGCGAGTTTTGCCGTCGATGCGAGACCAGGGGTGGGGCCGCATCGTTAATGTCGCGTCGCTCGGCGGCAAGCGTGCCGTACCCCATATGCTGCCCTACGCGGCGAGCAAGTTTGCTCTGGTGGGGTTGTCCAACGGGATGCGTGCCGAACTCAAGCAAGAAAACATTTTCGTCACGACAGCCTGTCCCGGACTGATGCGGACCGGCAGCCCCCGCAATGCAATCTTCAAGTCGCAACACCGCGAGGAATATGCGTGGTTCAGTATTGGCGACTCCCTACCCCTCATGTCGATGAATGCGGAAACCGCTGCCGCACAAATCTTGCATGCCTGCCAACAGGGACGCGGCGAAGTCTTCATTCACAGCCCGCTGAACATCACAATCGCTCTTCAAAATGCATTTCCTGAGATCACTCAAGACATCCTAGCGATGGCTGCGAGCGTACTTCCCAAAATGGGCGGCATTGGTCGTGCAGCAGCCAAGGGGTATGAAAGCGAGTCAGCCTGGTCGCCGTCCATCCTGACCGAACTGACTCAACGAGCTGCCGCAGCCAACAATGAGCTGTAGTGCTTCGCCGAGATTGAAGTTTGGATTCGAACGACTGCCTGGAGGCTCACGCGTCGCTGCTCACTCCGCCAACGGGTGATCGCAGAACCATCCATGGCCAAACCTCGTTCATTCCTGGGGGATCTCGTTGAGGGTGTAATACGCGTTCGTATGGACGAGCTCTGCGTCATCCCGGGAGCGAATCGTATCGAGATCAAATTGGTGAACATGCCCTCGAACGAGTCCCTCGACACGCAGATTCACTCGCAGACCATCCTCAGAAACTTCGGCAGCTAGAATCGTGGGAGTCGTGTGATCGACTTCGGGGCTGCCATATGCTTGACGATACATATGGGTATAAGTCGTCAGGTCATAGGAACGAGGATCAGCAGCAATCTCACGGTCAACCGGCAGGGTGAACGTAATTCCAAATCCATCGGGACGGGCCTGGATTTCCTTGATCTCAAACGGGACAACGCCGGTCCAATCCAATCGTTGAACTGCGAATGGCCGCGGTCCGCGCACGGGCCATCCTCGGTTGGTGCCACCCACAATCAAATCACCTTCCGGGGTGAATGCGCACGCCAGCAAACCAGTCGCCAAGCCCTCGCGAAACGGATAGCACGCCCCCTGCCACACTCCATTGATCTGCTCCGTCGTGGCCCGCATGACAACACTCAAACTGAAATCGCCGATGAAAATCTGGTTCTCGAACGGACCGAACTTGCCGCCGCTGCGATCAACGACAAACCCGGAGATCGAACGTCCCATCTTGATGTAGGGAAACACGACCGCATACGGAACGAGTTCTTTGACCCGCTCTCGTTCGATTTCCAAGCGGGAGGGCGTGTTGGGAACGATCGGCGGCGCACCCATTTGTCCGTCGCTCAATTCGTTGGCCAGCGGATACCAATTGAAACTGATTGGATGCCCCATGAAGCCCCCGAGCTCCAGCACTTTCAGCGAACACGAGCCATTCCAGGGACCTTGGCTCTCGGCATAGAACATCACTCCATGCTCATTGGGTCCGATGCCACAGGGGCTGCGGATGCCGCTGCAGACAGGGATCGTTTTCCCCTCCGGCGTGACTTTGAGGCACCAGCCTCGAAATGGCACTTTGGAGTTGTACGACTCCGACAGGCAGAGTGCGACCCAGGTATCGCCTTGGTCGTCGGGCTTAGAACCGAATGCAAATTCGTGGTAGTTGCGAAACCCCCAGACGTCGCTCAGCGTCTCAAAGTTGTCGGCGCGACCGTCGCCATCGGTATCCGTGATGCGTGTCACCTCCCCTTGCTGTGTGACTGTAAATGCACCGTCCCGGTACGACATCCCCATCAATTCATCGAGGCCAGATGCGAACAGCGACACCTCTGGCTGCGGGCTATCTGCAAACGCACCGCGGACGATATACAAATCGCCCCGTCGCGTACCTATCGCGAGCTGGCCCTCGGGCATGACTTCAAAACAGCCTGCCTCAATCGCAGCATCTTCAGGCAGCGGGACTTCGACGATCCGGTAGTACTTGGACTCCTGTTCAGCCGTGCCCCAGTACTCGCCGAGCGTCTCGGCGTGCGTCCTCACCAGGGAGAGCATCAAGATCAATGGGAATATGAGATAACGCAAATTTAGTTTCCCCAGATGTATTGAATGGTCAGTACAGTCGGCGACTTCGATATCGTCAACGAGACGCGGAGTTCCTCGATAGATGGTTGCCCTGGGACGCTTGCAACGAGATCGATTGGATGTCCATCGCTGAGTCGTATTAGGAGCCCGTCATCGACTTCAAAGGCACGTTCACCAGTTCTCGCAATGGACTTGCCGGTGGCTACACGGAAGGTGACCTGCCCCTCACTCTCGTCGGAAACAAAAGTGATCGTCCGGCGTAACATCGGCGCAGAACTCGTCGCGTCGAGCTCGTTCACGAAGTAATCGCTCACGTGGATCTCACCGAGAGAGTACCGAAAAGTGGGGCGGCGGAGATGGTCGAGCGAGTAGCCGCGGAACTGATGATGGGGCGGGCGTCCATCGTCAACTATCCACGGCGACTGCGGTTTCCCCAGTTCGGGGCCCTTCGCGAATTCCACTAAATCGTCACCGAGCGGCCGCACCACGCCGTGCCCCTGGCTCCGCCACACACCCGCTGGGTCTGCGAACACACCCTTCCAGATGGTCGCCAACCGCATTTGTTCGGCGTCATAGGCGATGTTAAGACCGCCGGGATAACCGACCCCGATGCCTCGTTTTCCGATACCTGGGTAGGCGCGTCGGAGCATCACGGCTTCCTCTGTTGCCAGCAGCCGAATCGGCTCCTGAACCAAGCCGCGCGGGGTCGCCGCTTGCCGTCCATCGAGCAAATACAGCCACAACGCTTCGACTTGATTGTTGGCATCACCTTCAAGGATATCGTCTCTCATCGCTTGTCCCTGGGGCCAAAACGTCGGCATCACCGTATTGGGACTTAGCCGCTGAGGATCGAGCATGTAGTGATAAAACCAATCCTTTTGCAATCGTGCAGCCATCTCAGTCAGATCGACTGCAGGCATATTTGCGGATTGCTTGAGTTGGAATGTGTGGCAGGCGATACAGTTCAATCCATCCGTACCAGCCAACTGAGCCCCGACTTGGCGTGTGGCTTTCTCGTCGGTAAACGTCCCATGTGAAATGGCGGGTAGTTCGTCGACTGCCGCGAATTGGTCGACCAGATGCGCGACGTTTTCAGCGTGATACTGTGGCATCCGCGTCTGCATGTACGGCCGAATGGCTCGTCCACTGACGAGCACCTGGCGCAGCCATGTCGGTTTCAGTTTAGCCCCGACCTGAGTCAATGTCGGTGGTATACGACCCTGCGGTCCCAGGTTGGGATTGGTCGTTTGGAAATAGGTATCGCGATCCGATGCGATACCGCCGAGTTCATCACGACGATGACAATTCAAGCAGCGAAACGCGGTCAACGTGACTGCAATCTGATCACGATCGCTCAATTTCTTCGAAGGCCGAGAAATCGCCGCTCGCATCTGGTCACGTTGCTCCGAGGTCGTGTCAAACTGCGGCCATGTTCCCCTCGCATCCGACAAGCAGCCACGCTCGGGATTGACTTCTGACAACGACAATAGATCCGTTGGCGCGGGATCGTTTGGGGGTGTGAGACGCTGTTCGGTATGGCAGTTCACGCACCGGAGTTCGTGTAGGCGTTTCTGCCCCTGCGCTGCTAATTCAAGATCGACGGCGAACGTGTAGTTCCATTCATTCGTTGCATCCAAGCAGAGATAACTCGCAAGGTCGATCGCCTCCCAGTGCGTTAAACGCATGTTCGGCATTCGCTCCGACGGTCGAGCTTGAAGCGGGTTTTCTAGAAAGCTCGCCAATGACGCAACGCTGTACTTTTCGGGAATGCGTCCCAAGGGCACCGAGTCACCTGGTAAGGTCTCGCGACCTGACTCGTCGCGAGGTGAATGACAGGCAACGCAGCCGACCGAATGAAACAGTTTGTCACCTCGCTCGGCCGCATCGGTGTCAATGTCTTGCCGCGTGAAATCACGCTCTCCAAGCGACACGATGTAGTGAGTCAATTGCTTGGCCGCCAGCTGCCGATCTTCGTTGCTGAGCTCTGTCATCACATCGGGCATCAGCGTGCCTGTTTTGGTCACGTGAGGGGCGGCGATGAACTCGAGCAAGTGATGTGGGTCGACGTTCTCGGCAGTCCAACGCAAGTCAGGCGCATGCTTGGCGACGGTGGTATGGGACGGCAAGTCATCGCGATGGCAGGCGGCGCAATTAAATTCGTTGAGCAGCACGACCCCCTGCAGTTCCGGCGACAAGGTTTGGCCCGCCGTCGGAGTTGTGACCGGCGGGGTGCCGGAACTGGGTGACCCTGTCGAATCCATGGCGGTCAGTTGCATGACGTA
Organism: Allorhodopirellula heiligendammensis; assembly: GCF_007860105.1. Classification (NCBI taxonomy): domain Bacteria; kingdom Pseudomonadati; phylum Planctomycetota; class Planctomycetia; order Pirellulales; family Pirellulaceae; genus Allorhodopirellula; species Allorhodopirellula heiligendammensis. Next base: position 1,063,077 of record NZ_SJPU01000002.1, read on the forward strand.
GCGAGCCAGATCTAAGAACTCTCGACGGTTCTTCAATTGATCGACAATGTTATCAGGCATCGCTGACTGCTTGCTCGGGAATCTCTCTTCGATGTCGGCGAGTTTCAGTGTGATCGCTGGTGCACCGGGTGTTGCCGTTTGCAGGGTCAGACTTTCGTCCTTTGAGCTAACAATGCGCCCCGTGAGAACCTCGCCATCGACCGTCAAAATTCGCGTCGATTCGTATCCCTTCCGAATGGACAAGGAGGGCGTCAGGATCGCTCGAACCACGTCGACGTCGGAGATCTGCTCGCCCAAACGTGTCAAATTAGGGCCCGCGAGGTCCACACCGCCAGTTGCGTGGCACTGGGTGCAGGCCAGCTTGGGGCTGGTGTAGAGAATGGAACCTCGTACGGCGTCGCCGTGCTGGCGAGAGTCCTCAGCGAGTGTCAGGGGGGACTCAGTTTTTAGCTTTTCTGAGAGTCTCTCTGCCCGAGATGCCTCCATGGTCAACAAAACCAACAGCCATACAGAGACTTTTACAGACAGATTTGTGAAATTCATGGCTCAGGTTCTCGCAGCAGACGTGGCTGCGATATTTTAGCATAGCGTGGCCGAACCGTCGGACTGGCCGAACCCGATTTTTAAGGCACCATGGTAGGCTGCCATGTTGCTAGCCCCTGGCACAGCCTGGCGGATCTATTTTGCCCGCTCGATCAGATTGCGTAGCGAGGGCGAGATACCGGTGGTTCCTCTGCCCCCAATCTGACTAGATGGGTAGAGCTTTTCAACCGCGTCGCCGCGTAGAAGCTTTTCCGCGACGCTCAGCACAACTGATTTCTCGAGTGGTTTGATTACGATTGTGGTGGCTTGAAACTCGTCTGCAAGATCGCTCATCTTTTCGTCGGAGAGACTGGTGATGACGATGATCGGCAGCTGGTTGCATTTCGGGTCACCGTCGCTCCGGAGCTGGCGGATGAGATCCAACCCACTCATGCTGGGCATCTCGATATCCGTGATAAGCAAGTCGCAAGGAACGCGTTTAAGGTGCTGCCACGCCTCTCCCCCATTCGATCCGGTGAACGTCTCCACACCAATTTCTCGCATCCATCGCTTAAGCATTTCCCGCGAGCTGCGGATGTCGTCGGCAATCACGCATCGCGGCGCTACCAAATTTTCGTCCATGTTTCCAGATACCTGCGGGCGGGGCAATGCGGTGGGGCTGAGCAATTGCATGACATCGAACTACGATGAAGGCACCGTGTTCAGTTCGCAATTAAAATGGGGCATCAGCTCAACGGTGGCATCCCAGGGTCGAGAACATCAGTGATGACCTGCGCCCTTGCTGATCGCTGTGCCCCTCGCTGTGCCCCTGTTGATCATTAATGGACAATCTGTAGCAACTCTCGTTCCGTTTGGCAACTTAGGTACCGTTGTCAATTGGCGAGCGAGGTCATGATGTTATCGTGCCACATCGCCATTTCTCGCGGTCAGATTCGTTACCCATTGCTGGCGCGTTTCGGCTAGATTAAAAGTCTGGCCGCAGGGAGAGATGCACGAGTTACACGCTAAACCTACTGCCGGAACGCTCTAATTAGGAGAACTGTGGTCGATGACAGATCAATGGATTCAAGGCGAACTGCCCGACGACGTGCTGGTGGAGCTACAGGAAGCAAAAGAGACACTCGAACATCACGGACTTGCTGAGCGGTTGACCGAGCTGATGGGGGCACCGATTACGGCATCGATCAAGCTGTTGCCGTCCATCGCGGAGGACGCCCTGCACTCGGCTGTGGAGAAATCATTGCAGGCAGCGCTCAAGGTGGCCTTGCGGACCCTCGGTGAGGAGACGCCCAATGGGAAACCCAAGTTGTTCAGTCATAAATTGATGGCGGGGCTATCAGGGGCTGCCGGGGGAGCGTTTGGACTCTCTACCGTCGCACTCGAACTGCCAGTGTCTACCGTGCTGATTCTCCGTAGCGTCGCTGACATCGCGAGGTCGCAAGGCGAAGACCTAACCGATGTCAAGACTCAGCTCGCTTGCTTGGAGGTGTTCGCGATCGATGGCGGTGATGAGGGGGATGGCGGGGACGATACCGAAATCGGCTATTTCGCAGTCCGTGCAGCCATGAGCAAACAGGTCGCAGACGCGTCGAAATACGTCTTGAAATACGGTGTCAGCGAGACCGCCGCACCGCCGCTCGTCAAGCTCCTGCAGATGATCAGCCATCGCTTTGGAGTGGTGGTCAGCGAAAAGCTGGCCGCTCAAGCAATTCCCGTGATCGGTGCGGTGGGTGGTGCATTGATTAACAGCTATTTCATCGATCACTACCAAGAATTGGCGCGTGCTCACTTCACCGTCCGCCGGTTGGAGCGAGAGTACGGCAAATTGTTGATTGAAGAGGCGTACAACAGGATCGATGCCGCCCGATCCACATCGTGAAATCTGCCTGAACTGACATTCACTCGCACGGGTAGCACGTCCATTCGAAGACGCGGTGAAACCGGGCACTGAGAGCCTAACAAAAATTGTTTTTTGGCCATTTTGGCCGTCGCAGGCAGGAGCGATTTCGCTAAATTGCTGCCGCAAAAATAGTTGTTGTGTTTCTTCCGCTTTTGCTCCGCGTCTATGCTCGAATCGACACATTTGCCAGCCGGAATGTACGGCGTTTTTCTCGGTGCGTTGCTGGTCTATTGTGCTGGCTTGTACTTGATCGGTTGGCTTGCCCAACGCCGCATTCAAAATGTCGAGGACTTCGTCCTGGCGGGCCGCCGCTTACCGACATCCCTGGCAGCGATCACGATCATTGCCACCTGGTTCGGTGCTGAGTCTTTGATGACAACGGCCGACGAAGTTGGCAATGAGGGACTTCGTAAAGCCATGCTTGATCCCGTCGGAATCGCCTTGTGCTTGCTATTGGCTGGGCTGTTCATCGCAGGACCGATGTGGCGAATGGGCATCCTCACCGTTTCGGATTTCTTTCGCGTTCGGTACGGAACCGCCGCCGAAAAGTTGGCGTCGTTGATCATCGTGCCCAGTTACTTCGGTTGGGTGGCGGCCCAGTTCGTCGCCCTGGCCCAAATCCTCGAAGTTTTCTTTGGGCTGCCAAAGGAGGTGGGGATCATTCTCGTTGCTTCGGTCGGCACCGGTTACACGCTGATGGGAGGGATGTGGACAATCACCTGGACCGATGCCATCCAGATGGGATTGATCCTGATCGGACTCTTGGTGCTGGGGCACGCCATTTTGATCTATCTTGGGGATGGCAGTGTCGCTGCTGGGATCACCACCATGCGCACTGACATCGCCGACAGCCGCTGGCGAATTGCGGATCCTGAAACATTCTGGCGGGATACGATGGTGGCTGTTAGCGCACTCGCGATCGGTGCGTTGGGCAATCTACCCATGCAAGATTTGATGCAGCGAATCTTTTCTGCGCGGAGCGACGCGGTGGCGGTCAAGGCATGCTTGGTAGCCAGCGGCGGGTACCTGTTGATGGGGATCCTGCCTGTCGGTACCGGCATGGCAGCCCATTTGTTGCTACCGCGTGAACACGGTGAACTCGATGGCGTCGTCGTGATGGTTGCGGCTAAGTTACTCAATCCCGCGTTACTACTGGTTTTCTTCCTAGCGATTGTTTCGGCGGTATTGTCGACAATCGTCAGTGCCGTGATGGCGCCCTCGGCGGTGATGGCTCACAACTTGGTCGAGCCCGCTTGGCGGCTACGCCGGACTGCACCGCTCTCACAATCCCAACTCTTGTTGCTGCAACGTGGTGCAATCGTGGCAGTGACGATCGTATCGGCGGTGCTGGCGTTGAGTGGGCAAGGCGCGTATGAACTCGTGCAAGCTTCCTACTCGATGGCGTTGGTCAGTCTGTTTGTTCCCTTCGTCTTTGGGATTCACAACAAACGCCTGCCACCGCAGGCGGCGTGGTTCGCCATGGGATGGGGCATCGCGGTATGGATGCTTCACTTTGTCTGCGGTTGGGAGATGTTTTTCGAGCCCTGGCTGGGGCCGCTCGGGTGGGCCATCCCTCACGAATTGGCTGGCATCGCCGTCAGTCTCGCTGGGCTACTCTTCGGAATCGTGGTCGCCAAATCAACACCACCTCCGATCCAAGACCCCGACGTATCGATGTAAGCGGGCTTGCCCATCCACGCCCGGTTAAGCAAAGTGGCTCGGCCGTCATCTCTCGGCAGACGAATGCCTTAAGGCACCCAGTACGCGGATCGCTACTGCGTCAACCAAATCGGTCCCACCACAGCTTGATACGAAGCCCGGCGAGCTTGATACGAAGCCCGGCGGAAACCTAGTCCGCTGCATCCGGGGGGTAATCCACCAGAGGACAAACAGGAGGACCTGCCGCCGGTGTCGAAGCGGAGGCAACTATCCACATGGCGGCGCTTGCCTAATGGGGCCGCGTGAATCGCTTGCGCTGCTGTTCGATGCGGGCGTGATCGTCACATTCCGCCAAGTGATCGTTGACCATTCCCACCGACTGCATGAAGGCGTAGCAAGTCGTGGGACCGATAAACTTCCAGCCCCGGCGTTTGAGTTCCTTGGCCATCGCGTGTGACTCATCCGTTACCGGGCGGACATCGTTGCGGGTAAGCACCTTGGGGCTGCTCTCAGGTTCATAGCTCCAAAAGAACGCTGCCAATGAACCGTCGGTGGCTTGCATTTCGAGGGCCCGCGCCGCATTGTGGATCGTCGCTTCGATCTTACCGCGATGACGAATGATCGTATCATCAGCGACCAATCGCTGCACATCCTCCGCGGTCATGGCGGCAACGGACTCAATGTGAAAGTCGTGGAAGGCAGTGCGAAAAGCCTCACGGCGACGCAGGATCGTCAACCACGACAGGCCGCACTGGAATCCTTCCAAGCAGATCTTTTCAAAAAGATGTCGATCGTCGGCGGTCGGGTGTCCCCATTCATCGTCGTGGTAGTCGCGATACATCGCGTCGGCCCCACACCACCAGCACCGTTGGCGGCCCCTGGGATCAATCGAGATGTCAGCGAGATGCTTTCCTGCAGCCTCACTCATCAGGCGACTTGGTGGGTTCGGGGGTTCCCAACAGCGAGACAATACAGCCAATCCCCACCATCACGATCGGGCCAAAGACAATCGCCAGCAGCGGTTCGAATGGACTCGCCCATCCCGAGAGCGACTCGGGCCAGTACGCCGAGCGGGATGCCGCCATCCATGCGACCAACATCACTCCGACTGCGGAAGCTCCAATGGCACCCGGACTACGAATCGCAGGTACCAATACCCCCAGTAAAAACAGGCCGATGATCGCTGCCCCTAATACGCCGGACAACAACCACCACACATCCAGGGCGCTTTCGGTGAGGCGAATCAAAGCCAACGCCATCATGGTGCCCATCACTCCCCATGCGATCGTCGAAAGTCGCAGCACACTGACGTCTTCCGCGTCGGTGGAGTTGGGCCGTATCAGTCGCTTGAAAAAGTCGCTCATGACGAGCGTTGCCGATGAGTTGAGCGAGGTCGAAACCGTGCTCATCGCAGCAGCGAAAATTGCCGCGATTAATAGTCCTCGCGCCCCTTGGGGCAAATGGGATGCGATGAAGTGCGGGAAGACGCGATCACCCAAGTCCCGCTCGGAGAGAGCCGCGGCTGTTTCGGACAGCTGCAAATCATAATCCGGTGCATCGAGAGGAATTCCCGCCTGCATCAGCTTCTGCTCAGCAACAATGACGCGGACTTCCTGGAGATCAGTCGGATGACTTTCGTAGTACGCGTACAACGACGACCCGATGAATAGGAATAGAGCGCTCACGGGAACGTACAGCAGCGCGCCGAACCACACGCTTTTCGCAGCTTCGTGGTCGCTTCGCGCTGCGATGTAGCGTTGGATATAACTCTGGTCGATACCGAAATTTCGCAGGTTATCAAAGATCCCATAGGCGAAGATCACCCAGATCGTCTTTTCTGAAATGTCCCAAAAGGTAGCGTTTTCAGGGGATAGCGAGAATTTGTTGGCGGCGTCGGCAACTTCGATGACTTCGGATGGTCCGCCCGGCATATCCCACAGGAGAATTCCGAGAGCCAGCAAAGCCCCTGCTAATAACACCACGGCCTGAATCGCGTCAGCCCAGATGACTGCGACCAGGCCGCCGACGAACGAGTAAACCGTCACGGCCACGCCGGTACACAGAATGACGGTGCGAATGTCCCAACCAAATAGCACCGCCATCGGGAGAGCCATCAGGTACATGACGACGCCAATCCGCGCGATCTGATAGAGCAGGTAGAAACAACTCGCGTAGATTCGAGCCCACAATCCAAAGCGGCGTTCCAACAGCGAATACGCCGAGACCTCCCCAGAATGCCGATACAGGGGCACGAAAAAGCGTACCGCGATCGCCGCCGCCAACGGCAACGCCAGCGAATACACGAACACATTCCAGTTATCGACAAAGGCTTTGCCAGGCAGTGCCAAATAGCTGATGCTGCTTAAATAGGTGGCGAAGATCGACAAGCCACACAGCCATCCCGAGAGCGTTCGCCCGCCAGCACTAAACTCTTCCGCAGAGTTGTTACGCCGCCAAAAATACAGTCCCAATCCAAGGATACCAACGAAGTATCCCAGCAGGACTGCCCAGTCGACGCCAGTGAAAAAAGTTGCGGCGATCACAAGCTCTCCACGCTGCGAAGGATTTCGGCCACACGGTCTCGCTCGGGCTGAGCAAAAGCGTGAAACGGATCGGCCGGTAGGTCACCGCAAATGCCGATTAACGACGCGGCCGCCTTGGTCGCTTTGATATGCCGAGAGGCGTATTTGCCAATCTCATAGATGTCTTGGAAACGATCGATCTTGCGCTGCGACAACTGCTGCTTGGCGGCATCGCCATCACGCAACGCCTCGTAACAATCGTTGAACAAACCGGGCATGACGTTGGCACCACCACACACGCCACCATCGCCCCCGAGCGAGTGAGCTTCGGCGAGTTTGGCTTCCGGCCCGAGCAAAATGGACCAATCCGGACGCTCCTGCTTCAACTCGCACAGACGTGCGAAGTATTCCATGTCACCGCTGCTATCCTTCACCCCCACGATACCTTCGAGCGATGAAAGTCGACGCAGAGTTTCGATCTCAAACCAGACCTTGGTTAACTGCGGCATGTTGTAAAGCATCAGCGGCAGCGGAATTAACGGTTGGATGTTCTCCACATAAGACGTCAACTCGGTCTGCCCAGCGGGAAAGTAGTATGGCGTTGTCAGAACTGCCCCATCGGCACCGCACTCTGCGGCATACTCCGCCAAGTTCACGGTTTCGACAAAAGCGGTATCGGTGACGCCCACCAGCACGGGAACTCGGCCGTCTACCAAACGAATCGTTTCCGCAATGAGTTCGCGGCGCAGTCGGTAGCTCAAGCTCGGTGCCTCGCCAGTCGTCCCCAAAATGAACACGCCCACAGCCCCACCGCCAATCACGTGGTCGAGCAATCGGGCGAGCCCTTCACGATCGAGCACGTCACGGGCGCTCAGCGGAGTGATCAAAGGCGGCACAATTCCGCGAAGCGAGAGTGCGGACGAGTGCGAAGACACGGACATAGGTACTTTCACAAAGAAATAGATCGAGGAGACTAAGAGTCTATAGATCATACGCGGTGCGTGAATGATTGGAAAGTGGACCGCACCGCGAGAGTCAAACGCTGCGAACCCGGGGTGATCGAGACCCGCTCCCGCCGCATTGCTTCCCCACCCCGTCCCACAGTGGCTTCACTTTAGAATTCGATGATCTGGTTATCGTCAACAATTTCGCAGGGCACCGAGAACCGCGGGTCAGGCTGCTCCAGGGAGATTGGGTCAATTGGGCTGATGTGGGTTAAAAATACCCGTAACGGCTGGACACACCTACTGACTTCCGCGACACGCTCGGGGTAGCTGTGGCCCGTTTTTACTGCCCAATCCCGCTGGTGATCGTGGAAGTTGCATTCATGCAGGAGAACATCGGCGCCGTGCATCCACCGCAGAATCTCTGGATCGGTGGCCCCCGTGGTATCGGTCGCGTAGACGAGCGAGCGTTCGCTCGCGGAGCCTGGCGTGGGGCTGGGCCAATCGATGCGGTAGGCGACGGATCCACCCGGGTGAGTTTGCGGTCGCCACGTCACCCGAGCTCCTGCAATATCCAACGACAGATGCTCGCCGAGGGCTTGATTCGCATCGATGGCATGCCAGGTCACCGGCAACTGGGCTGGGAAAATGCACTCATTGACCAATAGGTTTTGCACCGCAGCGAGTTTTTCGGCTTCCCCCCACACCCGGACTCGTTCGACGGGGCGTTGGTATACGATGCCGAGCAGAAAGGTCAGTCCCACAATGTGATCTAGATGGGCGTGTGAGAGCAGAATATCGATCGTATCGGTCTGGATCAGCGATGGCAGGCGAAACATGCCTGTCCCCGCATCGAGCACCAGCCCTGATTCGGGGAGGAAGTAACACGACGTGTGCCGCGTCTCGTTGGGGTGATAACCGGCCGTACCGAGACAATGAAGCTGCATGCGTAGCGAGGTCGAGGGAGGTTGTTGAATTCCGTAGAAGTCGTCAATTTACACTGATTCGTTGTGTTCATGTTTTTCCACGCCCTGATCAATCGGTATCTCCCGTCATCGCCGTGAGTCCAGTCCCAACGCCGACCACGATCGCTCCCACGCCGCACCAGTCTGCCGTATCGATTCGCTCCGGCACCGTCGAGTTCGCGGGCGGTCATCGGGCTGTTGCATCGGTCGATGTGGACGTCCGGCGAGCGGAGCGACTGGCGATCGTGGGCCAAAGCGGTTGTGGCAAAACGACACTGCTGAGAGTGATCGCGGGGCTGCAAGGACTCACCAGTGGCGATTGCCATCGCAGCACCGATTCGACCTCCTTCGTATTTCAGCAACCTGCGTTATTACCGTGGCGGCGCGTCCTCGACAACGTCACGCTCCCACTGGAGCTCCACGCTCGCAGGCGGCTTGCTCATCGAGATAGCGGGGCGTCGCCGTCACCGCGTCAACTGGCCCTCGCCGCCCTCGCCGAGGTGGAGCTGAGTAACGCCATCGATCGGTTCCCTCATCAGCTCTCCGGGGGCATGAAAATGCGCGTCTCCATCGCTCGGGCGCTTGTGACACGTCCTGATCTGCTGCTACTCGATGAACCATTCGCTGCGCTGGATGACCTACTGCGGACGCAACTGGGCAGCTTGGTCACCCAGCTCTGGCGCGTCCACCAGTTCACCATGGTACTGGTGACACACAACATCGCCGAGGCAATCGCCCTGAGTGATCGCATTTGTATCATGCACGCAGGCCGGATCGAGGCGGTCTTTGACAATCCGATCGCGAGCGTGACAAGCGATGTGGCATCGGACAGCGAGTCCGACGTGCGACGGACCGCAGCCTTCGGCGAATTTTACGGCGTGATCACTGACCGTTTGCGAGCGGCGGCGGGACCATGAAACAGTCCACCCACGAAGCGATCGTGAGTGCCCTGAGTGTCGTCGGGGTCGCGGTGTTCGCCGTGCTCATTTGGCATCTCAGTGTACGGATTTTCGAACTGCCTAAGATTCTGCTGCCGACGCCCGGGCAAGTCGTCAGCGCGGGCTGGTTGCGACGAAACGAACTGATCTCAGCGAGCGTCGTGACATTCATGACCGCAGCGGTGAGCCTGCTGGTGGCAATTCTACTGGGGAGTGGAATGTCAATCTTGTTCAGCCAATCACGATTGCTCCGTCGTGCACTGTTTCCTTACGTGGTGTTTCTGCAAACCGTTCCGATTGTCGCCATCGCACCGCTGTTGATCATTTGGAGCGGCTACGAGTTTCGCACAGCCGTGATGGCGACAGTGATCATCTGTCTGTTTCCGATCGTCAATAACGTGACCATGGGCTTGCAAGCGACGCGCGTCGAACATCAGGATCTCTTTCACTTGTATGGTGCCTCCCGCTTGCAAACGCTGGTCCGGTTACAGATCCCCAATTCCATTCCCTATCTGCTGCTGGGGGCTCGAATTAGCAGCGGATTGGCGGTAATTGGAGCAATCGTCGCAGAGTTTTTTGTCAGCAATGGGGCTAACTACGTGGGGCTGGGGGCGTTGATGACCCGCTGGCAAGGTCTGTTGCAAACCGACGCATTGATCGCCGCCTTGGGAATGTCCACACTCTTAGGGCTGTTGCTGTTTTCCGCAGTGGACTGGCTCGGACGAATCTTCTTGAGTCGCTACACTCGGGTCGACTGAATTTCGCGGTGAAGCTGTGCACATGCTGATCCGACGCGCCAGCGAGGGACGACCCGGGCGGTCGCGTCGGATGAGTAACGCAGCAGGCCGTCACCAGCACAGCAGCGAATACCTACCGTTCTCCCCAATGACTACTGACGTGCTCAATTTTCATTTTTCAATAGTAACACGCCTCGCACTGGCAATCCCCGCTCTCCTGATGGCTGGCCAGGGATGTTCCTCTCGTAGCGACACGCAATTGGAACGTGCCGACGGTTTGCAGTTGACTCCTGTCAGTGTGCAGCTGAACTGGTACCCGGAGGTTGAGCATGGAGGTGTCTACGAAGCCCTCGTCAATGGTGCCTACCAGGACCGGAATCTGGCCGTTGAGATCAAACCTGGTGGGCGTGAGACGCCCGTTGCCCCGGAGTTGTTGCTCGGTCGCAGTCAGTTCGCGATCACGAACGCGGACGATGTCGTCCTGTTCCGGGCGCAGGGTGCAGACATCGTGGCCGTATTCGCTGCGGCGCAAAACAATCCCCGTTGCCTGCTCGTCCGTGCTGACAGTGGTGTCGAGGGATTCGATGATCTGGCCGGCATCACGCTGCAGTGCCAACCTGGCCGCGCGTTCCTGCCCTTTCTACGCAAACGCGGATTCCTCGACGAGGTTCGTGAGGTACCCTACTTCAATTCCATCGCGGGTATGGTTGACGACCCGAAGATGGCCGTTCAAGCGTACGTAGTTGCCGAGCCCATCCTCGCCCGCCAGCAAGGTGTGGACGTGCGCACGCTCATGGTCAGCGACCTGGGATGGAACCCCTATTCCAGCGTGTTGGTGACGACGGGCACCCTGATTCGAGAGTCGCCAGAACTGGTGCGGGACTTCGTCGCCGCCACGAAGACCGGCTGGGCCGATTATCTAGCTTCGCCGCAGCTTGCCAACGAAGCGATCTTGAAAGCCAACACGCACGGCATGACCGCTGACGTGCTGCAGTTCGGTGCCGAACAGATGCGGCCGCTGGCGTACCCCACCGAGTCAACCGAACTCGGAGAAATGACGCTACCTCGCTGGCAAGAGCTCGTAGACCAGATGAAGGAGATCGAGGTGATTGGTCCAGATGCCGTGCGGGCGGAGGACTGCTTTACAGACGAATTCCTGCCGTAGAACAGCCTACGAAAATTCAAACCCAACCTTCCCACCCTCCAGCTTCAGCTTGGCCTCAAACGTTTTACCCGCCTTGGACTTGAACCCCTTGAGCGTCGTGGTTTGGCCGTTACGTATCAGCTTCTTTGCCGTCGCTGCGCTGATGCGTTTGCCAGCGATCGTTTTCCATATAGTCAAACTACAGCCCTCTCGCCAGCGGCTGCAGCTGTAGGCTTTGGCAGTCTCGGTGACGGGGCTGCCGCACAACGGGCAAGCACCCAGGTCACCGTCGGCTTTAGCATCAGAGGTTGTGCGGGCGGCCTTCGACCTGCGAGTTTTTCCGCTGGTTGCGGGTTCTCCGTCATGACTCGACTTGCGACGAGCCGGCTTGGACTTAGACGCCCGTTCTCGCTCCTGTTCGTCACCTTGCGGGACGGGTATTTCGACGAGGACGCCCGACGCCGACATCCCCAGCAAAAATGGCTGTCGGCCCGCTGGCTGGATCGGCTGTTCGGTGACTCCAAGTTGCAGAAGCTCCCGAATCTGGTGCATCGATAGTTCTTCACCGCCGTAATTCGGTTGCAGTACAAACGGGCAACCCGCCTTCCAGCCCGAGCATCCAAAGGCCCGCTTGCCCGCGATGACGGGCTGGCCACAGCGTGGGCAAGGGCCATACGTACTGTGATCGAGCCTATCGATATCGCCCGATCGCACGATGTCGCGGGTGTACTCTGCGATCTCCTGCATGAACACATGGGGTGACAGCCGGCCGGCTTCGATCTGTTTCAATTTCGCTTCCCATTCGCCCGTCAACTCGGGAGAGGTTAAGTTGCGATCCTTCACGATCGCGACGAGGTACCTGCCGAGATCTGTGGCAACTATGTTTTTCTTGGTCCGGTCGATGTACTGTCGTTGCAGCAGCGTTTCAATCGTCGCCGCTCGCGTCGCGGGCGTGCCCAGTCCTTTCTCCTTCAGAGCTTCACGCAATTCAGCCTCGTCAACTAGCTTGCCCGCCGTGTCCATCGCCCCGAGCAAGGTGTTTTCAGTGAAGTGCTTCGGCGGGGCCGTCTCGCCCGCTTTGACGAACGGTTGGTGCGGACCGCTCTCACCCGTTTGGAAAGCGGGCAGTGTCTGTGTCTCGTCGGCATCCGCACTTTTCGGTTTGCGTGGGTATAGCACTGTCCATCCCGGTACGACGACACGCACGCCTCGCGCCCGAAACGGAAGATCACCAGCGGCCGCATCGACGACGGTCACCTCTTTCTGACAGGCGGGATAAAATGCGGCGATGAAGCGAACCACCACGGCGTCGTATACCTTCTCGGCGCGATCATTCAGACCGCTCGGTAGTGAGCCTGTGGGAATGATCGCATGGTGATCGGTGACTTTTGCACTGTTAACGATTCTGTTTGAAAACGGCAACGCACCGAGATCGAGTTCAGCAATTTCGTGCGGTTTGAGACTACTGAGCTGCTGGAAAATGGACGGGACCTCTTTTCGCATGTCCGCTGTCAGGTAACGCGAATCAGTCCGTGGGTAGGTAATCAATTTGGATTCGTAGAGCGACTGAGCCGCCGCAAGCGTATCGGCTGCGGAGATCCCAAAGCGACGATTCATGTCTCGCTGCAACTCGGTTAAGTCGTACAACTGCGGCGGCAGCGATTTCTCACCCCGCCCCTGGACCTGCTTAATCAGCAGTGGGTGGGCTGCGGCTCGGGAACGCAGTTGCTCCGCATCCGCTTGTTTCGTAAACCGATCTCCGGTGTAGCGAAAGTTAACTTTTCGGTAGGCCGTCAGCAGTTCCCAAAACGGCTCTGGGCGGAACGTGCGGATCTCATCGTCACGCCGCACGATCATGGCCAGCACCGGGGTCTGGACGCGTCCCAGACTCCACAGCAATCCCCTGACGCCGCGTTTGGCTTTCACGCCGGATAAGTCGCCCTCAGCGTTTCCACCGCGGGATCGGTAGCGCACCGTGTAGTTACGGGTCGCATTGAGTCCGACGACCCAGTCCGCTTGGCTGCGACACTTGGCCGCCGCATACAAGTTGTCATAATCGGTCAGTGGCCGGATCGAGCGAAACGCCGCGCCGATCGCACTGGGCGTGAGCGAACTGAGCCACAGTCGCTGAGTCGGTTTCCGCTCGCAACGCGTCAGCGACAGGATGTAGCGAAAAATCAGCTCGCCCTCGCGGCCTGCGTCGGTCGCACAGATCAGCGAGTCGGCTGCTCGGAAGAGCCGTTTGATAATCGCGAACTGTTTCTTGGCACCATCATCGCCACGCAACCGCAGCTCAAATTCTTCTGGAATGAACGGCAGTGAATCCAGCGTCCAGCGTTTCAGAGCCGGATCATAGTCCCCCGGTTCGACGAGCTCGACCAAGTGCCCGAAAGCCCACGTGACCTGATACCCACCGCCCTCGAGATATCCATCCCGCCGGCTGTTCGCCTTCAAAAACGAAGCGAGATCGCGTCCCACGGAGGGCTTTTCGGCGAGAATCACCTTCACAACCAATCCCCAGCTTCCGGCCAACGGCCGTACGCGTCACGCACGAAATAGAAAATATCCAGCGAAGCCCTCATTTCCGAACCGGTGGTCTTGTCGAGCATCCCAAAAAAGTTCATGATACCGTTTTGGCAACGAGCACGTCGGCGATATCGACCATCACGCCAACAACATACGCACCCGTGGCGCAACTGGATAGCGCATCGGTCTTCGGAACCGAGGGTTGGGGGTTCGAATCCCTCCGGGTGTACTCGACTTACGTTGATTCTTCTTTTGAAGTGTACCCAGAGTTTTGGGTACACTTCATTTCTGCCTGAGCAGTTTCGCGACTCTTAGTTGCCAATCTGGACTCGGTCGCCAGCCGGCCCAAAGGCTAACGCCTGAATCTCGCTTGCTGATAGCTTGAGGTGCGGAGCCGTCGCGTGACGTGCCCTGTTAGCGGAATAAAAGACGGAGCAGTCGCGAGATCCGAGTGAGCTGGGGTTTGTCGGTGTGACAAGCGGCGCCTCAGCTGCCCGAGAAAAATGCTTCAACACCAAAATGGATGTACGCCACGCGTCGAAACCAACAGACGTCGGGCGTCGACGAGCGTCCGGCCTGAACCAAGCTTGCCGCACGTCCGCAACGAATACGTCCAGATTGATGAGCGGCGTCCCCAATCGCTGGGGTCATGAAGAAGTCGGCATTCGTACAGGCATCACCGGGTCGCAGTGAATCGCCATCCGCGGTAAGAATGTTGAACTGCCGTGACTCCGGCGTCGGCCGCGAATGGCACGTAGTTATTTCCTAAGTCCTGCCAGGATCTGGCGTTTCGCTTCGTGGCGGTGAACGTGCAAGTAGTCATGATGTTTTCGATGAGGTTGTTTTATCTTCCTCGGCTCAAAGCGGTCCGCCATGTGTTTGGTGGGTGGAGCGAATGTGACGGGCAGCCGCAAGCTGCCCAGATCACGGGTTTGAGTCGCCAGTTTTTTAACGAATGGCTCCCACCCGTCAAACCTTGGACTTACATGGATTCTTTTATAAATTTCCGTCGCTGGTGATGAAGTAACCACACACAGAGTTGAATTTGCCCAGATTGAGTGCGAAAATGCTCAAGGGACGTTTGCCCTTGAGTTGGGGGTAAAGGAGATGTGGCAGGCCTCCCTGAACGGTTCCCAGCACAGATCGGAGCCGTCCGTTTCTAACCCGAGGCCTTCCACCCCTGTAACCTAGGCCTTGTAAAGATTTTTTCCTCGGGAGACAGTAGTGAATCGTTTATTCCTCCTTGTGACCATGTGCCTCACTTTGTGCGTGATCTCTGAGACGGAGGCGAGTGACATGCCTTCGGTCAGTGTGAAGCAGTTTGACTATCGCGCGATATCGAAAGGGAACAGTTGGACGGGGCGCCAGCTTTCTGATGCCATTCCGCTCAAGTCAGTTTCGCGAGTGGTTCTGACCGAACTTCCGTCCAAAAGTTTATCCAGTCAGCTCGGCCGAGAACTACCCGAGCGGGACATTCGAAACATCGCATCGAAATTCACCGAGATATTGTTTTCCGCAACCGGTCCGATTGAGAAGTGGAGCCAGTTAGCGGAGGAAGGCAAGTCAGCCGAGTTGATCGTTGTCACTTCTGATGGCGAGATCTATTTCGTAGATGTGCTGCAGAATATGGTGTCGTCAGCGCCAACCGCGTTTATTCTTCGAGGCGATGGCTTTTCCGTACGAGTCCCCATTGTTCGGGATCCCAACGAGAAAAATGCTGAGCCATGAAATGCTGTGGTCGTCTTTGAAGGGTGAATATCGAAAGTCGGGTTTGCCATGGCGAGGTCGGAGTTGTGTTCCGCCTCGAATGCGTTGAAGGAGGTGGGCCGCGCGCCGCTCAATCGCGCCGTCGCACCAACGCCGCTGCGGCGGCGATGGAAAGGACGGGAATTGCGGGGGATCGCATTCGTGGGTTACTCCAGTAGACCGCATGGACGCCGCTGAGCGTGATCACGATCGCGACAGCCGGCCACCACGCGATCCAAGGTCGCCAATGACGAGGATGAAGTTGACGAGCGTGTCGCCAGACGGCAACCAGGATCAGGGCATACACGAGACTGTGTAGCAATCCGACGATCACAATCAGACTCGTCGACCGCCCTGCGGTCGCGTGAGGGAAGGGTTGCCATAGTCGCGTCATACGCACCCAACACGAATACCAGAACATCTCGGGACGGCGCGCGATCGTGGACCTGGCCGCCGCATAGGCAACTTGATCATCTGCCCACTCATCGCCGCTCCGGGGCAGCGATTGGTACTCCGCAAAGAACTCATCTGGCTCCCACGCATGGCGACGCCAGGGCGGCTCGGTGGGCTTGTTTTCTAAATAATCATAGAATGAATCATTGTTGGCTAGTAGGAGCGTGTACCCGCCGTGGGTGGTTCCCCAGACGGGATGGCCGACGGCGGAAAGATTGCGAATCGTCCACGCTCCCACGCCCGTTACCATGATTGCGAGCGTGATCACGAACATTGCCGCGCGGGCCCTGCTGGTAACCCGGCCAGTGACGGGCAGGTACGCTGCGAGCATTGCTGCCCAGACGAGGAAGGTCGGTCGACAAAGGATACACAGGGTCAGCAGAGAGCCCAGAACGACGGCGTCGAGAACATCTGACCGGGTGAGGCCGCCCTTCGCTGTTTTCGGCTCGCAATCTTCTGTGCGACCAATCCGCACCACCCACCACCACCACGTCACCACCACGAGCGTCGTCGCGATGGTCTCGGTCATCACCAGTGACGATTGCCATAGCAGGATAGGATCGATCAATACCAACACGGACGCGCAGATGGCGGCCCACTTCGACAATAGGCGGCGGGCGATATCCCACGTAAAACCGATCGTCAGACCCCCTAAGACTAGCTGCAGGATGGCCACCGAAGGATTCGAGAGTGTGCCTGCACCGTCGACCAACCAGGAAAGTAGCCAGGGATATAGCGGAGGGCGAAATGCGGTCGGCCGAGCTTCCTCGGTTCCGACGGGCAAACCAAACACTCCCGTTCTCGCCAGCGTTTCGGCAATCACTCGGTAGGCATCGGGGTCATCTTGAAGTGACTCGTAATGGGTCAGCATGAAGCCGCCACGAACGATGAGAACGACCGCAGCCAAGCAAGCCAAAAAAATGAGGCGAGTGCGGGCTCGCCCGTTCAATCCCACTCCATCCCTGACATCTCCGCGACAGCGCTGACGAGTGCTTGCGTCCCTGCGCGACCGCCGCCCTTCGCGATCACGGATTGGTAGAGTTGTTCAGCCAGGGCTAATCCTGGCAAGCAAAGATTCATCTGTTTCGCTTCGGCCAGTGCGATGCCCATGTCTTTCACGAAGTGTTCGACGTAGAAACCGGGTTCAAAATCGCCCGCGATCATGCGAGGACCCAGGTTGCTCAACGACCAACTGCCCGCTGCGCCCGAGCCGACCGATTGCAACACGGTCGGTAGGTCCAATCCCGCGCGGACGGCGTAGACGAGCGCTTCACAGACACCGATCATGCCGCTGGCAATCAGGGTTTGGTTAACCATCTTGGTGTGCTGTCCGGCGCCGGGCCCGCCTTGATGTACGATTGTCTTGCCCATGATTTCAAGACAGGGCATGACCCGATGTACCGTCTCTTCGTTGCCGCCGATCATGATCGACAGAGTGCCGGCCGCGGCCCCGGAATCGCCACCCGAGACAGGCGCGTCGAGTGCATCGGCCCCCTGCTCGCTGGCAAGGCGTTGGATTTCGACCGCCAGCGTTGGTTCGCTGGTGGTCATATCAACGAGGATTCCATCGCGGGCGATTCCCGCCAGAGCCCCGCGCTGTGGATCGAGGAACACTTCGCGGACGTCGGCAGGATACCCCACAATCGCAAAGACAATTTGTGATTGCGTGGCGACCTCACGGGGCGACTCGGCCCATATCGCGCCCCGCTCGATCAGCGACTTCGCTTTCTCTCGGGTGCGCGTGGTTAGCGTCAGCGGGAAGCCTGCATCGAGCAAGTGACCGGCCATGGAACTGCCCATGACACCGGTGCCAATCCACCCGATGGACGGTTTATCAGTGGTCATGGATTCTATTTCTGCTTAGCCGCCTCACCGAGTCCCTCATCGACGAAGCCATATCCGCCGCGGCCTTCTTTCACGCGGCTTTCAACGTCCATGAGCGTCTCGGCGACGGACGTGTCCCAGAACTTAGAGATTGTTGCCGGCGGCAGCGGTTCGAGAGAGCGGAACAGCCGAAAGCCAATTCCGCGGGCGGGGTCACTGGTGAACCACCAAGGGCTGCGTGGGAAATTCGGATCATCTGCTTTCCATTCTTCATCGTCCGATGCCAATCTCGCAGCACTCCGCAGTTCCGGTGGCTCCATTTCCCAGCTTCCTCCACGGACTACACAGGGATAGGGGTTCTTAGGCCACCGGGTTGCCGCCGTTGCATCGCTTGGCTCTTCGTCTTGCATCCATCCATAACCGTCTTCGGTATACTCGTTGACCGTCCACTCTGCAGCGTTGCCATGCATGTCGTACAGACCGAAGGGATTGGGCTTTTTCGTGCCCACGTCACCGGGGCCTTCGAGCGAGTTGTCGAAGTGCCATGCGTAGTCGTCGATGACGTCTGGGTCGTCACCCCAGCTATAGGCAGTCGTCGTGCCACCCCGGGCAGCGTATTCCCATTCCGCTTCGGTGGGCAGACGGTATTGAGTGTTCGTCATCCGGGATAACCATTTGGTGAACTGTTGAGCCGCATACTGGGTCATGGTCACGGCTGGCTGAGACGGTTCGGAACCATATTCGAACGTATAGGAGGGCTCATAGAGTTCGGTTGGCGCGGTCACCGAATCGACTAGATTGGTCTCGTTGACGGGGCGAATGCCTTCGAATTCAAAGTCTTTGAAGACGCCGTACATCCGCATGTACTCTTTGTACATTTCCCAGCGAGTCTCCGTCTTGGCGACCCACATTGGCTTCGTTGATATCGCGATCGCCGGTCCTTCGTCCTCGACGAAGTCGGGAGCATCTTCTGCCGTTCCGAAGGTGAAATCACCGCCCGGGACGGGAATCATTTCGAAGGTAATGTCCGTTCCAGGGATGCGCTCGGTGTACGGCACCATGAACGTGCCATTCTCAAGTGCGACGTAGGGGCCGGTGGCCGGCTTGTCGCTCGCGATTCCAGGCGTGTTCGCGGCCGGCTGGGCCACGGCCGTCGCCACGTTGGGTTGGTCAGCCGACGCGGGCAGGGAAACGACGGCACCCGAAAGGACAGCGAAGCTGAGGTATGCGGAGACGAGTTTTTGTCGGTGCAGAGGCATGGCGATGAAGGTAGGGGCTAGCGAAGTGAGTAGGGACTTGGCGAGGGTCAATCGTCGTGGTTCACATCGGATTGAGATCGTTCGGAGCCACCATTCTAGACCCCCTGGCTCAAGATACTAGGGTTGCTGGAGGCCTGCCGAACAATACGCCGGTGGCGGATTGTTTTCTGTCTTTTCCCAATCCGTAGGATAGAATAAGGGTAGATAAGAATCCCCCTGAGCCGGTATTTATGAACAAGTCCAAGCCAAGCGTGTCGCATAGTCTGCATCAAAAAGCCGCCAGTGCGCGACAAAGTCTGCACGAAAGACGCGAATTGTGCGTCGTTCGCAAGGATCGCGAAGGGCATATTCTCTATGCCAATGAGATGTTCTGCGAATCGGTTGGGTTGAGTTCTGAGGAGGTTGTCGGAAAAACCGATTTTGAGTTGTACTCCTCCGAGGTCGCCGAAGCGGACTGGGTTTTAGAACAACACGTGATGACCTGCGGCCAGCCCGATCATGTGATTGAGGCATTCGCCAGCGACATTCGGGATCTCGACGCGCAAGATGACGAACTGCTCAAAGGGGACGTCAACGGCACCTGCTTTCTCGAAGTCATCCGCTTACCCACCTTCGGCCCCGATGGCGATGTCGTCGGTGTTGAAGTGATTTGCTGGGACGTGACGGAGCAGAAACGCGCCGATGCGGAATTGAAGAAAGCTCGATTCCTCATGGATGCGTGGTTTAACAACATTCCCGATGCGGTGTACTTCAAAGATCGCCGCAGCCGGTTCGTCCGCATCAGTCAAGCTCACGCGAGAATGTTCGGATTGTCCAATCCACGGGATGCACTCGGCAAAACAGATGCAGATTTCTTCGGGGATGAGCACGCTAGCGATGCACTCGAGGACGAGCGGAGGATCATCCGTACCGGTGAATCGATCGTCGGGAAAATTGAGCGGGAGACCCGAGATGGAGAACCCGACACTTGGTGCAGCACCACTAAAATGCCGCTGCGAAATGATCGTGGTGAAATCATCGGCACCTTTGGGATCTCGCGAGATGTGACGTTGCAGGTGCGGGCAGAAACCGAATTGGCGCGTGAGCGTGACCTGCTCAAAACCATTATGAATAACATTCCTGACATCATCTACGTGAAGGATCGGTACAGTCGATTCCTGACCTCCAATGAATCGATGTTGAGACTGCTCGGTGTGGATGAAATGTCACAGGTGGTTGGCAAAAATGACTACGACTTTTCACCGCCCGAGATGGCCTGCAATTATGTCGCTGATGACCAAAACGTCATGCGCTCAGGGCAACCCTTGATCGACCAAGAAGAAACCATCCAGCGTGCTGACGGTAAAACGATTTGGTTGCTGACGACCAAGGTCCCTCTGCATGGCAACGATGGGAAAGTGATGGGCATGGTCGGGATCAGCCGCAACATCACGGCTCGCAAGCAGGCGGCCGAAGAACTGCTGGCGGCCAAAGAACTCGCTGATGCTGCCAACCGTGCTAAGAGCGAGTTCTTGGCAAACATGAGCCATGAAATCCGCACGCCCATGAACGGAATTCTGGGGATGACCGAATTGTTGGCGGGCACGGAGATGACAAGCGAGCAACGGGAATTTTTGGGTCTCGTTCAACAATCTGCCGACTCGCTGCTGCGACTGCTCAATGATATTCTCGACTTTTCGAAGATCGAAGCCGGTCGTCTCGAACTCGACAACGCGCCGTTCAACCTGCGTGACTGCATTGGCAAAGCCATTAAACTGCTGACCCTCAAAGCGAATGAGAAGGGACTGGAGTTAGCAGGTCGGATTGATCCTGCAATCCCCAACGAATTGATGGGGGATGCTGGACGTCTTCGGCAGATTGTCGTTAATTTCGTCGGCAACGCAATTAAATTCACCAGCAGCGGCGAAGTTGTCGTCGATGTGAATCCGGAGACGCTCGAAGGCGATGAGGCGGTACTTCATATCACGGTGCGCGACACCGGCATCGGCATTGCCAAGGAAAAACAGCAGAAGATTTTTGAAGCGTTTGCCCAAGCCGATGCATCCACGACAAGACGATTCGGTGGCACCGGGCTGGGACTAACGATCTCCGCTCGCTTGATCCAGATGATGCAGGGGAGAGTGTGGGTGGAGAGCGAGCTCGGTGTGGGCACCACTTTTCATTTCTACGTCCACTTGGGGATTGCACCGGACCAAACCCCACGTCGTCCGGCGGCGTTCTCCAAAATTGCCGGCACGCGAGTCTTGGTCGTTGACGACAATGCGACCAATCGACGAATCTTACAAGAGCTCTTGCAACTCTGGAATTTAAAACCCGTCATGGCCGAAGACGGTGAGGCGGCGCTTCACACGATCTCGCAAGCCATGCGAGATGAGGACCCGTTCGGACTGATCCTTCTGGATTATCACATGCCCTACCTCGATGGGATTGGGTTTGCCCAACAGCTTGCTGCCCGGCAGGACGAGCTTGAGCACGGCCCCATCGTGATGCTCTCCTCATCTTTCGCGGGATTGAGTTCACCGCAGATGCGAGAACTCGGTATCAATCGCTATCTAACCAAACCCGTGATCGCGTCCGAGCTGCGAGACGTTGTCTTGGATGTGATGGGGGTCGAGCATGAGAAAAAAATTCAGCTGCCCTTGCGAAGCACACTTCCAAAAATCAAACCACGGAAAGTATTGCTGGTCGAAGATGGTCTGGTCAATCAACGCGTGGCACTTGGATTTCTTCACAAGTGGGGGCACCAAGTCACGCTCGTTCTCAACGGACGCGAAGCGGTCGAGATCCTTGAGCACGAAGAGTTTGATGTGGTGCTGATGGATATCCAAATGCCCGAGATGAACGGCTACGAAGCCACGGAGATTATCCGCCAGCGAGAACAGGGAACGCAACGACATCAATTCATTGTGGCCATGACGGCGGAAGCAATGAAGGGCGATCGCGAAACATGCATCGCTGCGGGCATGGATGACTACGTGTCCAAACCATTCGATGCCGCCGATCTGCAGCGGGCCATCGACCGATCGCCGGCATGCCAGCTCGAGGGGATTGAAACGCTCGAGACAGAGGAGAAAACGAGCCCGAGTGAGGCTGACGAATTCAACTCCTTCGCAGAGCAGCACGAACTCCAACACGAGAAAGTCATGGACGGGCAGGAACCCACTCAGGACGCGACGCACCCAGGTCCCGCTCCGCTGGCAGGGCCGGGTGAGCCGGAGACCGAGCGCGAGTCAATACCTGAGCGCGAGTCGAAACCCGAAAGCGAGCCCGAGCTCGATCGTGAGCCCGAGCTCGAACGCGAGCCCGATCGTGACGCGGCAGTTTCCGCATGGGAAGTCATCATGGGGAAGGCGTGCGGTGACGAGGATATGGCGACCCAACTCGCCATGGCGTTCGCGGAAGAGGCTGAGCAGTTGTTGCCGGCGATGCGAGATCAACTCCAGGCCGAAGATGCGGTACTGCTGCAGCGTAGTGCTCACACTCTCAAGGGAGCAGCTGGCTGTTTAGGGGCAGAGCGAGTTGCCGAGGCGGGACAACGACTTGAGCAGGAGGCGAAAAGCGGTGACCTCAGCAATGCCGCGTCCATGCTCGATGACCTTGATAGCTGCACGCGGCGTTATCTGGATGAAATCAATCACTCTCCAGCGATGCGTCCCCCTTCTTCTTAGACATCACAATCTCGTTACCGTTGTTTCGGTGGATGACTTTGTCCATGAAGGCATTGATCAACAGCAAACCTCGACCGCCACACTCGCCGAGGTTGCTGAAATCGGTGGGGTCAGGCAGGGAGCTCACGTCGAATCCAGGACCTTGATCGCGGATATTGAAGGTCACTTCCTCACGATTGGCGTCCATCGCAATGGTGACGTTGCGGTCGCGATATGGTGCCTGTCGCTGCCGCTCTCGAACCAATTCGCGGAACTGCTCGTCGGTGCCTTCGTAACGCTGGGCGGTACTGATCTCCAGATTACCGTGAATGATCGCATTGATCAGGGCTTCGTCCAGGGCCGTTGAAATCTGCATCTGCATCGTGTCGTCGAGCAATCCCAGTTCGGACAGAGGTTGCTCGAGTCGCGCGATCACGTTAGGGACCTGGATATCATCGTTGCCTAGCGATAGTTCGAGTCGGATCGACGTCAGCAGCGTGGACTGCTGAGTCCGGTGCTCCGCGACGTCGACCATCGACATCATCCGTTCGATCGTAGGGACCAAATCCTCGTTGAGTGTTCGTTTAGGTACGTAGCTCGAGGCACCTAAACGCAGCGCCTTGGCAGCAATTTCCTCGCTGCCTTTCCCCGTCGTCAGGATGATTGGCAAGCCTGAGAATTCTTGCCTCAACGCCGCGACAAGTTGCAAACCATCCATCTCTGGCATCTGCAAATCCGTGACGACCAAGTCTGGACGACGCTGGCGGACTGCCTCAAGTGCCAGCTGACCGTTGGCTGCTGTCATCACCTCATAGCCGTGCTGCTGCAACAGGAGTTGCATGCCAGTCACCTGGGTCATGCTATCGTCGACAGCGAGGACAAGTGTGGGTTCGGTCATATTCGATTCTAGGCAGTTGACTTGGTCAGAAAACCGACATCGTCTAGCGGAGGCTCCACACGAGCAGAGTCCTGTTCAAAAATCGCTGGTACGACGGATATTTCCTACGATTGTATCAGGTTCGCTGGAGTCAAGTTGGCTACTTGGATTTCTGGTAAATCGCAGTTAACAGCGACTCGGTATCTTTGAACTTCTTGCCACTGGCGACCGCGTCATCAATCAACTGTCGTGCGTCCGCTTCGCTGTGGCCGAGCATCACGAGTGCCTCGTAAGTTTCCTCGATCACAGGTGACGTTTCCGCGGCCCCGCCACTGAACTCATCGCCGGCCACCATCAGCGCGAAACGGGGCATTTTTCGACGTAACTTAGCAATGATTCGTTCGCTCGTCGCGGGACCAATTCCTGGGAGCGCCGACAGCGCTTTGCTGTCCTGTTCCTCAATCAGAACGGCAAGTTCCCGCACCGGGCGTACCATCGCTCGTAACGCCTTTTTTGCACCCACCCCGTCAACGCTGCAGAACAAATCAAAAAACTGTCGCTCCGGCAGGGTCAGAAATCCGATCAACCGAGGCGTCAGTCGGCCGCCCGCTGTGTTGCCCTCAATATAGTCGAGGGTGTGCAACCGAACCTCTTCATTGATCTTCGGCTGCAATTGCCGACGCGTAAAATCGCCGACAAAAACCTCGTAGTCAAACGGGCCCGCTTGGATCGTGACACTTGTTTCGTCGACGTGGCTGAGTTTCCCAGCGATAGCGCTAATCAATTCGATTTCCTTGGTGAGCTTGAGTACCTGAGGCACGGCACGGCTTGCCCAAGAATCTAGTGGATTAAAATCTATCTCGCCAGCCAGTGGGTCTCGCCACGAGGCAGCCTGTCCCTAATTGAATTAACGCAGCTTTGAAACGCCTGCACGCGGGCATTTTAGTCTACTCGTCCTCACCCTGAAGAACACGCTAATGTCACCTGATCTGAAATGCCGGATTGCCGAACTCGATTCCCGCTTGATCAAATTGGTCAAGCCAATTCGTGTCCTCCAATTCCTGAATTGGCCGGATTCGATTGAAGAGACCTTTCTCGAAGGTTGGCGGATGGGACATCCGACGTTGCCCGTTGTGGACTTCCGTGTACCAGAGTGGGGCAATGAAATTGCAGCGTTGGACGATTTCGTGGCGAAATGTGACGATGACGATCCCATCATGCAGTTTTTACAGCGGACGGCATGGAGCTATGCCGAGGCAGGACGCATGCTCATGGCAGCGGGAACGCCAGAATTTGCGGAGCGGTCGATTCATTTGTACGGGCGGCCCGACGACGCGTATGCCACGCAGTCATTCACAGGTGTTGACGCGGCGACGTTTCTGCTGGAGAAGACCGATCATCTTCTCCGAGGTGCCAGTATCGAGCCCACTGACGCGAATTTGACTGCCGAACAGTTTGCTGGACGACTGCAACAGGCCATCGATGCCTATTTCGTCGACGATGCGATCGATGTCGTCGTCGACAACGAGCTGTCGTCGAAGGCGATTGCCGGAACTACAAGAATTCGCATACGGGGTTCCGCAGTATTTTCAGACCTTGATTTCGACCAACTCTATCATCATGAGGCACTCGTTCACGTGGCGACGGCAATCAATGGTCGCCGACAAACCAACCTCCGGAGCTTGGGACTGGGAGCCCCTCGGACGACGCGGACTCAGGAGGGGATCGCGGTTTTCGCAGAACTAGCCACGCGGGCGTCTGACATTAAGCGACACGATCACACTAGGCCCCTACTTCGATTCGGGGTTTCTTCAGCGCCCCCGCTATGTTCCGCCCTGGGCACGTGACGTTGGCAGGCTTGCCGCGTCGCTGGCATACTCGTCCTTCATGATGAACGTCGACTTGAAGCTGGTCACCCTGCCAGGGTTCGTGGCGGCGGCAGCGCGGTCAGAGATGTAGCCCCACATTCCTCGTTCAGCCGGCGCGGCCGTGGACGACGCACCCACCGATGGAGCACAGCGACATTCACGCTCCAGCCAGCGCCGCTGCGGCGGCAGTTTCCGCTATCCTATTGAACATGTCTGATACCAGCGATCTCACGACCGATTCCCCCGCGGCGGGACCACCAGGCGTTTCTGCCGGCCGGGCTGAGCCGTTGTTGTCTCCAGCACTTTTGCACCGACTCGAACGGCTCGAGCTCGTGTCGCGAAAAATTTTCCGCGGAAGGATGAAGGGAGAGCGGATCAGTCGGCGAAAGGGGCAGAGCGTCGAGTTTGCCGATTTTCGCAACTACGTGCCTGGCGACGACCTGCGACTGATTGATTGGAATCTGTATGCGAGATTGGACCAGTTGTTCCTCAAGCTGTTCCAGGAAGAGGAGGACTTACATTTTTATGCACTCGTTGACACCAGCGCATCGATGAATTTCGGTACCCCGAATAAGCTACGCGTGGCTAAGCAGCTCGCCGCCGCGCTCGGGTACATTGGTCTGTGCCGCGGTGATCGCGTTTGCGTCCAGGCTTTGGGTGGGGCGGGCAGGTCCGCCCCCGTTGTCCGGTCTCGCAGTGGTTTGTGGAAAATGCTGCAGTATCTCGATGGTCTCGTGCCTGCACCGGCTCATGATCCGTCGGCCAATACATCACTCCATGATGGCGTCAAGGATTTTGTGCTCCGGGGGGTGTCGACAGGGGTGGTGGTGCTGATTACAGATTTGATGGACAAGGCGGGTTACGAATCTGCCCTGCGGATGCTCATCGGTCGACAGATGGATGTATTTGTGCTGCAGGTGTTATCGCAAGAGGAGCTCGATCCTCCGGTACGGGGTGATCGACGCTTGATCGACGCCGAAGACGGTGAAGCCGCTGAGATCACCGTCAATCAATACGTGATCGATAAATATCACGAAACACTTCAGGCATTCCTGCACGACGCTCGGCAGTATTGTGCGCAGCGGTCGATCATGCATGTCTTGGTACCGACCGACACGCCCGTTGAAACGGTGATGACACGATATCTCCGTTCCCGGGGAGTTGTCCGATGATCGCGGTACCCCGTGCTCTCGCCGCTCTGAGTTGGATTCCTGCCCTGACGGGTGTGTGGCCATGGGCGCTGCTGGCGGCCGTCCCGATCGGCATCATCTTGATGTACTTTCTGAAACTGCGGCGGGAACCTATCGAGGTCCCGAGTACCTATTTGTGGTCTCGGACCATTGAAGATCTGCACGTCAATAGTTTATTGCAGCGACTTCGCAACAGCATCCTGTTGTTGCTTCAATTGTTGGCCGTGTTGTTGGCGGCAGCGGCGTTGTTTCGTCCAGGCGTCCGCGGTCAAACCAGTTCACTCGGCCGGATTGTGTTCTTGCTTGATACGTCGGCGAGCATGCAGGCGCCTGCGGCAGATGCCGACAATGGGCATTCCGAAACTCGATTTGAGCAAGCCCGCAGACGCATCGGTGAACGGGTCGAGTCGATGCAGGATCACGAATCGGCGATGTTGATCACGTTCAGCGACCGAGCCGAAGTCATGCAGGGGTTCACGTCTGATCGCGGCCGCCTTCGTGATGCCCTTGCTCGATGCCAGGTGACCAATCGACCGACTGATATTCTCGCCGCACTTCGCGCTGCCGATGGGCTCGCCAATGCGCGGCGGGTTTCCAACACGGATGGCTCGGATGGCTCGGATGGCTCGGATGGCTCGGATGGCGAGTCGGGGGCCGACGCGATCCCTGCGGAGTTGCAGCTTTACAGCGATGGCAATTTTGCTGCGACGCTCGACATTGATCTCGGTAACTTGCAGCCGGTGTATCACGCGATCGGGTCGGAGCAGACTAAAAATCTTGCTATCACCTCGTTTTCCGCTACACGAAACTTGCAAGACCCGACACAGGTCGAAGCCTTTGCCACGGTCGTCAACACCGGTGGTGAGGCCGTGGCGACTGAGGCGTCCTTGTTTCTCGAAGGTCGGCTCGTCGATGCTACTGAGATATCACTCGCACCCGGGGAACAGAGCGGCATGTCCTTCACCGTCGAAGCGGCAGACGCGATCCGGTTGCGTTTCAGTATCAATGTCGACGATGACCTCTCTCTGGACAACACTGCCTACGCCGCCCTCACTCCGGCGGGTCTCGTTTCGGTCCTGGTTGTTACCGCAGGAAATCGTCCTTTGGAGCTGGGGCTGACGACCGACAAAGCGAAACGAATTGCCAGTTGCGAATTCGTTACTCCTGATTATCTGACGAGCGATGCATATGCAAAACGTGCTACCACCGGTCGCGACGATTTGATGATCTTCGATCGCTGCAAACCGCCGAAGTTGCCAGCCACCCATACGTTCACAATCGGCGAACTGCCCAGTGAGGATTGGAAATGGACAACTCCGACGGGCGGTCTGACACTAATCGATATCGATCGCGGCCACCCCATATTGCGTTACTTGGAAATGTATTCGCTACTAGTATTTTCGGGGCGTGGGATCGAGGGCCCTGAAGGCACGTCGACGTTGGTCGAATCTGATCTTGGCACGGTCATGGCAGTCGCACCACGTGGGGGCTACCGCGACCTCGTCCTAGGCTTTGCGATGGTCGACGAAGATGCCGACGGTGTCCCGCAAGCGAACACGAACTGGTATGCCGAGCGATCCTGGCCCGTCTTTCTACTGAACGTGTTACGGTATCTTGCCGGGGCGGCCGACTCGTCATCGGCACCCACTTACCAGCCAGGCGATACCGTTCCTGTGCGTCTGGAAGGCGTCGTTAACGAGGTGGAGTTGGTGCGCACCGACGATGCCGATCGCGATACCTCGCTAGAGGTCCTGGCTGTTGGTGAAGGAGGCAGCCTCGAAATCGTCGATACGGATCTACCAGGGAACTACCAGCTTACCAGCGTCGAGAGCCGCCTTCCGCTGCCAAGCGACACTCGCACGGACCCTCGGACAAACGTCGTTGATCGCTTTGCGGTCAACCTGTTTGATACTCAAGAAAGCAGCGTTTCCACCAAACCGGACGTTGAAATCGGATACCAGAGGGTAACCGCGACCAGCGCGGGCATCGAGTCACGCCGCGAGTATTGGCGTCTGCTTCTGATGCTCGCGCTCGCCGTATTGCTCGGCGAATGGTGGCTGTACAGTCGGCGGGTGAGCTAGCAGCATATTGAGTGAGTTGGTTTCGCTGTCCGAACGAAAACAAATACACAAATACCAGCCCGAAGCGCCAGCGAGGGACGAGATGGACGGTCTCGCTGGCGCTTCGGGTTAGTGAATCAACAGCCAGCTAACCATGCACCGACAAATTGAGTTTAAACGCGTCGGGCAACGAACAGGATCAAGAGAATTAACAAAATCGTTCCTAGAATTCCACCGCCAATATACATTTCAATCTCTCCGCAAGGGTTAATAGAATCCGCGTTGAAGTAACACGCGGACTGAACGAAGAGCTGTAGTAGCAACCGCCGTGCCAATGCGTTCGCAAAACGATATTTAGAGGAAACAGCCGGTTCGAGTGCCTGATGAGGTTCGCCCGCGAAGACCTCGCTTGGCGATCTCTTTCGAATCGAACGAGGACCGCTGCTGAAGTGTTACGAGGTCTAGTGTGGTGCAACGAGTGGTTGCAAGGCCGGCCTCGGTAGCGTTCCTAAACGCCCAAAGCTGTTCGCAATTGCTCGTGGAACTTAGGTATGTTTTCATAGGGGGACTCATCCTCATATTCGAGGATGACGTACCCTTGATAGCCAGAGTCTTTGAGAATGTCTCCAATCCGTGGCAAGTCGGCCGGATAGATTTTTCCAGCGGGCGTTTTCATGCTGGCTTTGACTTGCACATTGACTGCGTAGGGGGCACAAGCGGCGAGATCAGCATAGGGGGTCTCGCTGTGAAAGTTACCGGTATCAAGATTGATGCCGATCCATGGGCTGTCCACTCGCCGCATGATTTCTAGCATGTTTGCGGCTGTGAGATTCCCATGGTTCTCCACGCCGATGAAGACACCTTGGGTCGCTGCGTGGGCAGCGCATTGGCTGAGTGCCGCAATCGCCTCGTCAAGCCGATTCGTGTCTTCGTTGAGATCCTTAGCGGTGCCAGCAAAGAACCGCACGTGGGGTGCTCCGAGGACGGCGGCGCGGTCGATCCACTGCTTCGCCGCAGCGACTTCGTCATCGAGTCGTTGGCCTCGTCCGACGGTGAAATTATTTCCAATTGCTGTTCCTGAGATCGCTACGCCCCGCAGGAACGCCGCGTGTCGCAACGACAACAAATAGGCTTGGTCACAGGCTGGGGGAAAGAAGTAGCTGGTCAGTTCCGCGGCATCAAAGTTTTGGGCGACACAGTAATCAAGAAAATCCAACATGTCGATTTCTTGACTGCCCTGCGGAACTTCCTGTCTCCTGCCACGGGAAAAACCGAAGTACTCTCGTAGGGAATAGGCAGCCAATCCAATACTCAGTCGAGGCGGACCGGTTCGTTGAAACGGCCCACGGCCGAAAGCAGACGAAGCAGTGGCCGACGCAGCAGCAAGCCCAACAAGAAAATCACGACGCTGCATAAGAAACACCTTGTGCGAGAACTGATCGGTTCACTTTGAAACAGCCTGTTGACGCTGATAGGCTGACTGAGCAGCATAACCGACGGCGGCTGTGGTGTCATCTTTTCAGTCGTCTGCTTTGCTGGAGTCTTTGATGACAAAGCGTGCTTTCAAACGCGCTACTTCGCTGGCCAAGTTTGCTGTCTTGACGGATCGCAATACCTCTTCGAAATCCTTGTATGCTGCAGGTGCTTCATCCATTGGATATTGTCGGCAGTTACTCAGAATGTCGTGTTGATCCAGCTCGCTGTCGATGGTCGATTGATTGAGCGTGCGTTTGGCTTGTCTCCTTCCGAGCACACGTCCAGCACCATGATTGACGCTAAACCGAGACTTCGACGCACCAGCATCCGCGACCATCACCGCCGAGCCGTCTCGCGGATTACCGGGCAACAGAATGGGGTGTCCTGAATTAGCAAAGGGTGTCCCACGCAGTGCATGGTGCCCAGCTGGGTAAGCTCGGGTTGCGCCCTTACGGTGGACCCATGCCGGTTGGCTGTCAACAATTTCCTTTTTGGCAATGTTGTGACTGATGAAGTAGACGAGCCGACCGGTCGTGCCGGGGATCACTTCCTGAAACGCTTCGAGAACAAGCGCATTGATCATCAAATGATTCACCGTCGCGAAGTTTGCACCCAATGCCATATCGTCGAGATAGTCATTCGCTTCGGACGTTCCCAAGGGCGCATAGACCAGTTCGCGATCCCGTCCGGGAAGTGGAATCCCCCAGCGATCGAACTTGGCCTGGAGGGTCTTGAATTGGCCCGATGCCAAATTATGTCCGAAGCCACGAGATCCACAGTGAGATAGAAACGCAACATGGTTATCGCGCAGCCCGAATACGTCGGCGACTTCGCGAGCGAGATTGCTATCGTCGACGGAAACGACCTCGCATTCGCCAAAGTGATTACCACCACCATACGAACCGAGCTGTGACATCTTGTCGGAAAAGTTGCTCATGTGTCGTTGTTCGAGCAATACGTCCAAGCGTGCCTCCAACGCCGATTGCGATTCGTCGTGGCCGACATGAAATGCATCCTCGCAATACTCTGCCCATTCCGATGGAATGCCGAGCTGTTCACACACGCTTTGGCTAGCGCCCTCAACAACCAACTGCTTGCCCAGCGTACGGTTGACTGATCGCGACTTGGTGACGTTACGTTGGCCCTTCCCGGCGCCGGTAGGCGTGCGTTGGCAGATCGCAGAAATCAACGCCCGCCGAGTTTTGCGATCATCGACTGCCTCGGCGGGCAAGTCCAGTTGCAACAAACTCATCGAGCATTTGATGTCGACACCCACAGGTCCGGGATAGATGTGAGTCGGTGAGATCATCACACAGCCTACCGGAGCACCGTATCCCAAGTGCGCGTCGGGGTTCAAAATGACATCTGTCACCCCCGGTGCCTGCATCGAATTGATCGCTTGTTGCAAGCAGACTTCATCAAATGTCTCGCGGATTGCCTGCGTTCCAATCACCGTGATCGGTTTGGTCGTCGCGGTCGGCAACATCGCTGTCGCTTCACCGGTGGGAATGAGGCGGACGGGAGCGGATTGAGCAGACATGAGAGCGAGGGGGTAGCAGCTTGGTGAGTTAGTTGCGTTCGCTGTCCGAATGCGCAAATACGAATCCGAAACGCAGGCGAGGGACGAGATCGACTATCTCGCTGGTGCGCCTGGTTCGTAAATCAACAGGCAGTTAGGGCAACAGGAAGTTCATGGTTCAGGATGAGAGAGGTCCGTGACGGTTCAGAGGTTCAGGGGAGAGCGGGTAGTTCGAGGCACAACAACGTGTCGTTGCCTCGGACTAGAAAACAGTTGCCTGCTATGATTGGGGCCGACCAGCAGGGGTAGGTGATTGCTGGCCGTTCGTCGGTGGCGATGTCGAGTGGCCATACGCCAAGCTGATCAAAACGCTCCGGTGTGCAACGAGCAAGATGCAATTCACCATCCTCTTGGAGAATTATCAGCACATCTCCAATTCGCGAAGCCGTGCTGCGGCGACGCGCCAGCGAGGTCCACTGTACCTCTCCTGTCGAGAATTCAAGACAACGAAAATCGCTGTCGGGAGCGTTGCGACCACTGCAGGCGTATAAGTAACCATCCTGCAGCACCGGCGTCGATAAGTGCGACCTCAGACTCTGGGCGCGACGGTTGCCTGCTTCATCTGCCCAGACGACTTCGAACTTGGCGTCGCCATGGCTGATTGTGATTTCGAAGAGGCTCGCACCCATTTCGTAGCATTCGCTGATCAGGACTCGATTGCCATCGACTACCGGCACCATCGCGTTGACGCTTTCAACAAGATTGGAGCGATAGTGAACGCTGCCAATCGATTTGCCGTTTTGTGGATCGATCACGTGCAAGCCCTCGCGGGCGAAGAATAAGACATAGTCATGATCGTTCAAGTGAACCGTCCGCGGGCTGCTGTAGCTGGCTAGGTCGTCGCCACACTTCCAGAGTTCCTTGCCAGTGTGACGATCAAACGCTACCACGAGTGAGCCATCGGGGGAAACCCGCTCCAGTCGACCTGGGGCGATTCGTTGGTCAATCTCAGGACTGCCCCCAATCATCACGAGCACCGCGTCACCAAGTACAAGCGGTGCGGAGCCAGCACCAAAAAAATTCTGCACGACGTGATATTGCTCGTTCGTTTCGACTCGCCACTGGATCTTACCGTCGTCAATGCTCCTGGCGGTTAAACCACCCGCTACGCCGAGGGTGAAGATTTGATCGTCGTCAATCGTCGGGGCGCATCGTGGGCCAGTTTCGTAGCCGTACATATCGCGATAGGACAAGGGGTCTGACACTGACCACAGCACCTTGCCCGATCGCATCTCAATTTTTCGCAAGCGTTCTTGGCTCTCGAATGCGTCGAAGTGAAAGTAGGCACCTTGATCAATCACCCCGAGGCCATAGCCATCTCCGAGGGAGAGACTCCAGCGGCAAGCAGTCGGCTGTTGCCACTGCCAGTTGGCAGCGCTACCGACGCCGTCCTCGAGTTTAGCGGCACCACTGAAATCGATATTG
Source organism: Allorhodopirellula heiligendammensis (assembly GCF_007860105.1). Taxonomy (NCBI): domain Bacteria; kingdom Pseudomonadati; phylum Planctomycetota; class Planctomycetia; order Pirellulales; family Pirellulaceae; genus Allorhodopirellula; species Allorhodopirellula heiligendammensis. The sequence goes on from NZ_SJPU01000002.1 coordinate 1,096,359, forward strand.
AGGAATCGAGGCCAAGATGCGGTCGCTGGGCCTCCGGGTTGCTCGGCAATCACGGTACGTAGGCTGGTGCATGCACTGCAGATCAACAACGTGCAGGTCATCATGGACAAAGCGGGCCAAAAAAGAGGGGAAGAATCCTGAGCAAATTTGGTCCCCTTCGTATTGCTCAGTGTTGTGGCTCGATTTTCTGGCGATATCTGAATGGAATTACTCATAGACGGCTTCATGTAGCTGACTGACGTGGAGTGCTGAGCGACAATTGTACAACATCTGGTTCTGGCGACATCTTTCGGTATTGATCGACAAGCAGTGAGGTTACCGTTTGCTGTCGTGCCTGCTACGAAAAAAGGACCCCGGACGAAATCGTCCGGGGTCCTTTCGTTGCTAAACAGTAGGGCTGACAGGAATCGAACCTGCACTCCAGTAAAGGAACTGGATCCTAAATCCAGCGCGTCTGCCAGTTCCGCCACAGCCCCGTGGCCAGCTAGTTATCAGGTATTTCGTACTTTACTCAGCACCGGGTTCGCCACTTTCAGAGGCGACGGTCGGCACGACCCACACCTTGAGGCTGGCTTGGACTTCACTGTGCAGGTGCACCTTGACGGTGTACAAGCCAAGCTCTTTCAGCGGGCCATCGAGGCGGATTTGGTCTTGAGCCAAATGAACGCCAGCTGCCTTGAGCGAGTCGACAATTTCGTGAGGTCCAACGCTGCCGTAGAGGTGACCTTCGTCGTTGGCGTTGGCTTCGATGGTGATCGATTGCTTGGCCAATTCGTCGGCTTGATCTTGGTAGCTTTGGAGCTTTTGGATTTCGATTTCGCGAAGTTTTTCGCGGTGCTTCTCGACCATCCGCTTGTGGTGGTCGGTGGCGATGGTGGCAAGGCCTTGTGGCAACAGGAAATTCATCGCAAAGCCAGGTTTGACTTCGACCAAGTCACCTTGCTTGCCGAGGTGTTCGACGTTGTGGATCAACAGCAATTGGATCCCGCCATTGTTTCCTTTGGGCAAACGTTTGAAGTGGCTGTTGGACCGGCGAGTAGCAGCTTTGGACATGGCGAATGGCTAAAAAACGGGGTGACTGCGAATGGGTTGGTTAAATGAGATTAAGTATTGAAAGCGAAGAGTGGTCAGGCCGTAGTGGGGCGGGTACTCTTAGAATGGAATTTCGGGTTCGTCGTAGCCAGGTCCGTTACCGGTTGGCTGGGCGTCGCGTGGTTGTTGGGCCGGTGACGCTGGCGGCGCACCGGAGTCATTGTTTGCATTGACGTAGCGTTGTGGGGCGGGGCTCGACTCATGGACCGCACCACCGTGGCCACCGCTCTCGCCACGACCGCCGATCATCTGCATCCGCTCACCAATCACCTTGACTTTCGAGCGTTTTTGGCCGTCTTTTTCCCACGTGTCGTGCTTCAACCGACCTTCGATGAAAATAGGACTGCCTTTGGACAGATACTCGCTAGCGACTTCCGCTGTACGTCCGTAGAGGGTGATGTCGAAGAAGTTGACATCTTCAACCCACTGCCCCTCGCTGTTCTTGCGTTTATCGTTGACTGCCAAGCCAAATTCGGAGACCGCCATGCCGCTGGGCAAATAGCGCAGCTCGATGTCGCGGGTTAAATTCCCCATCAACATTACGCGGTTATAACTTGCCATGGCGGTGGTCTCCTCAGGTCATCTCACATCAAAACTGGAACAACTCGCTGTTGTTGAGAGCATCCAGCAGCGAGTTAGGTTCAGGCGTCGGCGACGGCAGGCTCGTCGGAGCTTTCGTCAGCGGCATCGCTACCGTCGTCACCATCTAGGTCAGCGGCATCGTCGCCATGGGGGCCTGTGAAGTGCTCGCCCCGTGCATTGGCAAGGATAGGCTCGACCAGTCGTGGATCCAAGCGAATGGTCAATTCGCGGATGACGGACTCATTGAGTGTGAGCGAACGGGCCAGCTTCGGCAGGTTCGGTCCATCCATGCTGAAGTAGATGAGGTAGTAAGTACCTTTTTGGTGCTTGTCGATTGGATAGGCGAGCTTTTGCTCCATCCACATCCGGCTGACGAGCACTTCGCCACCGGCTTCGGCGACGAGCTCCTCCAACTGCTTGCTCACGCCACCCGGATCACGGGCGTAGTGATTGCTGTCGAGGATAAACAATGTTTCGTAGGTTTTGACGTTAGCCACGGGTCAGATCGCGGGGAAATCGGAAGGTGGGTGGAAGTAAAGAACGCAAATGGAAGGTGAAAAACGTTATGCTGCGTGGGAGTTAAACCGGCTCATTGCTTCGCCGATGCCCTCAGTTATCCAGCATGATATCGCGTCGCATGATCGCATGACCGCGAGATCGATATTCGGTTTTTCCTCTTCGCTAAAGTTACCAAGAACATAATCAGTGACTTGCCATTTGGCCGGTGGGCGGTCGATTCCGATGCGCAGCCTGGGGAATTGTTCTGTCCCCAAATGAGCGATCGTATCGGCGAGACCTTTTTGGCCTCCTGCTGAACCGCCGCGACGGACGCGAATTCGCCCGCTGGCCAGATTCAAATCGTCACAAATTAAGATTACATCCTCAGGATTAAGTTTATAAAAATCGAACGCCTTACGGACACTCTGTCCACTCGCGTTCATGTAAGTATGCGGGCACAGCACCAACGTCTTTTCGGAGCCGATGCGGATTTCGCAGATTTCGCCATCGAATTTTTTACTGGTAGTCGACCCACCATGCTCGCGGCACAACTGGGCGGCGACCATGAATCCGATGTTATGGCGTGTTTGTTCGTACTTGCGACCGGGATTCCCCAGTCCCACAACCAATTTCACGCCTCGTCTTCTTCTTCGCCACCACCCTTGCTGATGACTTCGGGTTCGCTGCCGATGGCATCTTCTTCTTCGACAGCTGCTTCGGAGCGTGGTGCTTCGACGTGGGCGATCACCGTTTCGGGATCGGTTACCAATTCGACACCCTCGGGCAGTTGCAGATCAGCGGCAGTGGCTTGGTCGCCGAGGTGCAGGTCGTTGACATCCAGGACGAGGCTCTCTGGAATCGATCCGGCCGAGCATCGCACGTCAACTTCACGAAGATTTTCCAGGAAAATGCCGCCTTCGCGGGTCCCTGCTGCTTCGCCGTGCGTCTCGATGGCGACAGTCACTTCGACTTTTTCTTGCAGATTGACACGGATCAGGTCGAGATGCAGCACTTCGATACCCAACGGATCCCACTGCATGTCGCTGACCAAGGCAGTCTCGTTGACATCGCCGGTCAAGGTCACGGTCTTGGAGTGGTGTCGCAGCAATCCCTTGACTTGCACGGCCGAAATAGCCAGGTGCTCGTTAGCTTCCCCGTGGCCATAAAGGACGGCGGGGACGTTTCCTTCGCGTCGCAGGCGAGTCGTCGCTGCGGTACCGGTAGAGTCTCTTTTGGTGGCTTGAATGACGTCCGTCATGGCGGGAACCGGTCTGACAAAAATGGTAGGTGAGTTGTGGATTTTTTAGAAGCACGGCAGTATGGCGATTTTGTGCTCAGCCGCAAGCCCAAACTCGGTTACCCCGACCTCGTGGTGGAGAGGGACTCCATTAAGACGTGCTTGTTGCGATGGGTGTAGCGGTTTTTCTGCTTGCGAAAATTCCCTTGTTCCGCGCGGGAATGCCGCCCTCGTGAAGGCAGCGAGCCACGCAGAAACCCGGAGTCCGTTGGTCGCCGCAGGGCATTCAGTATCGAGGCACCGTGTCATCGACCTGGAGCGACCACTGATCAATTCCGCCAGCGAGGTTTTGCACGCGTGAAAAGCCGGCCTGCCGCAGGGCTTGGACGACTTGCATGCTTCGCCCCCCATGGTGGCACTGCACAACAACATGGTCGTCGCGGTGAGGTAGTAACTCTCCGAAGCGGGCTTGCAATTCGCTCATCGGCAGCAATCGCGAGCCGTCAATTCGAGCTGTTTCATATTCCGCCGGTTCACGCACATCGAGCAGGATGAATTCTTCGTTCGCTTGCCTCATTTCATGGAGCTGGTTCACAGAAATTTCGATCGCCAGTTGTTCAGAATCACTCATGCTTTCGCTTTCTATCATACAAAGTGGGATGTATCGTTACCGGCTGCCGGGCTTATCGAGAGACGTCGTGATCATATCGTAGAATTCAGGGCGACGATCGGCAAAGCGATCGATGACGTGTTTCCCCGGGGTGCGTTCAATTCGCTTGTTTCTCGCCGCCTGCAGGTCAACGTCTGCCAGCAGAATGGTGGGCTCATCGCCGGCGGCCCGGGCGAGTTCCACTCCATCGGGGCCACAGATCGAGCTGAGTCCGCAAAAATCAAAGCCTCGTTCTGAGCCGATGCGATTGGCGGCGACGAAGAACAGGTGATTTTCCATACTCCGGGCAGGCGGAACGATCTCGGCCGTGCGGGAAGCGGCAACCGGCCAGTTCGTCCCCAGGGCAATGATGTCGGCGCCTTGGAGTCCCAGCACTCGCATGGGCTCGGGAAAGGAACTGTCGTAGCAGATCGCCATCCCGACACGCGCGCCGCTCTGGTCGAGAGTGTAGGCTTGATAGGGAATCTTACCCCGGTCGACAAAGCGATCCACACCGAGATGCGGCAGGTGTACCTTGTGGTAACGTCCCACGATGCCGCTGCCGTCAATCAAAAGGGCGGCGTTGTAGAGCTGTTCGCCCTCGGCCAGTAGCGTGCCGACGGTCAGCGCAACGCCAGTCCGTTTGGCAGTTGCGACGATTTTTTCGATTTCAGGACCATTGTCCCGTACGGCTACAGCACTGGCGTCGGATCGACTCTCGAACGCGTATCCGGTTAACATGCATTCAGGAAAAACGGCCAATTCCACGTGTTGGTTCGCCAGTTGATCAAGCGTGTCGGTCACGGTCTTCAAATTCGCCTCTACGGAGGCAAATTGGACGTCGGTCTGGACGCAGGCGAGCAACATCGTAAAACCTGGGGGTTGGCGGAATTTGAGAATCATCCTCTCTCACCGGTGATTCAACCAGAATCGGCTGGCGATGGACACGTCCCGTACTTCATAATTTCAAGACTTCCGAAAACAGAAAGATCGAAATTGAGCTCGACCAGCACACCGATCGACAACGTTGAGACCGCCGCGAGTGACGACGCTCGTGAGTCTGCAGTCTCTGCCCCGATAACGCAACCGATGCCGCATGCGGAACGTGCGAAATACGATTACGACTTGTTCGTGATCGGCACGGGCCCAGGCGGCGAAGGGGCAGCCATGCAAGTTGCCAAAGGTGGTTGGCGAGTGGGCGTCGCCGAGCGATACCGCCAAATCGGTGGTGGTTGTACGCATTGGGGCACCATCCCTAGCAAAGCCCTTCGCTACGCAGTCACCAGTACGATGAAAGCGTTATCCAATCCGGTGATGCGGGAACTCGGTTTCACCGTCTCGCCGACGATGGAGCAACTCCGCCGGGGAACCCAAGCGATCATCGGGCGTCAGGTCACCATGCGACAGTCGTTCTACGATCGCAATAATGTGCCGATCCATCGAGGGCAGGCTCGATTTCTCGATGAGCACACGGTTTCTATCGATAACGGAGAACCGATCACAGCGGCGCATTTTGTAATCTCAACAGGGTCACGACCCTATCGTCCCTCCGATGTCGACTTTACTCACCGGCGGATCTTCGACAGTGATACCATCCTCGATATGGAGGATAAACCGACTACGATCACCGTGTACGGCGCCGGCGTTGTCGGCACCGAATACGCATCGATGTTCCGCAACCTCGGCATCAAAGTCAATCTCGTCAACACTCGCGAAAAGCTGCTCGAGTTTCTCGACGATGAGATTATCGACGCGCTATCGTATCATTTGCGCGATCAAGGCGTCATCATTCGGCACAACGAAACCATGGATCGCATTGAGGGCCGTGACGACGGCGTTGTCTTACACCTCAAGAGCGGCAAGGTATTGAAGTCCGACGTCTTCCTCTGGGCCAACGGGCGGCAAGGCAACACAGACGATCTTGGTTTGCAGCATTTACCAATTGAAGCGGATCGGCGTGGGCAGATACAAGTCGACGAGCAGTTTCAAACCTGCCTGCCGCATATTTACGCCGTCGGCGATGTTATCGGCATTCCCTCCTTGGCGAGTGCCGCCTACACGCAGGGCCGTGCCGCAGGCATGCACATGCTCGGTCACACAAGTGGAAATCTGCGTTTGAACGACATTCCCGCTGGAATCTACACCAGCCCCGAGATCAGTTCCGTCGGCAGTACCGAACGGGAACTCACCGAGCAATGCGTGCCATACGAAGTTGGGCACTCACAGTTTCGCTCTCTCGCCCGCGCACAGATCACCGGTGAAACAGTTGGTATGCTCAAGCTGCTCTTTCACCGTGAGACGAAACGCCTGTTGGGAGTGCACTGTTTCGGGGCCAACGCGTCTGAGATTGTCCATATTGGTCAAGCGATTATGAATCAACCCGATGAACATAACACGGTTGAATACTTCATTGAGACGACCTTCAATTATCCCACCATGGCCGAGGCCTACCGCGTCGCGGCGCTCAACGGCATCAACCGTCTGTTCTGAGTCCCTATGTCACCGTCTGCACCGGAACCGACCATCCCTGACCGTCGCAATGAACTGGCATTGATCCGCACCGATCTGGCCAATGAGCGGACGTTGCTTGCATACGCGAGAACGTCGCTGATGATTGCTGGGACGGGCGCTACGGTGATTAAGTTTTTTGGTGACAGCCGCGACAAAATTGCCCTCGGCATCACGCTGCTGATCATAGGCGTGGCTCTGTTTGTTGTCGGCGTCACACGTTTCGTCAAACAGCAGGGCCGAATCAGGGGTGATGATGGCTAACGCACCGAGCCATTGGGCATCGATGGACGCAGTCGTGCTCACGCGTTAGAGACCACCTGGAGGGCCTCATGAATGACCGCGCGAGATTTCTCATAGCCCTCCTTGGCAACCTGCTCAGCGGGGCGTTTCCAGTAGCCGGGGTTGAACAGTTCCAGCGAAAATGTGCCAGTGAAACCATTTGTCAGTAGCATTGCGATGGTGGGCACCAAGGGACAAACGCCGTCACCGGGAAAGACGCGGTCCTTGTCGCTGATGGTGGCACGGGGTGGATCACTGGGGTAGTCGTTGATGTGAAACAGTGGCATCCGAGACGCTTCGATCATGCCTAGCGACGCCATGTCGCTGCCGCCTTTGTAGATGTGATAGAAATCCGGCAGCACCGCGGCGCGCCGGTGCGCTGTCGCCGTGGCGACGTAGGCGAGTTCCTCCAGACGACTGAGGGTTGGCGAGAATCCCCACAGTTCGAGCAGTGGCGTCACGCCCAGTTCATCGCCGACCTCCAGTAACGCTCGATACCGCTCGCCGACGACCTGCAATTCGATCGGGCCGGAGGCGGCAAGCGCCTGCGCCGTGTGCGCACCAATCGGCGGAGCGGCCATGCGGACGCCGCCCAGACTGCGGACCATTTCCATGTCACGCCGGGCCTCGTCGAGTCCTGCTGCACGCTCACTGTCATCATTGGCAATCCATTTAGCAAACCCGATAGCGCCAGCGAGTTCGAGCCCCGCATCGTCGAGTTGCCGCCGCAATTCCCCGAGCGTTCCGCCGCCGTCGACGTAGCTACGTATGTCGCCGATCCAGGGCTCAATCGCGTCGTAACCGGCAGCCGATGTGACGCGAATCTGTTCAGGCAGGGAGAGCTTGTGGCCGCGAATCGTGCTCGTATTGAGCGAGAGTGGAGGCGTTTGTGGGTGTTGTTTCTCGAGCTTCTCGACAGGGTTTCCGGCCTGGTCGATTGCCGACGAAGAGCGGACCGTGGCGCTGAGTACACCCGCCCCAGCGGCGGCGGAGAGAAAGTGACGGCGGGGGATAGCTGACATGGCGGGTCCAGAATGCAGGGAGTGTCTCGAATGGATCGACGCATTCTACTCCAACGCGGAAACGCTATCAGCTCAGATCGCTGAACGACAACCAGCATGTTCTCGCCACGGGAACTCAGCTGGCTTGGATGCGATACGACCACTCCACGGTGCGCACCTGATCCATGCGAGTCGGCTGCAGGATCAGGCGATTGGGACTCTCGCCGCCGGCGCGCTTGAGCAAGGTCGCGCCTCGGGTCTCAATGCACCAATCCGATGGATAGTCGGCAGGCAGCCGATAGGTACTACCCAGCCACGCCAAGGGCGGCTCAGCTTGGTCTGAAGGGGTTTCGGCGATATCGATGGCGCTAAGTGGCTTGGCAAGTCGGGCAGCCCAATCAAACTGAATGAAGGGTTGCCCGCCGTCGGTATCGCTGAGTTGCACGCTGACACTGAAGTGAGTGGTGCCACTACAGCCAACGCCTAAGATGGTCGGCCGGCCATCAATGATTTCAGTGGAAAGTTGCGAGAGGGCAGCTGACGCTGGCCAGTCGTCTTGCGCGGAGCCTTCGTAACCGATCAGCTGACGGCCGCCGGCGGCGTAAATCGTGTGGGCATAACGATCGGTCTGCCATGTGAAAACGACACGGAGTCCATCGTCGCTGCCGAGGCGATGATCGGTGGGCGTTGTCATGCGGGCAGCGATCGCTGGATCGATAGCGGTGTCGTTGTCGGCGGTCATGAGCTGGTCGCGGTTGATGGAGAGGTCAGGTTGCCGTGGGCGAAACGTTCGATCAATTGCAATCCGGCCTGTTGGCTCTTCTCCGGATGAAACTGAGTCGCGAGCAGATTGCCTCGGCGAATCGCCGCGCAGAATGGACCGCCGTAGTCGCATGTCAGGGCTACGACGCTGGCGTCGGTCGGCCGCACAAAATAAGAGTGCACGAAATAAAAGTGTGTTTGTGCGGAGATGTCTAGATCCACTCCGGCAGGGCCGATATCGACGGTATTCCAGCCCATGTGGGGTACCTTGAAATGCGGCGGCAGTGAGAATTTAGCGACGTCACCCGCAATCACGCCAAGACCCTCGTGGGTACCGTGCTCGTAGCCTTGTTCGAAGAGCATCTGCAGCCCCAGGCAAATGCCGAGGAAGGGTCGGTCCGCTGCCAGAAAATCTTTAATCGGTGACTCCAGATCGCGGCTGCGGATTTCCGCGATCGCGTCACCGAATGCTCCCACGCCGGGCAGAATCAAACGCTCGGCGGACGCGATCTCCATGGGGTCGCTGGTGATCGTCGCTGGCACGCCGGCCCGCTCGACCGCCTTCTGGACGCTCCGCAGGTTCCCCATCTGATAGTCGACAATGGTAATCATGTGATTGGCTGTAGAGTGTGGTGTGGATTCCCGGCGGTCTGAAGTGGCTTAGGTTGCTCGAAAGATGGAGCTCATTGAAGGAGCGCATTTCGCATCCTTGCTCCACTTCCAACGCGCGTCCATAAAATACCTAACCATCCACGCGGGAGTCGTATTGAGTCTAAGCCAGTGGGATCAATTAAAAAAGGTCGTGCGATGTCTTTCCCTGGCTGCCGAATCGCGGCACAATCATGCTGCGCAGCGTTGCCCAACGGGTAACGCCCGAACTGCTACAATGCGAGAAGTTCTGATACGAAAGTATTCACCGTCCCATCCACTATTCCTTCGTTTTGTGAAACTTGCCGATGCCTGCCGACGCTAGCCTAAAACCCTTGATCGATCTCATGCAGAAAGAGGCACTTCAGCGCGGTGAGTTCACGCTTGCCAGTGGAAAAACGGCAAGTTATTACCTCGATTGTCGTCGCGTGACGCTCCATCCCCAGGGTGCTGGGTTGATTGGCAACGCGATGTTGAACTTCATTGGAAAACAGGGCACGGTCAGTGGCGATATGCCCGATGCGGTCGGCGGGATGGCCATTGGTGCTGACCCGATCACCGCTTCGATTGTCACCATCGCCGGCGGCCAAGAAATCGATTTGTACGGGTTTATGGTTCGCAAGGAGGCCAAGGACCATGGGATGGGCCGCCAAGTCGAGGGGCCCGTTGAGCCTGGCCAGAACGTAGTCATCGTCGAAGACGTGATCACCAGCGGCGGTAGTGCGATCCAAGCTGCCGAGGCAGCTCAGGCGTTTGGGCTCAACGTGATGTATGTTCTCGCCATTATCGATCGTCTGGCCGGGGGGGAGGCCGCGTTTGCCGCCAAGGGGCTGCAACTGCATTCCCTCCTGACGATTCGAGACTTCGGCATCGAGCCTGAATGAGCCGTCGAGCCGGTATCAGGCGTTGGGCCGGAATCAGGCGTTGGGCGAATGGACGGCGGGCTGCCGCCCACTCAATCTCAGCTCGCCACAGATCACTGCATATCGGGGTCGCTGGGGATGAGTTCCACATTCTCCGCAGGAGTCGCGAGCATCGCGGCGGCCTGATCGACGACGGGTCGAGCCCAGCTGTGATTGCCGTATAGCTCAATGACACTACGCAACAATTTGGTGCGTTTTTCAGGGCTCATCTGCCCGCTGGCCTGGATCCGTTTTTGCAGCATCTCAACTCGCCGATCCGTTTCCAGAAGGGGGGCGTCTTGATCGTCCAGTCGTAGCAATTCTTCGCGGACGAGCTTGGCCAAGTGGTCGATAGCGAGCAATGGATCAACCTGTTCGAGTTCATCATCCGCGGCGCTCGGCGTTGCTTGGTCGTCCGTGAACAATACCTGCCAGGCGAGGAGCTTTTTTTTCGCCTCGACAGGCGAGGTCGTCCGCAGTTCCATTGCCTCGATGAACGTCTGGGCCGCTGGATTGAGCTTCTCCACGCCTCCGAGTCTTCGCGAACGCGTTGCGAAGCGTTTCAGAGTTCGTTCGAGGTCAGCTTGCTGTTTCCACCGCTCGACCTGGTGGACGTGTTCGCTGTCAGGATAGTGTACGAGAAATCGATCCATCAGCGATTCATTCAAGGTCAGCTCGTCCTCTCGCGCAGCGGTCTGTAGCGTGGCGTACATTGAATCCGCCGAAGGAACGCGAGTAGCACGCAGGAACAGATAGACGCCGCCCGCCAGAATTGCAAGCATTGCTGTGAAGGACGCGATCTGTAACCAATGGTGCGTGGGCGCGGGAGTGACGTCGCCATGGAAATAGCCATCATTGGAATGGTCCTGCTCCACGGTCTGAAAACTGGTCGGTGACTGCGTGGGTGACGCGGTCTCGCTGTCATCCGTTCGGCTGCCGGTGTTATTGGGAATGTCGGTACCTGCGGTGGCACGATCGTCGCCACGGCTTAAAAAGACGCCGCTCGAATTTGAAACGGAAGATCCGTCACGGGCGTCGTCCAAGTTCTTTTGTGCCGTACCGCTGCCGGCGATATTGAGCTCATCGCCGTGCAGCCCACCAGTCAGATCGGGTGACCCGCTATCAACACTAGCGTTTGTGCCATTGTGCCTGTCGGACTCGTTTCGAGTCGTTTGATCCTGCACGGATACCGTCTGTCCCCTCTGCAGCCCTGCCCGCGTCGCTTTGAGTCGCTTATTGACCGCAATCGCCGTTGGCGGTCGATCGCGAGTATCTTTTTCGAGCAGATCGTGAACAATCTCAACGACTTCGTGCGGGATATCTGGATTGATCAAATCCAGCGGCACGGCCTGGTCCTGTTGGAGTGCCTCGATGACCTGCGTCAGTTTCTTGCCTGCGAACGGGGACCGACCCGCCATCATGGCGTACATCACACTGCCCAAGGCGTACAAATCTGTCCGTGGCGTGATCGGTCCATCACCAGCTTGTTCGGGCGCCATGTAGTCGGCGGTACCGAGTACAGAACCGGCGAGCGTCTGGTCACCGTACCCAAACAGTTTAGCGATACCGAAATCCACAATTTTGACTTCATTCGCTGCTGTTAACAGCAAATTCGCCGGTTTGAGGTCACGATGAATCACACCCATATCGTGGGCATGTTTGAGCGCAGAGGTGATCTGAATCGCAATGTCGACCGCGGGCAGCCAACTCATACGCTTAACATCACGGATGCGCTGTTGCAGTGATTCACCCCGGACCAGTTCCATCGCATAGAACAAGCGACCTGATTCTTCGCCATAACCGATTAAATGAACGATGCCAGGATGGCGAAGGCGGCGGAGCGTTTCGACTTCGGCGTCAAAACGGCGGCGGAATCGCATATCGTCGGCGACATGTTGTGCGATCAATTTGACAGCAACTTGATCGCCGGAGGTGACATGCGTCGCCTCGTAGACGGAGCCCATTCCACCCCGACCGATGACCTTTCCCAGTTTATAGGGTCCGAGGCACTCGAATTCGCTCATGGCGATGCTCCGTTGGCGTCGGTTGATTCGTTCGCTCCGGCACTCCAGCGGCTGTGCGGCGTGCGTGAAATGCGAACGGACTGATCATTGCTCAGCTTGCGAATAACATCTTCGGATTGTTGGACCGCCGCCTGCGTGGTCAGTGGCGACAGCGTCACGCGGAAGGAAGCTGTTTCCCCGCCGTCAAGTTTCAGCGTGCGTCCGTTTTCATGTTCAAAACTACGTTGGTTTGGGAAATTGGTCGCCGGCTCGAGGCCACACACATATCCGTCGCCTGTCTCCGCAGCGTTTTTCCAGAGGATGAACCAGGGGAGGGTTGAGGTTTTAAAGCGAACCTCCAATCCACGTTTGCGTTCTGCGTCGGCGAGCAACGCCCGGGCGATGCCGGAATCGTCTGGCAGCGGACGAGCAAAATAGACACGTTCCTGATAGGCCGAGGTGGGGCCTTCCACCCGGTTCCACTGATCAATCTGTTCGGCCGCGTGGTCGTCACGTGGGGCCAGTTCATCCAACGCCATGCTCAGGGTCGCGTTTTCGCCGAGCAGTGGAGAGCCGACATTGATGTGATAGAGCAACTGCATCGACTCTGGCGTGGAAAGTTCGTTGGTCACGTCATCGAGCAGCTCCACGTCGTCGCGATCAGCGTGGATACGGACTCGAGTGCGCATTCGCCAGCGTTTGAAGAACAATCGAGCTTCGATCGTTTCAGCAACCAATTCGACCCGTCCGGATGCTTCGTCAAACTCCACCGAGAGCGCGTCCGCGGGGGTGTTGGCGATATGACCATGCAGCGGATAGACCAGCCGCCCGGACGAGTCGTGCTCGGGAGCCCCGTTGCTTTCAAGACCACAGCGCACCACCAGTTCGTCGAAACCGGAAAGCCATCCCAGTCCGCTCGGCTCCCCGATGTCGACGTAGTTCGGGTGAACAGGGCCGACCACCGGCGATTGCCATTGATAGCGGACCCCATTGGCTTGCATCCGCCAAATCGACATACCCCGGGTCGGCAAAATATCGACATGCATCCGTTCGTTGGCCAGTCGGATGATCTCCACCCCCTCACTGACGCCGCCGCGAAACACACCGCGGCGAACTCTCAGCTCCCCGACACGGGTTTCGATGGTCAGGTGCAATACGCTCGATTCATCCCATTCAATGCGATCTTCACGGTCTTCGGTGGTTCGCAGGACGATAGTTTCAGTCGGCATAACAAAAACGGAAGGTTGGAAGGAAGAAAAAAATGCGGCAGGGGTGACAGATCAAGGATCGATTGTCGACGACGCTACGGTCCAATGCTTTCTTGTAATGGTACCGCAATCAGCGTAAAACAACGGCTGCTGGTGCGATCGACGACTATTCTGGGCCTCGGGCTCCGCCGCAGCCAGCGTTCACCCATTTTCCCACCTTCCCAGCCAATCCGTAAGCGGACCTACTTCGATGAGCAACGTGAAATTAGACGAAGGCCTTGTGCGAGGCGACAGTGTCACCAAGTTACTCGATTCAGCACTCGATGCGGGGGAGGGGGTTTTGCGATTGACGCCCACTTGGGTGCCACGCTCATTTTTGCACCCCGGGCGTCGTATCAAACTGCATCCCGGCGATTATTACCGGTTTGGTGCTGACCGAGGAGGTATCGACGAACGCTGGTTCGGCAGCACGACCGACGCTGCCAATGAAGGTCGCGTGTGGCACGAAGGCCAGAGCTTCTGTCTGTTCGAAGGCAAAAAGTTCATGCTCAAAGATGCTGTCGCCGAGCGGGGCGTTGACCTGGTCGGCGAGGCAATTTTCAATGAATACGATCGCTGGCCGGTGTACTCGAAATTCTTTGACAACATGGGCCCGATCCCGCATCATATGCATCAAACGTTCGAGGATGCCAAACTCGTCGGCCAGGAAGGCAAACCGGAAAGCTATTATTTCCCGCCCCAACTGAATAATGTCGACAATAACTTTGCGTACACGTTCATGGGACTTGAGCCAGGAACTCAGCCTGAGGATGTGCGGCGCTGCCTGGAAAACTGGAACGCGGGTGACAATGGCATTCTCGACCTCAGCCGCGCCTACCGTCTGAAGCGGGGCACCGGGTGGCTGATCCCGCCGGGAGTCCTGCATGCCCCCGGATCGCTGTGCACGTACGAACCTCAGTGGGGCAGCGACGTGTTCGGTATGTACCAATCCATCGTCGAAGGTCGCTATGTACCGTGGTCGCTGTTGGTCAAAGACATGCCTGAGGAAAAACACCAAGACCTCGACTTCATTGTCGGCCAATTGGACTGGGACAAGAACGTTGACACCCATTTCAAGAACAGCAATTATCTCGAACCGATCCGCGATGAGAAACGCAGCGGCGATGGCTTCGAAGATTTGTGGATCGTTTATGGAACCGTTGATGGCAAACAGTGTTTCAGTGCGAAGGAGTTAACGATCCAGCCCGGCGCGAAATGCACGCTGAAGGACGGCGCCACAAGTAGCTGGATCACCGTGCAAGGTCGGGGGCGAATCGGTTCTCTCGATTTGCAAACGCCCGCCATGATTCATTTTGGTGAGAATACAACAGACGAAGTCTTCATTTCGCACGTGGCCGCGACAGGTGGCGTTGAAATCGAGAATCTTGGTAGCGAGCCACTCGTCGGCCTCCGCTACTTTGGACCCGACGCCCATTCGGACCTGCCGAAAGCCGGCTCGTGAGTCGGTAGCGAAAAAAGAGCCGCAGGTTGTCTAACCTGCGGCTCTCGATGCTTTCTTGAGCGACTGGGAAAGTCGCCTGGACGGCCGTCTAACACTCTCGGCTCACGTTAGCCTGTAACGTGACGCCTGAGAGCAGTCCTGGCGGCGGGATCACTAGCGGTTGTTAAACAGCTCGCGAATCCCATAGGTGAAGAACGTCCCCAAACCGAAGTTGATGACTTCTTCTTCGCACTTGTACTGCAGGATTAGCGTATCACCAGGTTGGACCAGGGGGCGACTGCGGGGATCATTGATCGCTTTGGCGAGGTCGACTTCGATCGCAACCTGCCCCTTGCACGGCGTGTTGCGAAGGACGTAGAGCATACCCGGAGCCACACCCATGCTTCGCAGACCCCCGATTCCACCACCACCACCTCCCCGAGCTTCGGATCCGATCCCTTGGCCGGCTAATGCCATCGCGCCCAGCACGTCGAGGTCATAGTCTCGCGGTAGCAAGTGTTGACCACCTGGCAGCAATCCACCGGTGTAAAAGACCTCCGTTTCTCGGCTTTCGATATACACGATATCGCCATCTTGCAGCGTGATGTCCTCTTCGGAAATATTCGGAATGACGCCTGGGCTCACCCGCAACGGGATGCGGAGGATCGAAGGATCATCGGGTAACTCCGGTGCACAGTAGCACGGGTCGACTTCCGCTGCGCGTTGGGCGGCCCAGTACTCGCGAAGAAAATCAGCGCGTTTACGTTTGTCCGCTTCCGACGCTCGCAACACGAGGACTTCATTCTTAGCGGTGAGCCCTGGCAATCCGCCGGTTTCCACCAGGGCATGCAGCACATCGTTCTGGTAGGCGGGGAGTTTCACCAATCCGCCCGAGGCGGAGCGATCGCTACCAAGGATGGTCGCGTCGCCACCGCGGCTTCCTCCGCCGATGGCATCTTCCCGCACCACAATCACATCAAACGTGCGTTCCTTGATCAACGTGACGATCGGTCGCGCCTTCTCTTCACGCAAAATCTCTTCTTTGATGTACACCTGGCGTATTTTTTCACGCACCTGATCGAGGGTCAGCCCACTGACCTTGAGCGGCTCAATAAGCGGCAAAGCCAAAGTACCGTCATTCTGCACTGCGATGGGGTAACCAATCGAAGGCGGCAGGGTGCTGTTCTCGGCAGGAAAGTTGACCGGCGGTGGTTGTGGCGGCGCGTTAGGGGCGTTGAATGGTAACACACCTTCGATATACACCCCGAGAATATCATCGGGGCCGATCTGATAGTCGCGAGGCGGTTCGCGTGACAAGATCGCGATGTCGACCGGAACCAAATCGTTCTTGGGCGGCGGGAAAAATTCTGGCGACAATCGATTGGCAGGAATGCCATTGATAGGCTGAGTTAAGCTCGTACAACCGGTCAGGGATGTGGCCACTGCGACAGCAAGACTGCACCCGATGGCCGAGCGGAAAAGTCGCCCGACTGGGGATTGAAAAACGGTGGTGTTCATATTCGAACTCTCCAGAACTTGATATGTGTTTTTCGGTCGCAGAACCGAGTTGTTAGCGTGATCCGCCGGCTTGTTTTCCGAAGATCTCTTCGATAACCGCGTCAATTTCCGCTTGGCTGGGCTCACTGACGCCATAGGGGAGTTCAACGTCGTTGATGCCGGCAGGACCGGATGTCTTTGACATCGAGACCGGTGTGGTTTCACGCGGCACCAGCTCTATTCGATCGCTGGGGGCGGGTGTATTCGTTGGACCTAGGGAGCTGCCGATGGACGATCTTGGTCCGCTCTTGGGCGTCTCATCCCATAGGCCAAACTCCGGTTGAGTCGCTCGTGGCTTTGGGGCGGAGAGCACCGCTTCGCTCAGCTCGTTTGAAAACGGAGCGATGCTGACTTCAGCGGGCTTCTCGTCGTCAAATACGTCATCGAGCTCCTCGAGTCTTGATCGCACCGGTGGTGGGACCTTTTCGGGTGGTTCGACTGATCGTTCGATGGGCGATGGTTCGAGGTTTCGTTCCGCCGGTGCCCGTTTGGGACTTGTCGCTCCAGCGTTTCTGTCTTCAACGGTGACCCCATCTGGCACCAATGTTTCACCTTCATCGAGCACGATGCCCGGCGGTAAGGTGTGGGAGGTCGTTGGTGGGATGGGAGCCATGGCTGGCGTCGGCGAAGCTGATCCGGTCATGTTGGTTCCCGCTTGGGGCGCACCATTCAATTGGATCAAGTTGTAATTACCGATGCCGTCTTGTTCGGCTGCCTTCGCACCGAGCGGAAAGCCTTCGTACCAGGCATTGACGGCGGCTTGGCCCGTACCACTTTGGTAACGCCAACCCCAGTATTCGGACGAGACAACCGTCGGTGTGCAGCCCGCGCCACCGTTGGCGACATCGAGATACCCCGCAATGAAGCCGTTCCGGAAGTCTTTGAGGTAGCAGTGTCCTCGGTAGTGGTGCTTGACGCGAAACCACGCTCGGGTTGCCATCACCTGATTGCGATGGCTGATCATGAAATCATCAATGCAATCGCAATGCTGGATTTTTTGTTGGAGACCACCTAGGACCGTACAACCGGAGAGCCCCGTTGTCGCGATGCCCAGTACCAGCCCGAGAGCACATCGTTTCCAATATCGGCTAGTTGGATTGGGTGCAGCTTGGACGGCGGCGGGTTCCGATGTCGAATTATCTAGTTTGGGCATCATGCCAGTTCCCCTCGCGGTGGATTGGTCGACTCCGCGTGTCAATCACGCGATACGTCTCCTGCCACCATCTCGCCCCCCACAGGCTGCAACGGCGTTCAGAATTGAGAACCTAACGCTTGAGCGGTGGTACCGCAGCAAGTGTCTTCCTTGCCTTCTTTATCGCCCGTTCTCACTGTTCGGTTTAGCCTAAAAGTCCGAAAATGCTGGCCTGGGCTATTGTGGCGTTCATGCCGGGGACGCCGAATGTCCCTGCGGGACCGGTTAAGATAGCCTCGGGCGTGAGTAGAGTTCGGCACCCCTTAGGATATTGCTCAAGAGAGACGCTGGGTGCCCCACGGACCATGCGTCATGGAATCTGCTCGTCTCCAGAGCACGGGCAGGTTCCGTAAATCTACCGGTTTTTCGCTACCACTCGAGGTTTCACGAGCTAAGTTGAATAGATGCACGGTCGTTTGTGTCCAGGAATGACGATATTAATGCAACGTCGAGCTAATCGATCCTTCGTGTCTTTTTCCCATAATTCGTAGGGTGTGGTTTTCCATTGAGATAATGTTCCCTCTTTCTCTCGCATTCTTCGCTTCGGCATTCGCTGCGGTACTGCTCGTTCCGATCGTTCGGTTCATTGCTGTCCGCATTGGGTTGGTCGATCGTCCGGATGCGGAGCGAAAGCTGCATGGACAGCCCATCGCCCTCGCAGGGGGGGTGGCAGTGTTCGCGAGCCTATTGATTGGAATTTGGGTACCGCTCGGCCTGCAAATGCGCTGGCAGTATGCCATTCCCGTGAACATGGACGCCCAACGTTGGTTTGTTTTGTTGGGGGCGTTAATTGCAATATTGATCGTGGGGTTGATCGATGACAAATGGTCTCTTCGCGGTCGGCAAAAACTATTGGCCCAATGTCTCATTGCCATGGTGGTTGTGGGGAGCGGTACGTCGCTCGATGAGATCAGTTTATTGGGGCTGAGTATTCCGTTGGGAGTGTTTGCGTTGCCCTTTAGCGTGTTGTGGTTGCTGCTCTGCATCAACGCGTTGAACTTGCTCGATGGTGCTGATGGCATGGCGACCACGGTCGGCATTTTTATATCGGGCGCGCTGGCAATGATTAGTTTCTTACACGGTAGTCTGCCGTTGATCACGATGACGGCGTTTGCGCTGTGTGGTGCTCTGGTGGGCTTCCTTGTTTACAATCGCCCTCCGGCATCGATTTTTCTGGGCGATGCGGGCAGTATGATGGTGGGGTTGCTCATCGGCGTGCTGTCAATGTGGTGCCAACACAAAGAGACGACAGCCTTTGCCGCAGCACCCCTGGCCATTTTGGTCTTGCCGCTGTTTGATTCAGTGGCAGCTATCCTCCGTCGATGGCTGACTGGGCGCAGCCTGTATGCGACTGACCGTGGTCATATGCACCATTTACTCAACGAGAGATTTGGCCGCGTTGGAACGCTGTGGGTTGTCGCGGCGGCATGCCTGTTGAGTTCCTCGACCGCGATTGCCTCGGTATGGTTGAAGCAGTCGTGGTTGGCCCCCGTGGGAGCACTGATCGTCTTGACCGTGTTTGTCGGCACGCGGACTTTTGGATATTCTGAACTGCGATTGGTCGCCGGCCGCGCTCGGCATCTGCTGATTTCATTTTCGCTGCGACCAGCCGTTTGCGAGCAGCAAAAACACGAGCGAGTTTTGAAACTCCAAGGTGACGGACCGTGGCATGATGTGTGGGAGCCTTTGATCGACTTTGCCGTTCGTCAGAATCTCGCCAGTGTCATCATCGACGTTAACATGGCATGGTTGCAAGAGAGCTATCACGCAACTTGGCGGAGCGTTCAGTTACCTGAACCCGCATTCCAAAGCATCGTGCGGATCCCCTTGTTTGCCGCCCGCGAGCACAGTGGGCAGTCAGAGCGAGTTCCGATCGGTCGCCTGGAAATCATCGCCTCATCGAATCCCGACTCCTTGAACCGCCTGTCTGATTTTCTAGAGCATGCGGCCGAGTTGCAAATTCAGGTTGAGCATGTCGTGAAACAGATCGAAGAGTTCAAACGTCGCGCGCTAGCGAAATCACCTGGCACTCCCAATTCGGTGAGTGCCTCACAGAATGTGATGTCCAAAGTATCGTGATGCCGATTCCGTCTTACATCGTTTGGGAAGACGGAGATGCTTTTTCGGTAGCAGGATCTCTAGATGAGCTCATCAAGTTGTTTGGTGAGATCGGCAAAGTGGTCTAACGTGGTTTTCACAGCGCCAGGTTGTGTCATGTCAACACCCGCTCCCTTGAGCAAATCGAGCGGGTCCTGGCTACAACCTCCACGCAGAAAACCCAAATAGTCGTCAAGCTCGGCTTGCCCACCGCTGAGGACGCGGCGACTGAGTGCTACCGCGGCGCTCAATCCAGTTGCGTACTTGTAGACATAGAATGCTCGATAGAAATGTGGGATGCGAAAACACTCCAGCTCCAGCGACTCATCGACCACAAACTCTGGACCAAAATACGCGTCGAGCAGTTCGCGGTAAGCCGAACGTAGCGAAGCGACCGTCAGCGGTTCACCCGCTTCGGCCATTTCGTGCGTGCGTTTCTCGAACTCCGCGAACATCGTTTGCCGCACCACCGTGGCTCGCAAGCCATCGAGTTCGTTGTTGATCAGGTACGCCCGCTCGGTGTCGTCTCGGGCATTCTCGAGTAGGTGAGCCGTCAACAATTGTTCATTGAACGTGCTGGCCACTTCGGCGACAAAAATGGTGTAGTTGTAGTACTGGAAAGGTTGGTGCGAAGCGGAATACCAGCTGTGCATCGAGTGTCCTGCCTCGTGGGCCAATGTGAACACATCGTTGAGCACCTCCTCCTTAAAATTCATCAGGATGAAGGGATCGCCATCGAAGGATCCGCAACTGAACGCTCCGCTCTGCTTGCCCCGATTGGGATAGCGGTCGGACCAACGGCCACGCAGGCCACCTTCGAGTGTACCAACGTACTCATTGCCCAGCGGCGAGAGCGACTTCAAAATTACTTCGACAGCTTGGTCCCAGGTATGGTGCTTCTTAATACCGGAGAGGATTGGTACGTACGTATCGTAGTGGTGCAGGTCCGATAAACCCATCTTCCGCCGCCGCACATCGAGATAGTGATGTACGGCTGGTAGCGAGTCTCGCACTGCTGAAATCAGGTTGTCATAGACGGTCGTGGGGACGTTGTCGGAAAACAGCGATGCCTCGAGGCTACTGGTGTAGTTGCGGGCCCGTGCATAGTAGACATCACGCTGGATGCTTCCACTGAGTGTCGCGGCGAGTGTGTTACGGTGGTCGTCAAAAACACCGTAATACTGATCAAATGCGGCCTTCCGAACGTCACGGTTGGGACTGAGCAGAAACTGACTGAATGTGGCATGGGACAACTCGATGGACCGGCCGCTGTCGTCGGTGATGTCACCAAACTTCAAATCCGCGTCGTTGAGTTGTCGGAATGCATTGCCAGCGGCTCCGGACATCTCCCCCTGCATCGCCAATAGTCGTTCTTCGCGATCGCTCAACGTATGCGGTCGATAACGCACAACTCGCTCGAGTTGCAGTCGGAACGGAGCGAGTTTTGGATCGTTCAAAAACGCATCCATGGTTTCAGTTTCGATCGCCAGTAGCTCAGGCCGCACAAAGCTCGCGGCTTGAGAAGCTTTGACGACCAGGTTTTGAAACCGCAGCTTTCTCCCTTGGTGGTCGCTGTCGCCCTGGTCTTCGCTCGTCCGCAAGAACGCGTAGGTTCCCAACCGCTCAGCGATGCGATCAATCGCGAGATCAAAGGTGAGAAATTCCAATAGTGTATCGACGCTTTCTCCTAATCGACCTTGATAGTCAGCAAAACGATCAATCTGACCGGCGACTTTGTCAAAGTCAGCCTGCCAGTCCGCTTCGGTCTCATATAGACTCGCCAGATCCCAGCAATCTTCAGCGGGTACGTCGCTGCGGAGTGGCAATTTTGTTGGAGCGGTGGTCGCGGTCATGTGGGCAATCCGTTGAAAGCGAGAATTCGGAGCAAAACAGGGATCATCGTCGACGAATCCGTCACCGCCTTCAAGTAGCCCCTGAAACCGATTGCTACGCTCGCCCGAGCATGGCTACTGAAATGGATGCGATTTTCAACCTTCCGGCGACTCTGGCCTTGAAAAAACCGCGTCCATCAGTCAACGGCGCTTCCCCACCAGGTGGGGTTGGGTTGATAGTCGGGCTCCAGCATCTCAGCGTGAGCTTGCTCCAGGCGGTGCTTGCCGGGACCCTCGATCTGAGCTTGACGTGTCCTGGCCTGCTCAGCGTCGTAGCGTGGATCAGGTGTTGGAAATTGAGCTTCAACGGATTGTAGATACGTCAGCAGGATGTCTCGCATGCTGTTCACCCGACTAGGGTGATCTGCGGCGATATCGTGTTGCTCCGATGGATCGGTTCGCAGGTTGTATAGCTCGTCGTGCGCGTCGAGATGGTAGTGGATCAGTTTGTAGTCTCCCAATCGAATCAACGAGGAGGGCTCACCACCCTGATTGTCGTAATGAGGGTAGTGCCAAATCAGAGGCCGCTCGCGGAGCCGCTCATCCGGTTTGCCCGCGAGCAGCTTTTCCAGCGATTGACCATCAGCATGCTGTTGTGGTCGCAGCGGCAATCCTGCCAATTCGAGCACGGTTGGATAAAGATCTGCGCCAGTGACTGGCACGTCGCTAGTCATGCCGGCGTGCGTCAACGCGGGATAGCGAATGTACAACGGTTCGCGGATTCCTCCCTCCCATTGCCGGCCTTTGCCACCACGCAGCGGCAGGTTGGACGTGGAGTAGGCGTCGCCCGAAGAAACACCGCCATTGTCGCTGGTGAAAATCACGATCGTATTATCTCGTTGCCCCGAGGCATCGATGGCATCGAGCACGCGACCGACGGCGTCATCGAGCAGCTCAATCATCCCGGCATAAATCGGATTGTCTTGAATCTGACGCACCGGCAGGGTGCGATCGATGCGGAACCGGTTGCCGTCGGCCGGCGGTGCGGGCGCGGCATCGCGGTATTTTTTCCACAGGGGCTGCGATGTCTGGATGGGACCGTGCACCGTGTAGAACGCCAACATTGCAAAGTACGGCGAAGGCGCCGCTGCGGGGGCAGATGGCGAAATGAAATTGGCCGTTTCGTCAGCCAGCCGCAGGGTCAGCGATTCACCCGCTGGGCCGTCCTTGAGTTTGGGATTGTTGTATGGAGAAAAATAACCACCTGGAGGCGAACCCTTGGAGTGACCACCGAAGTTAATCGCGAATCCGTGATCGGTCGGCCGCGAACCCTCCCCGCCCAGATGCCATTTGCCAGCGAAGAAGGTGCGGTAACCGGCCCCGGCGAGTGCTTCGGCAAGCGTCTCATCGTCACTGGGCAATCGTCGACCGTATTCGGGCTGCAGCAATGGTTCGTTTCGATTGAATTGCGTGCCCGTCGCGCCACCGATCCACTGCGTGATCCCATGGCGAGCCGGAAACTGCCCAAGCAGGATGCTGGCCCGCGATGGGCTACACACCCGGCAGTTCGCGTAGGCGGACGTGAACCGCATGCCACTCTCGGCGAGCGAATCGATGTGAGGCGTGCGGTAAAACGTACTGCCCTCGACGCCCAGGTCACGAAGGCCGAGATCGTCGACCAAAATCAAGACGACATTCGGGCGCGTGGGCTGGGAAGTTGCAACGCTCTGGGGCGTCGTCGCGATCTCGTCCGCCCCTGAGCGATCTGGACAGGGAAGCAGAAGAGCGGCTAGCGACACGATGCCCAGCAAGACGCGGCGGGACGTCGCTCGCCGATTGAATGTCACTCGAGAGGTCCTCATGGCGATGGAAATACTAGCAGCTAGATGGGATCAGGGATTTTAGTTCTCGACCGGACGGGCCTGTAGGCTCCAGCTATGCAGCATACCGAATCGCTCGCTGCGCGTGCCACGAATAACCAGCTGCCAAACCCCTTGAATCGATTTGCCATTGTAGACACTCAGACCAGGCTGATGCTTGACCAAGCCTTCAGGGATATAGCTACCCTCGAAAGGCGGGCGTCCCTTGACGATCGGCTCGGACGCTTGATCGTCAAAGATTGTTTCATCAAAGTTATCGTCGTGACCGCCTACCTCGGTGAATAGTTCAATGCGTTCGCCACCGGGGCCAGTGAGATAGGCATCGAGTTGACCAGCATGGGTATGGGTGATCGACAACTGCACGTTCAAGTCAGCAATTGAGAAGTCTTCCTTGACATCAATCTCCGAGATAACGGTTTGACCAGGAGGCAATGCTTTCGCCTCGGAGTTGCGAAACACGCCGCCGACGAGAGCACGAGATCCCGCCAACTCACTGGCCGTTAACAACCCATCACTATTGGCATCCCAGGCACCGAATTCAGCGATTGCCTCCGGCGTTGGTTCGGGAGCGAACTCGATCATGGAGACTTGTTTGTCTTGGTTGATGTCGCGTTCATAGAACCAACCTGGCAAGCCGTTGTCGATGCCGCCGGCCTCGTCCTGGAGTCCAACCACATGATTGAGTAGTTCGTCACGACTGATGTTGCCGTCGCGGTCGATATCGATTTGGGAAACCGGCATTCCCAGTTCGATAGATTCAGACCGATCGAGGTGCCCATCTCGATTTCGGTCAAATCGGCCCATGATGCCCGATGCCAGCCAGTGGCTGGTGCCGCCCCGCCGCCATGAGCGCTCCTCGCGCGAATCACGGCTGCGATCTGGGTCTGATGGTTTTATACCATTGCCCGTCCGCCGCGCTTTCTGGATCAGTTCGTCCGAGTCACTCGATAGCATCCGCCGCCGAGCGTATCGCTGCGCAAGTTCGAGCCGATTGAGCCGGTCGTCTTGATTGAGGTCGTCTGCAAACGGATCCCGATACGACCAATCGCCGCGGCGTGCCTCAGACCGATCAATCGACCCACTGTGGTCACGGTCCAACCGCCGCAGGATTCGATCAGCATCCTCGAGATCAGACTCGGTATAGGGGTACTTTAAGTCACCCGTGCCAAACTCCGGCACCAAAGGATCACCGCGATCAACGCCAAAGGTACGGAGTTGCCCTTCGCGTTCAGGGCGAACCTCCTTACGAGATACGCCGTTTTGCATCGCATAATAAACTCTCGCGGCTTCTTGTAGTTTATCAATATCGTTGGAACGCTCCAGCGACATCCGCCGCGCCTCGGCAATTCGCTCCAGATAAGGCCGGGCCAGAGGCGTGATTTCACTGGGATCGATCTCACCGTTGCCGTTGGTGTCGAGCCTTTCGAGTGACTCGCGGAGACCCGCCTGTGCGGATGCATACTGGCAACAACCACAGGAGACGACCACCATCAAGGTCGCAGCAGAAAATGCTTTTGCAATCGACATCAGATCAGCGCTCCGACCGCGAACGGCTCGACGAAGACGAACGACTTCTTGATGTTTCAATCAGCATACCTTCGAGCGCTGCTTCGACAGCCAATACGTTGGTGGGCACGATGACCTCAATGGCTTGTTCACCGCGTGAGTCGATCAAGCTGATGAGTGATTGGACTTCTTCTAGGAGTCGCTCAGGAGCGGTCACAACCAATGAATTGCTCGCTTCGTGAACCGCCACTGTCATGGTGGGTGCGAGGTCTTTAGGCTGCGACGCCTTGGCCATTGCTGCCAGCTTCTGCGCCTGGGCGTCTTCTTTGGATGACCGGGCATCATTGGAGGGCCGACTGCTGGCCTGGTTGCTCCCATTGCCGGAATCCTTGTCATTCGATGCCACACGGCTGCCGAAGGATTGTCGGATCACATCAGCCGCTTCACTGGCCTTGATATTCACCAGTTCGATGACGCGAGCGTGACCGTGCGTCAAGACATCGGCGATTCCGTTCTCTTTGTCGATGATCCGCAGGTAGTCTTCCACCATCGTGATGTCGGCGATCGGGCCCTGGGCGATCAAGCGATTCAGGCGGGTGTCAGCGACGACGGTCATCGCGCCACTGGTCAGTGTCAGCGTGCCCTCTGCGGTGGATAGATAGCTACCTGACAAGAACGACGACTGGGCCGACATGTAGCCATTGACTAGTGTTCCGGCATCGGATTCCTTCGCAAATTCGCCCCCGTCGATCAGTTTGGTCAACATCCGCAAAGCGTCATCGGCTTTCATGTACTGAAGGTAAAACATGATGGGCTTCGTCGTCGCGACGTCAGTGGGACCTGAGATGACGCGGACCAATTCTTCAAAGCGATCGAGTGCCTCGGGGTCGCTCGACTGCAGCAGCAAGCCTCGCGGAGTGATTTGGCACTGGATCGGAGCCGTTTCAGCCGACACGACACAGTCGACCTGGTCCGCTCTCAGATGCGGTCGATTGACCTTGGTAAACGACTCGGAGTGCTGTGCCGATCGGGATGGCTGCAAATCGAACGGCGAATCGTCTTCGCTGGGGGCGATATTGGGAGCAGAGGGCGGGCTGGACGTCGATTGCGACGGCACCCGCTCAGTGGGGACCGTCTCATCATCGCCAGCGGGTAGGTGCGATATCGGGTTGTCGCCCCGCCAAAACTGAGCTGCCGTCTGCAGCACGCGTTCAGCTTGACCGGTTGAAATTGGCAACACGCGGACGTTGCCGCCGACGCTCACCGATTCGGAAGCCTCCAGATCAGCGATGATCTGTTTGATCTGCTCGATTTGAGGACGCTTGGCGCGAACAAACAATCGGCGATTGCCTGCGTCAGCATCAATTTTAGGTTGGTCGGCAGCGGATTCATCGTCATCATCAAATGCCGTGGGGGACAGATCCAGCATCTGTTCGAGCAGATTGACCGCGTAATAGGGATCAATATTCTTCAGCGGGATAACCTCGAACGCCGCGTCGGAGGCTTGCAATTGCTGGACGGTCATCTCGATTTCATGCTGAGTTTTGGCGTCCGCCAATGCGACGATGCTGCCGGCCTTCTCGTCGATCGACAATCGCACTGAACGCCCCGACAACAGCGTCTGTAACACGTCGTACACCATTTCGACATTGCCACCCTCGACGACGTAAGACTTCAAGACCGAATCCGCTTGCATCTTCTCTGCCTCCGGATCTGGTTGATCAATCGCCTCAACCAATCCCTCGATCACCTTGACCTTGTCTTCGACACCAGTAACGAACAGATGCTTGCCGAGCACGTCGGCGGAGAGGCTGACGTCGATACCAATCATTTCGCCGGTGGCCAGTCCCAAGTGGGGACGGGCGACTTCCAAGACGTCTTCGGCGCTGACATGGTCGAGTTTAAAACTCTTGACCACCGTGCCGTTACTCATAGCGGCGGGCTGGAAGGAATCCAGAATCCGTTGCACGCTCCGCAGTTTGGCCGCCGTGTCCGTGATCAGCAGTTGATTTGTCTTGGCAAGCACCGAGGGTGTTGTCATCAATTGCAGTGACGACAATTCCTCAACGGCCTCCTCGGCATCGAACTTCTCGAGACGGAACAGGCACTTGACAACGTCTTGGTCACTCAGGGATGGCAGCTGTTCAGGAGTGACCATTTCGGCAATCGCGTCGAGTTGGGCCAAGCTGCGAGGGTCGCTCAAGTTGACTACCGATAGCAAATTGCCCGATCGAACCAGCGCGAACCCTTCAGGAATCAAAAACAAGTTGATGCGGTTGAGCGCCTGCTCGGGGCTGAAGGATCCCTTGTCGTTATAGGTGAAACTGCCCGGTGGCAACTCACCAAACTGTAGCGCCAGTCCAGCCTCGTCGGCCACCCACTCGATCACGTCTCGCCACGGGGCGGCATTGAAAGAAAATCGCAATTCGGAGGCTGGCCCGACCGCAGTCGCCGTTTCCATCGACTCCGTCGCGTCACTGGTCAAGGCAGCAGGAGCTGCTTCACCGACAAGCCGAGCCTCGCGATCAGCGTGGGACTCCATTGCGGGAGCCTGGCTCGTCGGTGTTGCGGTTTCTTGGGCTGTCGCCGGGAATGCCGCCACCAGCAACGCCGTCCCACCGCACAGCGGGAGCAGACGAGCGACGGCGCGACCGAGACTGCCACGAAGGAACACAACCGCATTAGCAAGTTGGAGTGTGATCATGGGATTTAATCAGATTCTGCGACGGCGATGCTCATCATTCGTGACGAACGAAAGCGATAACGCCGATCTGGGGTGGGGCACGACGCCAAGCCGAATGCTTTGACGCGTGGAATGAAGGCGGGAGTCGTTGCGGGACAGGGTGACCGCAGGCGGGATACCTGCATCATAGCCAAAACTCACCCGCATGGGGAGAATGAACTCAAATTTCAGCCGATTTCTGAAGCTGCCCGATTCTTTGGACTGACCGAGCCAAGTCAACCCCAAAAATGCGGAGTTCACTTGCAATGGACGCCGAGCACGGCGGGTTTGCCCGCACCCTGGACCGCATCCCGTGGACCCCGGTGAGCTTGCCGGACCTGCACCGGAGTCTCGGCATGAGCGGCGTTCCCTGGCAAAAGCCAGGGAACGCGCCGTCCCTTAGCGGGACTTCGGCTGTGTGATGCCTGCGGCGTGGTTTCGCGGGTGTCCTCCGCAAACCAATGTTCTGATCGTGGAGCGATCAGCGGTTGTCCATTCCGACCTTAGCAAACCGCAACGCGGCTCTTACGACGACGATAGGCACCCGCAGCACCAATCGCCAGCAGCGAGAACATCGCTAGAGTTGCGGGCTCGGGAACTGTGTTGACGATGATTGTCGAGCGTCCCAGTTCCTCGCCATACCCAAATCCGCCAACCTTTTCGTAGGCAACCAGGGAGAACGTGTACTGGCCACTAGCGTTTGGGTTAAAGGAGTTGTAAGTAGGTTCAGATACCCCAAAGATACCGGTTCCAGTACTCAGATATCCAAACCCTAGATTCAACGAGTTCTGGTACTGAAGTGCCGAAAGACTGGGAATATTAATAACTCCGAGTTCGTCGTCACTAGTGCCAACCCCCGGATCCATATCGTAGAACAATCGATACCGGTAGTCACCTGCAGCCCCAGGGGTGACGTTGATGTAATAGTTGAAGTTCCACCGGGCGTATCCTGCATTACTTGAATCTTCTCCCAATTCAGCTGAAAAAACACCTGCTCCATTATTGGTAACGGGCGGATTGCTGTAACGCTGAGTTGCAGTCAGCCCCAAGGTTATCGTCTTCCCACTGTTCGAAATCGTCGTGATCGCAACGGCGTTATTGGGAATTCCACTGCCACCAAAGGTGGCAGCAGGCAACGATCCAAAGTCGTCAAACTTGGGATTAAGCACTCCAGCATTACCCACGCCAGCAGACAGCAAAACGCACAAACCTGCTAATAAAACGGCTGCGCCGTTAACATTAAAAAATGTCTTCATATCTAAAAAATCTTCCTAAAAGTCTTCAAATGTAGGGGGGATGAATCTTGGTTTCCGATCGCGGAAACCATCCCGATAAACTGAATCGAGTTGACGATTCAGCCCTACGAAGGCTTCAGGTGACCGTCTAAATCAGGCGACGGTGGTAGCGTGGCATTGGCCAGTTCCACTCGCCACTGCAAACGCGGGTGGGCTGGCGGTGTGACGGTATACAAGAGTGTTGCCTCAGGGGCGACCGAGGAATTGGTGTTCCCTGCCAGTCCTTGGAGCGAGTTGGTCTCGCTCGGCTCGACCTGGATCGGAGCATCCACGGGGCCTTCCGCCGCACTGGCGAACGCCAATAGCGTGTCGTCATCGCTCTGCGCGTTTCCGATCATCGCCAAAGCATTGATGATGATGCCCGCCTCGGCGCAATGGCCCAAGGCGAGGATCGCAATCGCGACGAGGAAAAAAAGGGGACGCATGGCGGCGAAATGGCTGAAACAAACGAACGCAGACGATGAATTGATGCCAAAACTCTCCAGCCGCCCCTCGAATTGAGGGGCCGGATGGAAACTCAGGCGCGAAATCACCACCTTAACCTAGCTGTGGGATCGATTGTCTACCCTTCCAGCTTAGCAGGGTTGGGGGAGTGGTCCCAACCACCCCTGAACGGCTCGCCAAGATAGATGTACACGCTTCCCTGTTTATTTTTTCCTCGATTTCTTTTTCTCAGCCTTCCCGCTGTTGTTATGAGCGGGGATCGGACTCTCAAAACCCGCATAATCTTGGGGACGGATGCCACGAGCGTGCGTTTGGTTGCCGAACGTGTTTGGCTGAAAGGGGCCGACCAGTTCGATGTTCAGATCAGCTGTGATGTCGTCTTCGAGTCCGACGGCCCAGAGGATGCCATTGAGGATCAGCCGTCGGTATCCGTCATTGGTCAGGTCCTCCGGGGTGCCGTAGAGCGAGGTGAACACACGTCCTTCTTGTCCGGATTCGCCCTGATAGGTCCGGGTCCATTCCGACGGCATCGGCGGCTGAGTCTCTGACGCTGGCGAATCGGCAGTCATGCCGTCGAGCGGCTGCGCCATCGTCAGGATTTCGCCATCGGTGGGTTCGCCGACATAGCCACCTGCTTGCACCCACACGTCCTCAACACCTCGTAGGATGGGATGGTCTTTCATCGCCTCGATGACGTCGATGCGGGTACTTTGCACGTGATTTTTTCCGTAATGTCCGACCCAGGTTTGCCCCAGGACTTGGTGCCCAAAACCGAGCTCGTAGCCTTCGACTTTGGAGTCAAATGAGTATTTAGCGAACTCACCGTCCGCAGGAATACGAAAACCGTGGGTGGACGTTCGCAGTCCGACGACGGGGCCACCGCGTTGAAGATAGTCCTCGAAGTGCTGCATTTGCGCAGCAGGAAGATTTTGAAAGCGGAGGAACACGACAGCCAGATCGGCGGTGTCGAGGGCCTCCATGCCCGGTATGTTCGCGGGTGTTCCAGCTACGATTTCGCCAGTATCGGGATCAATGTCGAACAGCACGGTGCATTTGAATCCATAGCGTTTGGCTAGGATGCGGGCGAGCGCGGGCAGAGATTCTTCGGAGCGATATTCATGATCGCCCGCGAGAAACACGATGTGCTTGCCCTGCCCAATACCTTCAGTGCCTTGATAGACGAGTGGTTTGTAGTCAGCTGAGTCAGCGTGGACGGTGCCGGCAAATGCGAAACACAGAGCGACAGTGAGTAGGGCAACTCTCATGAGGGTACTTTTTGCGTGGGGAAGATTCGATTGGATAACGCCATCAATTTATAGTAGATCTTGCCGCTGCCATGGTAGTCGCTCCGGATTGAATGGGGCCTCCGAATTAGCCGGGCCCTTCGGATTGAACGGGGAAGGTACGTCGCTCTGCGGGCAAGTTCTCCGCACGCTTTCGGGGCGATGAGAAGGCTGCCAGAACCCTGTCGCCTGGCCCTGCCTACGCGACTTTCTTGCCGCCGGGAGCACGGAGGTCGAAGAGGCCGAAGATTTCGTCTCGGCTGAGGCCACCGGTTCTCGCCAGCGGGCTGTTGCTGGCGGGCGCAGTGATGCGTTCGTCATCACCGTGCTGGGTGGCGAACAGGGCGTCAAACATCTCACGTTTTTGATCGAGCACGGCGGCGATGCGCTGCTCGATCGTGCCCGCGGCCATCATCCGCGTGACGGTGACGCTGCCAGCGGCACCGATGCGGTGGGCCCGATTGATGGCTTGGTCTTCAATCGCGGGGTTCCACCAGCGGTCGAACAGGAACACATAGCGACAGAACTGCAAGTTCAATCCCACGCTGCCGGCCCCGTAGCTCATCAAGATGATGCGAGCGTTGGGATCGTTTTTGAACTGATCGATCACTGTCTCGCGTTTCTTGTGCGGGATTTTGCCGTGATACTCCAGAGCACCAAAGCGTTCCATCGCTGGTCTCATCTTCTCGATCGTCTTGGTCCACTGGCTGAATAAAATCGCCTTATGTCCGCTGGCGGCAACTTCCTCCATATCGGCTTCGAGTCGTTGCAGTTTCGCACTCGCGCCGGTGACGGGGTCAAAGTTGCAAATCTGTTTGAGCCGCAGGACGAGTTCGAAAACGTGCTGGATCGTCAGAGACTCCTCGAGTTCTTCCAAATGAATGATGCCATCGGACTCGGCAGCTTCATAGCGTGACCATTGCTCGGGCGTGAGGTCAATGTCCGCATCGCGAAACAGTTTCGGTGGCATGTCGTCGAGCACCATATCCTTGGTACGACGAAGGATATAGTCGCTGGCGGCTCTGGCCATCTGCGGCAACGGCATCCCGACGGATAGATATCCCGGCGAGAGGAAGTCGAAGATACCGACGAGATCATCGGGAGAGTTTTCAACGGGCGTGCCAGTCAGTGCCCACGAGCGAGTACGAGGAATCGCTCGGACAATTTCGCTGGTCGTATTGTTGCTATTCTTGATCCTCTGAGCCTCGTCAAGCACCACGAGATCGAAGTGCAGTCCGCCCTCGAGCACGATATCTTTATCTCGCATCAAGAGTTCGTAGTTGGCGATCTTGACAGGGGCGTTGGTCGCACGCCACTGAAATTCGCGTTTTGCGGCGTTGCCCTCAATGGCCATCACCGGGATTTCGGGCGCCCACACACCGAACTCGCGCAACCAATTGCTGACCAGGGGTTTGGGGCAAATCAGTAAGATATTGCGCATCTCACCACTGCACAGCAACATCCGCATGGTACTGATCGCCTGCATGGTTTTCCCAAGCCCCATTTCGTCGGCGAGCACACAGGCGTACCGCGGAAACAAGAACGCAATCCCATCGAGTTGATAGGGAAACGGTTCAAATGGGAAGTTCAGCTGACCACTACCGACGAGCAGATCCAGTGGTGGCTGGAGGAGGTAATACAGGCGGTCTTGGAGTTTGACGATGTCGTTAGGCGGCTTAATCCGTGTGTGTTTTCCCGGTTTACGTTTGCGCGACTTCACGTCTCGATCGACGACTTGGTCGCTCGCTCCAACCCGTCCCGCAATCGCCGCCTTTTCTGCTGGCGGAGTGGCTGGGATCCATGACGCAGCTTCGGGAAAGAGAAACCCGTTGGCCTTGGCTCGTAGAGGCGGCAGTTTGATCGGTACGCGTGTCGTCTGCAGCGGAGGGCAGATGAGCGTCTGAGTCTGGACAGCAAACCCACCGGCATGAAACAATTCGGACTGGTCTGACGAATCGTTTCCTATCAACGGGCGATCGCGGGTTTGGCACCAGCTGAGCGTTGTGTCGATCTCGCACGTCAGCGTGGGGCGTGCTACTGAGGTGTGCGCCACGGAGGATTCGGCCCTGACCCCCGCTGTTAAACCTGATTCGGTTTGGCTGGGGGGGGTGCGAGCGGCAGCCGATTTCGTCGTCGAAAACCACATTCAGGCAGCCCTCGCCATCTGGCTCTGAGCTTCCCGGATCGCTTCGGTGATCCGTTCAAAGGGCTCCCAAGTATCGACAATGTCGGTGAGGCCCGCGGCGATGCACTCTGCGGCTTCGACGAGTTCGGCGGCGACCCACAGGGTGGCATTTCCGAGCGTGATTCGATCATGACCCGATAGTCCCTGCCGCAGGGTACGATCAGGCGCCTCGTTGTCGTCATCTTGCACGATCGCGACGATCGTCGACGGATCGCTCGTCCCGCGCGCCGGATCTGTTCGTTCGGGCAGATGTTCCTGCAGCGAGATGGCCTCGGCTTGGGTGCAGCACAACAACGATATCGGTGTACGGCACTTCTGTAGCAGGGTGGGGCCGATGACCTCACTGATCAGATGTTGGCGAAGTGTCGTTCCGAACAGGATTTCGTGGGCCCGGGAGGGGCGAATAGGTAAGGTGCATTGAAATTCCAACGGTCGGCCGGACCCGTTGAGTACGAGCAGACCCCCTGTCCAGCCTGCGCGTTCGGACTGCACGGTCGTAAAAAAGCCAATCGTGGTGGCCGCCGCAGCGTCCTTGCTTGATCCCATACCTGGTTATCATTCCCGTGGGGTGAGGGTGCGTCAGCGAGGTTCCCTCCTCGCTGCTCGGTAGCACCGCTGAGATTTCCCTCCTCATTGGCACTGCTATGCTCCATCGGCACCAATTTCAGTCGAACTTGAGCCTCGGATTGAAGTTTGGAGAAGTCCAGTGAAAGTTGGGAAAATCGGGGTTTTTGTCGGGTCATTCTCCGCTGGGCTGCGTATCCACTACTTTTGACCTGAACGTGAAAGTCCGCGCGTGCGTCTGTAGTTAGTGCGGCAATCCCGGTAGAATCCCCTGGGGACAACTGAATATGCAGACGAATTTGAAAAGGAATGCCCATGAATCGCTTGCCAGACCCATCTCCCTCCCACGGCGGATCCAGGCCGGACAAAAAGAGTGGTCTCTCTGCGGAAGAGGAGACCCAGGAGGAGATTGATCGCTTGCCGAGTGAGGCGATTGGCGAGGACGAGCTCAACCGCCCCCAACCGGCGGACGAGCCGATCTCGGGGATCGATTCGCAAGACTTGTTCAAGCTCATGCGGAACACGATCAATCGGCTTGAGAAAGACGAAACGGCTCGCGGCGACATCAAAATTCTCTCGCGCACCCTCCGTGAGCTGCGTTATGCCTTCCAAGTGTTTCGTCCCTATCGGCGGCGGCGGAAAGTCACGGTATTTGGCTCCGCCCGCACCGCGCCTGATCACCCCGGCTATCAAGCTGCCGTTGATCTCGGCCGCCGGATGGCCGCACACGGTTGGATGATCATCACAGGTGCCGGTGGCGGTATCATGGAAGCTGGGCTCAAAGGTGCCGGACGCGATGCCTCGATGGGGCTGAATATCATGTTGCCGTTCGAACAGGGAGCCAACCAGTACATCGACAACGACCCAAAACTCGTGACGATGAAGTACTTTTTCACTCGCAAATTGATGTTCGTCAAAGAATGCAGCGGTGTGGTTTGCTTGCCCGGCGGCTTCGGGACACTCGATGAAGCCTGTGAAACACTGACGCTCATCCAAACCGGCAAACAAACAATGATCCCACTGGTGTTGTTGGATCATCCCGAAGGCAGTTACTGGAGTGACGTTGGGAAGTTTTTTGAAAAGCAGCTGTTGGGCAACGGGATGATCAGCCCAGAGGATCGAGCGCTGTACAAAGTGACCAACTCGGTCGACGAAGCGGTCAATGAATTGCTGACGTTCTACAATGTCTATCACTCGATGCGGTATGTCCGCGATGAATTGGTGCTCCGCTTGCGAACCTCCTTGAGTGATGAGCATATGGAGCACCTGCAAATTGAATTCGCTGACATTCTTGTCTCAGGGAAGTTTGAACTGCGTGGACCCCTGCCCGAGGAGTCCGGCGAGAAAGAGCTCGCCGCCTATCCTCGGTTGGTCTTCCGCTTCAATCGCCGAGCGCTCGGGCGGCTGAGGATGCTTATCGATGACATCAATGGGCGGCCCGAAACCAGTACTCTGCCAACTTCTTCTCGCTAATCGCTATGAGCATCAACTCCACCAACACCCCTCTGTTGTTACGATTGCCATCGCTGAGTGTGCTCGATCTCGTGGGCAAAGACGCCGCGGCGATCCTGCATAATTTGACGACCAACGAGATTAAATCGCTGGAAATTGGCGGGCCCGGGGTCGAAACCTTTGTCACCAATGTGAAAGGGAAATGCATCGGGCATGTTATGGCGTTTCGGTCCGAGCAGGGATACCGTTTGATCGGAGCGCCCGGCCAGTCCGAGGCCATCGCTGCCCAAATGGATCGTTACACCATCCGCGAAGAAGCTGAGCCGCAGATTGTCGATGACAACGTCCACGCGTACTTGGTCGTCGGCAGTCTGGCCGGCGAGGAACTCGGGTTTCAAGACTTGGGTGATCAGGCCGGGAGCCTGCCAACCTATCGTGTTCCGTGGGTCGATACGCCCCAGGGCAGACGCGGACTATTGCTCTTGGCGCCCACGACGACGAGCCTGTCAGGGGCAGACATCGCTGGCAAATTGCTCCTAAACGCGATCGTGGACAAGGCTGAAAAGGACCCGCAAATCGAGCGTGACCAGGCAATGGAAGTGTTTCATGATTTGCGAGTGACGGCTGGGTATCCCTGGTACGGAACCGATTTCAATGACTCGCATTTGCCTCAGGAAGTCAACCGCGAAACCGAAACCATCTCCTTCACCAAGGGTTGTTATCTTGGTCAAGAAACGATCGCTCGCTTGGATGCGCTCGGTCAAGTTCAAAAAAAGTTGGTGCTGTGGTCCAGCGAGGATTTGACCGGCGAACCGCTGCCAGCGGTCGATACGAAGCTGTTTGCCGGCGGCGAGAAAGCTGTGGGGCGGCTAACCAGTGTGGCCCGCGAGCTGCCCTGGGGCGGCACGAGCGATCATGTAGAGACACGCGAGGGGGCACGGGGAGGCCGTGTGCTAGCATTGGGGTTTGCCCGTCGCAGCCATTTCGAGGTGGGGAGCGAAGCGAGTGGCGCGGTCGCTGACAAGACGTTCGTTGCGAGAGTCGAGAGAACATAATGTCCACGGAACTATCACTCGAAGAGTTCGCGGGTTTACTAGACGACGTTCGCGGCGGAGACGAGCAGGCGACAACCATTTTGTGGGAACGCTATTTCCATCCGCTCGTGCGTTTGGCTGGCGCAAGACTCCCTAAAAACCTGCGACGCACCAGTGACGAAGAGGATATTGCCTTGTCGGCGTTCCATAGTTTCATCGCCGGCGTGCGACGCGATCAATTTCCGGACCTAGCGGGTCCCGACAACTTGTGGGGATTGCTGATTACATTGACCAGCCGCAAGGTGCACGCGCATTTACGTCGTCAAACCCGCCAAAAACGCGGTGGTGGCAATGTGCGCGGTGAGTCCGTTTTCCTTGACGCCAAGGGTGAACTGGCTGCCGGTGGTTTGGAACAAATGGGCGTCCATGGTGGTGGCGAGGATGCCATGCGTCCCGATGTACGGGCGGAGTTGGCCGAAGCCTGTGAGCAATTGCTCGATGACCTGCCTGATGCTCAACTCCGAGAAATTGCCGTAATGCGAATGGATGGATATCTCGTCGACGAAATCGCAGAACGCTTGGAAATCAGCAAACGGGCTGTCGAGAGACGCCTTCAGTTGATTCGCAAGACGTGGTCCGAACAGCGTCAATCCGCCGAGGACAATGATGGAACTTAGTGATTTACCCGCCCGTGAACTGGCGCGGCTCGATGCGATTTGTCTCGAGTTTGAATCTCGGCTGCGGGAGTCACTGCACGGGGGTCATGGTTGCCAGCAGGTCACCGACGAAATCGATATCCTCGTTGAGAATTACGGCGGTGATCACACCGTGCTGCTACGCCGCGAGCTCGATGCGATTACGCAAGAGGTGCAGCGGGAGCAAGAAGCCAAAGTGCGGCGCAGTCAATCACGGCAGGTGAGATCCCACCAAAGCACCGTGCCCCTCGTCGCCGGCGATGAGCCGACCCATGCGGCCCTCACACATGTGCTCGACAGAGTTCCAGATTCCACAAAGGAAACCATCCCTCTGCCGACGATGGGTGATCGGATTGGACCCTACATCATCACGAGCGTACTCGGTCGCGGTGGGATGGGGATCGTCTATCGGGCCACGGACACCCGGTTGGAACGCAGCGTTGCAATCAAAATGTTGTCGGTCCACGGCCGTCAGTCACAGTCCTTGATCGAACGGTTTCAACGCGAGGCCAAAGCAGTTGCCGGGCTAACGCACCCGCATATCGTCGAATTATTCGATATTGGGGTGTTCGACGGGATGCCATATGTTGTGATGGAGCACCTCCGCGGGGAAACACTGCTCCAGCGGATCCGCACCGAGCGAATTGCGGACGATCCTATCTCGACCGAGCAAGTCCGTAATTGGGGGATTCAGTTAGCCGATGCGCTGGTAACTGCCCACGGCCAAGGCGTGATCCACCGAGATATCAAGCCGGAAAACGTGATGGTGATGGACCGACCTCGCTCGCAACGAGCTGGTGATAGGGACAAGCGAAGCGTTAGCGAGAGCGATTCCAGTTTAAAACTATTTGATTTTGGACTCTCCCGGGTCGGTTCGAGCCGATTTGAGAACGAAACGGAGCAGTCGAGCGAGTCGAGCGTCGATCTGGCTGAGTTGTTGTCCGACGGCGATTCGTCGACTCGCTTCGGAATGATTCTAGGGACGCCGGGATACATGGCGCCCGAACAGGCACGCGGTGGCGTGATCACGCCTGCAGCAGACATTTTTTCCCTTGGCTGCGTGTTGTACGAAGCCATGTGTTTTCAACCTGCATTCTCCGGTGAAACGGCGACACAGCGGTTTGCAGCTGTGTTGGAAAAACAACCGTCCGTCGATTCGTTGGCTCTGCGTGACGATCCGGCCCTGTCCGATCTTATCCTGGCGATGCTGGCCAAGGAGCCGGCATCTCGGCCGGTCGCCGCCGATGTGCTGGCGACTTTGCAAGCGGGTGTGTCCCCCACCGGTACTTCCGGCTCCACGAAGAGCGATTCTGTCGTGATCAGCCGGCGGCGACTGATTGAAATGGTCGGCGGTGCCGTTGCTGGAGGCGCGATCGGTGCCACCTTCTTGCCGCCACTCCACGGCGACGAGCTACGATCAATTCGCTCGATCGCCGTGCTGCGTTTTCAGCCCGGCGGTGCGCATGAGGGCACCGACGAGAACCGCCAACTGGTCGATCGCCAACTGGATCAAGCCGATCTCCTCTCCGGTATGCTCGCCAATGAACTCTCGCGTCTCAAAGGTATCACGGTTCCTAAGTACGACTCGATAACAGCAGCGGAACCGCAGGAATTTCGCGAAG
The DNA here is from genome assembly GCF_007860105.1 of Allorhodopirellula heiligendammensis. Taxonomy (NCBI): domain Bacteria; kingdom Pseudomonadati; phylum Planctomycetota; class Planctomycetia; order Pirellulales; family Pirellulaceae; genus Allorhodopirellula; species Allorhodopirellula heiligendammensis. Next base: position 1,134,571 of record NZ_SJPU01000002.1, read on the forward strand.
TGGCGAAACGGCTCGAGGTCGACGCGTTGATTTCAGGGACCTTCACCACAACTCCACTAGCGCCGGAGTGGGGAGAAACCGATGAGTCCGAGAAACTCGCAGTGAACGTCGAGATTGTTTCGGGGACGACCGGAAAATTAATTAACGGCTTTGTCGTTTCGGCTGCTGCTGGGGACAACCTGATCGAGCAAGCCGGCCTCGCCCAGAAAATCGCAGAAGAGGTCGGATTTGAATTGGCACTCCGCGATGAACGCTCCAATCCCGCGGATCCTGATGCATTTACCTGTTTGATCAAGGGCCGCACGCAGTCGAATCCCGACACGGTGAAAGCGATGGAGACGGCATTGGCATGCTTTGAACATGCCGTCTCGGTAGATGATACCTATCCGGATGGGCAGGGCGGCGTTGCCTTGACCGCGATTAGCCTCGCCGCTCGCGTCAATGATCAGCGCGCCTCCGAACTGATCGCTCGAAGCCAAAAGGCAACCGAGCGGGCGCTGGCGTTGGCACCGGATAATCTTGATGCACTGTTAGCCCAAGCCATGTTGGACTATCAAGTCCTCGCTGATTTTGACCGCGCTGCATACATCCTCGCTGCACTTACTCGCAAAGAGCTAAACCAGTGGCAGGTCTACCAACAAGCCGCCTGGTTGAGCATGATCAGCTCCCAACATACTCAGGCATTGGATTTCATGCGGCGAGCCGTCAACTTGCATCCCACTTCCTTGTTTGTGAAATCCGAATGGGCTCGTGCAGAGTGGTTTCGAAACAATACCCTCCGCGCAAGCGATGCAGCAGCGGATTTATTAGCCTTGGCAAAGATTGCCAAAGAAGACGACATGGTTGCCCGCGGCTTGTTGATTGATATTTATGAACAAGCTGATGACCACGCCGCTGCTGCACGTCTTGACGCGAAACTGAATTGGAAACCCACGCAAAGCGCGGCGGCATACTACACCGCTCGCCAACAGCGGATCGGCGAACTGCCCTATGGTCCCTTCGGCCCGACGCTCAATGCTGCTATCGTGCAGCTCCGCCATCCCCAGCCCGACAGTGACGAATCGCACGAACAGATTCTATCGAGACTGATCTCCGCCCAGCTTCCCATGCTGCCGTTGGTACTGTGCACACATCACGCGACGAAGCCGCTGAGGCAACTCGAGCAAGCCCTTGAGACCTACAGCGTTCTGCGGTTCACTTAACCCTGAGGAACCAACCGCCTGGCGAGTCGCCCTCGCGACGGCATTCCTATGGTCTGCGACGCTTGGAGATGCTTGTTTGGGACAAGCGTGTCTTGGAGAGACGCGACTACTCAGCGTGTCACTTCAAAAGGTTTCAGGATAGATGACCAACTCAATTCGACGGTTGGTCGCCCGGCCTGCAGGGCTGGAATTATCACCTCGTGGATTGTTTGCCCCTTGCGAGACAATGAACAATTGGTCGGTCGGCATGCCATTTCGACGGGTCAATAAATCGAGCACAGCAGAGGCCTGCGCAGAAGTAAGTTGATGGGGGCTGCCGACGGCACCGCCATACATAGGTGAATTGTCGGTATAACCTTCGATCCCGATACGTTGTCGTGGGAAGACCGATCTTAGTTGAGCCGCAACTGGATCGAGAACCGCACTGGATTGAGGCTGCAGTTGGGCGGTGCCCGGAGCGAATAATTGGTCCGAGGGCACGATGACTCGGATGACCTCACCGTCGGGTTGGACTTGCAAATTGCCGAGTTGAAGACGACCGGCCTGCTGCGTCAAATTCGTGTTGGCGCGAATCGTGGCGCCACCGCGAAGTTGGGCGGAAGCTTGATAATTCCGTGCCGAGCTTTGGGCATTGTTTGCTGCGATCCTGGCCGCTTCATACTGCTGAGCGGTATCGGCGAGCTGATTCCGGACGAGTTTCAGTTCGTCGCGGTACACCTGAGCTTGTTGTTCGCTCTGCGCTAACTGCGTCGTCAACTGCCGATTGTTGTCGTCGAGTAACTGAACACGCCGATTCAATTCCGCGACCTGCGATTGCACAGCCGTTAATTGATTCCCTGTGGGCGGTGCCTGCCAAACCGATGTTCCACCACCGGTGGCCAGATAGGGGTTTTGACTGCATCCTGCGAGCATGGCAAATGACAGCGCAGAGAGTCCGAACATAATCAAGACTTCCTTGGAACGGTGCACGCGAGGTGACCGATCAATCGTTGGAAGTATCGTTTTGCGCGGACGATTCAAACGCATGACTGCGAGCCGGCTGGGAAGGAGAAACTCAAACACGAACGGACTTTAGACAAAACTCAGATTTCGTTACAATAGCGATCTGAACCTAAGGTGAGATCGTTGCTCTACCCGAGGCATTATTTTCGCTCGCCGTTGCCCGAAATCTCGCTCGTCTGACGAAGGTCTCAAACTACGCCGCCTTCGTCGATTGCTCACCTGCCTCATCGGCACGCGGGAATGGGATCGAGCGAGTGGCATCAGTCCGCTCCTCCGTTTCCAAGCGACGGCGGACCGCTAGCCAGCTGACCGACCAACCTGCTGCCACACCCAGTGTTGTCGCCAGCGTGACTTTCGCCAGCGGCGAAATGCCCGGCAGACCAAACTTGCTAGCGATATGCACCAAGCTGACAACGGGGTGATGTAGCAGGTAGATCAGAAAGGAACCGGCCGCTAACGACGACATCAGCGGTCCGAGGGGCCGGATGCGCGTCGATGCCACGCCGATAAAGGCAAACGTCAATACGGCTGCCGCCGTCACTGTTAAAAATGCCAAGCCGCTGCGCATCCACACACCGCCAATTGGAAATCCACCTAATCGCGTTGGGATACCCTCCGTCATCGATGCATCACCCCAGCCACCATGCAGCCACGCCTGCGGCTCGCCGGCGGCATCCAACCACCAAATTCCCATGCTCACAGCCGCCACGCCCAGCAGTGCGCCGGGACCGAGGAGCCGCTGTCCACCCGCCGCGATGCGAGTCAGCTGCGGGTCGAGTTGAAACCACAGCACTCCAGTCGCGAAGAATGCCCCACTATAAATCCATTTCGACAGCACTGGTAGAAACGAGTGCTGGAACCCCCACACCACCTCTGGACGCATCGCTAAGGAGATTACCGCGGCAGCAAACAAGCATGGCAATCCATAGCGAGCGATGGAACGACCTGACCAGCTGCGGAGCCGTGGCCATACCACTGCCAAAATCACGAGATAGGTCATCAGATACTGTAGAAACCAGAGATGGCTCAGCCCCCACAGATTGCGATCGATCCCAGCCTCAAATTTGATTCGGCGGACGCTGCGCCAGGAGACCACGCCGTCGGCGAGCCATCCCAGCATCCAGATGTAGAATTCAACCGGCAGCAGGAAAACCATGGCTAACAACAAGGGTCGGCCCAACCGCCGTAGCCGGTCTATGGTTACCGACCAACCTCCCCGCGCTGTGATACTGCGAGCGGCGAAGAAGCCCGCAATCACCAAAAATATCGGCATGATCACCAGCTCGATGGCCCAGAACAGAACCGTGATCGCTGAACTGGTGGTGTCGTGCACGCTCCAACTCAAACCAGCCATCGAGGGTCGAGCGTACGGAACGCAAGCGTGCAGGAGCACCACTGCCACTGCCGCCACCGCACGCAGCGCATCAATGCCCGCAAAGTGCGGCGTCGGTACCGGCATCGCTCGCCGCAGATGCCCGTGGGGAGTGCGGACCACTCCTCTCTCTGTTACCGATGAAAGCGTCGCAGCAATTGTTATTGTGGAAGGCATATCCGTTGCCAGGGCTGGGGGCACACGCGCAAACTAGTCGAGCCACTCCGAGATGCTGTCGCGAAACTTGGCAGGAGTTTCAACCGGGCACGACGCGGGTCTTGAAGAGCCTCGCCTATTCAATACAGCAAGCATTCGCTGGAGAGCCAGAGCGAAACAGACGTGCTCGCTCGGGATGACAGTCCCCAGCTACGCTCGATCCAATCCCTGCATTTGCTGGCGAAAATCGTATTGCAGATCCGGGTGCAATTTCTCGAGAGCTTTTTCGATCTTCTTGAGCTGACCGAAATACATATTTTCGCTCACCCGGCAGCGGCCCCAATGCAGATCACGGTCGATCACTTGTCGGCAAAAGTGAATGCGGATTTGGAGCTCGGTTTCCTTGTCACCAGAAAAGCGGATGCATTTGTCCATGGTGCGAATGATTTTTCGCAACGTTTTCTTGTGGATCAACCGGTTGGCGGGCAACTGTTCGTCGATCTCCGCGCAAACCTCGTCGATATAGCCCGCCTCGTCACCAGACTGCAGCAACAAATAGGTCAACAACGCTTTGTTGTCGACCTTGAACTTCGCCAATCGCAAACAGGCATCGAGCAAGTCCTCACGCGGCAACGGGGCCAGCGCGCGTTTGAGTTCGCTGATCGATGCTGGCTTCATAGGGCGACTATTTCAGCTCGCCCGCTTCAGTGATCTTGATCAAACTGCGGGTCCGGCCGGAGTCCGAACCTTGGGCTTCGACCTTCTTCACCACATCCATGCCTTCAATCACACGACCAAAGACAACGTGATGACCATTGAGATGGGGGGTGGGTACGGTCGTGATGAAGAACTGCGAACCGTTGGTGTTCGGTCCCGCGTTTGCCATGCTGAGCAAGCCGGGGACGGAATGCTTGAACTTGAAATTTTCGTCGGGGAACGTGCGCCCATAGATGCTTTCGCCGCCCGTTCCGTTGCCAGCGGTGAAGTCACCACCCTGCAACATGAATCCGGGAATCACGCGATGAAATGCGCTGCCTTCATAATCCAGCGGCACGCCTGCCTTTCCTGCACCCTTTTCGCCGGTGCATAACGCACGGAAGTTTTCGACCGTCTTGGGAACGTCCTTCCCGAACAATCCGATCACGACGCGTCCGGCCGGCTTACCGCCGATCGAGATGTCAAAATAGACCTTTTTGGTCACTTCCGCTTGGGTGGCATCGGAAGCCGGATCCACAGCAACGGCCGGGTTCGAGGGCACCTGAGCCGAGCAGAACGACGATGCGGATGCGAACAACGCGACCAGCACGAACGTGAAATTACGGTAAACCATCTTAAGACATGTCTCCGGGAGGGGTGAAATCTGCGATCCCAAAAATTGAGACCGCACTGTCGTACAGTCCCCCTATTTACCAGATCGCCCGGGTCGGTTCCAACCCAACTAGGTCTTGACCGACACCGTCCGCAGCTGCAGCTCGTTGAGCTGGGCGGCATCGACTTCGCCGGGTGCCTGGGTCATCAAATCGGCAGCCTTTTGCGTTTTCGGGAACGCGATCACCTCCCGAATATTGTCCAGCCCTGCGAAAAGCATTACCCAGCGATCGACTCCCAGGGCGATTCCCCCGTGCGGCGGAGCCCCAAAACGAAGTGCATCGAGCAAAAAGCCGAAACGGTCCTGGGCAGTCGCCTCGTCCATACCCAGCAATTCGAAAACTTGCGATTGAATTTCACTGTCGTGGATCCGAATCGTACCCCCGCCCGCTTCACTCCCGTTGATCACAAGATCGTAAGCTTGGGCTCGACATTTTTCAGGCGACTCCTTTAAATGCGGCAGGTCCTCGGCTAGCGGTGCAGTGAAGGGGTGGTGCATCGCGACGTAGCGACCACTCTCTTCATCTCGCTCGAACATCGGGAACTCGGTTACCCAGCTGCAATTGAGTTCACCCGGAGCATACAGCTTGAGTTCCGCCGCAAGTCGCTTGCGAAGCCCCGACAGACCCTTGCAGGTCACCTCCCAAGAGTCGGCCAAGAACATCAGCAAGTCGCCAGGCTCTCCGCCCATCAATTCACGAATTTCCGCCAGGTGTTCAGGAGTGAAGTTTTTGGCGATCGGGCTCCACAGGGTCTGGTCGTCTTCCACCCGGAACCAGGCCAACCCCTTGGCACCAAAATCCTGCTGCACGTACTTGGTCAGATCGTCGATTTGACGCCGCGAGTACAACGTGGCTGCGCCGGGAACACGAATGCCGCGAACAAAATTGCCGGCGTCCGCCGTACCTCGGAACACCCGAAATTCGGTCTTCGCCGCCACGGAGGTGACGTCGACGATTTCCAACCCAAACCGCAGATCCGGCGCGTCGCTGCCAAAACGCCGCATCGCTTCTTCGTACGTCATCCGTGGCAGCGGCAAGGTGATGTCTTTGCCAAGCACCTGCTTGGCTGTTTTGGCAACCAACCCATCAATCAGCTCAATAATATCATTGGCATCGATAAATGACATTTCAATGTCAAGCTGTGTGAATTCAGGCTGGCGGTCGGCCCGCAGATCTTCATCACGAAAACATTTGGCGACCTGCACGTAGCGATCGAAGCCCGCCACCATCAGGATCTGCTTGTACAACTGCGGCGACTGCGGCAACGCATAAAAATCCCCTGGATGGACGCGGCTGGGGACGAGATAGTCGCGAGCTCCCTCGGGCGTACTGCGTCCCAGGATCGGGGTCTCGACATCGATGAAGTCGTGTTCGGCAAAGTAATCCCGCATGCACTTGATGATCTCGCTACGGCGGATCAATGCGTTCTGCATTTCTTTGCGGCGGAGATCGAGATAGCGATACTTCAGTCGCAGGTCTTCGCCCGGCAACACCGATTGTCCCGGCGTGAAGGGCGGCGTCTGCGAGACGGATAGAACTTCGAAATGCTCCGTGCGGACTTCAATGTCACCCGTCGGAAGCTTGGCATTCGTTTTTCCTTCGAGCCGATCAGCGACCTGGCCTCGGATCAGCACGACAGATTCGTTGGGTACGTGGCCGGCGGCGTCAATCATGGCCTCGCCAGCTTCGGGTGGCCCGATCACGACTTGGGTTAAGCCGTAGCGATCCCGCAAGTCGATGAAAACAGCGCCGCCGTGATCGCGTTTGCTTTCGACCCAACCGCAGAGGGTGACAGGCGAACCGACATCGGATTTGCGGAGTTGGCCGCAGGTATGGGTACGAAGCACGACGAGGAAACCGAAAAAACAGAGGGAACTGGAACCAGAAAATCAACGCGTAAGATAAACGCTAGCCATAAATCCGCAAGCGCCACACCGGCGAGCCCCAAGCATCCGCTCGCCCTGCGAGCCAAGGGCAGCTAACTTCACCACGAAACACACGAATGACACGAATGACACGAAAGCAAGACTACGCTGTATTTCGTGTGCTTCGTGTCGTTCGTGGTTAAAAGGAGCAGTCTAACAACCCACTCCCATCGCGGGTTTGCACATGTCTACACAGGACTCCACGGATGAAGATGCAAATGCGGACCTCAATGTGAAGTGGACCAAACGATCCATTTCGTCCGGTGTCACACGCGGTGCGATTTTGGAAGCGGCGGTTTGGCCGCTAGCGATGGCGATGCTGCACCTCTGGAACGGTGTCGAAGCAAACAGCTCTGTCGCTACGTTTCATTCCAGGTGACACGATCGACGTCCGAGGCTCGACTTGCAAGCTGATCGTCGCACCAATCGCGTCGGCGGATGGTTGATGGTCTGGGGCGATAACGGTTCTGCCTTGTTCGCGGGGTTAGCGCTCGCTTGCGTCGCCGTCGCCGTACTCGGCCTAACAGTCGAGTAGGGCCCGGTTCCTGCCGGCCATCCCCTCAGGCGTGTCGACGAGATGCGAACAACCAGCGCATACGGCCGGTGGAACCGGCCCTACTCGCCGACTGTCTTTTCGATAGGATCGAAATTCAATCTTGGATCGCGGTCGCCGCATGCCCAATGCGCAGAATAAACGCCCTGCTGCACCCAATGATGGAACGTCGACCACGGCCAATCGACTGGGCAACGCACGTATCCGTGCTTCGCGGGGTTGTAATGGATGTAATTGAAATGGCTTTCGAAATCAGCTTCTTCTTCAATCGCGTGTTCCCAAAACTTCGGTTGCCAAACCCCACGTCGACCATCCATCCTCCGCCCAACTGTCACCGCACATTCCGATCCACCCGATGCCAACCAACGCTTGGTAAACTGGGTTTTGATCCATTGCCAACGACCGGAGTAATCGGCGTCCCCGGGACGCATGCACCAAATCGAATGGAGGTGATCGGGCATCAAGACGATTGCGCGGACCTCGAAGGGATGAGAATGTCGGCACTCGCGAATCACATTTCCCAAGATCGCCCGCGCAACCTCTGACTCAAAGATCGGTCGACGACGATCCGTGACGACCGTAAAGAAATAGGTCCCCCCCGGAACCAAAGCACGTCTCCAATTAGGCATTCCTCAATTCTAGGTCGAAGTAGGGCCGGTTCCCACCGGCCATGAACTCAGGCGCGCCCCCGAGAACGGAAAACCAACGCGGATGGCCGGTGGGAACCGGCCCTACGTGCCGCAAGTCGCTCCACATACCCAATCGCCATGGTGATTGCAACTTTCAAATAGATCAGTGCGAATTGAAAATTGCTCTGACAGCATAAAATCACTTGTCAATTTGCAGCGTACATTTCGCATTTGAGGCCCGTGTCCGTCAAAGTAGGGCCGGTTCCTACCGGCCGTGCCCTCGAGCGTGTCGTCGAGATGCGAACAACCATCGCATACGGCCGGTGGGAACCGGCCCTACGTGCTACGTGCCGCAAGTCGCTCCACATACCCAATCGCCATGGTGATTGCAACTTTCAAATTGATCAGTGCGAATTGAAAATTGCTCTGACAGCGTAAAATCACCCGTCAATTTGCAGCGTACATTTTGCAATTGAGGACCGTGTCCGTCAAAGTAGGGCCGGTTCCTACCGGCCATGCCCCCGAGAATGAACAACCGGCGCATGCGGCCGGTGGGAACCGGCCCTACGTGCCGCAAGTCGCTCCGCATACCCAATCGACATGGTGATTGCAAAATTCAAATTGATCAGTGCGAATTGTGAGTTGCTCTGAAAACAGGATAAAATCACTCGTCAATTTGCAGCGTACATTTTGCAATTGAGGACCGTGTCCGTCGAAGTAGGGCCGGTTCCTACCGGCCATGCCCGTCAGTTGTGTTGTCGAGATGCGAACAACCGGCGCATGCGGCCGGTGGAACCGGCCCTACGTGCTACGTGCCGCAAGTCGCTCGACATACCCAATCGCCATGGTGATTGAAAAATCCAAATTGATCAGTGCAAATTGAAAATTGCTCTGACAGCTTAAAATCACTCGTCGATTTGCAGCGTACATTTCGCATTTGAGGCCCGTGTCCGTCAAAGTAGGGCCGGTTCCTACCGGCCGTGCCCTCGAGCGTGTCGTCGAGATGCGAACAACCATCGCATGCGGCCGGTGGGAACCGGCCCTACGTGCCGCAAGTCGCTCCACATACCCAATCGCCATGGTGATTGCAAAACTCAAATTGATCAGTGCGAATGGAAAATTGCTCTGACAGCTTAAAATCACTTGTCAATTTGCAGCGTACATTTTGCAATTGAGGACCGTGTCCGTCAAAGTAGGGCCGGTTCCTACCGGCCGTGCCCTCGAGCGTGTCGTCGAGATGCGAACAACCAGCGCATACGGCCGGTGGAACCGGCCCTACACGGGCGGCAGAATCACTGGCCGCTTCGATGCGCGCACGAAAAAACCCAGCTTGGCAGGCGACGAGCCAAGCTGGGTCTTCGTAGACCAGAAGGTGATAGAGTCTCATCCGGAGATGATGTTTTCTGTTGAGTCGATGCGAGGATCGTTTCCACGGACCGCTTTGAGCCGAGGAAGATAAAACAACCTCATCGAAAACATCATGACTACTTGCACGTTCACCGCCACGAAGCGAAACGCCAGATCCTGGCAGGACTTAGGAAATAACTACGTGCCATTCGTGGCCGACGCCGGAACAGGCATGGGCTTTTCCGGACACCAACGCTAGTTCACGTACTCGCAATCGTCAACTCGAACACGTCCAGGCGGTCGCGGTTGGTTTCGGCCGGGCCGGTGGGATCGGGATCGAGTGTGACGCTGATGTCGGGGGCGAGGTGGGATTCCACGGTGATGGGGCCGGTTTCGGCGTGACCGCCGTGGGCGGTGTCGGCGCGGTAGGTGAACGTCATGTCGTCATAGTCGCCGGCGAGCAGCTGGGCGAGCGTCCAGGACGTTTCGCTGTTGTCGACGCGGTAGCTGACGTCGGCGGCGACGGTGTAGGTGAAACGTCGCTCGGTCGTTTGAGACCAGGTGATTTTGATCTCGGCAGTGATCCGTGCGTAGAGCCAGTTGGGAGTGCCGTAGATGGTGCCGTCGGCGATGGGTCCGTATTTGCAGAACGACGTTTGCCGGATGATGCCTTGGGTCGAGAGCGGCGGCGTGATTGACTCGGCGGGCCCGGAGCCCAGGTAGAGCATATCGGGGTACACGGTGGGGTAGCTGGCTCCGACCTTCGTCGACCAGCCGGGATAGATCAGGCCCGTGACGCTGCCGGTGATGGATCCGGTGTAGACGGGTAGCGGGGTGATGCGTTTGACCGGGGCGTCTTGCCAAGATGGGGCGGTGAATGGGCAAGCGATCGATTTGGTCGAGATGGCGTTGTTGATCGTGAGTTGGGCGGGTTCGAAGTGCTGCGAGGGTGACATGTTGGTCACCCGGATCGCGACTTTGCGGCCGGGGAGACTTCCGAATGCGGCGTCGGCGTCGGATTGATAGATCGATGTGCCGATGCTGAGCGTCGTCCCGGCGGAGGGTTCGCCACTGCCGGCGAACAGGTATGGATCGTCGAGCTCCGATGGTGGTGCCTCGATCCAGCTCGCGGGATTGCCAGCGTCGGCGGCATTGTCGAGGCGGTACAGTTTGCCTTTCTTGGCGGCGAGGTCCGACGTGTCGCCGGTGAGGGTGATGTTGGCCTCGGCGAGGAAGTAGTCGCCTTCGCGGAAATTGGTGAGGCCGGCGATGTAGGTTAGTGGGATGTCGGATCCGTAGCGGAATTTGATTTGACCGGTGGACGATGCCAGGCCGGATCCGAACTTGAGTTCGAGGCTGTTATCGAAAACCTCCACCGTGGAGATCGCGGTACCGGAGTTGAGGATCGTATCGACGCCGTCAATGCAGACGCCGATGCGGATCCAGAGGGCCGGTTGTCCGTTGTCACTGATCACGCCGTCGAGGTCGGGGTGTTGGCGGATTTCGCAAAAGCAGTGGTCGCCAATGACGGGGAAGCCGTCGACGTCGACCGTTTCGACGCGGGCCATGATGCGGATCACCGCGTCGCCGATGCCGGTGTAGGTGAGATCGTTGATGTCGAAGCCGACATAGAACGGCGTTATGGGCCCTTTGCAGAAGACGTCGTGTTTCGAGACGAGTTCGATGTCGGAATCGATGCTAGGCAAATTCGAGACTTGGTCGACGCTGAGTTCCGACGTTGGCAGCCAGTGTTGCAGGCCGCCTTCGCCATTGGAGGCAGTATTGAGGTAGATGCCAACGCAGTTGCATCCGCAACAGCTGAAGGTGGCGAATCCACACATGAGATTTACTCTTCGCTCGCGGGTGAGAAGTCGGGGATCATCGGGTCGCAGGAGGCGGCGATGACTCGGAAGGTGCCGTCGGGGAGTTCGAGCATGGCGGCGTAGCAGCCTTTGCTGAAATCGCCGGGGACGGAGCAGAGGGCGGTGACGGTGACGAGCGTGTCGATGAAGTGTTTGCCGTCGGAGTCGTTGGGGTCGAAGATGCGGATGGTGACTTCCGTGGCGTCGTAGGTCGTGGCGGCCGAGGCGGCGGCGTCGACGGTGACATCGGCGGTGAAGAGGCCTTCGAGGAAACGCATGGGCGGTGGATGGGGGTTGACCACGAAAAACACGAACGACACGAAAGTGAGTGCTGGTGTGTTTCGTGTGGGTGGTGTGTTCCGGGTGGGACGTTACAAGAGTGAGAGGACGTCGAAGCGGTGGGAGGCGGCGGTGATGGTGAGGGTGATGTCGGTGCGGTCGATGGTTTCGGCGAGGGGGGCGTCAATGCGGATCTCGACGATGGGGGATTGGACGTCGGTTCCGATGACGTCGACGGTGCGGAGGTTCGCGCCGACGGGGAGCGTGGAGAGGATGCGGGCGGTTTGGATCTGGACGCGGTATCGCGGGGCGTGGGCGTAAGTGGCGATGAGGTTGGCGAGGGCCCGGAGCCGGGGGAGTGGGTTGCGGAGCATGCCGCCGTCGGCCAGTGTGCGAATGCCAGGGCCGGTGATGGCGAGGACGGTGTCGGGGACGATGTATACCTGTTGCAGTGGTGGGTCTTCGTACGTGTAGACGCGGCGGCGGATGACGTCGAGCGGTGGGAGCTCGGCGGGCTGGGCCCAGAAGGGGCGGCGATCGCCACGTACCGCGACGGTGGTTTCGATGGTGGTGTGATCGTAGGCGGTCAAGAGGACGCCGTCGGCTGCGTTGGGCGTGCCGTTGGCGGGGTCGATCAGCATGTATTGCGGGGCACCGATCACATTCATTTCGATACCGGGTCCGCGTTCGTTGTTGGGTCGGATGTCGGTCCGGAACACGCGAAATTGCGAAGTAATGAAGACGCCGAGGCCCGCCATGACGCTGGAGTGGATGCGTGCATCGGCACTGTCGGGGATCTCGAATGAGGTGAGGATTGGTAGGCGTGTCCGGCTGCCTTCGGTTTCGTCGACTTCGTCGGCTGCGCCCATGTAGTCGACGCCGTCATAGAGTGGTAGATCGGGGAGGATCTCGACGTTGTCGAGGTGGGGGACGTGGAGCGCGTCGCCGGTCGCGTTACCTCCGGTGCTCGCGTCGGGGAACATCGATTTGCCCCCGCGGACTTTGCCGTCGAAGGAATCGCCGAGGCGAAGGTTGCGGTAGGTGCGACGGTGCGAGAGTGCGTTCTCTCGCTTGTCGGCGTTGAGGTCGCGGCGTTGGCTATTGGTGAGATCGTCCCAGCCGTCGGTTTCACTACCACCGATGTCGTACTCGTCGGCGTCGTCTTCATCCCAATCGTTCTGCCACTGGGTTTCGCTGTGTTCGATGGTGCAGACGGAGATCTCGCGGGGGCCTTGGACGATGATTTGGTCGACGACGTCGGAGTCGTCCAGGCGGTAGTCGACGGTGGTGAGCGGATCGGTGGCGCAGGTGAGCGTGACGCCGGTGGGATCGTAGGGTAGTGGGCCGATGTCGGGGATCGTGGTGGGCTGTGTGAGCCGGGTGGCGAATGCCATGTTGACGGCGGTGATGAGCGGGGAGTCGTCGGAGCCGTGGGCGGGGATCGTGGCGGCGGCGGAGAACGTGAGGCCGAGCATGCGGCCGGGCGTGATGATGCTGCGGAGGATGTCGCCGATGCTGCGGCCGGCGGTGTCGATGGTGGGTGTGTCGTAGCCGGGCAGATTGCCGATGCCGGTGATCCGCCAGGGGATCTCGACGGCGGGGTCGGGATTGGTCGCGAGGATGCGAGAGGCGGTGGGGGCGTGGAAGCCGAGGAGGTGTTGAACGATGTCAGCGGTATTCCAGACGTGCCGGCCGTCGTCGGTGGGGCGGGCAAAGCCGGCGGCGGTCCAGTCGCGTTCGTCGTCGAGGGTGCCGAATTGGCGGGACCGATAGCCGGTGTGATCGGGGCCGTTGAAGACGGCGGCGACGTTGCCTCGGCGGGCGAATCGATTTGGTTCTTCGTCGGTTTCCTCCTCGGTGAGGCAGACAGTGGATTCGACGTAGCAGTGGTCCCAGATGCGTTCGAGCCCATAGCAGGGGATGGTTTGGTCACCGGTGGCCGGTGAGGTGTCGGAGGCGGCGGCGAGGGGGCGGGTGATCGGGTTCTCGGCGTATCCGAGCCAGACGGCGGGTGGGCCGTCGTCGGTGTCCATGGCGACGAGTACCCAGTAGCCGCGGGCGGTGATCGGTGGGTGGATTGTGGGGGCGGATTGGCCAGGCTGCATGACGAAGCCGTAGCGGTAGTGCAGGCTGGCGGTGGAGATTTCGGGGTAGGACGACCAAACGAGTTGCGTGCATTGCAGGTCGGGGCGGAGCGTCCAGGCGTCAGTCCAGGTCGCGCGGGTCCAGACGCGGATCGGGGTGGCGACGCGGGTGAGTGGGTAGGCGGTGCGGTTGTTGAGATTGGGCATTTTTTTGGACCACGAAAGACACGAACTACACGAAAGTGAGTGCTGGATTTTTCGTGTGATTCGTGTGATTCGTGTGGTTCTTGGTTAACGTTTTTGTTAGTCGCGGGGGACGGTGATGAAGGTCCAGGCGGAGGTGACTCGGGAGGCGGGGGTGTGGATGTAGGGGACGCCGAATTTTTGGCCGGATGCGTGGGGGAGAATTTCGGCTTGGAGGATCTCGACGTTGGCGACGAAGAACAGGCGGCGGTAGGTGAGGCTGTAGTTGACGCCGAAGGCGGTGACGGGGAGCGCGAAGCCGACCTTGCTGGTCTGGATGTCCTGGTTGGCCTGCAGGACGAACGCGGCGTCGATGAGGGTGAGAATGCGCGTGAAGGGGCGACCGGTGGGCGGCAGCATTTGCACGCCGGTGAATTGCGTGCCGGGTTGCACGAACACAGCGGTCGACCACTTGGGGAGCTCGAACGGGCGGTCGACGAGGTCGAAAACGATGTTGCCGATGAGGGCGGACATGGGGCGATCAGTGATTCATGCGGTTTCGGATGGTGACCACGAAACACACGAACGACACGAAAGTGAGTGCCGGGGTGCTTTCGTGTCGTTCGTAGTTGGGGATCAGGGGGCGAGGCTGCGGGAGTTGTCGGCAGCGATGAGGGCGCGTTGGGCGGCGTTGGGGTCGGTGGGTTTGGGTTTAGTGTTCTTGGCGGTGGTGTCGGTGGCCGTGGCGGTGGATTCGGTGGCGTCGGCAGTGCGGGTGGCGAGGGCGTTTTGTTTCTCGATGGCGTCGGCCACTCGATCGAATTTGCGGGCGAGGTCGTTGAAGAATTTGGCGTTGGATTCAGCGCCTGCTCGAGCGAAGGTGGTGGCGAGCTCGTCGGCACGATTGGAAGCGGCACCGAGTGAGCCATCGGCGAGGTTGGCGCCCTGTGTTTCGATGATGTCAACGACTGATTGGATTTGTTGGTTGATCCGATCGGCTCGCGGTTGCTCCGCAGTGGTGATGCCGTCTCGTTCGATGAATTTGAGACGGCCCAGCAGCGTGTTGATCGCGTCGACGGATTCTTCGGCGGCCGTGGATCCGCGGAACTGTGCTCCGGAGCGAATGCCGGTTTCGTCGGTGAATGATGAAACGAAGTCACCGATGCCGCCGTCGCGGGTTTCCTTGAGCGTGGTGGCGACCTGATCGCGAATTGCGGCAAGTGTCGCGCCTTCGACGTTGGTGGCTTCGAACGATGCCTTGCCGGCCTCCGATTTGTTGAGGAAGTTGGCTAGGACGAGTTGCGGCGTGCCACTGGCGATCTGGGCGGCTTCGCGTTCGAAGAAATCCGTATTGGCTTGAATGACTTCGAACGACTTGTTGAAGTTTTGGGCAAGGTCGCTCTGGGCGTTGAAGATGTCCGTGAGAACGGTTTGAAATTGTTTCTCGCCGAAGCCTTCACCGACGAGCTGGCGTTCGAGTTCCGGGTTGGCTTGGATCGTTTGGATTCGTCCGGAGAGCGTTTCGAATGCCGACGTGCCAGCGGATCGTTGCTGGACGCGTTGTCCGACCTCGACGAATTCGACGAGACGTTGACGGTCGCGGCGATCGGCCTCGGTGTCGCTGCCCTTGGCGATCTTCTTATCGAAGTTTTGAATACGCGATCGGGCGTCGATTAGCTCGTCTTCAAATCCGGTGAAGAATTTGCTGAGGCGGCTGGTCAGATCGGTGACGAACGTGGCCGAGGAGTTTCCCTTGTCATCGTTGCCGCCCTGGGTGACCTGTGCGAACAACGCGGCCGCCTCGCGGGATGCCTCCTCGCGATCCTGATTGCGGACGGTGGCGACGGCGGAGCCGACGGCCTTGGGGAGGGATTCAATCAGGGCACCGGGGTCCACGATGGCGGCTTGGGTGCCCGTGGTTTCGATGAGAGCGATCGCTTGGCGAATGTCCGTCAAGCCGGTTTGCAATTGCAGAGCGACGGCACCGGCGGTGGTCTCGTCGAGACTGTCGGGGGTGTTGATGTCGATCCGGGCGGCTTGCTTGACCGCCTCGGCCGCCTGCTCGGATGTGGCACCACGGGACACGGCGGCGCCGATCGCGGTGGTGATTTGTGAGAGGTCGGAAAAACCGGTTTGGGCGGCAATCTGGGGCACGGATTTCTGCAGGAGTTCATCGCGCTGGACGACGGAGAGGCCGGCGAGGTTCTTGGCGGCTTCCTGTTGAGATTTCGCCAGCTGGAGTTGTTTGGCGAGTGCGCTGTCGAGAATATCCTCCTGATCTTTGAGGTACGCGGTGACGCTCTGGACGGCTTTGTCGATTCCCACGTAGGACAAGGCGACGGCGCCGATGGACGCGATTGCATTCTTGCTGAAGTTTGCGAAGGATTGCTCGCCAGCCTTGGCTGCGTCGTCGGCGGCCGGTCCGAGCTTTTTGAGTTCGGCCTCGGATTTGTCGAACCTGGTTTTCTCGTCGGCCTCCCTGAGTTCCTGCGTGATCGCTTCGGCAGCGGCCGCGGCAGCGGGGTCGAGATCGCCGAGGCGGTCGATGATGCTGCTGACAGAACTGTAGCCGGCGGTACCGGTGGCGGCGAAGTGCTTTTGCAGCTCGGCGGCGGTTTTGCGGCCTTCCGGACCAGCGCGGCGGAGGTCGCGGAGGATGCCAGCAAAGGCTTTATCGTTGGACGCGGCGACTTGGTCGAAATCGTGCTCGAGGGAGTCGCCGGTCTTCTTGCCGGTAGCGGCAGTTTTGCTGAGTTGGTCTTCGTGCTTTTTCTCTTTGGCGATCGCGTTGTCGAGCGCTCGCAGGAGGCCGGCTTCGTCTCCGGTGAGGGTGATGACTGTTGTCATGTCGTGTTGATAGTTGGAGTTTGACCACGAAAAACACGAACTGTACGAAAGCGAGTGCCGGTTTTACTTTCGTGTCGTTCGTGTTTTTGTGGTTGCTGCTATCGGTGGCGAGTCAGGTGAGGTGCCAGAGGATTAGCTCGGCGATGGTGGGGCGGTAGGGATGGGTGAGGCCTCGGTCGGCGGCGTTGCACCAGATTCGGTATTGGGTGTTTCGGATGCTGTGGAGTCGGTTGAGTGGGTGCCGAGCAGGTTGGCTCGGCGTAGGCGGTTTCCCAGGTTCTGCCTCAGGGTTTCCCAGTCGATCGCGATGTGCATGATCTGGATGGCGGTGTTGGTTCGTAACAGTTTCGAGAGGGCGATCTCGGGGGCCTGCAGGCGATAGTTGAGACCGAGGATTTGGGCAGCGAATTGGTAGATGTCGCTGTCGCGCATGTTGGCGGCAGCGGCCGTGCCGGGGGCGGTGAGTTGCTGCAGGAGGTTGTCGCCGATGCGAGTGGCGGTCTCCCAGACGTCGCGGTATTCGGGGACGACTGTTCCAGGAACAAGGTCGCCGGTGTTCGCGTCTTGGGTGAGTTCGCGGTCGAGGTTGCAGGCGTAACCAAAGGGGCCGTCGAGTTGGTCGGCGTCGAAGGATCGGAGCTGGGGGATGACGTAGTCGTGACCATCGCCAAGGCGGAGCTTGATGCCGGGAAGGATGGTGTCGCGGGCGAGATCGGCGGGGGTGGGTGGCGATTTGGGGTCGATGGCGACGTAGGTGTTTTCTCCATTTCGCGGGTGCCATTTGATGTCACCGGACGCGGTCAGGTCCGCGCCGAGTTCGGCTTGTTTGAGTAACAGGCCGGCTTTGCCGTCGGGACCGGCGAGGGTCTCGCGGGTGAGCGGTTTGCGCAAGAGGGTGTCGAGGCCGGACGCGCGGAGGATCGCGGGGGTGGCGAATTTGCAGGACGCGATGAAGTAGAGGTATGGCATGGCCGCCTATGGTTGAGGGCGGCGTGGGAGTGTCCGGGTTGGTGGAGTGGGCGTGTCGGCCCTATCGGGGCTGGAAATCCCTATGGGGCGGCGTCGGCGTATTTGGGCAGCACGTTGAGGGTGACTTCGGTGGTGGTGACGCGGCGGCCGTCGACGAGGACGTGGGCGTCGAAGGGGTAGGTCTTTGCGGGGACGTCGAGTTGGGCGGAGGTGAATTCGATCTGGACGGTGGCTGAGCCGACGGCTTTGTCGCGGAGTGTCATGGTGGCGGCGACTTCGTCGGTGCTGTAGCCGGCAGCTCGGCCGCCGGCGGCCCCGATGACGACGTCGCCGTCGGTGAAGTCGATGCCGGGTTGGGTGACGGTCCAAGTGAACGCGCGACCGTCGGTAGCGGAGTAGTCGTCGCGTTGTTTGACGTCGAGGGTGATGCGGCCACCGGTGGCGGTGATACCGGTGAAGTCGGGGGAAGCGGGAGAGCCGGAGGCGACAGTGATCGGAGTGTAGATCGTGCCGAACACGTATTCGTTACCGGCCGTTTTGACTCGCAGACGTGTCGTTTTGCCTTCGACCTTGGCATCGTCGGGCAGTCCAAGTTGATACCATCCACCGCCGGCCGCCTCGGCCACGAATCCGCCATCGGTGTAGGTGCCCTCGATCGCATTGGCGAGGGTGATCGCGGTGTAGCTCGTCTCGGTAATGAGTTTGTACTCGATCGACAGGCCAGGCGTCTCGAAGTCGAGATCGGTGATGGGTGCGCCATTGCCGCCGGTAATGTGGATCGGAACGATGGAGTGACCGGTCTTCGGGACCGGGTAGAGTGAGCAGGCGGGCGACGATCCGGGCACAATCACAGCAGACTCGATTGCGTGCAATGTTGGATAGAGCAACCGCGTGCCGTCGTCGAGCGTAACGACGAGCTCGGCGTAGTCGGCAGTCGCGAGGGCAGCCCCTGCTGGGGCATCGATCGCGTACCAACCGTCGTCCGCGTGAATCGTCACGAGCTGGCCGGTCGCGTGGGCGGCGGTGTCGGCGACCTTGGCTCCCAAGGTGATCGTCGCGGCGGACGAGCGGACGCCAGCGGTGATCGTGACGTATGCCGCCGCGCTGATGTCGGCGGTGGCCAGGTCGTCGACGGGGAGGCTGTCGGCGTCAAGGACGTGGAACCAGAGGCGGGGGGCAATGGATGGTGCAATGATCATAGGTTTACCCCGCGTTGGGCGAGTCGGTTGCCGAGACGCAAAGCGGCGTCAGCGTTACCGCTTAGGACGATGATTTCAGTTCCGGGGGTGACGTATGCTAGAGGGTTGATGGGGCCCAGGATGCTGTAAATGGTTTTGACAGTGGATGGGATGATCCCCTCACAATCCCGCCCATTTAATACCAGTACCCTACCCGGGCTGTACCCTATTGCACGGGCGACGCCGTCTAACACTGGGCCTAAAATTGACCCCGAGTTGTTTCCTATCGCATAGGAGCTTGCGGCGGAGCCCCCTACCAGCTTCCCGGTCACCACGGATCTGTTTTGCGATATCCCTTGGGCGTTTGGGATGCTTCCGCCATATACATCACCCAATACGACCCCGTCGCTGGCGTAGATACCGTAACTCCCCCCTACGGTGTCGTTTGGACGCACATCGCCCTCGATGGTCCCCTGTGTGACGTAGCAACCACTAGAACCCGGACTCGGTCCCCCGGTCACCCCACCCCGGATGGTACCCTGACACACGTAGACTCCGCAGGAATTGGATCCGTTGGTGCCCCCGTACCATTGGCCACCTACCGTTTTATCTACTGCGAGGGTGGGTAGCATGTGGCCAGTGCCTGCAATGAGTGACCAACCGGGCAGGTCGTACACTAGGGGAGCCCCAAGAGCGATTTTACCGGCCGCCCCGGGGGTTTGTACGGTGACATCCATTTCCGCCGGGTTGACGTCCAGCGTAAGTGTGTACCCGGCTAACTCGATGGTGTCGCCATCGGCTACCGTCAGTGCCGAGTAGTTCGCATTCGCAGCAAGTGTGACGGTGGCCATTATTCGCTCCAGCCATTAGCAAGAGCATCGTTGACCGCGGATTGCAGCTCAGCGATTGTCAGTGATTCGTCCGATAGATTGACGCTTACCCGGACCGCATCGATCGCATCATTGAGCGCCGCGAGCCGAGACGATTCGCGAAGGCTGGCCGCGTTTTCCGCCATGGCGTCGGTCACAGCCTGCGCGGTCGGTGGCTCGCCAGTCCCGCCGTGACTGGCCCAGCGTGTTTGCTGGCCGAGCGATTTGAGTGTGGCGACGATCGGGGCGGTGAAAGTCTCCGGCGCACTGGTCGCGAGGACGTCGACCATCGATTGCACGGCGGGCAAGCCGAAATCAATTCCACGCGTCGTCAGTGAATCGGCCGAGGCATTCAGCCCCGCCAATCGCATCGCCGCGACCATCGTCTCGACGAGCATCACGTCGTTGTCGAGAGATAGCGTGAGCGAGTTGAATGTCTCAAACGATTCAGCGCGGAGCACGATTTCGGCGAGAGCATCGGCGATTTGGGCCGGCGTCATGGAGTCGTAACCGGCGATGGACTGGATAGCGTCGATCATCATGCTGCGAAAAGCCTCCCGAGATTGAAGAGTGATCGGGGTGTGGAGGTGGGGACGGACGGAGGTGGGTCTGGGGCGGGGTCGATGTATCCCGGGCCGGCGGAGTAGATGTCGGCGAGGTCGGATGCAGATTTATCGAGGTCAAAAGCCATGATGTCGTCGAGACGACCGGCAAAGCGTTGGTCGTAGGCTCGCGAACCGATGTTGATATTGGCCGCGATCGCCGACATTTTCACATAGCTCATCTCGCTGGCGTCGGTCTCGGTTTGACGGACGCCGTCGATGTAGACCTTGATGCCAGAGGCATCGGTGGAACCGTCGTAGGAGACCGCGACGTGTTTCCAGGTTGTGAACGCGTAGGGGACGCTGACCCGGATGCTCGCGTAGCCGCCGTCGGTGCTCCGCATGCCGGCGTACAGCAGGCTGGCGTACGTGCCGATGGAGAACCCACTGCCGGATCCGTTGTAGTTTCCAAACCAGGTTTGTGAGGACGATGGCGAGGCGGCTTTGATCCACATGGCAACGGTGAATGGAAAGTCGTCTGAGCCGTCGGACGTGTACAACCCAGGGATTTGAATGCGATCGTTTGAGCCGTCGAACAAGTAGACGCGTTCGCCACCGTGCCCTGTGTCGACGACCGTCCCCATGCTGCCGATGTAGGTGCCATCGAACGAGCCGACGAGATCAGACGGGGAGTCGTCGATCGTGGGGCAATAGCGGGCGATGAGGTTGTCGAACACAGGCATGAATTATTTGCCGTTGGCCTTTTTGGAAGCCGCTTTGGACTTGGCCGCATGGGCGGCGAGGATGTTGGGGACGGTGTTGCGTTTGTTTGATTGCTCGGCAGTGGCGATTTGCTTGATGGTGGGCTCGTCGAGGGCGGCGAGCTTGCGGGCGAGCTCGATGGAGCCGCAGCCGGTGATGTTGCGCAGCGCGGTCGAGGCAAGCTCGATGTCGGTGGGGGCGTCGGGCGGGGTGGATTGTTTGGCGGGGGTGGCTTTGGCCATGGCGGTGGTTCGGGTTGGAGTGGGGCGATGGATGATGTTGGACGGTACCGGAGGCCTTACGGCCATCGGCTCAAGAGATCGTCAGCGGGGCGTTGGTGCCGTCCCAGTCGCAGACGGTTTTGATGGGGCCAGTCGCGATGCCGTTGCCGTCGCCGGTAAGGTTCGTGAAGTTGGAAATGCCTTTACCGGTGAGCGTGATGTCGTTGGTGTCGTCGGCTTCGAAGCCGATGCCGGAGGGATCGTACTGGCGTAGCACGATGACGACGTCGCCGCGTTTGCCGTCGAGGGTGAGCTGCGAGAGCTTGGCGACGTCTTGGGTGGTGACCGTAATCGTGGGCGTGACGCCGCCTTCCTGGGTGACGTGGGAGTCGTAGATATTGCTGTTGCAGCCGAGGGTGTCGGCGTTGATGCCGAAGTCGATGGTGACGTCGGTATTGCAGTCGAAGGTCACGCCAGCGACGGTGACGCTCTTGAGCGTGTGGCGGAGGTTGTCGCGGGTGAGCGTGCCGATCGTGGCGGCGCCGAAGGTCATCGGCGCGGTGCTGCCGTCGGCACTGATCGAGCGGGAGTCGATGTCGAGGACGGCGTCTTTTCGATGCGATACCGTGAGCTGACGCGGGAAGATGAGGCCTTTGTCGAGCGTGTAGCCGATGCCGGAGCTGCTGGGGGCTCCGTTCTCGAGTTCGACGTAGTTGGCTAGCAGTTTATTCAGAGCGGTGATCGCGGCGCCCGTGGTGCCCAGGGCGGTGAGAGCGGCGGCGATGGCACGGGATTGGAAAGCGATCCGCGGTTTGAGGGCGCGGACGACGGCGAATTGTGGGAACTGCGATCCGATGCCGACTTCGGCTTCGACCTCGGGGTTAGTTTGCGAGTCGAGACGGGTGACGCCAGCGAGGACGGTGTCACCGAGTTTGACGGAGTAGGCTGAATGCAACATGGGTGAGGTTTGAGTGGTGAGTGGTGAGTGGTGACGGGTGAAACGCAGCGGGCGGGTGCTATTCGGTGGCGTTGAGGAGGCGGTCGAGTGCGACGTCGTAGATGCGGCCGAGTTGGACGCGTTCTGTTTCGAGCAGGTGGGAGAATTCGTCGTTCATGCGGACGCGGGAAGTGGGTTGGCGAAAGTTGAAAACTCGTGCGCCGGAGTAGAAGACGCGGCCGCCCTTGCTGGTCGAGCTAATGCGATATTGGGTGGCGACAGCGCGGCGGGTCTCGCCCGTGTTTTGCAGCGGGTTGGCTTTGCCTTCGCCACCTCCGCGTTCACTGCGGTATTTTCGGCCGTAGTAGGAGCTGCGAAACGATTTGCTGCCGGGTGGCTGGAGCTGGCCTTTGCGTTTGGTGTAGCCGGCAGCCTCGGCGTGTTCGGGGGTGAATCGTTGGTCGCGGAGGTTTTCGTGAAAGTAGACGGCGGTTTGACGCCACGCTTCTTTCGAGGCGGCGTTGAAGGCTTTGCGGACGCTGCGTGGTGTTTTGCCACGATTCGTGATCGTGACGGTCATGTAGCGGGCACGAAGGGTGAGCGACTTATCCATCGTTCCCCCAGTACAGATCCACGTCGACGGCGACGAAATCGCCTAGGTCTTTAACGTCCTCGGGTGGCACGCGGCCGTAGTCGCCGACGCTGACACGGCGGATGTAGGGGCGACCCGGTTGTCCGGAGAGATCGAGCAGGCCGGGATTGTTGAGGTCGCCGGTCCAGATGACGCGGCCGACTTGGGTGAGGACGTAGAGGCCGAGGGCGGAGTCGGTGAGGACGGAATCAGGGACAGGGAATTCGAACGAGATCCGGACATGACCGCGGGCGATGTAGCAGTCACCGCCAGCGGTTTTCGATTCGCAGTCCCAACCGTCGCCAGGGGCTTGCTGGATGAGGGCGAAGGGCCGAGCGGTGGCGAGCTCGTTGACGGTGTAGAGGCCGCCCGATGCCGGGCGTGGGAGGGCGTCGATGTAAGTGTTGCCGGTCCAGTAGTGGCAGTCGGCGATCGCTTGGCGAATTGCTTCGACGGCGGCGTGCATCGGTCCGTTGGGTAGGATTGGCATGGCCGCTATGGTTGGCAGCGGTGCGCGGGTGTCCGGGTTGGTGGCGACTATCGTCGGTAGTAGTTGTCGCGGGTGGACGTGGCGGCGGCGATGCGGGAACCGGTGACGGTTTGGGTGCCGTTGGCCGTGGAGGTGGAGACGTGGTCAACGGTATAAACGTGAGGCGAGATCGCAAACACGCTGCCGACCGGGACGGGGGCCGCGTCGCGGGCGAGGATGATCTTGCGAGTCCAGCGGGTTTGGCGATCGCCAGCAGAGGCGTTTTGACGGGCGGCTCGTTCGCGGTAGATGGTCGCGTCGGTGGGCGTGGCGGTGTCTCCGATGCGGGTGATCGTGACCGACGATGGGGAGGCGTGCAGGGTGTGCAGCGTGGAGGCGACGGCGGCGAAGGCGGAGTGCAATGGCATGCGGTTAGACAATCTCGGCGGTGAGCTTGCCGGTGACGGCTCCGCGCCGCGTGGCGGTGCCATGGATCTGGGTTTCGCGGATCAGGCGTGCGGCTTCATCGTTGGCGGCTTCGTCGATCTTGTAACCCTTGGCGGCGCGAGCGGCGAGGATCTCGTCGACGATCGATTTGCGTTTGCGGGGGCCGAAGTGCGCGAGTACTCCGGCGAGCAGCTCGGAGGCAGGGATGGATTTAGTCGCGGCTTTCGTTTCGTCCGCGTTGACGACGAGATCGCCGTGGATCCGGACGGTGAAGTCGATGCGACGTTTCCCCACCTTGAGCTTATCACGTAGCTTGGCGGCCGGTTTGCCGGCGATCGCGATGGCGTGGAAGTGCTCGGGTGAGATCGGCAGAGTTAGCATGACTTGACTTGGATCACTTGGTGAAGCGGTTTTCGTGATAGCTGCTAGCGGTCGCGAGGAGAGCTAGCAGCTCGTGGGCGTTCGCTGGAGGCTGCTTAGCCCATGACGATCTTGACGGACGTTTGGCCGGCGGTCTTCGCGGCCGCGGCCTTGCCGATGTCAAAGTCGCCGGCGGCGTCAGCAACGGCCAGGCCGGTCGAGTTCTTGAACTCGATCGTCGCGGCTTTGGCGAACGTGGTGGCCGAGGCGGCGGGAACTTCCACCGTCTTGCCTTTGCCGTGGCTGACCCAGAGCGGATCGCCGGTTTTGACGTCGCTCAGGTTCAGGCCTTCGACAACCATCGGTCCGTAGGCTGAGTCGCTGAGCATTTCGCCCGATTTGGGTGCATCTTTGGGCGATGGGATTTGGGCCGATCCGGCGGGGTAAAGGACTTTGGTCATCGATCAAACCTTACAGGGTTCAGGAGGGCGGGGGGCGGGTCAGGAGAGCGGACGTTGCAGGGTTCGTCGCAAGTGACGCAAACGGCGGCGACAAAGCCGATGACGGGGATGGCACCGAATACCCAGGCGGCGATTTGTAGCCATTCCCAGAGCATGTGGTGATCAGTGGGGCTGTGGTAGCTCGGAGGTTCGGGGAGCTGATCGACGCGGAACTCGGGCACCGCGTGGGTGTCGATGGCGACGAGGTAGTCAGCGCCGATCACGCAGGCGAGCGACAGGCACGCACATACCATGCAAAACAACACCAGGGGGAGGAAGTCTTTCATGGGGCCAGTGCGAAGGGGAATGAGTGCGGGTGGTGAGGGGTGATGGACGCCTCGGGCGAAGCGTCAATCGGGCGGGACTCACGATGGGCGGAGCCGTCGGTCGACTATGTGAGGGTGATGCCGGTGACGTCTAGGATCTCGGCTTCGGTTGTGGGGCCGATGCCGCTGATCTGGCTGGGGCGGTTGCCTAACGCGATCCAGGCGGTGAGCTCGCCGACGGTCGTAATCGATGGGTCGTTTTCGGCGAGCAGTTTGGCCGGTTTCGATTCGATCAGGTCGGCGAGCGATCGAGCCATCGGGTCGACGTGTTCCTCGCCGTCTTGATCGTTGTCGGTAGTCTCTGATTGATCCGGTGTCTCGCTCTGCGATGCGGTTTCGTCATCGGCGTCGGATTCGACGGCGATGTCCGATCGGGTGCGGAGCAGGGACGCGAGTTCGCCAGAGGTGAGTTGGGTGTCGATGGTGGCGACGATCGTGCCGGCGACGTGCAGGCCAACGGACGATCGGAAGTCGCGGGTGGCGATGACGGTGAGCATGATGAGGGCCTGCAGGCGGATTGTGGTTGGCAGAGGTGGAATGAGAGTTGCGGGTGTCGGCGGTCCAGCAGTCGCGACAGTGACGGCGGTGGGCGTGAGGTCCACAACCGCCGCCACTGGTCACGACGACGGACAATGGCGGCGAGCCAGTGAGGCTCGCCGCTAGATGAACGCGTGAGTTACGCAGGCGTGCTCTTGACCATCGATCGCCAATCGATTGCTTTGGCTCCGATGTCGAGGTCGCACTTCCAACCCATGCCATAGCGGTCGCCCGGTAACATGTAGGTCGTCATCCGTGGGGCCCGGCCTGTACCGGTTCGGTAACCAACCTCGATCGAATTCGAACCAGCGGCCGCAGCACCGAACCACTGCGTCGATGAACCGTTGTATTTGGTCCCGGTGTCGGGATCGACGACGCCGTTGTCCAGGCGTGGATCGCTGACGACGGTGAACCGATTCTGCAGTGGGTTGGCCGTGCCTTCGGGGCCGGTGCCAGCCGCGTTTCGCAGTTCGGCCGATGCCATCAATTGACGAGCCTTGAAGTCGAGCTGCTCGGGGACGATCAGGAACCGCATGGCGTTGCGGATGTTCCGTTCGTTCTCGGTCTGCGTTCGCATCGCGACCTTGGCAGCGTCGACCCCCGCAGCGTCAAGTGCTAAGGCGAGCAAGTTGGCGTGGTCGGCATGGAACAACGCGGTGCCATCACGCATCGCGGCGTTGGCCAGTAGAATCGCGAACACGAGGTTCGGTTTCAGCTCGGCCGCCATTTCGCCGAGTTCGCGCGGCGTGTGCTCGGACAAGGCACCGAACGAGTCGTCGATGATGTCCTCTTCGGAGATCTCGAATTTGCCAGCGTACCGAGCGATTTTGTATTTCTCGGTTTCGTCGGAGAACTCGATCGGGTTCGGTGTGCCACCGCGGGCGAGCTTCTTCATGCCGCTGCCTTTGGTCAGGCGGCCGCGTTCGTTCGTCTTGAAGTTGCGAACGTCGGTGGGATTGGTCCATCCAGCGGTCGTATCTTCAACGCCAAGGTAAGCGGCGATGATTTGCATATTGACGCTGGGTGAGAACACGGCGTCGAGCGTGGCGGTGGACAACGCGCGGCGGATCATGTCGTCATCGTGGGACGGCACGTCGCGGCCGGAGATCCGGAGGGCCTCGCGGCAGATATCCGGCAGGGAGCGGCCTTCATACCGGTGGGCTTCGTCGCGAGCACGCAGGAACCGTTCGTCGGTGCTGTTCCCGCCGGCGGTTCCGTTGCCCGATGCGATGCGAGTAATCCACTCGCCGCGGACGTTCGATCGGCTGAGCACTGCCCGGGCTTCGCGACGGGCGAAGATGGGACTGTCGAGCTCAAAGCCTTGCCGCAAGAGAATCGCACCCTGCAGGGCTTCGAGCGTGCAGCTCGATCCGTGAGAGCGAACATGGCCGGCGGGAGAGCCAGCAGGAACGGCACTGGGGCGGGTGCGAAGGGCCCGCAAGAATTCGCGGCTGACGCGAGATTGGTCCCAGTCTTCGGCCATCGCTCGCTGAACGAGGTCGTTCGGGATGTCGTCGCCGGCTTCGCTGCGGATGAAATCGAGTCGCTCGCGGCGGGCGGCGTCGTGAGCGGCGATTTCGCGACGGACGATGTCGCTGACGTTATCGCCATTGGCCCCACCGACGGGAGGGAGCGGGCCGTTCTCATCGCGTTGGATCGGCGGCGAGGTTGGGTCGGCGTCGTCATCGCCTGGCGTGCCATCGTCTGCTCCGGAGCCATCGTCGTCACCGCGGGCGATGTCGTCGCCCTCATCGGCCGAGGTCTCGTAGCCGATACGCTCAAACTCCGCTTCCTCGTGAGGGGACAGCGAGCGACTGAAGTTTTCGGCGGTGGCGTCGTCAGCATCGGGACGCATGCCGAGGTCGACGAGGTAACTCATTTGTGCGGCAGCGTAGGCCATGTGCGAGACTTCCGTTTGCGGTGTGGTGGATGCGAGTTTGCAAAGCGGAAGAAATGGTGGGCTGCTTTTTGGGCGTGTCCGGGTTGGTGGCTACTCGCGGGCGCGGCCAGGCAAACGATAAAGTGCGTCGACACACTCCTGGCCAAATGCCGCGAAGACGGTCGGCATGAATATCCCGTGTGGCTTGCCGTCTTTAATGAACTTGATGTTGGTGGGACAGCAGACCATGACCGCGTCGGTGTCCCATAATTCTTCGAACCATTTGCCTTTGGAAAACGGAACCAACGCGATGCCGTTTCGATGTTCCGTGAACTTTTCAACCCATGGCCTAGGCTTGCTGTACGGTGGATTCATCCAGACCGGCCCGGTGCCCCAGTCGGCTGTGAGACCGTCGTCGGCGAATGCAAAATATTGGTCGGCCGTAACATGAGGCGAGCCACCAGCAGGTGCGCAAACGTCAATTGAGAACTGCAGTTGCAAGTCATCGAACACCCATGCGGGCGTGTAGCATTCGTCCTTTGGGTTGGGGGCTTCAGTTGTTGCTGGAATCGAGGTGTGAGTCTTGGGGGCTTTCGGTTTCGTCATACTTCCTAGGTGAATAGCACGGTGCTGGATAGTGAACGTCTAGATGTCAGTGGAGGCTCCACCGTCGGCGCCGAAGATCACGACGCTGGCTTCGCGTTGGATCCACTGCGTGGTGACTCGCAAAGGTTGCTTGCCGGCGACCCAGCGGCGGCCGGCGATCTCGGCGGATTGGCCGGGCTCGATGTCGGTGAAGGTGAGGCGGCGGCCGCCGATGCTGATCATGCGGAGGTGGCCATCGCGGACTCGCTGCCAGATGGGATCGACGTCGGCCGTGGATGAGAACTGCAGTCTCGCGGTGATCTCGGCCTTGATCATCTTCGATTCGAGCACGCTGCCGAGCGAGGACTGCAGATCCCATGATTGATGGGAGTTTAGAAGTGGCACCCATGGCGACAAGCGGCCGCCGGCGGCGACGAGTACTTCACGCATCACACGTCGAGAACCGTAGTCGTAAAACACGACCGGGTTCTCCGTGGCAATCACGGCGTTGATCGTGCGGTTCTCGCGGTCGACGGTGTCGAGGTTGGTTGTCGCGGCGCGGCTGAACCAGGTGGGACTGCGTCGGGCTCGTCGCAGGTTTTCGGCGTTCGACCGGAGAGCGTGATCACGCAGAATGTTCATTCGGCTCATCGTTTGGATTTCTCCGACTGGGGGCGATTAGCGGGGTTGTTGCCGGGCCGTGCATCGTTGGGGACGCGTGCACCGGGGCCAGACTTGCCGCCTCCGGGCGCAGCCGATTTGCCGGGTCCGGATTGCATGAACGCCATCGCCTCGTCACGCGTGAACCCAGCCTCAATGAAGCGGTCGAGCGTGCGTTTCCAGGACGCGATCACGTCCTCTTCCTGGAGGTTCTGAGCGCGGCAGGCAGCGGCGAAAGTGAGCGTTCGGTTTTGCAGTCCCATCCGCTCGGCCGATCGTTCCTTGACCGGGTCGCCTTGCGGTGGCGGTGTCCAGTTCCATAGGAATTTGACTTCACCGCGGGGGCGTCGAAGATCGCCGGCGAGAGAGAGCTCGCGGGCGAGTGCTTTCACCAAACGGTTGAGCACTTTCTTACGCAGCCACTTTTGCCAGCTCTTGATGTGCCAGCAGTAGGCTTGATGATCGAAGCGAGCGGACGCGTAGCCGTGGTCGGATGAATCGAGACGGATCAGCATCAGCGGAATCGCGGCGGCGCGACCGAGCTGGGCCAGACGCTCGCGACGATGCTCGACGTAGTTGCTCGTCGGATGCGTGGCATCGGCGTTGCGATAGTCCCAACCCGGAGGTGCTGCGCGGCTGACTTGACGCTTGAACGCGACTTCCATCGACGCAGCGTCTTCAGGCTCGAACTTTTCGCCGTCCGGATTCAAGTTGACGAACCAGCCGGACTTATCTGCGGCGAGCTGTGCTGCGTCGAGCACAGACTGATCGTAGTCGCGGAGCTGGGCGATGACCGGCAGCGCGGACGCTAGCAACGGATAACCCACGTTCTGGCCGGATTCGCTGCGGATGAATTCGTGAAATACTCGGTCCGGTGGCAGCGTTTCAAATTCACCGGTGTCGTACTGGTAGGGACCGAGATAATCCGGCTGGCGAACGTAGTACTCGAGTGGGCGGCCGGAGCGAGTCCGACGGACGCCGAACGAGACGCGGCGGTCGGAGTGCATGTGCCAGGGCGT
Source organism: Allorhodopirellula heiligendammensis (assembly GCF_007860105.1). Taxonomy (NCBI): domain Bacteria; kingdom Pseudomonadati; phylum Planctomycetota; class Planctomycetia; order Pirellulales; family Pirellulaceae; genus Allorhodopirellula; species Allorhodopirellula heiligendammensis. The sequence continues at coordinate 1,164,273 of NZ_SJPU01000002.1, forward strand.
TTCGAGACGCGTGATGTGTACGTCGTGCAACCGCAACATCGCGGGGAATGAGGATCCGGTTTCGTCGTTGGTTTCTTGACCGAACCAACCTCCCGAATGCCAGATCGAGCGAACCCACAACCGCAGGATCTCGTCGAGGTGCATTTCGCCGTTGTGGTCGCAGATCTCCGTCCACTCATTCCAACGTGATTCGAGCCGCTTGTTGTAGGACGCGTCGTCGCTGATTACCTCGAGGCTCGGGCCTTCCGGGCCGACGATGTCGGTGGAGTGGGTTTCGACGATACCTTCGACGTCGGGGTTGTTGTGGTACTCGTGAGCGGACCGAGCCCGGAGCGTAGGCAGATCAAACGCGAGCTCGCTGTCGATCGGGTGGCCGAGTGCATCGGCCCAGTGATCGGCGTTGAGTCGATCGGTCCGGGCGCCGTCCCAACGACGTTGAATAATATTGGCCCCGGCGGGTAGGGGAGCGACCGCGCTACCCGAGCCGTCTAGGGAACGCTCGACTACCGCCGGGGCCGTGTACTTGGATTGCCTCGGCACTGCGCCGTGCTGAGAGACGTCGATCGACCAGGACAGCGAATCGATTGGTTTAGCCGCGGACACGCCGAATCTCCTGGGTGACAACACCACATTTAGCGTTGCGTTTGCGTTTGAGTTCGCTGACCGCTCGCGAGATCGATTCGCGATCAAATGACATTTCGCTGTCTTCGTTCTTACCATCGGGCAACACGGATAGCGCGAGCTGAGCCTGCTGCATGAGCTGCAGGGCGCGATCGACGTCGCCGGCTTCGTCGGCTTCGATCGCCTCGAAGACTTTGTCGGTGATGGTTTGATAGAGGTCAGGCATGACGCGTATGGTTGTGCGTCGGGGTTACCTGTCCGGGTTGGTGCCGATCATTGTTTCGCGAACCAGTTGCGGATCTTCTCACGCTGGGCGTCCGGCAGTGGCGGTGGGACTGGGGCCGGTCGTGGGGGCTCGGGGGTTCCTTCAGAATTCGGGCTGTCTGCATCGGGTTGTTCGTCGAGTTTGGCGACGGGCGGTCGATAGCCGAGGCGGCAGAGGGCGGCATAGGATTCGGCCAGGCAGTCGAGCAGGTGGTTCGCTCCCGTGCGGATCCATTTTTGGCTTGCGCCGACGCCAGGCACGAATTCGTGAACCAGTTGCTCGTTACAGCAGTGACGTGCGAGTGTGCGGTGGCCTTTCTCGGGGCCGGCGTGCAGAGCGATCGCCCCGGGTCGATCGAGCGGGAGCGTCAGGCCGTGCTGGGCGAGCCATTTGTAGCGGTCGGCGTCCCAGTGGATTTCGAAACAGCGAGGATCTTTGAGAAACTCGACGTACCAGGATCGATCGTGAGCGATCTGGCGTACGGCTCCGGCCTTCTTGGTTGGGCATGTATATTTCCGCTCCTGCATTTGCGTCTCGCCCCGGCCTCGGCAGGCGATGATCCATTGCTTTAGTGATTGCTTTTCGTTGGCATCACGCGTGAAATCCCAGATTGCTTTGCGTTCGTGGCCGGCGTCGGCCCAGACCTGATGAGCGCGGAGGTTGCCTCCGCCGAGGATCGGATAACCCGCGTTGAGGTAGGGAAGTTGAGCGGTGAGGGCGGCTCTGATCGCTTCGCGGGGGCGGGCTTTGTCGGAGTGAATATCGAAGCTGCCGTAATCGACAATGAGCAGGCGACCGTCGGCACGTGAGGCGAGTGTGAGGTACCAGCCGGTGGTGTTTCCGAGGTCGTATCCAGTTGCGACGAGTTGCACGTCGGCGGGGAGCTGGCCGCGGCCGACCTCGATACCGCGTGAGGTGATGGTGTCGCGGCTGATCTCAATGGCTCCCTCCTCGCGCGGAGGTTCGTAGATCTTGGACCAGACGAATTGATGCAGTTCCTTTTCCGCGTCGTTTCGCTCGGAGGTGTCCTCGGGGATCTGTGCGGCGAGCCATTCCTCGCTGGCGATGTCGGATGCTGACAGCAGACAATTGACGAACGGCTTGGCGTGGTACCAGAGACGCGTGGTTTCGGGTTGAGGGCCTCTGACGCGGCCGCGTTTATCGACCGTTTGACCAGCATGCAGGAGGATCGCATCGTGCAGCATCTTGTGCCGCTGGGCCTCGCTGATCGCTTTCTCGCATGATGGACAGATCCACGTCGCCGCATTGGCCGCTGCGATCTCGCTGTGAGCGTCTCGCCAACCGACCAGGTGTTCGCGGCCGGGGGCGATGAATGAGCGGCAGTGCGGGCACGGGGCGACGATCTCGGACCGTGAGGAGGATTCGCGGAGCGTCCAGGGCAGTTCGTGCTGCAGCGTGAGCGTGCCTTCGATGTACTCGCGGCGTTTCTCGCGGCGATAGGATCGTTGGCGGCCGCGAACTTGGCGCAGCGGGTTGGCTTCGACGGAGGCTCCGCCCGCGCTGCTGAATCGGGCCGCCTCGGTGAGTGCGATCGTGGGGCAGGTGAACCCTGCTTTGCCGGCATCGTCGGCACCCGCCGAAAAGATCTTGAGCATGGCTCCATTGGCCAACATGATGCTGTTGCGGACGGTACCGCCCGATGATCCGGAGCCACGGGTGGGCAATAGCTTGCGGAGGTGTGGAGAGGCCACCATCGGCGGCTTCACGTCGGCTTGCCACTTGTCGTCGGCCATGTCGGCGAAGGGCACACAGAATCCGAGCGACTCGCCGAGTTCGCAGGCGTGGTAAAGCATCGGCGAGACATAGCCGAACAGGGATTTGCCGAACTGAGTGACGGCGGTGAACACGAGCGATCGCCACTGGGGATCGTCGACGGCGTCGAGCCAGAGCCGGATCGCGGGTTGTCGTTCGATGCGGAAACGCTCGCCAGCGTGGGGGCCGTCGGGAATGATCAGCTCGGACTCGACCCACTGGGTAAACGATCGAGGCGGTGAACTCTTGCCGTTGCGCAGGGCCTCGGCGAATGCGGTTTGTGCGATCGTGACCATTAGACTTGGAGGACACCTGATTCGCATTCGGCAGCGAGGTGTTCGATGAATTCGTTGAGGCACTTTTGAGCGTCCTCACCGCCGTCGGATCGGCGGAGTTGTTGGCCGAATCCCTCGAGGCGAGTCGATAGCCAGCCGAGCAGGTGGCGGAGTTCGCTCCGGTCAATGGTATCGCCGCGTTCCTTGGTGACCTTGATCGCGAGACTTTCGTTGCCGCGTTGTAGCTTGGTGATTTCCTCTCGCATCTTGAGCATTTGCAGCTCGGCGTGAGTCATCTCGTCGACGTCGCCGGCCGTGATCGCCTCGGCATCGTCGGCCGCACGGATCACGCGGGCGTTGGCGGTGATCAAATCGTGATAGGACTTGATCGCCGCGAATAGATCGATTGTGGGCCCGTCGATCGGCAGGTCGTACCGGTCGGCTTGCTCGTCGATAGTGCGTTGCTGGCGGCCGGCCATTTGGCAGTAAATACCCTTGGGGATCGCGGCGAGCAGCTCGCCAGCGATCTCGTTGCGGGTTTGCTTTTGATGGGCAGTGAGATCACGCTTTTCGGCTTGCGTGAGTTTCTCGCCATCGTGCAGACGCAGGGCGGCCGTTAACGCTCGGCGTGTGCGATCGCGGCCGGTTGCCCGTGTAGTGGTGGCCTTCGCCTTGGTGGCTTTGACTGGCTTCGGCTTAGTCGCTGTCGCCGATTTTCGCTTCGCCACGGTTCAATCTCCCTTGATGTCGCCACCATGGCACTGGGTCGGTGTTTTGGCCGGGTGGCCAGACGATGGGTTGAGGGGATTGGTTTTCGAGTCGCTCGATCCGTTCGTCGAGCGATCGGCAATCAAACGATTGCCAGCTTGCAATCGCAATTGCGACGATCGCAATCACGGTACTGAGGGCGTTAGCACTGGCCTGCAGTGCAGGCCAGGCGTGCGATCGAGCTTCACTACTCATCAGCGAGCAAACCGCGTAGATGATCGGTGGCCACGGCGACTTGCGTTTCCTCGTGCGAGTCGTTGAGACGCCGGCGGACGCGTTTCCAATCTTTGGCTTCCATGAATTGGATGCGGCCGGTGATAGCTTTGCGAGTGAAGTAGATGCCGATACACGCAAAGAACGCTGAGAGAATCAAGCAGGCGATCACACAGAACGCTAACGCAGCAACGAAGATTATCATGAGAAACTCTTGACGAGGATGGTGATGCCGACGCCGAGCCCAGCGATCGCAACCAACGCCATCCCGCCAATCAGGATGGTGCCGATCACGGCTGCTCCGAGATAGACAGACTGCGGGATTGCGACTTCGGTGTTGACGTTGACGGTGTCGGGGATGAGGCTTGGCCGCTCGCCAGGTCGAAAGATCGGCGTGCGGGACGGCTGCGGCTGAGGTTGGTAGGGGCACGTCGGGCAGTCTGCCGTGGCGTTGCGCCCGTCTGCCGGCCGGGGATTCTGGGCTCGGTCGGCTCTGGCGGCCGCCATCAGATCAGCCGCCAATTTATCCGGATCGTACGTGGCCGGGCCGCTGGCTTTGTAGAGCACGCCGCCATCGGATCGCACGAGAGCGACCTTGGGCAGGCTCGTGATGCCGAGAGCGGACGCGTATCGGGATTGATAGAGCGGGTCGTTCACTTTGAATAGGAAGGACTTGCAACGCGCACGGATCGCAGAGAGCTGCGGGTGAGTCTCCGTGTTGGCGACCAACGTTTCGTCAGCAGTCATCGGAAACTCGGATGTGACCACGATGAGGTGATACTTCCCGGAGTCATCTGGCAATTGCTGAGCCGATGCGATGGACACAGCGATCGCGAGGATCGCGAATGCTAGGATTGCTCGGATCATTGGGCGCTCGCTTCGCGGATAACGGCTTGGACGGTGGCGGATCGCACGTTGATGCCCGCCTTCGATGCGTAGTTGCGGATGGTCGATTCGATCTGTTTCGGCGATGCGTTTCGCCAGCATTGTTCACACATGCACGTCAGCGAGATTCGATCATCCGTCCATAGTTCATGCCACTCCCGGCCGACGGTTGCCCTCCCACACATCGAACAGCGAAAGATACCTTCCTTGACGTCGTCCGGCTCAAAAGGCTTCTGGATCGGCCGCTGCGGACAATTCCCGCTGGGGCACGGCGGCGTGGACGCAGTCGGCCGTGGCATTGTCGCCTGTGGCGTTGGTCGGCATTCCGACAACGGCTGCACCCACAACAGACTCTCCCCGGGATTCAGATTGAATCCTCCGGAGTACTGCGTGGACGCGTAGCTAGGCGTCGGCCGTGCCTGGGGACAGGTTGGGCAACCTCCGTTCTTGGTCTCATGCAGCGCGACGAGATTGACGCTCGTATCATTTGCCTGAGTGGTGCTGTCGTTATGGGGCGACGAGTAGAACGTTTGACCGAGCGCGAACGGATCGCATGTAGGGCCGTCACATTGAGGTTGCTTGCAGTCGCATCCCAAGGCTGCGACGAGCAACAGCGATGCGGTGAGTAACAGTTTCGGAATCATTTGGTGCTCCTAAGAGTTGCGTCGAAGAGTGGTGGGGGAACCGGCGGGGCTGCCAATGCCAATCCGAATCCGCCGTATCCATCCCAGTCCCTCGCGAACTTGTTACGCTCGACGGGGATGTAGTGAGTTGGGCGGTTGTTGTCACACAGCCAGGCGTATTCGGTCGGATCCGTTGGTCGATACGGATCGGTGCCGAACCCGACGAAGTTGACGCAGTGCCTTGGCCAATGCCAAATCAAGGCCGATCGCCGGGTAGCGGTGCACCAATCCAGAAAGCCCATGTCGGCTCGATTGGTTGAGTAGTAATCCAACCCGACCGCGTCCGTTTGGCGGCGGATGCTGGTGTCCGTCTCGCCGCCGGCGGTGTTGTCTCGCCACCATTGGGCGAGCTCTGGCATGCCAACCCACGTGAGGTTGTAGACCTGACTCGCATTGACACAGCTCCCCGACCCGCCCGAGTCGGTCCAGTTGTACGGCCGCAGCTCGGTCGGCAGGTTCGCCACCGGCGATTCGGTGATCTCCAAAAGCGGCAGGTACTCCTGGATACTCTCCGAAGAATCGCAACCGCTCACCGCAACGCAAAAGCCGACGGCTAGCAAGCAAATCGCAACCGAACGCAGTCCAGTCAGCCTAGAATTCTGTTTTGTCACTTCGTGCACCCATCGAGAAACGCGGCGGTCACAGACCAATAGTTTCTAGATGGTGTAGCCCCATCCCGGCGTGTCCGGGTTGGTGATGATCAGATCGGATCCGCCAGACAGGCCACGCATGGCCACAACCGCATGAGCCCATGCCGGGGGCATCGCTTGGGGGCCTTCAGCAATTCGGGCCGAGCGACCGTGCCGCCCTGGTCCTGTACCTTCAAGAATTGTCGACGTGTGACATTGCCGACGGCGGATTTCGACTTGCCGATCCGAGTTGCGATTGTCCGAATCGGCAATCCTTCCAGCTCGCGGAGCCGCTTGATCTCCTTTTTCTCCTCGGGCGTCAGATGCTTGCCGTCATAGTTGAGGCCAGATTCCCGGGCAATCTTCCGCACGGCCCAATAAGAGACCGACAGTCGAGAAGCGATCTCGACCGGACGTTCGCCGTTCGCCAGCAAACGCAGAACCATTTCGCGCATAAGTGTTTTGGCCGGACAAGCCGGCTAGTTCGGGGTGGTTACATCCGAACTCAAGCCTCACCCCGAGTCCACAAACAAACTTACTTACTCGGGATTTTAGCGGAGCGTGCGCAAAAAATCGACCCGATAGCCGGGCGAAGCCCCCCAGGGCACTCGGGCCGGGGGGCCCCGCTAGCCATCGGGCGGCCGGGCGGCGGTTGACGGGCCGTGTTCCGGTGCACTGTATGGTTCTATCGTGGGCGGCTGGCCTGGGACACGCCTCGGTTTCGAGGCCAGCCGCCCACCAAGAAAACAGGCGGAGCAGCGAGGAGTGCTAAGCCGGCTTTGGGGCTTAGCTCTCCTCACTGCGTAGACCCTCACCTGATTGGGGGTGTAGAATGCCCGAAGGATACGATTGAGCTGCGTTAGGCTCAGTACGAGAGCAAGGCTACTTCTCGCTGATAAACCTTGCAAAACACCTCAGAAACCTCAACACCTAAGCACGGCGGGAACTGGCATTCAAAGGAGAATTTGAATATGGATCAAAGTGAACCCGACAAGGGGCCGTTGATTGGAGATCTGACGGGCGCAGGCAAGGTAATAAACTCGGAAGTCGCCAAACGCATTTATGATGACGCATTATCGCCATCTATGCGTGAGTTAGGCAGTTTGTCGGAAGACTTCCTGAAGACGATTCATCTTATCGCAGCGCCGTTTCAAATCGGAGCCGTACTTCAAGTTCGCTTAGTTTCATTCTGCGAGCGAATCAGCAACATGGTACCAAAGGAGCGGCAAAGGGATGCCCCCCCGGAAATCGCTAAACCAGTGATCGAGGCAATCGCATTCATAAGAGATGACAGTCCACTGATGACAATGTTCGAAGAATTGATGTCGCGTGCTATCGATGTCAACGAAGCTGACGAGCTGAGCCCTGAATTCCCTGCTATTATCCAAAGTCTCAGTCCGCTTCAAGCAAAATTGATTACGTCGCTGGCAGCCGAAGACCACTTCACAGACATAATTCAAGACAGGAACACTGGAATCGTTTATCGACAATTGGGTTCGAACTATCAACCTGAGGATTACCACGGATACCCGCACCACCTCACACTTGTGCAGAACTTAGCAACGAAGAGCATTGTAACGATTCTTTTTCGAGACATCGCCGAAGAGTATCCAGACACCACGGTCCCAGAAGGCACGCACCTACGCCGCATGTCGGTTCGATTGTCTAGGTTTGGACTGTGGTTTGCCACATCGTGCACGGAGCGACAAGCACCGACCACCCAATCGCACGGTTTCGCGAGCGATGGAATTCCCCAGAGCGGCGAGTTCGGTTGAATCCAATCAGAGGTCATTCGCACTCCCTGTTCGTTGTTTACTTTCCCAAACTAGTACACTTTGCATGGCAAAGCCGAGAATTTTTGTTAGCTCTACCTATTACGATCTCAAGCACATTCGTGCGAGCCTTGAAGCATTCATCCAGTCGATGGGATACGATTCGGTCTTGTTCGAAAGCGGAGATATTGCGTTTAATCCAATGCGACCATTGGACGAATCGTGCTACCAAGAAATCGGAACATGCCACATGCTTGTTCTGATTGTCGGCGGTCGATATGGTTCGGCAGCGACCGGCGAGGACGCAAACCAATCAACGGAATCGGAAGAGCACTACAAACGATTCATCTCAATCACTCGCAAGGAGTATGAAACCGCCTGTGGGAGAAACGTGCCTGTCTTCATTTTTGTCGACAAAAACGTCCTTGCCGAGTTCGAGACGTTCAAACGCAATCGGGAGAACACCGCAATAGCGTACGCATACGTGGATAGCATCAATGTGTTTCATCTGCTTGACAATCTTCACTCGCCGGGCCGCAACTATTTCATCCGTGGATTCGAAAATTTCGAGGACATCTCCACATGGCTTCGCGATCAGTGGGCAGGGCTGTTTGCAGAGCACCTAGCAAAGTCAAGCACTGACCAAGCTATTGAGGATTTGAGTGGACAAATTTCGGACCTACGCAACGTCGTCTCAGTTCTTCGAAAGTACAGCGAGGCAATGATTAAAACGATCCAGCCGGAAACGTCTGATGCAATCATTTCTGAGCAACACGAGCGACTTCGCAAATCGAGAATTCGAAATTTCTGGCAAGAGCACTTTATTCAGTTTCTTCTCCAGCTGAGCGAAATTTCTCTCCGCGAACACATCTTGCCCGAAGAGATGTTCCATAAATTTGAGATGTCAGTTTCGCTCGAATCATTCTTGGAAAAACTCGGTTTAGAACAAGCACTCGCGGATAGTTTGATGGATCCAAGTGCAACTCGCGCGACGGAAGCTTTTTGGGAACTTCAGACTCGCTATTTACGCGATTACAACGATAGCGACGACGATACCGAGTAAAGATAAAATGTAAACTTTCACGATTCGAAGACCAATGCCGTTTCTCACGCCGAACGTTTTATGAGCAAACCAGCCTGTTCCACTATCCCGACGTCAGCTCGTCTGTTGGAAGTTCATCGCCGAGGCGTGGCTTCGCAATCTCGTTGATAATGCGAGTAAGCACGGCTCGGACTGCTCTTTGCTCGTTGTCTTGGATTGCTTGGTTGACGATTTGCAAGCATCGTTCACGCTCTCTTTGAACTTTGTCCATGGGTTCGCTGACGCTGTGGGGTGATGGGGGCAACAGCCTTGCGTTGGTCGACGTAGCTCTTGCGGTCCAATCCTTGGCGTGAATGTCCAAGGAACCGCCATGCTAAGCCGCCCTCGCTCTCGACCTGAGTCGCGCCGGTTCTCCGGACGTGCTGCAGGGCACGGTTTCGCTTCTCGGGTTCCACGTCGGCTAATTCCCTGGCCCGCCTCATCCAGTAATAAAACGTGGTTTCGCTTTGCGGCCATCTTAGCGGAGTTTGGGCGTGTTTGTCGCCTGCACTTTGAAGCCTCGATGATAGACGCCTGAGATCCGTTTCCGTTTCGCTCGTGATTGTTACTACGTGAACACGTTTCGTTTTATGTTGCGTCATGGCAGCCAGGCGATTGCCGTCGAACTCACTCAAGTTGAACCGCCACACGTCGCTTCGTCGGAGTCCGGTCTCATACGCGAACCAGAGGCACGTTGAAAAGTAGAGGCCGCGAGGTAAGCCGTTTGTGAGGTAGCCGTCAACCTTGCTCGCGGCCTCGGCTACACGCTCGAGTTCGTCGAACGCCCACGCTTCGGGATTCTTGGGAGTGACCGCAACCGATCTCACGTTCTCGCGATTCAAGCCTTGCCCGAACTTCTTCCAGAGCGTCAGCAGCGACGTTCGGACGTTGGCCCGACTGCGATCGCCGATTTCGCCAACGTCTCGTTCGTGCTTCAACCAACGGTTGACCGTACCTTCGGTGAGATCGGCCGTGGTCGCTGCCCGCCTCAGAAATCGCTCGAACCGCGTCAGGGCATAGCGGAGTTGATAGGCGTAAGAATTTGAGATCTCGGTTTGCAGTTCGTATCGCGAGACGACGTCCGCTAGCAGGTCCAATAGTTCGCTCCGGTTGAAACTGAAATCCTCCCTGCAGTACTGCGAAGTCCTGTTTCTGCCCCACTATTGTAATTGCCTGCATCGAGTTTGCTCGACGATCCGCGCTAGGTTGAGGGCCTAGTGGGAGTTAATCCCGTGGAGGTTCGAGTCCTCTCGGCCGCATTTGAAAAAGACTGCAATTCATTGCCTTTTAAAGGGCTCACCGTCTATTTCGGTGAGCCCTTTTTTCGTGGGCGAACCCAGTTGTTACCACGATCGCCAGCAATGGAGACATCTCACGGTCGAACTTTTGCTTTGCCGCGATGAGTACGAACAGTAGCGGTATCGCGACCATCACCAATCGCAGGGATGCGACCAGCCACGGTTTTCGATTTCGCAGGAGGGGGAGCTCTGTTGTCCAGCATAGTAATGGCGCGAGCAGCATCGTGATCGCTGGGCCGGTCGAAATCTCACCGAAGAAACGACCGATGAACAGCAGGCTGAACAAACTTACCACGCCGACTCCAACAATCCCCTCCGCGACGTGGTTATCTGCATGGTCAATCTTGACGCGATTGGGTGTGTATGTTGTGACCGCGCGCAGCGCGAGCGATGCACCCATTAGCGTCGCCACAAACGGAATCGCTGCGGCACCTCCTTTGATATAGCCGCCCAGCATGACCGCCACACCACTGCACTGAATGGCGAGGCAGAGTGCGAAAGCGATGGACAGTCCGCCACTTCGCTTGGCCAGCCAGGACAGCAAGCCCCATACGAGGGTCAGCCCGAGGCCGCTGACTACCATTGTTATCCAAGCTCGGGAGGCTGTGTCATCCGCCGTAGTGCTCAAATAGACAGAACCGTGGAGCAGAATTCGCGGGGTCGCCAGCGATAGGCTGATTCGCAACAGCCAGGCGGCAACACGCGGGACGCGGCTGAATCCTGCCATGAATTCAATCCCGAGCACCGCAGGAATTACAATCATCAACAACCGATCGAGACCATTGCGAGGGGGCCACGACAGGTTGAGATCCAAAACGGCGTTTCCGATGGCGAGCCCGGATCCAATTCCAATTACGCACGCCGCGTTGCACCAGACTTCGCTCGCCGACCGTCTCAGCGACAATATTGCCAGTACGACGACCGCGCTAGCGGCCGTCGCAATACCCATCGCTTTCCAATAGAGCAATGGATCGGGCATCCGCTATTTCCGCACACCTTCACAGTCGATCATGATCAAGGCTTCGTCGCCGATCGGTCCGATCGCATTCTTGTCGAAGCCATAGTCGCTCCGCTTGAGTGCCAGTTCAGTCGAAAATGCGACGCGTTTGACATCTTTGAATGTATGCTCCTTGCCGCCCATCAGCACGATCGTGATGCTGTGCGTGGTGCCGTGCATCGTAAAGTCGCCGGTTACCTCGTATCCACCTTTGATCTTCTTCGTGCTCGTGCTTTTGAATTCGATCGTGGGATACTGTTTGGTATCGAAGTAATCGGGTTGTCGCAGGTGTTTGTCACGGGCTTCGTTGGCGGTGTCCACGCTGTCGGTTTTGATCGTCAGAGAGAACGTCGATTTGGAAGGATCCTCTCGGTCGATTGAGAATTTTCCAGCGACGTCGTTAAACCGACCATGAATCCAGCTGATATCGAGATGTCGGGCTTTGAAACTGACCGACGAATGTACGAGGTCGTAGTCATACTCGTCTGCTGCGAAGGTGGGCGTGGCAAAGACGCATAGAGTGACGCCGCACACAAGCATTCGGGTCGAAGCGGAGAGAAATCGCATCATCGAAGTTTTCCAGGGGCTGGAGGGAGAGAGTTATCGTGGCCAGCATTGTACTTCGGACATCTGTGGCGGTCGAACTCCCAACAAAACGATTGGTAACATTGAGATGCGGACCGCATCGACCCTCCCCAAGAGCAATTGCCTTCCCTCACGGTGTATTTGCGAATCGGAAGTCCTGCGAAATTGGAAGCGATTATGAATCCGCTTACGGGATGCGATAGAACCTGTCGCTTCGATCGATCAGTCTACGAAGCTTCGGTGCCTTCAAGTTCTGCATGCCAGCGAATTGAAACCGAACCTCTGATCTCTTACCAGAACGATGCCTTTAATTCGAAGATGCAGATGTGATCCGTAACTTCGCACGTAGGCCGTCGTCTTGAAACGACAGGCTTGTCTCGATCACGTCGTCCGGCTTGATGTTCAGCCCCAGGACGGGGCCAGCTTTCGGTTCGAGGTGATAGCCCTGCAGTGTCGAGACGTACGAACTGATCTCATCGTCCCACGCGTATTCGCCGCCGCCCGGTTCGACCAACGTTTGTCCAAAGAGTTGTCGATACACCGTTTTCGGATCGCGGTCAGGATAGCGATGACGTAGGTAGTTTAGTATTGGTAGATTGCCCCACGACAAACGGTGCATGCGGTTTAAGCCCGCCTGATACCCAAATGCATTGACCAGCTGTGCACCGACGCCCGTGATGCGAGTCTCGAGTTGCGCCCCCGACTCGGCCATTGCGTCTTCATCAACGAGCTGCTTCAACTCAGCTGTATCTTCTTTCCGAGCAAGATGTCGATCAATTGCGCGGCGGATAACGCGTTCATTCAGGCTGATTGTCAATCCATCGGGCAACGTCACGTAATAGAGTTGGGGCATGTCCTGGGGATCGCCGATGGGAGTCGACTGAGCAGCCGTCGCTTGGACAAACTCAATGTCCTTGTGCTTGATCGATTCCCAGCGTATGAGATTCGGAGCAGAACGCGAAAGAAACGTTCGAACAGCTCCCACAAACAGAGCTTGCTTGAGGCTGTCTTTCGATGGCACAAACAGCCCGATGGGTAAATCCTTGAGAATTTTCTCGCTGCTTGATTCCCACACAGGCTGGGCTGCCAATTGCCGCATCCACGTTTCGTCACTGTCGAGATAGAGATGAATTGAATCATCAATCCAGCTAATCATATTGATGTTCGCTTCTCCGTTGCCCAGGAACATCGATGCGAAGCGTAGCTGGGGCGAGTTGACATCGAGTGCCATCAACCACGTCAGCAGTTCTTCATCGTGTCGATCGCCAGCATTGGATTTCAAAGTGACGTCGCCGATCAACGTCTGCCAGCTACGGTACTCCGTGCCCAGAATCAGGGGGATTACTGATAAATCGCCGGAGAATGAGTTCCCGTCGATCGAAAGCTGTAGTGCGATCGGATCGAACACGTTTCTCCATCGTCTTTGGTAACGATCGCGCCAACCCACGTACAATTCCACTTCGCCAGTGGTAGCCGTGGTCACATTTAATTCGGCGATCGGTGTTTGAAAATCGAGCGTTCCGTAGCGATCGGAGCGAACACCGCCCGAGGTCAGCATCAACGTTCCCGCGTCGGGTAGGTTGCTGGCGATCTGCAGCTGCGTTTCATCTTTGACATCGCCAGCAATCAACGCGTCCGCATGTTGCATGGTTAGTTCTGCGATCGAAGCGCGAGCTCGCGTGCGGCGTGCAGCACTGATCCGCCATTGCGGTCCACACCATCGTCGAATTGCTGCATCGGTGATGACGATTAATGCGGACTCGTTGGTACCTTCTCGGCGATAACGCTCGCGAAAGAACCGGTATTCGTCTAGCTCTGCCATCGATTGAGTTTGTGAATCGACAGTTCCAAGAATCGCTTTCATCTGAGCGATTGAATTGGAAACGACGACAGCATCATCGACGACGGTGACTAAGCTGCTGAAATCGCGACGAGGATTCGACCACTCAACAATCTTGTGGTCATTGAACTGGTGTTCGATTTGGGCGACGTGTTCATGCAGCGAGGAATGCCCTGAGATCTGTGCCAGAATCGCTTGGTACAATATCGTGGGCTGATTTGTCTGCATCAGAACCGCGATGTCTGTGCCGGTACGGAAGTATGGATCCGACCCAGTGATGGTGACTTCATCGACGAGCGTGCCACCGATCTGACGAGTGACAATGTCCAGCGACAGTCCAAGTTGCGATTGATAGAAACCAAGTACGTCGGTCGTTCGACTTTGGGGCTCGAACCACTGGGCGATCGGGCGCGTGAATTCGCGGCTACGGTCGACGATCTCAACCAGCTTCGCGAACGACGGAACAAACACCGCATATTGATCGTGCGGCACCAAGCGAGCCAGTGGATCAAGTTGCGGGGGTTCCTTCGACAGTCGCCCCGTCCAATCAATTTCGCGAACACGGATGCCCTCCACGTCCGAGAGCTTTTTCAGTTCGTGGTCATCACCCTCCGTGATGGCGAGTTCGCGGTCGAACTGCAGATTCTCGCTGACTGCCCTGCCGCCGCTGACCAGTCGAATCGTCTCGTCGACACCACCGCTGCGGCGCAGCGGCCAGCTGGGGCCGATCGGGCTGGCTGACTCGCCAACCTCCCGTAAAGACTCGATCGCAAGGTGGCGAAACATTGCCGAACCCGCGTAGTCCGGGGACCAGAGTAGTTGAAAGTAACGGCCTTTCGCACGATGAAAATCACTCGCTTCACACGTCGTCGCTGGAGTCTCATCGACATGGAAATCGAATTTTGCCAGCGTCGATTTTTGTGCTTGCTCTGGGTGTCGACGCAAAACGTAGAACTGTCCATCGACGGCAACGCCCGGCGGTTTGCGTCCAATAATTTGATACCCGGCATACTCATTATTGCGATCCTGTGGCTCCAAGAGATAGGCTTCCACTCCAGGCGGCACCACCACGCGGGGAGTCGTCTCCATTTGATGGAACGACGCCTCGAGCATTTTAGGGTCTGAAACGATGTGAGACTTGTCAAAATTCTCGATGAGATGTCCGACGTCGATTGAGAAGTAGACAGAATCGGCCGCCATGGGTTCAGTCTCGGCGCCCTCCAAGAATGGCAATGCAGGGATGCTGATGAGCAGAAAGCCGACAAATGTGATTAAGCGTGACACAGGTACCCTCGTTTCCATTGAATGAGTTGAGCCGGCGAGTGACAGCCCTCATCGTCACCAGTGCCCGTGAGCAAGCACATGCTGCGCGGAATGTTCGCAGAATCTAGCTGAAGTTAGCCAACGATGACACGACGAACTGATTCTGAAGATCACGGACCTATAGATCACGACGGTAAAACAGGATCGTGGTACAAGCAAGCGCGGTCAGAGTTGGGAGACCATATCCCATTATCACTCGCCCTAGCGAAAAATCCTTATAGTCGCCACGCTTGTAAAATGCTGGATCTCGCTTCGTCACGGCAGGACGACTGCCGATCAATACACTCAAGAAATCCGCTGCGGCTTGCATGTCTTCTCCACCTGTCAGTTTCACCTCTGCGTTCGCGTCATGGTCATGCCAAGGTGTTCTCAGTAGTGTCGGTAGCGATTGGTTCAAGCTGATTGGGGAAAACTCTTCCAGAGAGAAGGTGTGCAAGATAAGATTTACCGGCATCCAAATGAAAATGAGTGCAGCCGCAGCAAACATGGAACTGCGAAATGCGGTGCCAGCAAAGTAGCCAATGGATACCAAGAATGTGATGACCATCGCGACCACGGCGAGCGACGCAACGACGCCGTACGATGTCACAGGATCGTCAGTGGAGGCAGGACGATCGGCCAATGAAACAATTAAAATCGCTGGCACGATCCCTACGAATAAAACGGCCAGAGCCGCCGTGACTCGTGCTGACCATGATGCCAGTAGGTACTCCAGTCTCGTAACCGGTCTGCTGAGGATACCGTCCGACAATGCTTCCAAACGAGATCCGGTGACCGGGTTGAGGCCCAGTAACAACGCAACCAAGAACCAGGGAAAAACTAGGTATGGGAACAAGAGCATTGCGATCATGGGTGCCGTTGGAGTCACAGCCCAGTTAGTCGTGACAATTAAAAATGTCACCAGTACCGTGGCAATCAACCACGAACGAATTAGCCAGCTCTTCCATAGACCTTGAAGTTTATACGTGAAGATCGCTCTTAGCGGCATGCTCTTGGAGGGGAGATTGGAGATCAAACCGCCGAAACCCATTGTCACTGTCCTGTTGCAAAAGTTGGAGGTAAGCAAATTCGGTTTCGTTCTGCGTTGACCGAATTCCTTGGAGTGTGAGCTTGCTCTGATCGACGAGTCGGAGGATTTCTGCCATCACTCCGGCGCGACTGCAGCCCTCAGTGATTTTTACCAGCACCGTATTTTGTTCATGTGGTTCGATCTCTATGCCATGCACCTGCGCAGCTTCCTCTGCCAGTTGCCGGATGTCTTCACTGTCGCCGTTCAGCTCTAAACAAAAGTCGTCTCGTCGCAAACGCTGTTTCATATCTTGCATCGAACCACTGAAGATCATTCGGCCTTCGTGCATCACACCAACATGGTCACAGGTCTGGTCGATGTCGCTGAGAATATGGGTTGCGACCATGACTGTGCGAGATTTGGCCAAATCGCGGATTAAGTCCAGTGTGAATCGCCGGGCTGCGGGGTCGAGCCCGGCGGTGGGTTCGTCCCATATCAGTAAGGGTGGATCGGCCAATAGCGATGCAGCGATCCCCAGTCGAGTTCGCATTCCAGTTGAAAACGTCTGAATGCGGCGATCCGTTGCACTGAGCAATCCGACGGCGCGTAAAAGTGACGTCAATCGCGGCTTGCGGATCTGTCGAGGAAGTCGACAGAGCTTGCCAAGCAGTTCCAGGTATTCGATCGGACACAGATGGCCGGGCAGTACCGGGTGCGTTGGAAGGTAGCCGATCATTGCGCGAATATTGGTCGCGTTGGGGCCACAAGGATGCCCAAACACTTTCGCAGTACCGGCGCTGGGGCGTTGCAAGCCGAGCAACACACGGAGCGTCGTCGTCTTTCCTGCACCGTTCGGTCCAAGCAATCCATAGACGGCTCCGGTGGGTACGCTTAATGTCATGTCGTTCACCGCGATCACACGCCCACTATAAATCTTGGTGAGGTGCTCGGTTTGGATTGCTAATTCCACGTTTAATTCTCGAAGATTGTGCAGCGGCGAAAAAGTCAGCTACCGAGGGACGCAGAGTTCAAGCCATGAAGAGCTCTCTGTGTCCCTTCATGTCGTGTCCCTTCATGCCTCTGTGGTTCAGAAACGTCTAAGCAAACAGCGGCAGCGAGTTGTATCGTCTGCCGAGAATGGGCGCCGGATCGGTGCCGAGCCAATCTTTCAACACGGATGCATAGACTTGGCGGAAGTCATATTCGTGCTTCAGATCGCCGTCCTGGAGATCAGTCAAGTTCGGATGTTTGCCGATGATTCCCGCTTTGACCCCGCCACCGCACAGGAACATCGGGCCGGCGGCACCGTGATCGGTTCCTTCACTGGCGTTCTCTGCAACGCGACGGCCGAACTCACTGAACGTCATCACGCAAACTCGCTCTCCGTGATCGTGATTGTTTAGGTCGCGAATCAGAGCGCTGACCGCGTCACTCCATTGCCGCAACAAGATGCTGTGCGATTGAGCTTGCTGAGCGTGCGTATCGAATCCGTCGTGTTGGACGTAGTAAATACGGGTGGTCAATCCCGCGTCAATCAATTGAGCGACGACGCGGAGTTTGTTGCCGAGTTCGGTTTCAGGATACTTCACCTCGCTCTTGTAACTTGATGCCGCCTCGCTCACTCGCTGGCTCGCCGCAATCGCTGATGTCGTACTTGATTGCAGAAAATTCAACAGTTCGTTGTCACTTGGCGTGCTAGTCGGCGGACGACTGCCCAGCAACTCACGAAGCGATTGCTTGTTGTTGCCACGTAGTTGAAACTCCGCCAATTCCTTCACCGTGGGTACGCGGGTACTAGTCGACGCAATCGCTGCTGGTTGCTGCTCACTGCCGAGATGCAGCGCAGGAACATCACCGCCAGCCGTCAAGGGTTGCTGGTCCAAGAAACGACCGAGCCATCCGTCGGGACGTGGTTCGTTCTTGCGTCGGCAGGTGTGCCAGATGTCCATCGATTCGAAATGGGAACGGTTTGGCTGCTCATAACCGACACTGCGAACGGCGGCGAACTGGCCGTCTTGAAATAGATCGTGCATGCCAACCAGAGACGGATGCAAACCACTATCGTCATCGCATTTCAATACTTCGCTAGCGGGAATCGCGAGCTTGGGGCGAGCCGACCGATAGTCGTCATCAGTGTAGGGAACGATGGTGTTCAATCCATCATTTCCGCCGGACATCTGGACAACAACGAGTATTCTTTCACCCTTGCTATTACCACCGGCCGCGGCCTCAGCGAAGCACTTTGGCAATGCCGCGCCGATCCCAATCGCGGCAGTGCCGCCGACGGACGATCGCAGGAATTCTCTTCGATTCTGGTTTGTAGAAATGAGCATATCGGTACGCCTTTGAAATCACGCGAGTTGGCAAATGGGTAGAGAAGTCACGGCATGCAATAGCGAACGCATTCGCCGCTCCTCATCACCCTGATGCGACGCCGCAGTTTTACGCAGCTGAGCTTTGGCTGCGTCGTCTAATCGCACAGCAAGCAAACATTGCTCGAAGTGATCGATGGCTTGGTCGGTCGTTCGCACATCCTGACCACGTAGGTAGTTGGAAAGACTCTTGCCTTCAAATCGAGTCGCATCGCTTTCTAAAATATCAGCGATCAAATTGGCTCGACCGAGCAACGTCGACGAATTGATCCACGCCCGGCCTCCGTCCCAGCCTTTCACATTGGGCGGGTAGAACAAGCCTTGGCCGATGTTCCGCAAGCCCTTCGCGACCAGCTGGGCATTGGTCGTTCCCTTAAAACTGCGAAGCATACCCATCACCAATTCGACAGGTGACTTAATTTTGTGACCGACCGAAACCGACGAATAGAACAAATTGCTGGCGAGGATCCGCTTAACTACCGGCGCCACTTGCCAATCATGTTCACGCAGCAAATCCGCTAGCGGTTGCAGCATCGCATCCGACGGATTCAGTTCATCACTGACGAAGAACCGAACCAGTTTGCGAGCGATAAACTGGGGGGCAGCAGGCTGCTCCAAGACGATTCGCACACCATCTTCGCCGTCGAAATTGCCGTTCTGCCCCAGCACCGTCTTCTCGCCAGAATCATGTTGGTAACGATTCTTGCGAAACTTCTTGTTCTTGATCTCCCATCCAGTGAAGCAGCGTGCGAGTTCCTGGACGTCCATTTCGTTGTAGTTGCCTTCCCCCAAGCAGAACAGCTCCATCAATTCGCGGGCGAAGTTCTCGTTCGGATGAGCCTTGCGATTGATTGCCGAATCGAGATAGATCAGCATTGCGGGATCTTGCGAAATTTTCATTGTCATCGCGCCAAAATCACCCAATGCATGATCTCGCAAAAGCTGGTTTTGATTCCACATCATTCTGGCGTCATTAACCTTCTCCGCCCCGGTCGCGAAATGTCCATGCCAAAGCAGCGTTGTCTTCTCAAGCAGTTGGTTGGGGGTGTATAGCAGGCGATATACCCACGCTGCCGACAGATTTGCTGGATCACCGCCAGCCAGAGTCGCCTGTGCAAGGGCATCGGCAGTGGAACGAAAGTCGGTTGGATCGGGACTTCCCGAAATCAATTCGCTGACCACTTCGGCTGGTTCTTGTTCGACCGCTGCATCGGTGCTCATCAAATCGGCACCGAACCCCGCCCGGCGATATAAGTGCGCAACTGATGAGCGATCCCAAGGTAGCTGGGGCGTTGGGATAAACGGTTGCCACGCCCAGGCTGGGTCAATCGATTGCATGCCAATCATTGTTGGGTACCCGCCTCGGTCAGTAGATCAACGGCCAGATTCAACGACATCTGAGACTCTGCGACGTCCAGATTGAGGCGAAGGCCGCGGAAGAACCCAAGCAGTTCGAGTAGCAAGCCGATTTCACCTTCGGCTGCCTCTTTGCTGTGCCCTTTTTCGATCATGTTGTTAGCAACCAATTGCGAACGATTGGTGTCCAGGATGCGGCGCAGCGTTGTTGCGTCCAGCTGGCCGTTCGTATTGGAATCGCCTGCGTCTGCCGCCGCTTCGATCGTGCTGTCTGTCTTCGTCATCTCGCGAGCGAGCGCCAGCGAGCTGGAAAGGATGATTCGTTCGTCAGCGAATGCCATGGTCGGCGAGAAGTTAAACTGAATCTTCGCGTCGAGGCTTTCTCGCTTGTCTCGATCGGGCACATAACTGGCCGTGATGAGTTGTGTGTCACCAATCGATTCCATACCAAGGTCCAGTTGTGGTTGTCCGTTTTGTGCGCCAACAACATTTAAGAAGCCGATGAAGCTCTGGAACACGCGACGAAGTTCGGGTTGTGTCTCTTCCGGATTCTTCATCCGAAACTGCATCGCAAATGCCGGCAACTTGATGGCCGGTTGCGGAAGCACGTCCGAAAAGTCTTGTTCCATACCGACAATCTGCACGTCACTGGCGAACGATCCAAGAATGTCTTCCCCAAAATCGCGGCCTGAGAAGAATGTTGTCAGTGTCGTGTCGGCAACCGCGAGTTGGTCGGTGGCTCGATCCGAGACCAAATCACCGGCACGAAGCCACATTTGAGACAGGTCGCGATGGGTCGACAGCGCGAACAATCGGTTGGGTACATTCAAAAGAGATGGAGCCGCAGCAAGCTCCGGCTCACCAAAAAAGTATTCGCGAGGAGGTTCCCAATCACGTTGGTGTGGCGAGGCGAGCCGCAATGACAAGCCATCGTTGCTGAGATGCAATTGACCCGTCAGATACGGTGTATGACGAATGTTTGCCAACACGCCGCCCAAAGCAACTTCGCCCGCAAGATTGTCAGTTTTCTCTTTGTTGAATTTGTTGGCAACACCCGCGTCGCGTAGGGTCTTGACGTCAAGAAAAGCCACTGCAACACAGTGCTTTGCTTCGCCCGCATCAAAATCTCTCAATGCCGCCACATAGGCTGTGTTCGACACCAAGGTCTCGCCGTTTCGATCGAGATACTGGTCAATGATCGTCTTGCCAAGTTCCGCATTGTTGGTCAGCAACATCCAGTCGTGCATCCGCACCATCTTCAATTGATCGCTCACCATATCCGCCACGAAGCCTCGGTAGTCACCCTGTTTTGCAGTTGCACCTTGCATCTGCCGCAAAGCCAGCACAAAACCGCGAAAGCGTTCCAAGAGTTCTGCGTCGGATGAATGAATAAGGATGGCAGCGCCACCGTCCGAAGCATCCAGTGCGAGCGTAACGCCACGATCAGTCAGCGTATCGAGTGCCTGTTGCCATGGTTTTCCCATGCTCGCTTCAAAGGCACGCAAGGCCATCTGCAACCGCCCAGCAGCTCCCGATTGCATGAACACGTCATAGGCAGGAATTGCGTCGAGTTGGGCTCGCAACGGATGATTCATAACCGTGTGCAAGACAGCACCCAAATCGGACACCTCCGCACAGGCGACGATCGATCTGGGCAGCAACTCGGCAGCCTCACAATCAACGCCACGCGGTGGCCCGGCGAATGTTAAAACGGGCGATAAGATAAGGCTGGCCATGACCAGCAATCCAATCAGGGAGTGTCTTGAAAATCTCGATCGATGGTACATGTGGTTTCATTCTTTGAAAGCAGAAACGGTTTCGATAGTCACAGCCTGGCCGCAGTACTACCGCGACATGGCCAATAACAGCAGCAGGGCTAAAAATTGCAAGAAGAGTGCCATTGGCGGTGACTCGGTGTGGGTGAAGTTTTGGCTTATGATACACAGTATTAGCATCATCAGACTGAAGCGTTTTGTATCAACATGCTATAATAAAGTCC
The DNA here is from genome assembly GCF_007860105.1 of Allorhodopirellula heiligendammensis. NCBI lineage: Bacteria > Pseudomonadati > Planctomycetota > Planctomycetia > Pirellulales > Pirellulaceae > Allorhodopirellula > Allorhodopirellula heiligendammensis. The sequence continues at coordinate 1,186,017 of NZ_SJPU01000002.1, forward strand.
GGCACCTTGGCGTAAGCATATGCAGCTTCGCGACATTCAATGCGGCGAAATCCTCGCCCGATTGGCGTTGACACTGAGCTAGGAAACGATTGAGAGCCTATCGTGAAATCAATGGATTATCCGACTGGAGCGTGCGCAGGACTGTTAGATGCTAAAAGTACCGTGTGTGAATAGAAAAGCGTTGACATGTCATTATATCAGGGATATCTCTCGAGCAATCTTTCGAAAGAACGCACATGTCCACCACCTTATTATACAAGCGGGCCGGACTCGCACTTTGCGCATTCTGGGGGAGCGCGAGCGGGTTGCTTTTGCGATCATGGTTTCGTTGATTCCCTAATCCAAAAACCATCGCAGGCAGTGCTCAATTGGCCAAGGAAAATACGCATGAGTTTGAAGTTGATCCTGTCATTCAAGACGTTGCCGAGCTGCCTGATCCTCCGTCGCGTATCAATCAGCGGCACCTTCTCGGAGACATGATCGTCATCAACATGATGGCAGTCATCGCTGGTGCAGAAGGCCCCAAGGTAATCGGGGTTTGGGCTAGGGGGCAATGAGGACTGACTGACCGATCGCCTTCAACTCCCCAATGGAACTCCATCGCAGATTCCGTGGTCACGGTTGATGCCGCGGAATGCCAAGAAAATATCGCCGCGAAAATCGTCGACGCCACAGCCGATTACGTCCTCGCTCTCAAGGGAACCAAGGAGCGTTCACGATGCGGTGATCGAAGACATCGTCGGCCATATGGAGAACGATTTCAGTGATGTGACGGCTCGCAAATATGCCGCGCGTCTCAAGGGGCATTCTTGGATTTCTAGGTGCGGCATGGAGGTCGTCCCGTTATTCACCTTTCGCTGAGTCGGTAGCCATTTGACTACCCTGGGATTCAATCGCCTCCCAGTCAATGCCATCGGGAGTCTCTAGCTTGGCCGATTCATTCGATGAGCTACATCCAAGCATGCAAACGATTAAAGAGAGTGTTAGTGCGAATGGGAAGTAAGATAAAACTAATTTCATTGATTCAACAATTTATAAATTTGGTATTGGGGAGATAAGCAAGATGATAGTGAAGCTAATGTTAAACGTTGATTGTTGCAAACATTATGGTAGCGAGACGGTTTCTCGCGACGCAATGGTTCCCAAACCACCCCACAATCCATAGGGACTTGCTTGACCAATGTTGTTGTAATCTTTTGCGATACTGTCGGCCTCTTGATTGCCAGACTCAATCGATTCGGTGATGAACTTAACCGCGCCATCAGCCATTAGGACGTGACAACCGCCCTGGTGGTGACTTGCGGCGCTAAAGATGCCACTCCGCCAAGCTGTTCCCCAACCAAGCACACACGTTGGTGAATTTGGAGGCATCACGGTCGTGAAGCCCGTGAGCATGGTTTTGCAGTCGTACCAACGACTGCCACGAGAGCCTCCACCGTTGCTCCACAGTGAAATACCAGCCTTGGCAAAATTTGGTCGCGCGGGATCACGAATGGCGTCGCACAAAGCGGTTGACGTACCCATCCCTGTCACGCCACTAGAAGGGAAGTTTGTGCCATCAGCAACGCTTCCATTGACCTGCCGATCACCCAAATCGGTGCAGATCTCCGCCATTGAGATTGTGTTGCTCAGTCCATCGAGAATACTTCGGAAGCCTTTGGGCTCATTTCGCATGAATAGCCCTCGATAAACTCCGCGATCCGCGTATTGAGATGTGGGCGAATAATCAACCCTCAAAATACCGTCGCCAAGACAGAATGCATAGTTAGTGGTTCCGAGTCCGAGCGCGGACATGCCTGGATCAGAAGGACATCGAAGGGTTCCTACCTGAGTTTGCCAAGGATCGTATTCGTTCAAATCCAGCCATGTTCGCGGGCCAAACGGAGGCCACGACCCGTTTGCGAGTGGATTGTCTGGTGACTCGCCAGGCTCGGCGGCAAGTGGGTTGGCAAACATTTCCCACAGAGCTTGTTGTTCCATGAAAGGCGTCAAGCCAGGTAACGCTGAGAGCGCTCGTTGGTTGCCTGTACCTCCGTCCTCAGGCCCTGTGCCTGTGCCGTTAGGAGGTAATTTGTTGTACGCAGCATGATAGTTGTGCTGAGCCAACCCGAGTTGCTTGAAATTGTTACTGCAGCTCATCCTGCGTGCCGCTTCGCGTGCTGCTTGAACGGCAGGCAGTAGCAAGCCAACGAGGACTCCAATGATGGCGATCACCACCAGTAATTCGACCAGTGTAAATCCCTGATAGGGACGTGGGTGCGTTTTCATGACTTCACCTTTTTGGGGTTAAAAAAAGCTACCGTATGGAACTTCGTCAAATTAGGCACGAGTCATTCCTCGCGTCAATTAGGCGACATCAGCGATGACGCGGTATCGCGAAGTAGCTTTTTGCAAATTGTACATCCAGATGGTATCATCGTACCGAATCGTTTTGTATCTCTGTGTACGGACTCCGGTCCGCTGAAACCGTCGTGGAGTTATATTGTGTAGCCTGTAATGCTGATTTCGAGCTTGGTTGCACGCAGCTCAACAGCAGTGTTCTCCCTTTTTACGCTGACGAGAAGAACTGACGATGATGACACGCACGAACCTTTTGGTGGCGATGATTGCTCTCATTGCAACTACAGATTGGACGACTGCGGCGGAGCCGGTTGCGTCTGGACAGCACGCGGCGTCTATTCGCCAGGGGCCACAACCTCTCAAGGGTGCAAGCCACGGGGTTGGCAAGCTGATTCCTGATGCGAGCTTAACGGATATTTCTGGAAACGTGCATCGGCTCGGTGAGATTGTTGCGAAGCACCGAGCTACTGTTATTGCGATGACCAGTACGAGCTGCCCGCTCAGCAAGAAGTATCTGCCGACGTTGGAGGAACTCTCTAAGAACGCAGGCGACGATGTGGCATGGATGATCGTCAATCCGATCGCGACGGACAAAGCGAACGACATGAACGCAGCCGCTGCACGCTTCGGTGAGCATGTCGTTTACGGCCACGATTCCGAAGGAGAATTCGCCGCTCGCATCGGCGCCTTGACCACAACGGATGTGATCGTCGTCGATAGTCATCGCACCGTCGTATACCACGGAGCTGTCGATGATCAGTACGGATTTGGTTACTCCCTCGAAGCTCCTCGGCGTCGTTATCTCGCGGACGCTTTAGCAGCGATTGAGACCAACGTCTCGCCTCTTATTTCGGCCACGGTGGCGCCCGGTTGTGCACTGGCCAGTAAGTCCAACCAGCACGCCAGCAGCGATTTGACGTACCACAACCGCATCTCCCGAATCGTTCAGCAGAACTGCGTCGAGTGTCATCGCGAAGGGGGTGTCGCTCCATTCTCGTTGACTACGTATGAGGATGTCGATGCCCATGCGGGCATGATCGAACAAGTCGTTCAGCGCGATATCATGCCCCCTTGGTTCGCCGCTAATTCGGAGTCCGCTGATCGCGATGCATTGTCTCCATGGGTGAACGATTGCTCGCTCGCCGAAGTCGACAAGCGTGATTTATTGGCATGGCTTGCTGGTCCGATGCCCGAGGGTGATCAGCGTGACGCGCCACAGGTTCGCGAGTTCCCCAGTGATTGGCAGATCGGGCAACCAGACGCCGTCTACCAGTTCGCCGAGCCGCAGTCCGTCAAGGCCACCGGTGTGATGCCGTACAAGTACGTTGATGTACAAACGGATCTGAGCGAGGATAAGTGGGTGCAGGCAATTGAAGTGCAACCGGGCAATCGTAGTGTCGTGCACCACGTTCTCGTCTTTGTACAAGGCGTTGGGCAGGAGCACAGCGAACGCGACGGTTTTTGGGGGATCTATGTCCCGGGCAACAGCTCGCTTATCTATCCCGACGGATTTGCAAAACGCATTCCCAAAAATGCCAAGCTCTTGTTTCAGATGCACTACACGCCCAACGGCACGGCGACGACGGACGAGACGAGAATCGGGCTGGTTTTTGCCAAGGAACCGCCCCAGCACGAGGTCAAAGTCACCGGGATTTTTAACGACAAGATCAAGATTCCAGCAGGCGCCGATAATCATCCCGAGGTCGCTAAGTTGCCGATCCCAGCGGACGCACGCGTGCTGGGTTTTCTGCCCCACATGCACCTGCGCGGAAAGGCCGCCCGCTACGAGCTTATTCGCGACAATGAAACGACTACGTTGTTGGACGTTCCGCGATATGATTTTAATTGGCAGTTGCTCTACCGCTATCGAGATCCATTGCAATTGCATGCCGGTGATACGATTCAATTTACCTCGTGGTACGACAACAGTGAAAAGAACCCCGCGAATCCGGACCCCACAAGAGACGTTGGTTGGGGCCCTCAAACCTATGATGAGATGCAAGTTGGCTACGTCGAGTACTATTTGCCCGGCGTGACGCCAGGCGATGCGGCCGATCGGAAGGCTTTGAAAGGTGAGCGGGCCGATCGAGGAAATCGCAGTGCCGTAATGCTGCGTCGACTCGACGTGAATCGGGATGGAGTGATCACGAAATCCGAAGTCCGCCAACGGATGCCCCAAAATGAAAACGCAGCGGGGTCAATTTTCGATCGACTTGATACCGACCAAAATGGTGAATTAACTCAAGCCGAACTCGAAAAACTCTAGACGATTTCAAGCTCTATTTCATTCGTGCCCTAAGCGATTGGCGTGAGTGAACTCTCAGTCTCGATTTGTGCGAGTTGGCTCGTAGCGATAGACTGGCGAAACCAAGCCTGTCGTGTCCCGTTTGACCTGCTGAAATTTGATGCGTGGTCTCAAAACGGATTGAGATGCTCTAAACAATTCCAACTCCAATGCACGTTGCGCGAACGATGATTCGATTTTGTCTAACGATCACGGCCTTTTTCGCAATGGCGTTGATGGCGTTTGCCAGGGCCGAGCCAGCGAAGCCGAACGTGCTATTCTTGATCGCCGATGACTTGAATACATCGCTGAGTGCGTTTGGGCACCCGCAGTGTAAAACGCCGAATCTGGATCGCCTGGCCGAGCGAGGCGTGAAGTTTGAGAACATGCATTGCCAGTATCCTGTTTGTGGTGCATCGCGTGCTTCGTTAATGTCAGGATTGTATCCGTACTCAAACTTAACCCTGGGCAATGACGGCACCTTGCGTGGAAATATGCCTGACGTGGTGACCCTCTCGCAGGCATTTCGCAACAGTGGCTACCATGCCGTACGAGTCAGCAAAATCTACCACATGGGCATTCCCACTGAGATCATTGCCGGCACCGCCGAGCGAGATGATCCGTTTTCATGGGACGAAGTATTTAATATCCAAGCGCTCGAGCAACACGCTCCGGGAGAATTGACGAACTGGTCTCCCAAAGATCAAGGATCACAGAGTTTTACTGGGGTCATCGCCTCGGGTGGCGACAGTGATCATGCCGACGGGATGGCTGCCGACCGTGCCATCGAGGTGCTGGAGAGAGTGAAGGACAAGCCGTTCTTTTTGGCCGTTGGTTTCGTCCGTCCGCACGTCCCATTGGTCGCGCCGAAATTGTATTTCGACCGGTACGACCGAGCGAGCATGGTGGCGCCGGTTGTGCCTGCGGATGATCTCGATGATGTTCCAGGCATCATTCGTAATTACAAACGAAATAGCTCCACCTACGGCGTTACGCCCGAACTGCACAAGGGGCTGTTGGAAGCATACTACGCCAGTATCTCTTACATGGACGCCCAGGTCGGTCGCGTTTTGGCTGCGCTGCAGGCGAACGGATTAGACGATAACACCATTGTGGTGTTCAGCAGTGACCATGGCTATTTACTTGGACATCACCACAAATTCCAGAAGCAACATCTATTTGAAGAAGCCACCCGTGTTCCTTTCATTGTCAGTGTGCCCTGGCTGAAGGCTGAGCACGGCCAAGGAACTACCAAGATTACGGAACTCGTTGACTTGTATCCAACCCTCACCGAATTAGCGGGCATCACCGACCCAGAAGGCTTGCAAGGACAAAGTCTGAAGCCGCTCCTGCTCGATACGAACTCCCCTGCGTGGACGAAGGACAAGGCATTCACGATTAGCCGCAGCGGGGGTGAGTCCATTCGTACGGCCGAATATCGATTGATTCAATGGGGCTTTGGCGATCAGGGGACCGAGCTCTACGATCTGAAAAATGATCCTGGAGAATTTACGAACCAGGCTGAGAACCCGGCATACGCCGCCGTACTGGAGAAGCTCCACCGCCAACTGGTCGACAAACGCAACCAAGCTGGCTTTGCCAAGAATCAGTCCTCGATCGTGGGTAAACGCAAGACGAAGAAACGCTGAGCAGGTATGGCCAGCGGCACCATTGAATCGCTATCTGACTGGCCAGCCGATCCCAGCATACTCGATCGCTGTGCGTTACGGTGACTCGTCTATCTCGCCTGGATATTCGACTTGATATGCTGCAGGCTGCTCTGGAATTCTTCACCGAGAAATGCCGCGAAGCTAACCCTGCCAGCAATATTGTCTGGAACTTCGAACTCGATTTTGGCTGTTCCCTCACCGCTGATTTTGATGGTTTTCCGATCGAGACGCGCGTTATTGGGGCCACCTTTTAAGGTCACCGTCAAAACCTGTTCGCCGAGGTTGCTAGGCAGCCTATGTTCGATACGAACGGTGGCTTGCTTGGCAAGGAAGTCCGCTGCGGGTTCAGCAAATGAAATGTAGTTCACTCGCTTGTGTGGAGGTACCGCATTGATGTCATTGCGATTCGCAGCGGACGCTGACTTCGCATTTTTCCGTTTCCCGGACCTGCGCGCGTCAGCCTCCTGTTCCTGTGCGACCACGTATGCTTCGCGCGTTTTCGCGTCGTCACGATGTTGGAAAACGGAAAGCATCCCATCTTCCGTACGGATCATCCACTGTTCGAGTGTGGTGGTGAGCTGAGCAAGTTCGGGTTGATACTCTGCCAACCCGATGAGGTTGTTCACGCAATTGGGGTCGCTCTGAATGTCATACAATTCTTCTGGGACGCGATGTCGATAGAGATCGTGACGGGCACTGATGTTCGTATCAGACTTTGCTAGTTCTGCCATGCGGCGGTAGGTCGGCGTGCCGGTCGTGGCAGTAGCCATCACACGCGTGCCGTTGGACCAGGGATTGAAGATGTAGAGGTACTGCTCCGTCTGTATCGATCGCATGGGGTCACGTGATCCACCTGCATTCTCGTTGTACTCTTTAACAACGTAGTCGCGACCGTCTTGGCTCTCGCCTCGCAGTAGCGGCGCAAACGAGCGACCATCCATTCGTCCTGGATGCTCAATGCCAGTGAGCTCAAGCAATGTCGGCAGCAGATCTACCGCCGAGATCATGTGCGTCCCGTCAATCGTGCCTGCCTTCGTCATACCCGGCACGATTAGGAACAGTGGCGTGCGCGAACTGTGGTGATATACCTGTGTCTTGGCAAAGGGTAATGGCATGCCGTGGTCGGAGAGAAACAGAATGATGGTCTGGTCTCGCTTCCTCGACTCGTTCAACGCCTCGAGTATTGCTCCAACACAGTCGTCGGCTCTGCGCACACTTGAGTAATAGTGGGATAACTCTTTGCGGACGACTGGGTCGTCAAATAGAAACCCTGGAACTGGCACTTCATCCGGTGTGAACACGCGCGAGGGTTTATTGTCGTCGGGGACCGTGGCTCCACTTTTTCCCTCGGCATAAAATGGCTTATGAGGATCAGCCACATTCATGACCAGGCAGAAGGGTTTGCCTGCGTCGTGTGCTGCCTGGATTCCTTGCTTCGCTCCGTCATAGTAGGATCTTGCCGCCTTGACATCGCGTTTCTTGCCATCCTGATCAGTGTCGAGATTGACGTCCCATGACGGGTAGGGAATATACGGTGTCGAGTGCGACACTTTGTGTTGAATACCAGTGTAATACCCTGCTTGCTTCATCAAATCGGCCAAATGAAGATGCTTCGCGTCGGGGACCTGATAAAAACCCTCGACGCCGGTGTTGTGAGGGAAGAGTCCAGACCACATCACATTGCGAGACGGGAAGCAATTGCCGACGACGACATGCGCTCGACTGAATCGCATTCCCTGCTTTGCCAACGTGTCGATGTTTGGTGAGGTGTCCGTTAGTTGGCAGCCGAAGACACCGAGCGAATCGGCGCTCATGTCATCCACTGTGATGATCAGGACATTGGGTTTTGAATCCGCGTGCTGGGAATCCGCGTTTGCTGGGCGACCAGCCGTCAGCAAACTGGCAGCGATGAGGATGAGCAGTGGCTTTACCGACAAAGTTGAATGCACTCGGATGCGTTGCTTTAGCATGTTCACGCCACGTGATTGGCTGGTTTTGAGCGGATGGGAGGAGAGATGTCGATGACGTTTTTAAGTTGATGTGCCTGTAAGACGCGTCTTCAATTCTACCATATCGAAATCGCCCATAGGTTCGGTGATCAACGAGCGGTCGGCCCACCGGACTTTTACGGTCCATCCGGGTTTACCATGGGGAAACGCTCTGCCACCGTATCTCTGTGTGCAGTGGGTTACCTGCCCTCCCAAACACGATCCCAACGGATGGACCGAACAGATGCTTCACCGCGTCAACCACGTGGACGCTGCATCAGGTACGATAGAGAATCTCGAATCGAAACTGAACTGGTAAACGACAATGGTATTTCGAAGCATGTTCGCGCGGTTTGCAGTGGTGTCGGCGGTGTTGTTGGCACTCCCCATTGACCTGTTCGCAGCGGAACGTCCCAACGTCATCGTGATCGTTGCCGACGATCTGGGATTCAGTGATGTCGGATTCAACGGCTGTAAAGAAATTCCGACCCCGCACTTAGACGCCTTGGCAAGTTCAGGCGTCGTCTTCGACCAGGGCTACGCGTCGCATCCTTATTGCAGTCCGAGTCGAGCGGGTTTGCTGACGGGCCGTTATCAGCAGCGATTTGGTCACGAATGCAACCCGAATTCGACGAGAAATAGCGGTAGTGACGGTCTCCCACTTACTGAAACCCTGATTTCCGATTTGCTTGGAATGAGTGGGTATCGCACCGCTGCGATCGGGAAATGGCACCTCGGCGATGAGGAGCAGTTTTGGCCGCTTGAGCGAGGATTCGATGAGTGGTTTGGCTTCTCAGGTGGAGGCATGAACTATTGGGGTGACGTCGGAAAGCGGTTTCCACTCCGGGGGGTTTTGCGGAATGGAGCTCCCGTCCCAAAAACAGAATTGACGTATCTAACGGATGATTTTTCGAGGGCCGCAGTCGAATTTATTCGCCGCGAGCCAACGGATCCGTTTTTTCTATACCTCGCCTACAATGCTCCGCATGGTCCCGATCAGGTCACACGCGAACATCTCGAGAAGACACAGCACATTGAATATGGAGGTCGGGCAGTCTATGGCGCCATGGTAGCGGCGATGGATGAGGGGATCGGCCGGGTGATGACCACGTTGAAAGATTGCGGGATTGAGCAGGACACTCTCGTTTTTTTCTATAGCGACAATGGCGGACGCGCCGAACATGCAGTCAACTTTCCCTACCGCGGACACAAAGGGATGCTGTTCGAAGGAGGTATTCGGGTGCCGTTTTGTGTGGCGTGGCCTGGGCAGATCGCGGCCGATCAACACTATGGCAAGCCGGTCACCGCTCTCGATATTTTTCCCACCATCCTGGCCGCCGCAGAGGTCAACCCGACGCCCGGCACGAAGCTCGACGGCGTCAATCTGCTTCCCTATTTGCGTGGCGAAGCACGGGGGGAACCTCACCGGCAACTGTTCTGGCGTTACGCGTGTGGAGACGATGAGTTTGGATACGCCGTTCGCGATGGCAACGACAAACTGGTCTATAGCGTTTTCAAGGGACGTCACCTGCTCTTCGATCTCGCGTCGGATCCGTGGGAACGGCATGATCTCGCTGAGCAAGATCCAGAGAGCGTGCAACGCCTATCCTCGCTCTATGAAGAATGGCAGGGCGACATGCTTGCTCCGCTGTGGCTTGATCCGCACGGTGTCAATGTTCGCAAGGAAGAGCAGGCTCGCCAGGACACGATCGACGCTGCTTCACGAGGGGATGAAACTTTGCGGAGTGACGGCGAGGATTCTTAAGCCAGCCAACCCAGTTCCCGACCTACCCTTTGCTCAAGTACACTGCATGTTCGACTCCAGTGTCTCAGGAGTGGACCCTTTTCTAGCCGCCAGATCCCTACGAGAGCAACTCTCATGACTGACTCATCGACACCACCGACAACTCCCCCATCGTCCCCGTCACCTGCGATGGGCGACCATCCCTCTGCTCGCGAAATTGTCGGTGCTCTGAGTAAGATTTGGTGGTTACCCCTGCTGCGTGGTATCTTTTTAATCGTGCTCGGGATCTACGCACTCGTGCAACCTGAAATCACCATCGCAGCCCTCGCGCAAGTCATGGGATTCTTTCTGATCTTTGACGGGGTGATCGCAGTGGCCGCTGGGATTGTGGGCGAAGTGCCATCGCGTGGGTGGACGATTCTGCGAGGCGTCATCGCAGTCCTGGTGGGAATTCTGGTGTTTGCCCATCCCGTGCTCGTCGCCGGGATGACCACGGTCGTGATCATCTACATGATCGCGTTTTCGGCCATCTTCAGCGGTGTGCTCGAAATCGTGGCAGCGATTCGTGATCATCGCGAGATCAACGGTGTCGGTTGGTATATTTTCAGCGGTATCCTATCCATCATCTTCGGCGGACTGCTCTTGATGGCGCCTTTCATGTTCGGGTTGACGATGGTGCGTATTATCGGTGTCTTTGCCGCGATCGCTGGCGTCGTGATGATCACTCTGGCATTTCGACTCAAGGGCATTGGAAAGCACTTGCAGTCGCACGTCGAACACGCGAGCTAAGATTGCCTGAATTAGAATCAGTCGCGTTTGTCACTGACAGTCTTGGGCCGAGGTGCGGTTGTCCTCAGTGGATTCGCTTTCCGGCTCTTCGTGGTTTGCATCCGACTCGCCTCTGATTGCCGCGTCGCCCGTCGCTGGGAGGCGATGAATTGACTGTTCGAGGATCATGATCTTCTGCCAGATTTTGCGTGACAGTCCGGTACTGAGCTGCTCGACATCACTCACCGAGGCAACCGAATCGGTATCGTCAAAATCACGCACATAAAGTGCCGCGATCTTGCCTGTCAGCGACAGCATCTCACTGCAGTAATCCAGATAACGGTTCAATTCCAAGGGCGTCATTTGCTGCTGGGGTGAATTGGTCGTGCCTTGAAACTTTTGCAGCACCCGCTCGGGATCTTTCGTCAACTGGTGCATGTCAATGATGTGGCAGATCGAGCGCAGTTCGTGGATCGCCGACAGGGCTCGTCGTCGTTTGATCCGTTTTTCCAGAGAAATCAGGAAGTAGAGTGTCGCGCCGAACAGCAACAGCACATTCGCACCTGCTTCGACTGTCGCAACCAATTCGGAAGTTTCACGAATTTCGATCCGGTGACCGGATGCCCAGTACGCTGCAAACCAAATCAACAAAATGATTGACGAGACAGCGAGTGTGTAGCCGCTGACACGAATCCAGATAATGGGGCGTCCGATCTTGGTGGAACGCTCCGAAGCTCGCCGCGCCACATTGAGTAGGTCGCCACATAGACCGCATAGTCCGCTGTCGGGAAACCGTTCGCTGATCCGCACCTGCAGGCGGGCGATTGTCTCAATGACATGAGCCTCCTTCAGAATCAATTCATTTTTCAGGACCTCGCGATCGCGGGAAGGTCGAGCCCGACGAAATGATAGCGGCATGATGTTAGCGTGCAGAGATGATGCTGATTGCGAAGCCAAAGCGTAGCAGCTTCAGAAATAGGACTCGATCGATTTGGCTTCTACGGCTGTACTCGCTGACCATAAATTTCGATATCAGCGATCCGGGCAATCGAATCGGCGCCCGGATTATCAATCAGGATGCGAATGTAACGTGCGTCTACTGGAGAGTATTCCAGGTCACTGACGTTGGCGGTGTTGCCACGGATGGTGTCAATCGTCTGCCACGCCCGGCCATCTTGACTCACCTGCAAGGTGAAGTCACGCGTGTTCCTGTCTCGGTTCAATCCGTGTTCTCCCGCGTGCCGGATAACCCAGCGATGAATGCTGTGCGCGGACCCGAGATCCAGCTGCAACCAGGGTGGAGCCGCAGCGGCGGCATCAGCCGATGCGGTCCAAATGGTTGTTGGTGTGCCATCGGTCACGGTGCCGCCAAGGTCGGTGGAACCATGATCGCTGGCCATCGTGGCCGCTGACATACAGAGGTTCCACGGTAGCTGGTGGGCCTCGTTAAACAGATTGAAATAATGGTCAGCCCGAACGAACTGTACCGCGCTCGGAAAGCGTTCGTCGAGACGCGAGGCGATTTCGACAATTCGATCGGGTTTCAGTTCATGCCACACATCGACTTGATAGGCGAGAAACAATGGGCCTGTGCCGTCCCAATCGCCTAGTTCATGCTGCAGCGAAGACTCCAGATGCTCGATCGATCCGGCGTAAGGGATCACGAGTTTTTCGAATCGCACGCGATCTCCCTCCACGCTTCCCCGCACGCTCGGGACATCACGAAAGTTCTGGACGGTGGCGCCATACAGATTGCGACAGTTGCGCTCGTAGGCTGCGCGTTGCATTTCGTTGGCGTTGTCCCAGATCGTAATCACCCGCAATCCTGATCGCTGCAAGTACGTTTCGCTCAGACGGGCGTACCCCTCCATTCGATCGGAATCCTTCAAATATATCCCAACAGGCGCACCCGGTTCGGTCAGCGTGTTCACGGGCATCGCATATCCCATGCCAGACGGGCCGGTCACAAAACAATCGTTGGGAGTGGCTGTGCTGTAATAGTAATTCAAGATCCCAGGTCCGATGTCGACGAGTCCAGGAGCGATCGTCCAGTTCAATGGCAGCTGTGCGCGTGCGTCGGAACTCGCATCCCAGCGCCGCCGCATCGCATGCTGGGTGTACTGGATGTTGTCTCCGTCACTAATGAAGACTGCGATGTAGACTTTGTTTTCAAGCTGCGGCTTTGAGGGGACCGCGGGAATTTGAATTTGATGATTGGTGCCGGAGAAGATGCTGGAGTTGCTGTAATAGTCAGCAGGCAGGGTGCCAATACCAAACTCCGAGGCGGTCGTAATTCCAGAACGCTCGCTGGCATACCACCCCAATGCGATGGCATCTCCAGCGGTCATGTCGCCGTAAAATTTTCGCATCACATCACGCTCGGCGGGGATCCGCCCGTCCAACCAAACAACGGCCGCACCGCACGCGGTGGCGATATCGCGGGTGTGATGGAAGTTTCCGCCCTCATCATCAGGGCGGGCGCTGACGATGAGTCGCCGAGTGCAGTCGCCCCAATAGCGATCGTAAAGATAGTTGTAAATCTCAATCGGCGAGGTGAACTCCAGTTCGGTTAGGTCGACGGCGACGTTGGGGTTCATGCCTTGATCGCGAATCCGCTCGAGCACCTCCGTGGTCACGGGCAGTGCACCGGAGAGGCCTGCGACCGTCCCCGCCAGATTGCGGTAGTGTGGACTTCGTGTGGTGTCATACAACACCACGCCATTGAAATCGCTTGCGTATTTCTTAATCAGGTCGTATCTCGAGCTCGCATCAAAAAAACTCATTTTCCCCAACGCCACGGTACTTGTCTGCGGCCAGGTTTTTGATCCCTCTTCGGCGCGTAAATCAGCGAGGTAGATCCGTGGCTGCTGCTTGTTGACGTAGCCTTGCAAGGCTGAGAACGTTAGCTGCTCGTCGGGAGATAGGGCACCGATCGGGACAGCATCGAGTTGCGGCGCAGGCGTCGCGAAGATCGGCAATGCCTGACCGGTCGGCCAAGAAATGCCCGCGCGGATTTCGACGACCGCAGGATAGGATTGATATTGGTTTTGAGAGGTTGCCGCTACAACGGACGCCGTGGGGGCGAGCATGGTGCAGAGCAAGCCAGCCGAGAGGGCGAGATAACGCATGAAAAGGAGCTTCGAATGGAGACAGAGACGGAGGGTGATGTCATTTGGCATCACTCGATCAGCCGGTGGACGCTAGCCCCGGTTTCTTCCCCCGAAACGCGATGCGTTAAGGGAACCGGGGCCGACACCCGTCAACTAATATACCGAACAATGAGTTCATGTCTGCTCAACAGTGATATTTGCAGACGTCAGTTTCTTTTACGTGAGTGTGTGGAGCTCAGGGTTATGAGACGACGAGATGAAGTGAGAACACCGGTGATCTTAGCGGAATCCAGCTCATCCGAAGGCCCGTCTCCCGCCACGCGTGGGGCTCAGCGAAAACCACGTGGAGGATCACTCGTTGATGATGTCTGTTCGGAAACTCCGCGACGCGAATGCGCAGGCCAAGGTGGAAATGTTGGTATGGATGGCGTGGATAGCCTCTATAAATCACGCAAAAACATAGCGACTGAATAAGCAGCAGGTGTGATCGCGACGAGGCCACCTCCGGTCATGCGGGCACAGTTGCGAGCATTGCTTAGATGATGCAAGTCCTCAACCGAGGTCGCCCACATTGAAAACGCCAAGAACGCCGATTGCGTGAGAAGCAAGAGGCCAAACAACGCCAGCGGGATGGACACGATCATGACGACAATCAACGCGTCGGGATGGACGTCCCGAGTACATCGTTGGGCAAATGCGAACAGCAGCGAGGCAACCACAGTCAAACGAATGAGCGAGCGGAGCGTGAATTGCATTTCAGAAAAGCGGATTACTTGGAGCGATTAACTGGACGGCCCAGCAAGCCGTCGCTGGCATGGCTCGCACTGCTGCGAGTGTGCAACTCATTGTGATCCAGCTTGGCCTTCGACCCCACCCGAGGGTCCGCTTCCGATTTGGATTTCGGTTACCGAATGTTCGCTGCATTGCAGCGACCTCCGGCTCTCATCTGAAAACTGCTTCTCGGTGGGAGCGACTTAGGTGAGCGTCATACCACGCTACAGAGCATAGCCGATTTCTGCGTTGGTCCATTCAATCGGGATCGCCTCCGCCATCCCGATGGGATCTCAATGATAATAGCCGGTGGTAAACGCACCGCCTCCTCCGGACATTGAAAGAGAAAAATCCGGAGAGATTTTTGTTGACAACGCATCAGGGGGGGGGGTAGGTTGCTTCGGTCGTTTGCGTATTCAAATCTCGTATTCGCATTTCCGAGGATGACTGAAGATGATGAGAGCCGCTTTCTAGGTTGTGGCTCGGCTTGTCGCCAATGTCCAACTTGCGTGGAGGGTGGGATGGGCATCCGCAGCAGCTGGATCTCGGGATACGGCTGAGTGACCCGTTGCGGTTCTTAGGCAATGAATTATTTAAGGATGACATCATGTCCAACACTACGCTACGGGATCTCTTGTGTTTGACGCGGCTCTGTGCCTTGTTTGCATTGGCAATCTTTGGATGCGTGTTTGCTTGCTCAACGGTTCACGCAACGGACTTCGAGAATGGTCGTCCGTTGACGACCGAGGAGAAAGCAGCCCGATACGACGCAATGACCCACCAGGACTGGTTTGCGGGCAAACGATACCTTTATCGAGTCCGTTGCGTCTTTGATTCGAAAACATCGCCGCCAATTCAGCTGCAAGGGAAACGAGTAGACTTGCTGGCGGAAACGGAACGCGAACTGATCATTGGCAAGCCCTATCGCGGCAGCGGCATCTTTCCCGTGTACATTGCCTACAAGATTGAGAATCCAGGCATCCCAATCTATGAGGACGATCAAGTTATTTGGAAGTGGTACGCCTTCAACGGAAAGGAAAGTCGGAGTTGGGAGAACAACTTATTCGACGAGCACAGCCAGGGCTCATACCATGATGGTGCTGTCAGTGCCCAAAATTCAGCCCGCTTGCTTACGTTCGATCCTTTTTTTGAATTATTGACCGGCTTGAGTCGTTATCGATGTTCAGGAGGTTCGGTTCCTAAACTTCCATACTCGTTTGATGAGATTGATTCGCGCGAAATCGACTACCCTCCCTTTGGAACTTGCGTTGAGTCGCGGGCGAAGGCGTTGGACGAGAGCGATGGCACCCTGACCAATATTACATTGGATGCTCCTGAATACTTGACGATCTTTGCTTCGAGCGACAGGCAAGAATATCGGCCGGTCACCGAGATTGCGACATACAACCAGCAGAGATTTCCGGCGAAGGGCAGTCAGAGGGACATCGGATGCACGTGGGAGTACGAATTGATTTCGGTCGAGGATTTCGAAACGCCGGCCCGCGCAGCAGATTGGTTCCCCAACTGGCCCCGAGGCACGTCGTTCACAGACAGAACCCGGGACAAGATCCTTCGCATCCCATTTAGTTCGGATGAGAGAAAGGCGATTCAAGATTACATCCTGACCACCCAGAAATTAGGGTTGCCGGCGATTGGCTGGTCGCTCTGGACATGGGTAAATGCATTGATACTCATGATTTTGGTGAGTTTGATCGGTTTCAAGGTCTACAAGAGCATTCGGGCTGAATGATGATGCGTTTTAGGGCAAACTGGATTCAAACTGGAGAGTCAATCGGGCATTTTAAGACTCATGCGACCGAAGCATGCGCCGTAGGTTTTGGAGGCATAATTCAAGTCACCACGAAGTACGCTCACGTCGGATGAGAAAAATTTCGTGGATTTTTAATTCGAATTGAATATTCATGTGAGCATCAGGGACAACAGCGGCAGAGTGTCGACCCAGAGGACTCCGATGCTGGCACAATTTGGAGTTGAGATTGTCGACTAGCGGGATACTCAATCGGTGGGTCGCGCAAACTTGGCCAGTCGCTTTGATGGTGGTGCTGCTGTCGCTTCAATCTGCTTGTTTGGGATGGCACGCCTACCGGTCTTCACCCGTGCATGACGAATTCGGCCACTTCTTTGCTGGCCTCGCCTATTGGAAATACGGCGATGTTCAGCTATTCAATGTCAACCCACCGCTGATTCGCGGGCTGGGCACTTTTCCAGCGTCACGCTCGTCCTTGCTGAACGATTTGGATCGAACAGACTGGGAGCCTCCCGATCGTCCTGAATTTCTTGCTGGTCGCCGTTTGTTCTTGCAACATCCAAACGACTTTCAATCGACTCTTTTTCAAGGCCGATTGCTGGTCAGTGTTTTCGCACTCGTCGGGACGGTAGTTTGTTATCTGTGGGGCCGGGACCTCAGCAACCGCATCGGAGGTCTATGCGCCGCAATCTTGTGGGCCTTTCAGCCTCAGGTTCTGAGCCATGGATCTTTGATCACAAACGATGTTCCCGTCGCCGTGATGATGGTCGCATCAGCCTATTTATTCACCAAATGGATTCAGAGCCGGACAATCATCCATGCTGCTGGCTTGGCAGTGGCCTTTGGAATCGCATTGATTTGCAAGTTCACTGCGTTATTGTTGGTACCGCTCTTCGCAATGTGGATTCTGATCACCACTCGTACCAATCAATGGAAAGCGACGCTCTACCAGTCCAGCGTGTGCCTCGCGATCTGCTGGCTGATTGTTTGTCTTCCCTATCGATTCGCTGGCGTCTTGCAACCGCTCGGAGAGCATGGGTTTTTTTCGGACACACTTAGCCCGGAAGGCGAACCGGTTCCGTCGTTGACGGGCAATCGGTTCCGCGGAACTCTCTTGGCGAATTTGCCGACACTGGTTCCTGCCCAGTACCTTCTGGGGCTTGACCGCCAACAATATGACTTTGATCGCGGTCTTTCGTCCTATGCTTGGGGCAGCAATCATTCGCGAAGTTGGTGGTGGTTTTACCTCTATTCGATGATGGTCAAGCTCCCTGTGGGGACATGGTTGGCGATTGGCGTGGGACTGGTTGCCACAGTTCGCCGATTTCAACATTTCGACCAATCGATCGCGCTCGCGACAACCTCAGCCATGTTGATCCTGTTCGTCATTTCGGTGAAATCCGGGATTGGACAACAGGTTCGCTATGTCATCCCGGCCTACCCGTTTCTGTTTGTCTCGGTCGCCAATGCGTTCTCAGATCGCGAGACGATATCGCGGCGAACGCATGCGATTTCAAACCTGATGCGTGGTTTGGCAATCTTCGGCTGCTTGTTGTCTGTGTCAGCCTCAGTGCGCGTGGCACCGGACTGGATGCCATTTTTCAACCAAGCTGTGGGTGGATCGTCGCAAGGCTTCCGCTATCTCTACAACGATGCCACCGACTGGGAGCAGTCACGCTACGATATGGAGGATTGGTTGCACCAGCATCCTGGTGACAGGCCGGCATTTTTGGTGACCGATACCCTGGCACGCGATGAATGGGCGCGCTCGGACACGACAGCCTCCGTGCAGATGACTTCTGTTTTGCCAGCGATACCTGATGGCGACTGCTGGCTGATTGTCAGCCAAACATCGCTGAGCCTGAGGAGTGATGAGAAATGGCTGTGGCATCAAACCCCCGTCGATTCGATTCACGGCGCCTATTTGGTTTACAAAGTCAGCGGGCAGCAGTGCCGAGAGAACCTAAATGCCATCCTGGAAATTCGGCGTGTTCCAGAAGAAGATTCACCACAGTGACTCCAACGAAAGGTCTTTTGAGATGTGTATGCGAAGAGATGCGTTTACGCTGATCGAACTTTTGATCGTGATCGCAATTGTCGGTTTGTTGGTGTCGTTAACATTGTCCGCCGTCCAGAGCAGTCGGGAAGCAGCTCGACGCTTGGACTGCTTGAATCGAATGCGACAGCAGATTTTAGCCGTGCAGAATTTCCATGCGTCATTCAGTCTGATCCCTCCCAACGGCGGCCCAGCGTCCGGCAATGATTTGTCTCTGCTGGGTGGACCGGCGATTCAACCATCGACGTTCGAACGCAACGCAAGCGAGATGCTACTGTGGGGAGTCGGCGACCCGAAGCGAGTCGGCCAGATGCAAACTGGACCATGGACCTACAGTATTCTCCCACAACTCGAATTGGGAAACCTGCACGATGGCACACGCCCCGTCGCGAACATTCCCATTTACGGGTGCCCGTCTCGTTCCGACCGGACCCCCACGGCTACGGTCAATGACCTGCATGGTGAATACGAATCAGGTGGTTTGATCCTCGCGAAAACGGATTACGCAGGCAATGAGTGGTTGATGACAGATCGCCCCCACTGGAAGCGATTCCGCGACGTCCAAGACGGCTTGAGCAATACCATTGCAATCGGCGAGAAGGCCTACGATCCCACTGTGCAAACGCCCTCTTCCTGGTACTGGGATGAGCCGATCTGGATCGGCGGGAGCAACGGAACGGTTCGTCGTGGAAAGCTCATCGTGCCGGACTTGGTAGGCATTCCCTACCGAGACAACTGGGGATCGGCGCACATCGCAGGAGCTAATTTTGCGATGGTTGATGGCAGCGCCCGATTCATTGCGTCTTCCATCGAAGTCGGCGTCCTCGGTGCTCTGTTAACTCCGGCAGACCAAGACGGCACCCAAGCAGAAAACAATTGAGGGACACCAGAAAACAATTGAGGGACACAGCACTCTCGGAACAAGTGAGGGACATAGCACTCTCGCGGATAAAAAAAGAAGTTAGCGACACAGCACTCTCGGGGATAGTTCATAACAAGTGAGGGACATAGCACTCTTGCGGATAGTTTGACTTCATCCGAAAACAATTGAGGGACACAAACAAGTGAGGGAAACAAGTGAGGGAAACAAGTGAGGGAAACAAGTGAGGGAAACAAGTGAGGAAACAAGTGAGGAAACAAGTGAGGAAACAAGTGAGGGACACAGCACTCTCGGGGATAGTTTGACTCCATTCATGCAGGGGGATAGGGTGACTTTAGAGGCTGTCGGCAAAGTTCCTGAAACTGCGAGGCGAATGATGTCCCGAATGGCACGCTGTGAAATCTTTGATCCCGATGAGGTGGCCATCGCCCATGTGTACACTCGCGTGTGCCGGAGGTGCTTTCTGTTGGGAGACGATCCGTTCTCCGGTAAGAACTTCGACCACAGAAAGGTCTGGATCGAGGAGCATTTGCAGCAATTCGCTGCCTTTTTCGGGATTGATTTGCTTGGCTTTTCGATTTTGTCAGACCATTTTCATCTCATCTTGCGCTCGCGCCCCGACATCGTCGCAACGTGGAGTGATGAGGACGTGGCGCGGCGGTGGTTGATGCTGTGCCCCCACAAACAAGTGAGGGACATAGCACTCTCGCGGATAGTTTGACTTCATCCATGCAGAGGCATAGGGTGACTGGAGAGGCTGGCGGCAAAGTTCTTGAGAATGCGAGGTGGGTGATGTCCCGAATGGCACGCTGTGAAATCTTTGATCCCGATGAGGTGGCCATCGCCCATGTGTACACTCGCGTGTGCCGGAGGTGCTTTCTGTTGGGAGACGATCCGTTCTCCGGTAAGAACTTCGACCACAGAAAGGTCTCGATCGAGGAGCATTTGCAGCAATTCGCTGCCTTTTTCGGGATTGATTTGCTTGGCTTTTCGATTTTGTCAGACCATTTTCATCTTATCTTGCGCTCGCGCCCCGACGTCGTCGCAACGTGGAGTGATGAGGAAGTGGCACGGCGGTGGTTGATGCTGTGCCCCCACCGCCGCACAGCTGATGGTTCACCGATGACACCGACTAATCCCGAGATCAAGTCCATCGCCGGGTGTCCTATCAAACGCGCGGAAATCCGCCAGCGTCTGAGTAGTTTCAGTTGGTGGATGCGGTTGCTGTGCCAACGGGTGGCGACGCGGGCAAATCGCGAGGACGAGCAGACCGGCCGATTTTTCCAGGATCGATACCACGCTACACGATTGGCCGATGAAGCCTCGCTGCTGGCCTGTGCGGCGTACGTGGATCTCAATCCAATCCGAGCAGCGATTGCGGAAACGCTAGAGCAGAGCGATCACACCTCGGTACAACGCAGGATCGAAGCGTTGGTAGCGGAAGCCGCTGTTGCTAGGGAGCCTTGCAGTGGCGCAAACGGCGGAGAGGCTGATGACGCGCGGAGCCGCCGGTCGACAACTTGTGGCGACGGGTTTCTCTCGCCGGTATCGATTGACGAGCAGTCCGATCCGGTGGGCCCGTGTGAAAATGCATCGGGAAAACGCTGTAGCGACAAGGGTTTCTTGGCCATGCGGGCAGCGGATTACTTGGAGCTACTAGACTGGACGGCTCGGCAAACCGTCCCTGGTAAGCATCGCACCGCTGCGGGTGTGCCGCCCATTCTGGTGCGGCTTGGCCTGGACAGGGTGACTTGGTGTGAACTGGTCAAGGACTTTGGCCGCTTGTTCTGTAGCGTGGCGGGTCGTCCTGAGTGTGTGGACTCGATGCGCTGCCACCGAACCCACCGCCGCTACCATCTCCGCCGCCGGGCTCGCGAGCTGCTGACGACAAGCGGGTAGCGAATCTCGCTGATTTTCGTGTGCACCAAACCGGTTCTAGGAACCGATGAAGATGGGGTACGCACCGACGTCATTTTGCCGCGTCAACGCTCAGGCTCAACCTGACACTGGCCGGCCCCAATACCAGAGAAGTCAGCTCAAATTGCGATCGGGCTCATGCGGGGGAACAGCGGCTAGCCTGACAAGATGCTGTGTCCCCAGGCTGCTCATCCCCAGGCTGCTCCAAACTGGTTCTAGGAACCGATGAAGATGGAGTACGCACCGACATTGTTTTGCCGCGTCAACGCCCAGGCTTAGCCTGACACTGGCCGGCCCCAATACCAGGGAAGTCAGCTCAAATTGCGATCGGGCTCATACGGGGGAACGGCGGCTAGCCTGACAAGATGCTGTGTCCCCAGGCTGCTCCATTGCCGCGTCAACGCTCAGGCTCAACCTGACACTGGCCGGCCCAAATACCAGAGAAGTCAGCTCGAATTGCGATCGGGCTCATGCGGGGGAACAGCGGCTAGCCTGACAAGATGCTGTGTCCCCAGGCTGCTATGTCCCAGGCTGCTAGTGTCCCCAGGCTGCTAGTGAAATCCAGGGCTGCTTTTGATTTTTACAATCGTACCTTCTGGGGCTCAAACCCTCCTCTGGATCTCTCAATCCAGGACGGGGTTACTGCCCGGCGAGTGCGAATCGCTTATAATCTTCGTCGCTGGCGAGGCACGAGTTGGATGATGTTCGATGATCGGCTTGTGTCCGGCCAGCAAATTGGGTTGGATTGACCAATCAGTTTGATCGCGGAGCGGAATCGCAGTTAGCGAAACGGAACGACATTGACGAAGCCGAAGCCCTCCCGTGTATCCTCAAAGCGATCCGCAACCCAAGTTGGAGGAGCACGGGCGCGTCGAGCGCAGAGACCCCGACGGGCGGAAGTTCGCTGGGATACGTCGCTGGAGGGAAACCAGGCGTTTTGGCGTAAGGTCTCTCCGCCGCAAATGTTCGTGGGCTCCTTTCTTCTCTTGATCACGCTCGGCACGTTGGGGCTCAAGTTTTTACCGGGGCTGCGTACCGCCGAGGCGCTCAGCTTCACCGATTCGCTGTTCATGACCACGAGTGCGGTGTGTGTCACGGGGTTGTCAGTTTCCGATCTGGCGACGGAGTTCAGTCTTGGCGGTCAAGTGTTCATGCTGGTGCTCGTTCAGCTGGGTGGGCTCGGGATGTTGGCGTTCACCAGTTTGCTGATTCAGGTACTCGGCTTTCGCTTGTCACTCGGGGCCGAATCGTTGACCTATGAAGCGCAACGGGGGGCACCCACCGTGAATGTACGACATCTGACGCGGGATGTTGTGTTGTACACGTTCATGATCGAGGTGATTGGGGCGATTGCGTTGATGATCGCTTGGGGACCGCGAGATGGGATCGATCAAGCGTGGTGGCCATCGGTGTTCCATGCGGTCAGTGCGTTCTGCAACGCTGGATTTTCAACGCACAGCGACTCACTGATGGGATTTCAATCTTCACCAATGACCATCATGATCGTCTCGGCGTTGATCATCGCGGGCGGAATTAGCTTCGTGACGATGGAGGAGTTGTGGTTGTCGCTGCGGACTCGTAAACGGACTCGGCCTCATCGATTGTCTTTGCATTCGCGATTGGTGCTGTGTGTGACAGCCATCCTCCTGATCGTGCCATGGCCAATGTTTGCTGCTTTTGAGTGGTATGGCACGCTCAATGAAATGTCGCTGGTCGATAAGTTTTTCAATTCGATGTTTTTGAGCGTGACGCCACGGACCGCTGGGTTCAACACGATCGATTATGCAGCTGCGTCGGATAGTACTAACTTTCTGACAATACTTCTAATGACCGTAGGTGGATCTCCTGGATCGACTGCGGGTGGTATGAAGACAACCACGTTCGCACTGGTCGTATTGATGGCTTGGTCGCGAATTCGCGGCCATGAAACGACGCTTTTCGCGAACCGTTCGATTCCTAGCGACACGATCCAACGAGCAATCGGGTTGACGGTGGTAGCGGTGTCGTTGATGGCAATTGCAGTCTTTGCGTTGGCCATCACGGACGAGGTCGCTGGTCAACGAGGGCATTTTTTGACGCGGATGTTTGAAGCCGTTAGCGCTTTCAATACGGTTGGGTTGTCGATGAACTTAACACCGGAGTTGTCGTACTGCGGGCGTCTGGTCACGATCGTGTTGATGTTTGTCGGTCGAGTGGGGCCGTTGATGTTGGCTTCGGCACTGGTGATCGGTCGGGGTCACCGAGGGCATTTTCGGTATGCTTATGAGGATGTCGCAATTGGCTAGTCCCAGTAGAAATTCAACACAGGAGACGCTGCATTGAAACGGTACGTTGTCATCGGGCTGGGAAATTTTGGAGCGAGTGTTGCCGAGGCGCTCTCGGCCAACGGGGCGGAGGTGATCGCAGTTGATATGGACGGCGATGCAGTCGACAGGAACGCGGTATTCGTTGCGAAAGCTGCCGTGGGAAATGGCACCGACCTCGCCACGCTCGAGCGTCTTGGCGTTCGCGGGGTCGATGGGGCCGTGATCTCTACCGGTGACGATATTACCGCGAGTATTTTGACGTCGATGGCATTGCGTGATCTGCGTGTCAGCCAGGTGTACGTCAAAGTCAATTCTCGCGATCATGCGCGAGTCATGGAACGGATCGGTGTGACCGAGATTGTCTTTCCGGAACGTGAATCCGCAATTAGTTTGGGAAAGCGAATGTGCGGTAAAGCGGTGCTCAATCATGTTCGCTTGGCGACAGGATTTAGCATTCAAGAGATGGCGGTACCCGAAATATGGCAAGGATTTTCCTTGCGAGAATTGAAGTTGCGGCAGAAATACGAAATCACGGTGGTGGCGCTCCACGACATTCTGCGCGATACGATTGCAGCCACCCCAGACCCCGACACTCAGTTAAAAGACAGCGATACGCTGATGGTAGCGGGTAGCGATGAAATGCTCGCCCGCGTGGCCGCATTGCGGTAGCGAGATGTTGCCCCCGCCAAAGAGAGCGGTGAGAGTCCGCATGGTTCGATTACCGCTGTGGTTTGCCCGAACGGGCGATACTCGGCGAGTGCGTTCGGACGAGGGGGCCAGGCGATGGGCCTATTCAGATAACAAATCGTCTTCGAGCAGGTGGCAATAGGCGTCGTAGCGGCGGGCATCAATGCGGCCGTCGGCGACGGCGTCTTTCACCATGCAGTCGTCTTCGTGTAGGTGTAGGCAATCAGGGTAACGGCAGCCGCTGACGTAGGGCCGGAGGTCGGGCATCAATCCCGCCACCTCGGTCGCTTCGATATCCCATAATTGAAACTGGCGGATGCCTGGTGTGTCGAAGACGGCGCCGCCGCGGGCGAGCGGGATAAGTTTTGATGCGGTGGTGGTATGTCGCCCCTTTTGGTTTTCCACACTGACGGTCGAGACCGCGAGTGCCAATCCAGGTTCGATTGAATTGAGCAAGCTGCTCTTGCCCACACCGCTCTGTCCGGCGAGTGCCGTCTGTCGGTTTTGCAAGAACGCGTGCAGGTATTCGAGGTTCTGGCCGGTGTTCGCGGACGTTGTCAAGACGCGATAGCCGAGCGAAGCGTACACGCCGACGAGTGCCTGCAACCGCAGCGGATCGATGAGATCGATTTTGTTGATCACGATGACTGGCTCAATATCGTGCTGCGAGGCGGTCAGCAACATGCGATCGATGAGCGTGGGTTTGATCCCGGGTTCGGCGGCGCTGGCAATGATCAAGAGCGCGTCGACGTTAGCGGCGATCACGTGTTGTTTATTGCGACTGGTGCGGCAGATGATACCGTGTCGAGGTTCGACACGTTCGATCATCCCATCGCCGGTGACGACTTCATCGGCGCGGCGTCCGGATTGGCCATCGTCCCCCTCGCGACCTTCGATGCGAAACCAAACTCGGTCACCAGCGACGACGACGCCTCGTTGATCGGTGGCGAGTGATTTGAGGACTTGGCGCACCGCACAGGCGTAGAGCCGGCCATCGTCGGCCTGCACCTTGCTCTGGCGACCATGAACACTGAGCACGCGGCCATGGGTTAGCTGGGCCTCGTTGACGCGGACTTCAACTTGGAGTCCGTCGCTGCCCCGCGGTGCATTGTCGGCACCCGCGATCGTTTTTCGGCGAGTGAGTTCGCCTTTGCCGCTGAGGCGTTCACCGTGGGCGGCATCATCGAGGCGTGATGACACGTCCTGTTGGAATTCACGCGTCAGGTCGCTTGTGCGGACGCGACCCTGATGCTTCTTGCGGAACTCAGCCCGCAATTTTCCCTTCGACTTGCCCTCTTTTTTCTTGGCCAACGTGTCATTCTTCGTGGGGAACGGTGGCACCCGAGCTGCGTTCGGCGGCGCCTTCGGGCGCCATGATTTGCTCGACTTTGCCCTCGCGGTCACCTTTGCGTTTGTGAATCGATGGGCCGATCAGTTCGGTGAGCTCCGCTTCGTTGAGTTCCTCACGTTCGAGCAATCCGCGGGTGATTGTTTCCAGTTCACCGCGGTGTTCGCGAAGCAACTGTTCGGCCTTTTGATCTGCTTCGAGCAGCAATCGGGCGACTTCCTCATCGATCAGTTCTTGGGTGTGCTCGCTGAACTGGCGTTGCTGATGAATTTCACGGCCGAGGAATGGATCCTCATCGCTGGTTTTGTAGCTGACCGGACCGATTTTGGGGCTCATACCCCAGTGGGTGACCATCCGCCGCGCGATACTGGTGGCCCGTTCCAAGTCATTTTCTGCGCCGACACAGGTTTCGCTGTAGATGATTTTTTCAGCGGCTCGCCCGCCCAGCAGGACGATCAGCTGATGCAGCAGCTCCTTCTTGCTCATACTGAGCCGGTCTTCATTCGGCACATACTGGGTCACGCCGAGGGCGCGACCGCGGGGGATGATGGTGACCTTGTGGACGATGTGCGAACCCTCGAGGTGCCACGCGGTGAGCGTGTGTCCGGCTTCGTGGTAGGCGGTTTTTTCTTTCTCGTCTTCCTGAAGAACCTCCTCGCGTTTGGCACCCATCAGGATTTTGTCGCGGGCAAAATCGAAGTCTGTCATCTCGACGACCTTCTTGTCTTGCCGGGCCGCCCAGAGTGCGGCTTCGTTGACCATGTTACGGATATCGGCACCGGTCAAGCCAACGGTGCCGGCGGCGAGCCGGCGGAGGTCCACGTCTTCGGCGAGCGGTACATCTCGCACGTGGACCTTGAAGATTTCCTCACGGCCCTTCATCGTGGGCCGGCCGACGGTGACATGCCGGTCGAAGCGGCCTGGGCGCAGCAGGGCGGGGTCGAGCACGTCGGGCCGGTTCGTCGCTGCGATGACGATGACGGCGTGGGTGCCGCTGAAGCCATCCATCTCGCCGAGGATTTGATTGAGGGTTTGCTCGCGTTCGTCATGCCCGCCCCCCAGTCCGGCACCGCGTTGGCGACCGACCGCATCGATTTCGTCAATGAAGATGATCGACGGCGAATGCTCTTTGGCCGTTTTAAACAGATCGCGTACCCGGCTGGCACCGACACCGACGAACATTTGAATGAATTCGCTGCCGTTGACGCTGTAGAAGGGCACTTCGGCCTCACCAGCGACCGCTCGGGCGAGCAGTGTTTTTCCCGTCCCGGGGGGGCCATTGAGGAGCACGCCCTTGGGAACTTGGCCGCCCAATCGGGAGAACTTGTCGGGGGTTTTGAGGTACTCGACGATTTCCTGCAAGTCGGCTTTGACGCCCTGCAGGCCAGCGACATCGTCAAAGGTGATGACTTTATCGGTGGCTTCGAATCGTTTCGCGGGGCTTTTGCTGAACCCTGAGAGAAACCCGCCACCGCCCATCATTTCGTTGCGACTGCGGCGGATCATCGTGAAGATTAGAAACAGGATGCCCAGCGGCAAGATCAGCATCAGCAGGACCTGCATGATCGCAGCAGTCGAATCCGGCTTCTTGAACTCATAGCTTTCGACGTCGGCCCCTTTGGCCTCTAGTTCTTTCGCCAGATTGATAGCGTATTCCGAACCCGCCGGACGGGTGAACACAAACTTTTTGTCGTACTTTTCCGGTTTGGTATCCTCGTCGATATTCTTGCCTTCGGGAAACGGCTTTTCCGGGGCCAATTTGAATTCGCCGGTGACTTCCAGGTCGCCAATTTGGACGGATTGCACGTTCTTTTTAGCGAGTTGGTCCTGGAAAAATTTCGCCGTGATACTGTCTCGTTCTTCCCCGCGGTTGAGGAACAGGAGTGCTGCCAGGGCAGCAATCACCAGCGCAATCATGACCGGATTGCCGCTCCGGCGACCACCGTCTTGCTCTGTCGGTTCTTTCGAGGGGGACGGGGAGTCCTTGGCCATATCGTTTTCCTATCGTGTCGCTGGGTAATGACCGGCTTGGCGGTCCAGCCACCCTGCGATTAAGTTTTTAAGAGAGGTATTGAGGGAGTGTACCGCGAAATCGGACTCGCGACTAACCGAGTAACTCAGTTACCGATCAGGTAGAAATAGTTCTTGGTCCTTAGGCCCAGTCGTCCGTTGATCGGCACGAGGCTGGCTACGGTGTATTCTTCGTCGTCGGCAACTTCGTTGGTCCGAATGACTTTGGCGTCGGCACCGAGGGGCTCGACGACCTGGGTGATTGCGTCTTCGCTCGTCACGTACATCCGATTACCGGCGACCAGCGGAGAGCTGCTGTAGCTTCGTCGTGTCCGCGGCAAATCAACGGTCCACTGGGTCTCACCGGTATCCGCGGACAAGGCGTAGGCAGTTCCCTTGTCATGCTTGACGTCGGAAACCATGTAGACCACCCCGTCACGCAAGGCCGGTGTCGGCACATCGCTACCGATATCGTCGCGGAACCAGAGAATCGCGTCTTGGCCTTCGCCAGCGACCACTTTCTGCATATCGACAGCCGTCAGCGTGGCTCCGCGAGAGTACGGGCAGATGATCAAATTGCCCTCAGCGACGGGGGAGGCGATGGAGCGGAAGAACTCTTCGCCACCAGGGTTGAAGCCGCCGAGTCGGCCGAGCTCTTTGCCGTCGGCGGAGCGGTGGATCGTTAAATGGTCCGCCCCCAGCGTGGCGATTGCCGATTCTCCGTTGATCTCAACTTCCAGCGGCGTGGAATAGCTCTGGGCGGCTTCTTTGGGGGCATCGGTGAGCCGATCGGTTTTCCATTTCAGTTCACCGGTGGCAATGTCGAAGGCCGCCAAATAGCTCGGACCGGTTTGCATGACGGCGACCACGACCATCGAGCCGACTTTGACCGGTGACGAGCCCAAGTCCCACCACAGGGAATCCTCGCCGAATTTTTCCTGAATGTTGACTTGCCAAACGAGCTTGCCGTCGGTGTTGACGCAGGCCAAGTCGCCACTGCGGAAATAGGCGACAACATGTTTGCCGTCGGTGATCGCCGACGGATTGCTGCCGCTGCCCTTGCGGTGCTTGTTCCCGCGGTCCTCGCCCAGTGGCACCTGCCAGCGAATGGTGGGCTCGGCAAGATCGGGATTAATATCGATCGCGATCAGGGTGTTTTTGCCATCGACGCCACTGGTCAGATACGCGGTCTGGCCAGCGATGACGGGCGTGCTGCCACCGTCTCCAGGAATCGCGACACGTTTGGCCGCAGCCTCATCCCAGGACGTCGGTAGGCTGGGCTGGTCGGTGACACCCTGTTGCGAAGGGCCTCGCCATTGTGGCCACGAGGCTGAGTTTCCAGCTTGGGAGGAATCGTCGGCAACACCGGACTGGGCGGCGATCCACGTGCTCAGAAATAAACCTGCCGCCACGGCTGGAACCGATACCTTGAACATTCTCGTGCCTTTGGATGGGAGACGTTTAGCAATCATCGAACGACCCATTGTGAAGCAAACAGCGGGCCATCGCTAGTAGCAGCTGTGAGTGTGGATTGCGGCCACTCGGCAGGCTTGACTCGGTGCAGTAAACTAGCCCTTATGATTCACCAAACAATGATTCACGCGGCGCGGGACATGTCACCGAGCGCTGCAACATCGGCGACGCTCCTTGCCGGCTTGGCCGACCGAAATCCCACCCTATTCCGTCGCATTGGGTTGCCTCTGGGGGATCCCTCGGCGAGCATCGGGTTGCCCTCGGGCAACAAAATTCGCATTGTTCGCGACTTGGAAATGGACCGCGTGCAGGCGGTGGGGGCCGATTCGGGCGACGATAGTGTCGCGATTGAACTCGGCACGGTGTTCTGCCCAGCGGATTTCGCTCCGGCCGAAGGCAAACTCAGTGCTGATCGTGAGACTGCAACGGCCCAGGCGGTCACCGAGTGCTTGCTCCGAGAGGGCATCACCCGCGTACGCTGTGACCGCACCCTGCCAATGATCTATGCCTACCATGTGGCCGCTGCTGGGATTGAATTGGACTACGACGACGAGCTCGGGGTGGTCGATCGACGGGTGAAAACGGAATCAGAAATCACCTCGCTGCGGCAGGCTCAGCATGTGACTGAACAGGTCATGTTGCAGATTTGTCGCCGAATTGCGACGGCGTCGGTCGATGACGACGGGCATTTGATCGATGAGGCGTACCTGTTAACGAGTGAGCGGATCCGCGCTTTCGCGTCGCGACTCTTCATGGATCGTGGATTCACGATGAGTCATGGTGCCATTGTCGCGTCGGCTCCCCATTCCGCTGATTGCCATCATGCGGGCACGGGACCGCTGTCGACGGGCGTACCGATCATCGTCGATTTGTTTCCACGCGATGAGTCGACGCGTTACAACGGGGACTGTACCCGGACGGTCGTGCACGGCACCGTGAGCGATGAAATTGCCCGCATGCACGCTGCTGTGGTCGCATCCAAGGCTGCTGGGGAGGCCGAGTTAGTCCCTGGTGGAAGCGGGGACGCTGTGCACCGCGCAGTGATTCGCTCGCTCGAGGCGGCTGGATACGAATCGCATCGCGGCGAGTTGACCGACGAGCCATCGATCCAGCATGGCACGGGGCACGGTATTGGATTGGATGTGCACGAGCCGATTCTACTCGATGAGGGCGGCGGCGAACTGCTCGCTGGAGAAGTTTTCACGGTCGAGCCAGGGCTCTACGGCCGTCGCACGGGCGGAGTGCGGCTCGAGGACATGCTCGTCGTCACTGAGAATGGTCCCGAAAATCTCAATGAACTGCCGTTTGATCTGGATTGGACTTAAAAGGCCGTTGATTGGCGTGCCCAGGAGGCAGTGCCTATCAGAACCGCAGGGCGTGGCCCACGCGGTTCATCGCGAAAATCTGCCGTCGGTGTTCAGTCCTCGACCGAGTTACCGATCCAGCGTACGAGCGTTCGGACCATCACGCCGGTAGCCCCCGCATCGCGGCTCGGTTTGGGGGTATCCGCAAATGCGGGCCCAGCGATATCGATGTGCAGCCATGGTGTGTCCTGGACGAAGGGTTCCAGGAATTTGGCGGCGGTGATCGCGCCTCCCCAGCGGCCCTCGCCCACGTTCTTGATATCGGCAATTTTGCTTTTGACTTTCTCATCGTAGAGAGAAAACATGGGCAGCTGCCAAACAGGCTCGTCTTCTTGGCCGGCGGCAGTGGTGACCTGCTCGCAGAGACCAGGATTGTTCGTCATCAGCCCCGCCACCTCGTTGCCCAAGGCAACCATGCACGCGCCAGTGAGGGTCGCCAGATCGACGATGGCCGAGGGCGCCTGCTCGACAGCCACGTCGAGGGTGTCGGCGAGAACGACGCGGCCCTCCGCGTCGGTGTTGCGAATCTCAATCGTTTTTCCGGAGCGTGTTTCGATCACGTCGCCGAGTTTGTAGGCGTCGCCGCTGATCATGTTTTCGGCCAGCCCACATAATCCAATGACATTCCGGCGAATGCCCAGACGTGCGATCGCCTGCATCACACCGACCACTGTCGCGGCGCCCGCCATGTCACATTTCATGTCCACCATCCCTTCGCTGGGCTTGATTGACAGCCCCCCGGAATCGAACGTGACGCCCTTGCCGACGATGGCCAGTGGCGGTTCGCTCCCGCCGCCATCGTGTCTCAAGATCACCAGTCGGGGTGGGCTCGTCGAAGCACGTCCCACGGCCAAAATCGCCCGACAGCCTTCGGCTTCCAGTCGCTGTTCATCCCAGATCTCGCACTGCAGCCCCTCGGTTGCGGCCATCGCAGCGGCTCGGTCGGCAAACTCGGCGGGGTTCATGATGGTCGGAGGTTCGTTGACCAACCGACGTGTCAGGTTGATCGACGCCCCCAGTTTTTCACCCGCCAGGGCGGCGGCCTGTGAGATGCCGACAAAGCTGATCGCCGACGGGACGTGCGTGGCCGGTTGGCTTTGGTAGAGATGTTGTCCCTCGCAGGCGTTTACCGCGCCCGCTACGACAGCGTCATGATTCTCGCTGGCGATGGTCTCGCCGATGAGAAATGTGATCTGCGACCGAGGTTTATCGGCGAGCCGCCGAATGACAGCGGCGGCGGCGTCGAAGGTGCTGCCGCGAGAGACGTCAGCGGGTTTGCCCAGACCTGCTACGAGGAGCAGTGGGGTGGATTCGGCCGAGGTGGCGATGCACAGAAGTTCCCCGCATTTTCCCTCGATTTCGCCTGTCTCGATCAATCGATCGATGGTTTCGCACAGGTGGTCGCCCAGCCCAGCACGAACGCGGGAGTCGACGGTGGCACTCCCAGGTGTACCGTTACTACCCGTTTCGCTTTGTGAGACAAAAATCGCCAGCACCCCGGGCGTGGCGGGCAGTTCGCTCAAGGCGGTGATCGTCGGGTTGGGCAGTGGGAGGGGGGCAGCCATCAATTAATTCTTTCAGGGGGGAAACGACGTAGGGCAGGCTTCCGGCCTGCGAGGTATGCGGCGACAGGCGAGAAACCAGTCCTAGGGATTTACCGTCAACTCTTTCGCGTAGGCACGCAGGGGCTTGGGAAGCGGGAATTTCACATCTTCCTTGCGAATCTCGCGCTGTTCGAGCGTCGCATCGTAAATTGACACCAGCCAGTCGATGGTGGCTTGGACCACTGTCTCGGGGGCGCTTGCCCCCGCCGTAATCAACACGGTGTCGGTGTGTTCGAACTGATCGGTGTCAAGATCCTGCGGTCCGTCGATGAGATAAGCTCGCTGGCCTTTCTCGGCAGCAAGTTCTCGCAGTCGTTGGCTGTTACTACTGTTCTGGCTGCCGAGGACGACGACCACGTCGGCCTCATCGCTGAGTCGCCGCACCGCTTCTTGACGATTCTGGGTGGCGTAGCAGATGTCGTCCTTGGGTGGGCTGTGAATCTCAGGAAATCGCTCGCGGAGCCTGCGGATGACACGATTGGCATCATCGACGCTCAAGGTTGTTTGAGTCAGGTAGGCAAGCTCGGTACCAGCGGGGAACTCGAGCGCGTCAACATCGGCCTCATCCTCCACCAAGACGATCGCTTCGGGGGCCTCACCCATCGTGCCCAGGACCTCATCGTGGCCCTCGTGACCGATCAAAATAATCGTATAACCCGCTTTGGCATACTTAATCGCCTCCAGATGAACCTTCGTCACTAAGGGACACGTCGCATCGATGGCGAACAATTCGCGATTCCGGGCGGCCTCACGAATCGCTGGTGACACCCCGTGGGCAGAGAACAGTAGCACGCTGCCGCGAGGAACCTCGTCGATCGTCGTGACAAAGACAGCTCCTTTGCCCTCGAACGCCGTCACCACATGTTGATTGTGGACGATTTCATGATAGACGTAGACGGGAGGTCCGAACTTTTTCAGCGTCAGATCAAGAGAGTCAATCGCCATGTGTACGCCTGCACAGAATCCACGCGGGGCGGCTAAGAGAATCTTCATGGTGGTCTAAACAACAGGGCAAATAGGAACACAAGCGACGGCGGAACGCATCGCATCCACGGTGGTTGGGGTCGCTCGAGCAGGGGAGCCACGATCGGGCGAGCTTGGTTACCTGCCCGCCGAGCGAAAAAACTCCTCGCCAAGGAATGTCAATCGTCGTCGAACCGGTAGAATAACCGCTGACCCGCCACCACGTCCAACGGACCCCCGCTACTTTCACCCCCATCTCTCCTCCCCGTGAGCTCGACCGTTTCTGTCTCCACCCCCGTTCCCGATCGCGAGCTAGCCGCTTCGCGCAAACAATGCCGCGACATCGCTCGCTCACACTACGAGAATTTTGTCGTCGCCAGCGTGCTGTTGCCGCGGCGGATGCGTCAGCCATTCTACGATGTGTATGCGTTTTGTCGGGCCGCCGACGATGCGGCCGATGAATCCGCGTCCACCGCAGCGGCGAACGAGGCGCTGGCGAGTTTTCGCATTTCCATCGCGAATATCTACAGTGGCGGAGAGGTTACGGGGCCGTTCGTCGCTTTGGCCGAGACGGTGCGGCGATTCCACCTGCCGCGAAAACCATTTGATGATTTGCTCGATGCCTTTGTCCAGGACCAGACCGTGCATCGGTATCGCGACGAATCGATGCTGCTGGACTACTGTTGCCGGTCGGCCAACCCAGTTGGGCGGATCGTCCTGGCGCTGGGAGGGTGCGATACCGAGTCGCACTTTCGGCTCAGCGATGACGTTTGCACCGGCCTGCAGCTCGCGAACTTTTGGCAAGACGTCACGCGTGACTTTGCAATTGGACGAGTTTACTTGCCGGAGTCGGTCATGCAGCGACACGGTTTTGATGCCGCTGTATTAGCAGAGACGATCACGCACTCTCGTCCAACTCCCGCGTGTGTTCGGGATGCCATTACCGAACAGTGTGACCGAGCCCGGGGGCGTTTGCGTCGAGGTCGCACACTGGTCGCGACTGTGCCCCGGTGGTTGGCGGCTGACGTTGAGTTGTTCGTGCGGGGAGGACTGGCGACGCTCGATGCGATCGCGAGGATCCAATATGACGTCCTGCGATATCGACCGAAAGTAAGTAAACGCAAGCAGGCTTGGTTGGTCGCAAGCACCTTCGTTCGCGGCGTCATGGGGCGCCCCCACGGCAACGGCACTGGTGACGAAGCGATCGCACCCGTCACCGGCGGGAGTCACCAGTGATGACGTCCAGCGACAATGCTCGAGTTGCCTCCAGCTACGCGGCAGTGCGTCGGATTTCCCGGCAGAGCGGCAGTAATTTCTACCGGTCATTTTGGCTGTTGCCGCGGCTGCAACGCGATGCGATGTCAGCGCTCTACGCGTTTGCGAGGATCACCGACGACCTTGGGGATTCCAACGAGCCAGTCATGCTGCGACGCCATGCTCTGAATTGGTGGCGACAGACGACGGCCATGAATTTAATTGGTGACGCGTCTGCCACGATTCGGTTGGCGGAGGAAGTCGACGAGTTCTCCCCGGCGGTGGCTGCCAGGTTGAGAGCCCGTGCCGGCGAAATCATGCCCGCCCTGCGGCATGCGTCGGATCATTTTTCGATCCCATCGAGGTACCTGCTGGAGATCATTGATGGTGTTTTGGCTGACCAGCAAAAGAGTCGCTTCGATACCTTCGAGCAACTCGAACACTACTGCTATCTCGTCGCTTCGGCGGTCGGCATCGCCTGTTTACACATTTGGGGATTTCGGGAACCGCTGCCTATGCAAGCGGCTATCGATTGTGGACTGGCATTTCAGCTGACGAACATTTTGCGAGACGTTTCCGAAGATGCGGCTCGAGGCCGAATTTATCTGCCGCGGCAACACTTTGAGCAGCACGGTCTGGATGAAGACGATCTGCTACACCCGCGCCGCGATGCGCGGCTGCGGTGCCTGATTCTGGACGAAACGCGTCGAGCATCGGAGTTATTCGATTCGGGCTGGCGGGTGTGGGATTCGCTCGAAGAGCCTGGCCGCCCGATGTTCAGCATGATGTGGCGGACGTACCGGGCACTGCTGCAGCGGATTGCGGAAGATCCCGATGCAATTCTCAGCCGCCGGGTGTCGCTCGGAATGAAGACGCGATTGGGGATCGTTTCGAGTCATTTTGTCGGACCGCTCTATCGCCGGTTGCCCGTGCCGCCAGCGGAGGTGGGACGCGATCCCCGCACGCCGCCCCTGCAGGCGCATTCGTGACTGAGTCGGCAGTGGCGGAGCCTGCGACCCGGCCGCGCATCGTCATCATTGGTGGCGGGATCGCTGGTTTGTCCGCCGCGCTGGCGTTGTCGAGTCCGCCCCTGCGAGGCGAGCACTCAACCGATTGCCACGTCACGCTGATCGAATCACGCTCGCGGCCCGGGGGTCGGGCTGGTTCATTCGCCGAGCCCATCTCCGGTGAAACGGTGGACTACTGTCAGCATGTCGCCATGGGCTGTTGTACGAATCTGCTCGATGTGCTCCATGAAACCGAATTGATTGAGCATTTCACTCGATATGATGACCTTCATTTTTACCATCCCGGTAGTGGAATCTCGCCTTTTCGGGCAAGTCGCTGGTTACCCGCTCCCTTACATTTGCAGCCCGCATTGGCAGGCCTGAACTATCTCTCGGGTAAACAGCAGCGTCAAATTCGTCTCGGGATCTGGAGACTGATGCGGGCCACCCCGGCCGTGATCGCGAAGATCGATGCTGCGACCTGGTTGGCGGAGAACGGTCAAGATGACGAAGTGAGGACAAAATTTTGGGACGTGATTTTGGTGAGCGCGCTCGGCGATATCCCCGAGAGAGTTTCGATGGCGGCGGCCCGCAAAGTCATCATCGACGGATTTGCCGCGGCGCGAGGTGCCAGTGATGTGTGGGTCCCCAACCGTGAGTTATCCGAGATCTTTGGTGTGGGGATGACTCAGCGTTTGCGCGACCGCGGTGTCCTCGTGCGCACCGGGGCCACCGTCCGCGATATTCGCAGACCCGATGCGGGCGGCTACGCCCAGGTCGCTGGTGTGGTGCTCGGCGACGGCGAGACGGTGCCTGCCGATCACATCGTCATAGCGACGAACTGGCGATCGGCGTCCAGGCTGCTGTCGTCGCTCGGTGGCCAAGGATCGTCACCCGTGTTGGAGTCGTGGTCTCGCGGGTTGGTTGCGACCTTGTCGTCGATCGAGCTGTCCCCAATCACTGGGCTGCACCTGTGGTTTGACCGTGAAATCACGTCGCACCCCCATGTCGTGATGGTCGGCACGACCGCTCAGTGGTTGTTCCGTGATCCCGTGAGAGAACGCGCCGATCAGGTCGCCGGTTGCTACTACCAAGTGGTGATCAGTGGCCAGCATGCATGGAGCCATGCACCCAGGAACGGGTTGGTTGAGCAGGTTGCCGGTGAACTGCGAGCGGCATTTCCGGCGGCGAGCGACGCCCGGTTGTTGCATAGCCGGATCGTGACCGACCCGGCCGCGGTGTATCGCCTCAGCCCCGAATTGGATGCCCGCCGTCCGCCCGCGTCGACGCCCCTGAAGTGGTTGCACTTGGCGGGTGACTACGTCCAAACGGGCTGGCCGGCGACGATGGAGGGGGCGGTGATCAGCGGCCGGCTGGCTGCTGAATCGATTCTTTCGCGGCAGCGGGATACTTCCCCTCTCGCGTCGCTGGTGTTACCGGGGCTCCGGCCGGGCTGGCTGGCCCGACGGTTGATCCGCCCGATTTGGTGAGGGACGACGGCCTCAATTGGCGCTGAAGGGAGGTGGGAAAGAATTGCGATCGGGGCGGTGGGAGGATTCTTCCTGAAGGTCGATCTTCTGTTCACTCACGCTGACCGACTGCAGGTCAATGTCGCTGTGGTTGAGCAGTTCGATCAAATATTCGGCTCGACCATCGACGTCACTCATCTCCAGCAACTGGAGTTTGTCTGCGAGTGGAAACGGCATCATGTAGGCAATGATATCAGTGATCGGACCCACACCCATCTGTCCCGCCATCAGATCGTGCAACATCTGGTGTGAACCGACCTTGGGTGGAATGATCTTGCCAAACGCGGTCAACAGTCGTCGTTTCAATTCACTGCGTTTGCTCGTCGCCGCAGGCATGTAAAAGTCATCGATCAGGTCCACCTGCGCCGTCCGAAACGACTGAGTCGTTTCCATTTCCCGACGAATCCTCGCCCGACGTACGCCGACCAGCAGGACATTGTGCCGATCATCGTCGAGTTCCGCATGCGACACGATTTTTCCAACACAAACGATCGGTGAGACGCGCGGGGGAGATTCCGCCGGAGTCGTGTGCTGGTCAATCAGTGTCGCCATGGTGATCAGCTGGTCGGTCGCCAGTGACTCCCGCAGCATCTCAACATAGCGTGGCTCGAAGACGTGCAGTGGCTGCATCGCGTGGGGGAACATCACCAAGCCCGGTAGCGGAAATAGACGCACGTCGCCATCAAAATCGTCCGGTAGCTCGGTCGCATCAGAAAACGGATTCACGGCGAATTCCCATTCGAGCCAGCCCTCACCCGAGCCGTATTTTGAAGAAAACCGAACATGCAATCTCTTATTGAGGTGATCTGCATCCACCAAATATAACGAATTCTGCTCGGTGCGGCCCCGACGGCCACATGCAAACGGGTTAAATTACATGTTGTGCGCCGATTTCAGCCAATCACCTGCTGCCAGTAAACCCCACGCATGATTTTATCCAGCCAAGAAATCGTTGCTCGGATGGGCAAGGATCTATCCATCGCCCCCTTCGACCCTGAGCGGCTCAACGCCAATAGTTACAACCTTTCGCTCTATCACGAATTACTCGTGTATGAAGAAGTGGTGCTCGATGCGGCCAGCCCGAACCGATTCCGCCGCATCGAGATTCCAGCGGAGGGATTGAATTTGCATCCCGGTGTCCTCTATCTCGGTCGTACCATTGAGCACACACAGACGTATAACCTGGTACCCATGCTACACTCCCGCTCGTCGCTGGGCCGGTTGGGATTGATTCTCAATCCCGGCGGTTCATTGGGCCAGGCGGGCTACTGCGGAACCTGGACCCTGGAGTTGCACTGCATTCAACCGGTGCGAATCTATCCAGGGATGCAGGTCTGTCAGATTTCATATCAAGAGCTCTCCGGTCAATTCGAAGCGTGCGAGCACGATAAGTATCAAAACAGCACCGATATCCAGCCCAGCCTGTTGCACCGCGAGTTGGGCTACGACGATCGGGACACCCAGCTCGAGCTCGAGCTCAACTTTGACGAGGCGATCGAGGCGGCCCGGTGAGCGCATCCGCCCAGTTTTAACGGGCGACACGATCAGAAACCGCGTCGTTTGAGTTCTTCCTCAATATCGGATTTGTATTTGGGGCCGTAGCCAACGTCGAAGTCGATGGGCGTGTTGGAGTGACTGTAGAGCCGCGGATCGGCGGACCAAGTGTGGGGATCAGAAACCTCTGGCATTGGCGTATCCAGCAAGGAGTGAACCGCCCAGTCGACGTTGCGATCGGCACGTATTTTTTCGAGGCGAGGGAACCAGTATCCGACATCGACCGACTCGCCTGCCAACCATTTGGAACCCCGGCGGGATTGGTACAGACGCCACTCCATCGCTAGGGCAACACGCCAGGATTCCTCGCGGAGATCTTCCGACGCCATCGCGTTGAGTGCGTCACGAATGGGTGCTGCTGCTTCTGAGGGGACCGGATGAACATCGCTCATTACAAGGTTATACAACTGGCTGATGGCGACCTGTTCGTCGCTTCCTGCATACTTCAGTAAATTCGCCGGATTCATTTCGCCCTTGAGCAACGCGAGCCGCGCTGCTTTCGCCCACTCCAGCATCCGCTGCGCCGATCGAGCCGCATCAACCATGCCCTGCGTATCGTAGCGATGTGAAACTAACGCTCGTTCGGTTTGTTGCCGAAGCAGATTTGCTCGGTCAACCAACCCGCCCTCCACTTTGATCGGCAACGGGTGAGTTGCCAACCAAGGTTTTAGATACTGTGCGACGGTTGGTTCACGATTGGGACTAATCTCGCCAAATGCTTTCGGCATGGGTTGAGCGAGCATCGTGGTACGCCACTGAGGCAAGGGCTCCGGCATCATGCTGTACCGAGCTGTGAAAAAGGTCACGGGGACCAGCAGGATTCCGAGCAACACAAAACCGGCAACCCGGAGCTGAGTCATCCAGCCTTGGGTGTGCTTTAACCAAACGTCCATCAGTCGCCACGATGCGATTAGCAGTGGTAAGGCAGCGACCGCGACATAGCCGAAGTATTGCCCGTACGGCTCGAAGAGAGCCGTGGTCGCTAAGAGAATTCCGACCAGCAACGCCGGGCTGATCAGAAACGCCAAGGCACTGCGAGTCATCCACATTGACGATAACACCCCACACGCAAATCCCAGGATGCAGAAGCCTGAAATCGATCGATCCTCATTCGTCACCATGAACACGCCAAAGGTGGCTAACGTCACGGCCAGGATCGGTAACACCAATCGTGAGCACCACACTTCACGCGTCGGAAAGCCGCGGTCAGCAAAGAAAAAATGTCGTCGCGAGATGGAGTCGGAGTAGAAGCCCAGACATCCCATCCACGTGCATGTCAGCGTCAGCATCGCTGCGGTGGCGAAGTTCGCAAAACTATCCGATACCGATGGCGAGTTCCAAGTCTGGGTCGAAATCCGAAGGATGCAGAAGCCAGCAATGATCGACAATCCCATCAGCGGTCGTGATTGTTGTCGCCATGCCTGCCATAGCAATGCTCGCCACGTTCCCGGTCGCGAAGCTGCACTGAGCAGCACCGTGGACGTGTACGGTTGAGTTCGCCGCGAAGGGCGCCTCGATGGCGGATTCAAGTCCCTGGTTGATCGGTGAAAAGCCAGACGCCAGCACGCTGGTAGAAACTGGGCTGCCACGAGGGCGACCACGTACGCCACGATCGTCATGATACGCATCGCTCCCCACAGACCACTGGGGTCGGGATAGACGCTCAGCAGCCTGCCCATGGCGTCGACTGCAGTCATCAAACCGATCATCGTCGGAAGCACGAGGATCAGACTGAGGATCGGAGACTGGCACGAGTATGCCAGGAAAAAGCCTGCAAACAACAGCTGGAAGCTGAAGAAGGCGAGAGCGAGTATTCCATCACCCGTTAGCATCGGCTCGACAGTGATCGGCAGTTGCGCGTCCCACATCGAGACGGTCATCCATAGCAGCAACGAGCTCAATAGCCACGAGAGGATCACTGCTGCAACCGCGACGAGGCTCTTCGAGACCACTATGAGCGGCCACGGTAACGGTAGCGTTCGGAGCCAGCCCAGCGTCCCAGATTCCTCTTCGCTACCGACGAGCATCGGCGGGGCGCCAATGGCCATCAGATTCGGCATCAGGATCCAGAGTGGCACGGCTAGATTGACGTTGGACTGTTCGCCAAACATCAGGATCAAGGCCCACAGAAGTAGTTGGAACGTTAGCGTTCCTGCCAAAATGACGGCTACCAACGACGCGATCGACCGCGCGTCTTTCCACACCAAGTGACGCAGTGCCACGTTCATGATGCCGCCTCCATTGAGCCGGTCTCGGCGTGATCGTTTGCGATCACGGGTCGCGTCGCTCGATCGTCGCAGACCGCTATGAAAATCTCTTCCAACGTGGCACGCTCAGCGGACAACTTGGTCGCACCGCTGGACGGTGGGTAGTCGTCCTGCCAGTCATCAGGCAAGCCTCTGACGATCCAGCGAATCTGGCGACCCGTCTGCGTCTCCGTCAGCACGTCGCCACGCGGAACGGGCACGACACTACCGACCGAATCCACGGTCGCCGTAACGATCCGCACGTTGGTTTTCAGTTCCTCCAGCGGCGCGACGACTTTTAGCTGGCCGTGATGGAGAATCGCGACCCAGTCAGCGACCCGCTCGACTTCATTGATCTGATGACTCGACAGCAGGACGGTCCTGCCCACGGCGGCTCGATCGACCATTGATTCCAGAAACTGACGCCGCACCATCGGGTCCAGGCCACTGGTGGGTTCATCGAGGATCAGAAGCTCGGGATCGTGTCCGATCGCCAACGCCAATGCCACCTTCGCCCGCTGGCCTTTACTCAGATCTTTGATCTTGGTAGCCGCAGGGACGTTCAACTCCGTTAGCAGCGTTTGGTAGCGAGTTAAAAATCCGTCGGCGTAGAAGGCGGAGGTGAACCAGCCAATCTCAGAGGGCGTCATCCAGTCGTAGAGTGCTGGCGTATCGGACACGTATCCGATCGAGCGGCGAATCTTCATCGATTCGATTTCACAGTCGTGACCGAGTACCGAGGCGTGACCATAGTCCGCTGATACGAAGCCCGTGAGGATTTTAATTAATGTTGATTTGCCCGCACCGTTCTCGCCCAGCAGCGCAAAGACGACACCCTTCGGGACATGGAGACTGACGTCGTGTAGAGCCACGGTCTGTTTGAAACGCTTGTGGACACTCTTCAACGAGAGAGCCGATTCCGGGGAGAACGTGTTCATGATGGCGATCCCTGTGTTGGTGATGAGAAGGTGAACTGAGTAAGGCAGGATTCCAGCAAGTTAATTCGGGGGCGACAGGCTAGAGGCCTGTTCGGCTTGGGACTGCCGCTGCAGTTCCTGTTCAAAGAGTGTCCGCAACTCATCGGGCGACATTCCGCCGGAGAGCGCGTCGGTGAGCAGTCGCTCCAACGCACCGGCCACCAACGTGTTGCGTGCTTTCGTGCAGCGATCGAGTGCATCTCGCCGCACCGCCAACCCTCGTCCACGGACGACCTCGAGCACCTGGTCGGCTTGCAATTGCTGATAGGCACGCTGGATCGTGTTGGGGTTGATCGCCAACTCACTGGCCAAGTGCCGCACGCTCGGCACCATCTGGCCGCCGTTGAGCACGCCATCGGCAACCGCCAGTTTGACCTGGCGGATCAGCTGCTCGTAGATCGGGACCCCGTTGGCACTGTCAATGGAAAAAAACATCGCTTGCAAAACCCCCATAAGTGGTGTGTTGCTGGTATGGTACACCCGATCTGCGGCACGGTCAATCACTTTTTTT
This sequence comes from Allorhodopirellula heiligendammensis, assembly GCF_007860105.1. Lineage (NCBI taxonomy): Bacteria > Pseudomonadati > Planctomycetota > Planctomycetia > Pirellulales > Pirellulaceae > Allorhodopirellula > Allorhodopirellula heiligendammensis. The sequence goes on from NZ_SJPU01000002.1 coordinate 1,228,146, forward strand.
GTGTCGCGTCCACTTATTGAGATTCACGATTTCCCTGCCACATCCCTGTCGTGCGGGAAACCTGTCCCACGTCCCTAGTGGCGTAAATTGGGCTGCTCTCGCACGCTATCGGCTGGCTGTGTTAAACTACGCGCCCCCACATGTTTTCCTCCCCTCAGCCTACCTGCCTGCCGATGACTTCCCATTCTGCCGACACTTCTCAAAGCGGCTCGATCGATCACGTTCTTCACGAACGCCGTCTATTTCCGCCATCTGCCGAGTTCACGAAAAACGCCCGAATCTCAAGTGTGCAGCAGTACGAAGACATGGTCGCCGCGGCGCGGGATACGCGGGATGATTTTTGGCGGAAAGAGGCGCTGGAGCACCTGCATTGGTTCGAGCCGTTTGGTGACGTTTGCCAATGGGAGGCGCCCCACGCGAAGTGGTTTGTCGGTGGTAAAACCAACGCGTGCTACAACTGTGTAGATGCCCACGTCGCGGCCGGTCGCGGTGACAAGCTCGCGATCATCTGGGAGGGCGAACCCGGCGATCAGCGGAAGCTTACGTACCGCGATCTCCAGATCGAAGTGGCTAAGTGCGCCGAGGCGTTCGCGCAACTCGGCGTAGGCCAGGGTGACGTCGTCAGCATCTACATGCCGATGACTCCGGAGTTGGCCATCGCGATGCTCGCCTGTGCCCGGATCGGTGCGATTCACTCGGTCATCTTCGCTGGCTTCAGTGCCGAGTCGATCGCCGATCGAAACAATGACGCGTCCGCGAAATTGATGATCACTTCTGATGGGCTGTATCGACGCGGCAAGGTTCTGCCACTGAAAGAGACCGTAGACGAAGCCCTCGCCAAGTCGACGAGCGTGGAGAAGTGCTTGGTGCTCCGCCGTACCGGCGGTGAGGTGCCGATGACCGAGGGGCGTGACGTGTGGTGGCATGATGTTGTCGACACGCAGCCCGGCGAACTCGCCGCCGTGCCGCTCGATAGCGAAACACCGCTGTTCATTCTGTACACCTCCGGCAGTACAGGCAAACCCAAGGGGATTCTGCATACCACGGCGGGCTACAATCTGTGGGCCCGGCGGACGTTCGAGTGGGTGTTTGACTACCGCGACGACGACATCTATTGGTGCACGGCGGATTGTGGCTGGATCACGGGGCACTCTTACATTGTGTACGGGCCGATGACCGCGGGCGCGACCTGCATGATGTATGAAGGCGCCCCCAACCATCCGGCCGAAGATCGGTTTTGGGATCTTGTCGAGCGGCACAAGGTCACCGTTCTGTACACAGCTCCCACCGCGGTCCGCGCCTTCATCAAATGGGGCGACGAGCATGTCGATAAACACGATTTGTCGAGCCTGCGGCTGTTGGGGAGCGTCGGCGAGGGCATCAATCCCGAAGCTTGGATGTGGTACCACAGCAAGATCGGTGGAGGGCGGTGTCCCATTGTCGACACATGGTGGCAGACCGAAACGGGCGGCATCATGATGAGCCCACTGCCGGGCATCACCCCGACCAAACCCGGGTCATGCACGAAGCCACTGCCGGGCGTGATTCCGAATATCGTGGACGAGCTCGGGAACGAAGTCGATAGTGAGCATGGCGGGAAGCTCTGTATTTCCGAGCCCTGGCCCGGCATGCTCCGTGGTATCTGGGGAGATCCTGAACGATTTGTCGAGCAGTACTTCAGTGACGTGCCCGGTCAGTATCTGACGGGCGATAATGCACGCTGCGACCGCGACGGTTATTACTGGATCATGGGCCGGATCGATGATGTGATCAACGTTTCCGGCCATCGCCTGAGCACGATCGAAGTCGAGAGTGCATTGGTGTCGCACCCCCATGTGTGCGAGGCCGCTGTGGTAGGCCGGCCTGATGACCTCAAGGGCCAAGCGATCGCTGCCTTTATCACCACGACGGGACGCGATACCGACGACGAGTTCTTGAAGGAACTCAAAATGCACGTGCGTAAACAGATCGGTGCTTTGGCGCAGCCAGATGATATCCGTGTGACCGCCGCGCTGCCAAAAACTCGTAGCGGCAAGATCATGCGTCGTCTGCTCCGTGATGTCGCTGCGGGCCGTGAATTGGTCGGCGATACGTCGACACTGGAAGATTTAGCCTCGATCTCGCAATTGCAGGAATCGGAGTGATTGCGATTTAGTTGCCGCGGCGTAGGATTGGGGCAGCTGCCCCGTCCGAGATCCGCTTGCTCGGCTGGGCCACTCCTCCCAACTACGCACACCCGCCGAGCGTTGTCAGAATTGAATAGTCCGCAGCCATGACATGGATGGGGTTGACGCTGATTTCTGCGTCGCTGCTGGGGTTCTACGACGTCGCCAAGAAGGTTGCCGTCCGCGGCAACGCGGTGCCGATCGTATTACTGTTGAGTGTATGCGTCGGTGCAGCGATCTGGTCGGCCCTGCTGAGCCTGCAATGGATGGTGCCCCAGGCGGACTGGCCGAGTTGGCTGCGTGTCGACACGATTGACGGTTGGGGACACGTGGCTCTCGCGGCGAAATCGGTACTCGTCGGTGCCTCGTGGACGCTCGCGTTTCACGCCTTGAAAGAACTCCCGCTCTCGATTGCCGCGCCGATTCGATCGACGAGCCCGCTATGGACATTGTTCATCGCGATCACCTTTCTCGGCGAACGACCGGCGCCGATGCAGTGGCTGGGCATCGCGATGGTGCTCGGATCATTTTGGGCTCTGTCCGTCGTGGGCGCGCAGGAGGGGATTCGCTTTCGCAGTGATCGCGCCGTGTGGTGGATGATCGCAGCCACGATTTTGGGCGCGTTCAGTTCGGTGTACGACAAAATCCTGTTACAGGAGTTTGCGTATTCTCCGGCAACGGTACAGGCGTGGTTCACCATCTATCTCGTACCCGTGATGCTGCCCATGGCAATCCGTTGGTATCGCGAACGAGACAGTGGCGGCCCGAAGGCGAAGGTCAGGTTTCAGTTTCGGCCATCAATTTTATTGATCAGCCCTCTGCTGTTAGCGGCCGACTTGGCTTACTTCACGGCCTTGTCCGACCCCCACGCACTCCTGTCGGTAATCTCGCCGCTACGGCGTGGCAGTGTGATCGTGACACTGATCGCGGGCAGTCGCATGCGTGGGGAGCTGAACCTGCGGCGTAAAATCGTATGCGTGCTCGGGATCTTAGCCGGCGTGGTTCTGCTGATGCTTGGTGAGTAGGCGTGTCTCTCCGAGGCACGCACCGGAGTCTCGCACGCCGTCGGGTCAGACAATCAAACAAATAACGGGTGAACCGAGTCTCGGAGAGACTCGGCTACTGATTAGGGGAGAAGTAGTTGACTGGACCAGGGGTGGTTGTCGCGATACCAAGCGACGGAGGCATCGATACCTTCGGCGAGTTCAACCTTAGGTGTCCAGCCGAGTAGATCGCGGGCCTTGCTGATATCGGCGGACGTGATTTTGATGTCGGCCTTGTGGAAGGTCTTATTCTCAATCTTCGCTTTTTTGCCCAATCGTGCTTCGAGCATCTCGATGATGGTGTTGAGCGAAACGGGGGTTCCTCCTCCACCGAGATTAACGACTTCATAACCGACAGGTTGGAGGGCGGCGATCGTCCCAGACGCGATGTCGGACACGTACGTGAAATCGCGTGATTGCTCACCGTCACCAAACAACTCAATCGGAGTGCCTTCGTCGATCCACTTGATGAACCGGAAAATACACATGTCGGGTCGCCCAGCAGGACCGTAAACGGTGAAGTAACGACAGACCGAAACGTCGATATCGTAAAGGTGATGGTAGGCATAAGCCATCGCCTCAGCAGCCTTTTTGCTAGCGGCGTAGGGCGAAATCGGCGTGTTGACGGGCAGTGTTTCGACAAACGGCATGGGTTGGCCGGCGTACAGCGACGAGGTCGAGGCGAGCACGTACTTCTTGACCCCGTGTCGCTGCATCTGATCAAGGAGATTCAGGCTACCCATCGCGTTGGTCGTCATGTAGACATGGGGGTTCTCCATGCTGTACCGCACCCCCGCGCGGGCCGCGAGATTCAATACTCCGTCGAATTGGTGCCGCTCAAAGATACCCTGCAGCGTCGAGTTATCTTCGATGTCCCCGCGGATGAATTCGAATTGCTCGGGGCCGTGGCTCTGCAACCGTTCCAGCCGATGTTCCTTCAATCGTACATCGTAGTAATCGTTGACATTATCGATGCCGACAACTTGGTGTCCCCCCGCAATGAGCTGCGAGGCCACTTCATTGGCGATAAATCCAGCGCAACCGGTGACAAGATAGGTGGACATGGTGCGGTGCAATTGAAAAGGGGATTGATTGGAGCGAAATAGTATATCGGGCGGATTTGTCAACAACAGGCGTCTGGGGAGGGATCCGCGTGCAGGGCAAACGCAGCCACGTGGTCAAACGCATCTCGCCGGGTTAGTTCAGTTGTTGTTTGCGAAGTTGCTCATCATAGTCACGAACAATGGCGTCGTAGTTTTGCTGAATGCGGTCGGCAACGTCAATTCCAGCTTGGGCGTCCCGAATGACCGCGAACACATTGGACAGAGTGCTTGCGTTCGTGGCCGTTTCGCTCAGCAAGACTTGCCCGTTTTCACCCCGACCGGTGTCGGCTTGTAAGAGAGCCATGGCGCCTGCGTCGAGACGAAGTTGTCGAACGAGCTTGTCGACGAGACTTGGGGCGACAAGGCTTGCCGCTGAGGCGGGCAGCCCACGCAGCGCATCATGAACGTCCCGCTGGGATGAGACGAAGAATACGCGAGTATGGCGGAACTGTGGCGAAGCTAAAACCGGTATGGCTTGCATCCAGGACTGCAGCCAAGCCGCGCGATCGGGCGGATTGTCCGGTGGAGCGGCCACGAGCAGGTAATCGTTCCCCTGCCAGAGTGCTCCCTGCTGGCGTGAAATGGCCGTCGCCAGTGGCCGCAGCGATACGCTCCGCCCAATCAGCTCCGAAGGTGGCGGTGGTGGCAGCGGGACGAATGCCCGAACGAGTTTCGGTTGGCGGGGCGGAAGCGGGAACGTTGATGCTGGGGCCGCTGACGGGGGCTGGAAGGTAGCCGATTGCAACTCGAGGCGGAGGGTCCAATGGCTGCGATCGATTCCTGCGCCGCTCACCCCGAAATCTGGGAGAGGCAGTTCGACGCGGCGAATCAGACTTGTATTGGCATCGATCCAAAAGACGAATCGCTCGGACCGAGACGTGACCGAAATCCGCTGTAACTCAGTATTATCAATGGAAGCTGGACGAAGCCACTCAAACTCCGTTTCGGCAGTGAAGAGCTTTTGCATGGGATGATCGGCGAGCAGCCATTCCAACTGTGGGGGCGGGCCCGCAAGGCCGGCGGACAGGCGAGCGCGGAGCACCTCATCGTCGAGTACCCGAGGTAGAGGCAATCGATCGGTTACCGGCGATCGCCACGCGTGCTGGAGGACCTGCCCGTCGAAGTGCGAACTCTGAGGTTCATCGAACCACGCGGTCATATCAATATGTTCGACATCATGATCGGTGCGGTCGGGATGGGCCAACACGCGGATCCTCGCCGTGTACGCCTCGACGGCAAGTTCATGCGGGTCGAAATGAACACTCAGCGGTGCGGTCTCGACTTCATTGGACTGGAAGGCGTTTGCCCCCGGAGCCTGCAGAATCACCTTGCCATTGTCGTCGTAGTACGACGCCACCTGATAGCGGCGAAAGACATCTCGCAGCCGGATTTCCGCATCGACATTGGGCGGTGGCACGGCGGTGTCCGAGGGCGATGTGACTTCCGTCGGTCGACACCCTGCCACGACGCACAGGGCCAGTGCGATCGGGAGCAAGCATAATTGCGGCATGCTCCGAAGTGATAGCGTCATGAGTCGTCGCCATCCTTTCCCATCCGCAGCGATTCCAACCGAACCGGTTTGCACAGTAGCCGCTTTTCATGTGCGGCGCGACCGCACTTGCGGCAGATCAAAGTGGCGTGAGCGACCTGCTCGGCCAACAGCGGAAGAGCGTTTTCGAGCGTGTTCCGGTCCCACTTGCAGATCGCTTTTTTAGGCAGTTTTGCAGACATGCGGTGGAGGTCGCGGGGACTGGAGAGTTTGGAGGTGGATGGTGTCCCTCAGGTTATACACCAATCAACGCGCGAACCATCCCGGCATTTTGGCATCGTTTTCGTCGCAACCACGATTCGGATGCCTGGTGATGCAGGTATCAAAGGGGACAACGAGGGTGGTTGCCAGCGTGCGCTTGCGGAGTGTAGCCGCCCGGGGCAAGCGAGGAATTATCTGGATTCGCACTAGCGTTCCAGTTCGGCGAGATCATTGGTGCGTGCCATCAACCTCAATTTGTCCATCGCCCGTCGCTCGAGTTGACGGACGCGTTCTTTGGATACCCCCAGCCGATTGGCGAGAGATTGCAAGGTATGCACCCGGCGATGGGAACCAAGCGAGAACCGTGAGCGAATGATAAATTTTTCACGGCGATCCAGGTTGCCCAGCATCCCGCCGAGCCGACTGCGCAGTTCATGCCACCGCTTTTCGCTGATGGCCGAACATCGGTCTTCATTGCTGATGTTCAGTTCCATGTCCTGCGCGCCGCCGATCATCCGCTCGCGTTCCTGCTGCAGCAGCACGACGGTGCGGTACGCATTTCGACGCACGACCTGAGTCGCATAGGTGCTGAATCGGAATCCACGTTCGAAGTCAAACTTTTCGACGCTGCGAATCAGCGCGATGATCCCATCGCTCAATAGCTCATCGAACGAATGGTTCGGGGTGACAAACTTCTTGACAATGGAAAAGACCAGACGCAGATTGGCCTCGAGAATCCGATCGCGGTGCCACTGAGCGAGTGCCAAGTAGAGGTCGATCAATTCAAGACGCGACCGCGAGGGACGTTCCGGATTGAGGATGGTGCGGTGTATCGCTGCCTGCTGACGCAGGTAGTTCATCCTTTCAAACAGCTGCTCCTCTTGGTCCGGTTCTAGTAACGCGGCTTCGCAAAGGCGCCCCAGGTGGATTGGTAGTTCGCTGCCGGTGGGGCGACCTTGAGCACTCCCGGGTGCCGAATGTCGATCGGCGAGGCCGAGGGGCAGAGCGAAGATTCGCTTCCCTTCGCGCAGCGAACGGAAGCGTTCGCTGCCCATGAAGTTAATCTCATGCCGCAACCGCCACTTGGTGCGTGCACGCACTTGCTCAATGTCGAGGGATTCCGTCTGCTGAAGTTGGTGTCGGATCTCGGCCAGGGGCTGGGCGAGTTCGTCGCAACGGAGCCATGAAGGATGGCGGGTGGGGAACGAGGACGCTGTCACATTCTCCAGCAGCGGTGCTGCCGGGGCCGACGGGCGGGATCGGGGATTCGTCATTGCACTCATGCGGATGCCTGGCTCCGTGTGGGAAGTGAGATATCGTTGGGCGTTGACGAACCGCTATCATCGAAGCAGTCGTGGGTCGCGTTGCGGTCCGTCGGGCATGCAGGGTCACAGCGCGGGTTGGGATGTCAGATCGAAATCCAAGCTTCCCCGCGCGTGGCGTGCGTGCTTGCTTGCCCCAGCACGAAGCGATTACGGTGCCATTTCCATCCGACGAGCTGGTGGGCGGGCGTCACCAGCCAAGGGCATTGCGACGCGGCCTCCTCTGCGGTGGGTTGCGGTTCCCTAGTAGGGTTCCACGGGAGTCTTCTGGTCCCGTGTGAAGGTGGGCCTCATGCCAGAGATGCTCGGAATAATCCGGCAGGGAGGGCGGGAGCAACCGCGTGCCATGAAGAAACTTGCAGCATTACTGCAAATGGTTTCCGGTAAACGGCCCGCGCAGCCGCGTTGGCTACTCGTCCTGTGGTGCTCAGCGAAGTTGTTCGGTGAGTGCAGTGTGGAGTGCGGGATTGGCGGAGACGGCGAATTTCGGCGCCCAGTCATCGAACGCCCCGCCATCGTAACCAGTCAGCACGGCACCCGCCTCGCGGGCAATCACCGTCCCGGCGGCGGAGTCCCAAGCAGAGACATTGGTGGCCCAATAGGCGTCGAGCCTACCGTCGGCGACATAACACATGTTCAAGGCGCAGGACCCTAGGCGGCGGAGCGACTGGCAGCGTTCGAGCACCCGCAGAAACCGGTCAATCTCCGGTGAATCGCGTGTTACTCCGGCGCGAAAACTGCATGCCACCAGACTCTGATCAAGCGTCGAGGTATCGCTGGTTTTCATCAACCGATCGTTACAGCGGGCGCCCTGGCCATCGATCGCGGTGAAGCAATCCTGGCTGATGGGATCGTAGATCACACCCAGTCTCATTTTCCCACGCGCGTAGAGGCCGATCGATACGGCGAATCCCTGTAAGCCATGAACATAGTTGACTGTGCCATCGAGGGGGTCGACGACCCAGCAGGGAGCCGCGTCGAGGTCGCCAGCCCGGGTGTCGGCAGGTGGCTCATTTTCACCTTCCTCCTCGCCGACAAACGAATAGCTCGGGTAAGAGCTCTCCAGGATCGCCCGAATTGCGTTTTGCGCAGCTAGATCAGCATCGGTGACGAGATCTTTGGGTGCCTTCTCGCTCACCACGCGATTCTGGTATCGCGACATCAGCTCCTCTGCAGCAGCACGGGCGGCGGCGAGTGCGACGTGCAGGTGATCGTTATCCATGAAAATCAGTCGTTTTCGAGATGCCGTAGTTCTTCGAGCCAAAGACGGATGTCGTTGTCGTACTCAGTCGACATGTTACTGAGGATCAACTGGCGATGGAACGCCGCAGCACCACCCTGCTCGACATGCTCGGCCACCTCGGCACTGAGAAACCTCAGGCTGGGGTCAGGAGCAATCAGGCCACGCAGGAAATTCATCAGCAACTGATTGCGGAGGACTTCCTCGGGAAGGATGCGATCGAGATTCTTGGGCAGCTCCCATTTCGCTTTCAGGAATTCAGCCAAGCTGGTCATGCCCGAGCATGGGTTGACCCCAGCGAGCAGCTCGATCAGGACATAGCCCAGGCTCGCTAAGTCACTGCGAGGGGTTGCCGGCCGATTCTCAAGCACTTCTGGGGCGGCATAGATGGGTGTGCATTCCCGGTCATTGGGAGGGTTGCGGTAATCGATCGAGGATCCCATGTCGATTAATTTCGCATGCCCGCTACGTTTGAGCATGATATTGGCGGGTTTGACGTCCCCATGAACAATACCTTCCCGGTGCAGTGCGGCCAACGCTGCCAAACACTCACGGACAATCGCTACCGCGACACCTGCCTTGAATCGCGATTGCTCGACACCCTCGGTCATGATCACGTCGTTTATGTATCGCCAGCGTTTGGGGTGGACGTAGTCACGAAGCAGCTCGAGGCAGGGAGGCATCACCAATTGTCGCAAGTCGTAGCCATCGATCCATTCCATCAGCATGACACGGATGCGGTCTCGCTCGAAAAAGTTTTGCACATCGAGCAAATTATCGTGCTGAATCATTGCCACCCGAGCGGCGATCGATGCCACACGCTGCATCGCTTCATCGTAGGCGCGAGCGTCCTGGAAGCGTTCGGGGGAAAAGATTTTCATCGCCACAGGGACGGTGAAACCATCCGTACCGCGATACTCTGTTAGATAGACTTCTCCCTGGCCGCCGCGACCGAGCATCCGCAGCAAGCGATAGTGCCCCGTCCACGAAACTTTGCGATCGCGAGTGAGTTCGTCATAGCGATTGACCAGCTTCGGGTCGCTCGTCTGAGATTGAGCGCCGAGATAGGTGATCGTGGGCGTGGGTTCGAAACGCGTGGTCGCTGGCATGGCTATGGGCCGATTGTGGCGGCTTCCTTGTCACCTTGATTCGCTATTCCCTAGAAAGAGATACAGATGCAAATGCGTCGAAAGGGTTCGCAATCCGCCATGGTCTTTCTGTTTTCGCAGTGAAGTATAGTCCAACTCGCTCGTCAGTACGAACGGAGGTTCAGCTGAGTAACTCGATTACTCGCCGTAAATCAGCTGGGAGGGGGGCAGTGAAGGTCATCTCGGATTGCGTCTGTGGGTTGAATAGAGTGAGTTGATGAGCGTGCAACGCTTGACGGTCGAGGATGATCTCGTCTGGATCGGCGGTAGTGGAGCCCTCCAACGCGTCTGGTGGCTGATCGGCGGCCAGTGGCTGTCCTGCGGCGCGTGCCAAGGCTGAGCGGGTCAGCACCGCGTGACCGGCATACAGCCGATCGCAGAGAATCGGGCAGCCAATATGAGCTAAGTGCACGCGAATTTGGTGTGTCCGGCCCGTTTTGGGTGACACCTTGACCTGCGTGACGCGCCCGTGTCGAGTCATTACTTCATAGAACGTGGACGCGGGCTTGCTGGACTCATGATTCTCGCGAATCGCCTGCTTGTCCCGCTGATAGGGGTGTCGGCCAATCGGCGCATGGATCCAGTCACGATCCCGATCGAGCCGACCGGCGGTGATGGCGAAATAGGTTTTGGTGACCTTGCGGTCGTGCCACTGCGCCGCCAAATGCAGGTGGACGGCGTTGTTTTTTGCCACCGCAATGACGCCGCTGGTGTCGCGATCGAGCCGATGCACAATTCCGGGACGGGTGGGCCCGCCGACATCCGAAAGCGATTGAAACCGGAATGCCAAGGCGCTGGTGAGCGTGCCGGTCCAGTTCCCGCGGGCGGGATGGACCACCATTCCCGCGGGCTTGTTAATCACGACTAAGCCGTCGTCCTCGTAAAGAATGTCCAGCGGGATATTCTCGGGAACCGTATCGTCGCTGGCTGGCTCGGGGAGTCGGAAGCGGACCCGCTGTCCACTGCGGACTTTGAAGCTCGGTCGCACGACTCGGCCGTTGATCTCGCCACCGTCATCTTGCACAGCCAGGCGGATCTGAGAACGGCTAAACCCGTCGCAAACCTGCGTCAAAAAGAGGTCGATGCGCAATCCGTCGGCAGAATCAGGGACGACAAATTCCCGCACGACATGGTTGTCCGTCGCCAAGGGCTGATCGGGCATGCGACCGTGCGGCGACGTGGGGTCGCCGCCGGAGGATGCCTGCTCGGGGCCAGAGGGCTCGCTCAAGAGTTCTGCGGTGCTACCAGGTCGACCGCCTCGTCTGCTTCTTCCTCTGCTGAGCCGGTTTCATCGGCTGCAGCCGAATCGTCGGCAGCGGCGGGTTTGTCGGCGGGGTCTGCCGGGGGCTCGTCGGTAGCGGGCTCGTCTGCGGGAGAGTCATCCGCAGCGGGGGTGCTGGTTTCGTCGGCCATGGGCTCCGCAGCAGGCGTGTCGCCGGACTCGTTACCGGCGGGTGCCTCCAGGGTGGGCTGTTCCTCCGCAGGCTGCTCGCTGGCCGCTTCTTCCTCAGCGGGTTCGTCAGCCGGCTCAGCTGCGTTGGCGTCTTGTTCCGGTGCCTCAGCTTTTTCGCTTTCTACTTGCGCGGCACTCTCGGTTTGGACAGCCGCCGCCTCATCCATGGCCTCTTCGGCAGCCTCTTCTGGACCGGGTTGGCTCGAGGTTTCAATTTCGGGGAAATCCAAATCAGGCAGGTCCGGGAGCATCTGGTCCGATGGCAGGGCGGGGGGCAGGCTCGGGTCAGCTGGCGTGAAATCTTGTGCGTCAAACCATGTCATGAAGGACTTGGCGGCGGGCTTGGAGAGCAATTTGATTCGCTGCTGAGCTTCAGTGATCATTTCGGCGGACTCACCCGCCTCCATCGTGGCTTCGTAGTGAGCGATGGCGTCATCGGTCTTGCCGAGCGATTCAGCGATCCGTGCTAGGCCGTAGTTGGCACGAGACTGGATAAGCGTTTCTTCGCTGAGCGCAAGAGCTTCCTCGTAGGCGGAGCTGGCTTCATTGAGCAGTTCCTCGGCTTCATCACGGCTGGTAAAGAGGGCGTTGATGCCCGCTCCCATCTTTTGGCTGCCTTGGTACAGTCGCGCCCAGGCCGCCATGGGCGTCTTAGGATAGGTGGCTGCCACGGTGGCCAGCGTTTCGCTGTCACCCCGAACCGAGCCCTCGATCAGTTGGTAGGTGGCATCGCTGCGGTGCTCCGCTTGCAGGCTCGAGTAAAAACCCCAACCAAGCAGTCCCACGAACGCCACGGCAACGCCGACGGCAATGGGTTTGGAATACGGTTCGATCTTCGTGTTAATGCGATCAATGGCCGAGGCTAATTCATTCTCCTGAAGTTCATGGCGTCGCTCGCTATTCATGGGGGGTCGGTCCAAGCCGTTAGAGAAAGATTCCATTGATGCATGCGCCCTCATAGCGCTGCGGTGCGGGCGAGAGTATAGAAACCTCGCCAGGGGAGCGTCAAGGTAATCACGGCCACGCCTGGAGTGGGAAATGAATGAGATTCGAGCCCCCAATCGGCAAACTCTTCCATTTCCCACAATAAAACACTCGCAAACCACCCAATAGTGGGGTGTGTCGCCGATTGGCGCGTAGTTACATTGTGTCGCACGTGAATCACACCAGGCTCTCTTTCGCAGGATATCGATCTTCCGAGCGAGGGTGATCGCGTGCGTGAGACTGGAAATCACTGATCTTTGAAAGTTGGATGTCTCCCTGATGTGCTTACTAGCTGTTCAGTACCGTTTGGTCCCCGAAAGTCCAATTCTCGTCGCGGCCAATCGCGAGGAGTATGTTGATCGACCGAGTCAAACTCCGTCGATTCAGTCGGGTAAACCGCGTGTGCTCTGTGGAATCGATCAAAAAGGCGGCGGCACCTGGTTGGGTGTCAATCAAAATGGCCTGTTCGTCGGCTTGACCAACCGTGCGACCGCGACCCCCTTGTTTGGGCAGCGTTCGCGTGGCCAACTTGCGATGGACCTGCTGCGGTGCACTTCCTCTCGCAAGGCACTTGAAAAGGCCCATGCCGAGTTTGCAAAAAACCGCTATGAAGGCTGCAATATTATCATTGCGGACGCCAAGGCTGGTTATGCGATCCATGCTGACGAGCGACAAGAGGTCGTTGAGTTGCAGGAAGGACTGAACATCATCGGTGCCCGCAACCTGAACGACCCCGATGATCCGCGAGTGCAACTCGCTCGACGCCTGCTGACGTTGCAAACACTCGATTCGCCGGTCAAGTTTTTGGCGGTGGCCAGTAAGGTATTTGCCCGGGCGCCAGTCGGCCCAGGTCGGCCGAGTATGATCGTACGTAATGGCGACTATGCCACCGTATGCAGCACGTTGATTGCGTTGGGCGTCAAGCCCCGCGACGCGATCTACCAGTTCAGTAACGGTGCTCCCGATCAGAACAAGTACGAAGACTACTCGCCGATGCTGCGTGATATCCTCAGCCGTGGGCTGCGAGAGGCCCGTACCAAAGCCAAGGTGTCCTAAGGTATTTCGAGCGTCCCAGTTCAGTCTGCATTGACTGACTGCGCCCGAGTGCCGGTGACATCGCCAGGCAGCGGGGAAATCGAGGCCGATGTTTCGGCCTCGATCGAGGAGGGTTTTGTGACGCACGTCCAGAGCCGCGTCTGGGCCTGTTGAGAGCTCCGTCTCGCAGGCTTCTAGGAATCACGCTCCATCCCACCGCAGGATTCTAGATCGCCGTCCTGCGTTCACCGCCACGAGGGTAGGATTTCGAGTTAGTCGCTCGGCGTTACGTCGGGCGTTTCTATCGGATCGATAACTGCGCGCCAGGCATTTCTGCTGCTTCTGGCTTGAGCGCTCGGGCGGGAATGTTTCCTCGGCGTCGCGATTCTTTCGCGTGTGTCTCGTGGGGTCTTTCGGTCCGGGTGGTGAAAATGCCATCGACAGTTGTGGCAATGTGGGCAGTTTAGCAGTGGTATTTGCGCCCAGCTGCCTATTGCTAACCCGGCGCGTCAGCGAGGCAATCCCGTTCGTCCCTGGCTTCTATTTCAGGTTAGTCGTTTGTGCATTCGGGCAGCGAAGGCAGCGATTTCAACAGGCTAGTACGGTGTCGGCTTCGCTGAGCACACCATCGGTGTCGCCGAGTGGCATTCCCACAGCGCAGCCCGAGTGCAAATGCGGAGGTTCTCCGCAGGCAAGCGGGGAGCAGGAGTTTGCGGGCGGCGTCCCCCTCCGGCATCGGTGCATTTCAGCGTTAAGACTCGAAATTTCAAGAAAAATTAATTGACGGCTCCAGTAGAATCCCTTAACTTCACCTTATGACGACTACTATGGCATTTTTCTTGCCTACTTATCCCCCCCCATCTATTGGTTCGTGTTCATGCGATCAACCTGCTTACTAGTATGTTTGCTACTTGGTTTTGTTTCTCTTTCAACAGGTTGTGGGGCGTCCAATTCGCCAGCCACGATTAATGATGAGGGCGAACGGCCGCAGGACGCAAGCCTAGATCCGTCCTTCTACTCCGATGAAGCGAATGCGGATCCAAACGCTCCGGAGAAGAAGACGGCGAAGTGAATTGCCGATCAATTCTTTTCTAATTTCTGATCTTTCTATTCTGTTTTACACTGTATTTTGGTGGCCTTATGACTTGGTATCCGAGGAAGAAGCGTGATCGTGGTTTCACGCTCGTTGAGTTGCTGGTGGTGATTGCGATCATCGGCGTGTTGGTGGGATTGCTGTTGCCAGCGGTCCAGGCGGCTCGAGAGGCAGCTCGGCGAATGAGCTGTAGCAATAATTTCAAGCAATTGGGGCTAGGTCTCCATAACTATCATTCCAGTTACAACACCCTGCCCGCAGGCTGGGACGGCACCAGCGCGAACGGTCGCCGCGTCAACCAAGTATTGGTGGGAACGCTGCCATTTCTGGAGCAGCAAGCACTGTGGCAGCAAATCGCCAATCCATTGCTCGATAATGGAGTTACCTATCCTCCATTTGGAACTGGCCCGGGAACGGACAACCCCGCGTACCCGCCGTGGCGCGCGAATGTGCAAATGTTTCGTTGTCCCAGCGATCCAGAACTCCCCGTGACAGGGTCTGGATACACCAACTATGGTAAATCCTACGGTGACGGAATCCGCAGTACGGGGCGTCCGAAGGATGGAAGTTGGGGTGACCGTGGTGGTCAACGGGGTATGTTCTGTACCTACCGCCAAAATGGCTTTCGCGATGTGCTGGACGGTCTGAGCAACACCGTGATCATGGGTGAGATGTGTACGTATAACGGAAAACGCAGTGTTTTGAGCGGAATTGTACGTTTGCCAGAAGGAGATTGGGCGCACAGGGCGACGACACCAGCGACTTGCAAGGCTGGGAATCACATCGATCCTGAGCGACCGCAATTCTACACGACTGCAGCGGCGCTTTGGCCCCGCGGTCAGCGTTGGGCGGATGGTCACTTTCACGAAACAGCCGTTGGTACCGCCGGGCCACCCAACACGACTTCGTGCCTGCGTATGAACGATTCCTACGATGGGATGATGACTGTGACCAGCTATCACAGCGGTGGAGCACATGCCTTGATGGGTGATGGTGCCGTGAAGTTCATTACTGAGTCGATTGATACCGGTGACAGTAACTCACTGCCCGCGTCGATGAATGGTGCACCTTTCTTAGCTGCAGGGATTGAAAGTCCCTATGGCGTGTGGGGCGCAATGGGAACGATCGACTGCGGAGAAACCGTCTCAGTTCCGTAAGCGTCCAAAGATCGTCAGCAAGCGATTGCTGGTAGTAAATTCGGCAAGCGAAAATTCCTCCTGGTTGTCCAGGAGGAATTTTTTGTTTGCCAGCCAAGCGGGCGATACCTCACGGTGAGTGACCGCGACCGGGGCTTGCTCATCAGGCAGCGGTCCAATCGCTCTGCCGTCGCTAAGAATTAAGTTTCGCCTTGGCTGCTTTGAGCAGTTCTCGTTCGGGGCGTTTCTTGTAGAACGGATCGAGCGGGTAGCAACCGCTCACGATGCCTTTGCGAGGAGCTGTGGTGCAGTCACTGAAGGTACGGCAGACCTTCTTTCGCTGCCAATCCTCACCGGCAATCACATCGGCAGGCAATTCGGGGTACGACAGCACCATCCGGCCGAGCCCGATGGAATCAGCCATCTTTTGCTCGATAACCGCTTGGGCTACCTGTGGTAGGTAGTCTTGCAAATAGGTGTAGCCCGATCCGATGAAGATCATTTCAGGGTGTTGTCGCTTGAGCTCGGCAACCGCTGCGATCTGCCTGGCGACACCCGCCAGTGGATCTTCGGGCGGTTGATAGCCATCGCTCGGCGGAAAAAATGCGGGACGTTGGATGTGCGGATTGTAATAGGGGCTGCCGGCGGTCGTGCACACCATGCGAATGCCGATCTCCTGCATCAGCTTGATCAGCTGGGAGGGCTCCGCCAAATCGATGGCCGTCCCGTCGGGGGTGGCACCAAAGATTTTGGTGGTCTCGCTCTCCGGTTCTGGGATGCCGACTCGATCATCGCCTGGGCAGTACGGCATGAAATCGAAAACGCTCAGCCGTACTCCGATGTGCATATTCGTGGTGGCAGCATCGATACCAGCGACAACGTCACGCAAAAACCGCGTGCGATTGTCAAAACTGCCGCCGTACTTACCTGGTCGTTGAACGGCCGCCAGTAGTTCGTGGCCGAGATATCCATGGCAGTGCTTGACATCGACAAACGTGAATCCCGCCCGTTCGGCTGCTACTGCGGCAACAATAAAATCATCGACCAAGCGGCTGAGTTCGTCATCGGAAAGAATTGCAGAGTCGTCGGTGACACCCACGCGGCGATCGAGCACGCGATTGCGCTGGGGGACTCGGGGTTCTGGCTTCGTTTTCTCATTGGGACGTGCGTAACGCCCTGAATGTGTGAGTTGAATTCCCACCATCAAGTCATCGGTGGACTCAAATTGTTCCGCGTGAGTGTCAACGAGCAATTTTCTCAGGTCTGCGATCTCGCCGAGGTTGGCCTCGTTGATCATCAGTTGATTCGGATTGGCTCGTCCGTCCCGCCTCACAGCAACCGCTTCACCACCCCAGATCAGCTTGGCTCCGCTGAGGCCGAAGTTTTGCCAGCGCCGACGTGTTAATTCAGTCGGCTTGCCATCCTTCGTCCCGTCCCAGCCCTCCATCGGCAGGATACAAAATCGATTTCCGATTCGCTGCCCGTGGACCTGCAAAGGTTGGGCTAGCGGTGAATCAGGACCGTCGGCGACGTCGTCGGCGAACGGTATTTCGATGGCGGATTCTGATAAATGGCGTCGGAAAGCCTCGCTACTCTTAAGGCTGGCTACGCGTGGATAGCTCATGTCTTCGCAATCGCTTCCTTTTTGTCCTGGCGATTGACCAGGTACAGCAGCACAGGGCTGGCGATAAAGATGGAGCTATAGGTACCGACGAGCACACCGACGACGAGGGCGAACGCAAACGCATGAATGCCTTCCCCGCCCATCGCGTAGAGCAAGACGACCACGATCAGCGTTGTCAACGAGGTCAGCAACGTGCGGCTGAGGGTGTCATTGATGCTGGAGTTGACCATCTCCTTGGTCAGCCGTGGTGCTTTGCCCTTCGTTTCACGAATGCGGTCAAACACGACAATCGTATCGTTGAGCGAGTAGCCCACGATCGTAAGCAGTGCCGCGACCACTGTTAGTGAAATTTTAAACGGATCGATGAGCAGGAAGCCAAGGTAATTGGCCAGCCAGAAGCTGACGGCAATCGCGCCGAGTGTGATGATCACGTCGTGCAATAGGGCGACGACGGCGGCCACGCCGTAGACCACTCGTTGAAAGCGGAACCAGATGTAGCCGATGATGCACAACAGCGAAGCGAAGAGTGCTCCGAGAGCTCGACCGACCATGTCTCCCGCGACACGGGCACCAACACTGCTGCTGCTGATCCAGACGGGGTCACTGCCGAGGTTTTCCTCGAGTTGCTTCATAACTGCGATCGCCTTGTCTCCCGAGAGGGGCAATTGGACTCGCCAGTTGGCGTAGGGTAAGGCCGATCCATTGGACCATTCTTCGGTGTTTTCGCCGATGGGGTGCAGTCTCACGCCGCGTTCATTCAGCGGGACTTTGGCAGCCTTGGCAGCTTGGTTAAGCGCTTCCATCAGGCCGTCCTCATTGATCCCAGCATCCTTCGAGCTGCCTTCGATACCCAATGAAATATCGGAGGTGCTGTAAGCGTAGCCTCGCATTTCCACATCACGCATTTCCGGGCCTGTCGACGTGGCAGCAGCTTCGGCGGTATCGTCACCAGTGGTTTCGGCTGCGGGTTCGGCCGGCTCGGCAGTAGTCTGTGCGGTCGCTGCGGTATCGTCGGCCGACTCGTCGTCTGCTTGGAATGCCGTCAACATGACGCCATTGTCAACGCGTTGAAAACGCGATTGGTCAGCGGCGCTGGGTGTCGAGGCGGCGCCGGTGCTCTCGGCAGCAGGTTGATCTGCTTCACTAGGTGAGTCTGTGCCGAGGTCTGCTGGGGTGATATCGATTTTGTACGTCGACAGCCCCACGGTTTGATGCTTGGCAAAGCCTTCAACGATCGCTCGTTTGAGTAGATCGACATCGTCGACAGAGGAATCGACCTTGAAGACCGTGTTGTCTGTGGCACCTTCCATGCTGACACCGTTGACGGTGAACTGAATCTGCTCGTCTCCGTTGTCGGCAAAGGCTTCGGTCATGATTTGCCGGACCTCGTCGGTTTCGGTCGGGGCGTCCACGCGGAATTGCACCGAGGATCCACCTGCGAAGTCGATGTCAAGAATGCCGCGTCCACGTTCATAGAGAGCCAGGAACCCGGCCGTCACGAAGATCGCAGAAACGATCAGCATCACGCGGCCAATGCTCATGAAATTGATTTCGCCACCACCCGATATCGCTGCACGTAATGAGTTTACCGTGTCGGACATCGAGAGGGACAGCCAACCGCGTCGTTCGGCCAAATCGAAGATCGTTCGCGAAACATAAATCGCGGTGAACATCGAGAACACGATACCGAGAATCAACGTGACGGCGAATCCGCGAATCTGGTCCGTGCCGATTGCGTACAGCACGAATGCTGTGATCAGCGTGGTCAAGTTGGCGTCGACGATGGTGGTTGTCGCTCGCGCGAAACCATTGCGGATGGCCATCCTGTCCTTGGCGCCCTTCTTCAATTCTTCGCGAATACGCTCAAAAATCAACACGTTCGCGTCCACCGACATGCCGACGGTGAGCACCAAGCCAGCGAGTCCTGGCAGCGTCATGGGTTGGTTGATGAAGACCATCGTGGCCAGGATCAGCATCAGGTTCATCACCAATGCGATGCACGCCACGATGCCCGAAAAACGGTAGTAGAACAGGATGAAAATCAGCACCAATCCGAATGACAATTCGATGGCAAACACGCCTTTTTCGATGGTATCAGCACCGAGGGTGGCATCAATTTGGTTTTCGGCGATAGGTTGTTTGGTCACAGTGGTCGGCAGTTGACCGGCCTTCAGGATCTGCACGAGTCCATCAACTTCTTCGCGAGTGAAGTTACCGGTGATCCGGCCTTCCTTCGAAATCGCCTGCAAAATGTTGGGGGCGGACAACAGCGTGTCGTCGAGAATAATGCCCAGTTGTCGCTTGTGCGTGCCTTCGGGCGAGTTGTTCTGCGTCAGGGCGCGGAATCGACCCGAGCCCAGGTCCGTCAAGTTGAATGCGACCGCCGGGCCACCGTGCTCATCAAACGTACTTGCCGAATACGACAGGTCGCCGCCTTGGATGTCCAGCAACGGGTTGATGATCATCAGCACTTCGATTTCAGAAAAAGGCTGAGTCTGGAGCCATTTCGCGATCCTGACCTCTTCGGGCTCGTTGTCTGCGCCTGGCAAATTGCTAGGGATTTGGAGCATTTCGCCCGTATTCGGAT
Organism: Allorhodopirellula heiligendammensis; assembly: GCF_007860105.1. Lineage (NCBI taxonomy): Bacteria > Pseudomonadati > Planctomycetota > Planctomycetia > Pirellulales > Pirellulaceae > Allorhodopirellula > Allorhodopirellula heiligendammensis. The sequence goes on from NZ_SJPU01000002.1 coordinate 1,247,829, forward strand.
TGCGAATGGTCATGCCGCGAGTGGACATTCGCATCGCGCGGACGCCATCGATCGTTTTCGATTCACGCCCCAGTTTGACCCAGCGTCCGTAGAGGCCATCGTCAATATCGCCGACTTGAACGGCGGTGGCGGCGACGGGGTCGTCCAGTTCGGATTGCTCAATCGCTTGGGAAATGATGGCCGCATGGTCGAGGTCGTTGGCCAAAATTGCGAACCGCAGTACCCCCGCTTCCTCGATCAGCTTTTTGATCCGGGCAACTTCGCGATCGTCGACAGCGGGGACGATGATTTCGATTTGCGATTCACCGTAGGGGCGAATGACGATTTCTTGCGTGCCCGACGGATTGATTCGCTGCGTGAGCGGCTCAACCAGGTCTTGGCTGGTGATGGGTGAGTTGTTTTCCTTCAGTTCGGCCTGCTTTTGCGGGTCGATCTCGTAGACCAGAATCGTACCGCCTTGGAGGTCAACACCGAGTCCGGGCATGCGGTTCCACAGCGTCACGCCGCTGCCGAGGATGGCAACCAAGATGAAACCAAATCGCGTGCCGTAGCCTGGCATTTTGAGCGACTTGGCCAGGCGACCGCCCACGACAAAGGGCAGGATGAGAACAGCCGCCGCGACGAGCAATGCCACCCACCTTTCGGTATTCATGCCTTGGGAGAATTCGCCCGCCACAGCGGAATCCGTTTGTGCGAACATTGCCGTGAGGCTGGCCGAGCAATCCCGCGCGCAAGCAATTGCGGAGGAAACGACACAGTCGAGGCGAGAGGAAAGAAGATCCATCGTGATTTTTCGAAAGACGGTGATTGAGAACGAGAAAACGGTTAGTCCGACGACTCCTCGCCGGACGCGTTTTTAGACGGGGATTCGCCACGGGAGTCTTTACCGGGCTTATTTTCGGTGCCGGGCTGGCCGTCTTTTCCGAGCGGTTTGCCTTTGGCGTGTTCGGTGATCGCCGCGATGGCCGATCGGTTGACTTTGACGCGGGTCGTTCCCGCCTCGTCGATTTTCAGTGTGATCACATCACTATCTGCGACCGCAGAGACGACGGTCCCGTGCAGTCCGCCAATGGTGACGACACGATCATTCTTCGTCAGTGACGCCAGCAGACTGGCTTCGTTTTGACGTTTTCGCTTTTCCGGTAGAAACCACGTCACATACCAGATCATCGCCAGCCCAGCGATCAGTGGAAGTGGCGAGGAAAAAAACGCTTCCCAAATATTTTGCGGCCCTGGAGTCTTCGCCCCACCTGATGCGGCGTCCTGAGCGAGCAGGATCGTCTGCGCAATTACCGTGTTCCACGATGGCAGCATCGCGATCCACTCCGAGACCATTCCCACGGGCGTGCCGAGTAGGAATTCGTTGGAGTTTTCGATAGAAAGGGTGTCCAAGGGTGGTAACAAAGCAGGGGATCCGGGCACCGGTGAGACGCAAAAATGGGTCGCGGTTGGGGCAAAAACCACAACAACAGGCGGGAAAGTCAATGCGGCATGATATGGAAGCCCAAAAATCGCCACAAGCCCAGCCGTCGCCCCCCAGGTCGAAACATCCCTGAAAGTTCCTGTGGGGCTGTCAATTAAGTGGAGCTTGACAAGCTGAGTGCCGGCTGGGTACGGGCCGCCAGGCTAGCTCAGCCGCCAGCACGCCCGGACTCACGGGCTGGCCCGCCCATTTTCGCCCGCCGGTTCGGTGTAGGATAAGAAGCATCCTTGTGTGGTATCTTCTCGTCTTTTGGTGACCCCTATCAATGTCTCACGATGCGAACGTTTCCGAGGCCGGCGAGTTCACCAATCCCACCCCGGAGGCGGTGCCCGCTGGCATCGATCGTCTGTGGGCACTCGCGGCCGAAGTATCCATGGTGGTCGTGTGGACTGTCGCCGCTGACCTATTGATTTTTCGAGGTCGCGGTTTCTTCGCCGTCGCCGCGTTCTTTGCGGTGGCTCTGGTCGCTGTCGCCGTCGCGCATCTGTTGCGCTGGCGGCCGGCAAGCGAGCTGACGCCAACGCCGTTCTGGAGTGGGGTGGGCGTTGCCGGAACATTGTTGTTGCTGGCGGTGATTCGGTTGGGCTGGGAAGGATCCGCTGAGCTCACGTTGTCCGCAGTTTTTGCCTTGGTGGCGCTCGTGCTTGCACTCTCAGGATGGTTACCGACCCTGTTGCGGCTCATCACGACGACCATGTTTGCACCGTTCTTGGGCGCCCAGCGTCTGCCTCAGTTGCAGAGCGTCTCGCTTTCCGCTCGGCTCACGCCCTCGCGGTCGGTGTGGCTGTCCGTGCTATTTCCAGTGCTCGCAGTCGGCTTGTTCGGCGGCATCTTTATCTTGGCGAATCCCGATTTGGTAGAACGGGTTTCCAACTCGCTTTATACGACTTTCACGCGGGTGATGGACTTTTTCTCGGAAGTCTCTCTCTGGGAACTTCCGTTCTGCGTACTTGCGTTCTTTGTCGGGATGGGGTTGCTGCGCCCGCTCACGCCCGGGCAGGGCGACCTGATCCAACGCTTGCTCGGTGACGCCAGCACGGACGAGTTTGTCACGCTGCCCCAACCAGCGGACGCTGGGGAGGCGAATTCGATGTATGCGCCTTTTCGCAATATGTTGGTCGCCTTAATAGGATTGTTTGTCATTTATCTTGCCTTTGAGTTCACGACGTTATGGCGACGTGAGTTTCCGGCAGGGTTCTACTACGCCGGTTACGCGCACCAGGGGGCTGCATGGTTAACGGTCGCGCTCGCATTGGCCACCGTCACGCTGTCGATGATCTTTCATGACGCGATGTTTCGTGATCCTCGCATTGAGCGGTTGAGATTACTCGCCTGGATTTGGTCGGGAACGAACTTGTTGCTCGCCGTCGCGGTTTATAACCGCTTATCAATTTACGTTGGCTACAACGGGATGACCCGGATGCGGACGATTGGTTTTTTCGGCATTACACTCGTACTGGTGGGATTTGCACTGGTGATTGTCAAAATTTTGCGGCGACACTCGGTGCGGTGGCTGATCCAGTCCCAACTGATTGCCCTTTCATTGGCCGTCGTGCTGTATTGCCTGTTTCCGGTCGATTACGTTGCCCACCGCTATAACACCAATCGGGTCGCGGGGGGCTATCTGAAACCGTCTGTCATGATCGCCGTCAAGCCGATAGATGATGAAGGTATTTTTCCGCTTTTTGATTTGGTCGATCATTCTGACGAGACGATCCGAGAGGGCGTGCGTGCGATGCTGGCGAACCGGCAGCGGGAAATCGAATCGTATGCGCGCGACACCCCGTGGAGCTGGCACCGTTACCAGTACGCCAAGACGCTGCTATATCGAAAACTCGCTGCCAAACAATCCAAGTGGACACGTTACGTGCGTGATCCCGCCGCAGGCGAGCTCGCGATTAAGCGGTTTGAAGACTACGCGATGCAGTGGTACTAATCTATCGAGTCGTTTTATCTCGGTTTGGTACAACACGTTTTTCAGTCACCGATCTCTTCCTCTGTTCTTGACTCTGCCCCATGCGATTGACTGCCATCGTTGGTACACACGGGTTCTTGTCGCGGATCGTTCCCCGGTCCCTCGCGTTGGTGATCTTGCTCCAAGCGATTTGCCTGCCTGGATTTACTGGAGCGGCACCCGCCGAGCAGCTGGAGACGCCGGGAGAGCGGCGCGTCAACTTTCAGCGCAAGCCGCTGGACCTGATCCCGGCAGGAGCCAGGTTTGTGGAGGGGCCGCCGACGGGATGGTCCAACCTGCTGTCCTTCGTTGAAGTCCAGCTTACCAGTGGCGATGCGACTGCCGTGTCGGAGACCGTTCGCCATTACGCCGAGCTCTTCAACCTCGTCATGTTGGCGAATACCAACCAAAATGCAGCAGGCGAATTTGAACTCGATCGAGTCGCGATTGGTTTTTCAATGCTCATCGATGGTAAGAACACCGTGGTCACGTCGGACACCCAAAGCGATCTTGGTGGGGGGCTCTCTCTCATCGGGCGCGGCGTTTTGGATAGTAATGTCGCCTCTCTCGCTCGCGTGGAGCAGGTGGCGAGGACGGACAATAGCATTCTTATTGACGCTCCCGCTGTGTTCCTTCGTGACGGGGAACATCGTGAGATGGTGGTGCGGCACTACATCTGGGTCTTCCCTGAAAACGGCAATGTGGGAACGCTCGTTTGGCTGCTCGATCCGTCACCTCGTAGTGCGCCGCGACCCTCGCAGCTGCACATTGTTGATCGAAAGATGGAGCTATTGCCACCAAATATGCACGAAGACCGCGTGATGGACGTCGATGCTGACAAATTCAGCGTCTTTGGCATTCCTGCCAAGGATGCCTTTGCCTCAGTGAGGTTGCCGCCGGGCGTTACCTTTGAGATGAACGAGGCGATGCAGCGCACCGCCGGGCAACAGAACTTTACTGCAGAAACCTTCGCGGACCTCACGACCGCCATTGCGCAGAGTTTGAAAGCGGGCAGAATCGCTGAGTAAGTTACCGACCGCTGCGCATCCGTGGGAGCGGGCATGTCGTCCAGGATGCCGGTGTTCGGGGGTTGGGCTCACGGGACGACGGGCTAATGGAGCGATGAGCTCCCGGGACGATGGGCGCGGGGCCATCGAGCATGGAAGGCATTCGTTCAGGTCGCCCTGAGCGTCAACAGCGACAATTCTGGGCGGCAGTGAATGCGCAATAAATGCACCCCTCCGAGACCACGTGAGACGTGCATTGTCGTCGGTGCACGGTAGAAATCACCGGAGGCCCATCGCGTACCATGCCAACTCGGGCTGAGGATCGGTCCGGCCAGCGGCAGCCGACCCTGTCCACCATGGGTGTGGCCACACAGCAGCAGGTCGAATTGATGCCGCCGTGCCCAGTCATATTGATCAGGGCTGTGGCTCAAACAGATTTTCAGCTGCGCATCCATCGCCTCCTCGATGGCGATGATCTCGGTGGGCGACGGGCGCTCAAACCACGGCCATTCATTTCCGCAGAGGGTGACGTCGATGCCGCGTAGCCGAGTCCTTCGGCAGCAACCACCTACATCCGTCCAGCCACCTGCTGCCATCTGCCGTCGCACTTCCGAGGGTTCTGCAACGCGTGTGTCGTGGTTTCCCAAGATAAAAAAGCTGCCATCATTGGCCCTCGCCGCTGAAAACATCTCAGCCAGCCACGCCACACATTCCTGTGCATCGACGATATCGCCGGTCAATGCGAACATCTCTGGTCGAAACTCCAACGCTCGATTGATCACCCTCGCCATGTAGGCGGGATCGAGATCGCCGGTGAGGTGAATGTCCGACAGATGGGCGATTCGGTAACCATCCAGTTCACGTGGCAGCCGAGCGAGCGGAATGTCGATGTTTTCGATGGCAAGATCGAGAAACTGATTACCGGGAATACGCGCGGCCCGGCGGCATTTGGGTGTTCTGGCAAATTGCTCGATATCCTCGCGTGAGGCTCGCTCGACGCGGTTTACGCGAGTGACCATTGCGTGCTGAACGCCAAAAATCGGGCGCCACAGGAGCCACAGTACGAACAGCATTCCCCCCAATATTAAACACAGTACGCCATAGGCAAGCACCGCCAATGGTAGGTCGTCCCAAACAAAGCTGCCCTCCGCCATTGAACGAAACGACCGGGCCCACACAATTCCTATCACCGCAGGCGTAACCCATGTTTCGAGAAACATGAGCTTTTCAATGCGTTTGATCGCCCTCCGAGGCCACCCCAGCGAATTCAGGCGGTTATACGCCGACAGCCGCAAACCAAAGTGTGCGATCAGCGCCAAACAAACCCACACCAAATTCATGTTTGGGGCCGGGCATCGCGATCGAGCCCCTTGGGCTTCATTTCGGCCAAATATCGTGTGTTTTCTGCAGTCAGCGGTACCGACCAGCGTGGAATGTCGCACCGAAACGCGACCATCGCAGCGGTGCTCAGCCCGATCGCATGTTCTAGCAACGCCGATGCGGCGTAACTGATGCCCGGGTTGTGTGCTAGCACCAACACTGTTCTTGGCTGGTTCCCCGAATTCTCGATCGAGTTGGCGAAATCGTTACAGACGATCTCAAGGATGGCATCACCAGGGGCCAGATACAATTCGGGAATCACGTGGAGGTGGGCGGTCTCGAGCTTCGTATTGTCCCAGTACGACTGCATCAACATCGCTGTTTGCTGGGTGCGAGTTGCCGAGGAACAGAGGATGTGAGTGGGCAGCAGTCCCGACTCGGCAATCCAACGTGCCATCCTTGGAGCGTCTCGCAAACCTCGCTTGTTCAATGGGCGATCATGATCCGACAGATCTTCGTCCGCCCAATCACTCTTAGCGTGCCGCATTAACACGAGTTGGAGCCCGGTTTGTGACGATAGCGACTCGGGCGGGGACGACTCGGGAGGGGATTTCGTCACGCGTCATCCTACTCGGATTAGTCGGAGGCGGTGTGGTGCAATCGCGGGCGAGGAAATCAATTCCCATCCACGATGATCTGACCAACGATCAACCACACGAAGGTAAAGGCAATTCCAAACGCGGTGTGTAGTGCTTCAACATTCATAGTCAGCGACCTCAGGCATAGAGATTGAGGTGCCACTATCTCGCTCGGATACGAAATGTATCGTGGCACCAAGGGAACGGAAAGAGGCCGTTTCCCTGGCCTGAGTGCGACGGCGCCGAGTGTCGACGCGGTTGCCGTTAATATTCCATGCGGCACATCCGATGCTGCATGAAGTGGTATCGGCAGGTCGCTGGGATAAACATTCATAAAAAAACAGGGCGGCGTACAGAGTCCCCAGTTTGCCAGGTCGCTGCGATCGGGAAACTCTGGCTACCAGTCTGTGATTCGCTCGCCGGCGCCGTTCCAGGTCGGGGTGGGGTGCTCGATCTCACCGGGCCGAACGTGTTGTTTGGTGGACAGTAGGCGTAGATGCTCATGCAGGTAGAGCCGTTTCTGCATTTGTGCTCCACGCCGCAGTCGATACAAAATACGCCCCTTGCGGCGAACGTAATACATGCCGGTGATCACACCCACAAACAGGTCCCGCTCCATTCCCACGCCGATGGCTTCGACATCGTCGCCGATATCGAGCCCTTCGCCGGCGATGGGCAGCCACATGCATGGCAGCAACCGAAATCTGAATTCGCCGTAGTGGTAGTGATAGTACTGACCATCAAACGACTCACGCCGCAAGACACGTTCGCTCGGGATTAGCCGACTGACAATGGAAATGTCTTCAGGGTGGATGAAGCCTTCGCCATTCTCGGGCCAACGAGGCATCAGACCATATTGCGGAAAAGTATTCACAGCGACCTCCACGTGAGCGGGGCTCCAAAACGGGGCTGGGGGCAAATGAGTGCCTAGCTGCCTGGTGGTTTACAAACCCGGCGCGCCGGTGAGGCAGTTCAGCACGTACCTCGCTTGCGTTTCGGGTTGGTATTTGTGCACTCGGACAGTGAATGCAACGAACTCAACAGGCCGCTAGAACCCGCCCTCGGTTTTGGCAGTTTTGATTTCCTGACGCAGAATTGTGGACATTTCGATACGAGGGAATCGTTTGTCTTCGATTTTAGCACGATCCGCCAGTATTTTCGCTCGCAAGATAACCCCGCGAACATCCTGTGGCACTATTTTGGATTTCAGCGTGCGGGTGCCTGTTTTCTCGTCGACAATGACAACAGGCTCCACCACGTCGATGATATCAAACACCGTCGCCTGATTGGTTTGAATTGCACTGCGAACGCGCGACAGTTCCGTGATTGCTTGCTGCTTGTCAGGATCTTCGAAGTTCTCTTGGATGTACATTTCGATCGCATCGAGTTCGCCCCAGTGCGTGATTGGCAACCGCACGACCCGTTGCATGATCGCTGCGGCTTGAGTGGGTGGGTAATCGGGGGCACCGATCTCTTTGATCAGTCCTTCAAATTGTTCGATCACCTTGGCCTTGTCGTGGGGTTCAAGCAAGCTCTGCTCAATCATAGGGACAAAACCCTGCAGCGTGCGCACAGCAATTTCAGAACGCTTTTGAAACAGGATCCAGGTCGTCACCCCACAGATCACCGCAGCAGCGATGCCGAGTAATAACGTGCCCGCGACAATCGCCGGCAGACAACCCGGCCCTTCGTCGGTTGGAGCATTGCCGCCGTTGACGTCAGCCCCATCGTTGGCATCAACAGCAAGGGTTTCACTGTCCGGCGATTGCGACGTGTTTGCGACGTCGTCAGTGTCGTGGGGTTGGTTCACGGTGCGAGCACTACAAAATTTCGAGAATGGAAAACAAAAGCGTTCAGGTGGCAGACCAATGAACTTTTACAAGTGATTGACCGGCGTGCGGGAGTAACGCGCGTCATGATGATGATTGCTCGGTTCTTACGACATACCAAATCCAGGCTGCGGAGTAGCGGAAGTCGGTAAGACGTTCGTGGTGTTTTCCCCGCAGGTTATGTGTTCCGAGCAATCTGCAACTCTGGACGTGCTGTTGAATTCGTGTGCCGAGACACGTAAGCGACCGGGCTTGCGACGTTGCTCGGTGCGTCACGGCACTCGGCTCAGCCTGGTGTTACCGCAGGCGGCGAAAACAACATCTGTTGACCAAGTTCAGCTCGCACCACCGGGGCTGTGACTGGGGGGCCTAGCTGTCGAATGCGTCGAGTTCGTCAACGAGGCGATCAAGTGCGTCGGATTGGGATGGGGCTACACGTGTTTCGGGGCGAGATTTTAGAGTTGGGGGAGAGACAGGCGCGGGTGGAGCGGGACGTGGCGCAGGATCAAGGGTGGCGGAGGAGTTGAGTCGGGGCGGCGCCGATTCGGATGGCGAGCCGATTTGAAATGTGGGCACCTGGAGGGTCCGCAACAGCCCTTGCAATGCACCGAGGACTGCTGGCACTCCGTCCTGGCGACGCATGTCGAAGAAATACATCCGCCCCTGCCGTATCGACTCCTGCGAAGTTGCCGATACCGATGGTGGCTTCGCGGAGACCTCATCCTGAGGATCACCTGCATGTGGGCGACGAAGCATGGGCCGACCGGCACGGTCCAAGTCCGCCATCACCTCGGCCGGATCCTGCCATGCGAGGCACGCGATATGCCCTCCGATCGATTCCAACGCGAGCGACTCGGTGGAATCCTCCGCGGCGTCGGGCAGGCGTTCGAGCAGAGTCACGTCAAGCCCTGGCCGACCGAGTAGATGACCGAGTAAATCGTCGCTGTGGGCATGCCACGTCGATCCACCGCCGGGAGGACGGAGCACGAGAACACTGAGACGGACGGCCATACGGGATGCTTAGAAGGGAGTGAGGTCGAGACACGAGCGGCGCTGCCGTATGGTATTCTAACCATCCTCGCCATTATCAAACACCGTTCTTTCCATCATGTTTTTCCAGGTGACGTCATCACATCCCACTCATTCGACATGCCGATTTCAGCGGCATCCAAACTGACCCGCCGTCAAGCAATGAGTGGGCTGTCCGCTGCCGCGTCCCTAGCCGCCTTCGGATCGGTGGGTGGGGCCGATTCGTTGCTCGAATTGCCACCCACTAAACAATTGACCCATGGTGGGCCGGACCACTGGTTCGGGTACTACGACAAGCTCGAATTTGACCCCGCCGACCGCTTCGTCCTGGCGAATGAAGTGAACTTTTCTGGACGCACCCCTACCGCGGATGACGTGATCGGTGTGGGCATGGTCGACACGCAGGCCGACGAGCGGTGGATACCGCTAGGCAGCAGTCATGCTTGGGGCTGGCAGCAAGGCTGCATGCTGCAGTGGCGTCCGGGATCCGCCTCGGAAGTTATGTGGAACGATCGGCAGGAGAACCAGCATGTGTGCCGACTGCTGGATGTGAAAACCAAAAAACTACGTACTCTGCCGCGCCCCATCTATGCCCTCAGTCCGGATGGCAAGTACGCAATTACTGCGGATTTCGCTCGAATCCAACGCATGCGACCCGGCTACGGCTACGTTGGCTTGCCTGATCCGAGTGCTCGCCAACGGGCTCCTGAAGAATCAGGCGTCTGGAGAATGGAGATTGAAACGGGCAAAACGGAGTTGATCTTCTCGCTCGCTGACGCCGCAAAAATCGACTACAACGGTCAGTCATTGGCGGACAAATGGAATTACTTCAATCACCTGCTGGTCAGCCCAGACGGCACCCGTTTTATCGTCTTGCATCGCTGGCGAAACAACGAGGGCGAGGGTGACAACGCGCGTCCGGTGGGTGGGTTTTCGACGAGAATGTTCACTGTCAACATGGACGGTTCGGAACGATACATCCTCGACCCCTCAGGACATACGTCGCACTTTATCTGGCGCGATCCCAAGCACGTATGCGCGTGGACGAAGCCGGTGGGAAAGCCGGCGGCGTTCTATCTTTTGAAAGATCAGACGCAGGACATCCAGGTTGTGGGCGAAGGTGTGATGGCCACCAACGGTCATAACACCTACGTGCCCCATACCGACAACGAATGGATTCTCAATGACACGTATCCGCTCGGTAAAAACCGCGAGCAGAATCCCTATCTCTATCACGTTCCAACTAACCGCAGAGTGTCGTTGGGTAAATTCCCAGCACCACCTCAGTTCACTGGGGAGTGGCGTTGTGATACGCATCCCCGAAGTAGCAACGATGGTCGATCCGTGGTGATCGACTCAGCGCATTCCGGTGGCCGCCAGATGTACCAAATCGATATCAGTGGCATTGTTAACGCGTAGCTCAACTAGGCCCCCAATCGATCCGGGGCGGAGCCCACTGCAAAGTCCTCAGCCGACGACACGCATCCACTTTTCTCGCTCGTAGAACCCGCGTGCTGCGCGAAGATACTGCTCAGCGGCGGCCAACACGAGCGGCCGACGAAATTGATCGGTGTATTGGATCTCGCCCTCGCGCCGCCGCACCGCTGGCGCTTCGGAACAGGCCATCGCCACAGCGTCGAGTATATCAGCGGCGGCGATTTGTCCTCGTGAAATTAATCGGGCATGGTCGCGGCGATGGGTCGTCGATGCGATAGGTCCGATAGAGCCACGACCACCGATCACCAAAGAAGTGCAGCGACGATCCAGACCTGGAAACAAATTAACCTGAGATGCTGCGCCAGCGATTGTCGCAGACGGCGCCTGCTGATGGGCGTCGTCGACCTCGCTCGCAAACCTCGTGGCATGTCGAAAATACTGGCGTTGAAGTCGATCGAGTCCCAAGTGACAACGTCCCGCCCAGGAATCCGGGAGCACGAGATCGTCTGAGAATGTACGGAGACTCAGTCCATCGATCCACCCGGCCCGTTCGAGCCGCACACGACCCAACATTTCTACCTTCAGCCCAGGGCATCTCGCGAGCATCTGCAGGTTCTCTCGAAACGGTAGGGCGGCATGATCGATCGAGATCCCCAAGGTCAATCGGATATCACTTTCATCGAGTTCAAAGGCAACTCCCAAACCATGGGCACCGAGGATTTTGCCTTGGATGCAAACCAAGTCCCAACCGCCTCTGCGTTTCCAATCAGGCTCGTGGGCGAGATCGAATACCGCGGCGACCTGGTCACGCAGTGGTGCCGTCCAACGCGCTGATAGCGGTGGGTTTCTAGGTGCAGCAGACCCACGCGACGGCTCGATCACCCAACGTGTCTTGCTGCCTTTTCCTAACCGACCATCGGGTGAACAGCTCATGTTCTGCACATCCATATGGGATCGACTGAGGATTTGCGCCGAAGCCGTTGTTCCACCCAGTTCGATTCCGCCTCGGTACGCTTGGCCGATCAGAGCAACATCGCCCGGGCGTGTTTCTACAACTTGATAGATTTGTCCATCGTCACCGGTCAAGTGCGTCACTACACCAGCGAATCCACTGAGCGTTAGGATCGGTTCGGCAAGGATGCCCGCCAATCTTTTCACGCCTGTCGGTGAAAATTGGCGGCGTAAGAAACCGAGCTTCGCGGACAAGATTGTTTGTTCACCCAATAACTCGTTCGCTGCGTCAATCGCTGTAACGGTATCGCTACGTAGGAGTTCGCAATCGGTGTGGTCGTCAGAACGGCGAAGCCGCTGGATGCCTTCCGCGATGCGAATCAACGCAGCCGACAAATGAATGAGTCCTTCGGCGCGAGCTTGGTGCGCGGCACGCAGCAGCGATGACTGGATGATGACGCCACTGGCCCGCGCACCGCTGACCATCACACCATCGATGGCGTGCATGCTCTCGATAGCGGTTTGTCGCATCGCGGCGGTAATCTCGATTTGCTCGTCCGGCAAGGCTGTTTCGCCTGCGGTTTGGTCTTCGTCATTCGACGGTGAGCTGTCATTGCCACTGGCCAGCGGCAGCAGCGTGACACATGCGAGCACATGGAAACATTTCGGCGTCAGAAGGCAAGAACACGTGATGTCCTTCGGTTGCGTGATTTCGTGGTTACTGTTTCCTGTCAAGCGAACCGTCTCTTCGCCAGCGGAAATCACCCAGCAGAGTCCGTCGCGATTCCACTGCCAGGTGCTGGCGGCATTCGGCTCGCGATCCAAACGTTTTCGTACGCGACTTGGGGCCGCATCGATAATGGCGGCGAGCATTTCTGCGGTGATGGTAGGGCGCGGAGTCGTCATGACGTCGTCTGTGCTCTGCGAATCTGATCTCCCACCCAGCGTGCCAGATTTTCGGGACTGACTGCGGCAACTGGCATGCCAGCTCCCGCCATCATGGCAGCAAAACCTTGGTGGTATCTCGCTACACCGAGATCATCCAGAGCAGCCAAGCCCAGGCAGGCCACTCCGGAATCGACTAAGGCCCGAACCTCCGCAATCATACTTCCGACCGAAACACCTTCTTCAAAGTCTGAAACGAGAATCACGATGCTGCGCGCGGGAACCGAAATGCCCGCCCGCGCCGCTCGCAACCCCAGCCCAATGTTGGTTCCGCCGCCGACTTGAACTTCCATGAGCAGCGACAGGGGATCGGTGACCTGTTCGCTGAAGTCGAGCACTTCCGTGCTGAATGCTAAGAACTTCACTGACAGAGCGGGCAAGGCATCGAGCACGGCGGCGACCAGAGCGCTGTAAATCACCGACGCCGACATTGATCCAGAGACGTCCACGACAAACGTCACGTGCCAATCCATCTGCCGCTTCGCGGGCGAACGAAACATCAATCGCTCAGCGACAATGGTGGCTCGGCCATCGGGCCGACGATGACAATTCGCTAAATTATCGCGGATCGTGCGAGCTAGATTGAGATTGCGGTTTTTTCGCCGGGTCGGCCGAGGCGATGACAGTCCATGCAGTGCCGGCTGGAGTCGCACCGCCAACTGCATGGCCAAGTCCTCGGTGATGCGGCGGGCCAATCGTCGCAACGTCGCAATTTTCGATTCCGGCATCGCTCCGGCAAGCGACAAGACTTGTTCGAGCAACTCAATCGAAGGCGTCACGGTTTCGGGATCGAGCAACTCGATAGCGGCCAATCGGCCCGCACCCGCTGCCGCGCCGAGTACTTCTTGGCACAAATCACTACCGAATAATGCCTCTAAATCATCCGCCCACTGCGCCGTCGTCGGTTGAGGAGCCTCGCTCCCGCCACCCCTACCAGGCGGTCTACCGGACAATCCCGCCCGTGCCCCTTCACCGCGGCCACGCCCGTAGAGTTGGTCGAGGGACGTGGCGCAGCGTGAGACCGTAGCGGAATTGGAATCCGGCGGCAAACCAAACACCAATCGCCATCGATCCGCTGTCGTAAAGTCGCTGGCAGCTCTTTGAGTTGACCTAGCTTTGGTGTCATCACTCGCTGGCTCCTGTGCAGTGTGTGGTGTTTTACTGTTGGAGGTCGAGGCCTTCGCTAGCCATTGGTCTATTGCGGGGTAGCGTTTCTCTATCGCATCCCGTCCTGCCAGATCTGCTTGCCGTAGCAGCACTAATTCGTCTGCAATCGTAGCGGGATCACCCTGTTGGTCGAACGGTAGTGTCGAGCCGCTGGCGTTCAATTGGGTGTCGCGTTCGTCTAGTTCGGACAAACAGACGCTCAACAATCGCTGTCGATCCGCAGGTGAAAACTCAGCGAATGCGCCTCGCAGGGAAGGCAGCCGTGACAAAAATACCTCGTCGGACATGTGCTCGATGCCGTCGCCAATGCCACCCAACCACAGAGGGTCGCTCTGCATCCGCGGAAGCAGGACTTGAGTCGCTCCGGCGAGCGAGTCCTTGAGACGTGTTCGGCCTTCGCGATCTGTAGCCGAGTCTAGCCAACCTCGCGTGAGCGCCACGAACGCAGCGTCACTCTGTTCATCTAACATGCATAATGCTGCTGCGCCGGCACCTCGCATGCGGTCGCTGCCGCTACGCATCGTCTGACGACACCACTGCGTCAGCCGAACTCGGCCGGACTCAGAGGCCGGCTCGCTAAGATCCGACATCACCGCGGCCTGCAAATCACCCGTCATCCAGTCGATTAGGTCCACGATAGCGGTGACATCTTGCGGAGCTTGTGAGCCGCTCATGCCCGCCAGACGCTCCAATCCAGCTTCCAAACATGCAGTGATGGTATCGACCGAGTGAGGCCAAATGAACACTTCCACCCAAGGGGGATAAGCGGCGGCGATGTCCGGTGGTAAGCCGGGTAGGTGCCCCGCACGAATGCGAGTGATGATGGTCACGGCTGTCACGAGCTCGGATAATCCAGCGGCTGCTCGAAACGAATCGCTGATTTGCGTCAGCGTCCGCCGTGTCAATCCTACCAAACCACACTCGGTGGCAATTCGCAGCCGACCCAAAATGGTAGCAGGTAAGTCATCGGTGTCACTGAAATCCTGACCAGGGATTCGCCCCGCCGTGCGCACTAGGCCCTCAACCACTTGACGCAGGGAGACACCGTAGCGTGAAACCGATTCAATGGTCGCGGCGGTGCCCTGTTGCCAGCCAACTCGCCAACGCTCGATCAAGTTCTCGCGATGTCCCCGCTCGACTTCATCGATGCGCTCGGCGTATGGTATTCCTGCCGCATTGAGTTGACGTAAGACGACGGCGCGTGCGCGATCGCGAGGCCGCCGCAGCACGTCGAGCTGGATCTCCTTGGCATCTTCATCGACGCGGGCGGGCGCGCCGCTCGCTGCACGCCGGGTGGATCGCGACTGCCCTCCGAACGAGTCGCGACCAGGCAGTTTCAATGCATCAAGTTGCCGATCGATATCAACGGCCAATCCACAGCGGGGAGCGGCGGGCGTAACTGTGCCGATCCGATCACCAATCAAGATCTCGCCCGCTGCCTTGGCGACAGCTCGGCCCCGACCCATCAGATCTCCTTGAACCAAACACGTCTGAATCGCTTCGACTAGCTCACCTCGACCGGCAACACGCAACCCTCTCAACCTCGCTAGGTCTCGCATCATTCGTAGCGACTCGGCCGCGTCGGGCATTCCGGCGACGTGTCCATCTTGACGCAGTCGCCGGCAGACTGCCGTGACGAGTTCTGCGGCCGCCGCATCGGCGTCCAGGCAAGTTCTCGACTCCCACATGCGCTGATGCCAGACGGGATCACGCACCCCGGCTGGGTAACCGCTACGTTCGTCGAGTTGCTCAAAGGAATAGGGAACGAGCGACACGCCGACTCCGTCGGACGACTCGGCGATCGCGGCGGCCAGGATGGCGGCATCGTGTTGCTCTTGCGATCGGACAACCTCGGGAAGCAAGGCGGCGGCATGGAATGATCCGATCACGGCGGCGCTATGCTTAGGTGCCATCCGGATCGCTTCCCGCATCGCTGCCTCCCGAACCAGATCACGAGATGATATATCCGGCGTGCTGTGACGGACCGCATATCCGAACACCAACGCGGCAGCACGGATCGCGTCGGGCTCCGCTTCAAATCCTGGTGATTCTACCAACCGCTGCCACAATCCCCCTGTGTCGCTCTCTCCTGTACGGTGCAAGAGGCGATCGAGCAACGTCGTTGGGGCTTGTTCCCACTGCGCATCGGATTCACTCGACTCCAAGTTCGAAAGAGGAGTCTTCGCTGCCACAGACAAATCGCAAGGCACGACGGGGATGCCCCGTTGTCGCGCCCAGCGGATCGCAACCCACTCCGGTGAAAAGTCTGCCATGGGATAAAAGAACAGTCCGTGTTGGTCGTGCACGGCAGAAATGGCAACCGGTGCCATCGTTTGAGGATCGGCGAGGTGCTCGATCCAGTCCGCGAGGTCGGAGGGCAACTCGACGAGTAGGCACTGCGGGGCGAACGCGTCGAGCATCTCGGGTACGGCTCGAGAAAGTGCCGCGGAATGATGCCGCACCCCGATCAAGAGTGGAGCGCGAGACTGCGTCAAGGCAAGCATCGATGGATCCAAGGACTCCATCACTCCTCCAAAACTCTACGAAGATCAACGAGTCTCTTCCAGAGCGGCGATCCGTCCTCTGCCCGCCGCCGCACGGGACCATCCCAGTAGGCTAGCAGTCGCTCGCGATCCTTGGCTTCATCCTTCATCACGACACCGAGCAAGTGTCCTGGCATCCGCGAAATTGGATCAAAGCCACTGGGGAAAAACACGCTTTCACGGGTGATGGCTGTTGCAACGGCGACCGCTTCGGCGGTGCTCATCACGGTGCTCGGGCGTGTGACCTGCCACCCCTCATCACTGCGTCCACTTCGTAAATCGCGAAACACGGTTACTAGAATCTCCACCAGTGAACGATCGACAGCCACCAGCGAGCCGGTCTCGGCAAGGAGCGCCGCGGCGCGGATCGATACCAGTTCTCGCTCGCGGACCTCGTCGGCAATCGGCGCAATGGTCTCAAAGTTGAACCGACGTTTCAGTGCCGCCGACATCTCTGAGACACCGCGGTCGCGCAGGTTTGCGGTCGCGATGAGCGCGAATCCAGGAGCCGCGAAGATACTATTGGCTTGTTCGTCGCCGGCTTGATCCATTTCCGGAATCATCAATCGACGTTCACTGAGGATCGAAATCAATGCGTCCTGAACTTCGGGCAAACAACGTGTGATCTCTTCAAAGCGTATGACCTTGCCGTCTCGCATGGCCGTCATGACGGGGGAGGGAACGAGAGCCTCCCGAACCGGCCCTCGATCGAGCAGCATGGCGTAGTTCCAACCATAGCGAATCTGGTCTTCTGTCGTGCCTGCCGTTCCCTGCACCGCGAGCGACCCCGTCCCGCTAATGGCAACGGCCAACAACTCACCAAGCATGGACTTGGCCGTGCCCGGTTCACCTACCAGCATCAAGCCACGTTCACCGGCTAGCGTCACAACGCAGCGTTGGACGATATCACGCGGACCGACGAACTTTTCGCTAATCTCTCGCGCGTTCGTTTTGCTGCTGCCAACTTTGACTCCATCGCTACCGCAGATGAAGTCCACCACGGCCTGGGGCGACAGATTCCAGCCTTCGGGTCGAGACGCTGAGTCCGATGCGGCGAGCGCAGCCAGTTCGTCGGCGTAGCGAACCTCCGCTGGTGGTAGCTGCACGCGCGACATGGGGCGGGTTGCCGAGGTCTTGGGCTGTGTTTTTTTCTTAGCCACGAAATTGAGCGCCGATCGAGATGAGTAGCCGGGTCTCTTCGAGACTCGGATTTCTTAAGCAAAAATACGAGTCGCGGCCCATCCATACGATCGAGATAGGTGGCGAACCCGCGTCGGGGTTGAATCTTGTTAAACGTTCCCTTCACGCGACAGATCTGCGATAGGATCTATCACCGCGGCCATCAACTCAGCGTCTCGGAGTGACGGTGTTACGATGACATCGTCTCTTCATATTTGGGTGAATCACCATCGACAATGCGCTGCCACGCCAAGCGAAATTGATCGCCAACACAGCGCGGACAGACGATCAAGCTTGCATACCCGCCACGAAGGCGATCCGTGTTTTGATAGCCGAACATGACAAGTTTCCAGGTTTCAATAGGTAGGTTTGGGAGTTTGAGCGGCTCCCAGCCACCGGGCAAGAAAACGTCTCGTCCGGCGCGGCTGCGTTTGGCAGTAACAACGTATTCTCCATCGACTAATTCCTGGGCCACCGCCTTCAAGCGTGTCGTTGTCCAGGCGTTCCACAACTTAATGTTCGCGTAGGTGCAATCGTGCAGTGCGAGCAACTGCAGATACATCGTGGCAGCGTCTTCGCTGATCTTGAGCTGCTGCATCACTTGTGACACCGTGTCAGTCGCTGAAATTCGCGGATCCTGTTCCCAAGCACCGTCAGCAATCGACAGTTCGCGGGCACCATCGTCATTGTTATCGCGAATTCCACTCATTTCGTCGCGACGCATGGCGCGAACACAATCTGCGAATTGCAGATGTTCGGTGCCGTCTGTCTCCCAGTCAAACGTCAACGCTGCGGCGGCATGCAAGTCGGCTGAGTCTTTCTCGGTGAGTAACTTGGCTGGGCGGAACCACAAGTCGGCAGCGGGTGGCATGACCGCGCCCACCACCAATCCGCTGTCGAAACGATAGTAGCCATCTTCGGTCTGTTCGCACTTCGCAATCCGCGTTGAAAAATTACCGACGGTGCCTTCGACGTCTGTGGTTTGGTCGGCCCGGTATGACTCGGTCCGACTGCATCCCATCGGCAAAACTACGTGCGGATGCTCGAAGTACGCGCGTACCGCATCGATCAAACCGGGCAGTTTCCTACGTGCTTCATCGCCATGCGGCAAGCGGTAGTTCAGAAAGGCAATCGCGTCAGGCAGGCTCGGTAATACCGCATTGATACTGAAAGGCATGGGTGGGGTAAGCGTCCCGCTGAGCATTTTTTGGCGGTGTTTGGTTTCATACCCGAAATGCAGCTGGCGGGGCAGCAATACCGGTGACGAGCCTGGATCAGCCAGCAGTTCGCTTAGTAATTTAGTGTCCAGTGGCTGATAGCCTGTCCGTAGCGACTGCATCTGGCCAATTAAATCGGCATGCAGATGAACCGTCGCTTGGCGAGTTTGTTTCCAAGCGTCGACCATGAACCGGAAGGTGATGTCGACACTCTTGCCCAGAGCACCTGCGCTATTGCGACGGCAACCGGAGGCTAAAACCGATAGTGAAACTGGATCGGCCTCGGCGGCTGTCACCGCCGTCTTGATCTCATTAACCTTCCATCCGTAGTGTGCTCGCAATTCCTTGGTGAGTTTCTCTTGACCGTACAGCTGCGTGCGGAAATTTCCCATCCAACCGAGCGCCACTTGAATCGGAGATACCCCCAATTGTTCGGCGGCGGACTCAAGCTTTTCGAGTGGGACTAGGGGCAGTGATTGGACTTCAGCGACTGCCGTGAGAAAGTGATGTAGAGCGTTGCCCTTCCACAGCTTACGCAGCGGCAACGTGTGTTCGATCGCGAATCCCTTAGGGGGTTTGGGGCTGCCTTTTTCAGCATAGGAGAGGGCCACGACTTTCTCAGTGAGGTAGTTGCCCACTTTATAGGCGATATGCCGTGTCTTGCCTTCAACAATTGCAATCGCGCGATCATCGCTAGGTGCTTTCCCAGCCTTGACGAGCTTTTTGTAAGTTGCCTCCTCAGGGGAATCGGCGACATGCACGACAAACTCGCCAGGTAAATCGAGGATGCCGCAATCGGCAACAAACCGAAGCGCCTCGATCCAATCACCGGTCAGTCGCTGCGGGACGGGGACCCCATCGTCGGCTCCAGTGTGGCCATGCTGCCAAAAAAGTTTCCATGCCACTGCCGCTGCATCGTCGAGCATTCCGAAATACCAGCTGCCACCTTTGGGCAAACGTTCCACGGGGCCCCCGCGAAAAAATTCAACCGCTGTTGTCAGCTGTGCCGGATCCATCGCATCGTGGTAATAGCCCCGGTAGGGCTGCGGTACCATGCCTTGCGCAAACGGAATGTAGAGCTCCGCCAAGCCATTGCGAATCGCTTCACTCGATGCCTGAAGATTGGAGCTCTTCACATTGGCTTCGGTTGTGGGTGTCCCGTCGATGGGCTCGCCCAACACTTGCCGAGTCAATTTGTTGAGTGAAATCTGTTCGACGGCGGCCGCACGGGCGATGCGGGCCACGCCGGTCACCAATCGTGGCGGTGCTTTCGGCAGTAATTTGCTCACTGCCGCGCCGGTGGCGGTGCGGTTGGCGTCGGGATGCGCTGGATCCTCTTTGGTTTTAAGTGCTTCGTGCTCGATGCCACCAGCAGCAAACAGCTTCTTACTTTGCGCCACTGTAATCTGGCGTAACTTTTTCGAGCTCGTCGCGCATCGCACTTGAAAGAAGTGCAGGAACAGCGGCGGCAGGGCGATCGGTTGGCCTTCACGATAACGAGTCAGATTGCCCGTAAGTGATCCGATCCTTATGCCCGTATCGAGATCGATGAGTTCGTCGCTATTGGAAATGACCCAGTGGGAGTCACTCGCAGGTTTATCGATAATCGCCGCTGCAAAATGCATCTCGTCGGTTGCGGAGGGCCCGGGAGCGAGCACGGCGCTGCGCCCATCAATGCTAAGACTTTCGTACTGATGGTCGCGCCGTCGGACAATGCGCAAACCGAGCATTCCGTTGGCAACACCGAGCGGTGATGATTTCACGGCATGGGGGGCTGGCATGAGGTGGGACGTCGACCAGCTAATCCTACCGCCAGCGGGCAGGTGTTCTTCGAACCACGGCGGCACACTCTCTCGGATTACGTTTCCGGTAAGCGGATCGATCTCCTGCAGGCCGAGACGCTTGGCGGCATCCGCGGCAGTCTCCTCTTCATCGTCATCGAACTCGTTCCAAGCTCGGTACTGATCCTGCTGATTCCAGAATCGTTCACCATCTGAAAACCAGTGTCGCGAATTCGGTAGCAAATCGTCTCCGGCATGCAACACGCGGGTGCCGTAAAACACGCCGCCGTCGTACGGTATCAACGCGTCGACGTTCAGACCGTAGAAATACTGGCTGGTCGGTTTGCTTCTGCCACCTTCACTCAACCACGCGATTTTGTACTCGTAACCGGAACTGGTATCGAGCAGTCCGAGGACAGCGTCATCGCCCACGCGCACCATCTTCTCAAGACGCTGGTTTTTACCCAACGTGAACTCGCCAAGTGTATGGTGGCCGTCGGGACCGAAGGACTCCACCTTATTGTTCAGCAGCATCGTAAGGTATGGGAAGCTGGCGACCGCCTTGGATCGATATTCGGAGATCTTCGGCAGTTTCTGCTCATCACCAAATTCATCGAGGGCTGGCCAGCCGTATTCATCGAGAACGCCTGCGGCCAGGGTGCGATGAAGCGCCGCGACGAGATCGACGTTAGACAACCTGCTCCCCAATTCCGGAAACTGTTCCCCAGTCGTTCGTCCCGCGCACTTCGCCAGTACGTTGAGGCTCTCTTCGACGTCACGCAGACCACCTGTCTCGAGACGTTTGACGTGGTCATCGAGAAACCGCCACCACAACTCGCCGACCGCATCGTGACCTGCCGCCGCCTCTTCAAAGCTGCGCTGAGCTGCCACGGTCCGCCCGTACGAATGCCGATCGGGAGTGCGGCCGGTAAAGGTGACCAACGCTTCCAACTGCGAATACACCTTGGGGCCGAATCGCTCATCGGCAATCAGATGGCGGAGCTGCGAATTGCGGCGGTCGTGATCGACGTCGGCGCGTAACCAACCGTCAAAGTCCAATCCTCGATGATCCGCTGTGAAGGCGATGGGCAACCCCAATTCCAGTATCAGCTCGATGACATCCACGTCGAGAACGCCGCCGTAGTAGCCTCGACGCGTGAGTGAAATCGGCACGTCCGCGGCGCGAATCACATCTGCCGTCTGGGCAATCAAATCAAAAACACGGGGATTGGGCGATGATTCCACCGATGCCAGTCGCCCGATCCAGCCGGCGCGGCCACCAGGAATTTCAACCTCTGCGGGTAACTCGGACGCCGGTTTGGCCAGTAGCGGCAGCACGTTCCACTGGTCCAGCAAATCCAACCACGCCCACACGGGGCTATCACAACGGTAGGACGACTGTGGGTCGGTGTGGGCGAGCAGCCACATGCCAAATGCGTCGTCGTAAGCAACAAGCCTGGCGACGTTCTTCTTCACAGATTTCCAAAACTGCATGGATGCTCGCGCCATCGCCGGTGATGAAATCACTGCAAGTAAGAATGCATCTATCTCCGCGTCGGCATCTTTGCCCGCAGATTTTGCAAATTTGGAAAGATCCGTGGCAGCCGTCGCCATCGGTGGCATCCCACCCAGGGTTCGACGCACCGTCAGATCCGATAGTGTCTCGAATGCCTCGGCCGGCTCGAATTGGTTTGCGAGATCTCGCGTGTACTCCGTCAAGGCCTTGCCCGATAAGCAGCCGCTGAGTGTGAACTCGAGCACAGCGTCACGGCGTCGATGGGGGTCGACATCGAGCGAGTGCACCCGCTCCGCTTCGAGAGCTTTGCCGATCGCCCGTCCCGCATAGGTCGTGTTGCCCAGATCCTTGTAGATCCTCGCAACCTCTTCCCAAAACGGCGGCAGGAAATGTCGAACCGATCGGTTCAGCTCAGCCGCCATTTCGACAAACGCGTCCATCGCGTGACCTGGTTTCGACTTGGCTTTGCGCCCGGCCGCTTTGATGCGTTTGACGAGCGCAAGTGCGTCCTTGGCATTCTCTGGATGGTTGATCAATGCCCAGCTCGCAAATCCCAGTGCTTGGCGGCTTTGCCGGGCTATCGGCTTGCTCTCGCCGTCAGGCTGTAAGCCCAAAAACTCCATAGCCAAATCTTCCGCCGGGCCCAAGCGGTCGGCGCTCAGTCGCACGACGACACGATCACCCAGAGCCGTCCCGGTGTAACGTCGCGCAACGACTTTCTCGGTCGCACTTTCATCAACTTTAGCTGTCGGGGCAACCATCCCTCCTGCCGCCAGTTGAGCATCCCAGCGAATTTGCTGAGCAGTTTTCTTTTGAGGTGTGGGTTTCTGTTTGGATTGGGGCGCCTTTGTTGGCTTCGATTTCACGCTGCTCATGTGTTTTCCTCCGCCGATTCTTCGACCTTTCGTTTCGCAAAAATAGCCTCCGCCATGCGGACTCCCTCACTGAAGGTCACCGCGCCGAGATCGCCAATTTTTACCGCTCGCTCACTCGCGTCGACGAACACCAATTGGCCAGTATAGGTTTCCGACTCGGGATACTCGTCACCCACGTAATACCGAGCTTCGGTCATCGTGTCGCTCTCCCAGATTCGGCACGTGGCGTAGCCCCCGCGAACGGGATAGCCCAGGCGGCGACAGAGCGCTAAGGCAAAGTTGAGCTGCTCGAACATACCGTCGGAGTAGTCATTGATCGATTTCAGATCTCGCTGCTCGGCGGTTGCTCGATTGACCGGTCGATAGAGTTGGTCGATCGTTTGCGAAATGGCCAGATCACTGGCGAGTTCACGTAGTTCGGCAAGATCCGCGATCAAGATGGGATGGGGCACCATCAGGGCCGGTGACTTAAGCCACTGGGTTTCCCCGTCTAAATCGATCACGCCGCAACCGCGTTTGGCATCGACGTCGCGTAAGAGTCCGGTCTGCTCGAAATCCGCCTTCCCCCGAGCATCAACGGGAGCGACGACGAGGTTTTTCAGACTGGCCTGCCAATCGGAGTCCGGCCAGATCTCCTGCAGTACCTCGCGTGGGATTGACAATGATCGCAGCATCCAACGTTCGACTTGGTGCAGGCATTCGCTGCGATGATCGTCGAGCCATTCCGCCAACGCCCGCAGTGACTCTGCAGCCTCGGACTCTTTCAGCCATTTCGGAACTGATGCGAGCGTCTTGCCCTTGGGGTTGCGACAAACCAGTTTGCCGTCTCGCAACCCGATCTGATAGTCGCGTTCTCCAGGCAACCACGCAACTTCCGACTGCTCCACCATGAATCTGCACTCCCATCGATGACCGAGTAAGTTCCCAAACCGATCACCCCATTCTGACAGATTGGTGCCACCCTATGTGGTTGGTGTGCAGAGAAACCACCCGCGAAGAAGCCGAGACGGCAAACATGAATGTCTGCGCGTCTCAGCGATGCATTGAAAGCAGTTGCTCTACCGCCCTCACGGGGAAGTTTCAGAGGCTTCTTGCGGAGTCGCCGTCTGCTGGTCTTCGGGAGCCTCCGCTTGCTCTGGGTCCGATTCGGGGGCTAACGCTGGTGCTGGCTTCGACTCCTCTGGCGTCTGTGGCGTCGCAGCCTTGAGTCGATCAGCGGCTGATTGATGGTCGGCGGCCAGATCAGGCTCTCCGAGATTTTCGTAGCATTCGGCGAGCGCTAGATGGGCATTCGCTGCAAGTGCGTCGACTGCCAGAGCGCGTTCAAGATCGGGGATCGCATCGAGATACCGCTTCATCTTAAACAGGATCTGGCCACGGGTCTCGTAGAAATACGGACTTGGTTGATCAACCGACTTGATCGCTTGCGAGCTGAGCTTCAGGGCTTCTTCAAGATGTTCCTCGCCCTGCTGAGCGAGTGCCACGGCCAAATTATTGAGGATCGCACTGCTGTTGGGTAAGTGCTCTGCCGCAAGTTTCAAATGCCGTTGAGCAGATTCGACATCATCATTCATCATCGCTGTGGTACCACGAATGAAGTGCGCGATACCAGGCGAAGTGCCTTGCACCAGAGCATTGCGAACTTCGACGACGTCGGCGTCCGAACTGTTAAGAGTTGCCAGCACCTGATCGGCAACCAGGGTCAACACCTGGGGATTGTTCGGTGCATATTGCAGGGCCACTTGCAGCAGCTTAAGAACTCGCAGTCGTTCAGCAGCGGTGGTGTTGGGTTGCGATTTAATCTCCGACACCCAAGCGGCGATCGTGTCACCCATTGCTTGACGCAGGGCTTGTTGTTCTTCGGCGGTTTTCATTCTCGCAATCGAATCGGCCAGGACCTGAACGGCCTCGGCGTGACGATTTAAGAAAATTTGATTTCGCACGACGGCAATCGCGAGAGCAGGATTGGCGGGCTCTTCACTGTGTAATTTCTGCATGGTTTCTAAGGTGGTCGATGCCAGGCGTGTGGCGAGATCGGTATCGCCAATTTGTCGAGCCAAGATCGCCGCCTGCCAGCCGTACATGGGGCGGATCGTTGCTAAACGCTGTAACAAGGGGATCGCCTCGGCGTATCTCCCGCTAGCGGTTAAGTAATCCATGTACGCTAGCTTCACGACCATATCATCGGGACGCTCGCTGGAGAGCAGTGTCAGCAGACTACCGAAGTCAGTACGCTCGGGGACGCTGAGATCAGCCCAAGATTTTCCTGAGTACAGTTCCTTGGCCAACCACAGAGCGGCCTGGTCGTCTCGGCGCCGCGCCACCAGTTGCCGCATCACGGCAATGGCCTCGTCTTTTTTATCGAGTTGGTACTGAGCGATCGCCAATCGATAAAGATTATCACTGGTATCGTTGCCTGCGTTGATCTGCCGATGCGACAAGAGTGCGGCGGTAGCGAAATCTTCTTTTTGAAATGCCTCTTGCTGCTGTTGCTTGACCAAATTTCGTCGCCACGACCCACCATCGCTATAGGCCAGATATCCAAGCACAGCGAGTACTCCTACCAGGAACATTGCCGGTAGGCCAGCAGATACCTGCCGCCATGGGATGGAAACGCACCATTCGAAGAGAAACTGGCCCCACCACTTCATCCATTGCAGCGGATTAAGATATTGGATCATTTGGTTGCCCCCTTCGTAATTTGGTCCGCGACCGTTTGCCGAATCGACGCAAAGTCACGGGTGATTCGGGCTGTCGTAGAAGCATCGAGTTGATCCGCGGCGGTCACCCACAATTGCAACATCATGATGGGCTCATTGGACTCGCTGTCATCTCCGTCCAAGGAATCAGCTAATCGAGACCCCAAACGTCCCGGACGCTCCGGTGGCTGCATCATCTTGCCCGTCTCGGAAACCGAGGCGTACCACAGGTAACCATGTGCGCCGTCCGAATTAGTAAAGAGGGCGTAGGCGACGGGAGCTCCCACAGGCTCTTCCTCCACCTGCACAAAGGCTTCCGTCTGGGGAGTAATATCGCGGCGATAGCGATCCAACAGAGACCAGTCCAGCCCTTGATAGCAGATGCATAGCTCATGAAAACGCGAGTACGTTTGACTGATGGTGAATTGACCAACAACGGATTCACGGGGGCGGCCATAACGCCATGTATCGGAATTCCAACCAAGAATTGGATTTTCATTGTCGCGTGATGTCTGCCGATCGACTAACTCAAAGTCATCGGACACGCCTTGAAAGAGTCCATCGGAAGGATCAAAGATCAAGCCTTCGACAAACATGCCCGAGCCGCCGTCAACTGCAATTGGCGCGACTGAAAGTGCTCGGGTGGTGGTGACGCCCAACAAGATAACCGACAAGCAAACCGTGGCGATCAAGGCGGGCTTGACCTGCAGGCGATTCATCCAGCTACGCAGCTTGATTCGGTATGCCGGTTCAGCCACCACGGTTGCGGCAGTCCCCGACTTGTAATACCGCTCGACCATGTCCTCGGTCGAGCCATCATCGACAATCCAGTTCCAAAACTGAATGACAGGATTGTGATCGGAGGCACCAGACGATTGACTCGTCGGATGCAGAAACGACACGATCCATTGATCGAATGATACCAGAAATAGGGAGGACAGCCCGAGTGTGGTGTACCCCAACAGATCGTGTGGCCAGCCCGTAGCCCAATCCACACCCCACCAACTATCGGCGATCGCGACCATGGTCACCCGCAGCACATTGCCAGCAACCGCCAAGATCAACGCGATGGCTAAATAAAATGGGGCCAGCCAGAGCCGCCGATGGTAGATCGCGATTAGTAGAGTACTGAGGAACGCGAGCGTGAAGACAGACTGGATCCCGCTGCATGCTTCAGCGACGAACAGTTCACGGCCGGGAAGTTGGATAACGTTGTGATCGACCGCATGGGGTACCCCGACAACATCGAGCAGCAGGCTTGATAGTACCGTCGTGATTCGCTGCAATTCAATGACGAGGAGTTGGTCGTAGCCCAACGGCATGCGAACGAGCAGCACCAAGGGGAGGGCCAGCGTCAGCAGTGAGCTACCACTGCGACTACGCATGCTCGCCAGGCAACCGCTGGCAAAGAAGAAGAAGGCGATCGCGGTGAACCAGGGCGAACGCAGCACCAAGCCGCCGGCGAAGGCAATTCCTCCGAGAGCCAGTGCAGCTAGGCTGATCAGGTTCGCGGGTGGATAGAATCGGCGGTCGCTACGGGTCCATACCAGCCACGCGACAATCCCAATCGCAAACGGAAAGTACTGGTACTGCTCCAGTCGCCACATCCGCGTAAAGTAGATAGCCAGCATGGGTAGGCATGCCACCAGCAACCCCACCCAGAACCACGTCCACACAGATCTTGCGACGGAAATCGAATCAGCCGTAGCGGTTAGTTGGGGCTTTACCCGTTGGGCAGCAACAACAGTCCTGTCAACTTGTGCTTCGTCCAAACTCATTGTTAATTCCTGATCAATCCGCTGTTAGTTGTGCGAGCCATTGTTCGTCTCGTAGGGCCCGTGACCGTTGATTGAAGGAGAGGCCAGGTTCGCGACGGGGGCTTCGGCGAGGGGGGCTTCGGCGACAGGAGCTTTGGCGACGTTGGCGGATTGCTCGATGCTGCCCCGCCCGGAGACCATGACAGGTGTCCGCAGTGTCCCTCCGCGTGCGCCATTGTCCGCGGTCTTACGATAGTATCGATTCGTGTGCCGCGTGTAGCGGTAATAACCGTACCCTTTGTATCCGTCACTCGCACTCGACTCGTCGGAGTTATTGATCACAACGCCAATGATGCTTGCGCCCACGTTTCGCAAGATGTTAGCAGCCTCTTTGACGTTTGGCTTGCTTTTGCGACGAATCTTCAATGCGAGCACGACGCCGTCGACCATACTTGCCAAGATACTGGGGTCTGTTACGACGAGCAGAGGCGGCGTGTCCAAGACGATGTAATCGAACTCGTAGCGGAGCAAGTCCAGTAGTTCGCTCATTTCCGGCAGTGAGAGTGCCTCGGCTGGGTTCGCAGGAATGGGGCCTGAGGGCATCAGCTTTAACGTTGCCAGTGGCGTATCGTGGATCGCATCGACATGATCACAGGTGCCGTTGAGAACATCGGTCAGTCCCTGTTTCTCGGCGCTGCCAAAGTTATCGGTGATTTGGGGGCGGCGAAGGTCACAGTCGATCAGCAGCGTGCGTTTGCCGCTCTGGGCAATGCTACACGCCAAATTTCCCGAAATTGTCGACTTGCCGTCGCCCGGCAAGGGGCTCGAAACCTGCAGGATTTTACCCGTCGGAACTCCCGCGAGTTCGAAGAAAATAGAGGTTCGACAGGAGCGAATCGCTTCGGCAGGCACCGACGATGGCGTGTGGACTACTGCTAAATGCGGGTCGAGTTCTTCGAACGGATTGGGGTTGTCGGGCTTGCCCTTGCGGACTTTACCCTTGAAGAATGGGACGTGCGTTAAGACGGGGGCGCCTACCGCTGCGATCACTTCATCGGGGTCGCGGAACGTGTTCGCGTTCTTTTCCAGCAGCAATGCTAAGCCCATTCCGACTGCGACACCCAGAAGCGCCCCAACGCTGAGCATCTTTGCCATGTTCGGCCCGATTCGGTAGGCACCGCTGGGTGCCCGCAGTTCGGACACACGCAGCCCCCCCTCTTCTTCCGTCAATTCGATCCGCGCCATCTGTTCCTCGAGTTGATTGCTCAGCTCGCGATTTCGCTCGATCTCACGTAGCAGGGCCATGTTCTCCTGTTCGTATTTTGCAAGTTTGATCGCTTCACTTTTCTCGGTGGTGACCTGGGCGTCGATCTCGGCAATCTGTTCCTTCAACAGATCGACTTCCGCCTTGGCAGCAATCAAGATGACATCCACGGATTCCTGGGCTCGCACGCCCGGGTCGATGCCCTCAACGCGGTTCTCGTCCATCAACTGGATGATCCGCTGGGTCTGTTCGGTGACGAGCCGAGTCAATTCGCTCTTCATCATCGTCAGCTCGGTATCGAGGGCTTTGACGGTCGGATGCTGTTCGCCAAATTCGGCCGCGTACTTGTTTCGCTCGATCATCAACGGCACGAGCTTTTGATCTAATTCCAGCTGTTTCAACTCCGTATCGCTTTCACGCATGTCCTGGTTGAAGTGCGTCGCTTGGGGGATCGCAAACGTTCGGCCTACCAATTGGCCAATGATCGACAGACGCACCAGCGGGTCTTTGGCTTCTTTGGAGATTGTTTCAATGGCGGTCAACTCGACCGACCTTTGCCGCAATTCCTCAAACAGTTCGCTGCGGCGACCGGTGAGGTAGAGCTGTCGCTCGCGGTGTGGATTCACCGCGACGCCCTGTTCGTTCCAAACCAACGGTGCCTGGGTGCGAAAGTCGCGATACTGTTGCTCAAGCTTCGCCATCTTAGGCTGCAGTTGATCGGTCGCCACGGTGATCAGTCGCATCAATTCGCTACGTGAAGTTTTATGCTTCTCGGCGAACATTTTCTGCAGAGAGCTGCTGAACGACTTCACGGCCGCTTCACACAAATCGGGGTCCGTACCTTCGAAACTCAACGTGGCCACGAGCGAGGATGCTGACCGTGCGTCTTGCAGATCGGTATGGAATTTCAATGCGCTCGCTGACATCCCGGCAAAGCTCCCGGAGCGATTTTGAAATCGGTCGCGGAAGATCTCGAAACTCGGGTTTCTAAACGCATTCTCCATCACCGTGTCGCTGAACAGTTGAGATCGCAGGATCTCCACCGAGGGCACCCCGCCCACAATATCGCCGGTCATGGTGTTGATCACCGCCGGGCGATTGGCCTCAAACATCAGTCGGGTCGACGACTGAAACGTTTCCGGGGTCTTCAGGTACATCAGTAGCCCGCCCACCAAGCCCAGCACTGCGGGGATCAGCACCGCCCAGCGATATCGCCACACCGCCGCCAACATGTCGGTTGTTTCATGCTTACCCCCCTCCCAGGCAGGCGCATGAGTGGGATAAGACCCGACCGCAGTCGAGCGATCTGATTCCGGTTCTGGGATGACTTGCATGGGTCGTGACAGTTATTGGAAGTCTCTGGGGAAATGGGCGAAATCTGATTGGGAAAACAGATCGGATTCCATTCCATGTACCTAAGTGTAGGAATTAAAATGCGTTCGGGCGAGAAAAAGCTCCAGCATTACACTCAATCGGCTGCTGTCGCCCATATAAACCACCCAAACCGACCGCTAAGTATGTCGTCGGCGTCTGCGGCGAGCCTGCCTTAGTGTTCTGCTTCCCAGGAGCTGCCCCATGTTCTAAATGCGCCTCCCAAGCGTTATTGTGGGAACAAATTACTGTTCCACCTTTTCTTTGAACGAACTCAAAACGTGTCTGAACCCGCTGACCTAAGATATCGCCGCGTGATTTTGAAACTCAGTGGCGAGAGTTTGGCTGAATCTGGAAAACGTGGGATCAGCGGCACCGAGATGGCCACGATCTCCGGCCAGATCAAACTGGCCCACGCATCCGGCTGCCAGATCGCGGTTGTCAACGGCGGGGGAAACATCCTCCGCGGGGCGCAGTTCTCCGGTGCCAACGCGACCGTTGGCGAGGCCACCGCGCACTACATGGGGATGCTGGCCACGGTGATCAACTCGTTGGCATTGCAAGATGCGCTCGAAGCCATTGGGCTGCCGACCCGTGTGATGAGCGCCTTACCGGTAGACAAGGTCGCTGAAAAATTCATCCGCCGGCGGGCGATTCGTCATCTCGAAAAGGGTCGCGTGGTGATTCTGTCGGGTGGCATCGGATGCCCCTTCGTGACCACCGATACCGCCGCTGCGCAGCGCGCCCTGGAACTCGATGCCGACGTCATCTTGAAGGCGACGCGCGTGGACGGGGTCTACAGCGACGACCCTGAAATCAACCCCCATGCCGTACTCTACGATCAACTCAGCTACCAAGACGTGCTCACTAAGAAACTACGGGTCATGGATGCCACGGCCATCGCTCTGTGCAACGAACATCGAAAACCGATTTTAGTGTTTAATTTCAAACGCGAAGGTAACATCGTGCGTGCCGTTCGCGGCGAAACCGTGGGCACCTGGATTGGCCAACCCAGTGATTCGCAAACTCAATAGCCTTGAATTCCACCTCTGCAGGAGACGATTGATATGACCAGCGATGAAATAATGATGGACACCGAAGAGCGGATGGAAAAAGCCGTCTCTGTGCTTTCGAACAACTTGGCAGGCGTCCGTACCGGCCGAGCCAACCCCGGTTTAGTGGAATCGATCAAAGTCGAAGTCTACGGCTCGTTCACGCCGCTGAAGCAACTCGCGTCGATTGGCACCCCCGAGCCGCAGCAGATCTTGATCCGGCCCTACGACGCCACCACCATCAAGGAGATCGAGAAGGCCCTGGTAGCAGGCGATCTGGGATTGAACCCCCAAAATGATGGCCGCGTGATCCGGCTCAACGTCCCACCGCTGTCGACCGAAGTTCGCAAGAAAATGGTGGCCCGTATCAAGGAACTCGGTGAGGAAGCCAAAATTTCGATTCGCAACATCCGGCGTGACGCAAACAAGGCTGCCGATCTCGCCGAGAAAGACAACGAAATGACCGAGGACGATCGCGACCGCTGCAAGGAACAGGTCCAAGAGTTAACAAAGAAGTACGAGACGACAGTCAATGATTCCGCAAAAGCACGCGAAACAGAAGTGCTGGAGGCATAGCCAACGTGCCCCAAACGGTGCAGTGCCCGCAGTGTCAAACTGCTGTCGATGTTCGCAAAGCTGCTGGGGGTAATCGCATTGATTGTCCCTATTGCGGACAGTCCTTCATCGTGCCTGGGGTGGGCGATGCTCCCAGCGGGACGTCTGCAGGGGCGCTGGGAGCATCCACCTCGTCGAATTTGGATGATGACGACGACGATTGGCTGAACCTGGGCGATTTGCCACCTGTGCCCCCGGTAACGCCAAACTTCGCCGGGGTTCCCGGCGAGGTTAGTCAACCGGACGACCCGGACCCGCTGGCGGACTTTCCCGCCGCGGCGGATACCTGGGACGAAGACCGTCTGCCGACTGAGAAAGAGGACGATCTGGGGAGCACGTTTGACGAGCGGCCGGCGGGAACGAATTCCGACGGGCAGAAGATCGAGTACCAAACCGAATATCGAGTCCGCTGCCCCACCTGCGGTACTCAAAACGACGTCACAGCAAAACAGGCCGGTAAACAAATCCGCTGCCGTGACTGTTTCACCATGGTGCGAGTGCCGAAGCCACCGCGGGTGGCGCGAAAAGTTCAAATCGATATGACCGAGGCCCCTGCATTTCAGTTCACGCCGCTGAAAGATGCCGCTGATCGGCCAGCAGATCCTTTTCGGAAATCCGCCAACGAGTACCTGGAAGCTGCGTCCAAAACGGAGAAAGCGGAACCGAAGCCAGATCTCGATGTCCCTCGGATCCGTGATTGGGCGCGCGCGGTGTTCGGCATCTTTACACAGATTGGCGTCGTCGCGCACTGGTTGATTCTCTCTGCCATCGCGTCGGTGGTGGCGTTCTTTGTGCTGAGCATCGACTCCGACATGCTCGTGGTCGGTCTGTACGCCGCTGGCGCGTTCTTTGGGGCGATCGTGCTCGCGTGTGGATTCACGATCATGCAATCGATCGCCAATGAGGAAGAATCCGTTGATGACTGGCCGATTACGCTTGAGCCGATGGAATGGCTGGCGCCGACGGTGTTCTGTTTCGCTGCGGCGGGTCTGGCCTATGGGCCTGGATTTTTCATCGGCTACATGACGTTTGGCCCCTCCCTGACGACCGTGTGCATGGCGATGATTTCCACGTTTTTGATCTTCCCATTCGTGCTGCTTTCGATGCTCGATATGCAGACCGTCTTCATGCCATTCTCGCCGGACGTGGGCCGCAGCGTCACGCGATGCGAGGAAGCTTGGGGTGGGTTTTACTTCTCGTCGGGAGTTGTGTTTTTCTTCACATTTCTGATCTTCGCATTCGCGAGCCTGTTTCCGGCGCCCCTGGCGGCCGTGATCGGTATTTTTGTGGGTGTCGCAGCTGAATTTATTTACTTTGCCATGCTTGGCCGACTCGCTCATGCGATTGGCCAGAGTGTCAACGCGGACGCGAAGGTCAACAACATCGACCAAGAGCGACAGCGCGAGCGAGATCGCCAGTCCAAGTAAATCGCCGCTCTGGCGGGGCGAGCGGAGTTCGAAAAGGGGCTTCCACGTCCGCCCGTAGGCTTAGTCCATCGCTCCGCCCATCGCTGGGCGGCCGAGTCGACAACGCCACCGATACGCGCTCCCCGAGTGACCTGCTATGGTGGACGGACGTTACAGAGACATGCATGAGATTCGCCACCGGATCGATTTTTGAATCGACTGGGCGACAGCGAATGAATCAACCGCTTCGCTGCGTTCGCCAGCACACGGATTTCACCGTCTGGCGAGGGTAGCTTCCCTGGATTCGGCGCGTTTTATTCTTTCGCTTTCGCGAGGCGGCGAAATGCTGTCGCGACTGGGTACGCGGATTGCTCGCAACTCCTTCGCTATGGACCTGTCCCGATTCTTCCTCCATCAACCGGAAACATCATGGCTTACGCCCTTCCTGAATTACCTTACGCCTACGACGCACTCGAGCCCAGCATTGACGCTCGGACCATGGAAATTCACCATACCAAGCATCACAACGCCTACATTACCAAGGTCAACGCTGCCCTGGAGGGCACCGATCTGGCTTCGAAACCGATTGAAGACGTGATCTCGGACCTGTCGGCAGTTCCTGCCGATAAACGCGGCGCTGTTCGTAACAACGGTGGCGGACATGCTAATCACTCGCTGTTCTGGACCGTGATGGGTCCCGGCAAGGGCGGCAGTCCCACGGGCGAACTCGCTGCCGCCATCGATGCCGCTTGCGGATCCTTTGACCAGTTCAAAGAGCAGTTTGCGAATGCTGGAGCGACTCAGTTTGGCAGCGGTTGGGCGTGGCTGTACGTTGCCGATGGTAAACTGAAGGTCGGTAGCACCGCCAACCAAGACAACCCACTGATGGGTGAAGCGGTTGCCGGGATCGCAGGCACTCCCATCCTGGGATTGGATGTCTGGGAGCATGCCTACTACCTGCATTACCAAAATCGCCGCCCCGATTACATCACCGCCTTCTTCGATGTCGTCGACTGGGACGCGGTAGCCGCGCGTTTTGCCGCCGCTAAGTAGAGTTGCGGAGCGATTGCTGTTTCGTCGGAAGGGACGGTCGTCCCTTCCGAGATTGCTTTCTCTCCTCTGAGACCGGTTTGCACGCTCGGGACAATCGTCTCGAGGCACTTCTTGAACCAGCCCCATCATGACAGACTTCTTGCATTTGCTGCGGGCGCTGGTTCGCGAACCCTCCGTCGTTGGCATGGAGGACGCTTTCTTTCGCGTACTGCGCCGGGAACTCGAAGAGTTTCCAGTTCGGGTGACGCGCTATCACGGGCTGCTCGTCGCCCAGGGCAGCGAGCCCGAGAGCATGTACCTGTCGGCACATGTCGATCGCCACGGTCTGATGTGCACGGGCCCCAACGAGTTTCAGTATGCCGCGTTCATTGCTGGAAATCGCGGTGAACTGAACGGTGATTCGATCTCCGAGCAGTTCATGGAAACGATCGCGGGACGTTTTCATGGGCAGCGTGTCCAAGCACACACACCTTACGCGGGTTCGTACCTCGGCCAGGGCAAGATTATCCAATCATATATTTGCCCCCGTCGCAAGAATCTAATTTTCGAACTTGATGGCTTGGACTTTCTCCAGCCCGGCACGCCGGTGGCGTTTCTAGACCGGTTGAAGGAGGCCGACGGCTATATCTCGGCGCAGCTCGACAACGTCGTCTCGGTGGCGATAATGATCGAGTTGATCCGGCTTGGCTTTCAAGGAACCGCGTTGTTCACCGCTGGCGAGGAAGCCGGCCGAAGCTGGCGATTTGCAGCGGAATGGTTTCAGCGTCACAACGTGAAAACCGATCGGTTAATCGTGCTCGATACCAGCCCCTTTCCGACCCTTGATGATTTGGATGCGCAAGATGTCGTCCTGCGGCATCGTGATTCCAATGGGGAGTTCGATGCCAAACTGACTGACGAGCTGCAGCAAAAGTGTGAGCAACTCGGCGTGACCTACCGCTATAAGGACGTCTACATCGAGCAACTCAATCGCACTCGCGAGAAACCGATGTCGCTCGGTCGCACCGAATTGGGGCGACTGATCCAAGCTTCTGCGGGCGAGATTGGGGGAACCACGCTGCAGCTTCCCACCTCGTCCTATCACACCCAGCTGGAGACAGGGAAGCTGTCCAGCGTGCATGCCATGATCGGTTTGCTCAGCTCGTTGAGCAAGCCGAAAACCGCATAGCGATACTTCGTGGCGCACGCTCCCATTCGGGGAACGCCCTCCCATTCGGGAATCGCCCTCCCGTTCGGGGAACGCCCTCCCGTTCGGGGAACGCCCTCCCGTTCGGGATGCGCCCTCCCATCTCAATTGCTCAGCACCCTCGCTGCGTCCGTTCTGATCGGTTTGCGGGGACTTCAGTCAGCACGGTCAATCATGCTATTGGACCAGAGCCGATAACCACCGCTCAGATTAGCGGCCTCGTATCCGCGCTGGATCAGGATTCGCGTTGCCATGTATCCGCGCTGGCCAACCTGGCAATACGCGACAATTTTTTTGTCGACAGGAAGTTCACCGGTGCGTTCACGCAACGTTTCCAACGGGATGTTAGTTGCGCCAGGGATGTGGCCGGCGGCGAATTCTTGTTCCGTGCGAACGTCGAGCAGGAAGGGCTCATCCCTGGTTGACGGATGCAGGGTGTCGAGATGAACGATCGGTTGATCACCGCGGAGTACGCCTGAGGCGACGAAGCCAGCCATGTTGATGGGATCTTTGGCATGGCCATATTGCGGCGCGTAGCAGAGTTCGACTTCTTCCAAGTCATAAACTGTCATGCCCGCTTGAATTGCGATCGCGAGCACATCGATCCGCTTGTCAACTCCGTTGGTGCCAACGCACTGGGCGCCCAAGATGGCACCGTCCTGTGGATCGAAGAGCAGCTTCAATGTCATCTGCGTTGCGCCGGGATAGTAGCCCGCGTGGTCCGAGGGGTGAATGTAGACTTTCTCATAGTTCAATGCGGCACGGTTTAAGAGCTTCTCGCTGAGGCCGGTCATCGCTGCGGTCATCTCAAATGCCCCCACCACGGCGCTGCTTTGCGTTCCACGGTACGCTGACATTCGTCCAAAAATATGATCCGCAGCAATGCGGCCCTGACGATTGGCGGGGCCCGCGAGCGGAATTTGAACCGTCGCCTTCGAAACAAAACAGCTCACTTGGCAGACGTCACCCACCGCATAGACATTGGGATCATTGGTCTGCATCTGCGCGTTCGTCCGGATCCCACCGCGTTCCCCACACTTGATCCCAGCGTCAGCTGCCAGTTGGCTCTCAGGCCGCACGCCGATGCTCACTACCGCGAAGTCTGCGGATAGTGTTTCCCCCGACTGCAGTTGCACCGTCAGTCCATGTTCGGTTTCCTCGAACGCTTGGACAGATTCATTCAGGCGGATGTCGACGCCGTGTTTTCGGAGGTGCGCTTCGATCGGCATCGCCATTTCGCGATCCCAGGGTGGCAGGATCTGATCGGCCAATTCGACGATGGTGACATGCATGCCTCGGCGAACGAGGTTCTCAGCAACTTCGATACCGATGAATCCCGCCCCCACGATGACCGCCTGTTTGGCTCTCGCCGTTGCGGCTTCATGCATGCGATCGGCATCCCCTAAATCACGCAGTTCCATGATCCGGGATGATTCGATGCCAGGGATCGGTGGCCGAAATGGCGAGGCACCCGTCGCAATGATGAGCTTGTCGTACGATTCGATATAGGTCTTGCCTGAATCAAGATCGTGAACCGACACGGTCTGGTTGTCGCGATCAATCTGCGTGACTTCGCTACGGACGCGGACGTCCAGCCGATGTCGCTGCCGCAGCATCGCGACGGGCGCGACGAGCAGTTTATCGCGAGATGCGATTTCGCCACCCACGTAGTAGGGCAGCCCGCAGTTGGCAAAGGAGGGATGAGGCCCGCGTTCCAGGACAATGATTTCAGCCTCTTCGCTCAACCGCCGAGCTCGTGCCGCCGCCGACGCCCCGCCAGCAACTCCCCCAATGATCACAATCTTCATAGTCAATCACTCCCGTTCCGCTGTTTCGTTATTGCTAACATCGTTGTCTAATTCACTTTGCCATTGATTTGGCAAAGTGATCCCCGCCCATCATCAAACCGAACAGGAACCGCTATCTCCGCAGCGGTTCCAGGGCATCTTCGCCAGCATCATGCCCATGCCACAGGTATCGGTGATGCCTGCGAACATCAATCCTGCACCCACGAATGCCGACAGTCCTATGAAGTAGGGGTGCACGAAGAAACTGAGTATCGCGCCGAGTAAAACGAGCGAGCCCGCGGCGATTCGGACTTGGCGTTCCAGCGAGATCGCTTGCTTACCGCGGACCACCGGTAGCCCCGCGTCAACCCATGCCGAGGTGCCCCCGTCGACGTTGACGACGTGCTCAACACCCGCCTCGATGAGTTTTTGTACCGCCTTGCTCGAACGATTCCCGCCT
The DNA here is from genome assembly GCF_007860105.1 of Allorhodopirellula heiligendammensis. Classification (NCBI taxonomy): domain Bacteria; kingdom Pseudomonadati; phylum Planctomycetota; class Planctomycetia; order Pirellulales; family Pirellulaceae; genus Allorhodopirellula; species Allorhodopirellula heiligendammensis. Next base: position 1,285,350 of record NZ_SJPU01000002.1, read on the forward strand.
TGGCAGATCACGTAAAGCGGTTCATCCGAATTTCGCTGTCGGCTGGTGGCAACAGCTTGTGGGTCGAGCGAATCCAGGGGAAGGTTGCGTGCGTATGCGGCGTGCACTTGACGGTACTCCACCGGCGTCCGCACATCGATCAGCTCTACCTCTCGGTCGGCAGCCCGGTCGGCTAGCCGCTTGACGTCAATCGATTGCATCTCCAAAACTCCACAGTAGTGCGTTAATAACAAATCGTGTTGACGATATATCGCAAGGTGACGATTTGTTTTTGAAATAGAAACTGTTCGTTATCTCTGCCCATCGCTATTCGAGCTTAGCCTTGGCTGACAGGAATCGTCCTTCGATGCAGGCCATCAGTTGTTCCAAGTGAGGCTCTGCCACGCTGTAGTACACCCGCCGACCTTCGCGATCGCTCACTAAAAAACCACATCGCTGAAGTAACCGCAAATGCTCTGATCCCACGTTGTCGGGGATCCCACAATCAGCGGCCAGCTCACCGACGGTATATCGGCCGTGCAGCAGCAACTGGACGATCCGGAGGCGAACGGGGTGTGCCAGCGCCTTCAAACACTCTGCCGCCTCGGCAAATTCTTCAACACTCCCCGCCGGCTTGGTCGGTTTCGTGTCCGCTTTCTTCGGTGCCATGGTGAGTCTCCGGTGGGTGATGACTTAAATGTATCGTAATGTCGCGAGGTGTCAACTGGTTTTTCAGCAGTCCGCGCGTTCATGCACCCCTGAGAGCTTTTTCTGCTGTGCTGTAGGGGATCGAAGAGGGAAAGGTGACCAGAGGATCGAATGGAATCAATCATCCGATGCGTTCTCCCGTATTCGTCTACGACGCGGGAGTCGCCGGAAGTATCGAGTCGATTTTGCGGCGGATGACAACGGATTTCATTGCAACGTCTGTATCACCGATCACGCCATGTTCTGCCGGCAGGAGTGACCGACTGGTCCACTACCCATTCCAAGCCGCCGTCGGGCTATCTTCCTGTTGATTTACAGACGCGATGCGCCAGCGATGCGGTCCAGCTCATCCCTCACTGGCGGTTCAGGGGGGCATTTGTACATTCGGATAGCGAAAGCAATTCACTCAGCAGGCCATTGGCGCGTGCCAGCGTCAACACTCGAGGTATTCAATGACAACTTTACGTGATCAAACCACGACGCAGTTCGCCAAGCTACAGCAAGCGAATCCTGAGTTTGCGGACCAAATTGAGTCCCTTTTGAACAGGGCTCGCGATTTTGGAGAAGGCAATGATGCGATTGCGGTTGGCCAGCCCGCTCCGAGCTTTGTTCTGCCCAATGCCAATGGTGAACTGATCGAGTTGTCGGATTTACTCGCTGACGGACCAGTGGTGATCATGTTCTATCGTGGCAGTTGGTGTCCTTATTGCAATTTGCAACTTCGTGCGATGCAGGATCGTTTGGCCGAGATTGCGGAGTTTGGAGGCCAGCTGATTGCGGTGAGTCCGGAGTTTCCCGATGGATCGCTGTCGTTGATCGAAAAGGCGGAGCTCCAATTTACCGTGCTGTCGGACCAAAGTGCGCAGGTTTCCTCGCAGTATGGTGTCGCTTGGGAAGTCCCCGAGTTGATTCTCGATCACATGCAAAACGACCGTGGCCTCGAACTGACGAAGATTAATGATGGCAGTGGCAACGTGCTGCCGATCCCCGCGACATTCGTCGTTTCGCGCGATGGCGTGGTGAGATGGCGATACGTCAACGTTGATTACCGCCATCGCGCTGAACCTGACGATGTCATCGCAGCGCTTCGCGGACTAGAGTGATGACCCCACTGCCCCGACTACCGTCCGCTGGATTCACCTGTTTTCAGCTTGGCAATGGAGTAACGGATCGGCGGGATCTGGAATCACCTTTTGGCAAGACGCTCGTATGTCGCGATCCAGTCTTCGACGCTGATCGCGCGAAGATGCTCGGCGATCAGGTCGAGTGCGAGATCGTCGGTCTGCTTGAACCGAATGCATGATTTCCCCATGTTGAGCTTCTTACCGGATTGCTTCCAGCGTTCTTGAAAGGCCTTCAATTGATCAGCGTCACTGTAGAGCGACATGGCATACAAGGAGCAATAGTTTTTTTGCGATGCCAGTGACAGGAATGGGAGCGGCTCGGACGGTTTGCAGTGGTATCCGGCTGGATACCGACTATGCGGAACGTAATAGCCGATCATGCCGTATTGCATCCCCTCCGCAAAGCCCGGTTGTAAATTGTTTAGGATGAATTGACGCACGGCTATCAGGATGCGTTTCCGCTCCGGATCGAGCTCGCTCAGATAGTCGTCAACGGTGTGGGCGTCGCTTTTCATAGGATCAATTTCGTTTTTAGATTCTGCCCAACAACGCTTTGAAAATGTCACGGCGTGATGCAAGGCGGTAGGCCTCGGGCACCTTCTCGACGTCGCGGGGAATGAAGATGAGCAGAACGAGTGTCGCAAACACGGCTGGCGTTGCCAGGACTGCGTATCGCTGATACCCATCCATTCCAAGGAAAAACAAGAACACGCAGAAGAACCAAAAGCCGAAGAACGCGAAGTAGCGGCGGTCGTAGCACTGGGGCATGAGTTTTCAGCGTGGGGTTGCTTGGGGAATGGTGAGGGTGAATCGGGCTCCTCCGAGAGAGCTGTCGGCGACACCGACATCACCACCGAGCCGTTGGGATATACGGCGGACCAGTGCGAGTCCCAGGCCCGTACCTGGTTGCGAACCTGCGGCGAGCCGCTTGAACGGTTCAAAGACAGCTTCGCGGTCGGCCTCCGAGATCCCGTCGCCGTCATCTTCGACGTGAATACACCACTGCTGCTCATCCTGGCTGGTGCTCACTTGGACTTGCGAAGCCGCGTACTTGCCCGCATTGCTAACTAAGTTGCCAACAGCTCGCAACAGTCCCGCTCGATATGCATAGGTTTGGAGTGAACCGGAGCAGTTGATGGCGCGAAATTGAATATGCGGGTGCAGCGGCGAGTGAAGTTCAATCGCTTCACCAATGACGTCTTCGAGTGCGACGATCTCGCGTCGACTATTCTCTGTCTGTGCATCGTATCGCGTGTAGTCCAGCAGTTCGCCTACCAACACATCCAATTTGTCCGTGGCGTCGTCAATGGAGTCAATCCGCTGTTCTCGTTTCAGATCATCATCAGCCGAACGGACCAGTTCTGTCGCAAATTTGATTCTCGCCAAGGGCGTGCGAAGTTCATGTGAGACCGCTTGCAATAATTCCTTCTGCGAGCGGAGCAGCGATTCGACACGATCGGCCATCGTATTGAACGCACCGACAATGGGCAGCTCGCGTCTTCGTTTGCCTTGCGAGATGCGCGCGGACAAGTCACCTCCGGCAATCGCCAACGCCGCGCTCTCGACGTTCCGCAGTTGTCGTGCAATCGGTCTGAGTAGGAACGCGATCGCTCCGGCGGCGAGCAGCAAGACGCTACCTAAACCTAACAGGACATCATTGCGAGAGGGGCCAGCGAACTGCGGCAGCGGCCCCAGTTCGACCAACAAATTCGTTCCCGTGATCGCGGCAATCATACTGCTGCGGTGCAGCACCGATTCTCCGGCGTCAATGCGGGCTTTCATCCGAGGCGACATTGGCCGGGCAGATCGCTCAACAATGTTGACGGGGTACGCAAACCGAGTTTGAATGTCCCGCAGCGTCCGATCAAAATTTTCGCGACCTCCGCGCAGTAGGTCATCACGGGCAGATAACGTTCCGCCACCCAGTGCGACTTCAATCACTTTAATATTGTCGGATTCCGTCGTCGCTCGAAAAACATACGCTTGAATGCACCAGGCGACGAACAGAATGAGAATGACACCAAGATAGAATCGCAGGAACAATCGCGTCATGCTGTCTTCGCCATCAGGTAGCCTACTCCACGAATCGATTTGATACGTGTGGGTTGGTTGGGATCATCGTTGAGTTTCCGCCTCAACCGTGAGACACGCAGATCGATCGAACGGTCCAGGCCATCGTAGGGGAGTTGCAACAGATCGATATAGATATCTTTGCGTTGGACCACCGATCCAGCACGCTGGGCAAGGTATAGGAGCAGTTCGAACTCTGCGGTCGTGAGATCGACACGCTCGCCAGCGACGGATACCGTGCGACTGGATGCTTCGATCCGCACATCGCCAACGATGACTGCGGTCATGCTAGCGGGCGGTGCCAAGTCGCCACGGCGTAGATGAACTTTCAACCGCGCCAACAGCGCACGCGGACGAACGGGTTTCGCCATGAAATCGTCAGCGCCCACCTCCAATGCGATCACTTCGTCGATTTCTTCTCCGCGTGCCGTCAGCACAATGATCGGACCTGAGTACTTTGGCCGTACGGATCGGCACACATTGAATCCATCGGTTCCCGGCAGTCCAATGTCCAGAACGACAGCGTCGTAGGCTCGACGCGCAATACGGTCAATTGCGCGGACCCCATCGGATTCGATCGTCACATCAAAGCCCTGCTCCACCAAAAACTCTCGTACCATTTCCGCGAGTGGCTGATCATCTTCGACGAGAAGGATGTGGGTTTTCAAAATTTCTTCCGGCACGAGATCGATGAATGGATCCCCTATATTCTAGCGACTTTGCTTTGAGGACAGCATTCAAACCCGATCGAAACCGATTGGATTGGTACAGGCTGATACACGATCAAGACGATGTCCCGGCTGCAATAAATCAAAAGAGCAGCTTCTGGAGCGGCAGACTAGCAACCGAAAATCGGTTCCTCGTAGACGGAGAAGCAAGTCACGTAGGAACCCTCGAGCCTAGAGTGCGGTGAGGATTTTCTACTTGGACTCCGCTTACCCTATCGGACATCTGATACCTGGCATCGGTGGTGGCGAGCATTGTGAACATGGCGTGGGTTTTTAGGGTACGATGGAAAGCCCCCCTGACAAAACCCCGCCTCCATAACGATACGTTCTGTGTCGCGCGCAAATGCTGCTGACCAATTTCATAACAGGAACTCTTACCTCTTTCGTGTTGATAGGTATTCTGCAAAGTCAAGCAGCATCCGACCAGGTCGATTTCGTCCGCGACGTGCGGCCCATTTTTGAAAAGCATTGCTACGCTTGCCATGGTGAGGCGAAGCAAAAGAGCGGTCTGCGGTTGGATATCAAATCCGAAGCGTTCCAAGGTGGCGATGGCTATGGAGCGATTGTGGTGCCGGGCAACGTCGATGAGAGCCCGCTGATCGAGCTTGTCACGAGCGATGACGAAGATTCGCGGATGCCGCCCGATGGCGATTCGCTCTCCCCTGCAGAGATCGCAACGTTGACCCGATGGGTTGAACAGAACGCCGTTTGGCCTGATGGCGTTGATCTCTTCGAGCTCGAAGACCGGCTTGATCACTGGTCGTTCAAGCCCCTCGCTGATGCAGTCGCACCGGCCGTGAACGACACCGCATGGCCACGTAGTGATCTGGATCGTTTTGTGCTCGGCCGCTTGGAAGAGAAAGGGCTACGTGCCGCACCACCTGCCGATCCCCGGGTTTGGCTGCGACGCGTGACGATCGACTTGACCGGGTTGCCGCCGACGCCCGCTGAAGTGAAGTCTTTCTTGCTAGCCGTTGAAAACGATGACGCCGCCTACGAAGCCGCCGTGGACCGATTGTTGCAATCACCTCGTTATGGGGAACGCTGGGCGCAGCATTGGTTGGACGTCGTGCGATACGCTGACACTCACGGATTCGAAGTCAATACAGAACGCCCTCATGCATGGGTATATCGCGATTATGTCATTGATGCTTTCAACCACGACACGCCTTACGATCGCTTTATTCGCGAGCAGATTGTCGGTGACGCGGTAGGTCAGAATGCGGCGACCGGATTTCTGATCACAGCGTCGGTGCTCTTGCCGGGGCAGATTGGCAAAGACGAGCCTTCGAAGCGACTGGCTCGACAGGATTCGATTGACGAGATTGTCGTCAACATCAGTCAAACGTTTCTTGGTTTGAGCGTCGAGTGCGCACGCTGCCACGATCATAAATTTGATCCCATCTCGCAACGTGATTACTACGCGATGCAGGCGTTTGTGTCTGGAGTGGAGTACGCCGATCGAGAACTCGACCCTACCGACGCCAAGTCGCGTCGTCGCGAGGTAGCGAAGCTGAAATTGGAATTGACCGACCTCCACAGCCAGCTTGCCCGATTCACGCCGCTTGCAGGTTCCAACATCACGCGTCCTGCGATCAATGCTCGCCTCAATACTGACCGTTTTTCACCCGTCCGCACCGACCGTGTGCGATTCACGATCAATGCGACCAACAAGCTCGAGCCATGTCTCGACGAATTGGAAATTTTTGACACCGATGGGAGGAACGTCGCGCTCGCCAGCAGTGGTGCGCTCGTCACGTCGTCGGGTGATAGAACCGAAGCAAATCGCCACGAATTGCGATTTCTCCACGACGGACAGTATGGGAACTCACGAAGTTGGATGTCCAACCAAGCTGGCCAAGGCTGGGTTGAGGTTGAATTCCCTGCAGTTGCTGAAATCGAGCGAGTGGTGTGGGGCCGTGATCGTGAAGGCAAGTACTCTGACCGTCTGGCGATCGAGTACACAATTGAAGTCGCCGATCCCAAGGTGCCTGCCTCGAGCGTTCAATGGACGCAAGTGGCCGATTCGTCCGACCGAGCCGCGTTGGAATCCGGTGACGCGAAAGCCTCGGCGGAATTTTCGATCGACGACCTCGCCGCGGATGATGCCCTGCGAGCGACGGAGCTGCAGGGCCGCCGGAAACAGGTGGAAGAGCAAATTACGCGACTGACGGAGATCCCTCTTGGGTTTGCGGGAAAATTCCGCACACCCGACGAGATTCATCTCCTTCTCCGTGGTGATCCCGAGCAGCCCGCGGAATTGGTCCCGCCCGCCGTGCTCACCTCGTTTAGTTCGATTTCACTAGCGGCGGACGCGCCCGAACAGCAGCGACGAAAGGTACTCGCGGATTGGATTACCGATCCGGAAAACCCGTTGACGGCGCGCGTGATGGTGAACCGAATTTGGCAAGGTCATTTCGGGATGGGGATCGTCGAAACCGCTAGCGACTTTGGTCGCATGGGAACGAAACCTACTCACCCGGAATTGCTTGATTGGATGGCACAGCAGTTCATGGATTCAGGGTGGTCAGTCAAGCACATGCATAGGATGATTGTGCTGTCGGCCACGTATCGGCAATCGAGTCAGTTCGACCAAGACGCCTTCGCTACCGATGCTGACGGGCGTTTGCTTTGGCGTTTTCCGACGCGCCGCTTGGATGCCGAGACGATTCGTGACGCGATGTTACTGGCCAGCGGACGATTGAATTTCAAGATGGGCGGACGCGGATTCAATCTGTTCAATCAACGAGGCGGTTTATCGGGGTTCACGCCTGTCGAATCGTTTAGCGGCGACGGATTGAGACGGATGATTTACGCTCACAAAGTCCGTCGTGAGCGGGATGCGGTGTTTGGGGCGTTTGATTGCCCCGATGGTGGACAGAGTACCGCGCGGCGAATTGAATCGACCACGCCGATCCAAGCACTGAACCTGTTCAACAGTCGTTTTACTCTTGAGCAGTCCGCAGCGTTTGCAACGCGAGTGAAAACTGAATTGAACTCGGACGGTCTCGACGCTCAGATTCGCTCGGCGTACCAGATTGCGTTGAATCGAGCGGCGACCGCAGAGGAGATTTCCGATGCGATGCCCGTCGTGCGAGACCACGGATTGCAATCACTTTGCCGAGCTCTGTTCAACAGCAACGAATTTTTGTTCTTGCCCTAAATCGAAAATACTTCGCTGATGAGTACTCACGACCCAACCCTCTCAGGTTCTGAATTCACGCCGCTGAATCGGCGTGGGCTTCTAAGCAGCACCGCCTCGGCACTGGGGTCGATCGCGCTGCTCGATTTGCTCGGCCAGAGGACAGCCCAGGCCTCGTCGCCAACGATCGACCCGGCGCGCCCCTTTATCGCTCGCGAGCCGCACTATCGCGCAAGAGCCAAGAATGTGCTGGTGATTTTCTGTGCCGGTGCCGTCAGCCAGCTCGAGACGTGGGACTACAAGCCTGAACTGATCAAACAGGATGGCAAGCCCCTCCGCGGTGGCCCAGCGGTGACGTTCCAGGGGCCAGCGGGCGATCTTGCTCGCCCCCAGTACGCGTTTCGCCAACGTGGACAGACTGGCAAATGGGTCAGCGACATGATTCCACATTTGGCTGAACTGACCGACGACATCGCGTTCATTCACTCCTTGACCAGCAAGAGTAATACGCACGGACCGGCTGAGAATTTTCTCTCGACCGGCAATATTCTAGACGGTTTTCCCAGTCTCGGATCCTGGGCGACTTACGCGTTGGGCAGTGAGAACGCGAATCTGCCAGCATACGTAGCGATCCCCGATCCTCGCGGTGTACCGCAGAATGGATCCAATAATTGGGGGCCCGGTTTTCTGCCCGCCGCTTTCCAAGGCACCCCGTTGAGCTCGAAGAATCCGATTCGACATCTCGCTGCTCCTGGCGTCAGTGCGGACGCCGACCATGCCACCCGCTCGCTATTGCAACGAATGAACGATCGTCACCAGAGCCAAAATCCCGGTAACGGAAAACTGGCTGCGCGGATTGCCAGCTACGAACTTGCCGCTCGAATGCAGCTCAGTGTTCCCGAGATCAGCGACTTGAGTACCGAGCCGGCACATGTGCTTCGCAGTTACGGTGCCGATGATGAATCGAATCCAACCCGAGCCGCCTATGCACGTAACTGTATCCTCGCCCGGCGGATGATCGAGCGCGGCGTTCGCTTCGTGCAAGTTTTTAATGGTGCCTACGCCAGCGGAGGGGAATTGAACTGGGACGGGCATAGCAAACTGAAAGAACAATACGACAAACACGCGGCTATTTTGGATCAGCCTACCGCCGCACTGATCAAGGACATGAAGTCGCGTGGTTTGCTCGAAGACACGTTGGTCGTGTGGTGTACTGAGTTCGGCCGGATGCCGTTTTTTCAAAAAGGCGCAAAGGGACGTGATCATAATCCCGATGGCTTTACGTGCTGGTTGACGGGTGCGGGAGTGAAGCCAGGTGTTAGTCACGGCATGACCGATGAACTTGGCCAGAAGGCCGTCCAAGACATCCGCCCGCTGTACGACTTCAACGCCACCATTCTGCACCTGCTCGGCCTCGATCACGAGCGACTGACCTTCGAACACAACGGTGTCCAACGAAGGCTAACCAACGTCGAAGGCGACGTGATCCACGAGGTTCTGGCATGAGGGGCTCTGACAAAGATGCGGAGATTGCCGCGAAGGATGTCGCCTTTCACTCCGCGAAGACTGCGTGATGCATTTCCTGCGCAAGTTATTCGGCAACTATAAAAATAGTCTCTGATTCGGATCTGCGTTAAAAACTTGGCTTCCATCCGCTGTACTAATCCTCGGTGACGACTTCGACCCGGTTCCAATAAGCCCACTCGTTCATCCAGTTGTTGGCCGTGTTTTCAACGACGAGCTTGATCGCTGTCCCCGCAAAAGCAGTTAAGTCGATCGAGACGTCCAACCACTCGCTGTTGCCAACGGTTTTTGAGCTGACGATTTGATTGGTCAGTGTTTGACCGTTGGCCAGAACGTTCAGCTGCCAGTCTCCATGAGGATGATGGCTGACGCGAAGATTTAGTTTTGTTTTGCCACGGGCTGGCACCACGAGCTGGCGAATAAGACGACTGGGAGTTTCTCGAGTAAGAGGATGCATCTGTACCGCAATCTTGTTGCGAAAGACTTCGTGGTAAACCAAGCCGCCCTCACCGACGCTGTCGACGCGAAAGCCCGGAGCCACCTTTTGAATTGTCCATTGCCATTCGGGGCTCGGGCCCGTGCTCTTCTGCACCGATTGATTGAGATTTGCTTCCACGCTGCCTGATACCATTCGCCGAGCGACAAACTCCTGGAGTTTGGGGATCTGCCCGTTGACGACCAGTCTCAAAGCTTTTTCTGGATGATTGGGAACCATCGGTTCCAAGCCGAACCAGTACATCCTCGGCAGGTTGCTATCGTCGATGTCTTCATGATGTGAAATGAGCCTTTGGAGAATCGACCAGCGATCTGAAAACGGCAGTCGCTCCACCGCCGACGCCAAATACAAACGCACTATTTTCGAAGAATCGTCGCTGGCCATCGCAGCGAATTTTTCCAGCACGTCAGCTGTTAAACCGGCAGGTTCAGCCGGTGAAAGTGCAGTGTTTAAAAGCCCTGGTCCTGTGGGCTGAAAGGCATTAATCGTGCTTTCTTCGGCGAGGAACTGGACCGCCCAGCCACGGATGTATTCATCTTCGTGATCGAGCAACGAGACCAGTTGATTCTTTTCCAAACCGGCGGTGACGTGCAACGCCCACATCGCGCGTAACCGTTTCGGCGACGTGCTAGCAGTATCCAGAAGCGTCAACAATTGTCGATGAACATCTGTCGCATTGAGCGTTCCAGCGGAGGCGCGAAATTGCAGCTGCGTTCTGGCTTGCCGGACGTACCAATCGTTGTCGTGCATTTGAAGCTGGACCAACTCGAGATCGGACATCTCGCGCAAGTTCGGGGGCGCGATCGGTTTGGCGCCCTGGGGCATGATGCGATAAACGCGGCCGCTGTTAGGGAAATTCACAGCATTCCCACAAACGTCGGTATCGTGCCAATCGAGAATGTAGACGCCGCCTTCCGGGCCAATTTCAACACTGAAGCCAACCCAAGCCATGTCGTTGGTCGGCATGAAGTCATCACCATGCTTGCCGATGAAGCTCGAGCCATCCGGGACCATGTAGTCTGTCAACACAGCGTGTTCATGAATATTGCACATGAACAAATGGCTTCTGTCGTTGTACGGAGCGGGAAACGTGTCGGCGAGGTAGAAGCGTGCGCCGCCGTGAGCGGAGAGATGCGTATGATCGCGAATCGTTTTGATGTCATCATAGATATAAGGATTGACGTGGGGGCGGCTTTGCTTGTGATACACGCCACCCTGAACGATGTGGAACAGATGCGGAATAACACAACACGTCGCGAAACCCTGGCCGTGATCGTCAAAATCAAATCCCCATGGGTTCGAGAGTCCGCGGGCAAAGATCTCAAACGTTCGCTGCGTGGGGTGATACCGCCAGATACCGCCGTCGATAAATTGTCTTTGATCGTCATCGTCACCCGGCTTGCCGACTCGTGATTGCGTGAACACACCATGGCAACCATACAGCCAGCCATCCGGTCCCCAGTTAAAGCTGTTGAGTGTTTCATGCCGATCGTTGATCCCCCAGCCATCGAGCAACACTTCCGGTGGCCCGTCGGGGACATCGTCGCCATCGGCGTCCGGAATAAAACTCAAATTGGGTGGCGAACCCACAAACGCGCCACCGAATCCGCAGGCCAAACCCGATGTAAACGTTAGCTTGTCTGTGAACGTCTTCTTTTTGTCAAAAACGCCGTCGCCATTGGTGTCTTCGAGAATTTGAATTCGAGTGACTTGGTCGTCCGTGTGCTGCTTGCGAGTTTGGTAATTAAAATTTTCGGCGATCCACATGCGACCTCGATCATCAAAACAGAACGCAATCGGTTCAGCGATGTCGGGCTCCGACGCGAAAATCGAGACGTCGAATCCGTCCGGTATCGCCATTTTGGCAACAGCAGCGGCTGGCTCTAGAAACGGTGCATCACTGGTTTTATGTTGCTCGTGACGAAGCTGGTTTTTCGAGTCCTGAGCGATGGACGATTCAGCGAGCAATAGCAATGGGGGAATCGAGGCAATCAACCAGTAAATGTTTCGGCGAAAGAGGTTCGCCAGCGTCCGGTGGGCTGGCACCTGCTGAGATCGAAATTGAGGGGGCGTTCTCATTTTGCCAGCTCCACTTGCTGAGACGTTTGCAGGTACTTGATCAAGTCGATCACCTCTTGCGATTTCATTTGATCTAATTGGCCGTCCGGCATGATCGACTTATCAGAAAGCTTACGTTCTTCGATGTCTTCTTTTGTGATAACTACCCTCGGTTGCTGAGCTGTTTTCAGAACCAATTTGGTGTCGTCTTCTCCGGCGACGACGCCGTTGATCAGCCGCCCATCAATCGTTAGCACGGTAACCATTTTGTATCCGTCGGGCACGTCGTAGCTCGGGTCAACGCTGTTGAGCAAAATGTAATCCAAGTTGGCTCGATTGGAGCCGGTCAAGTCCGGGCCAACCACGCCACCATCACCATAGAGCAGATGGCACGCACCGCACGTCCTCTCGAAAACGGCACGACCACGGGACGCATCAGCTTTGGCGAGTGCTGATGGCGTGAGCATGGCTCGGTACTTTGCGATTTGCTTTTCCCGATCAGCACCGATCGACTTCACCTCCCCATAGACTGCAGTGAAGCGACTACCAAGGATGTCTTTGAGAGCACGGGCCACATGAACCGGAATATCATCGCGAGAGACTTTTTCGGTCTGAATCGCGGCCAACAGCTCCTGTGCATAGCGCTGCCGTGTCGCCAGCGTTTCGATGACGGCTCTTTTTTGATCGGAGTCCATTTGCTGGTAGCGACCAAGCAAAACCGAAGGGGCCGTTGGATTTTCAACCACCGCGTAACCGCGAATCGCTTCGATTTGGAAATCCGGGTCATCGAGGAGGGACTCTAGCAAGGATGATGCGTCCTGACTGCGTAGAGACAACAGCGAACGGAGGGCGTGCCGCCTGGCACTGGCGTCTGCAGATTGATCCGACAATGTCTCCAGTGACTTTTGCATTGCCGATTGATCGCCAAAGATCTGTGAAAGCTGAACGGACAGCTCGCGAACGCTTCTGTCATCGCTCGCAGCGAGCCGTTCACTCAGGTCGGGCCAGCCTGCAGGGGGTGGGATGTTTCGTCGACCTTCCAGTCCGCTGAGCATGCCCCTCATCAACGATGCCTGGACAGCCGGATCGCTGCTCGAATTGATCGTATCGACGAGCAATACCAGCGATTTGGACTCGTCAATCAGATCTTCAATACCCGTCCCGCCAACGATATTGCCCGCGAAACGAACCGAGGCCGAAAAAATGATGAGCAGATAGATTGCCTGCCAGCACATTTGTCGGCGATTTTTGTTGGATGACACTGCTTGAATCCGTAAATTGGATGAATGCTTTTCGTCATCCATCGTAGTTCATTTCCCTGCGATGGGTGGTCGCGATCGCCGTCACAGGATGGGCGAATAGGAGAGTGGTGGATTCGTTTTGGATCGAGGATCATAAGTTCCCAAAATTCGCGTCATCATTCACTTGGGGACGACGCATTGAACTTCAAGTCTGCTCGGATCCACGCCCAGGTGCGATGGACCATGGTATCGAAATCTCTCAGGCTTACGTGCAACCCTATGGGAAGTATCATGATTACCGTTTGCCAGCGGAACTCATTGATTGAGTGAAAGTCGCGGTCTGTTTCAGCAGCGACCTACCCGTGTTCTCCTTCGCCGCGTTTATGCTATGAATCGATATGACATCTAAAACGCCTTCTCAGCTCGACGAATCGATTTGCCGCGTAACGGACGCGATGATCGCGTGCGGGGTGCTTGCGTCGCGAGACTATCAGGTCTCGATGCCGTCGACCAATTCGGTGGCCTTGGAATGGCTCGGTGAGCAGCGCGGTGATTCGGACGCGACGGCTACGCTGCTTTCCCAAACTCCTCGGCTTGTCATTGCGGAATCGCAAACAGCTGGTCGTGGGCGGCGGGGGCGTGCTTGGCAGGCACAGGGTGATGGACTTGCGTTTTCGCTCGTGCTCGCTGACTGCCACCCGCTCTTGTCGATTGCCGTGGGCGTCGCGGTTGCTGAAGCGATCGAGCACGTTGCAGGCCCTGTTCGATGCGGTTTGAAATGGCCCAACGACGTTGCGATGGGGGGCACCAAGGTCGCTGGCACGCTGATCGAGCGGATCGATCTGCCATCTGCTGCGGACGGCTATCCACAACCCATGTCGGTGATTGGAATTGGTCTCAACGTTGGATCGAGCCCTCGACTCGACGGCGCGCAGGCGACCTCGGTTTGTGAAGCCAGCGGCAAATGGGTGACGCGAACGGAAGTGCTCGAGGAACTCCTACCTGCCGTGATGCGAAACGCTGTCATGTGCGAATCCGATCCTGGGGAGTTGCTGCAGTCATTTCGCGAACGCTGCGTTTTAACCGGTGAAGTGATTGGCTGCACCATCGACGGCCACATCGTCCAAGGGCGATGTGAGGGCATTGATGATCGCGGAGAGCTGCAGGTGTGGACTGAGGCGGGGATGCGAGTGTGTCGCAGCGGGGAGGTCAGCCGGGTTCGGATATCCTAGGCAATGAGTCTCTCCATGCCGATCGATCACGTTCAGCGAGGGGGCATGTAGTCTCGTCCACCGTGACTCTCGCCATGCGTTACTCGGCTATACTTACCGATGATGTCAAACTCCAACACCCATGAACCGTCCACCTCCACCTCACTGCTCCAGCGCGTCCAGGGGGGTGAGGACGCGGGTTGGCGATTGCTGACTCAGGTGTACGGGCCGATCGTTTACGGTTGGGCGCGTCGGTCGGGGTGCCAATCCGCAGACGCTGCTGACGTGATGCAAGAAACGTTCGTCGCTGTCTCACGGACGATCGGAAAGTTTGACCGCGACCGGGCCGAGGCGAGTTTCCGGGGATGGTTGTGGACGATCTGCCGCAACAAGATCCGCGACTTGGCCCGCCGCCGTTCGATTCGCGCCGAAGCGGGTGATCTCGCCGCTGGCGGCACGGCCGCTCAGCTCGCGATGGCTCAATTGCCGCTGCCTGCAAGTGCAGTCGATTCGATGTGCGAGAAGACCGTAGAGGGGACACTTGGCAAATCTCCGCCGACGGGCGCGGATGAGGACTCCGCATGGGTGCGGCGGCGAATGATCGAGTTTTTGCGGCCCAGTTTCGATGAACGCACATGGTGGATGTTTTGGGAAACCGCCGTCATCGGTCGCTCACCCGATACGGTCGCCGATGAGGCGGGCGTGTCGCGATGGGCGGTGTACAAAGCCCGTGCCCGTGTTCTTCATCGACTCCGACGCGACCTCGAAGGGTTGAGCTGAGCCAGCCTGTCCAATGGCTGCGTTGAACTGGGTGGGATTGTTTTTCTTACCCACCCACCACCCGGAATGAACGATGATTGCTATGACGCCCAATGGGACCGAATTGAAATGTTTAGATCACTCGGATTTAGTCCGAGTGATCAATGGCGAGTGGCCCGCCGAGCGATTTGATTCTGTGCTGGCTCATCTCGAGCTTTGCGAGCGATGCCGCCGGGTCGCCGAATCGATTCAGGCTGACGAGGTACCGTCGCTGGACGGACCCGCTGCCGATGAGCTGCAACAGGAAACGGCTTGCCAAGCCGCAATGGCTCGTTTGCTCGAACCATCCCCGTCGCCACTTTTATTGTCTTCCAGCGATCGGTTTGGCGGTATGGCAATGCCGATCGAGGATTCGTTTCACCGCGAGGTTGAGCCGCGGCAAACGCTCGGACCCTACCGGATTCTCCGTCCGCTCGGCGGTGGTGGGATGAGCAAGGTGTTGCTAGGTGAGCACGAGCGACTGCGTCGCCGCTGCGCGATCAAGCTGCTGCCTCGTGAGCGGGTCGATCAACCCGGTTGGTTGGATCGGTTCGAGCGGGAAATGGTCGTCGTTGCGGCTCTGCAGCACGCGCACATCGTCAGCGCCACTGACGCGGGGCACGAAGACGGCTGGCACTATCTCGTGATGGAATACCTCGACGGGCTCGATGTCGGTTGCGTGGCCCGTCGACTCGGTCCACTGCCGGTCGTCGATGCATGTGAGATCGTGCGGCAAGCAGCCTTGGGCTTATCTGAAATTCATGCCGCTGGGTTGGTCCATCGCGATATCAAACCTTCCAACTTGATGTTGACGCGGTCGGGTATCGTGAAGGTCCTCGATCTGGGCTTGGTGCTCGCCGGTGACGACCCTATTGGGATCGACGATCGCTTAACGACGGTCGGGCATTTGATGGGAACGGTCGCATTCATGTCGCCCGAACAGCTCGCCGATAGCCGCTGCGTCGATGCCCGAGCGGACGTTTATTCGCTCGGCGCGACGCTTTTTCGTTTGATCGCCGGCCGCTCCCCATTTGAGTCTCGGGGCGGACTGACCAAGCAGATACTGGCGATCACGCAAACCGACGCGCCCCGTCTGGATAAGGTCCGCAATGACGTCCCGGAGGAGGTTACCGATCTCGTTGCTGCGATGCTGGCCCGCGATCCAGCGTCGCGTCCGAGCGCAGCGACGGAGATTGCCGAGCGATTGGAGCCAAGCACGACCGGCCATCAATTGAAACGAATCGTTCGTGCTGCAGCATGCAACACCGAGGAGGAATCATCGAGGCTGCCGGGCCATCCACTAAGCCTCACGGCAGTCGGACAGCCACCACGCCGTCGTCGCCGATGGTGGATGGCCGGTGGCCTGTTCGCCTTTGCAATCCTCGCCGCAATCGTCTTGAAAGTACAAACCGATCGGGGCATCCTCGTCGTGCATTCCGAAAACGATGACTTGACGCTAGTCGTCAGCCAGGACGATCAGGTCGTCGAGCGATTGCAGATCGATTCGAGAGGCGACCATCGGACTGTGCTCAAAAAAGGCTCCTATCGGGTCGCGGTCGAAGGCGGCGGGAAGGCGCTGAAGCTTAGTGATGAGGTCGTCACGATCGGTCGCGGGACTCAGTCGACAATTGAAATTAGGGCGAAGGCACTCAACGCGGAGTCTGCCTCATCGGCACCGGGTCCCGAGCACATGGTGGTGTATCAAGGGCATGATCTGGCCTATTGGATGCATGCGATCCGCTTGGAGCGCGATCTACCGATGGTGTGCCGCGCGATGCAGGCGGTACAGACCTTGGCGGAATCTCCCGAGCAACAACTCGCTGCAGCCGAAGCCACTCTGGCGTTGGCACGCCGTTGGGGCGGTACTACCTCAGTCGGGTTCACCAGCCCCGAGCAGATTGATCCCAACGACGGCCCGTCCGTGGTGTATACGACCTACCTGCTCAAGATCTTCCCTAGATACGCGGTCGAAATGGCGTTGCTGGCAGCCGGTCACGAACTCGAAGAGGGCAATCCGCGTTCACTGCTGGCAATCACCTACCTGCTAAACACGCAGTACTTCAGTACACTCTCCAGCCATTCGCCAAGGCAAGACACGGGTGTGGTTGGCGAATGGCTCAATCAAGATGGGGGCGTGTCAGGTTCCGAAAAGCGTTCGCTATTGCGACAGCTCCAGCGACGGGTGGTGGAGAAGGCGCATTCGACGGCGCAGGATTTGATTTGGCCGTACTACACCGCCATGAGTATTCAGGACCTGCTGGATCGCCCGGTTATCGGTGATCCGCTGATGGAACCCTTCGTGGTGCGGATATTGAAGAGTGATGAGCCTATTGCCGACTCAAAGACTGTCGAACTCGGCATCGAATTGGTTAGCAGTGGTCACGACGGCATCACGTGGGATGATGTGATAGGCAAGCTGCTATTGATGGTTCCGAACCAGCCAAGCGAGGAGGTCGCCGTTCTATTTGACCTTGTCGCTGAGCGGGCATCCGACGTCTTGCTCCGCCGCATCACACAGCGTCTCGACCAATTCGCCGAGCCTGAATCTGAGCCTTCGATGAGCAACCGCAGTGAAGGAGGAATGGGTGGCGGCGGTTTTGCAGGTGTTTCATCAACGAAGACGTTTGAAATTGCCCATCCTGAGATCACCCTCTGGCAAAAGGCGATTCCTTTCTACTGGCGAAACGTGAACCCCAACGAACAGGCACTGCGTCGATTGATCCACATTCGCGATCGAATGACAGCTGAATCGATTCATCAGATGTTCAATCGCGGGTTTGGCGGCGAGAGTTTTACAGAAACAGAGGTTTACCATGGGATGAACCGAGCCATCGAAGCACTCGCTGCCCGCTACGTTGACGCGCATGGCGAGTTGCCCACTGAATTGCGTGAACGCATGGCTGAGGCAACCGATGCCGATTCTTCCTCAGCGAATACAGCAGCAACATCGACAACGCAGGCGACATCCACGCAGTCCACCAAGAACACCGAACCTAAAATCGATGCTGGCGTCACGTCAGCCGATTCGAGTTTGACCTACCAAGGCCAGTCTACTGGGTATTGGCTTGCCGTTCTCGCGCGGGAGCAAGACGTCGAGCAGGTTGGCGAAGCGATGAAAGCGCTCAGTATTCTATCGACCGATCCGGGGCAGAGGATGCGCGCGGCGATCGCGATACTCGAGCGATCTCAACAATGGGGCGGGATGCAAGTGGGACGGATTCCGAGGACGATGTTCGGCAGTAGTGGGGGCCAGGACGATTCCGAAGTCTACATGGCATATTTGACGTCACGTTTTCTCAATTTCTTGCCCTCCCCCGGATTCGCTGCGATCGACGCGACATTTGAAAACGCCAATCGTCCCACCCGTTCGGCGTTGGTACGCCTACTGGGTAACGCGATAAACGGAATCGTTGATAGCGCCGAAGATTCTGATTATCGCGATCAATCTCGATCGTGGGTCGCAGAATCTGTGAGAGATAGGAAACGCCGCGCACTCGTTGATTCCATAGTCGCTCATCTGATTCAGTCCGCAAGTCAATTTCGCAGTGAGAAAAATACCCATCAAGATGAGTACTGGACGTCTCAAAAGAGAGCAATGCACGCACTCGATACCGCGCTTGAATTTCGACAGGCGAGTGGGCGATCGTTCCTCAACGACCCCGTTTTGGTCGATCACGTGCGATTGGAGTTTTCCCGGTGGCGGGCATGGAGTTCAAGCCTTGCGCGGGATTCCCAGTTAGCCCCTCCCTATGTTTCGGAGTCTCAGTTGACCGCCGCCGTCCAGTGGGCCAGTGCCGATGAGTTGCCGCCTGAGGACTGGAGCGTCTTGGCGGCGATCGTCAACAGCTCGCATTACTATTGGCGTTCTGAAGGAAGCGAGCAGCTCTTTGAAACAATTGCCCAGCACGCCCCCGAAGCAACCCTTGAGATAATCGAAAGACGACTGCCCAGAATCGATGCCCCCGAAGACGGTATCGCAGCTGATGATACTTCGTCGAAAGCCGCGCTGGAGTTTTCAGATGGATTCCCGAGGTACTGGCCCGTCACTTTGTCGTACTATTCCGAGCATGCCGATCCACCCGGCCGCGCCAAGGAGCGGATTGAGAGCATCCAAGCTGGCGTGAAATCGGCACCCCTGCAGAACGGACTCGAAGAGCCGTTCAAAGCTCAGGTACTGGAGATGCTTCAGTCTGCGATCACGCGGCTCGAACAGCGGAGCAGCCAGTAGGAGAGCGGTTCAATAGCGGGATGAAGGTGTGCATTCGCCGCTTGCGTAACGTACATTGCGCGAGATTGTGGGGCGGAGCGGTCGGATGCCATGGGATTGTCTTGGAACGGTTTTGTTTTTTTGTGGGTTCCCTTTCCTCGGTGATGCGGCGTGTTCACTGCCTGCCGATGGACCGCGGCCGGCAGCTTCGTTTACAATCCACCTCCTTCAATTGCCGACGATTTTGGCGACCGCTACTCCTGTGAATGATTCATGCTAGTCGACGCCACCGCGAACGCCCACAATCGCAAAACCGCCTGCCTGATTTCGGGCTTGATCGCGATCGCCGGTTGTATCCTGAGTTGGTTTTCACTGTGGGGGCTGATTCTAGTTCCAGTTGCCGCGGGCGCGTTTTATCTACTGCGGCGGAAGACGCTTCGACGGCTACAGGTAATGGCCACACCGTTTCCCGAAGTCTGGGAAGCCACGCTGCAATCTCAGGTTGAATACTTCCGCGGACTCCAACCAGATCAGCAAGATCGATTTCGTAACTTGATGAAGGTATTTCTCGACGAAGTCACCATTACCGGGATCCGCACGGATGTCGATGAAGCGACCCGGGCGTTGGTCGCTGCCAGCGCCGTGATCCCGATCTTAGGGTTTTCCGACTTTGAATATGCGGGCTTGGGTGAGGTACTGATCTACCCCAATTCATTCGATGAAGGCTACCGGAGTGATGGTGGCGGGGATGCGCATACACTCGGCATGATCGGCACGCACCACCTCAGCGGCGTGATGATTCTTTCCAAGCCGTCGCTGATTCAAGGGTTCGCAAATACCACGGATAAACATAACGTGGGGATTCATGAATTCGCTCACTTGGTTGACAAAGCTGACGGTGACGTCGATGGTGTGCCGCTGGGGGTCGATGCCGAAACATTCCAACCGTGGGTGCGTTGGGTCGGCAAAGAACTTCACCGCGAAGTGACCTCGAATGAATATATCGATGATTATGCCTTCACTAACGAAGCGGAGTACTTCGCGGTTTTGAGTGAGTATTTCTTTGAAGCTCCCGAGCTGCTCGAGCAGAAGAATCCGAAGTTATACGAGATGATGCAAAAGATGTATCACCAGAACCCCAAGCGTGTGCTCAGTCACGTTTTCAGTCGTCCCGGCCGGGTCGGTCGTAATGCAAGCTGTCCCTGTGGCAGCGGCAAAAAATTCAAGCATTGCTGTAAGGGTAAGTAGTTGAACCATAACTGGGTCTAGCGCCCAACCGGCAAATAAATCACGAAACTGGTAGCGAGTTTCGCTACGTAAATTACCTTCCTACCAAGGAATCTATTGAATGTCTGATTGGCCACTAGGAGTTTTTGCATCGATCGACGCCGGGCTGGGCGTCGCCTGGCCGGTGATCCGCGAATTGGGCGTGCCGACAATTCAACTGCATGCACCGCACGCAGGAAATCGCACGCAGCAGGCTGCAGAAACGTTCGCCGCGCAGCTTCGTGAACAGGGCATTCGCTGTACCGCCGTCTTCGGTGGTTTTGATGGCGAGAGCTACGCGGACATCCCCACCGTCGTCCGCACCGTAGGGCTGGTCCCCGAGGCGACCCGTGCAGCGCGGCTCGCCGAGATGCTCGAGATCAGCGATTTTGCCAAATGGCTGGGAGTCGATTGCGTTGCGTTGCACTTGGGATTCGTGCCTCACGATGCGTCCGACCCCGATTACGCCAGTATCGTCGATGTCACGCGTCAGCTCTGTGATCATTGTCGCGACAATGATCAATTTCTGCACCTTGAGACTGGCCAAGAAACTGCCGCTGGATTGCTGGCGTTCATCGACGCCGTCGATCGCGCGAACTTGAAGATCAACTTCGATCCCGCCAATATGATTCTGTATGGAGCCGGCGATCCAATCGAAGCCCTTCGCCAACTTGGTCCTCACGTGCGAAGTATCCACTGCAAGGACGCTTTGGCCAGCGATCAGCCGGGCGTGACCTGGGGGCAAGAGGTGCCATTGGGCGACGGCGACGTCGGGATGGAAACCTATCTGAAAACGCTCGCCGAGATTGGTTACACAGGACCATTAACGATTGAACGTGAGATCCCCGAAGACCCTGCTCGGCAGAAAGCTGAAATCGGGGCAGCAATTGAGCTGCTGACGAGACTGAAGGCTGACTTGGGGAAAAGCTGACGCGTCTCCCCAGAGCTGACTTTTTCTGCGTCTTCGCGGAACAGTTTTAAGCCACCTGGATCCGATAAGCCATCTGCGCGGGTGGCGTCGGATCTTCTTTACAGTCGAGCTCGAACAGCCTGTTGAGCTCATTGGCTTTGCTGCCCGCATGCACGAACACTAACCTGTCGCACCAGCGAGGGACGAGCCGGACTGCCTCGCTGGCATGTCGGGTTCGTACATCAACAGGCAGCTAAGATTCGTTGCGGGGTTGCCGCTGTCAGGCGCATCACTGCGTCGTGGGGGAGGCCGAGATGGCGTTGAAGATTGACCGCTACCTGTGGCATCGTTCCTGATGACCCGACCAGGTGTGAGCGGTCCGCTGCCCAGGTGGCACCGTCATGGTCAACGACCACTTCCCGCTGCCCAAGTTGGTACCGGCCGGGACCCAATCCCGCAGCGCTAATCGCGTCGGTCACGATGAAGCAGCGTTCGATGCCAGCGCTGCGAATGTAATTGCCCAGGGCTGGCCAGGGTACATGCACGCCGTCGGCGATCAGGCCGATCCAAAGCTTGCTGGAACGACTTAGGACGCGCTGGATGATGTTGTCGTGGCGGTGCATCGACAGCGGGCAGCCGTTCCCCAGGTGAGTGAACATCGCCAGCCCAGCGTCGATTGCGGCATCGAGTTGATCCAGGGAAGGGTCGCAATGACCACCCGAGACACAGATGTTTTGCTCAGCGAGCATGCGTGTGACATGAAAGCCTGGGTCGCGTTCTGGTGCGAGGGTGACGATCCGCGTGAGTCCCTCGGCGGCGTCCAAGAGTCGCTGCATGGATGTCGTTTCGGCGGGCCGCACGGCATCGCGGGGATGCGCCCCCACGTACCCAGGTTGCTCGTTGATAAAGGGGCCTTCGATATGAAAGCCCGCGATGATCTTGGCGGCGAGTTCGTCTTGACCTCTCAGCGTGGCAATCCGTTGGAGCCGTCTCGACATGGAGTGGACGTCTGCAGTGATGATGGTGGCAAGGATTTGTGCCACCCCATCAGCAGCCAACCGTTCACATGCGAGATGTAACGATTCGGCCGATAAATCATCGCCGTTAAAGTCAACGCCGCCGTAACCATTGACTTGCAAGTCAACGTAGCCAGCGGCGGGAGTCTCACTTGATTCCATTCGATTCAC
Organism: Allorhodopirellula heiligendammensis; assembly: GCF_007860105.1. Taxonomy (NCBI): domain Bacteria; kingdom Pseudomonadati; phylum Planctomycetota; class Planctomycetia; order Pirellulales; family Pirellulaceae; genus Allorhodopirellula; species Allorhodopirellula heiligendammensis. The sequence continues at coordinate 1,307,999 of NZ_SJPU01000002.1, forward strand.
AATCATGAGTCCAATTGGGATTCAGATAGCTCTCGTGGGTCGATCAAGCTTGCTGCGGGGGGGTCGAGATACAGCGTTGCTGAAGGGTGTGATTGCAAGATCGAGGCCGGGATTGCGGGCGTGATCGGGCCGGACACGGTCTCACGGACAGCCATGGCTTTGCGAGCATCAGGCACGCTGCACACGATGTGTTTCGATTTCATGATTTGAGATACCGACATGCTGATGGCTTGACGCGGCACGTCGGTCAATTCGTTGAACCAACCTTCGCCCTGTTGTTGTCGACGGCAGGCTTCGTCGAGATCGACGACCAAATAGGGCTGCTTGATTTCAAAATCCGCAGGTGGGTCGTTGAACGCGAGATGGGCGTTTTCGCCGATGCCAATGAACGCCACGTCGATCTGGCGGTCCGAGATTAGACCACCGAGCCGTTCGCACTCGGCCGCTGCGTCGTGCTCGCCATTGACATAGTGAAATTCACCGATGGGGACGAGGTCCACGAACCGCTCCTGCAGATACCTGCGGAATGATGCGGGATGTGTGATGGGCAGCCCGAGGTATTCATCGAGGTGAAAACCCGTCACGCGTGACCAATCCAGATCGGGTGCCTGCACCAAAGCGGCGAGTGTTTCGAACTGGGACGCACCTGTCGCGACGAGAATGGTGGCATTGCCATGCTCTTGGATCGCCTCTCGGATTTTAGCGGCCCCCTCGTCGGCGGCTTGCTGGCCGAGGGCGGTTGGACTGGGACAGACTTTAACTCGCATTCGTATTCTCACTTTCGCATAGCAGCGGTTGGTTTTGCTACAGTTCTAGTCGACTCCCGCCACGAAAACGACCGGTCCATGTGAAGGATGACAGATGACGCTGATCGACTACGCCGTTTTGGCGATTTACTTTGCGACCATGATCGCGATTGGGATCTGGGCGATGCGCCGCGTCCATAACCAGGAAGACTACTTCATGGGTGGGCGTGGATTCGGGAAACTCCTGCAGACGTTCGCGGCTTTTGGAGCTGGGACCGGAGCCCACGAACCGGTCACAGTCGGACGGACGACGTGGACCAGCGGGCTGAGCGGGGTGTGGTCAGCCATGATGTGGTTGTTCGTGACCCCTGTGTACTGGATTACAGCGGTTTGGTACCGACGAATGCGTCATTTGACGCTCGGGGATTGGTTTGTGGAACGATACCAGTCGCAGGCACTCGGGGCCGCCTACACGCTCTTCGCAATTGCGTTCTACATGTTCTATCTATCCACGATGCTATCAGCGATCGCCAAGTTCGCGGTGCCACTGATCGGAGTGGACGTTGGATTGTTTGGTTACGAGCTGAAGTACACATTGATTCCCGCGATCGCCGTGATCGTGATTCTGTACGGTGTTCTGGGAGGTCTGACGGCGGCGTATTGGACGGATTTGATTCAAGGTCTGTTTATCATTCTGTTGTCGATTCTTTTGATACCCAATGGTCTGTGGGCGATTGCGGCGAAGTACGGTGGCGACGGCGAAGAGGGCTTGATGGATGGCTTTCGGATCATGCACGAGCGTGTGTCCGCCGATTATTTTCAGCTGTTCGCAGGACCGAGCAGTGGCGAGTTTCCGGTTCACTATATTATCTCGCTATCGATTCTCGCCTTGATCGGCATCGTCGTGCAGCCACACTTCATCGCCACCGGCGGTGGTTCAGCGAAGACCGAAGACGAAGCTCGGATCGGATTGGTGGTCGGCAATTTTCTGAAACGACTGTGTACGATCGGTTGGGCGTTGACGGCATTGATCGCATTGGCGTTGTTGGCTGGTAACCCCGAGATTGCGGCCGATCCTGACCGCGTCTGGGGTGTTGCCGCGCGAGAGATTCTGGGCCCGTTGAATATGGGTTTGGTGGGGCTGATGCTAGCATGTTTGCTCGCCGCGATGATGAGTTCCGCCGACACCTATATGATTGTGACGTCGGGGTTGGTGGTCCGAAATCTTTACGCGCCGTACATCAATCCTAGTGCAAATGAGCGGAAGTACGTGTTGGTAGGTCGCCTGACAGGACTGCTGATCATTGTGGGTGCCTCGGCAGTGGCCCTACTCATTTCCGATGTCTTCACGCAGTTCAAGTTGGCGATGGAATTGCCCATTTTGTTTGCCGCACCGTTCTGGGTCGGAATGTATTGGCGTCGTTCCAATCGCATCGCCGCCTGGGGAACAATCGTGTTCTCGCTCATGTTCTTCTTTGTCCTGCCGCAAGCCCTGCCACGATTGGTGCCGTCGCTGTACGAGTCCCCGGGACTGGCGGCGACCACTCAAGTCGTCACGACGACACTCCGCCGTGAAGCGACAGAGTCGGACGTTGCCCGGCATCAGGCTTGGCAGACGGTCCGGGAAAGTCAAGCGGCGGCGGACTCGCTCGGGCCACCGCCACCCAATGCTGAGGTGGGCGAAATGATTACGATCGTCACCACGTCAGGGGGCGCACCGATTTTTTGGAATGGCCCGCTCACTGCCGTTGAAGACGTGCAGCTCGAAACGGTATCTGAATCCACACGCGGCGAAATTCACCGACGCGTCCAGCGACAAGTGGGTACACAAACCGGCAGTGGATCGTTGAATCTCGACTTTGTCCTGTACTCGGGACTCGGCTTCGATCTCAGTGGCGTGTCTGCGGCGACGCTCGAAACGCTGCGTCTACCCGCCCGAGTGCTGTTGCCGTTTTTGGTGCTCGGGGGATTGAGTCTGTTAACGCGAAAAGATGAACAGCGGATGCTCGATCGGTATTTTGCCAAGATGAACACCCCTGTGCTGGCGGACCCGGCCGCTGATGGTGCGAGGTTGGAACAGGCGTACGAGAATCCGCCGACAACCCGCAAGATTTTCCCCGAGAGCGACTGGGAATTCACGTGGCCAACCGCCCGCGATGTCATCGGGTTTTCACTCGCCTGCGCCGCCTGTGCGGTGATCATTGGTCTGCTCAGTTGGCTGGCGGGACTCGGGGGAACCTGAGTTGTCAGAGTAGCCGAGGAGCGCGCGGACACGGACAGATTTTGATGGGGAACGTTGATGGAAGGGTTGAGTGTTTTTACTCGATCAGCTCGTTGGCAGGCTCCAGCCTCACGCCGTGAACGGTCTTCATACAGCGTTTTGCTGGAGCGTTGTATGGTCCCATCGTCCCGTGTTTGCAGAGGTCCCGTGCGTGCAGAAGAAAGGGGCCGGACGGGACGATGGTCTCATCCTACGTTCCATCACGTCAACCTCCCGAGAGCACGCCTACGCAGGTGGAGGGCACGTTTTGATGAATGTCGCCACTTGGTTTATTTGCTTACGGGCGGATTACGTCATTGGCAGACGCAGTTCCGGTGTGCATAATGCAGTGGTCTGCATTCCCACCTCCTGTCCTACCTCTTCCCCGCTTTGCCGGAGTTCCCACATCATGAATCGTCTGACTCGACGCGAATTTTCTGTTTCTGCTGCTGCCGCCAGCGTGGCTACTGGGTTGGTCGCTGGTGTTCACACCAGTTCCCGTGCCGCTGCCGCTGACACCAAGGCCGAACAACTCGGCGTCGCGGTATGCGGGGTCAACAGTCGCGGGATGGCGCATGTGGGTGGTTTCCATCACGATCCGCGCACGATCATTCGGGTGCTCGTCGATGTCGATTCGAAGGTCGGTGAACAACGCGCCGACCAAGTCGAAAAAACTCAGGGTGTCCGGCCTCGCGTAGTCTCCGACGTGCGTGAGGTCCTTGATGCTGACGACGTGCAGATCGTCACGGCAGCAACGCCCAATCATTGGCATGCGATCATCGGAGTGTGGGCCATGCAGGCGGGCAAAGACGTCTACATTGAGAAACCCGTTAGCCACAACATTGACGAAGGCCGAGCACTGGTAGCCGCGGCCAAGAAGTACGAGCGGATGTTTCAGACCGGCAGCCAATGCCGCAGTAGCAAGGCCTGCATCGATGCGGTCAAGTTCATGGCCGACGGCGGAATCGGTGACGTCAATCTCGCTCGGGGGCTGTGCTACAAACGACGCAAGTCGATTGGTGAATTGGGTGATTATGCGGTGCCGCCTACCGTTGATTACAGTTTGTGGAGCGGTCCGGCAGAGTATACAACTCCTAAGGTGACGCGGCCCAAATTCCATTATGATTGGCACTGGCAGCGACTCTACGGCAATGGTGACTCGGGCAACCAAGGTCCACACCAAACCGATATCTCGCGTTGGGGAATGGGGCTCGATCGCCACCCCAATACCATTCTCAGCTACGGTGGACGTTTGGGATATCAGGCCGAACGCAAAAACCCAGACTACGTGGACGCTGGTGATACAGCCAACACGCAGGTTGCCATCTATGATTATGGCGACAAGACGATTGTCTTTGAAACTCGCGGTCTGAGCGTCGACAATTCTGCTGACGAAGAACTCAACGCTTTGTTTCAGTCCAAGAATGGCAATAAGATTGGCGTGGTGTTCTACGGCAGCGACGGTTATGTCGTCCAAACGAGCTATGACTTGTGCCGTGTGTATGATCGCAATATGAACCAAACTCGTGAGTTCACGCATGACTCACGATCTGACGGCGATTTGGTTGATGTCCACGTCAGTAACTTCATTGATGCGGTTGTCTCTCGGGATGCCTCGGCATTGACTGCGGACGCTCGCGTTGGCCATCTGTCGGCCGCGATGGCGCACCATGCCAATGTTTCCTATTACTTGGGCGATTCCAACAAATCGACGCCGGCAGAACTCGCTGCCGCTGTGGAAGCATTCAAATCTCGCGATGACGATGCTGCGACACTTGAGCGAACGCTGCAGCACCTTCGCGACAACGGCGTCGACCTTGAAGTGGATAAACTCTCACTCGGCCCGGTATTGAACTTCGATTTAGAAACCGAGCGGTACATTGATAATGATGCTGCCAACGCGATGTTGACTCGCGATTACCGAGAAGACTTCACGGTCCCCTCACCGGCCGACGTTTGATGCCGGACGCTGAAACGATCCGGTACCGCGCTGCCGATTCCGGTGCACCCGCTGCAGTTGATCTGCTCGACCAAACTCGCTTGCCCGGCGAGGTCAGTCGCTTGGTGTGCACCGATTTGTCGGCGCTGCACGATGCGATCGTGCGACTGGTCGTTCGTGGGGCGCCCGCCATCGGCATCGCGGCGGCCTACGGCGTGACGTTAGCTCGGATTGAATCATCGGCCACTCCCGACGAGGTGAGAGAAACCTATCGCAGTGCGATTGATTATCTGGCCACGAGCCGCCCCACGGCGGTGAATTTGTTCTGGGCACTGGACCGCATGCGGACTGTCGTCGATTCGTTAGAGGATGCGGCAATTGCTGAACTGCCAAGTCGGCTAGCCGCTGAGGCCATTCAGATCCATCAGGAGGATCGCGCGATGTGTCGCGAGATGGGGCGGCACGGAGCTCCCCTGTTCAGCGAATGCCGCACCGTTTTGACACATTGCAATGCCGGATCGCTGGCCACGTCGGCGTACGGCACGGCCCTAGCGCCCATTTATTATTTGCATGAGCAGGGTCACTTGCTCGCTGTCTATGCCGATGAGACCCGGCCGCTCTTGCAAGGAGCGCGTTTGACGGCTTGGGAACTATCTCAGGCGGGCGTGAATGTGACGGTCTGCACCGACTCGATGGCCGGTGGCTTGATGCGACGTGGCATGATCGATGCCGTGGTCGTAGGGGCTGATCGAATCGCCGCCTGCGGTGATGTTGCCAACAAAATTGGGACCTACCCCTTAGCGGTGCTCGCTCGATATCACGCGATCCCGTTCTACGTCGTGGCCCCCACGAACACCTTTGATCTCGAACTCGCCTCCGGCGACCTGATTCCCATTGAACAGCGGGGCGAAGACGAAGTGCGTTATGCCAGCGGTCAGGCCAGTGGCGTTATGACCGTGCCGCGGGAAGCCAACGTGATAAATCCTGCTTTCGATGTCACACCCGCTGAGTTGGTCTCTGCGATCATCACGGAACGAGGAGTGATCGAAGAACCAAACGCGGTTAGAATTCAAGAGCATTTCGGTTAGTTATTCTCGCACTCGTTCAACTGTGGATTGGTTAGCTCGGCGCGCCAGCGCGGAAAAACGATATTGACCATGGGCGCTAGTAACCCGATCCAAGCCGCGAGGCGACGTCGTTGCGAAGTGATGGGGATCGATTTCGACGCGGCGAGTGAGTCGTTTCTGGCCGCGATCTCACTTGCGCAACCGCTCGTGGCGATCGTGTGCAGTCGCGTGGGGCATGATCCCCGCCGTCATCGACGCTTGTCGCAGCAGATTGCCGTCTCGGTGCAACAGGCTCGCCGTGACGAGGCGACCTTGTTGATTGCAGATGGGACCGCGATCGATCCGTGGGTGACCCATGCCGCTGAGGTGTTTCAGGTCCCTGTGGTCCGACTTGCAGCGAGCGACCAAGGGGATCGAGACGTGATCGCCATGGCTGATCGTGTTGACGCAGCGTACGTCCGCAGCGGCGGGAAGGTCACGAAGATTTTACGGAAGCGAGCAAAACTGCAATCGGGAATGGTGCGCGTGGCGATCGCAGGTCCCACCAGTGACGGGCTGCAGAAGGACGGGCCGCAGAAGGACCGGCACGCCATCTGGCAGCTGCTCGATGCCGGTGCGGTGGGGCGGTATCTGCCTCACGATCACCACACCGGACCCGATGACGGGGGTGATCACGGCTCGCGAGAACTGCAACGGAGCAGCTGTCCTCCGATCGACTGGTCGAATTATCTCGTACACTGCACGCGGGCGGCAGCGGGACCATGGCCGGGACAAAGTTGGGCGAGTTACCGCGACGATCTGTTGTTAGCAGATCCCGCGGCTGCTGCCCGTGATGCCATCGACACGCTATGTCGGATCGTCAGATGTCAGCGGTTGATCGCTGGGGCGACCACATCGGACCAAGCGGCAGGGGTGGTATGTTTTTCCGCCGTAGAGCTGCCCGAGCTACTGGCCGCACGCACCTACCGCAGCCATCTGCACCGTTGGGACTATGAGCCATTTGGCATCGCGATTGAACGCCGCGCGGCGTTGCGAATGGGGATGCAGCCGGTGGTGTATGGTGACCGCGTCACGCGACAGAAGCTACCGACCCATCAGCGGTTTCGGTTCCAGTCCGCCGGAACAACCTATGATTGGACGAAGGAACGGGAGTGGAGAAGCAACACCGATATTGATTTGAGCCGGCTCGGCATGGGCGAGGTTCTCATCTTTGTTCCTGATGAAAACTCCGCCCGCCGAGTCGGCTCATGCAATCAAGCGACTTGGTCAATCATCCGGCTCGATCAGTTGCCAGCCGCAGAGAAGCCGGTTTGAGCGACTTCTTCTTCTTCCTGGATGATGATCCGTGGCGTGACCATGAGCATCAAGCTCGAGGAGGACCGACCCACACCCGTGTTCCGGAATAGCCGGCTGACGTACGGGATCTTGCTCAAGAACGGGATGCCTTGTTCGTTCCGGCCTTCACTTTGGCGTTTGATCCCACCGAGTAGGATCGTGCCGCCGTCAGGCACGCTGACCGTGGTGCTGACCGACGTGGTGGCGAAGGTTGGTTGTTGCACGGTTGTACCTTGAGTCACTGTGTCTTCGGTCTCTTCGTCTTCGGCATCAATCACACCGTCACCATTGGTGTCGACGTTGGTGGTGCTTGACGATTTGGAAGTTCGGCTTCCCTCATAGGTGAAGGTATTGACTTCTCCGATTTGACTGAACGTCGGTACCAGTGTGAGGCGGACGAATCGTTTGTCTTCGCTGACGACGCCCTGGACATTCAACCGAGTGCCTTCGTCGAGAACAACGATGACAGGTTGTTGGGCGACGGCAAAGTCACCGACGACCGGGATGATACTGGTCACGAACGGTCGCGACACGGTATCGTTGATCGTGGCAAACTGTCCATCGAACAGGGTCACCTTAGGTGCCTGCATGATATTGCTGCGGTTGTCACCCTGAGCGGCCTGCAAGAAGAAGTAGGCTTCGATGTCGCTGAGGATGGCGAAACCGATCGAGGACACTGCACTTGGGGCATTGAACGGGGGTACCGAACCAGCGAAGGTTTCTTGGTTGAGGGTGATATCCAAGTCATTCGTTGGGACACCATTGGGACCCGACAGGCCGATCGTCACTGCGGGACCGGAGTCATCCGCTGGGATCGATTGGGCGTTGTCGTCGAACTGTACGTCGAAGTCGATCCCGATCTGCTCGTAGAAGTTGTCCGAGAGAGTGATGAAGCGGACTTCGATCGTGATCTGCAGGTTTTGCAGTCGACGCAACGATTCGAGCAAGTCGACGATTTGATCGTGCACGTCGCTGGTCGTGCTAATGACGAGCGAGAGGTTTTGTGGGTAGGGAGCCATGGTACCAACACCACCCAGGGCTTCCCACGAGTCAGGCTCGATGGTTGTTTGGATCAAGCTCATGAGTTGACCAAAGTTTGCGATCGATCCACCGCCACGGCCCGTCGGCATGGCACCAGCGGCTCCGAGACCGCCAGCGAATGCGGAGTTGCCGCCCATGGGGCTGTACTGGCCGAGCATGTTCGTGCCGAGTTCGCCACTGGTGCTATTGGTCAGACCACCGCCGAGATTGGCCATCGAAACCGGGACGACTTGAACGTCGGTCGTGGGCCGTGTCATTTGATACGCAGACTTCAGAGCTCCCGCCAAACCATCCTCATATCCGGAGATAAAGTTTGGAATCGGCGTTACCAAGTCGGCGACTCGATAGGTACGAGGGTACGTCATCGTCCGTCGTGCCTCGCGGCTGGTGACGTTGAGGACGTCGTTCTTGAGGACGTACGTCAAATCCAGATCTTCGAGCAGAATATTCAGTGCGCTCTTGAGCGGCAGGCGGCTGTTGACCGACTTGGAGACTGGTGTATCGCGAGTGATGCGAATGGCCGCGAGGGCACGCTGATCGATCACGATGGGCACTCCCGTGACCGCGGACAGTTCGTCGAGGACTTCGCCGAGCGGACTGTTGCGATACTTCATTTCCACGCTGGTCTCAAGTTTTCGCTTGATTTCCTGTTCGCGTGGGCTCAGTTGGGTTTGTTGATCACGAGACGCCAGGCGACGACGCGACAGTGCCGCCCAATCCTGCGGGTCTTGGAATGAGAACGGGCGATCGGGGTCCGGCGCGATCATGGCTGCGTCGAGGGCGAGCATGTTGCTGTTGAATCCCTCTTCGCTCTGAGCGCGAATGTCGTTGCTCATCTGCAACCGAACTTGTTGTCGGCTGTTATGGAACATGGTCATTGCGATGGTCGAGTCAGGTTTCAGTTCACCGACCTGTTTGGCGATCACGAGTGCTTCTTCAAAGCGTTTTTGATCCATCAAATCGTTGAAGCTATCGACGAGCTGGGAGATCTCTTGGTCAACCCGCGCTTCGCGAATGTCCTCGGTTTCCATCTCGGTACGAATTCGCTCGTTAGCAAGATCGAGGTCGATCTTGGCACGGTTGGCTTCGACGTAAGAGTTCTGTTCGCTGACGGCGCGTCCCACCATCGCGGTGAGCGAGGCTTTGGATGCTTCGTCAATGTTGGCACCATCGACTTTGCGGGCGAGCCGTTCGAGGTCATCAATGGCTTCGAGCGGTGCGGTTTCTCGTTTTTCGTTTGCTTTGGCGAGTTCAGTGGTGACCTCACGGTACAACCGTTTGACCTGCTGAGCAGCTTCGAGATCCGCTTGTTCGATCGGGGTCAGCGGCTCGGCAGGTTTACCCGTCGCGGGCATTCGAGACGGTTGGAGTAGCGTTAATTTATCTTGGAGGGCACGCCGCATTTCAGTCGGCAACTCGGCCTCGTACTCCCACGCTTTGACAAACTGGGCGCGGGCCTCGCTCTGTTTTCCCGTCGATAGCAATTGCATCCCAGCGGCGTACAGCGTCTCACCTTGGGAGGGGCTCCCGTTTGCGGGCGCGATCGCTTGTACCTGTTGCACATTCGAAGAACCATCGGGCGAAAAAGCACCGCCGGCCTGAGCGACCATCGAGCTAGGTGCTTGCCGGTCCGCTTGGCCAATGGGCATCACACCGCCTGCGGGTGAGACGGTGCTCGGTGGAAGCTGGGTAAGGTCGATGCCCTGGCGGCGTGCGGCCGACTGCACATCGAGCAGCAACTGCCACGGGCGGGCGTCACCCGATTTGAATTCACTCTGAGCGACACCGAGTTTTTGAGCCGCAGAAGCATATTGGTGGGCTTGGCGAATGTCGCCTCGATCCAACGCCGTCCGGCCCATCGCGGTCCAGCGGCGAGTTTCCTGTTGGCGTCGTTCGAGTGACCACGTGGCGGGATTGTCAGCCGCTGCTGCACTGAGTGACTGTGCTGCGGTGTCCGCGTCGATCCCCTGCAAGGAGGATGGTGTCTGGGTAGTCGGGGCGATGTTCAGCAATTTCGCGTCGATACCGCGTGCGACTAGACGGTCAAACCGCTGACGCAGTTCGGCGTTGTCCGGGGCGGCTTGACGAGCTGCGCGGTAAGCCTGCACGGCACCGGTGTAATCCTTGGCCGCCAGGGACGCGTCGATCTTTTGCAGATACGAGCTGATGTCAGCAGCAGATTTTGCTGCCGACGGGGCCACCGAGTCCGGCAAGGTGAATTGCGCGCTCAGGGGCGTGCCATGCAATAGCAGGCATCCGAGCAGGCATCCGGGCAGCAGTGCTCGCCGTGCCACGGTTTTTCGTGACCGAGGGGCAATGCGATGCACAGCATCTCCACCGGCATCGCTGAGGCGATCCGCGAGGGAGGGGTCGAGGACCGATCGAGCCATCGTAGCGAGTCTGCGTGAGACTCGGGGGGCGGCGATACGGGGGGAACTCTTCTGCCTGGATGGCTGATGTGAGCGGATCAACGCGACACTCCTTCTTCGCGTGAGGCATGGACATAATTCGGAAAGCTCTCGAATCGCCTCAAAATCCTTTCGAGTCGATACGGAAACCTTCCGAGTGACTTGGCTGTACGATTTCGCGGCGACTGACGTCAAGTCGGCTTTGGCCGTTTTTTGTGCTGAATCCGTCCGCCGCGGCAGACATCGGGTCGATGGAATCGGCAATCGATGTGAGCGGCGGGCGTCGCGTGCGAAAAACAGCATGCCGAACCTATTGCAAACAGGCTGGGCGATCGGCTGAGCTGAGGCGCGTCAGCGCGGGGGCTGGAGGTGCCGCCCGGTGCCTTTCGGCGCTCGGCTCACCAAGCAGCCGATTTCGCGTAGAATAGAGTCCCCACGAGAATTCTGGGCCGCCGCCGTGGCACATCGATGCAATTGATAATACCTGATGAATGACTGGAAGACGCAATCTTGGTTTGGCCGCGATGTCGCGGCGGGCACGTATCTGAACGCGGAACTTGAGATCACCGAGAGCTACAGCGGGCGAAACATCACGATTCCGATTCGCGTGTTGCGAGGAGACGCTCCGGGACCAACTCTGATGGTTACGGGGGCCCTGCATGGCGACGAGCTCAATGGTACCGGTGCGATCCGGTCGCTCATCAGCGATCCTGATTGGGGGCCTGATCGTGGCAACGTGATCATGATACCAGTGCTCAATGTGCTCGGATTTGAGCGGCACTCGCGGTATCTGCCCGATCGCCGTGACCTGAACCGATGCTTCCCCGGCCATGCCGCAGGCAGCATGGCGACCCGCATGGCGAGGGTGATTTTCGATGCCGTGGTGTCCCGCTGCGATTATGGCATTGATCTGCACACTGCTGCCGTGAGGCGCACGAATTACCCCAACGCTCGCGCCGACTTCGATAACCCCCAGTGCCTGCGATTGGCAACCGCCTTCGGAGCGGGCGTGATTCTCGATAATCGGGGCCCCAAGGGGTCGTTTCGACGTGAAGCCACCGCGGCGGGCTGCCCGACGATCGTGGTCGAAGGTGGGGAGGTCTGGAAGGTGGAGCCGTCGGTGCTCGAATGCATGGCTCGTGGCATCGTCAATGTCCTCAAAGAACTCGATATGCTCGATGGTGAACCGGAAGTGCCCGACAATCAGGTCAAGCTGAAGACTACCAAATGGGTTCGCGCCGAACGCGGTGGATTCATGGACATGCACGTCTCGCCAGGTTCGACGGTGGTGACGGGCCAGCCCCTAGCGACTAACAGTAGTCTGCTGCAGGAAGATCAAAACCGCTTGATCGCTCCTTTTGACGGGATCGTGATCGGCATGACAACACTGCCCGCGGTCCAGCCAGGCGAACCGGTGATCCACCTTGGTCGGCTCTCAAGCCCCAAGACCGCCCGGCGGGTACGTCGTCAATCCCAAGCCGACGAGATCCAACGCACCACTCAGCAACACCTGTCCACCAATATCCAAGTGACACCGCCGGGATAGCTGGTGCCTCGGTCTGTTCAGGCGGGCGTGGCAACGCGAGCCCTAGAAAAAGTGGATACTTCCTGGGTAGTCCCAGGGCTCGCCATCATTCGCTTTGATCCCGCCCACGATCGGATAGATCAGCGATAACGCGGCGAGCACGATGAGTCCGATAAAACCGATCAAAATGATGGTCAGAAGGCCGGAGATTAAGTAGTAAATCATGGACGAAAGTAGCCAATTGGCCACGATCCGCCCGTGTACATCCAGTTCTGGAATCTCATCTTTCTTGAGTTGCCAGAACAGAATTGGAGCGGCGAAGCCCAGCAGTGGGATCATGTACCCGAGGTACTGAGAGAAGTGCAACAGCATCGCCATCTGGTTGGCCGACGCACTCGTCATCGCAAACGGACCTGGTGTCGCCGGTTCGGGCGAGCCGGCAAGGGCTTTCGCCTTGGCGGCTTCAAACTCCGCGTCCGTCAATGCACCTTGCTCACGAAGTTGGTTTAATCTTGTGATCTCGTCGGCAACGGACATGATTTCTTTCAATGGGCTCGAGGGTCGCTTTTCCGAAATTGTATCACATTTTGTGACTGCGCCCCTTCTCTTGCGAATCGCCGCTCACCAGAATAGAACACCATTGACGCTGTATCGCGTCTCCCGCGTTCGATTGAATGAGTGCACCCCAACATGCGGCCAGTTCGTAGCGTTCTGAGTTTAGTTTGTTTGATTTCTCTGGTGGGCGTTCCCGCTCATCCTCTTGTCGCCGAGTCGGTCGACCCCCTGGACTGGCCGACCTGGAACGGTCCCCAACAAAATCGCGTTTCGCTGGAAACAGGCTTGGTCGATCGTTTTGATCCCAAGGGCGGCGAGGGCAGCAACGTGCTCTTCAAGAGCGAGTTGGCCGCGGGTATCTCAACCCCGATTGTCATGCACGGCCGCTTGTTCACGATCGTTCGCGACCAACCCGGCACGCGAATGGACGCCGAAAAGGTAATCTGCCTGGATGCCGAGACAGGCGAGCTGTTGTGGGAGAATGTGTATAACGTTTTCCTGTCGGACTTGCCTGCCGAACGCGTTGGCTGGTCGAACGTCTGCGGCGATCCCGAGACGGATCGTGTTTACGCACTCGGCGCATGCTGCCTACTCCAGTGCATCGATGCCCAGACAGGAAAGACCCTGTGGTCGCGGTCACTCAGTGAAGAGTTTGGGATGCTAAGCACGTATGGCGGCCGCACCAATACACCCGTGGTGTTTGAAGATTTAGTCATCATCAGTGGCGTCACGACGGGATGGGATGAGTCAGCCAAACCCGCACATCGTTTCCTCGCGTTCAATAAACGAGATGGGCGTCTGGTGTGGATCACTAGCACCCGACCGCTGCCCGAAGACACCACCTATAGCACTCCCGTGATCCGGCAAATCGCTGGTAAAACGGTGATGGTGGCTGGTGCCGGCGATGGAAATATCTATGGGATGCAGCCACGTACCGGCAAGATTTTGTGGAGGGAAACGATCTCGCGGCGTGGCATCAACACGAGCGTTGCGATCGGCGAGGATGGCAAGGTCTACGCCACCCATGGCGAAGAGAACCCGACGGGGACGGCGATGGGCGCGATCGTGTGTGTTGATGCTCCCTATGCCACGCTCGATTCGGCGTCGGCGGAGAAGTGGCGTACCGAAGAAATCACTGTCGGCAAGAGTTCGCCCCTATTGGTGGATAACCGTTTGTACGTGGTCGAAGACTCGTCAAGGATGCACGTGCTCGATGTCGACACGGGGGAAGCGGTCGGCAAACCTCTCAAACTTGGCACGGCCATGCGGGGCAGTTTGTTGTATGCGGACGGGAAAATTTATGCCGCCACATCAACAGGGATCATTCATGTGTTGCGGCCCACTGACGAAGGTGTTGAGACCCTCTTTAAAATCCGCTTGCCCAAGGGGCATGACGTTGGCGGTTCGCCCATCGTTTCCCATGGCCGGATTTATCTACCGACCACCGGCGGGTTGTACTGCATCGGTGACTCGTCAGATGGTATGGAATCGCAGGCCGTTACCGCGACCGAGCCAGCGTCGACATCCCATGCATTATCGGGCGATGATCGCATCGCTAGACTGCAATTAATTCCGGCAGAGGCGATCGTGGCCCCGGGCAGCGACTTGGCACTGGAAGTTGCCAGCTATCTGGCTGACGGACGGCGCATCGATCCGCCCTCGATGGAGCGAATTCGGTTTGATGTCAGCGGCGACGCCAGCGTGGACAAAAACGGGGTGCTGCGGGTGGCTGCGGACGCTGCTCCCCACAGTCAGGTCACCGTGACAGCGAGCTTCGAGGAGGCCAGTGTGACGTCGCAGCTCCGCGTCATTCCCGCCTTGCCATGGTCATTTGATTTCGGTGCCGGCGACGTTCCAATCACTTGGATTGGTGCCCGGTATCGCCACGAAGCACGAGTGGTCGATGGGGATCCAGCCATTGTGAAAATCACGACGATTCCCAAGGGTACACGGAGTCAAACTTGGTTTGGACCGACGGATCTACACGACTATACAATCACTGCGGACGTGAAAGCACAGGAGGGCGAAGCGAAACTCCCCGATATCGGTCTGATCGCCCAACGCTACACACTCGACCTCATGGGGGAATCACAACAATTGCAAATCCGCACCTGGGCCGCCCAGCTTCGCATGGCCAAGAGCGTGCCTGTCGAGTGGAAAGCTGGTCAGTGGTACACGTTGAAGTTCCAAGCCACTGTCGAGAACGGTGTCGCGGTGCTGCGTGGCAAATTCTGGGAACGGCAACAGCCTGAGCCTCGTGATTGGAACATTACTGCGATTGACGAGGCAGCGAACGTGGAGGGCAGTCCCGGCATGTACGGCAACTCGACCAACGCCGAGATCTCGATTGACAACGTGAGTGTCAAAGCCAATCCATGAATTCACCAACACCATCCAGCTACCAACCACCCACGGCGTGGGTGAAGTGGACCGTGTGCGCGATTGCCGCCATTGGGTTCGCGTTTGACATCTACGAACTGTTGATGCTGCCGCTGATTCTCCGTCCGGCACTCTCCGAACTGGTCGGCGCCGTTCCCGGCACACCCGAGTTTGAGTATTGGCGCGGCATTTTGTTCTTTGTGCCCGCGATGGTCGGTGGCGTGTTCGGATTGCTCGGCGGCTACCTCACGGACTTGTGGGGTCGGCGTCGCGTGCTGGTATTCAGCATTCTACTTTACGCATTCTCGGCAATGGCCAGTGGCTTTGTAACGTCCGTCGAGTGGTTGCTCTTTTTTCGCTGCACCACGTTCATCGGTGTGTGTGTGGAGTTTGTCGCCGCTGTCGCTTGGTTGGCAGAGCTGTTTCCCGATCCAAAGCAACGCGACGCCGTGCTGGGGTACACGCAGGCCTTTTCATCGATCGGTGGATTGCTGATCACGGGCGCGAACTATCTGTCGTTGCAGTATGCGGAGAGTTTTCCTGAAATCGCTGGCGGTCACGAAGCTTGGCGGTACACGGTCATCTCGGGCGTGATTCCTGCAATCCCGCTGATTTTGATCCGACCCTTCCTGCCGGAGTCGCCCATGTGGGCACATAAAAAGGCTCAGGGAACGTTGCAGCGACCGAGCATCGCAGAATTGTTCGCGCCGAAACTTCGTCGCACAACAGTGATTACCACACTGATGTTCGCGTGCAGTTATGGTGCAGCATTTGGTGCGCTCCAGCAGATGCCCTCGATCGTGCCGAATTTGCCGGAGGTGAAAGCAGCGACAGCGGACATGCCAGTCCCCCAGCGCAAACAGACTGAACAGAAGATCGCAGCGGAGGTCAACGGATATCAAGAAATGGGCGGCCTGATCGGTCGATTTTTACTGGCGTCGTTGGCGCTCGTGATCGTCAGCCGGCGGTGGCTGCTGCGGATCTTCCAGTGGCCGGGACTGATCGTTGTGCCGCTGGTGTTTTTCTATCCGGCCCGGGACAACCTCGAGCTGCTCAAGTGGGGGATTTTCTTGGCCGGGTTGCTGACGGTGGCCCAGTTCAGTTTTTGGGGAAACTACCTGCCGCGAGTCTTTCCGCTGCACTTGCGGGGCACCGGTGAGAGTTTTGCCGCCAATATTGGCGGGCGGATGGTGGGGACCTCGTTCGCGGCGGTGACGGCCTATTTGACCACGTTATTGCCGTCGGGCAGCACTGCCGTGGCAGCCGCCATGGTGGCGTTGTTCGTCTATGCCGTCGGCAGCGTCCTGTCGTTCTGGTTACCTGAACCGCCCGTGGGGGGTGACCTCGACGAAGCATAGGGCGGCATCGCAAATTTACCCGGCCCGTTAGGCCGGGCTAGGCAAATCGATGGGCCTTTGGCCCGGAAAGCCTCGCGCAGAGGGAAAGCACAGCGTTTGGAGAGGGTGAAATCAGGCTGAACCGTACTGCAGAGAGCAGAAAGGGAGCAGAAAGGGACAGGCTGTTTTTGCTTGACTGTTCCGCTCGGAACCGTAGGATAGAACTGGTCGCGGGGGTTTTGCGGCCCTGTTGTTCCTGCTATCGGAGTCGATGCCATGCCTCGTCAAGCTCGTGGTGAAGTTCTTGATTCTTCTCAAGTGCAGGTGGTGCATTGCATCCAGAGATGCGTCCGTCGGGCGTTTCTCTGTGGAGACGATCCCCTGACTGGGAACTCGTACGAGCACCGACGTGCTTGGATTCGCGATCGTCTGGAGTTTTTGGCTTCGGTCTTCGCCATCGATTGCTTGACTTTTTCGGTGATGCATAACCACATTCACCTTGTCCTGCGCAGTCGGGCTGACGTTGTGGCAGCGTGGTCCGATGAGGAGGTGGCCCGGCGCTGGCTAAGGTTGTTCCCTCGGCGGCGAAATGAAGACGGTTCCCCCGCAGTGCCCAGCAAACCAGAGCTGGATATGATTCTCAACCAGCCAGAAGTACTCGCCGAAAGACGGCGACGGTTGTCGGACATCAGTTGGTGGATGCGGTGTACTGCCGAGAATATTGCTCGACGCAGCAATGCCGAGGACGAGGTTCGCGGCCACTTTTGGGAAGGGAGATATCACGCGCAAGTTTTGCTCGATGAAGCGAGTTTGCTGGTATGTGCGGCGTATGTGGACCTCAATCCGATTCGTGCTGCATTGGCGGAAACACCGGAGACCAGCGACTACACCGGAGCGAAGGATCGGATCGACGATCTTAGCGAGCGAGAGGATCGCGGTCGGCCCAGCACCCACGACTGGGAGCGGAGTCGTCGCCGACGGCGTAGCGGCTGGATGAGTCCGATCGAGATTGATGAACAGATCGATGAAGTCGGTCCCGCAGTTGAATCGTCTGGACGCCGGGCCAGTAGCAAGGGCTTCCTGTCGGTGTCGATGGCACGGTATCTGGAACTGCTCGATTGGACGGGACGCCAGTTGCGCAGCGATAAGGTCGGCAGCATTCCAGAGCATTTACAACCGATCCTGCAGCGGATTGGTTTGGACACGCACGGTTGGTGCGATGTGGTGCGTAAGTTTGGGCGCATCTTCAAGCGTGCCGCGGGTACGCCCGAGAGTCTTGCCGGCGAAGCGCGCCGTCGCGGTCAGGGCTGGCTCTGTGCTCGAGAGAACCCGCTGGGCTTCTCGTCGGTCTGACGGCAAAGCAACCAACTGCTTTCGAGGTTGTCTTGCGATGTCTGCTGCGCGGCCCGCCCCTACGCAGCGATCCTTGCTCAAGTCACGGCCGCCAATGAGCCGATTTTACCGTTGGTGGTTGCAGTTTTTCAGTCTGATTGCTGTCGCCTCCGCGCAGACGCGATCTAAAAACTGGGTGGCCCTAACTGCTCTAAAAACTGGGTGGCCCTAACTGCTTACCACCGCGAGTATTGCGGTTCACCGATTCAATACATCGGCCCTACAAGCAGCGCAGAAACGCCACGAGTGATGTCTTTTCATCGTCGGTCAACTTTAGTTGTGTGACCACGTTGAAGAATTCGACGGTGTCTTCGAGAGTCAGCAGTCGTCCATCATGGTGGTACGGTGGCGAATCCTTGATTCCACGCAGTGTGAATGTTTTGATCGGTCCGTCGGCAATATTGTACTGGCCACCGATCATTTCCGGTTCGTAGAATCGTTCCAGGTGCAGGTCATGCATCTTGTTGTCGAGATAGAATGGGGGTTCGTGGCATTCGACGCAGCGGCCTTTGCCAAAGAACACCTGCTGACCTTTGAGTTCTAACTCGGTTGCTTTTTCAGGGATCAGCTTGCCGAATTCATCTAACTTCGGGGCTGGCGGGAAATCAAGCATGTTTTGCATCTGAGCCATCATCGCAACCGCTTCAGAGCGTTTAGGCAAGTGCAGACCTTTCTTGGCCGCGATAACATGATCGCCATCGAAGTAGGCTGTTCGCTGCTCAAATTCTGTGAAATCTTCGACGCTGCGCAGCGAACGCTTGGACCCGTGAATCTGCTGGTTGAACAAGCCGCGCAGGCTGACCGTGTCGAGACGGAATCGAGCCGCTTGCGGTCGGGTGTCCGGGTTGAGATGGAAGGCAGCATTGGTATGGCCGTTGGTATGGCAATCCAAGCAGGAGACACCGAGGCTCGGTTCCTCCACTTTGCGATCTTCGGTCTGGTTGAATTGCTGTTGAGGAAAGGGGGTCAGCAGTAACCGCATTCCTTCCATTTGCACAGGCGTGAGGCAGCCTTTGAGAAGAGAATAGTAATTCTTGATTGTCAGGACCTTCCCCTGCGAAACATCGCCCAGATCAGGGCGGGTGGTGAGGAAGACAGGGGGTGGAAACTCGGGGGTCAAATGCGTGGGTAGATCAAACTCGACGTCGAAGCGTTTGAGGTCTCGGCTCTCCGCCTCAGCGATTGCATCGACTTGATCCTGTGGGAAAACCTGGCCGCCCGTTCCGTGTTTGGTATGCGGCAGCGGTCGGAAGCCCATGGGAAAGAGATCATTCTGCTTGATCTGATCTGGTTTCATGTCCGCCAATTCGTTCCATGAAAGACCATCGGGGAGTTTCACTCGGACGCCCTGCTGCACCGGCTTTCGCCCAGCCGACATCATGGCGTCCGACGGGTTATCGGCTAGCTCGTAGCGCTGCTTCAGCAACTGGCCCTGCTTGTCCATGACATCGGCTTTCTGTTGCTTGTCGGCTTCGAAAGTCGCCTGGAAGTCCTCCTCTATGACGACCGGCATGTAGGTCTGATCGGGCAGATCGACCGGTTTCGACTGCCCCGACCCAGGCGACTGCGCCTCAGCGGTGAAACAGATTCCGGACATTACGGATAGGCAGGCGTATCGGCTCACGGTGCCGAGTTTGAGAAGTCGCATCATCGTGGTTCCCTTTCATACTGGATCGGATCACCGTTGGCGGGTACAGACACTTCCTCGGTGCAAATAGAGTGCCACGTGATGTCCTTCGGCGTTGATCAAGGCGGAAGGAGGGTCAGAAAACAATTCTCTCTGACAGATCTAAAGATGGCGTTTCGGGATTCAAGTCACCATTCCTCTTGCGCTCGGCATCGTCCATGTGTGCCTTGTATTTCTTCAAGTAATTCAACGCCGGGCCTAATTCCTTCTTGGTTCCCTTGAGTCCACCTCGCCGCTCAAGGTTTTCGGCTCGCTGCTACCAGATCGACTGCACCCCTATTCTGTCACGAGATAGTCCTTGTGCAGACCCAACTGCGTCCTGCTGGATCGGGATTGGATCATTGACGATGCGATTTGTTACAGCAAAGAATTCATGTTGGCGGTAGTGGATCTTGCGAACGATCCTGCAGCCAGGAGGATCTTTCGCAAGATCCACTACCCTCAAACTCAGCTTCGATCGATCGATTCTTCAAATCGTTCGATTGAAATCGCCAGGCCGTCCTCGTTGGACTCAACGATTGCGCCACAGAGCCTCACGTCACGGGTGGCGACGTGAAAGTGACAGGGCTCGAACGTCATCGTGGTTTTGGTGACGCGTCCCACGTCGCGCCCGATGATGCTGTCGTAGGGACCACACATGCCCACGTCGCACTGCATCGCTGTGCCGCCGGCCATCACGTGGGCATCGGCGGTGGGGACGTGGGTATGGGTTCCCAGTACCGCGGTGACCCGGCCGTCGAGGTAGCGGGCGATGGTCTGTTTGTCAGAGGTCGCCTCGGCATGGACATCGACGAGAATCGCATCGGTTTGCCCGGCCATATCCTCCAATGCCCGATCGATGGCGGTAAAGGGGCAATCCACTGGTCGCATGAAAACGCGGCCGAGGATCGAGATCACGCCCAGGCGTCCGGCTGGTGTGGGCACGATCACCCACGTACGTCCCGACGCATCGGTGGGATAGTTTGCTGGTTTGACGATCCGCTGACTCTTCTCCAGCACCGGAATGATTTCGGCGCGACGGTAGAGGTGATCGCCCATCGTGATCGCGTCGACGCCCGATTCGATCAGGCGTCGATACTGACGGGGCATCAATCCCGAGCCATCCGCTGCGTTCTCAGCATTGATCACGAGGGCATCGAGTCGATGCTGTTCTTTCAATCCGACGGCGCGATCGAGCACCGCCGAGTAGCCCGGTTTACCGACGACATCGCCTAGGAACAAAAATCGCACCGGTGCTGATCACCTACCAACGCAGTCCGAAACGCTCGCCACCGGTGTCGCGATTGTTGCCGCCTTTGAGCGGGCCGCTGTGTTGCGGTTGGATGGCGACGTCACGCGGTGGTTCGTCGACTTCCTCTTCCGCTTTGGTGGCAACCGGCTCGTTGGCGGCCAGGGCGGCTTTGATCGACAGACCAATCTTCTGCGCGTCGCGATCGAAACTGAGGATTTTGACTTCGACAGTGTCGCCCGCATTCACCACGCTGCTGACTTTGGACACCCGGTGGTTGGCCAGTTCACTGATGTGGACGAGGCCTTCAACGCCTGCGGCCAAACGCACGAAGCAACCGAAATCAGCGGTCTTGGTCACGGTACCCGAATGCAACGAACCGACGGCGAATTCACTCTCGGCGGTATCCCATGGATTTTCGAGCAGGTCGCGGTATGACAAACCGATCTTGCCAGTTTGCTTGTCGATCTTGTCGACTTTGACCTTCACTTTCTGGCCTTCCTTGATCACGTCGCTGGGGTGCTTGACGCGGTCCCAGCTCAACTTGCTGACGTGAATCAGACCATCGAGTCCGCCGAGGTCGACGAATGCGCCGAAATCGCGAACGCTCCGCACGATGCCCTCGAGGATATCGCCCGCTTCGATCTTTTCGAGTTGTTCTTGACGCTTGGATTCACGCTCACGTTCGAGGATCGCTCGCCGGCTGATGACGAGGTTGCCACGTCGTGCATTGGCTTCATTGACCAAGCAGACCATCTTCTGATCGACAAATTCCGACAGGTCTTCGACGCGGTACTCGGTGACTTGGCTGATCGGCATGAACGCCTTGATCGAGCCCACTTGGCACTCCAGCCCACCGGTATTGTGTCCGGTCACAAGTGCTTCGACGACGGAGCCCTCGTCGATATCGTCCCAGTCGCTGACTTCGATCGCCGATCCTGGCAAGGTGCAGGAGTACAGGCCGTCTTCGCGGCTGAAGCCACGGACGAGCACCTCGACGACGCTGCCCGGCGCCGGTTCCGCTTCGGTGAACTGCTCGAAAGGGACGGTGCCCTCGTCGGGCCCGCCGAGTGACACGAACACGGTGTCTTCTTTGATCTTCAAGACGGTGGCTTGGACGCGTGCGCCTTCCTCAAGCGATCCGCGGCGATCGGGTAGACCGGCGGTGCCACCGTAGAACGAATCCAGGTCGGAATCGGCCAGCGAGGCATCCAGCTCGGCTTGCAAGTCATCGGACAAACCATGCCGAATGTTTGGCACGCTGACCTTGCCGGGCTTGGGGGCTTCGACTTTGCGGGTGCTCGTGACGTCCTCGTCCGTTTCGCCAGCCAAGCGAGGGCGGGGCGCTTGCTTCTTTTGCCCGCCGCCGGATTTACCGCCCGATTTCGGTTTGGCTTTCTCGAGATCCTCGGTCGAAACTGCTGCGGGCGATTGTGGCTTGGCAACGCCAAGTCCCCGCGCAGCGAGTGGGCCACTGCCGATGCGTGGCAGCGGTGCCTTGGATTTCTTCGCCGCTACGGGGTTGGGTGTGGGTTGCGCAGGACTCTCGGTAGGTGCCGCAGAACTCTCCGCAGGTTGAGCCGAGTTCTCTGCACCCTCGCTCGGCGGCGCCGTATTGGGCGGAGAGGTTTCCGCAGGTGCCTCGGCAGCGTTGGCGGATGGGTCGGGGGAAGCGGAAGGCGGATTGGAGTCCGGATTCTCGGTCACTGACATGATTCGGCGTCGGCAAGCAGGAGCGGGGTTATGAAACAAGGGTCCTTGAGCCTGCAGTCTAGCAATCCGAACGCTCAACCGGTAGCCTTCGGTGAATCCCAGGTTTAAATGAGCGTTGGATGAGACCATTGTCCCGTCCGAGCCTCGTTTTCACGCTCGGGACAATGATCCCAAGGTACTTTCAGCCCCCCCTCTACTCATGCCTAGTATCGACGCGTTTTTCGCTCCAACCTTCGATCGACTGCCCTCGAGACTTCGCGACGCAATCACCGAGACGCCGCTGCCGAGTCTCGCAGCTGGACCGCATGTGACGGCTTTAGCGGATGTCCTCCAGAAACCCACGACACTGCAGGTATCGTCGGGCGGCGAAGACGATTCACCGCTACCATCGCTGGCGCTCTCTGGGCTGTGGCTGCTCGCGGGGGATCTGGACCGCAGTCACACGATCAGCCAAGACGATTCGTCTGCGGCGGGGAGCTTTTGGCATGGGATCATGCACCGCCGTGAGGGTGATTATTCCAATGCCGGCTATTGGTTTCGCCGCGTTGGGTCTCATCCCGTTGTCAACGATCTGGCAGGCAGGTACGCAGACGACTACGGCGATCCATATCGATTCATCAACGCGGTCGAGACGGCCTGCAAGAGACGCGATGCAGATCGAATGGCTCGCCTGCAACAAATTCAGTGGACCGAGTGGCAACTGTTGTTGCAGGACTGCATGCTGGCATGACGCTGCTTACTGGCATGACATTGCTTAATGGCATGACATTGGGGCCGAGCAGTGTCCTGGCCGTCTCCGATATTGCTCATGCGCCGTTTTGGGTGCAATTTACCCAGATCGTCGGCAGTGTGCTGGGGGTGTTTCTGATCATTGGCATCGGAGCTTTTTGCCGATCGCAGAAATGGCTGTCCCGTGAAGCCGACTTTTCACTGGCCAAGATCACCGCCAATGTGCTGATGCCGGCACTCTTCCTCGACCGTATCCTCAATGATGAGACTCTCGACGCCTTGTCGACGGCGTGGGTGCCGCCGCTGTTCGGGTTCGGCTTCACCACCGGTGGACTTCTATTGGCATGGCTGATCGCTCGCGCTGCCGGGCCTTGGGTGGGGCTGAAAACGGATGCTCAGCAGCGGGCCTTTGCGATTTGTGCGGGCATCGCCAACTACGGCTACATCCCGCTGCCACTTTCGCAGATTTTCTATCCGAGTGCCGAGGTGGAACTCATTCTGCACAATGTGGGCGTCGATCTCGCGCTGTGGAGTGTCGGCATTGCGATCATTTCGGGCGGCACTCGGTCGGCCGCGGGTGCAGCTGGTGGCGAGCAAAACGCTCCCATGAGAAGCAGCTTTCCGCGTTTGGGACTGTTTGGCAAGATCCTCCCGGCGCTCACGAGTGCGCCGTTGATTGCAGTCGTCATTGCGTTGTCGATTCGCTCGCTCAACTGGGACGCGATGATCCCGCCGTCACTCATGAAATCCATTCATCTGCTAGCTGGCGCGTCGATCCCTATGGGACTGTTGCTCAGTGGCGCGATTATCATTGATTTTCTACGTGCGGCGCAGTGGACAGGTGCCACTCCCGTAATCCTATTATCGATTGGCTTTCGCCAACTTTTGATGCCGGTGATCATGCTGGGGGTGGCCAGTGTCTGGGCGACCCAAACCGATATGAAGCACGTTTTAATATTGCAAGCGGCGATGTCGTCGGCGGTCTTTCCGATCGTCCTGACCAGACTTTATCACGGCGATACCGCCACCGCCCTGCGCGTGGTGTTGTCGACTTCGTTGGCCGGGCTCGTGCTGATCCCGATCTGGATCTCGCTGGGGGCCTGGTGGCTGGGCGTGTGAGTAGCAGCGTCTCTCCGAGACGCTATTCAATGGACGACAGGCTTCTAGATAAATCAATGTCTCCGAGACGCTGAGTTGGATGCTCAATTTTTAAGGTTCTGATTCGAGTCTCGGAGAGACTCGGCTACTCATCCATTCGCACGCCGACGCTAAGCAGCAAATTGGCGTAGCGTTGCTGGTCGCCGGTTTGAATGGTGAGCACATGATCAGCCGTGATGACGTGATCGTAGAAGGCCCACTTTTCGAGCGGTTGGAGTTGGACTTTGGATCCCGCTGCGGCAAACGAGGCACGGTAATCGTGCCATACTGGCGGATCACCATCGAGCGCGTACGGGCCCTCGGTTTCCGTTTGCATGGTCATCGCCGCTTCAATGGGAATCGCCGTCAGCAAAGCCTTCAGGGCTTGGTCGCAGGTGATCAAGCCCGGCGTTAGATTCATACTGACAAGTTTGGCGTGGGGCCCGCGTTTATTGAGAGCGGGGTAGTTTCCATCGGCGATGAGGATCGTGCTGTGATGTCCCGCTGCCGCCAGGATCGCGGAAATTTCAGGATGGATGAGCTGGGTCAGTAACATCGAGTCGAGTCCATACTACGGGGTTTCGGGGGCCGGCGCTGCCGGGTCTTGCTGAGGTGGGGCCGTCTTGGCGTCTTGCTTGGATTTTCTTCGTTCTTTGCGATTGGCTGGGTTGGGAGTCTCGCCCATCACTCGATCAGACGTGATCTTGATCCGCTGAGCCTTCACTTTGGTTTCATCGGGAGGATTGTAGAAACCCTCTACCTCGACCTCATCTCCAGCCTGAGCTAGCGAGAGATTGTTTACTTGAACTTCGATTTCAACGTCTTGGGTAACCATGGTGTTGACAGGAGTTCCGCCGGCCTGAACAGAGATGCCGCCTTGCGGGTTGACCATCATGAGCGTGCCGACCACGTCCACTTTGCCGCCCATCGACGCACCCGCTTGCCGTGGTTGGCGGCCAGCTTGATGAACGCCTGGGGTGAACCTCGCAGCTTGGTTCCGAGGCACCATGCCAGGGCCCAGCGGCGAGAAAATCTCGATTTTCTCAACCGGACTGATCGGCGCCCCATTGGGACCGATCGCCATCGCAAAGCGAATCGGGGTGCCCCGCTGGAGTGCTGCCGGCACTGCCTTGGCGGTGAAGCTTAACAGTGTGATGTCATCGGGAAACTGGACCATGCAGTCCGTGCCGTCTTCCCGCGTGACGATGATCACATTTCCGCGAGCGTCCTTGAGCGTCCCGCTGAACTTGGTCACCTCGTTCGCGGGTGCTCCCGTGGCATAACCTCCGGCGGCACCAGCGCCACCTGCGGTACCAACGCCCCCTGCGGCACCGATGGGCGCCGCGTTTTGACACTGGGCCAGCGGGCAGAGAACAATCGAACACACCACTGCCGCCGAAAGTCCGGCGGTGAACGACGGTGAGATACGAAGGCGGCGACGTGAGTATCGATTTCGCATGGAGTAGTTCCGAGAAAAGGTGATGGTGAACCGCCCAATCATAACCGATTGGAAATCGATTTGCCCGCTCACAACGACGCCGGCTGGAGAAGAAACCTCGGTCGAGGCTCGCTTCACTCGTCGTCGGTACGCATGAACCCGGTGAGGCAGAGCGAATAGTCGCAGAGTTCTTCGCTGCGAAAGTACAGATCCAGTTCGCGTTCCGCGGACGCTTCGGAGTCGCTCGCGTGGACCAGGTTCATTTGGCGGCTGCTGCTGAAATCGCCTCGCAGTGTCCCCGGTGCGGCTTTAAGCCCATTGGTGGCACCGAGCATCTCCCGCACGACGCCAATCGCTTCGAGTCCTTCCAAGGCGACCGCTACGACCGGGGCCGACGTGATGAAGTCTTCGAGCGACTGATAAAAAGGCTTCTCAACGTGTTCGGCGTAGTGTTTGCGGGACAATTCAGGGGTGACCTGCAGCATCTTCAAGCCGATGATTTGTAATCCCTTGGCCTCGAAACGGGACAAGACTTCGCCAATCAAGCGGCGTTGGACACAATCGGGTTTGAGCAGAATCAGTGAGCGTTGCATGGAGTTCGACAATTTTGTTGACGGAGATTGAAAGAGTAGCGAGCGCAGAAAATACTCAAGAACCAGCCTCCTTTGAAGTCCGGGCGTCCAACCATGCCATCAGCACACCGCCGAAAAACGTCCAGGCGCTTTCACCAACAGCCCACCAAGCGGGCAACCCCGCCATCGAGTCGACGATCAGTTGGAGGAATCCGAAGGACATCGTTCCGATCGCGGCCCACCGGATCAGTGGGCGATAACGCGGCAAATCTGCGGCGATCACGAGCAGGAATACCCCCACGTAGCCGTAAAACAACGACAGATTTCGCGCCAAATAAAACGTCAGCGGTGAATCTGGAAACGGTTCGATGCCTAGCCAGAGAGAGATTTCTGCGATCCAGTGACTCGGCATCAACGCCGCCCCGAAGGCCAGCAGCGCAGCGCCGCCAATGACACGCAGATAAACCAGCAGGTAAACGGGAGGCATCGCTCACTCCCACGGTAACGGTGGTGGCGTGGCGCGGACCCGCACTGCGGCCGCAGCCTCCGCGGGGACTTCGAGGGCTCGGTGTTGGGTCAAATCCACGAATACCCAGCGGGTACTCGCCCGGCACAATAGCTGTTTGTCGGCAGGACGACAGATCTGGTAACTGCGCGTGCAGGCGTAACGGCGGATGTCACTGATCCATGTGCGGACTACGATTTCATCGCCCCCGAACGCGGCCGCGCGATACGTGATTTGATGATCACGGACCACCCATCCAAGCCCCTTTGCTAATGCTGCCGCAGCATCCCACCCCCCCACGGCGTTGTGGTCGCGAGCCGCCCAGAGCGTCCACTGCAGATACTGCAGGTTGTGCACGTGCGCCTGTGCATCCACCTCATCATCAGACACGGTGTGACAGAGATCAAAATAATCGTGAGGCATGTCGATATTTCGAGGGCACGTGGCAAGTAAGTTAATAAAAAGCAGCAAAAACAGGAAAATCGAGCAACCGATTCGATCCGATGGGATAGCAGTCGCGTAAAATAGCCCACCTGAAGTCCCATACAACCGGTCTGTCCGATTGGAGTCGCCTGATGTCCCGCCGTTCTCGCTCGCCTAAAATGATATCGCCCGCACGTCCCCTGATGACGAAGCTGGTAGTCCTCCTGGTAACCGTTTTTGCCTGGCCGCTGGCAACTCGTGTGCACGGCGAAGAAACCACAGCAAAATCGGCCGCTGCTACCACAGAAACGCCCC
This sequence comes from Allorhodopirellula heiligendammensis, assembly GCF_007860105.1. Taxonomy (NCBI): domain Bacteria; kingdom Pseudomonadati; phylum Planctomycetota; class Planctomycetia; order Pirellulales; family Pirellulaceae; genus Allorhodopirellula; species Allorhodopirellula heiligendammensis. The sequence goes on from NZ_SJPU01000002.1 coordinate 1,335,730, forward strand.
AGCAAGCCGTGGCGATTTTGGCGGGTGGTTGTTTCTGGTGCACGGAAGCGGTGTTCGAACGCATGGACGGTGTCACCGACGTGGTGTCGGGATACATCGGCGGTAAGATCCCCAATCCTACCTATCAACAAGTTTGTACAGGAATGACTGGGCATGCCGAGGCGTCTCAGATCTTTTATGACCCCAGCAAAACATCTTACCAGGAGCTGTTGAAGGTGTTTTTCAAGACCCACGATCCCACCACGCTCAATCGCCAGGGGGTTGACACTGGCACCCAGTACCGCAGCGCGATTTTCTACGAAGATGAAGAACAGAAAAAGATTGCTGTCGACTACATCAAAGAGCTCGACAAGCACGGGGGATTCCGCAATCCAATCGTGACGACCGTGGGGCCGGCCACCACGTTTTATCCCGCCGAGGAGTATCATCAGGACTACTTCCGGCGTAACCCTTACGCCGCTTATTGCCAACGCGTTGTCGTCGAAAAAGTGCGTAAGTTTAACTACAACTTTCGCGACAAAATCAAGCCGGAATTGAAAAAGTAGATCGTTGTTTGGGCCGGGAATGAACCCTAGCCGTTGATGGTGTCGCGCGTTAAGTTTTTCGGCAGTTCTCTGCTGACCACCTTTCTTTCGCACGACGTCTTGGTAGCTCGATGAATCCCGAAACCGATGCCCCACCCGCGCTGGATCGTGGCGACTTTCGAGTCCTCGTCGTCGACAACGAAGCCGCCCACGCTCGAGCGATGACGGAGAGCCTGGAAAAGGTGGGGTACCGCTGCGAAGTGGCCACGAGCGGTCCCCAAGCCGCCGATTGGATCCAGCGGGAGACGTTTGATATCGTGATTACCGACATGGTGATGAACGATATCGACGGCATGAAAGTTCTCAAGCTCGCACGCGAACGCCTGCCGGACTGCGAAGTCGTGATGGTGACCGGCCATGCCACCGTGCCGATTGCCGTCGAGGCGATGAAGAAAGGCGCGTTCAGTTTTCTTGAAAAGCCGATCACGCCCTCGGGATTGCGGGCGATCGCTGAAAAGGCCGCTGAAACAGTCGCCCTGCGACGCCAGAATACGGAGCTGATGCAGCGACTCGATGAACGTTTTGGGTTCGAAGGGATCATCTACACCAGCCAGAAGATGCAGACGGTCATCGATCGACTCAAACGCATTGCCGCAACCGATGCGACCGTGCTGATCACCGGGGAGAGCGGGACGGGCAAAGAGATGGTGGCTCAAGCAATTCACCAGAACAGCCCGCGACGAAACAAGCGGATCGTCGCGTTGAACACGCGAGCGGTGTCCGAGAGCCTCGTCGAAAGTGAATTGTTCGGCCACGTGAAAGGCTCGTTCACCGACGCGGTTTCCGACCGGGAGGGTGCGTTCGAATACGCCAACGGTGGCACGCTGTTCCTTGACGAAGTCGGCGATATGCCGATGAGCACGCAAATCAAGTTGCTGCGGGTGCTCGAAGAAAACCAGATCACACGGGTCGGCGGTAACAAGACGATCAAGGTCAACGTGCGATTGATTTCGGCTACGAATCGTCCACTTGAGGAAATGATCGAAGCGGGGACCTTTCGAAACGATCTTTATTTTCGCTTGAAGGTGGTCACGATCGAGTTGCCGGCCCTGCGTGAGCGACGCGATGACGTGATCGCGTTGATGGACCATTTTCGCAAGATGTTCCTGCGTCGACATGCCAAGCCCACAGCTCGGTTCACCCCCTCGGTCACGAAGAAGTTTTACGCCTATGACTGGCCGGGCAACATCCGCCAATTGCGTAATTTTGTCGAAACGATGGTGGTATTGGATACCGACGGGTCGCTCGACGACGACGACCTGCCCCCTGAATTAACCGACGATGAGGTCGCCGGTGATGATGATTCCCAGGCATCGGCGGCGTTGTCGACGGGGCCGTCGGCGCTGATTGGCCAACCGCTCGCCACAATCGAACGCTGGGCAATCGAGGAAACACTCAAGCTCGCAGGGGACAATCGCGAACAGGCCGCAAAGATGTTGAAGATCGGACCGCGCACCCTGTATCGACGGCTCGACGACTACAGCAAAAAAGACGAAGCGTGATCCCTATCGGAGGTGATCCGCTGTCCGGTTTCGCAGCTGCGCTCGACCAAGTTGCGGCGCAGAATCGTCGCAGACAGCTGCGGCCCTCGCGGATTGCTGGGCCGTTTCTCATTCAACAAGATGGCACCCGGCTTCTCAATTTCGGCGGCAACGATTATCTCGGCGTCGTCGCCGATGCATTGACGGATTCTGGCGTCGCCGCCAGGAGCGAACTCCCCAGCGGTGCCACGGCGAGCGCCCTCGTTTGCGGATGGACGCCGCAGCATGAACGCTTGGCAACGGCGATTGCGCAGGCCGAGGGAAGCGAAGCGGCGGTGGTGTTTCCATCGGGATATGCCGCCTGCTGTGGTGCGGTGGCAACGCTCTGTCGCGCCGGTGATTTGATTCTTAGCGATGAGCTCAATCATGCCTCGTTGATCGATGGCTGTCGGTCCTCGCGTGCGCAACGAATGGTTTATCCGCATCGAGACGCAAGCTTTGTTCGTGCATTGCTCTCGCAAAAGCGAAGTCAATTTGAACAGGTGTGGATTGTCACCGATGGTGTTTTTAGCATGGACGGCGACGCGGCTCCGCTGCCTGAACTCGTCGCCATTGCCCAACAGTACCAGGCCACCCTGCTCATCGATGAGGCTCATGGAACCGGTGTGCTGGGTGAGCGGGGCAGCGGTTTATGCGAAGCACTTGGATTGCAAGAAAAAATCCCGATCCGCATCGGCACGCTCAGTAAAGCGGTCGGGCATCAGGGCGGTTTTGTCACCGGCCCGCGCACGGTGATTGATTACCTAATTCAGTTTTGTCGTACGCTGATCTACAGCACCGCGTTGGCTCCCGTCACTGCGGCGGGCGCGTGTGAAGTGATCGAGCAGATGGGGGGCTGGGGTGATCGGCGATCGCATCTCGCTTCGCTGGCACGCTACACCCGCGAGCGTCTTCAACGCGAATCCTGGTTCTCGCCCAGCGACGTAGCAGCACTTAGCGAGCTCGAATCAGGTATCCCGATCGTGCCCTTGGTCGTCGGTAGCGATGAGCGGGCCGTTCAACTGAGCAGGCGACTCGCCGAGCGAGGGTTTTACGTTCCAGCGATCCGGCCACCGACGGTACCCGAAGGTACGGCGAGACTGCGTCTCTCGTTGTCCGCTGTGCATCAAACAGAGCATGTCGATTCGCTGATCGAAGCAATCACACACTGCTCGTCGTAGGATGGGACCCTTGTCCCGTCCGAGCAATCTGTCCCGTCCGAGCAATCTGTTCGGTTCACCATGCCCATACGGCGCGCTCGGGACAATGGTCCCAAACTACGCATCGGGCTAGGTGGGACTGAGGTCCGGCAGTCTCGCAGGCTTGCCGTTGACGTCCAAGCATGCGATCACCGACACTGCTTCGACCAATAGGGTGTCGCCTCGATGGATCATGTAGCGATGCCGCATGCGGACTTTCCTGACATCGAGCACCTCTGTGGTAACTGTCAGGAGATCGTCAAAATCTGCTGGTGCGTGATAGCGGACATTCATCTCCGTCACTACCAGCATGCGGCCACTATCCTCGATGGCTTTGTAATCGTGGCCGATGCTGCGGAGCATTTCCACTCGGCCACGCTCAAAGTAGTTGAGGTAATTTGCGTGGTGGACCCGTCGCTGACCGTCGGTTTCTTGGTAGGCCACTCGAAACTCAAGGGAGTGTCGCAGTAGGCTGTCGGTCTCGCCCGATGTCGTCCCGGCCGCCCATTGCGCCCCGCCCCCCGATGTTGTCCCGCCCACGGCAGAAGCATCTGTCACCTTAAAAGATGCCCAGGTGGTCGCGGGCTTCCTCGGTCATGCATTCGGGCGACCAGGCTGGTTCCATCACCACTTTGACTTCGCAGACATCGACTTCTGCGAGCGATTCTGCGGCGGCTTTCGTTCCAGCGACCAATTGTGGTCCTGCAGGACACATGGGGCTGGTCAGCGTCATTTCCACGTTCACGTCATGCCGACCGTCTTCCTTTTCTTCGCCCACGGCAACGACGTATACCAATCCCAAGTCCACAATATTGACATACAATTCCGGGTCGATCACCTCCTTGAGAGCTTCGCGAACCTTGTCTTCGGCTAACGCCATTTCAATCGTCCAGTATCAATGATGCGGGCAAAATATTTCTGAAACCGTGTGAGCAACGCCCCGCGTTTGGCTGGGGAGGACGCGGCCCAAGGGGCACAGGGTCGAAGGACTTGGTCGGCGAAATACGTGACTACCCGCCGTCAGCCTGTCCCCTGCACGATAGAACGCTCAGGCGGGTTGGTCAATGATTGCTGGCCAGATCCTCGGTCACGGGCACGATGGCACAGTAGGGCTGAATCGTCTGGATCGTCGCTGGGCCCACCCCTGAAATGCTCTCAAATTCAGCCCAGTTACGAAACAGTGAACGCGAATTGCGGAAATGAATAATCCGCTGGGCCATCTTGGGGCCGATCTGGGGCAGCAATCCGAGCTCGTTCGCGGTGGCATCGTTCAAACTCAGCTTTATCAAGGGGCCTCGCGGCAGGTTCTGGCGCCGCAGTGGGCTGTCCGGCGGGCGGGGCCCGACCCATTGGCACAGGATAAAGACGAGTGCCACACCGACCAGCGGGATGTCAACGCCCGGGTTCTGCAGCGGTCCACGTGTGTCGTTGAATCGTCGATCGAGCTGTCGTCTCATCTTGCTTCCCCGGAGGATGGGGGCCACGCTCAGTCGAACATGGCTACGACGTGTTCTTTTGATATTGTTATATCTTCTCTCGAATCATCGAAACGGCGACCCCCAGGAGCGAGTCAGCGACTTGACGATCGTCCCAGGTCCGCAGTGCGACGTGGCCGCCAGGGAATTGGCAGACCACGAGGTCGCCCTCCTGACCTTCGCGGTTTTGCTCGACAACGAGATAGTCGCCGTCCAAGATGCCCTGCTGCGCGAAGGCGCCACCGGAGACCTGAACCAGAACTCGGTCGCCGGTTGCGAGCGACTTTCCCAAGTCGATCACTTGAGGTGAATCCAGATTCAATGGGGCGGGATGTTCCGAAACGATACCCAGCAGCGGCAGGGCGGTGGTACTGCGGGCGTGCTCGCCAGTCAACTCGATCGCCCGCGACTTGTTCGCTTTCCGCGTGATCAAGCCCTTTTTTTCCAACGCCCGAAGATGGCACATCACGCCGTTGGGGCTTTTAATGCCAAAATGCTCCCCGATTTCGCGAACTGTCGGACCATATCCACGATCTTGGATCAGCGAGCGGATTAGCTCGTAGACATGCCGTTGGCGTTCTGTCAGTTGAGGCGTAGCCATAAAGTTTCATGGGCGAGAAATTCGATCACGAGTTCCTTAGCATACTATCCCTTCCCCCCTGTCGGGATAAGTGCCTCTTTATTTCTCTTTTGCAGATTCATCCTCTCCGGCGGCCCCGATTTAGCCCCCGAGACCACCCCAATAATAGAGCGTGAAGACGGCGCCGACGGGGATGCACCAGTAGGCAAACCAGTGCAGGCGATCCTCTTGGCTCCAGCGAATCAGCCATTTCAGGGCAGCGATTCCAACGAGAAATGCCACGAGAGCTCCGATGAGTAGGGTCAACAGCGGCAGCTCGCTGGCCGCTTCGCTGCCGTCAACGAGATCTTTGATCGCCAGCGTCACCGCTCCGCATATTGCCGGAATCGCCAGCAGAAACGAAAACGTAACCGAGTCCTCCTTGCTTAATCCCAGCAAACGTCCAGCGAATATCGTCGAACCACTCCGGCTGATCCCGGGCAGAATCGCGACGGCTTGGAAACATCCCACCACGAACGCGCCCATCCAACTCAGTTGGGTGTAGCGTTGGGCGCGTTTGGGAAGCTTGCCCAGTCCCAGCAACAAGATGCCCGTCAAGATTAGCATCGGTGCCGCGACGGCGGGCGACTCGGTGAGCCACGGAAAACCTTTCTTGATCGTCAGGCCAATCACGACAGCGGGTACTGTACCGACCACCATCAGCCCAATGACCCGGCGATCGCGGGTTAGCAAATCGAGGATCCGCCGCCAGTAGACGACGAGAATCGAACCGAGGGTGCCGGCATGCAGGATGATTACCAGCGTCGCCGATTCATCGAGTCCGCCCAGCAGATCGTTGAGGATCACGAGGTGACCTGACGAGCTGATCGGCAGAAACTCCGCGATCCCCTGGACGACGGCAAGGATGAAAACACGTAAAAGGTCGGTCACGTCGGTGCGGTCTTTGTAAAAGGTGAAGTGCGAGGCGGCATTGCCAACGGTATGTAGGAAACTACCTTAGCCGTTGCCGCTGCCCACCCCAGGGTCCGCACATTTTCACCACAACTTCATGTCGACGAAACTAACTGTGACGAACATCCCTGAAATTGACGATTGTGACACCTCCGCTGCGACGAAGTCGAGTGTTCGCCGGGCCGCGACGGGGCGGGCGGGAACGATCACCGGAGACGCTGTGAATGTATTTCGCGGTTTTTGCATGGGGGCAGCCGATACGGTTCCCGGTGTCAGCGGTGGGACGGTGGCCCTGATCCTGGGGCACTATGACCGACTCATCGCCGCGATCAGCCACATCGACAGTGACGCGGTCAAGATGCTCGCGGGCGGACGATTTCGTGCTCTTTTCGAGAAACTTGACCTCCGTTTTTTGATCGCTTTGGCTGCTGGCATTGTCATTGGCATCGGCACACTCGCCGGTCTGATGCACTGGTTGCTGCTGCACCGCATGAACGAGACGATGGCGGTGTTTTTTGGGCTGGTACTCGCTAGTGTGTGGGTGGTTCGCCGCAACGTTTCGAAGTGGACGCCGGGAGGTTATGTCGCACTGATTGTCGGGGCTGCGATTGCGCTGGCGGTCTCGAGCATTCCCGCTAGCAACGGCGACATTCACCTGCTGTATCTATTCTTGAGTGCCTCGATCGCGATCTGTGCGATGATTCTGCCGGGCATCAGCGGCGCATTCGTGCTGTTGCTGCTGGGCGTTTACGAGCCAGTGATTGGGATGGTGAAACAGTTTTTTAAGCTGGACATTGAACCCCTGCTCTTGCTGCGTTTAACCGTTTTTACGCTTGGATGCGGCTTCGGCTTGCTGGCGTTCTCCCGTTTGCTCAATTATCTGCTCAGGCATCATCGCGACGTCACGATGGCAACATTGATCGGGTTGATGATCGGTTCGGTGGGGCGGTTATGGCCCTTGCAGGTCGTCACGCCGGAGACGGCAGGCCTCGAGCTCAAATTCCAAGAAACCGTTTATGTCACGCCGGCGCAGTACGATGGCAGCGTCATCGTGCTCATCGCCCTCGCCGCGATCGCCGGGAGTGTCGTACTCATTGCTGATCTTGTCACTCGACGGTTGACACCTGAGAAGATCCAGTAGCCGCTGGGCAAACTGCAATCATTCATTGCGAAGCGTTTCGGCAAACTGATTTGCCGTGTCCGCTCTTAGCCGAGCGACGTCGTTGACGTCCCACAGGTCGTCCGGCTTGAGGTAGAGGTGTCCCCGTGAGTCGGGTTCCCCGTGGTCGGTAGGTCGCTCGTCGTCGGCAGGACCCTGGTTGTCGTGGGAGGTTTGGCTGTCGCTGGAGGATTCCCCGTCGGCAGTGACTAGCTGGGTGGCATAGAACCAATCACGCGTCGTGATCGCGACATGTTGCTGGCCTTGGCGGGTCACGACGGCATCATCAGGAGCCACGCTTTCCTGGTCGTGTGCGCGACGGGCCGCCCACACCTCCGGGCTCAGGGGGGACCGCGTTGGCTCGCTGGTCACTGCGGCCATGATCGCGGGCAGTCGGTCCGCTGAGGCGACGTTTCGATCGCGGATACCGACGCCGGAGAAGCTTGCGTCGCTGCCGCCCACCCGGCCCTCCGCATGCAAAGGGGCGGCCACGATCGGCACATGCAGATGGCAAGAACGCAGTGGTCCGGCGCGATGTCCGATCGCGCCATTCTGGCCAAGGGCAAAACCGCTGGTACCCGCCAACACGATGGCGTCGTGACCCGTTTCAGCAGCGACTGAGTGTAGCAACCCGAATAACGCATCCACGAGCCGAATCTGGCACCCATAAGTCCGCATCCACGCCATCACCAGATCGGGATCGTCCGCTGCTCGTCGCAAAAAATGGGGCGGTTGCCAGTGCGGCAGAATCGCAGGCATGCCCGGGGGCTCGTCCACGTCGCTGCGGTGCTGCTGTTCGAGTTCAAGTTCGAGCGACTCGGCCGCGTCCAGCGGCGCCAGATCGGCTTCATCGAGTTGGTCGATCGGAAACAGGTCGCGGGGCGCGTCCCACAAGCGAGTTAAGAATCGGCTGTGCAGCCAAACATGGGGATTATCGGGCAATTGCTCGGCGGCGATCGCGACCAAGGATGCGAGCGTCGTGTCTTCGAGCGAATCCGCAACGCGGTCGCCGCCGGGTTGTGGAATCACCATCAGTTCGCCGATGGCGTCGGCGGAGGGCAAGCGGCTCAAACGTTCATCATCGGTCACAACCACCATGTGATCGGCCGGAAATTGACCGCACGAAAGCCATCTGTCCAGCTGCGCGAGGGGGTCGGTGACGGGGGTGACAGCGCGGTCCCAGACTGTTCCGATCGACGCCGCTGCATCGATCGACTCCGTGCGATTCCAGGACGAACCGTAGCAGGAGAGTGCCGCCGGCGTGAATCCTTCCAAAGTGAACAACAACATTAATTAATTTCTAGTTTGTTTTGTGGGGGGAGTGAGCTCGCTAACGGCGATCATCATTTACTTCGCGAGGACCACGCTCTGTCCCGGGCGCACGCGTTCGTTTCCACGTGTGATGATCGCATCACCCTGCTGGATCGCTTCTGGTTCGATGGGTGCGATGGATATCAATGCTCCGCTGGAGGGCCCCGTGCGGATGGGCACCACGACGGCTTTCCCGTCCACGACTTTCCAGATCACGGGTGTCGGCCCACCTAGCTGGAGCGCATCCTTGGGAACCATCCAGCGCGGCTTGCTCTCTCCGGACGGCAGCGCGACCTTGGCAAGCATCCCCGGCAGCAATCTTGCGCGCCCAGCGACTTTGGGATTGGGCACGACCACCCGCACCGGAAACGTTCGCGAGCGCTCGTCGGCGACGGGGATAATCTGATCCACCTTGCCGGTGAATACCTCGCCATCGAGGGCTTCCACAGCCACGTGAACCTCCATCCCCGTTTCGACAAAGCGGATATTGGATTGGGGAACGAAAACCTCCACCTCAACAGGATCGATCTCGACAACCTCGGCGACCAAATCACCCTGGTTGACCCACGCACCGGTCTCGGTCAGTTCCGCAGCGACGTAGCCATCGAACGGGCAACGGATCGTGTATTTTCCGAAGCGATCTCGCAGTCCTTCGACCGTTTGTTCACTGACAGCGACCTGTGCAGCGGCTTGTTCAATGCGTTCGGCGCGGGGGCCTTCTGTGGCGAGTTCGAAGGAACTGTCAGCGATGGCGACCTCAGCGGCCGCTTTCAGCGCTTCTGCGCGGGCGGCTTCGAATTCGTCCTGAGAGGCCCCGGAAAGATTATCGAAGAGTCGTTCGAAGCGTCGGAATTTTGCCTCCGCGTATTGTCGAGCCGCCTCCGCGGACTCGGCCGTGGCCTTTGCCAGGGCGATCTCCGCCGGACGTGAACCATTCTGCAACTCTGCTAACTCGGCTCGTCTTAATCTCAGTTCCGCTTCGGCTGCGGCGATCTCAATGCCAATGGTTTTCACCCTCAGCTGAGCGAGCGGCTGATCCTTCTGGACGGCTTGGCCCGCGTCGACGAGAAATTCTTCCACCCGGCCAAAAACGGCGCTACCGATCGTGCTGCGTCGCCGCGGCCGCACGTTGGCGACAAAGGACTGTTCGGCGGCGAGTTCCAGCTGCTGCACTTCGGTGACCATCACCACCGCAGGCCCGCCCTGGGCGGCAGCGCGCTGGCAAGGCATTGCAGTTGCTCCCATCGTGACGGTGCAGCCGAGCAACAGAGTGGTGAGTCGTGTGGTTATCAAATTCATCGAGCTTGAGCGAACTGCGGGAGTGGGAACCGTCGCGTTGACACCGGGCGTGTTTGGGTAATTCTGTCGGTAGGCGGTCTGTTTCGATTTTAGTCTCTGGGTGACGAGTTGCTGTCGCCTCGCCAGAGCTTTTGATCGTTTCTCGTCGTTTTTCCTGGGTCCAGTACCCGGCGGATTCTCCCATTCTGGTCCCGCGCCGCAGGCGTGTGAGAGGGAAACCTGCGGCCGCGTGAAGCGCATCATCGCCGGGCAGGTCTGCTCAGCCGGGGGGCCATGCTCAGCCGGGGGGCCATGTCATTTTGCGGCCGCCGAGAAGATGGAAGTGTACGTGGGGAACTTCCTGGCCGCCGTCGTCTCCACAGTTGACAATCAGGCGATAGCCACCGCTGAGACCTTCGGCGGCAGCGATTTGGGATGCGGCGATGACACAGCGTCCCATCACTGCTTCGTCTTCGGGTTGCAGTTCGGCGAGGGAGACAATTTCCCGCTTGGGAATTACCAGCACGTGTACGGGTGCCTTGGGGGCAATATCACGAAACGCCAAACAGTCATCGTCTTCGTATACGATATCCGCAGGGATTTCACGGGCAATGATTTTGCTGAAAATGCTTGACATGGGATCCTGTTATTAAAAGTGATATGCAATCCAACCCACTCGAGCCGATGATGGATGGTAGCGGATGAGCGACCTGCGACGCAGACGGTATCAAAGCGTACTCTATCCGCTGGCCCAGCGGCCACGGTTTCGCCGCAGTGAGCTCGCCGAGCTCGTCGGGGAGGAAACCACCGGCTTCGTCACTCGCACGGTCAATGAGGTGGTCCGGGCTGGCGTGTTGGCGAAGGTTCGCGAAGCGGACGAGATTCTTTATGAGTGGACCGACGGCGATCCAGTGGTCGCCGTCGACCAATGGATTGATCGTCGTATTCATGGTGATCAGGTCAAGGAGACGCCTGAGCAGGAACGGCCCCGCGAACGCTTACTGCGGCTCGGAGCGGCGTCCCTGTCGGATGCGGAACTGCTCGCGATTTTGATTCGTGTGGGTATCGTGGGTGAGTCGGCGGTGACGGGTGGCCAAAAACTCGCCAATCGATTTCACGACGAACTCGATCGTCTCCGCGATGCCGGTTTGCCGGAACTGCGCAACATCACTCCTGCAGTCACCAAGGCCAGTTATTGTCAAATCATGGCGGCACTGGAAATCGGTCGACGCGCCACCGAATCGCTGCGTCAACGTCCAGTTGAAATTCACAAGATCACCTCGACGGTCGAGGCTACCCAGTACTGTGCGGAAAAATTTGCCTATCTCGCCGGTGATGCTGTGCAGGAGGAATTCCACATTGTGACGCTCGATACCAAGCACAAACCAATTCGCTCGCACCGCATCACTGTCGGGACGCTCGACGCGTCATTGGTGCACCCACGAGAAGTGTTCCGACCGGCGATCCGAGATGCCGCTGCGGCGGTGCTGTTGATTCACAACCACCCCTCGGGCGACCCCACGCCAAGTCGGGAAGACCATGCCGTCACTGACCGCTTAACCGAAGCGGGAAAACTCATTGGCATTGTCGTACTCGATCACATCGTCGTCGCCCGCCAGCGGTGTGTGAGTATCCGTGAGTTCTCGTGAAAACGAGCCGAATAACAACCCCACCGAGCGGCGCTGGCGAAACTGCGGGTTCCCCTAACGCACGGCAATCGAGATCCAGCCGTCGGTCAGGTCAATCGCTGAGATCCGCACCACGCGGCCTGCCAGGGCGGCGATCTTGGCGTCAGCGGGGAAGGAAAAGTCTCGGTGCAGCAGTTCTTTCGGGAACAGTTTGTTAAAGCTCTGCTGCATGTTCGTCTTGATCGCTGTCTGGCTGATCGTTAGCCGGCGGGAGCCGGGGAACGACAGTCGCACATCATCTTCGCGACTCAGCCAGAGCGAGCCATCCTCACCCCGGACAGGGCGATAGATCGCAGAAACTTCGAGCGTTCGCTCGAGTTCGCGGCCGCCTTGGGCGAACCGGGTGCCGCGAAGTCCAACCCGTAGTTCTTGATTATCAGCTTCCACGAACACCGGTCGAAAGTTCGCCAAGTCGACTTCGTAATCTTCCTGTTCCTGCTCGTCGATCATCTCATCGCTGTCGGTGTCCTGGTGCACATCGCTGCCGGTGGACTCTGCAAGAGACTCACGGTTGGGGAGTTCGATATCAAGCGTCTGGGCGAGTTGCAGAATGCGATCCGGTGTGAAGGTTTGTCCCGCCAGCAGTTGGGCAATGGAGTTGTCGACGATGCTCTGGTGGACCTGCACGGCGGCGAGGTAGGTGCCCGGCAAGACGCCGCCTGGGGTGGATGACCACAGGGACGCAAGTGCCGGAGGCTCCGCGGGAGCAGCTAAGCCGTGGGGGCGCTGAAGGCTCGCACGGGCGTATACGGTATCGGTTGTCGACCCGATCGAGCGTGTCAGGGCGGGGAAATCTAAGCGATTCAGCCAGGGGTCGATGGTGCTGTCCAAGCTGGGGAAGGATCGGCCCGCCATCTCAGCAGTCTGCGCGTCAAACTGTGCGTGAACCTGCGTCCGCAGCTTTTCACGCGAAATTGCTTCAGCCAACGGCCGCTGCTCGGCGGCTTGCTCGCTCGCGATCCGCCGCACAATCCGTAGCGGGTGATTGATCCGATTGATTTGCGTCGACAATTCCGCCGTCGACACGGTTTCACCCAGTACGATGCTTTTCTCAGTGATCGCGATCTGGCGGGCGGCGTAGACTCGACCACTACCCGTCGTATCTAGGGTGATGGGTTTGTGATAGCCACGCGCCGTCGTCGAAAAGACGCCGTTCATGCGGATCAACAGACGCACGTCATTGTCGGAGGGCAAAAGTTGGGCGACGACGTTCCCGTCCACTCGTGCTTGGCCGATCATTCGTGTGCCAAGAATGCAGTCATTGACGGCGCTGGGATTGTTCACGGGGCGTGAGATCGCTTCGCTTATCGATCGCCCGTCGACCCAGCCACGGATATTTCCATGACGGTAATAGGACTGGATCTTGTCAATTAGCGAGACGGCTTGATTGGCGTCAGCGAGGCCGCTGAGCAACTGATCCACCTGAGCGACTTCTTCGGGTGACAACTCGTGTGGTCGGCGAGCTGACGGAATGGGGGAACCGCCATCTTGAGTTGCGGGGGTGTCTGTCTCATCCGCGTCCGTCTCACCAGTGTCTGTCTCACCAGTGTCTGTCTCACCAGTGTCTGGGGCAGCGGGGGCCGATGAGAAGATTTCGGCGAGGGCGTCGAGTTGCTTTCGCGCTGACGCGAGCCCCCGCTCGGGATCGGAGTATCGCAGGGCCGCTATGTAACGTTGGACCGCACCGCGAAGTGACGTCATTGACTTCAATTCCAGGCCGGGGTGCACGTCGCGCAGTCGTGATTCCAGTTCCACCGCGGCGTGGCCGCGCTGAGCAATCGATTCATCGTCATGGATTGCGTCGGCCAGCGGTTCCAGCTGCAGGTAATCCAGCCAGGCAGCAGCGTTGGCCTCTGTCGCCCGGCGATCCAGGTATGCCCGGCAAGCTCCCATCGCGTCGAGCACGGCTGCTTCTGTGTCGGTCAAGCTGGGGAGACGGTCGGGATCTAAGCCTCCGCGAGCCTGCTCGAGTTCTTTATCGATCCAATTTGTGTCGGGCTGCTGTGCCGACAATTCGGCGGGCAAATAACTCCACGTTAGAGAAAATCCAGCTAGAACGAGGGACGCATTGATCAGAAATTGCTTGAGCATAGGGCGTTTAGTCAAGATATGAGGCCGGTGACTACCGCAGTCTAACCAATCTGCCAGTAAAAGCACGGCCACATTCTGAGGGCTTTTCAGCGAATCAGTGCGACCTCGATCTCCAGCCCCGGCCCAAAGCCGAGCATCACCCAAGGGCGTGGGACGCTGGCGTGATTAAATTCTTCCAAGACGAAACCGAGTGTGGCCGATGACATGTTGCCGTGTCGGCGCAGGGTATCGCGAGATGCTTTCAGTTTCTGCGTGGCCAGACCGAGTGCTTTTTCAACCGCGTCTAGAATTCGTGTTCCCCCGGGGTGGACTGCCCATCCGCCGATGCCATCCAGTTGTAGATTCTCTTGGGCCAGCCAGTTTTCGAGAAATCCGGCCAGATTCGCTTCAATGAGTTCTGGCACACTGGGGCGGAGAGTCATCTCGAAGCCGTGGTCCCCAATCAACCAACTCATCGCATCGCGACTGCCCGGAATCAAGCAAGATCCGGTGGCGGCGATTTCGCCTAGGCCACCCAGATGGTGACTACCGTTGAAATCGTCGCCAGCGACAATCGCGGCCGCCGACCCGTCGGCGAATATGGACCCCGAGACAATTCGCTGCGCATCGTAGCCGTATTGGTAATGCAGTGAGCACAGTTCCACGCTGGCGATCAGCACACAGGCTGCGGGCTCGGCTGCTACGAGTCCTCGGGCAACGCGAAATGCGTTGATCAGTGCGTGACAGCCCATGAATCCAATTTGAGTCCGCTGGGTGGTGGCGGGCAATCCGAGTTGCTCGATCAGGTCGATGTCGACGCCAGGGGCGCGGAATCCCGTGCACGTGACCGTGATAACATGCGTGATCTGCGACGCTTCGCACCCACTGAGTTCAATCGCCTGGGCCGCTGAGGCAACCGCCAGTCGCGGTGCTTCGATCGCGAATCGGTCATTGCGCGTGCGTGTCGTGGGGCCATGAGCATCCACGCTCAACGCTTCGTAAAAGGACTGGGTCAATGCCCCTGAGGGCGCCTGGTCTAGCAAGACGCTGCCCCGGTTCTCGACACCGGTTCGCCGGTGCAGTTTCTCGACGGTGCTCGCTTCTCGGGCAGTCCGACAGGACATCCGCTGAGCCTGCGTCGTCGATAGCTGCCGATCAGCTTGATGGCGAGGGGCTGCGGATGCGACCGAAAGGAGTGATGCCATGGAGGGTCAATCGGATCTAATGAGAGGATGTCACGGCATTCGGGACGCAGTGGGTGCGAACGTCGGCCCCGCCGCCAGACTACGGGTGATCGGCATGGCTAGCCAGGGAGCGCGAGTCAAACTGAAATGGGCCGCCCGCCGGAGTCCAGGCGAACGCAACGCTCGGGTGACGCTCCCGCAAAGGATGCGCCGCTTTTGCTGGAGTGCCCGCAACCTCGTGTGCCAATGGTTTGCAAAGTCGTCCTGCGAGCCTGGCTTGGCCCACAGGTCGGCCACGGCCAATCCGCTCTCGATCCCCCACGTCATCCCCTCACCTGTCATCGGCTCGACATAGCCAGCACAATCACCGATCGCCACGACACGCCCGCGACCGGGCCATCGCGTTCGACGAAGGGGGGGCGCTGTCATGAGTCGCGCCTCCGATCGTAGCCAGTCGCTGATTCGCTCACCCAGACTGTCGGTGCAGCCAGGATGACTCCCAAGTAGTGCTGCCAGCCGTTCGGTTGGGCTTGGCGGACGAACTTGTTGGCTCGATGTCCGCAGCGCCGCCGCGATATCGATCGCGCCGCCCGGTAGGCGAACCAGCCCGACGTACCCCTCGTCGCCACAGATCATCTCGATCTCGCCTTCGTCCAGACGCCAGTCGCAGGCGAGGGGGTGCTGGCTGGGCAGATGAGCCGCGATGCCGAAGGGACCGTGGGGAGATTGGATCCAGGGCAACTGCCAGCGACGTGGGTTCGCGCTGCCGTCGCTGTTGACGTTGGCGTTGGAGGCGCCGCTGCTTGGGATAGAGTGGCTCCCAGAGAAATCGCCACTCAGTCCCGTCGCGACGACGACCAGGTCAAACTCGTCGGTCAGCTCCCAGTCGTGCGGTTTCTGCGAACCATCGGCGCTGCGGTATCGAACCAGGGTTTTGTTGTTGTCTGTTGAAACGATCTGGGCCTCGTAAGGTTGCCACGGGCGGACGCCTGCCTGCCGGGCTTGCTCGACTAAGAACGTGTCCAACACGCTGCGAGCGATCGCGACACCCGCGGCAATGGGCAGATGGATCTCGCTCGCGCAGACCCGCGGGGCTGTATTTGTGGGTGAGAGACGCGGGATTTGCAAATAGCCAGTAAAACGCTCGGTGGGCACGCCCAGATCGCGAACGGATTGCGCGAGGCCGATCGCGTCGAGAGCCCGCAATCCTGCGGCACCGAGACAGCAGCCGCAGATTTTCTCGCGTGGAAACGAGGCCCGCTCGGCCAAAGTCACCTCGTTGCCCCGATGAGCAAACCGAATCGCTGCCGCACAGCCTGCGACCCCACCCCCAATCACCAGCACCCGCGAAGGAGCAGCGTTGAAGTGGGGTGACATAGGGGGGCCGTAGCGGTGAGAGGTGAAAGCGATTCCTGGCGGGCGATCCGCCCCTAGCCAACGCTCAGTTCACGCAGTGTTTTGGGGGCCAGTCCCGCCGAGCGGAATAATCGGCTCAGTCCGGACATGGTTTGGTGCCAGAGTAGCAGAATTTCCGGCGTGCCGTGGGGGCTGGCGTCGGTGCGGTTGACCCCTTGCTCGCTGACGCGAATTTCCGGGGCCAGGGTGAGCAGGGCTTCGATGGCGAGGTGGGCGTGGCGGTCGCCATCGCTCAGGTCCGCGTCATCATAGATCCAAGCGTGGGGCTGCATGACCATATCCATTAAATGCATGGCAGCTGCTTCGCCATCGATGGCTTCGACGACAACGCTGCGGGGTCCACACTGAACGTAATACTTGGCCATGTTGGATCTCTTCCGTGAAACTAGCGATGGGATGATCAGAAACGCCCCTCGGCACCTCGTGCGATGCCGTTGGGTCGACGGTGATAAGATCGCAGGCGGGTGGACACGTTTGGTCATGGCCGTAATTTCCGATGAAATACTAGCTGTCCATTTACAAAAACCCCTGTCGATGCGTAAACTGTCGGGCTTTCCGTTAACCTTGCCGTCTTTGCGTACCCGTCGCCCGTGTTCGATTCCCTCTCTGAAGGCCTGCAATCCGCTTTCAAAAGTTTGTCTGGTAAGGGCAAACTGACCGAAGGGAATATGCGCGACGGTCTCAAAATCGTCGAACAATCGCTGCTCGAATCGGACGTCAGTTACAGTGTCGTGAAGGAATTCATGGCACATGTGACCGAGAAAGCACTTGGCAAGCGGGTCTTGCTCAGCCTCCGCCCGCACGAAGAACTGGTGCGGATCGTTCACGAGGAACTGGTCGAGATCCTCGGCCCCGTCGACCCTTCTCTGCATCTCAATGCCGATCGGCCGACCATTTTGATGCTCTGCGGCTTGCAGGGTAGCGGTAAAACGACCACCTGTGGCAAGTTGACGCAGTTGCTCCGCGAGCAGAATATTCAGCCGCTGCTCGTCGCCGCCGACCTCCAGCGCCCGGCCGCCATCGAGCAGCTCAAGGTCATCGGTGAGCAGCTCGGTGTCCCCGTCCACGCGGAGACTGAGCACAAGGATCCGGTGAAGGTCTGCCAAAACGGCGTCGACCGCGCACGGCGTGATGGCAACCGGGTCGTGATCCTCGACACCGCTGGTCGACTCGCTATCGACGCGGAGTTGATGGATCAGCTCAAGCGAATTGATAAGAAGGTTGGTCCGGATCAAGTTTATCTCGTCGTCGACGGCATGACGGGCCAAGACGCTGTCAACAGTGCTGGAGCGTTTAACGAAGCTCTGGAGCTCGATGGCGTGATCATGACCAAGCTCGATGGTGACGCCCGCGGCGGTGCATTGCTATCGGTCAAGCAGGTCACTGGCGTGCCAATCAAATTCATCGGGACCGGTGAACGATTTGACGCCCTTGAGCCGTTTCGCCCCGAAGGCATGGCAGGCCGCATCCTGCAGATGGGCGACATGGTCGCCGCCGCCCGCGAAGCTCACCGGATCGTGGACGAGAGCGAGCGGGAATCGCTTGAGGAGAAAATGGCGTCAGGCCAATTCTCCCTCGATGATTTTAAAAACATGATGCAGAAAATCGCTCAGCCCGGGCTGATGGGACGCATGATGGGTCTGATGCCGGGGATGTCCCAGTTCAAAGAGGCGCTCGACAGCGAAGAAGCTGGCGGGCAGATGAAACAGATTATCGGGGCCATCAATTCGATGACTCCGGCCGAGCGTAAAAACCCGAAGCTAATCGATGCAGCCCGGCGAACCCGCATTGCGGCTGGAGCCGGGGTGCCTTCGTCGTCGATCACACAGTTGATCAAGCAGTTCGACACGATGAAACCGTTGATGCAGATGATGTCGGGCAAGGGCGGCGGAGACCGGATGGCGATGCTGCGTCAGCTCCAGAGCGGTGCGATGGCCGGCGGTGGTCTCGGTGCCACGAAAATCAAACAATCCACGGGCAAGCGTCTGTCGCCCGCCGAACGGGAGAAGCAGCGCAAAGAGCGTGACAAACTCAAACGCAAGATGAAACGAAAGGGCCGCTAAACGCGACCGACCGACTTTAGACTTTTAAATCAACCGCACCAAAACCAACGCTAATTATCTTTTTGGAGACCTGACCGAGATGGCTGTCAAAATTCGCATGAAAAAAATGGGGCGTACCCATCGTCCTTTCTTTCGTGTTTGTGCAATGGACCAACGTAAACCCCGTGATGGACGAGTGATCGAGGAACTCGGCCACTACGACCCCATGTGCCCCGAAACCGACGCGCGTGCTCAATTGAAGAGCGACCGTATCGACTATTGGATCAGTGTGGGTGCCCAACCCACCGAAAAGTGCGCCACGTTGATCAAGAAGTATGGCACCGACGGCACCCATCTCGACGCACAGCGTGAAGCCTTGGCGCGTCTCGGCCGCCGCAAGGACTACACGCCCGCGCCCGTGACGGCCGCTCCTCAGCCCAAAGCGGAAGCACCGCAGGCCGAAGAGCCCGCTCCCGCTGCAGAAGCTCCAGCCGAAGAGTCGCCTGCGGCTCCTGAAGCCGAAGCCACGGCATCCGAGTAAGCTGTCCGGCGAGTAAAACCTAGTGAGGATTGACGTTGTTACCCTGTTCCCCGCGATTTTTGACGGTTACCTGACGCAAAGTTTGTTGCACAAGGCAATCGTCCGGGGGCTGGTCGACATCCAGCGTCATGACCTGCGGCAGTGGGCCGAAAACGTACCTCATCGCAAAGTCGATGACCGTCCGTTCGGCGGCGGCCCGGGAATGTTAATCCAAGTCGAGCCGACGGTGAGTTGCGTTCGTGAAATCGAGTCGGACGCTGCTGACGGAGCCGAACAGGCCCCCATCCGCAGAATCCTGCTCACGCCGCAAGGCAAGCCATTCGATCAACGTCTGGCCGAAGATATCGCTACGAGCGAGCGAATTGTTTTGCTCTGTGGCCGATACGAAGGGTTTGACCAACGGGTCCATGACATCTTGGAGCCGGAAGAAATTAGCGTTGGCGATTTCGTTCTCAATGGGGGCGAGGTCGCTGCCATGACCATCATCGATGCCGTCGTTCGGTTGATTCCCGGCGTCCTAGGTGATGAAAACAGCCATCGAGATGATTCCTTCAGCCGCGGAAATCGGCTGCTGGAGTTTCCACAATACACCCGGCCCCGCGAGTTCGAAGGACACTTCGTTCCCGAGGTCTTGCTCAGTGGTGACCATGCGGCAATCGCCGCTTGGCGGGCTGAGCAAACACTGATCCGAACCAAGGCCCGCCGTAGCGATCTGCTCGACGAGTCCTAAATCATTCAACTTACCAATCCAGCCAGCCCTAAAAAATATTAGCGAGAGCGTCATGAGCAATGCCATCATGGACATGGTCAACAAGGCCAACCTGAAACCAGAAACCCCCAAGTTCGACATTGGCGACACTGTCGACGTCCACACCAAGATTCTCGAAGGCGCCAAAGAACGCATTCAGGTTTTCAGTGGTGTCGTGATCGGCCGCTCGGGCAAAGGATCGCAAGAGATGTTCATGGTTCGCCGCATTGTCGCCGGTGAAGGCGTCGAGCGCAAGTTCCCCGTCCACAGCCCACGGATCGATAAGATCGAAATCAAACGCAGCGGTGTCACCCGCCGTGCGAAACTGTATTTCCTCCGCGACCGCGTCGGCAAGGCTGTCCGTCTGAAAGAACGTCGCCGCGTCTAAGCATCTGTTGCTAGAAGGCTTTGCTGTTCCCTGCGCCAGCATCGTTGGGCAGCAAAGCCGAGCAGCGGCCAGCGATACCACCCGCCCACCGATCCCGACGCGGCCTGTACGGCGCGTGGGTGGATCGGTGCGAGCCAATTTTAATGCCGCCGATTTAAACAGGTGTCCCGTACCGTTTCGGTTGATATCGAGTCGGGGATTGGATCGGTAGGCGAGCGAATCGACCCGATTGCTGGATCAGAAGACTCAATCGCGCGAATCTTGAGTGATTAAGGTACCGGACACCTTGTTCATTTCGGACACCTTTTTCATTTATGCTGCCTGCACGGCGCGTTGGTGAACCGGGGCGAGCCAGTCTTGCATCGCGCCGAGATCTTTCGACCACGTGGCACTGGTGCGTCGATCGCAGAACGTGTGGAAGAGGCCGTCGACAGTGTCGCACAGCGTCCGCACCGCTTCGATGCGGTCGTCATCATCGAATTCGGTGTCTTCATCGAGGATGATTTTCGCACCGCTGATGCCAAAGGTTTCCGCTTGCAGGGTCAGGTCAAACTGCTGTCCATCGCGGACCAAAATCATGCCGGTTTTCCGAGGCAGCTTGCCGTGCTGGATCGCTTGCATTGCCTCGGGCAATTTCACCGGTGACTCCGCCGTGATCGTCTCTTTGCCGGATTCACCGACCGGGCATTCGAGAGTGAGTGTCTTCGCCAGCATCACGGTCACTTCGGTCCCATCGGGAATCGTGATCGTGTCTGTTTGTGTTTCCAGCGTCCACCACAACCACAGCATGAATTCATTGCCTAGAAAATCCGGTGCTTGGGAGTGTTCATTCGCCCAGGCAACGCTGCCGTGCGCCGGACCGGGGGCAAAGCCGGCGGGCACTACTTCATCCATTTCGGCGTAGCGGTCCGCTTCGATGGCCCACGCCTGAGCGATCGTCCCCGCGCTGACGTGCCGCAATTCGACACCGAAAACTCGCTCCAGGAGATCGGCGCAGTGTCCGCTGGCGGTCCCCGCCGAGCCGCCAAAGTACAGCATTTCGTAGCTGTGATCCCACAGTAGCGAAAACGGCTGGAATTTGCGGTACTTCCCGGTGGCAGCTTCGGTTTCGCAGCGTTGTTCGACGGCTTCCTTTGCTTCCTTCCGCTGTGATTTTGTGGGGACCCCACTGGGGTTGTCACGGCCCAGGCCGGCCAGCTCCATTTGCAGCCATGCATTCTTGATGGCGGCGGGAATTTGGTTGGTATCAATGCGAACGCCGAAGTGCACGGCATCGTTAATGACATTCTTCTCCAAATCAAAATCTTGATCGAACAGGTGGGCGCCACCCAGAAAGCCGGTGTGAACGTTTTCGGTCGAGTCCGTCTCGACCCTGCCAGCGGCGTGCTGCTGCATGAGGTCGATATGTTCTTGATCAAAACTTGCGGATTCAAATTTTTCAACGCGGAATCGTTCAAATGAAAGACTACCGGACAGGAAGGGCATGAAGGTTTCCGATCAAATGAGGTTGGCGCGCGAGAGGGCACGTGTGGGGCGAACAACGAGACGCACGGGTTGTCATCGTCCAGCGAACGCGTCGACTTTGATCGGCATCGAGCAAGGTGTTGTCAGTCTTCGCACGCTGAAAAACCCCTGTAATGGAACTAGCTCACTGAACCGGCATAGGCTGCCTGGTTCCGTCCGTCGCAAGTTCGAACGGAAAGTCCGCAGCCCGAGGTAATTTGCACTGAGTCCCGGCGGCGACGTCGGTGCTGGCGTACCGTCCCACCTTGCTGCCGCCTCCCGCGGGGCTATGTTGGCAATCGCACACTGGACCGGGGATTTGCGTCCCTGGCAGAGTGCTGGCGTCGTTGCCGGGGCGACGATGCCTCTGCCGACTATCCTTCATCGTGGGAGCTTCTCAAATCATGGCACGTCTTCTTATTCGCAACGCCTCGGTCGTCCTGCCCGGTGATGGGTTCCGGTCCAACTCAGGTGAGGTTCGTGCGGCGAATGTGCTCATCGACGATGGAAAGATACTCGATGTTGATGCTTCGGCATCTGCGTCGTGCGATGAAGTGGTGGAAGCCGACGGATTGCATCTTCTGCCGGGAGTCGTTGACGATCAGGTTCACTTTCGTGAGCCCGGATTGACTCAGAAAGAGGATCTAGCGATGGCCAGTCACGCCTGCGCAGCCGGTGGCGTGACGACGTTTCTGGAGATGCCCAACACCAAGCCGCCTGCGATCACGGTGGAAGGTGTTCGTGCCAAAGAGTGTCTCGCTGCCGCGAAGTCCCTCGTTAACTACGGTTTCTACATTGGGGCCACACCTGACAATGTCAAAGAGTTGACAGAGGTTACCGATGTACCGGGGATCAAAATCTTCATCGGCAGCAGCACGGGGAACTTACTCGTTGACGAACAGGCGGCTCTCGAACGGATTTTTGCTGAAACCACGCTGCCGATCTGTGCGCACTGCGAGGACGAGACGACCGTCCGAGCGAACGCGGAACGTATCGGTCAAACCAGCGATCTGGCTGATCACTCCCGGATCCGCGACGAGCGGGCAGCGATGATTGCCACCGAGCGAGCGACTGAGTTGGCGCGGCGGCACCAGCATCGGTTTCATGTGCTGCATGTTTCCACGGCTGCCGAGCTCAAGTTTTTGCGAGATCCATCACCGTACTTAACCGCTGAGGTTTGCCCGCATCATTTGCTATTTAACGTCGACGACTACGAGCGGTTGGGCAGCCGCGTGCAAATGAATCCCTCGATCAAGACGGCCGCGGATAATGCAGGATTGTGGCAGGCGCTTGCGGACGATGTGATCCAGGTGATTGCCACCGATCACGCGCCCCATACGCTCGAAGAGAAAAATCAGCCGTATCCGCAGAGCCCCTCAGGCTTGCCCGCTGTGGAGAATTCGTTGGCGCTGATGCTCGATCAAGCCCACGCGGGCCGTATCACGCTGCCGCAGATTGCTCATTGGATGAGCGATGCCCCCGCCCGCGTATGGGGAATCACCGGCAAGGGACGCATTGCTGCCGGGTATGACGCCGATTTGGTTCTCGTCGATGCGTCACAACGGCGAACGATCCGAGATCAGGACCAACACACCAAGTCCCGCTGGAGCCCGTGGGATGGCGAAACCCTGACGGGCTGGCCCGTCCGGACATGGGTGGGTGGACGTCAGGTTTGGTCCGCCGAAACGGGCTTTGACGAAGCTGCCCGAGGCACGAAGCCGCACTTCGACCACACCCGTGGAGGTTACTGGTCGACAGCGAACGGAATCGGCGTGTGATTTTGGTAGACTGAAGCAGTGTCGACCGACGGTTCGTTGTCGCACGCTGGCTTCGCCTGCGGGAAGTTGTACACATCTACTAGATTCTGGCAGAATCGAAAGGATCCCCCGGTGTCCGACGAGCTCTTCTATTGGCAGCGTGAACAGGAGAGTGTGGAGCCATCGCCTGGTGACGAGCCATCGCCTGGTGACGGGCCATCGCCTGGTGACGGGCCATCGCCTGGTGACGGGCCATCGTCTAGTGACGGGCCATTGCCGATTGACGTTGGCTTGCGAGATCAACTGCAGTTGTGTTTGCTGCCGGGGTTAGGGCCGCGAAGTCTGAGCGTGCTGAGCGAGGCATTCGGGGCAGCGTCCGATATTTTGCGAGCCGACTCGAGCGATCTGCAGCGCGTCCCCGGGATTGGTCCCAAGCTGGCCCATACGATTCGGTCGGCGCGAGACTATATCGATGTTGACGAGGTCATCCGCTGGTGTCAGCAGAACAGCGCTCACATCATTCAGCGGGGCGAGGACGGTTATCCAAAGCCTTTGGAGGAACTCGACGACGCCCCACCAGTTCTCTTTTGCCGAGGTCGTTGGAAGGCGGTCGACGCCATCTCGGTGTCCATCGTCGGTACGCGGCACGCGACCGCGTACGGTCTCGAACAAACACGCCGGCTAGCGCGCGATCTCGCGGCTGCCTCGGTGACAATCGTCAGCGGGCTGGCACGAGGCATCGACACGGCGGCACATCGGGCAGCATTGGAGGTGGGTGGCCGTACGATTGCTTTTTTGGGCGGTGGGTTGGGCCAGATGTATCCAGCAGAAAATAAGACTTTGGCCGCCGAAATCGCTAATCTGGGAGCTGTGATTAGCGAATATGCACCTCTTGCGAAACCGCGTGGTGGCATGTTTCCGCAGCGCAATCGTCTGATTGCTGCGGCAGGCCTGGCGACGCTCGTGATCGAGGCCCCCGAGCGGTCTGGTGCGTTGATTACGGCGCGGCTTGCGGGCGAGCTCGGGCGCAGCGTGGGCGCCCTGCCCGGCCCCGTCAACAGTCGTGCTTCGCAGGGCTGCCATCGCTTGATCCGCGATGGTGGAGTACTCATCAGCAACGCTGACGATGTACTGGAGTTGCTTGGCCCACTGAGCGAGCCCATTGTCCGTGGTGGCGAATCTGATGCGAATCGCGCCGAACGTGAAATGCGAGATGGGCGGGAACTATCACTCAATGAGCTCGAATTGGCGGTGCTCGATCAGATTTCTCCTACCGGTAGTTCGCTCGATGCGATCACCGTGGCCTGCGAATTGTCATCCGCGCGTGTCTCGGCGATCGTCAGCGTCCTCGAAATGAAACGCTTTATACGGCGTCTTAGCGGGCAATACGTCGCCAGAGTCTAGCAGTGACAGTCAGCGAAGCGGGGTCCGCCTCGCTTTTTGGCTCAATCCTTTGTGTCAAGTCGTCTTGACCTCCAATTTCCTTCGGCGATACCCTTTGCGGTTTGCATCTTCACGCAGTTTTCGATTGCCCCCGCCCCGCTAGGCTTCTCTGATGAGTTCGAGTCCGTTCGAGATCTTTCGACGCAACCTCAAGCCCTTGATGGTTTGTCTGACCCTGTTGGCTCTGTTCTCTTTCGTCGTCCTGCCGGCGCTGGATACGTACATGCGTCGTGGTGGTGGGATTAACTCCAACCCAGTTGCAGCCACGTTTGATGGCACGGAACTGACGCGCACGCGGGTTGCCCGCACCACACAGAATCACCGCGCTGTCGTCCGGTTCTTGTATGAACTCGCCAACCTCACTCTCAAGCGAGGCGGCGTCCCGCAGACGCCAGGTTTCCAGTTCGACGAGCAATCGGGCGAAATCCGCGGAATTGGCATCGACGCTAACCCCAGCGAAGAGGCCACCATCCACACATTGCGATTCTACCACGAAGCCCAAAAGGCGGGGTTTGAACTGGATGACGTGCAATTGCAGGATTGGCTGACCCGGTTCTCTGACGGAACCGTCAGCGATAACGAGATCGCAGCATTGCTATTGCAGAGCAGCGGCAGGCAGCTCGGCCAGCAGCATCTCTACGAACAACTCCGCATGCATCTGTTGGCCGACTTGTATCAACGCGGGGCGCTCGTGGGATTGAGCAATGGTCAGATCCCGATCGTCACCCCATTGGGCCAGTGGGAGAACTTTCTGAAACTGAACCAGCAGGCGACCGTGACCGCTTACGGCGTCTTAGCGAGCGAATATTTCGACCAAACCGAAGAAAACCCGAGCAAGTCCGACATTCAGGCGACCTACGACGCCGGTCGCGAGCGGATGAGCTTTCCAGGTAGCGATTCACCATTGCCTGGGTTCCGCCGTCCTGATTCGGCTGAAATTGAGTACGTGGCCGCCGATCTGCAGCAATTCATCGACGCTGAGAAAGCGAAGCTCACCGAGGAGCAGCTACGGCAAGAGTACGAACGGCGGCTCGCCGGCGGCGATTTCCAAGTCCCTGCCGATTTGATCGTCCCTGCGGAAACGACCGACACCGATGATGCACAGGCTGCAGAACCGAGTGCCGACGAAAGCGATGCGGCTGCTCCGGCTGAGGAAATGACTCCAGCGGAAGAACCAGCCCCAAGCGACGAACCAGCCCCAAGCGAGGAGCCAGCAGCGAGCGACGAGCCAGCTGCCAACGAAGAAATGGCTCCTGCCGAAGAAATGGCTCCTGCCGAAGAAGCGGCCCCGAGCGAAGAAGCGGCCCCGAGCGAAGAAACGGCCCCGAGCGAAGAGCCTGCTACCGAGCCGGAATCCGCTGGAGAATCAGAATCCGCGGAGCCCGCTGAGGAAGAGTCGTCGCTGTATCGTCGTCAAGATCCGTCGGTTCGATTGGTAGCCTTCCAAGACGAGGAGACGACCGCAGGCGCTGACGAGAATGAGGAACCGGAAACCGCTGCCGAGCCGGAGCCATCCAGTCCCGAAACGCCCGTGGATGCGGAAACCCCAGCGGCTCCCGCCGAACCCACGATGAGCCTCGATTTTGACGACGAGCCGGCACCTACCAAGTCTCAGGCCTTTGACGATGTTCGCGACCAAATCGCAACGGAGTTGGCAACCGGGCCCGCCAGTCGCGCGCTCGACAACGCAGTTTCCGAGGCCAACAAGCGGATGCGACGTTACTTCAGCGAGCTTGCTGTTCACGAGAGCAACGTTTCGGTAGGTGTCCAGAAGGAATCGGATGCGCCCGCTCGACTGAACCTGAAGGACATGGCGGAGGAGCTCGGGTTGCAGTACGGAAAGACCGATGGACTCGTGAACCGTCTGAGCGCTGACGAAATCGCCCCCGGAAATTCGTTCGGTTTGGGTACGGGTTTGAATCGACGTGGACCACCCTACAGCGCCATGATGTTTGGAGCGCCGATGCAGGACGGATCTGTCCTTCAGCCCCAGCCGGTCTTCTCGCCGCTTCGCT
Source organism: Allorhodopirellula heiligendammensis (assembly GCF_007860105.1). Taxonomy (NCBI): domain Bacteria; kingdom Pseudomonadati; phylum Planctomycetota; class Planctomycetia; order Pirellulales; family Pirellulaceae; genus Allorhodopirellula; species Allorhodopirellula heiligendammensis. Next base: position 1,362,582 of record NZ_SJPU01000002.1, read on the forward strand.
CGGTCGATCTCGAGGCGGGCGTGACCTACATCAGTTGGAAGACGAAGGACGTGCCGTCGTACATCCCGACGCTCGACGAGGCCCGGGACGAAGTAGTGCGTTTCCTTCGTATGGGTGAAGCGAGAAAGCTAGCTGAAGAAGCTGCCGACAAAATTGCTGCTGCCGTTGCCGGCGGTTCAAAAAAGCTCGCTGATGTGATCCCGGCTGACAAAAAGGATAACTTGATCGAAAACGTCGGACCTTTCAGTTGGCTCGAACAGGTCGGTTTCATGCAGACCGTTCCTGCGGAAGTCCCTGAACTCGACGCCGTGGGCGACGACTTTATGCGTGCCGTTTTCACCACCGAAGTGGGTGCCTACGCCGTTGCTCCGAACGATCTCAAATCGGTTTACTACGTCGTCACGCCAACGGAGTTCCAGCCCGATGAAGAACAGCTTCGGGAGCAATTCCGCCAGCCGCAACAGCGGTTCATGGCCCAGTTGCTCGGTACTCAAGATTCAAACAATTTGATTCGTGGCTACCTGCAATCGGTCAATACGCGGACCGGTTTCAAGATGAATTCGCCCGAAGACGAGTAAGCGACCGCGATAAGATGCCAGTCGCCACCGTCAGCAGACGTTGGCACCGGGGTTCCGGCGGCGGAACTATTTCGTGCAGCGATATACGAACGCCGGCGGTAAATTACGCCACACCGTTGGGCTGCGATGGACATCTGAGAAGCTCGACCGCAGCCGCCGGGAAAATCGCCTTCCCGCCGGCAGCACAACGCCTTGCCAGTAGGCGAAGGTGGCAAATTGGCCACCGGGACGAAGCACGTCGAGGGTCGCGTCGAGAATGCTCGCCTGGAGCGATTCGGGAAACGATGCCCACGGTAGTCCGCAGATGATCGCGTCGACTTGGTGTATTCCCTCACGTTGGCACAATTGCTGTACATCGGCGGCGGAAGCTTCGTGAACCGTGGTGCCTGGGCACCGCTGGCGAGTCAGTTCTGCGAGCTCGGCGGAGCGTTCGACGGCGAAAAAGCGAGCGTCGGGATGCAAACGCTGGGTGATGCCCTCGGTGAAAACACCCGTGCCCGGCCCATACTCGACAACACCTCGTACTTCGCTCCAATCGAACCAATCGACCATCATGTTGACCAGCCCCGGGCTGCTCGGCGCTATGGCCCCGACCGCCGTGGGATGGCGAGCAAAATTCTTTAGAAAGGTCCAGGCAGGCAGGCCCTGGCGAGCGCGTTCGGTGGAAATGGTGAGGCTCTTGTTCAGCGGCAAAAACGATCGTGAAACTCGCTTGGAGGCTTGGCGATCGATGATAGCGTATTCTCGCTGCAGCTCGTACCTCGGACCCCGCTTCGGGACTCTGCTCCCGGCCGCACCATCAAATAGCAAACTCAGTCCAGCTCGACGTCATCCACTTCCACATTCAGGCCTCGCAGGACATCGCGAAGTTTGTTCTCAAGATCGTCGAGTTGGGCCAGCACATCATCTTGGCGTTGTTCCAGCTCGGCGAGCAGTTGGCCGGGAGCGTTTTCGACGGAGTCAGTCAATGAGCTAGGAAACATCGGGGCGACCGGATTGCGGGCAAAAATGGAGAAGTGAGGCGGTAGGTGAAAAACAGATCGGGTCCGCTCGATCGCCTACCGATATTGACGATCGGCCGATTTCTGCCGGGATTCGCGACCACGTTCCGGTCGTGCGGGTCACTCCGGAAAGGAAAGATTTGCGGATTCTCCGGCTGGCAACGGTCGTGAGGGTTTTGATATCAGTGCAATGTGATCCAACGAGAAAGGAACTCTTTGAACGCGAGTTCACACGATCGTCATACACGCCGATTTGCCGTTTCTGCCCCTCAGAGACGTGTCATCGGCCGGTGCGTCTGGGCATCGTTGATCGCCGCTGCGCTCACGGCCGGCTGTATGCAGCTGGGATGCCGCAGCATCGTCAAATTTGGAGAAAGTCGTCAGAGCGTGGCGGCCCGGCGGTTGTCCCGGCAGGGACTCAAAGCGGCTCGCCAAGGCGAGTGGGGCGTCGCGGAGGACTTGTTCAGCAAATCACTTGATGTGTCGGACAACAATGATGCCGCGCATCGGGGACTCGCCGACACACTGTGGCTCCGGGGGCGACGCAACGAGGCGATCGTGCACCTCAAGCAGGCCGTCCAGCTCAGCGCGGGAGATCCGAAACATCTGCAGCGACTCGGCCGCATGTACCTCGAACTGGGACGCGTCGACGAAGCTGCGCGGCAATGTGAGATCGCGCTTCAATCCGATCGCGAGTGGGCTGCTTTGTGGGCGCTATGGGGCGACTGTGAAATGGCTCAAGGCCGTTCGCCTGCTGCGTTGGCGGCCTATCACCGCGCCCTGTCGCTGCAGCCCGATTATCCATATGTACAGTTGCAAGCGGCAGAGATCTACCATCAACAGAAGCGGCATGATCGGCTGCTCGCGACGCTCGATCGCTTCAATGAATCGGGCGGATCAGCGCTGGTCAACCAAACCGATGGTGGCATCATTCCCGGCCGCGCTGATCTGCTGCGTGGTCTGGCGTATCGCGAACTCGGGCGTGGCGACGAGGCCACACGATGCCTCATCGCCGCGGCGCAGAAGAATCCGTCTGACGTGACGGCGCGGCTGCAACTCGCCGCGTCCTCGATCGCGGGCGGCGATTCAGTGGCCGCTCAGGGATGGATCGCACAGGCCATGCGAATTGACCCCGAGGCCGTCGCGGCCTCAGGTTGGGTACGCAGTAGCATCGATACCTCGGAACTGGCCGGCAACATGGCGATTTCAGCACTGGATGATCCTCATCCCAACAGCCGCATGCAGTCCGTCTACAGCCCGGACTCAGGGCTCTCTCGTCCAGGTGACGCAAACGCCCCTCGGTCAAACTCCCGGATGGCGATTGGACCTGCGAGCCGAGAAAGTCGCTAGTCACCACGAGTCCTCGCAACCGACGCCTTCGCGATGTCCAGCAACGTATCAGCCTGGACAGAATCTTTCCAAAGAAGCGTCATGATCCCCGGACAATTTGACGGCGGCGATACGGCTCATGAGAGCGGGGAGGCTAGGCACGCGACACTCAGTGGGCGCTACCGATGGAGGGCCGCAATGGAACTGTACCAGAGGATGGCATCTGTTTTTTGATGAGCAGCCGTCATAAGCCGCCCTGCTACCTGGGTAATTTGTGCGGATTTTCATGGTGGCGGGAATTTGCCACTTGTCAGAATCCTTGGGCCTTCATACCGTTCTTAACCCCACGAACGATGGCGGACTTGGTCGATTTCACCATTCCCCTCGTGTTGGGACACCCATCCCCACCTTGTAAGAAGTTTAAGAATTAAAAAGATGAAAAAGAGCTGGATTGTAAGTGCTTTGGTTTTGCTCACCACGAATTTTGCAGTTGGCTGCAGTGATAGTGAAAACCGGAAAGTGGAAGCTCCCGTATTAGATGCAGCGGAGCAGCAAAAAGAGTACGACGACTATGACCAACAGCAAGCCGCTGCGAATAAAGACTACAAGTAGCGTTTTTCGGCGCTGCTGAATTATTAATTTTCTCATCAATAGAGGTATTTGGATGAATAGAGATTTTCGTAGAAGGCGTGGTTTCACGCTGGTTGAACTATTAGTGGTGATTGCCATTATTGGGGTCCTGGTTGGTCTCCTATTGCCGGCCGTGCAGGCAGCGCGAGAAGCAGCGCGGCGGATGAGTTGCAGTAACAACTTCAAGCAAATCGGCCTCGCTCTTCACAACTATCACTCGGCTTACGACAAACTGCCGATGACGATGGGTGGGACCTACCAGCCCAACGCTAACGCAGGGGGGACAACCCCGGCCGATTCGAATAACCGCTATCGGCTCAGCTGGCTGGTTGGTGTACTGCCGTTTATGGAGCAACAAGCTTTATGGCAGCAAATCAGCAATCCCAATCAGTACTCGTCGGGAACTCTGATGACCGGCCAGGCTTGGAATGCGATGGGCCCTGCACCCTGGACGACGCAGTATGATCCATGGATGACCGACATCAAAGCGCTGCGCTGCCCGAGCGATCCAGGATTCGGCGCGCCAGCGTTGGGACGCACTAACTACGGTGCGTCCTTAGGGGATTCCACTGACTGGACAACCAACGGAGCCTTTACTTTTAGCAATGGCTCTTGGGTTTCCGCAGGTAGTCGAACGAGTTCGTGCCGAGGTGTGTTTGTTGCCCGCCAGTTCACAGGATTTCGAGATATCCTTGACGGGACATCCAACACAATCATGGCTGGCGAGTTGCAGACGAGTCTGGGTGATCGCGCTAAGACGACCCATTTGGCAAATAACCCGCCCGGCGGGTGGAATGCGTTGCACACGAATCCGTCGACGTGTTTCCAGGCTAACTTCATCGATCCCACCCGGCCTCAGTTCTGGTGCAACGGTGGCGCTGGGTGTACATCGCCCAGTCTCAACGGCGGCAATCAAATGCGAGGATTTCGCTGGGCCGACGGCGGCTTGCTGTACACGGGTATCACCACAATTCGCCCACCCAATTCGGAGCTATGCACCGCTGGTGGCGACTCCTCGAGTGGCACCATGTCGCCGAGCAGCTACCACCAGGGTGGAGTGCACGTGTTGATGGCCGATGGTGCGATCAAGTTCATCACGGACTCGATCGAAGCTGGTAACCAGCAGTCACCTGTCGTCAATAGTTCCATGTCGCCCCCCTGCTTGCCGGCCGGCAGCGCCAGCCCATTCGGTTTATGGGGAGCTTTAGGAACGCGTGCGTCTCACGAAGTCCTCAGTGGTGACTTTTAGGGCGTCTTGATCTAGGTCGTCAAATTTACCCAGATGGGGGTTTTGCCAGCTTTGCTTAGTAAGCCTCCATTCTGGGTTTGGGGTTGTAGGCGTACCGCGTTTGCCCTGCTCAATTTTCGCCGTACACCTGGATGTTTTTCCATTGGACTTCGGAGCGGCCACGGGCCCCGCGTGCGTTTTGAATCACGCCGATCGCAGTGATCGTAAATTCATTCTTAATTGGTACACGTCCCAAAACGACCGTGTCATCGGCACCTGTTACTGAGTAGAAAAAGTAGATCGCTCGATCCCTCACAGCGATCCGCAGTTGATCGATCATATCGATTGGTACGGACCGAATTGGTCGATAAACTAACTTCCCTAAGTGGTCGCGTCCGACTGTTCGGCAGTTAAGTTCTTTCGCACCGTCTTGTTTGTAACGGAGTGACAGTGTGGCTTCGATTAACTCCGCAGTCTGATCTTCACGGAGTCGCCCCACGCCATCGCCCGCGCTATGGGGAGATGCATAGAAGCACAGCGTGACATCGTTGTTGGAGGATGGTTTGCTGGACGGATCGATGTGGATGATGTGCAGATCGGCTTGCACATCTAAGTCACCATTGACTTGGCAGCGCTTAAGGATATTGGCTGATTCCACATCACCGGAGGCCTCGACGAGCAATCGAAAGCCGGGATCGTCCGGGGCGATCGTGGCGTGCGGCGTTAGCTTCCATGTCAAGCCTCCCTCACCGGTGGATTCGTCGACATCCTCGGTCAAGTCTGTCAGCAGCCTGCGGTGTTGATCGAGCTGGTCTACCAGCTCCGCAGAGCCCATTTCCTCGGTCGGCAGGATGTGAGTTTCGATCTGCTCGGCGCGTACATGTAAGTCGCTCCAGATGACGCTGGTCTCGAGGCCCTGCCCGACTTGAGCGACCAGACGGATGCCCTGGACTTCGACCGGACCCAGTGGGAAAGCGGCACGACCGATCACGCGTTCGCCGCTGCCGTCCAGGGCCGACTGCAAGGCGGTAACCGTGGTTCCCCGCCGCGCCAGCCGCAATCGACCGGCGACGGAACTGTCTGCGACCTGCCTGCCGCCTAAGTAGATAACCTTTCCTTCATCGTTCATTTTTTGGCCAGCCAATGCCAGTTCATGCTTACCGCTGATGCGATCGCGGCGCCGGTAAAGCGTGACACGGTTGCGATCACGGTTGTCTAGGAGAACCATCAAGCCGACACCACAGTGCCAGGTTGGCTTGCCATCACTGATAGCTAAATCGCGATAGCTCACGTCGATGTCAAAGTCACCGGCAACCGACACGCAGGCGCGAATCTCACGGACTCCCTCGGTCATGCTCTTGCGATGCCGAATCCCAGCGGGAGTTCGCTCGATGGTCGCCGGGTCTCCATTGAAGTCTAGCGACTCAAAATTGACATCACCGGCGAGATCAGGATTCCACTGTTGGGGGAGTTTTTCGCGACTCTCGTTCAAAGAATCGATAACGTCGTTACCGGCGCACTCCGGCATCACACATGCCAGAGCAATGGCAATCACCGACGTACTGATCAACTGGAGATGCAAAGTCATTGTCGAGTTCGATGTTTTTGGGCAGGCACCTCAGCGGGCGCTGCGAAAAATGGGATTAACAGGTCAACACTTGTCTGCAGGACGCCATTTTACGCGAAAAAACAGCTCGTGGTTAGAATTCGACAATGCCCAAGGGAAGCGCGACAAACGTTCGCTCGCTCTACAATTGTTCGAAGAATTCAAAGTCGTCCGCTTCATCGAGTGGGTTGAAGTTCATCGTCCATTCGGGGAGCGGGGACTGTGGTTGGAATCGGAGTTGGTCAAAGCCGCTGCCGCCGTCAAGATCAACGTCGTTCGCATTGACTTCCTGAAGGGTGAGGGAGTCGTTGTCAGCACCTAGATTAATGTCAAGTTCATCCGCGCGAGCCCGGAAGAAGCCGACGGTATCATTACCGCGTCCCGTCTCGATATGGAACTCATCGATGGCTCGAACCATATATCCATGGACGGCGTCATTTCCATTTCCGGTTTCGATTTCGATGTCGTCCGCTCCAACATTCCAGAGTAGGATACTGTCGGCCCCCCAGTCATTGCCGCCTTCGATCATCAGATCGTCGATTGCACCCACGTTGTAAAAACGCACGGTGTCGCTGCCATCACCAAGGTCGATGTCAATGTCAGCGTCGTCCCAATTCGTGTACAATCCACTGAGCACGACTTCGTCATTGCCGCCTTCCATATCGATGTGAATATCTTCCAAAGTTTGCCGCTGTTTCCCCATTGAGGTCAGGGGGATTTGCGCGGACGAAAGTCCATTGACCGTCGTGCCCGTTTCTCCCTGCACGTGCACGATCCCATTGCTTTCCCAAACCGAAATTTGGTTGGATCGAAAATCTCCGTCAATGTGAAGGTCGAACGTACTGCCGCTCGATGAAGTCGTAACGGAGACATCTCCCGCCATCATTTGGCGATTTTCGAGTGCTTGAAATCCACGGATTGGGTTTCGTGAGTTGCGACGGGGCATCGTTCTTCTCTTGGGCTAAGGAGGTTTCTTTTTTAGGAGCGGGTTTGATCCTAAAAGACCAAGCGGTCCTCCTAGCGACGTGTTACCGATAAAGTTTTCGATTTGTGATTTCGCCCGGTTCAGGCCAGGTTTTTCGTGGGAAATCGATTCGTTTGCCGATTCTTGCGATCGAACGAGCCCTGTTCAGTCCCGCGTCGGCTTGACGTCGGCCAAGGTCTTTTCGAGTGATCGAACACATCGTGACAACAGCACCCGCGTGGCGACGTCACTTTTCCCAATCGCAGCGGCGATCTCCGCTGTCGATTTGTTTTCTAGGTACCGCATTCGGATGGCAGTTTGCTGTTCGTCGGGCAAGGAATCGACTGCTATTCTCATACGGTGCAGTCGAACGTCTTGACTGACCGCGGCACTGGGTGACGTGATGCTGGCGACCAACCAATTCCCGAGGTCGTTGGCGCCAGCGTTCCCCTCGTCGTCTCTGCCGGCGGCGTGACGTCCCGCGTCGCGGCGGGCCGCGGTGAAATGATGTCGATGGGCGTCAATGACACGGCGTCGCGAGATTTGTTGCAGCCAACTGTCGACGGTGTATTGATCCAACGGGGCCGTCGATAGCGTCGTGAAAGCGGTCGTGGAGACCTCTTGAAACAAATCCTCTACCTCGATCATCGTCAACAATCGCTCGCTGGCAATCGAGCGAATGAATCCAATCAACGGCTCACGATGGTGGTCCAGGTGCGCTGCCAACGCGTCGACGTCACCGCTGCGAATGCGATCGAACCGATCAGCATCCCGATCGTCAGCAGGCGGATTCATGATGGGAAGTCCGAGTTGAAAGTCAATGAAACGTCCGACCTGCAGCGGTGCAGGTTACGATGGTGGCTTGGACAGGAATTGCAGGCCAAGGACCGACAGTGGAGGATGAGTTGAAGTCTAGCAAAAATCCCGATGCCGAGTCTGCCGGCGTGTCCGCCGACGTTGACTGCGACGAATGGTTGGAACAGTCTCTGACCCGCCTGGAGAGTCGTGGGCCTGTTTCCGTGGCTAGGGATCTGCTGTCGGCGATGCCTCCAACAATTCGGCATTCTGACTCTGCCTGCAAAAAATTGATTGTCCGGGAATTGATCAAGCTGGATATGGCGTTGTCAGCGTATCAAGGACACGTACGAAGCCTGGACTTTTATTGCGATGACGTCCTCGCCTGTGACGCTGTCACATCCGATTTGATTTTTGAATACCTTCAATTGGCGAGGCAGTTCGGGGCCGATGTCGACTTCGCAAATCTGAATCGTCGATATCCGAAGGGATCGTGTTCGATCGGTCAGCTCATCGCCGAGGGCAATTGGATGGGTGACCGCTCGGCCAAGCTGATCCGACGCTACCGCGTCGGAGAGAAGCTGGACGATTTTGAAATTCTGCGGTTTCTGGGAAGCGGTTCGTTCGCGGATGTTTATCTTGCGAGACAGATGTCGATTGGGCGATTGGTTGCCCTGAAGGTTTCGTCCAGGAGTGAAGACGAAATCAAAATGCTATCGCGTTTGGACCATCCCAACATCGTTCGCGTTTTTGATCACCGCGTGGTCAGCGGCGATTCGTCGACGACTTCCACGATGTCGTTAATCTACATGCAATTTCACCCCGGCGGCACACTCGCCGATGTGATCGCATGGCGATCTGCGATGCCCGAATCTTCATCACGGACTGGACAGGTTTTCTTAGACTGCATTGATGGGCGTCTTTTCGATTTGGCTCAACCGCCGCCTGATCAATCCTCCACGCGGATGTTCTTGAGCGACGCGAGCATTCCCTCAGCGGTTGCTTGGATCGGTATTCAAATTTTTCGGTCGCTCGCTCATGCGCATCAACGCGGAGTTCTGCATCGAGACATCAAACCGGCCAATGTTCTATTAACGGCTGAAGGTATTCCGAAATTGGCGGACTTCAATGCCAGCCAAGCTTCAGCGGCGGATGTTTCGGTCGGCAGTGTTTTCGTTGGCGAGGGCACGCTATCCAGGTCAACGAGTCAGGCGGGTATCGGCGGCTCGCTGGCTTACATGTCGCCGGAACACTTGCGCGCAATGAGGAAGCAATTCGATCGTGATTCGGAACTGACTGGCGTCCACGTGGTTGATCATCATGCCGATATTTACTCGACATCGATGTTGCTATTTGAATTGTGGCGGGGCCACCGACCGTTCGGGAATGCCCAGCCTGCAGCCACCACCGTACAAGCGATCGACGAACAATTGGAGTTGCGTTTCAGGCCGATATTGCTTGAGAACTCGATCACTGTAGAAAATGCAGATCAGACTTTCGCCGACCGACTATTGGAATCGATCCTGCAACGTGCGTTGTCTCCTGATCCCTCGGACCGATTCAAAAATGCATCGGCCATGGAGGGGCAATTGCGGTTGGTTCTGCATCCGAATACCGCGCGGCTGTTTGACCCGCCCGCTGGCTCGATTGCACGCCGACTTTTGTCCCTGCCGATTTGGTTGAACGCGTGTGTCGTTCTGCTCGTTCCCAATGTGGCAGCGATGTTCACGAACTTCCACTACAACCGCAACCAAGTGCTTAGTGATGAGTCGGTGCGTCTGGAGTTGGATGCCATTTCGTGGGCGATCAACCTCGCCGTGATGCCGGTTGTGATCCTGCTAGCTATCTATTATTCAAGAAGCATTACGCAATCGATTATAAGCGTATCGAGCGGAGACGCACCCTCGCATGAACGCATGGATGATACACTCGATCTCGGTCACATCGCTGCCGTCATTGGTGCCACGTTGTGGGCTGCATCAGGAGTGACGATCCCGCTTCTATTGAGTCTCGAGGCGGATGGTTTCGATCGTTTCAATGCCGTGCATATGTTCGCGTCGTCGCTCGGTTGTGGCGGATTCGCGATCATCTATCCCTATTTCGCGATGACGACATTAGCGAGTTGGGTATACTATCCACGATACCTCCTGCACACACTTCGTGACGAAGGCTTTGAAGCTCGTCGTCAACGGATTGTTCGCCGAGGTCAATACTATCTGACAGCGGCTTCGTTGCTTCCCATGGTGGTGGCAGCCGGTATGATTGCCAGCGAGGCGGCGTCAGCCACAGCGATCATCGCCGTTCTGCTGATCGGAGCCAGCGGCCTGATCATATCCAATGCACTTCATCACCGCACGCTGAGCGTCTGGGGACGTTTGTCGACATGGATGTCCGTCGAATGAATTGCGGATCGTGATTATCAACTTTTCGCTAGAGTCCTCTTCGGACAATTCGTGGACATCGTCAGTCCAGGTCCAAACTGCTGCCGCATTCGCCGGTTTGGTTCTTACACGGGGTTGCAGCGTGATGCAGAACCGCTCACAGCGGCGGTCTGATGACGCTCAGGCTTATAATTGAAGTGCCATTCCCCGATTTTCGGAACTGATCTTGATTTGTGGCCGTTGTCCCGGGGATGATCGAGGTTGTTGTCTTAGCGCCGCTTCGGTGCTCACTTCCACGGCCAAGAAAAAAGTATTCCCAGTGATGGACGTTCAGACGATTTTGCCAACCCAACTGCGTTTCCACGCCAATCGAATGTGGTTTTGTGCATTGTTTCTGTTTTCCGCCTCCCCGGCGTGGGCGGCACCGCCTTCAGCCGCTGCGGCCCTCGGGCTCAAACCGGTGCAAGATGGAGTGGTTTACGAATTAGTCAAGGACGATCAAGTCGACCGCTGTACGGTGCGCGACATCGACCGCAGTGACTGGTCGGGCTGGGAAGTCGTCGCTGCCGACGGCACGATGTTGAGACGCTTCGCTGATACCAATGGCGATAAAAGAATCGACTTGTGGAGCTATTTTCAATACGGTGTTGAGGTCTACCGCGACATCGATGCCAATTTCAATGGTAAGGCCGACCAGTATCGCTGGATGGCTACCGGCGGCACGCGGTGGGGGATTGATGCCAATGAAGACGGCACCATTGATAACTGGAAAGTTATCTCAGCCGAGGAGACCACCATGGAGTTGATTGCGGCGCTGGCGACACAGAATTCGAATCGCTTTGCTGCTCTGTTGGCATCTCCTGCGGATATCGAGAATGCAGGCATCCGTGGTGATATCCAGGAAACGCTGACTCGCAAGGCAGCTCGGGCAGCAGTGAAATTCAAAGAGTTTGCCGGATCGCAAGACACCGTCGACAGTCAATCGAAGTGGCTGCAGTTCGCTGCGACGTCGCCTGGCCTGATGCCGGCCGGTGAGGCCGGGTTTGAGAAAGACGTGTTGGCGTATGAAAACGCCGTTGCCATGTTTGAATCAGGTGACCGATCCGGGCAATTACTGGTGGGCACGATCATGCGAGCGGGTGATGCCTGGAAGCTGCTCGACCTTCCCGTGTTGGCAGAGAAAGGCGAACCGATCGCTCAGGCAGGTGGTAATTTCTTCACGCCCGGTGGCACTTCCGCAGGTGCAGCGGCGGGGTCGAATGCAGGTGATACCAAAACTCAAATCCTCGTCAGCAAGCTCGAAGCGATCGATACCGAGATGGCGCAGACGACTGAGGTCAAGGACCTAGCCGCTCAGAACAAACAACGTGCTGATGTGGTTGCTAGTTTGATCGAAGCCGCCACGACACCAGAGGAACGTGACACCTGGACCCGCCAACTTGTCGATACGGTCAGCGTCGCCGTGCAAAGCGGTGCCTATCCCGATGGTCTGGCTCGGCTCAAAACGCTCGCGAAGTCGCTGGGGCAATCGCAAAGCCCGCAAACCGAAGCGCTGCGGGCCTACACCGAGTATCAATTGATTGGCACCGAATACATCGCTCGCCAGAGTCCCGACGCGGACTTTGCTAAAATCCAAGAGTGGTGGCTAGGTGAGCTCAACGAGTTTGCTTCACGGCACCCGCAGGCTCCTGAAACCGCGCAAGCTAAACTGCAGTTGGCATTGAGCAAAGAGTTTGAAGGGCAAGACGGCGATGCACTCAAATTCTACAAACAAGTCGCTACGGATTTCCGGGGGACGGGGGCTGCTGAACGAGCCGCCGGAGCGATCGTGCGATTGCAATCAGTCGGCAAAGAAGTCGACTTGGAAGGCACGACAATTCAAGGCAAACCGTTCCGGCTGAGCCAACTGCGAGGTCGTCCGGTCGTGTTGCATTACTGGGCGACATGGTGTGAACCCTGCAAGCAGGACATGAAACGTCTGCGCAGTCTCCAGGCTCGTTACCAGCGTGCTGGGCTGCAAATTGTAGGTGTGAATATCGACAACTCACGCGAGCAGGCGATCGCATACCTGAAAGAAAACTCGCTGCCGTGGATCCAGTTGTATGAAGACGGGGGCCTCGAAGGCAGTCCGCTCGCCAAGCAGTTCGGAGTCCAAACGCTGCCCACCATGATGCTGATCGACAGCAAGGGGCGCGTCGTACGCCACAATATTGGCGAAGCCGAACTCGACGATGAGCTCGCCGAGCTCGTGAAGTAAGGTTTGCCTATTGGGCGAGATTTAGCGGTATAATGATGGGCCTGCCCTGCGAAAGTCACGCGGGGCGCAGGATGGGTGTTCAGCCTGCCCTGCGTTATTTGTCCGTCATCCTAAATTGAGAGCGCGTCCATGAATCGCAAACAAGCCTCCGAGTTCGACCAAGAGGTTCTCGACCTGTACGATGATTTTGCTCACGGCAGACTGTCTCGCCGTGATTATGTCACCCGCCTGGCAAAATTTGCCGTTGGCGGGCTGACGGTAGAGACGCTGCTCTCGAACCTCAGCCCTAATTATGCATGGGCGCAGCAGGTTGACCCGAGCGATTCACGAATCAAGACGGAAACGATTCGTTACTCATCGCCACAGGGTGCCGGCGAAATGAAGGGGCTGATGGCTTGGCCCGCTGAAGGCAATAAATTTCCTGCCGTGCTTGTCGTTCATGAGAACCGCGGTCTGAACCCTTACATCGAAGATGTGACGCGTCGACTCGCCGTGGCGGGGTTTTTGGCGCTGGCTCCCGATGCCCTAACACCGTTGGGTGGCTATCCAGGGAACGATGATGAGGGTCGGTCGATGCAGGCCAAGCGAGACCGTGAGGAGATGATGCAAGACTTCATCGCCGCCGCGAAATTGCTCGACACCCATCCGCTGTCGACAGGTAAAGTGGGGGCGGTCGGCTTCTGTTATGGCGGCGGTGTCGTCAACGAGCTCGCCGTGCAGCTTCCCAACATCATCGATGCGGGCGTGCCGTTTTACGGTAGCCAACCCAGCGCCGAAGATGTGGCCAAGATCAAGGCACCGCTGCTGATCCAAAACGCAGGTCTTGATCGACGAATCCTCGCCGGGGCACCCGCCTTCGAGGAAACGCTCAAACAGAACGATGTGCTCTTCGAGGCACATGTGTATGAGGGCGTCAATCATGGCTTTCACAATGACACGACGCCTCGCTACGACAAAGCGGCGGCTGAATTGGCCTGGCAGCGTACCATCGCTTGGTTCAAGCAACACCTGACCTAATGGGCTGACTCTGCTCGAACAACGATTACTTCGTTGGATTCGCAGCGTCCGATGAATTTGCGATCGCTGCCTGGACAGCGATCGTTGCCTGTCACGCCCTCGTCACCAGTGTTACACTTCAGTCGTTTCATTCCCGCGAGTTTCGCAACGGCAAGACTCGCCTGGCTTCCCAAAAAAACGACAAAAACTCATGGTTCGCACTGCTTCGACAATGATGCCGCTGGGCACGGCAGCTCCCGATTTTTCGCTTCCCGAAACCGATGGCGGCACGGTATCGCTGTCGGATTTCAAAGACAGCAAAGCGTTGTTGGTGGTATTCCTATGCAATCATTGCCCCTACGTCAAACACGTCGCCGAGCAGCTCAAGCTGCTCAGCGATGAGTACATGCAGCATGGCGTTGGCATTGTCGGGATCAACAGCAATGATATCGACAAGTATCCTGAGGACAATTTTGCGGCGATGAAAGCTGAGAAAGCGGAGCGGAATTATGCATTTCCCTACGCACTGGACGAGGATCAGTCGATCGCAATCGCATATGGCGCCGCTTGCACACCTGATTTTTTCCTGTTTGACGCCCAGCATCAGTTGACCTACCGCGGGCAACTCGACGGGAGTCGACCGAAATCCGGCGAGCCTGTAACGGGCGTGGACCTCCGTGCGGCTCTGGATGAGACGCTGGCCGGACGGACGGCAGCGATCGATCAAAAACCGTCGATCGGCTGCAACATCAAATGGAAGCCCGGCAACGAACCCGCCTACTTTGACCCCACCGGCAGTGCTAACAAATAGCAGGCGTTTTTCGCATGGCAAAAGTTGTCCGCTACTGCATCTGCTTCAGGGTGACTTCGGTGCGGTATCGTTTGCCATCGCGAAGAATCACCATCTCAATCGGCTGACCGGTGGGTGCCATGCCCACGCGGGCGACGAGGTGGTCGTCATCTTCGATGCGATAGCCGTCAAACTGCAAGATGATGTCGTCTTTCTGCAGTCGGGCGGATTCGGCAGGCGAGCCCGCCCGGACGTTCTTGACGCGGGCTCCGCCAAATTTTAGCTCGTTGTCTCGGTACACGTCGATCGCCGCGTCGGGGCTGACCTTCATTGACGCGTATTGACCCGCGGCGGTGGGGAACTCGGTGGCAGCGAACTCGGGATCCAAGGTCACGCCGAGATAGCCGCGTCGCAGCTGCCCATGGGCGATGAGTTCTTCGGCAACCCGCGCGGCCATATTGATTGGTATTGCAAATCCGATGCCTTCGCTGCCACCACTGCTGCTGGCGATGGCTGTGTTCAACCCGATCACCTCACCACGAAGATTGAGCAAGGGCCCGCCGCTATTACCTGGATTGATCGCAGCATCGGTCTGGAAGAAATCTTGGAGGTCGATGCGCTCTTCGCCTAACGATAAATCACGTCGTCCTTTTGCGCTCATGATACCGAAGGTGACCGAATGACTGAGGCCGAAGGGACTGCCGATCGCGATTACGAAGTCACCGATTTGAACGCGATTGCTATCGGCCAACCGAGCCGCTGGGGGCAGCGATTGTGGGGATGCCAGCGGGCGACTGCCGCCTTCGCGGGATGATCCTGAGAACGCGGCTAATTTCATGACCGCCACATCGGTGCTCGCATCCATCAGAATCCGTTCGGGGCTCCATCGTCGCCCATCGCTAGTACGCATCGTGATCTGGTCCACGGTCGCGCCGTGGATCACGTGACGGTTGGTCATTACCCAGCGTTCGCCGGAAATTTCCAGTACGACGCCGCTGCCGGCTTCGTCGTATGACTCTGATGAAGGCCCCTTACCCGTTACCTTGTGAGCTTCGATATGGATCACGCTGGGTTTCACCAGTTGGGACACATGCCGGACCAAATTCCCCAAACGGTCAAATTGAGCGACTTCTTCGGCCAGTTCGCTGTACAGCTGGTCTCGCTGAGCGTCGGCTTGGCTGCGTCCGGGGATACTTCCGAGGGTAGCTCGTGGCACCGGCTCGGTCCGGGGAAACGGTCCGGGCTGGTAGAACGATTCGTCGGTATTGATGGGGCCGATTCGCGAGAACGGGGTACCAGTCTCCTGGGCCGATGCCCGTTCACAGGGAATCGCACCTAGGGCGGTGAGCATGATTGCTGCGAAAGCGGTAGAACGTTTTCGATAGCCCGAGCCGCATCGATGGCTTTGTGCGGTTGTGGTGGTGCGTTGACGCATGTGGTTCCAGCTCGGCATCGAGACCCTTTCCAGCAAAATGAACCCCGACTCGTGGGCCGAATCGCGGGACAGCAGATTGTAGGCATCGTCCACCTGGCTAGGCCAGCTTTGGAGATCACTCCAGACGAGGTACAACGGCGAAAACCCGTCTAATCGGACCGCAAATTAGCGTCTACTAATACGATTGTTCGTTAAATAGCGTTCTTTTCTGTTGTGACGGATGCTCCGGATATTTATCCTAGGAGGCTTAGGGGCCTGTCCGATATGGGGGCTGACCGCCGTTACGGTGGCGATGAGCTCCCTCCTGGGCTGGTTGTTAGCAGTTATTTTTAATTTATAGACAGGGATCTTCCGTCGACCTGAGCATCCAAAAAATCACACCACCCGGTGGGGTGTTGGTTTGGAGAGTTGGCTCGTCAGGGTTTCCTTTCGCTTGGTCGCTGGACTTTGCCGCGCGCTTTTTGGACTTTTTTCGTTATGAAACGCTTCACTTCGACTCCATTGCGAGATTGGTTGGTTGGCTCTCGCACCGACGAAACTGCCAGTGGGCTTACCCCTGCGGCGCGTCGCCGGGCCTTGGCTCGATCGGTCACGGGCACCTCACATCGGCGTGCTGGGAAGCGACGGGTGCAGGTCGAAAAACTAGAGGCACGCCATCTGATGGCGGTTGTCACGGGAGAGGTTTTTCTCGATGCCAACCAAGACGGCCTGCGTCAGGACGATGAAACCGGTGCCTCGGACGTCCGTGTGTACTTGGATCAAAACTCCAATGGGACCTTGGACTCTTCCGAACCATCGACGTTGTCGGATGTCGACGGCTTCTATTCGTTTCCGACGCTGGTGGCGGGTGACTATCAAGTGCGGGTGAGCCCCGCGCCCGGATTTGTGCAAACATCGCCCTCAGTCACGTTCGGCTGGAACGACACGGTCGTTCAGGACGACAGTGGCGACTACTTCCGCGCCGCACAATTGTTCAAAGTCAACGCGGATGGCGAGGTGCAGTCGATTGGTCAGCCGACGAGCAATCGGATGGATGGGTTGGTTCAAATTGGTGACAATTCGCTGATCGGAATCGACACCCGCAGCAATGAGGTATTTCGAGTCGATCCGTTCACCGGTGAACGCTCGCGTGTGGCCGAATCCAATCTGGATATCGTCGGCGGCTTAGCATACGACCGGGTCGGCAACACCGTTTATACGCTGGTACGCGGCAGTGCCGACGCGACCAACCGCGTCCTTGCGCGGATTGATGTTAACACCGCACGGACGACGCTGATTGGTAACGGTTACTCAGGCCTGAGTTCGGTTAGCGACTTAGTATTCGACCCTGTCAATCGGCGCGTGATCGGATTTGACAACAGCGATGACGAGTTTTTTGCCTTTGACCTGAATGGTGTTGGGCGTACGGTCGCGCGGGCGAGTTTCACTGGCATCGATGCAAATTCCATGGCATTGGCGACGACCGACCAACTGGAGAGCGTTCTTCCAAGTGGGCCACGGGCGACATCATCCTATGTGTGGATGTTTGATGCCGACGACAACGATCGCACTGCGACGCTCCTGGTAGAGATTCCCGACGCAGTTCCCAACATCGTCGAGACGGCGGTGGTGAGGGCCTCGATTGACGTCAACGAGCCGGTTCGCCCGGTGGCACTGACGCGAAGCGCGATTGGCAACAATGCCCGCGACATCACGCTGACTCAGTTTGAATCTCGCAACAACGTTGATTTTGCGATCGCCCCCGATGTGATTGGGTTTCGTTTGGTGCCGAGTAAGCCCTTGACCGGGGCGGGCTCCCTCGGCCAAGAAGGCGCCACCGTGGTGGGTGGAGCAATCGACGAGGACTTTGTCGAAGTCACGTTGAATCGTCAGCCCGCCTCCGATGTGACACTCAATCTCTCGCTATCGAGTGGTTTGGGTGGTGATCCTGGCGTGTTGCTCGATGTTGACCAGCTGACATTCACGCCGGACGATTGGGCAACACCCCGCCGCGTGAGGTTGACGCCTGATCTCGCTAACATGGTCAAGGTGATCACGCCAAGTACCTTGACGGCGACAGTGGATGCGGCGAATTCGGATCCAATGTTCGCGAATCTGCCCGCTCAAACGTTGCCGGTGCGAGCCTTACCCGCACTCGACGAAGGGCAATTTGACTCGCCCGTAATCAATGAAATCTTGGTCGAAAGCCGCTACTCGTCCGACGTGTCGCGTACGTCGGACCAATATATTGAGCTCCGAGGAAAACCCAACGAAGTGCTGCCTGCGGGCACCTACTTCGTCGTCGTTGAAGAATATTCCAGCCAACTTGGTCAGATCAACACAGTCATCGACTTAAGCGGTCAGTCCTTTGGTCAAAACGGATTCCTGGTGCTTCTGCAGGGACTCAACACGTATGACATCGCTGTCGGGGCGAACGTGCTGGAGAGTGATGTGTCGGGATTCAATGGACTGCCCGGTGGGATTTTTACGAGCAATCAGGCTGACGGATCATTAGATGCTGTCCTCAGTGACGCCAGCTATTTCCTCATTCAGTCGGATACTCCCCCCGTCGTCAATGATGACATTGATGCCAACAATGATGGATTCATTGATGCTGACAGCCCGGCCTCCGATTGGGACACCTATGATGCCGTGGCGATGCATGATTTTACGTTGAGCGAGACATCCTATGCACCGATCATCTTTGTCGAAGATTTTGGTAGCGGTCACCCGGTCGTCCAGCGAAACAGCCAAGGTCAAACGATCGTCTCGTTTGATGGCTATGGGTACGTCGGCCGCATTGGAGATTCGATCGGTAGCGATTACGACGACTGGGTATCCGGCTCAGTGCAGGATGTCGCGGCAGGATCATCCGGCGTTGATGCCGACGCGGAGGGGCTGCTGGAATTTTATGGTAACGAGGTTTCTTATCCCGCTCTGTTCGATCATGCGCTCGATAACCTAGGCGGCAGTAATTTCGTGGGCGGTGTCCGGGGGAGGATTTCACTGCTGCCCTCCAACGGCGATATCGCCAATGGCACACCACCGGACACGACGCTGCCTGCCGAAGGTGTCACGGTGTTCGTGGACACCAATGGCAATGGTATTCGCGACAATATCCTGCATGTTGTTGAGCCCGACGATGCCGCGCCGCCCTTCGACATTAGCAATCCGATCCCGAGTGACGCCGAGTACTCATTAACGCAGGAGTTCGACGGAGTCACAATCACGGTCGATACGATCGATGGTGCCTTTATTGACGATGACGTGGTCTCACGTCGCCAACGTGTCGCCGGTCGCTCCGTCGGCAATCGCATTTTTAGCGACGGTGCGATTGATTGGTTCTACAGTTCCAGGCACCTGCGATTCGATTTCTTTCGCCCCATCAGCTCGGCCTCGATTGACGTTATTAATTCAAGTGCGTTTAATTTTGCGTATGGGCGGCTGGATGCGTACAACGCCGCTGGCGAGCTGGTGGCTAGTTCGCTCAGTTCCGCTGTCAGTGGTACTCGCCGGGGCACCGTCACGGTGTCTGCGCCCGGCGAGCAGATCGTGCGCGTCGAAGCTTATGGGGACGATAGTCTCAACGCGAGCTCGTTCCTGGCGAGTTTTGATTCGTTCAGTTACTTGCAACCCGAACCGGCCGCGATCACCGACCAGAATGGCATCTACGAGATCAGCGGTCTGTTCCCAGGTAACTACGAGCTTGCCGTTGCGGGCACTGCCGAAGTTGCCAACCTGCTCGCCACCTCGACGCACCCGTTTTTCATTACGGAGTATGAAAACTACTTTTTCAATAGTGAGTTTCGCCCCAACACCCCGCCCTCGTTTCCCGATGGCGAGAACGTGGTCGTCACTATGGACGAGAACCCATCAGTGGGCAGCTTCGTGGCGGCCGTCAACGGTTTCGATGCTGACAACAGCGGCTTGACGTACGAGTTTGTCGGCGGTAACAGCGCCGGATTGGAGTTGGTCACGCTACCGGACTTCACCGCCGAGATTCGTACGACCGCTGACGCTGATTTGGATTTTGAGACCGAGCCCGTTCGAGTGCTATCGGTCCGTGCGACGGACGAGTTCGGTGCCAGTGCAACAACTCGCGTGACACTGCAACTCAACGATATCAATGAAGCGCCGGTGATCTCCGACGCTGAACTCTCCGTCTCCGAAGACGCGATCGCGGGCTCCACGACCGGGACAGTGATCGGTCGCATCGATGCAATTGATCCCGACGCTGATGCGGATCAGCAGCTCACCTATACCGTGATTCCGAGTACCCCTGATGACTTCTTTGAAAACGACGGTTCGTCGTTCTTCTCGGTGGATGAGCTCACCGGCGTGGTTCGCTTGACCGCCCCACTGGATTTTGAATCCACCAGTTTGTTGGTGCTTCGCGTTCGTGTCAGTGATAATAATGCGACACCGGGGGTCACTATTGCTGACAAAATTATTCGTGTTTCGGATGAAAATGACCCGCCGCAGGTGGTCACAACGGCCTTTAACGTGCTTGAGTCATCGACCGGCGAGTTGGCGTCACTCACTGTCACGGATCCTGACGACGGTCAGAACCATACGTTCCAGCTCGTCAATCCAAGCTCTTTGATATCCATCACGCCAGCGGGCAAAGTTGTTCTCAACCCTGGGCAGAGTTTGGATTTTGAAACCGCGCCACGCATTCAGTTTGATATCTCGGTCAGTGATAACGGCAGTCCGCCACTGGCGACCACGTCGACGATTGTTTTGAATGTGCAAGACGTCAATGAGCCTGCAGTGCTCAATCGGCACAGCAATCAGAATAGTCCCGCGAGTGAAAACCAGCCTGGCCTGGTCATCGCGACACTGTCCCTTGTCGATCCAGAGGGTTTGAACGCCGATTACGCCTTCGAGCTTGCACCCAGTCCGAGCTCGGATCTGTTCCAGTTCGATCCACTGACCGGTCGCTTGCAACTAGCCGATGGCGTGACCCTTGATTACGAATCGGCACCGCTACACGACCTCACCTTCGAAGTCGTTGATCGGACCGGACAGCTGCCTACCACCACACAGCCCTTCCGTGTGTACGTGGGGGATGTGAACGAACCGGCCTACGTGACGACGCAGAAAATTTTTGTTTCCGAGGTGCCCAACCCTGGTGACGAAGTCGGACGCATCGGGGTCGTCGATCCCGATCCTGGTATCCTGGGTAGCAGTCTGTCGATCGAGATTATCGGTGGTACTGCGCAGCAGTTCTTTGAGTTTGAATCCGCGTCCAACGCACCCCACAAGCCGGTCTCTCAACTCGATCCATTTTTGTTGAAGGTACGCGGCGATTTTAGTCTCGCTGCCTTCAGAGCGATTGACCCGGCGACACTCGACCTGCAGCTACGCGTCTCCGATGGCAATAGCTCGACCGTCCAACCCGTCGATGTTCAGATCGAATTGAACGAAGTCAACGAGCCTCCGTTATTCAATCAAGCCATACTTGCGAATACCTTTGATGGGGAACGCGTCGTGACCGGTACTACATTCCGGTTGACCGTTCCGCAGAACATTGCGGAGGATCCTGAGGGCGACGATTTTCTACTGCGAATCGGTCAAAAGGTTCGCGACGAGAATGGTGATTTGGTTCTCGATGATGGCGGGCGAGTAAAATTAAAGCTGCCCAGTTGGCTGGCGTTCAATCCCGATACGCTTGAGTTGGTCGGCCGGCCTGGCAGTGCGGTTCGCGGTGACGTCGATCTCGTCATCCGGGCCCTGGAAGTCGGCCCATTTCCGCTATCGGTCGATCACGAGTTCACTCTGCCGGTTTCACCACTGCAAAATTCGGTGAATCCCTACGACGTGACCAATGACGGCGAAGTAACATCACTCGATGCACTCCGAATTATCAACTTCCTCAACGAATCCAGTGCTTCGGTTGCCTCCAACGGAAGTCTTTCGAGTGATTTGGTGTACCTCGATGTCTCAGGCGATGGATTCGTTACCGATCTCGATGCGCTGCAAGTGATCAACGAACTCAATCGAGAGGTTGATAATGCGGCAGCACCTGAACCGTTGCCGCAGCCGGTTGCTGCGGGTGGTTCTCATGATGCATCACTGCCTGTTGACGATCGGTTATCATCTCTTGATGATCAGCTCACGCGTGAACAGGCCGTCGACGCGGTACTCGGTCAGTCCAGTCTGTTCTAAAGATCAATTCTTCGTTTCCAGTATGCACACGTTCGTCGGAGCGTGGGCTTGCCATCTCACGTAAATCCTCTCCTCCCATCTCTTTTGCGAATATGAAACTCTCTCTTCCCTGGCTGCTCTCGATCGCCGTTCTGTCATTGCTCGGTTCGAGCGTCGCCACCGCTGAGGAGGCGGCCACTGGCTCATCTCCCCTGAAGGTGCTGCTGGTGGCAGGCGGCTGTTGTCACGATTACGAGACTCAGTCAAAGCTGCTCAAAGAGGGTATTGAGTCACGGATGAACGCTGAAGTGACCGTCGCGTTCAATCCTGACCATACGACGCGAGCGACATTTGAAATCTACGAATCCGACGATTGGGCGGAAGGGTACGACGTTGTCGTGCACGATGAGTGCTCAGCCGATGTGACCGACAAAGCCTATGTTCAGCGGATCCTCGCGGCCCATCGAAACGGTACACCGGCGGTGAACCTACACTGCGCCATGCACAGCTATCGCTGGGGAGATTTTCGAGATCCTGTCGAACCCGGTGCTGACAACGCGGGTTGGTACGAGATGATCGGATTGCAGTCGACCGGCCACGGCCCCAAATTTCCAATCGAGGTGAACTTCACCGAAAACCCGATTACCCGAGGCCTCGAAAACTGGACGACGATCAACGAAGAGTTATACAACAACGTTCGTGTTTTCGACGGTACGACAGCGCTGGCATCTGGCAAGCAAACGGTTCCTCCTAATAAAGCACAGCTTAAGAAAAACCCAGACGCAAAGGGCAAAGTGGCCGAGTCTGTTGTCGTGTGGACGAGCGAATACGGCCCGAACAAGACCAAAATCTTCAGCACCACGCTGGGCCATCAAAACGAAACCGTCGCGGATGCCAGGTACATGGACCTCGTTGTACGTGGATTGCTTTGGTCAACGGGAAACCTGACCAAAGAGGGCGAACCAGCCGCCGCAGTCTTGAAATAGACTTTCTCGAGGGCAGCTGACTTGCCGGGCGATCCACGCGATCGCCCGGGGCCGATCCAGTGATAAGCTCATGCAAGAATATCGTTGACGACACTGCCGTGCACATCCGTCAAGCGAAAGTCACGGCCTTGAAAACGATAGGTTAAACGCTCGTGGTCGATGCCGAGCAAGTGTAGCATCGTCGCGTGCAAATCATGTACGTGAACTGGGTTTTCGGTAATGTTGTAGCAGAGCTCGTCAGTCGCTCCGTAGGTCAAGCCGCGTTTGATCCCAGCACCTGTCATCCACAATGAAAAGCAGCGGGGGTGGTGATCACGGCCGTAGGTCTCGGCGTTCAGTGCGCCCTGGCAATACGATGTTCGCCCGAACTCTCCACCCCAGACCACGAGCGTGTCGTCCAGCATGCCGCGTTGTTTTAAATCATTGATCAACGCCCGCGTCGGCTGATCCGTGTCGCGGCACTGCCCAGGCAGCTGTTTCGGCAATGTAAAATGCTGGTCCCAGCCCATGTGGAACAGTTGCACGAATCGTACGTCGCGCTCAGCGAGTCGCCGGGCGAGCAGGCAGTTGTAGGCGTACGTGCCCCGCTTCATGACATCCGGGCCGTAGCTATCGAGGACATGCTGAGGCTCATCGGAAAACTCGGTTAGCTCAGGCACTGAGGTTTGCATGCGATACGCGAGCTCGTACTGCTTGATCCTCGTGCTGATTTCAGGGTCGGCGAACTCATCGAGTTTTGCTTGATTGAGCTTGGCCAGATCGTCGAGCATCCGGCGGCGTGCTGTGCCATCGAAGCCTTCCGGATTGCTCAGGTAGAGCACCGGGTCTCCAACACTCATCAATTTGACACCGGCGTAGTTGGATGGCAAAAAACCGCTGCCCCACAATCGATCATAGAGCGGTTGGCAGTTCGGACGCCCCGTTCCCCGCGACACCATCGTGATGAATGTAGGGAGATTGTTATTAAGCGTCCCAAGACCATAGTGCAACCAAGATCCCAGGCTCGGTCGCCCGGGAAGCTGGTTGCCAGATTGAAAGAAGGTCATCGCGGGATCGTGATTGATCGCTTCGGTATGCATCGATCGGATCAAGCACATGTCATCAGCGAGAGTGGCGATATGCGGCAATAACTCGCTGCCGAGTTCCATCCCGCATTCGCCGTGTTTTTCAAACTGATAGCGACTCCCTGCCAGCGGGAATGACTGCTGCCCGGCAGTCATACCGGTAATACGCTGGTTCATGTCCACGTAGTCGCGAAGGTCCTTGCCCTCGTATTGTTGCAGAGCAGGTTTATTGTCAAACAATTCTTGCTGCGACGGAGCGCCACTTTGAAACAGATAAATCACTCGTTTCGCTTTGGGCGGAACATGATAATCACGTAACGTCCCTGTCGGCGGTGGTATCTCCGGTGGTGAGCCGCTCGGTCCAGCCGCCAGTCCTCGATCGCCCCCGAGTATCGAGGCCATGGCTGCAATACCAATACCGGATGCCGAGCGACCAAAGAACCGGCGGCGCGTGAGGTGGAGACGATGATCGTCGAAGTCAGAATTCATGTGAGTGGTTACCGGTACGTCAAGGAATCGGTGTGAATGGGCGGCAGGTATGCCATCTCAAACTATTCAATACAGATGAACTCGTCCAAGTTCATGATCAGGTGTGCGGTGGCGGTCAGCGCGGCATGTTCACTGGCATCGAGCGATTCGTCACGAGGAGATTCACCCACTGAGATTAAACTTGCTGCTTGTTCGGGCCGCGATGCATAGTACTCGCGAAAGTAACTCAGGTTGTCTTCAAGCACGTCGAGAGTGTTGTCATTTGCCGGATGAGCCAATGCTTGCTGGTACATGTTCGCCAATCGATCGCGACCTTCCGTATCAGGATTTTGCAAAGCGTTCTCGGCCAAGTGTCGCGCCGCTTCAATGAACGTGGGATCGTTCATCAACACGAGTGACTGCAGTGGCGTATTGGTGCGACGCACCCGAACATTGCAAACTTCGCGGCCTCCTGCGTCAAAAATTGTTTGGCGGGGCGGGTTCACCGCACGCTTCCAATAGGAGTACATGCTCTTCCGATAGAGATCCTCGCCGGCATCAATCTTGTATTCCGTCCCCACATTCGCTGCGACGACCGCCCACAACCCATCGGGTTGGTACGGCTTGACGGATGGGCCGCCCAGCTTTTTCGATAACAGTCCACTGGCTTGCAGGGCGACGTCCCGGATCATGAACCCGTCACCGCGATAACGAGGCCCTCTGGCGAGCAATCGATTTTGGGGGTCGATCGAATTGAGCTTTTCATTGGTGTGCGATGATTGTCGATAGGTCTGACTGGTCATAATCATGCGGTGCATGGCGCGCATGTCCCAGCCCGACTCGATGAACTGGAACGCCAAATAATCCAGTAGTTCGGGATGGCTGGGTTGTTCGCTCTGCAAGCCAAAGTCTTCGGTCGTCTTGACCAAGCCGGTACCGAAATGGTCTTGCCACATGCGATTGACGATCACTCTCGCGGTCAGCGGATTTTCGGGAGAGACCAACCATTTGGCGAGTTCCAGGCGATCTTTGGGTTGCGGAGAGGCGTCACTCGCCAGCAGAACCTTGGGAACCCCGCGCGGCAACGGATTGGATTCATCGGGCGCGTCGTACGCCCCACGCTCTAGCAGGTAGGCAGGTGTCCGCTCGCCCTCCTGCTCGTCCATCACCATCACGGTGGCACGGGTGAAGCCACGATCGATGAATTCCTTTTCCACAGCCGCTTTTTCAGCAATGGCCGCACGCAGTGGCTCGTCGATCTTTTCGTAGTGAGACTGAATTTGCTTGCGATCCCGATTGGACTGCTTCTCGAGAGGCTTGCGAATGGCCGCCCATGTCTTTTCGTCCAAACCGAGTGTCCTGGGGAGTCCGCCACCGGGTGACTTCGATAACTTCACTTGGAGCTTGCCGATGGAGTGACCGGCAAAGTTACTGCCAAAATACAGCTGGACGGTAAATTCGTCTGACGCCTGCACGGTGATCGGCGAGGCAAGCTGCACGACCGCCTGGACGGGCGATGGCTTTGTTTCGCCCCCGTGTACCGCCCAGCCCGTCTTGGGGTCGTCATCAATGGCATTGGTAATGGGATATCCCGGTTGTTCAAAACTTGCTGCGATGGAGGCAAGTTCCACCGGTTGCTCATTGAGCAGGATCTTCCAATCGGTCAGGACGAAGTTTCCATTGACGCTCGGAGCGAGTTGGCGTGGTTTTGCGAAACGGTCGTCCGGCAATGCTTCAATCATGATCGCCGAGACCGGTTGGTCAGCCGCATCGAGGTCAACGCGGTAGGTTACCTCGCGAGAATCGCTGCCTGTGAACAGCAGCGACTGGTCGTCGTTCTTGTCCAGCCGTCCCTGACCAAGCACTTCGTGTGCGCCAATTTTTCCGACCGTCCACTCGGCGGACTCCTCATTGATGTCAGCGGCCACCGATTGCCGCCACGCTTCCATCCGCTGGTCGAGGGTGCGGCGTGCCGCGGCAATCGAGTTTTCAGCAGCTTCTCGTTTGGCGAGCAAGTCGTCGGGAACGTTGGCCAGTGGTGAGTACGCCTGCATCGTGGGATTGGCTTTCGTGCCCGGGCCGATACCCCGCTCGCCAATGTTGTTGAAATACGCGTAGAGTGAAAAGAATTCTCGTTGGCTAATGGGGTCAAACTTGTGGTCATGACACCGTGCGCAGCCTGCGGTGAGTCCTAGCCAAACCGTGGCGGTTGTTTCCACGCGATCGATTACGTTTTCAACGAAAAACTCCTCGGCGAGCGCGCCCCCTTCCGCGTTTTGACGGTGATTGCGGTTGAATGCGGTCGCCAGACGCTGGGAATCGGTAGCGTCAGGTAGCATGTCGCCTGCGATCTGCAGGATTGTGAATTGGTCGAACGGCATGTTTTCGTAGAACGCTTGGGTGACCCAGTCTCGGTATGGCCAATTGGTGCGTCCAGCGTCATTCTGGTACCCGTCCGTGTCAGCGTAACGCGAGGCATCGAGCCACCGCAAACTTTGCCGTTCAGCATAGGCCATCGAACTGAGCAGTTCATCAACGGCGGCTGCGTATGCTTCATCGGTGGGGTTAGCCAGGTAACGCTCCTGCAAACCTTGCGGTGGCAGCATCCCCGTCAACGTCAATGCAGCCCGTCGCAACAGCGTTGCCGGATCAGCGGGGGGCGAGGGAGACAAATTCGCTTCCATCAATCGCTGGGCTACAAACGCATCGATCGGATGCTCCGTCCACCGTGACCGCGTCTCTGGTGCCCACGGAGTATTCACCTGCTGCTGGAATACCTCCGTCGGCGGACTTTCCCGTTTGGGCGTCGTGAACGCCCAATGTTTCGCGTAGGGAGCGCCCTGTTCGATCCATGCATCGAGAATGCGCTTGTCGGCGTCGGTGAGGACCCGGTTGCTGTCGGCAGGCGGCATTTGGTCGTCGGGGTCGGATGCATGAATCCGAGCATGCAGTTCACTGGCCTCGAGATTGCCGGGCACGACCGCAGCATAGCCGCCGAGATCCGCGAACAGGTTCTCTTTCGTATCAGCGCGGAATGCAGAGTCCTGGTTATCGACGTCCGGCCCATGACAGGGAAAGCAGCGGTCCGAAAGGATCGGTTGGACTTGGCGACTGAAGTCGATTGTCGCCGTCTCGACCTGCGGTTCTGCTGCGGCGATTCGCACGAACATTGATGTCCACGCCATTGTGAACAGGAACGTAGCAGCAGAAAATCGAAGCATCGAGACGAAACTCTGTAGAGGGACGAAGGTAGTTGGATGGCGTGTCGATAACGGCGATTTCGTAGGGAAAACACGCAAGTGAGACGCTAGCGGGGGGCGAGAGCAGAGACCTCGCCGGTACCTCGAATCGGCACATCGACTGCCGTGAACGATCTCCACTCTACCCAATTTTACTCGATAATGCTCGGCGGTAGGGGCCAATAACGTGAACTGGTCGGTTGCCTCCGAAACCCCCTCAGCCAGGCTGTTTCGCATTGTCGTGTGCGGACGGTCCGGCTGCGAATCAGGCTGCAACGTTGAATCGCCTATTTGTAAGCCAAGCATGAATTTGATCGCTCGATCTGACGTCGATCGATGAGCTCCATCAACTCAGTCACGCTTCCAGCGAAGATCGCAGGGGTTTTCGCAGGTGGGGATGTGTTCCGATGGCCAGCCCGGCGGTTTGACATGGGCGGCAAGTCGCTCGACAATATGTCGCAATGACGTGAAAGCTACCGCTCATCTGTAACTGCGACGAACGAATGACGCATCGATTGAATCCTGGTCACGATGAGATATTTCGTCGATTCTGCGTACCGGTTCGTTGGATATTTTGTGCGATGTGCCTGTGTGGGTGCGATTCATCGCCGCCGGCAAGTGTGCCGCCGCCAAGTGTGCCGCCGGCGAAGATTCCCCAGGCGAATAAGTCCGAGTCCGACCTGGCAACGGTGACCCAGGATCGTGGGACGCCGCAGAGTATCGAAGCGGCGACGGCGCTGGTGAACGCGGCCCGTTTTGGCGATGCCGAGCCGATCCTTCGCCACCTCCTGCTCCAGTCTCCAGATGACCCGCCGGCACTCTTTTTGATGGCACGGTGCAAAGCTGCGATGGGCGACCTGCCCGGTGCGGTGTCGATGCTCGAGCAGATTCCGCCCACGCATCCCGAGGCAGGCTTGCCTGCGTTGGGCATGGCGGCGGACTGGCTCATGGAACTGGGGCATTTCACGGAGGCGGAGCGTAAGCTGCGTGCGATTTTGAATCATCAAGATCGCTTTGTCATTGCCCATCGGCGTTTGGCCCAACTGCTGAATTCCCAGGGCCGCCGGGCTGAGGCCATTCCGCACATGCGGGCACTGGCTAGATTTCAAGTCGCCACGCCGAGTGAGTTGTACGGTATGAATGCCTTCAGTGATCCGTTCATTCATTCGGACAGTCTCGGCGCCGTCGAGCTGCCGCTAAGTGATCTCTGTCTAGCCAAGCTGGAATGGTTCGAAGGTCATCTGCAAGAATCCAAGGCGATGGTTTTGGAACTGCTAGGCAAGCCGTCGCCGTCGGCGGCCGAGGCTGCCTTTGCCGGACGTGTTCTTGCGTTGCTGCAGGATGATGATTCGTTCGTGAGCTGGATCGGTCAACTGCCGCTCGGTATCGAGCAAGAGCCCGAGTATTGGTTTGCAGTGGGCGATTGGTACCAGCGCCGGGGCCAGCACGACATTGCCGTTCGGTGCTTCGCCGAGGCGGTCCAGCTCGACGATACCGATCGATTTTCTTTTCGCGCCATGGCCCGCTCACTGGACGCACTGGGGAGGTCGGACTTATCGAAGTCTGCGAATGACCGCGCTGAACTGCTTGAAGAGGTGAACTACATCATTACCGGGATTGAGCGAACCCCTTTGCAGATGCAACGCCTCGTGACCGTGCTCGCGGAGCTGGGGCGGACAGGGGAAGCTCGTCGATGGTTGCAACTATCATCTGAGAGCGTCGACGAGTCTGTGCTTCTCGCGTGTCTCACAGAACCGAACGAACGTGCTTCGAACTGGTTGACCTGCGGGGTGGATACTGAGGATTGGCCACTGCCGGATTTTGCGAGCATTCAACGGTCCGCGCCAGTGCCGCCGATACACCGGACACCGGTGGAGACGTTGGTGGCGATTGAGGATATCGCCCACGAAGTGGGGCTCGACTTTCAGTATCAGCCTGGGGGCGATGTCGAGCAACTTCGCATGTTTCAGATCACGGGTGCCGGCGTAGCGGCGACCGACTTTGATCGCGATGGATGGCCGGATCTCTATTTCGGCCAAGGCGGGGGCGATGATCTCGGCGGTGCGGACTCGCTCCCCAACCAACTGTTTCGAAACATGGGTGGGGACCATTTTACGAATGTGACCCTGCCGAGCGATGCCGGTGCAATCGGCTACGCCCAAGGGGTCGCAGCGGGTGATTTCAATCAAGATGGATTCATGGATCTTGTTGTCGCGAACATCGGTCCCAATTTCCTACTGCGGAACAATGGCGACGGCACATTCAGCCGGCAACCGCTGGGTGAGTCCGATCCCGGAACGTGGACTGCTTCGGTTGCGTGTGGAGATCTCGATGGTGATGCTGTCCCTGAAATCGTGCTGGTCAATTACATTAACGATCCCGGGATCCATGACATGACGTGCTCGGGGCTGGAGGGCACGAGCTGCAGTCCCCAGCAGTTTCAACCCGCTGTCAGCGAAATCCTGCGGTGTGATGATGACGGAAAATGGCAGCCGTGGACGCCCTTTGCCAACGCCTGTCACCCCACCTACGGTCTGGGCGTCCTGATCACAAATATTGACGAGGAAGCCGGGAACGATCTCTACATAGCCAATGACACTGAGCCAAACTCCCTTTGGCTTAGCCGTTTCTCGACAAACGTTGAGCAACCCTATTTGCTCACCGAATCGGCACAGTTAAATGGGTGCGCCGTCGGGTTGCGAGGGAATGCGGAAGGCAGCATGGGCATCGCTTCAGCAGACTTTGATCGCAATGGTCGTTTGGATCTACACGTCACCAATTTCGCCGCTGAACCGTCGGCACTCTACCTGCAGCACGACCACGGTATCTTCCGCAATCAATATCTCAACCAGGGCCTCGATCTGGCCACGTACAGCAATGTCGGCTGGGGGACTCAGGCATGTGACGTTGATAACGACGGATGGACTGACGTTGCAATGATGAATGGTCACCTCTATCCATCGCTTCCTGATGGATCGGCCTATCGGATGCGAGCCCAGCTATTCCGCGGCGGGCCAGCTGGGTTCCAACCCTGGCAGCCGCCTCTCGGTTCGTTTTGGGAAACACCTCGCCTCGGGCGTGCGCTCGCTAAAATCGATTGGAATCGCGACGGGCGAGAGGATCTCGTCAGCGTGCATTTGGATACGCCGGCGGCGCTGTTGCAGAACAACACAACCGGAGGTAATTGGTTGCAACTTAATCTCGTTGCGACCGCGAGTGAACGCAATGCGATCGGTACAAAAGCCAGAGCGATGACAGCTGACGGGGTCTGGACCCAGTGGATGACATCTGGCGATGGCTATCAGTGCAGCAACGAATCGCTATTGAACTTCGGCATCGGCGATGCAGTAAACATCGTTGAGCTTCTGATTCACTGGCCTTCTGGGACCACGAGTTCCTACACGGACCTCCCGGTCAATCGCCGGTACTTGGCGATTGAAAATGAGCCTGAGCTGTTTATAGAAAACAAGACGCAGCCGCCTCGTCAAACTAGTCAGGAATGACGAGCAGGGCGGACGTCGAACGAATGCTTCGATCACCGATCGCAGTACTCGCTCCAGACAATGGTCCCCAAGGACGGTGCCGTGATTGACGGGATCACACTGCGCCGCCACGCCATTGGCCATCAATCAGTCGCACGGTTTGTTCAGTAGGTGCAGCGTCTTTGAGCAGGCAAGGCAAGCGTGATGGGCGGACGTTGTCGAAACTTGTGAGCTTGCCAAATCGCAGCACGGATGCTGGGATCCCCACCGCGGTGAACCCGGGATGTCCGGTGGCGGGATACGGCCCGCCGTGATTCATCGCCGCACTGACGGCTACACCGGTGGGCATTTTGTCGTTGAGCAGCCGACCGACCTTCGGCTCGAGCACGAACGTGATTTGCTCCACCTCTGCCTCTTCGCTGTCGCCTTCGCTTGAGTACACGCACCCGGTCAAATTGCCTTCGAGGCAATCGATCGCTCGACACAATTGCGGCACATCGTCGGCCACGACCATCAGCGACGCGTTCCCGAATGCTTCGGTTTGAAAGCCTTCTGGGTCGTTGAGAAACGCACCGCCGTCAACACGCATCAGGGTATTGGCCACAGCACAACGATCGGACTCAGGCTCGCCACCTCCGGTCAATAGTTCAGCCCCCAGACCAGTCAGTGTTTGTACGCTCTTGCTGAGCGAGCGAGCGACCGCGGGTGAGAGCAGCGTGCCTGCCGCTGTTGATGCATAGCGAGCTTGCACGGCATCGATGAACGCGTCCGTCTGGGCACCTGCGACGAGCATCACGATCCCTGGATTGGTGCAGAATTGGCCGGCACCCATTAACGCGCTGCCGACGAACTCATCGACCATTTTCTCACCGCGTTCGGCTAAAGCTCCAGGCGTAATGACGACAGGATTGACGCTGGAGAGTTCCAGGTAGATCGGTTTGCCGGCTTTGTCGGCGGCCGCCTTCAGGGCCAGACCCGCGCCGCGGCTACCGGTGTACCCGGTCGCACCCACGCGAGGATCGGCGACTAGTCGTTCGCCGTCGGCATGGCTGGTGCGATAGATCAACTGAACAGTTGCCGGTGGCAGTCCGCTTTCCATCACTGCCGCGTGGGCGAGTTCGGCAAGTAGGCGTGTGGTTTCTGGGTGCGAGCTGTTTGCTTTGCCGATGACCGGATTTCCCGCTGCGATGGCCGCCGCAAAATCCCCTCCCGAAACGCTGTTGAAAGCGAATGGAAAGTTGTTGGGGCCGAACACGCAGACGGGGCCCAACGCACGATAACATGAGCGGATACCCGCCTTGGTATCAATCGTCGGCAGCGCCCAGTTCCCGCTGCGGCACGCCGCAGCAGCCGCACGCAGTTGGTTACTGGTTCGCGGCAATTCAACGTCGGCCAATCGGGGTGAGCGTGCCAGGCCAGTTTCCGCAAAGGCCGATTCAACCAACGCGTCCTTGGCTGCCTCAATTTTATCGGCATAGAGTTCCATGAACTCTGCAATTTTCTCAGCCGGCAATCGCCGCAGCTCGGCAGCGGCCGCGACCGCGGCATCGAGCGCGGCATCGCAGTCCTGCCAGTCGCTGACCGGGAAGGCGGCTTCAAGCGTGGCGTTGCAGTTGGGATCGGTGGCCTGGAACGACGATTGCGAGGTGGCGTCACGCCATGATCCGGCAATCAATACAGGACGAAGATCAGTAGCGGTGATAGTCATGGCGAGAACTCATTTTCGAGATATTGCGAGATGAACGGTGACTCCCTATCGTCGATGATCTGGGAGTTCTCCTCAACCGGGCTAGCGGACTGGCGATTTCAATCGACTCGGGCGACGCGATGGGGGGCCATGTGCCATCCGCCCCTGGGCAACGCCGCCAATTCGAGTGTGGACGCGTCTCAGCTCGCCCCATCGACAGTCCAAAACGCAACGCATGAAAACAATTCGCTTCGATCCACTTCCCGGCTGTCTACCGTATCGAAATGAGCGTCTGATGCGGGTGCGGCAATTGTATGCAGGATGGTCGCTGATCGATTTTCTAGGCGAGTTTCATCCACCAACATCGCGCCAGAATTGGCTCGACTGGATTGCTCGCGGAGAAATCACGCTCGATGGGCAGGTCGTCGATGCAGAACACCGCGTGAGCCCCGGGGAGCGTTATCTGCATGTGATGCCTGGCTACGTGGAGCCTTCCGTTAACGCTGTCGTCGGAATTCTCTTTGAAGATGACGCTTTGCTCGTCGTCGATAAGCCTGCGCCCCTACCGGTCCATCCGAGCGGCCGGTTCAATCGCAACACACTGTCGAAGTTGTTGGCTCAAATTTATCCAGACGAGACACTCCGCATCGCCCATCGGCTCGACGCCAATACGACGGGCGTGGTCGTGTTCTGTCGTACGGCAGCAGCGGCAGCAGGGGTGCAGCCGCAATTCGAGAACCGCCAAGTCGCGAAGCTGTATCTCGCTCGCGTGCAGGGGCATGTGCCTTGGCACGAGTATCGCTGCGATCTTGAAATCGGCGACGCCAAGCAGTTTGGCAAGCAGGATACCGCAGGGGCGCGCCTCACGCATGCGAGCGGCCAAGTCGCTGAAACGCTGTTTCGATGTCGCCATCGTTTTGAAGACGGAACGTCGCTGCTCGAAGTCGTTCCGATTACCGGGCGGACGAATCAAATTCGCGTGCATGCCGCAGCGATTGGATTTCCCATTGTGGGCGATGCGTTCTATGCGAAAACGTGTGCGGAGACGACACAGCAGACCGGTCGACTGACGCAAACGCTGGGCATTGATCAGCCCCCGATGTGCCTGCATGCCTGGCGGATTGGATTCGATCATCCAGGGACGCCGAGTCCGATGGGGGTGGGGACTCAATCAGGCAATGGGAAACCGGTGCCGCTGACGTTTGAGAGTCCGCCCCCGGCATGGGTGGAAAATATTTACGAGCGGTGAATTTCGAGAACGGCTGTGTCGGCGTTCAAGTTGGGGTCATCGTCCGCATCGATATGGCGAGCCTGACTGACATCCCAGTAGATTTCGCGATCGATAGTCACGCCCATCTCAATCAACAGGTCATGCACGTCAGCGATGGTGGGGAATCGCCGGTTGGGTGTGTCGTGCCAATCAAAGTCAAACTCGCCGACCGCTCGGGGCGAGCGTCCTCGAGTCACATAATCTTCTCGCAGCGCTCGGTACGCGAAATTCGGAAAGCTAATGATCGCTTTCTTGCCCACGCGTAGCATCTCCTCGAGGAGCGCGACAACGTTGTCGACCGCCTGTAGGGTGGCATTAAGCACGACCACATCGAACTGGTCATCGATAAACGCAGGCAATCCATTGTTCAGGTCGTAGTCGATGACATCGAGGCCACGCATTGCTGTCGACAAAATGTTCTCCTGAGCGACCTCCACTCCCATCAATCGCATCGGTGTGCCGGCATGTCGATCGCGAATCGCTGCCAGTAACTCTCCGCATCCACAACCGAGGTCAAGCACGCTGCTGCCGGCCGGAATGATTTCCAAAATGGATTCTTCGGCAACCGTGAGCTGCACCGGTGATTGCCCTTTCGACACCGCGTCGCCGGCTGAGAGGTTCACGCCTCGGTGCGTGTCCGATGAACGCAATCGTTCCTGTACGAGTGGCCCATACGTCGCCATGTCTCGGGCGATCAGAAAGGCATCGTGACCGGCATCCGATGTGATCTCGGCATAGGTCACGCGTTTATCTAGAGCGGTCAATGCATTGACAATCTCGCGTGATTGAGCCGGAGGAAACAGCCAATCACTGCTGAAGCTAACCAGCAGGAAATCGCAGGTGCATTCGTCAAACGTCTCCATTAACTTCAGGCGATTGCCGCCCAGGTCGAATAGGTCCATCGCCATGGACAGTGTAATGTAACTGTTGGCGTCGAACCGTGTCGTGAATTTCTGTCCCTGATGGGCGAGGTACGAGCCCACGCTGAACCGCTGTTCAAAATCCGATGCGATGTGACGCGGGTCATGTCGATCCGGATCGAACTTGGCCTCCATCGCCGCGACGCTCAAATACGTGATGTGTCCGAGCATGCGAGCGATCGCCAATCCTGTGACGGGCCGATTGGGACGATCGTAATACTGGCCGCCGTGGAAGTGGGGGTCGGTTTGAATCGCGTTGCGGGCGATGACGTCGAACCCTAACGCTTGGCTGGTCAATCGCGGCGAGGTCGCAATCGCGATGCATGTGTGCGTGCAGTTCGGATAGCGACTCACCCACTGGAGTGCCTGGTGACCGCCAAGGGAACCGCCCACGATGGCTCGCCATTTCACAATCCCTAAATGGTCGGCGAGTCGACGTTGGACTTCAACCATGTCCCCGATTGTAATCCGCGGGAAATCCGCGCCGTACGGGCGTTCGTCCCCGCCGCCCTGCCGGCTCATTGCCTCCAACGGGCTACGCTCGTCGGAGTTGATGGATACCCCGGGAATCGGTTGGTTTGGACTCGTGGCCAACTCCAAGTCATCTTCCGCTCGCAGGTCGCCCGGCCCCGTCGTTCCCCGGCATCCGCCCAGCACATTCGGGCAGACGACGAAAAACTGGTTGGTGTCAATGGACATCCCGGGGCCGATCAAACCATCCCACCAACCTGGCTGATCGTTGGCGTTGTGACGTGCGGCGTGGGAATCACCCGACACGGCGTGGCAGACCAGAATGGCATTGGAGGCGTCCGCATTGAGCGTCCCCCAGGTTTCATAGCAGCAGCGAATCTTGGGTAATTGACCTCCCCGCTCAAGCAACAGTGGCTGGTTGAACCATACCGTCTGTGCGTGCGAGAGCGGTTCATCACTGCGGATGTCATCGGTACTCGAACAGTCTTCGTTCAAAGACATCACCTACGCAGTAGCTGCGGCCAACGCTTGTTTCAGATCATCGATGATGTCAGCGCTGTCCTCGATGCCGATCGACATGCGGATGTACTCCGGGCTCACCCCGGCGCGTCGCTGCTCGTCTTCGGAGAGCTGCTGGTGTGTCGTGCTGGCGGGATGAATTACGAGCGTTTTCGCATCACCGATATTGGCCAAGTGCGAGCAAAGCTGGCAGGCGTTGATGAATTTCTTGCCCGCTTCGGCGCCGCCTTTGATGCCGAATCCCAGGATCGCACCCTTGCCGTTGGGGAGGTACTTCTCAGCGTTGGCGTGATGCGTGTGGGACTTCAAGCCAGGATAGTTCACCCATTCCACGGCATCGTGACCATTGAGGAACTCTGCGATTGTCAAGGCGTTTTCGCAGTGGCGAGGCATTCTCAGGTGCAGGGTCTCGATGCCCATCAGGGTGAGGAAAGCTGCGAACGGGCTCATCGCCGCTCCCGTATCGCGCAGCCAGTGGGTGCGAATGTGAAGGTTGTAGGCGATGTTCCCCATGGGACGCAGGTGCTCTTCAAAAACCGCGCCATGGTAGGACGGCGATGGGGCACAGAACTCAGGCCACTTCTCGGGCTGGTCGGCCCACTTGAAGTTACCGCTGTCGACGATCGCGCCACCAATATGCACGCCATGCCCCCCCAAGAACTTGGTCGTGCTGTAAATCACGATATCAACGCCGTGCTCAAACGGGCGCAGTAACATCGGCGTCATCACCGTGTTGTCACAGAGCAGCGGCAGTGCCCCATGGGGAGCGGTGTGGGCGGCTTTGGCGATTGCCTTGAAATCCGGGACGTCGTTGCGTGGATTGCCGATGCTTTCCATGTAGACCAGCCGCGTGTTTTCGTCGACCAGTTTGTGGATGTCCTCGGGCTTATCGGGGTCGAAAAAGCGAACTTCAATCCCGAGGCTCTTGAGCGTCTGTGAGAACAGGGTCCACGTACCACCATAGAGCGATGTGCTGCTGACAATATTTTGGCCGCTGTGGGCGAGCGTCAGCACTGCGGCGGTAATCGCCGCTTGGCCGGAGGCAAAGCACAGTCCGGTAACGCCGCCTTCCATTGCCGCGAGGCGCTTCTCCAGCACGTCCACAGTCGGGTTCATCAACCGGCTGTAGATGTTCCCGAACTCAGTCAACCCGAATAGTGCAGCAGCATGATCGGTGCTGTCGAATTGGTAACTGGTGGTCGCATAAATCGGCACCGCTCGCGACTTCGTCGTCGGGTCAGCGACCTGCCCGGCATGGAGAGCTTGCGTGGCAATGCGATGGTTGTCGGTGGCGTCTGCAGACATCGATAGTTCGCGAGGGATTTGAGGTGGGGAAAGGGTCCAGATCGGTTCATCAATTCGAGCGATAAGCTAGCAGATCTGCACTTCTGCAGGTAGCAGGCAAGAGCCTTGTTCGGCTGCCTCCAGCTGGTTGTCCCACATTGTAATCGGTGGATTTTCCGGCGGGCGAAGTGCGGGTGGTGTCGATTCCCCCACTGCCTTGCCTGAGTACAAACGCCCAGTGATCGCGTTTTTGACTCCAGGATAGACCAGAAAACCAGGTCAACGGGAATTAATTTACCTATACTGGCGGACGCCGTTTTCGAAACTTTCGTTCCTGCCCTACGTCATACACTCGCCGTTCCCAACGGAACCTTCCATGTCGACCACGACGGACCCCGAACTGCCTGATCTGGATGCGCTTCTCGCGACGCATGCATCTGCCGCCGAGGAGGGGGCGGATGAACGCGACGATGAGTTTGTGCGACCGCGGCGGTTTGGGTTTTTAAAAGAGGCTCCGGCTTGGCTGATCAGCACGCTCGTTCATGTTGCCATTCTGCTCGCTCTCGGTCTGGTCACGCTCGCCGATCCCGTGAAATTGGTGAACGTGCTGTCGGCGACCGCGACGGGCGAGGAGGGGCCAGAGATCGAAGAATTCACGATCGCCGAGATCGACCCTGGGGAGATCGAAGTTGTCGAGGAGGTCTCCGAACCGGTCGAGGTGGCTGAAGCGATGGAGATGGCCGAGCCGGTCTCGGTGGATGTGCCCCTGGATATTGCCGCAGTGCCCTTGGACATCTCGGACTTGGCGTCGCAAATGGCGCCAACGTCTACCAGCCTGCAGACGCTCGCGTCGGTGCAGGCTTCAGCGATGGACAGTCGATCCGACCAAATGAAGAAAAAGCTGCTTCGCGAACTCGGCGGCAACTCTGCCAGCGAGGCGGCAGTCACCGAAGCGCTCAAATGGTTGGCACTCCACCAAATGCGTGATGGACGCTGGACGTTTGCTCACAACCTGGCCTGCAACAATGCCTGCGGAGATGCTTGCGAGCCCAATCGAGCATCAGCGTTTAATGCCGCAACAGCAATGGCGCTGTTGCCCTTCCTCGGTGCCGGGCAAACTCACAAATCTGGTGACTACCAAGAGGTGGTGCGGCGTGGTCTGCATTATCTGATGCGCAGCGGTAAACCGGGGACGAAAGCAGGGTTGGCCGTGCTGGACCTGAGCGAGGCCCAAGGCAACATGTATTCGCATGGATTGGCTGCCATCGCACTGAGCGAGGCCTACGCTATGACGGGCGATCCTACATTAGCGGTACCCACCCAAGCAGCACTGAACTATATCGTTGCGGCACAGTGCCGTGATGGCGGTTGGAAATATAAGTTCCAGGATCCCGCCGGGGGAGATACATCGGTCGTTGGCTGGCAGATTATGGCCCTCAAGAGTGGGTATATGGGACATCTCATGGTGCCGCCCAAAACCATTCAAGGGTCACTGCTGTATCTCGATGGGGTCCAGTCCAACGGTGGATCCAGGTATGGATATAAAACTCCTGAGACAAAGCTAAACGCGTCGATGACCGCGGTGGGTTTGCTATGCCGGATGTATACCGGTTGGGAGAAAAATAACGAAGCATTGCAGCGTGGTGTGGCTGATATCGCTGAGACCGGCGTGCTTAAAAAGGATATCTACTACGACTACTACGCTGCCCAGGTACTGCGTCAGACCGGTGGCCCAGAATGGGATAAATTCAACACCGAGCTGCGGGACTGGCTGGTGGAGACTCAGGCCCAAGAGGGCGGCTCCAAAGGCAGTTGGTATTTCGAGAGCAACCACGTCTCCAACGCCGGTCGGCTGTGCGTGACCTCGTTCGCCACGATGATTCTCGAAGTCTACTACCGCCACATGCCGCTCTACTCCCAACAGAGCGAAGAAGACGACTTTCCACTTTGAAACATGGGCATCGCTGGCGATCATCCTCACCAGCGAGAACGTTCGGTTGAAAAGTTACTCGTCAATCTGGGGCGAGGCCGCCCGTCATTCGGCCCGTCAATCTACATAGCGGTCCGTCACTCGACGTTTGAGTTAGCGTTCGGTTTATGTTGGCTTGGGGCGGGCACTCCGAGCGTGTCCGTCGCATTCGTGGTCTGCCGACGATATCCGACGAGATACCGTTGGCTGCCTTTGGGAGCTTTAAATTCCTCTGGAAATTCTTGGCCAGATAGGTCATAGCAAACTCGCATCGCATTGACGCCTTTCATCTCGTAAATCGCAAGTATAGTCTTGCCCTTGTTGGGGCCAGACTTGCCCTCAATTGTCATTCGCTTTGGCAGAACGCTCTCATCGAGTGTAAATACACCGCGGTCGGATTGCTCCTCGCCCTGGACCGTGACCTCGTATCGATTTTTCTGAATCGTGAGCCGAATGGCCTCCAGTGCAGGAGGTGGAACGAAGTCGCCACCGAGGATTGCACCTTTGGGTTTCCAGACACCGTCAAATTGGAAGTCGATATCGGTTGTAGGCGGATGATCCGCCTGGGAGTTCGTGCCGTCATCGTCAGCCCAGGCTTCGGTCGACAAGAGGCAGAGAGCTAGTGTGAGTAAAAGGTGGCGCAGCATCACGTTATCATTGGCAGCGGAGAGGAGCGATTGGCGGAGCGTCAGCGGTCGTCGCACGCGAGCGGCCTAGATAAGTTTAACCAATAGAGGGGCGGCGATGGTGATTAGGACCAGCGAGACAGGGTAGGCGGCGATGTAGCTAGTGACCGGTTCGCTGGAATCGGTGGAGCTCGTCAGCGCAGCCAGGCCGGGCGTTGACGTCATTCCGCCACACGCAGCACCGAGTGATTGTAGTTTCGATAGTCCAAACACATGAATCGCCATCAGATAGCCGGCCGTCAGCGGGACCGTCGCAATGGCGATGGCAGCCACGCATAAGACGACACCTTGTTGCTGCAGCACCGCCCAGACATTCGCGCCCGCCTGTACCCCGGCATCCGTCAGAAACAGTGCGAGTCCACCTTCGGTCATCAGGATCTGTGCCGCTGGTGGAAACGTCCCAGTAACAAATCCGATGCGGCGAAAGTGCCCCAAAATCAAACCGACACACAACGGGCCACCCGCCGTGCCGAGCGATGCAGAGACTCCGCCCAGCTCAATGGAGACCTGACCAACAATCAGGCCTATCGTGAGACCGATTGCCAATGAAAGTAGATCGGTTTCATTGAGCGTTCGTGGGCGGTGGCCGACAACTTTCAAAACCCGGAGTAGATCCGCTGGTTCACCGACCAAGGCGAGGGTGTCGCCGAACTCGATCCGCGTTCTTGCTGAGGGGACAAACCCCTTGTCGAATCGGCGGACGCGGGTCACGGTCACACCAAAACGAGAGCGAAGTCGAAGTTCTTTCAAGGTGCGACCGCAGATTTCTGGAGAAGTGACCACGACCTCCTTGCGTTCGCGGTCCCCGTCAAGAACAACGTCTTGAAGATCGCAGAGCACCCCAAGTGCTTGGGCAACTCGTTGCCCCTCTTCCTGCTCGCCAACCAACACCACGCGGTCGCCGTGCGCGAATACGTAGTCGTACGGTATTGGACGCCAACGCTGATTTAGGTACACCCGAGATATTTGGCAGGGTAGGTCTGCCGATGCAGCCACTTCGCTGGGCCGTTTTCCGACAACGCCCGGGTTCACAATTTCAACAACCAGCCGCTGAATATTGGGTTCATCTTGGCTACGCGGGGAGGTCTCGTTCCCGCTGTCTGACTCTGGGGCTACTTCTGAGGCGCGAGACTGCTTAAGCATTACTTGAACGAACAAAACAATAATCGCGATTCCAAACGGATAAGCAACTCCAAAGGCGACTGCTACGTGCTCGGGTTCAGCGACTGCCTCGCTAGCAGCGCCCAACGCTGGGGTGCTGGTCAGTGCGCCGGACATCAATCCCGCAGCAATGTCTGCGGGCAAGCTGAATAATTTCGCGCATATCCAAGTGACTGCCACGCCCGATGCCACCATCACTGCTCCGAGCGTCGCCATCACCCGTGCACTCGAGGCGAGACCGCGGAAGAACGTGGGGCCAGCTGCGATGCCAACGCAATAGACAAATAGTGCCAAGCCCAATGTTCCCAGGCCACTTGGGATCCGGATGCCAAGATGCCCGGCAAGTAACGCGACGAACAGGATCGACGAAGTCCCAATCGAAATGCCGCGAATCGAGACTTTGCCTAGAGCCAGGCCGACAGAAATGATGACAAGGAGGGCGAGCAATGGATCCACAACGGCGTTCCTAAGGTGGGAGTGACAGTGCACCTAAGGGGGAACGGACAGTGCACCGACCACGACATGCATAGGCGTTTTACGCGGCCGTGTACATTCGCAACGGAGTCAATGTTTGTCACACGGCCCTCCGTTTGGGATAGTGCCCATTTCAGGCCCAAACCTTGGGCGATGCGAGGCGTCCATGTTCCCGGTTGGGCTGGGCAAGCGGTTCGAAACTGGCGAAAACGAAGCTCCCGCTGTGGTGAAACTCGCGGCTACCCTCCGCGACTCGTCAACCATCGCAAAATGGTGCTTCGCAGCTTTGATCGTGCCGGACTCGGCCGACGGGCGAGGGTCGACCATGGC
The DNA here is from genome assembly GCF_007860105.1 of Allorhodopirellula heiligendammensis. NCBI lineage: Bacteria > Pseudomonadati > Planctomycetota > Planctomycetia > Pirellulales > Pirellulaceae > Allorhodopirellula > Allorhodopirellula heiligendammensis. Next base: position 1,404,708 of record NZ_SJPU01000002.1, read on the forward strand.
GAACCAGGATCGATGTTGCTAGTCTAGCTGCATTTCATTCGATAGCACGAGATAGCACATTGAGCGAATCCTCCCCAACCCAGAATCCTGACGATCCCCCACCCGAACCCGCGGCGCCGGTTTCCTTCTGGAGCGAAGACCTGCTGGCGATTGTGATCGGTTGGAGCATCTTGCTGGTGTCGCTGGCATGCGTACGATTTGTCACGACGAACCCAGACGCGGTTGCTCGCGAAGCCGTTGGAGCGAGCCAAGTCGTTGAGCCAGAGACCGAGGCGACTCACCTGCTCGCCCCTTACGTTGGCAAGCCCAGTCGATGGTATGACGACCCCGTTGATGCCTTTCGCAAGGAAATCAAGCCGGAGAAGGCGGATGTGGAAGAGGCGAGCGAGGAGCCACCACCTCTGCCACCCGCGCCGACATTTCAGCCTGAGCTATCGCGGCTGACCGGCACGCTTGGTGCGGGGCTGATTCTGGGCGGCCTCTTTACGCTCGTGTTGTTTGTTACCGGTGGCCGCGCCCGCGAGTTTTTGCTTGGATTCCCGGCCATTTTCCTGCTCGCCGTGCTCTCGTACGTGATGGCCGGGCAGGCGTTCGTCAGCGCTTACAACTTAGAATACGCCCTGTGGGCGCTCGTTGTGGGGCTGGTGATTAGCAATACCGTGGGGACGCCCGAGTGGATGCGAGGCGCCGTTCGCACTGAATTTTTTATCAAGACCGGGCTCGTGCTTTTGGGCAGTGAAATCCTCATGAGCCGGCTACTCGCCCTCGGTCTGCCGGGCGTGTTTGTCGCTTGGGTTGTCACGCCGATCGTGCTGATTTCGACGTTTTGGTTTGGACAGAAAGTGCTCAAGCTCAAATCGCCCACTCTCAATATGGTGATCTCAGCCGACATGTCCGTGTGCGGTGTTTCAGCCGCGATCGCCTCTGCGGCGGCCTGCCGGGCGAAGAAGGAAGAGCTCTCCTTGGCGATTGGTATGTCACTGTCGTTCACCGTCATCATGATGGTCGTGATGCCAGCGGTGATCCGGTTCACAGGCATGGACGAGGTGCTCGGAGGAGCCTGGATGGGCGGCACGATCGACTCCACCGGTGCCGTGGCCGCAGCCGGCGAGTTTCTCGGTGATCGTGCGCTCGAGGTAGCCGCCACGATCAAGATGATCCAGAATATTCTCATTGGCGTCGTCGCATTCGGGATTGCTGTTTTCTGGACGACGTACATGGATCGTGATCCCAATTCCAAGACCACTGTAGGTTGGTCTGAAATTTGGTTGCGGTTTCCCAAGTTCATCCTGGGGTTCATCATTGCGTCGATCGTTTTTTCGTTGATCGCAGGGTTTGCTGACGACGGTGCGATGTGGACGGGCGCTTCCATTGGTTTCACTAAAGGGTTGCGAGGTTGGTTGTTCTGCCTAGCTTTTGTGAGCATCGGTTTGGAAACGAACTATGCAGCCATCAAGGAGAACTTGAGCGGAGGTAAGCCGCTGTTGCTGTATGTTTGCGGTCAATCGTTGAATTTGGTGCTTACGCTGGCGATGGCCTATCTCATGTTCAAGGTCGTTTTTCCCACTGCGGGACAGTAGAGCTGTATGGCAATTTCACCGAGCCGTCGCCGCTTTGACCGCTATCGAAAAACTGTTCGAGAGCGACATCGTAAAGGCGGCCCTCCTGTACCGCCGCACGGTCATGCATCGTCTCTCGATAACTCAGATGTGGACGGTGCGCGAGCAGCACGCAGTCAGAAAAAGATTGGCGATCGTGCCCGCTCGTTTTGGGAATTGTTCGCCGCGTTTTGGCGACTGATCGCCGGCCATCGCGGTCCGATTGTCGCCGCCCTCGCGTTTCTAAGCGTGGGCATCGTGATCCGCTTGATCCCGCCGCTGGGAACCAAGCTGGCGATCGATTCGGTGCTAACGCAACCCCCGCGGCCGCTGCCAAATTGGTTGCTGCAACTCCCCGGCATCGCCAGCGTACTGGGCGATCCAGCCGCCTCGCCCATGCGAACACTCGTGGCCATCGCGGCTGTCGTGACCGTACTGACCGTGATCGGCACGTTCATTAATCTGATCGGTCGTTGGCTCGCCACAAAATCTGTTAATAAGACCCAGGTCTCGATCCGCCGTCAGGTCTTTGAACATGCGATGCGGTTGCCTCTGCATCATGTGTACTCAATGAAAAGCGGTGGCGTGGCGAGTTTGATTCGCGAAGACGCTGGGGGGGTGTCCGAGCTGATTTTCAGCATGCTGTACAACCCCTGGAGAGCGATCGTCCAGTTCTGCGGCTCACTGGTGATCCTGATGTTCGTCGATTGGAAACTCATGCTCGGCGGATTGATGTTGCTGCCGGTCGTGTGGGTCACTCATCGCACTTACATCAACCGCATCCGGCCACTTTTTCGAGACGTCCGTAAACAACGCCAGCGGATCGATAGCGGAGCGACTGAAACGTTTGGCGGTATTCGAGTGGTTCGTACGTTCTCACGTGCCCGCACGGAGTCATCGCGGTACGTCCGCGAGGGTGACTTCCTCGTCCGTCAACAGCTTTTCACATGGTGGTGGATGCGAATCATCGAAACCATCTGGGAGGTTGTCATCCCGCTGGCGTCGACCGGCTTACTACTCTACGGCGGCTATCAGATCATCGAGGGGCAATTGACGCTCGGCGATTTGATGATGTTTCTCGTTTATTTGACGATGTTGCTAGACCCGCTTGCCACTCTGGCTGGCAGCGCTGTGACGTTCCAGAACAATCTCGCCGGACTCGACCGCATTCTCGACGTTCTCGAAGTCGATGAAGAACTACCAAGTCGCGAGGGCGCTACTCGCCTCCCCTCCCAGACTCGCGGTGGTGCGATTTCGATTCGGGGCGTGTCGTTCCACTATCCCGGCACGGAAACTCCGGTGCTGCATGATGTGTCATTCGAAATCGCATCCGGTCAAACGGTCGCCTTGGTCGGCCGTAGCGGTGCCGGCAAGACCACTCTCACGAATTTGATCGCTCGGTTTTACGATCCTACCGCTGGCGAGATTTTGTATAACGGTGTTGACCTCCGCGACATCCAGCTCTCGAGTTATCGATCGCTACTGGGGATCGTCGAGCAAGACGTCTTTTTGTTTGACGGGACCATCCACGAGAACATCGCCTACGCGAGACCCAAGGCGGATCGCAATGATGTCGTCGCCGCGGCATCGGCTGCGGCCGCCGATGAGTTCATCAATAAAATGGAAGAGGGGTATGACACCGTTATCGGTGAACGCGGTGTGAAGCTCTCCGGTGGTCAGCGCCAGCGTCTCGCAATCGCGCGAGCGATCTTAGCCGACCCTCAAATTCTCGTCCTCGATGAGGCGACCAGTAACCTTGACAGTCAAAGCGAGCGATTGATTCAATCTAGCTTATCTCAGCTACTCCAAGATCGTACCGCAATCGTGATTGCGCACCGGCTCAGTACCATTGCAGGAGCGGATTTGATCGTCGTGCTCGAAGATGGCCGCGTGATGGAGACGGGCACCCACGCCGAACTACTCGCGCGAGGCGGTCACTATCAAGATATGGTCCATCTGCAGATGGACCAGTCATCAAGTAATGCGAACTAAGTGACCGACACCTAGCCGTGAAGCTTTTTTGACTTCTCATATCGCAACTCTCTGAAATGGAGGCAAAAATTTTGTGTCTGGAAATCCAGGATGCATCCAAGAGTAGAATTGATGCTCATTGGCGTATTGGAGAAATTGTTCGCGTAAAGGTTAAAATGCGCACAGTTTGCGATGAGCGTGAGTGCCCACTATTCTGCAGAGTGGCCTCGGAAGCCGACGGATTGATCAATAATTCGCATGACTTCTATTTCCATCTGCAACGGAGGTGAGTTCGCTCTCGCAATGTGCGTTTGTCTGACGAGCGCTCCGGTGAGAGGGGGCAGGTTCAACCCTGTGCCCATGACGGGAGACTTCCCAGACGACTTTGCCCAGTACGTCCAGACGCGGTTGGACACCCAGTCCCGGTTCGTCGTTGGTTGACATGAAGCCGGATTCTCGTTGCGGTGCGCCCAGGGCGTTGCTGATGGTGTTGTAGCTATTGAAATCGGTGCTGGTGAAGCGAAAAGATTCCGGTGTGCTGTGGGCCAAATGGGCGATCGCTGCAGTCGTGATGTCACTGCCCCATGTGTCTTCGATCGTCATCACCAGACCGCGTCGCTACGGTCGACCCGCAGGTGTCTGCGGTTGCCCCTGAGATTCTATGGTCCCGTAGGATGCCCCTCAAAAATGTCGTTCGCGAATCCACGCAGCAGCATCGTCGAGGGTCTCGCGTAGGGGACGGTTTTGATAGCCGAGCTCCGTTCTTGCACGCGTGGAATCGTACCAATGGAATTGGCTTGTCAGCTCGACTGACGCACTGTTGACCTCCGTTTCCTGGCCCGTCCATCTTGCTCGCAGATCACCGTAGGAGGAGGCGGTGATTCGTTGCAACGGACCTGCCGGCATGATCGGCCGCGGTTTGCCGAACCGTCTACCCATTTCGGTCCACAATTGGTAATAGGTTTTGTTGTATCCGGCGAGGATATACGATCGACCATTGGGCACGTCGGCATCGATGGCTGCAATGACTGCGTTGGCGACGTCGCGGGCATCGCACACGCTACAGCCACCTCGAGGGGCAATTGGCCGCCACATCTGTCCCACCTCCAGCATCATGCGGCCGCTGCTGGGTTTCCAGTCCCACGGTCCGAGCATGAAGCCGGGGTGCAAGAGCAGCCCTCGCAAACCCCGCTCAATCCCACGCTCGACTTCCGCATTGCCAGCGCGTTTACTCTGGACGTAGCTGCATGGTATCTGACCACCCTGGTTGTCCAAGGGTGTCGTTTCATCTGCGGTCGCGTCGCGACTGCCGATGGCTTGCGTGTTGACGGTGCCAATGTGCAGCAACTGGCAATGATGTTGCAAGCAAGCGTCGACAACATTCCGCGTGCCATCGCGATTGACTTGCATGGACTCTTCCAAACGCGTCCAGCCGACGTGGATGAGACCGGCTGAATGGATGATGACGTCCGCCCATTGGGCAGCTTCCTGAAGACATTCGCGATTGCTCAAATCGCCCTGGAAAGACCGCGAGTTCAGTCCGGAAAAAACATCCGGCTCGGCTTCACCACGCACCAAGTATGCGGTTTCATGATCGGTCGTTTCCAATTGTCGCAGAATGGTATTGCCCAGTAGCCCCGAGCCACCTGTTACAAAAACTCGCATCTTTTTTTCGTGTTACATCAATGGTTGAACAAGTTGCCGGCGAGTGACGACTCCCGCTAGATTGCCAGTTGCGTCATACAGCACCGCCACGTCGCTATTAGCATCGTAGAGCCGCAGCAGCACGCCCAAGTGACGGTCACTGAGCGAACCACGTACCACTGGCATCGGCTCAGGCACCTCTTCCTGGCCAATTAAATCAGCAAAGCGATAAAAACCTACAATGCGTCCACGACGTCGTACCAAAATGATCGGATGGTTGCTACGTCGAGCTTGATGGCGGGCGGTCGCCAAGTCGACAGGTGTGTTAACAACGGCCAAGCGGTCGGGGCGGACGCCAAATTGAACAGCGGCTTGGTTGCCGATTTCGAATATGTTCTGCGCGAGCGAGCGCTGGCTCGTCGTGAGAATTCCGGCTTCGTGTCCGTCTCGCAGCACGCGATTGAGGTCGCCGCGGGCCATCGTCAAATTCACACGAAAGGGCGTCTCGCCGGTCATCGCTTGCAGGGCATTACCGAGCAGAGCCAAGAGGCTCGCAACGGGGGAGAAGAGAACCGTGGCGGTCAGTAAGATCCAACGGGTCGCCATCAGCAGCCGATAAGGGGCCTGGAAGAACAAACTTTTAGGTAGCAGCTCTCCGCATACGAAAACGAGCGGTGTCATCATCACCGTGAGGCATAGTTCTAGCCCCGCCCCGCCGCCCATGGCTTCACCAACAAACATCACGATCGCGAAGCTCGTCATGTAGTTGGCGAGATTGTTCCCCACGAGGGTTGTCGCAACGAAGATGGCAGGGTGGTTAAGTAACCACACCAAGCCACGTCCTGCCCATGAACCGCTGAGGCCATCTAAGACCAAGCGGGTTCGCGAAACGCGGTACAGGCCTGTTTCGGTGCCACTAAAAAAAGCGCTCAGCGCCAGTCCGACCGCAAAGATCATGATGGCGGCAATCATGATGACTCACCGGTGCCTTCCGGGCCCAGCCAGGCTTCGATCCAAATGTCGTCGTCATCTTCATCCGTGACGACCAGCTCATACGGTGGCAGGAGAGCGACGTCACCGACCCGCGGCACCCGTTCGTTATGCCGCTGCACGTAACCGGATACCGTCGCGGCCCGCTCTTCAGGAACGTCCATTGACAGCATCCGCGCCAGCGCCCTGAGGCTGGTCATGCCCGGCATGCGGTAGTGGTCGCCACCGACACGCTGGATCTGATCTTCGGCCGCATCACGCTGTCCTTTGCTGGCCAACACGCCGCGGAGGATGTCGTCGATCGATAGTGCACCGATGATCTCGCCAAACTCGTTGACCACCACAGCCACACTGAGGTCCTGCTGCCGCAGTGAGTCATAGACGTGCGACACGCGTGAGGACCAGGGTGTAAACACGATGGGGTCGATCGCCGAAGCGAGGTCGATGCACTGTTGGGGACGCAACATCCGTACGGCAATGGTGCCAATCCATGTTTCACCTGTCGGGTCGCGTGGATCGGCCACCATGATGTAGCCACCGGGCGGCGAGCCGCCGTGGAGCGACGTTGGGTCGAGTGGTGGTGTGAGCACACGCAATCGGCTACGCGGACGCATCATCTCATCAGCACGCATCTCCGCCATCGCCACGAGTGACTGCAGGGCGGCACGCTCACGACGGATCAACACAGCGTCATCGGTCCCCAGGTCAATGGCACGCTCAATATCCGCTAAGTCGATTGCTGGTTCAGGCTGGAACGACGGCCACAACAATCGCGATACCGCATCGTTCGCCCAGCGTACGATTGGCAGAATAGGACTGACGATCGTGACCGCAATCGAGATGGGGACACCCACCGCCAAACTGATTCGCAGCGGAGTCATCACCCCCACACTTTTGGGCAACATCTCACTACAGAAGATAATGCTCACCAGGGCCGCAAACGTAAACAGACTCGGCTGGCTGGTGTCCTTTGCCACGATTGCCACCAGGGCAAAATAAATCATATTGATCAGCAGATTCCAGAACAGAATCGTCGCCAGCAATCGATCGGGCTCATCGAGTAGGTTCGCGACCACCCGGCCCGCCCCACCGCCGCGCATCAGCCGTCGTCGGTCACGGTCTCGTATCGAAAACAAAGCCGCTTCGCTGCCGCTGAACAGACCGCTGGCGATAATCAACACCAACATCGCCGAGAGATAGGGCCACTGTGCCGCCAACTCGCTCAAGCAGTTGACTCCGCATGTGAGTCGCCCGGCTCGACTTCCAGCGGCACATCAAACTCACTCAGCGCCGGGATCAGCATCGCCGCAGTGGTAAATCCGTACCCAAAAATCAGTGCTGCTGCGACATACAAATGATCGGTCTGGAGCAGGAATTGGGTAATCGCGTAAAACGTGATCAACGGCAATGCAAAGGCGGCAGTGAAGATCGCCGAGGATGGATTTCGCCAACCCAGAGCAGCGAACAAAGCCGCCCCCCCACCGAGAATCATGACTAAGAAGGGAGCGAGTTGCAGTTGAAACGCTCCCCGGAAGCTCACCATGATCGTCATGCAGATCGCAATCCCGACACAGAGGAAGAACACGGTCCCGAGACTCGCGAGGGTCGCCGTCCGCCCAGAAACATAGTTCAATCCCGAGTGAATCCCCAGGGTAGTCACGAACACGTACAACCCGATCGCCGCGACGAGCGCATACTGCATGCTCTCAAGCGTCATCACGCCGGCGAGGCCGAGATAAACGATCAGAGCGAGCGGCAGCAGGATCAGTTCCTTGGCCGCGTACATCACCCCCAGCAATTTTCCAAAGATGAACTCGCGCGGCCTGAGATCGGTGACCAACAGAAGATCCAACGCCAACCCATCTCGTTCCCCCGTGATCGATGTCACCGCCAACGCGTTGACCAGCACTAAACTGATCAGACCGAGAATTGCGACCGGAATCGTGACAGCCGGGAACGCGCGTCCGATCCGGCCGGAGGGTTCCATGGCCGCACCGCTTTGGATCTGATACCAAACTGCTGCGGCGATCAATGCAAAGATAAACACGAACACGCCACGGATTAACAGAATCTTACGGCCGTATGCCCAGGTCCGAACCTCACGCCACAAAATGGGATTGTCCCATACTGGTCGTGGCTGCCGGACTTTCCATGATGCTGGGCCCTCTGGCGAAGCAGCATCGCGTTGAAACTCCTCGCTGGTTTCAGGTTCGGGGGCCTTCAACCGTACCTCGCGTGAAGGATTCCATACGCGAACTTTAGCGATGCCGATCACCAAAACTGCGAGCGAAAACAGGCTTCCCAACGCCACGAACCCACCCTCGGCGGAGCGTGCCAACGTCGCCAAGCCGGACATTGAGTTCGTCGCAGCGACAAGCGCACGAGGTGGGCTGATCGCGGTCGCCCAGCCAACTGCATCCGGGCCGAGACTGGCGATGATTTCACCTGCGGCAACCAACAACAACAAGACCAAAAACGTCAGCGCGATCGATTGAAACGTTTTTTCACGCCAAAATGCCACCACCGTGCCCACCACTGCGGAAATCACCACGCTCACCGCGATCACTAAAAACACCGCGAATACCTGCGAGGGGGCAACACCGCCTAACAGTGGTAGTGTCAAAAACAATGGCAGCGATACGACCAACAGGCTCAGTGGCATCAACAACGCCGATGCCGTCTTGCCAGCGACAATCTCAAAGCCAGACAAACGCGTCATCAATAGCAGCAGCAGGGTGCGACGGTCCTTCTCTTGGGCGACGTTGCTGGCCGCACCCACCGCCGCCAGCGCGGACAGAATGACAAGCTGCAGTGGAGCGAGCAAGCGAAACATCCAGCCGCCGAATTTGGCCGCGTCCGAGTTTGCCCCCAGTGACCGCGAACCATCGAGCACCAAGTAGCCGGTACACAGCAACAAAAACAGCGTCAGCAAATAAATGCCGCGCGTCAAATAGGTTGACGAACGCTTCGGAGCCACGGAGGCTTCACGGTTAAATACGGGGCCTAGCATGCCCCCAATGGTAATCACTGAGCGGGCAGTGGCATAGGCTTCTGATCCGGCTTCCCATTCGGCCCGCCCAATACTTTTGGGAGTTGATCCGGGAATCATTTCGAACTGCAAAAAGTCGATTAACAAAAAAGTCGCTAGGTGGCTGCAGCCACTCACTGCCGTGATCGCACCCACGCGACTCAGCGTACGTTAGCAATCCGGCAGAGCCCGGTGGTGGCATTTCGAGCAACATCGGATCAATCGAGGAAAATAGCGGGAAATACAGGGCTTTTATTCGAGTTACAATACGACCCGCTGCGAATGCTTGGCGGTGATCGCATTTTTGATTTTCCACTCCCATGCAGAAGTCCTTCCCCCCATGCGACAAATGCTCTCCTCTTCCTGTCGGTTTGTCGGCCTCACGAATAAACGCCGCTCTGACGATCGATTCTCCTCGTTCACCGATCGCATTGACCGTGTTGGCACTCGCCCTGATCCCAGGCTCTGTCCCGGTGGGGCCTGTTTCGGAATGTCCACGTCCGGCAGACACCGGTCCGGCATGTCCACGTTCAACTCCCAAACGGCACATCCCCCAGAGAGCATCGGAGGAGTGCTAAACCTCGGCGGCTCCACCCCGTCGTTAGGTAGGTGCCTGTCCTTTCAGAGAGAGGGTGATGAGGCTGGACCGAGCTTATTGATGTTGGCACTCGCCGTATTCATCACGATCCTCTCGGTGGTTGCACGGATCCAGCCCAGTCACGCTGCCGATGCTGCTCAAGAACCGGCAAGTGTGCGAACAACCAACCTGCGAATCGTGCCGCACTGGACCGACGCCGATCATTTCTGGTTTCGTCGCGACAACGCCAGTGGCGAGACCGAAACGGTGTCCGTCGATGCGACCACAGGTGAAATGACGGTGGAGAGCGAGGGCGGTGGACAATCGGGCAAATCAGCATCGGCATTGAGTGGCGGCGAAGTGCCCCGCTCAGGACCTTCTGACGACGTCACGGAAGTCGAGTTCGTCAATGAGACCGACCAGCCGGTCCAGTTGCTTTGGGTTGACGGTAGTGGACGACGGCAGGCGTATAATAAAGTCGCCCCCGGTGAATCGGTTCGGCAGCATACCTACGTTGGCCATGTCTGGGTCGCGACCGGCGACGATGACACCTTCTACGGTAGTGTGACCGCCGGACCCGTCCCGCACAAAGTAAGCATCCAAACGGTATTTCCCCGCGAGCAACAGCAACGCCGCCGTCGGCGCTCCGAGGATTCGCAGAACGATGCCAAGGGGCAGGTCCGGATCCGCGATGGACAACTCGAGCAACGCGCAGCCGACGACCAGTCGTGGCAAGCACTGCAATCGATCAACGACGTCATGGAGGGAGAACAATCACTCTTCCGCCCACAGGTTTCTCCCGACGGAAAAGTCATTACCGTTTGGAAACAGACGCCGGGCGATCATTTTGAAGTGTTTACGCTCGAATCGTCGCCCCGTCAGGGCGGCCGCGCCGAACTGCATCGCCGCCCCTACGAGCTGCCCGGAGACCGCATGGACAGCTATGAGCTGATTGTGGTCGATTCCAAAACCGGAACCCGGATACCCACCGACTTTCCGGTTATTGATTTCGGCCGCCCGCTCGTTCGGTGGCGCGGCGATCACGAGATGTTGATTGAAAAGATCGATCGCGGACATCAACGATTTCGACTGTTCGTGGTTGACCCCGTGGCTGGAACCATTCGGACTCCCATTGATGAGGCGACCAACACGTTTATCTGGACGGGGCACGGTCCGCCGGTTCGCCCGGTGAGCTATCTGACGAATAGCGATGAGGTGATTTATGCCAGTGAAGAGAGTGGTTACCGGCATCTGTACTTAGTCGACTTGAGCGGCGAACAGCCGACCACTCCAATCACGAGTGGCAATTTTCTTGTTCGCGAGATTCTCGAAATTGATGAATCCAAAGGCGAGGTATGGATGACGGTGGGTGAATACTACGACGACCAAGATCCGTACCACCATCACTTGGCAAAGGTGGCGCTCGACGGCAGTGGGTTCCAGGTCCTCACTGATGGCAACGGCGATCATGACATTCAATTCTCGCCAGATCGTAGTTATGCGATCGACACATACAGTCGTGTCGATTTACCGCCCGTCCACGAACTACGCAATTGTCAATCTGGCGAGTTGATCGCCAAACTCGCCATTGCTGCGCGGTCGGTGCCCGCGGGCAAACAAGCACCGCTGCCGACGGTGTTTTCGGCCAAGGGGCGCGATGGTGAGACAGACATCTGGGGGCTTATCTGTTTTCCGGATGACTACGATCCGAAGTCTGATCGAGTCTATCCGGTGATCGAAAACATTTATGCCGGACCTCATGATTCCCATGTCCCCAAAAAATATCGAAATTCGGCTTGGTACCACGACCTGACATCGCTCGGATTCATCGTCGTCCGGATTGATGGGATGGGAACGGCGAACCGGTCCAAAGCATTTCATGATGTTTGTTGGCACAATTTAAAAGATGCCGGTTTTCCCGACAGAATTGCTTGGATGAAGGCCGCCGCGAAAGCGTATCCGGCGATGGACATTGACCGCGTCGGCATTTATGGCACTTCGGCGGGAGGTCAAAACGCGTGCGGAGCGTTGCTGTTCCATGGCGAATTTTATGATGCGGCAGTGGCCGCGTGTGGATGTCACGATAACCGCATGGACAAAGCCTCGTGGAACGAACAATGGATGGGTTACCCCGTCGGTGAGCATTATGCAGCGTCGAGTAACATCGAGAATGCAGCGAGCTTGCAGGGAGATCTGTTTTTGATCGTCGGCGAACTCGACGAGAACGTCCCGCCCGAATCCACGTTTCGTTTGGTCGATGCGTTGATCGACGCAGACAAACGCTTTGACTATTTAATGATTCCGGGGATGGGACACAGCGACGGCGGCGAGTACGGCCGCCAGTTAACTCGCGAGTTTTTCGTCAACAAGTTGCAGCCCAAAGCCGAGCCGGACAAAGCCGAGCCGGACAAAGCCGAGTCAGCAACGGGTGACACTCACGCCAAAGCAGAGGAACGCGACGACATCATCACTGCCGATCAATTGAACGCGATCCCCACGGAGTCCTCGTGGCGATTGGCGGCAGAGCGATACACTGCTGACTACGGCAGCTTGACGCGTCGCTTGCCTTTGTCGATTGCTCCCGAACGTCAGCTTCAGCTTGCACGTCTTCTGGACGCTTGGGAAACGAAGTTGGCCACGGCAAAGTGCTATGGCGAGACGGAGCAATCCGACCGCGGGGAACTTGCCCAGCGAATTTCGCGTGATCGTGAGCAATGGAGGTCTTCCGTTGACGACGCCAAGCGGATTGCGGCAGAGTATCCGTTCGTAGCGCCGCTCGTTGAGCTGTGCGATTGGCAGCGGCGCGGCGAGCCGCAAGATTGGCCTGCCGTCGCACAGACGCTCGAAGACATTGCGAGGGAAATGGAGGCGACTGCGAACGCGAATGGCTTGCCGCTCGAAGAGCTCGCCTCTCAGTTTGAGTCCTGGCGCACTTTCTACGCTGAATACGATCCGCAGTTTGATTGGTGGGTCGGGGAAACGGCCAAGCGGCTGTCGGATCGATTGCAATCTTGGCCGCGAAAGGACACCAACCCGACGGGCGAGCCCGAAACCGAAGCCATTCCAACGGGCCGGCCAGGACCTGACGAAATCATCGCCGAGAACATCGTCGTAGCACCCATGTTGGACGAGAATTATCCAGATTTAACAGCCTATCAGGATGCCGCGACCCGTCATCTGCCGGGGGTTATGAAACGCTACCGTAGCGAAATGCGCAGGCTCGACCGTGACGGCAGGCAACGTCGAAAAAAGGACCAGGTCCCGGCTTCCACCGACGACGACAAGGAACGGGTATTGGGCCAGTGGAAGGCTGCGCTCGAACAGTTTTGCCCAGACGGAAAACCATTCGAATCATGGCCACGTGGCGATCAAGTCGACTATCACTTGTTGATGGCTGAGATTGAATACCAGCGGCAGAAAATCCAATTTGAGCGTAAGTCGGAACCGATCATTTCTCGTGCGGCGGACGACAGTGGCATTTCCGGTCGGATCGCCACACGGGAGCGATTGATGTTCGAGTTGCGTCGCGAATTCATCGCAGATACACCGGAGAAACTGATCGAACTGGCGCAAAGCCAATACGAAGAATGTCGGCGAGAAATGGTCAAGACTGCTGGTGAGATGGGGTTTGGAGAGGATTGGCAGGCCGCGGTAGAGAAGATCAAGACGCTGCACGTCGCGCCAGGAGATCAACCGGCATTGATCCGCCAGACCGCTGATGCGTCGGTGCAGTGGATCCGCGACCATGATCTATTGTCCATTGACCGGCTGGCACAAACTTCCTGGCGGATGGAGATGATGAGCCCACAGCGGCAACTCGTGAACCCGTTTTTTACAGGTGGTGAAGTGATCAGCGTTTCTTTTCCCACGTCGAGTATGACGGCGGATCAGAAGCGGCAGAGTTTACGTGCCAATAACAAGCCATTTGTGCGAACGACGGTGCATCACGAACTGATCCCCGGCCATCACTTTCAGTTTTTTCAAGCGAATCGCTACGAAACTCAACGAGATGGCTTTGGCACCCCGTTTTGGCTGGAGGGTTGGGCGTTGTATTGGGAGTTCTTGCTGGAGGAGAACGGGTTTGCACGAACGCCCGAAGAGCGGATGGGATTCCTGGTCTGGCGAGCGCATCGGTATGCCCGGATTTTGTTCTCGCTGCGGTTTCATTTAGGGAAAATGTCACCGGATCAATGTGTTGATTTCTTAGTGGACAATGTTGGATTCGGTCGGCTCAGCGCTGAAGCGGAAGTCCGCCGCAGTGTCGGGCCCAGCTACCCGCCCTTGTACCAAGCCGCGTATATGCTCGGCGCGATGCAGCTGCGGCAACTTGCCGGTCGCTGGATCAGTGAAGAACGAGGATCGCTGAAGGAGTTTCATGATGCGGTCATGCAGCAGGGGAGTGTTCCCATCGCTCTCCTTGAGTCATTATTGTGGAGCGATCCGGAGCGTGACGGGCCGCTGCGTCGAGACGAATCCCCGCAGTGGAACTTCACGAATCACTGAGATACTGATGATCTCAGTCATCGCAGCACACGTTTTTTAGCAACGAGGTATTTATGTTTAAGTCGATGGGTGGTGGAGCGTGTGGCTGGCTCGTTGTCGGGGTCATGCTGGCGTTCACAACGCGCGCCGAAGCGGATGTTGACGTTCGCCAGAGCGTCGTCAGGATCGAAGTCACCCAGGTCAAGCCGGATTATTTTGAACCGTGGAAACGCTCTCAGCCGAGTGAAGTTTCCGGCACCGGCGTGATTATCGACGGCAATCGCATCCTGACCAACGCGCACGTGGTCAGCCACGCGCGGAAGACCACAATTCAGCCCGCCAATTCGGCGAGAAAGTACCCAGCTAAGGTTATCGGGATGTCCGTGGCCATGGACCTCGCGGTGCTCTCGGTAGATGATCTTGATTTCTTTCAAGGTCGACCCGCACTTGAATTTGACGACGAATTACCCGCTGTCAAAGCGCCGGTCAATGCCTATGGGTTCCCTACCGGCGGAACCCAAGTCAGCGTGACCGAAGGGATCGTGTCACGGATCGAGTTCGATCGCTATTACTACACCACGACCGGGTTGCGAATTCAGATCGATGCCGCATTGAACCCCGGCAATAGCGGTGGACCCGCCGTCAAGGATGGCAAAATGGTCGGCTTGGTATTCAGCCGGATCAGTTCGGGTGACAACATCGGCTACCTGATTCCCATCGAGGAGGTGCGTCTGTTTCTTGATGATATCGAGGATGGTCACTACGAAGGCAAACTGCAGTTTTGGGACGAAACGCAAACGGTCGAGAATGACGCGCTTCGGGAACAACTGAAACTCAGCAGTGATCAGGGAGGCGTTTATGTCAATCGACTTGGCGACGGCCCTCCCTCCGGTCTCCAGGTGGGTGATGTCGTCACGGCAATCGAAGGCCAGTCCATCGATCGGCAGGGCAAAATTCAACTTCGCGACGATCTCCGCATCCCGTTCGCTTATCATGTCCAGGGGCACGCCGATCGAGATACGGTCGAGGTGTCGGTGCTGCGTGATGGAAAGGCGATCGATCTTCAAGCCGTGTTTCGACGCGACACCAATCGGTTGATACCGTACCTCGGTGATGACGCTCCGCAGTATTTCATCGTCGGTCCGCTGGCCGTGATGCCAGCCTCCAGCGAACTCGCTCAGTTCCTGGCGGCATCGGCGAAGTGGAATCGGTACTTGTTGGGGACCCGTAGCCCGCTACTGGCACGGCTCTTTGACCAACGTCAATTTGATGACGAGGAACTCGTCGTTAGCGCCGCCGCTTTCTTACCGCACTCAATCACGCAGGGTTACGCTGATCCAAAATTCGGCGTGATCGACAAATTCAATGGGCAGCATCCACGCAACGTCGCGCATTTCATTGAACTGGTGCGTGACAATCGCGACGAATTCTGCGTAGTCGAGTTTGCTGGCAACAATACGGAGACGTTCGTGTTCCATCGCCAGTCGCTGCTCGATGCCACCGACGAGGTACTCGACGATAACGGCATTCGACGTCGAGCCTCCCCGGATCTACTCGATGTGTGGGAAGCGGAGTGACCGCGCGCGAAATCTCAAGCCGAACCTTCGAGCAATCTCCCAATTTCGCCTTCATCCGAGTAACCCGATGACGTTCCTGTTTCTATCAACTGCGACCTCACGATGAACGATACCCACGCCTCCTCGCCTTTGTCCTCGCCCGCGACACGGAACAATGCTCCGGTAGACGTGATCATTATTGGTGGCGGGGTGATCGGTTGTTGGACGGCTCACTATTTAATCGAGCGTGGGGCGACAGTGCGCATCGTCGAGCGTGACACGATCGGGTCGGGAGCTTCGTTCGGAAACTGCGGTTACATCAGTCCCAGTCACGTGATGCCGCTGTGCGTGCCGGGCGCAGTCGCTCATACGATGCCGCAGATTCTGACGGGGCGCGGCGCTGTTTCGATGGCGATGCGCCTCGATCCGACGCTGTGGAAGTGGATGTTGCAGTTTTCGCGTCAATGTTTCGATAAACCCAAAACGCGCGCTGCGATCGCTCGTCATGAGTTGCTTCGTACATCGATCTCGCTATACCGAGATTTTGTTCGCGATCACCAACTCGATTGCCAGTGGCAGGATGCTGGATTGGTGATGGTGCACCGTGGTCAGCGAACGTTTGAAGAGTTTCAAAAGACGGCCGATGAACTGGCGAGCGTTTACGACGTGCACGCTACCCGCCTGGACCGTGATCAGCTGCTTCAGCAGGAACCCGCTCTTCGCGATAGCGTTGCCGGTGGTTGGTTCTTTGCAGGCGATGCCCATTTGCATCCGGGGCAATTGATGCAAAAATTGCGCAGCCGACTGGACGCCGCCAAGTGTGAAATCGTCGAGGGCACTGAAGTCACGGGGCTGAATGTCGACGGTGGGGAGATTACTTCGATCTCGACCAATCAAGGCACCATGCGAGCGAAACAGTATCTGATCGCCAGCGGCGCAGAGTCTCCTCGGTTCGCTAAGCCACTTGGTTGTAAGATTCCGATCATCCCCGGGAAGGGGTTTTCGATGACGTTCTCGGAGGTTGAGGGGGCACCACGAGTGCCGATGATCTTTGAGGACACCCACGTCGCTGTGACCCCGTGGGGAGAGCAGTTTCGAGTCGGTTCCACCATGCGTTTCGCCGGGTACGACCGATCCGTCAATGCCGCTCGCATGCAGCGGATTCTCGATGATGCCCAAAGTTACCTGCATACGCCATTGCCGAAAACGCCCGAGGCACCGTGGGCGGGGTGGCGACCGATGGTTTACGACGATGTGCCCTGTCTGGATCGAGCACCCAAAGTTGCCAACGCCTACGTTGCTGCGGGGCACGGCATGGTGGGCATCTCAGCGGCGACCGGTACAGGTAAATTAATGGCCCAGTTGATGGTTGGAGAAAATCCTCACATCGACCCCGCGCCCTATTCATTGACGCGTTTCTAATCAACGCCCGTATGTCGCAGGTCAGCTCACGAGCGTCTGAGGTCACTGCTGACCCATGGCCGATGATGGTGCGTTTCAACCTTCTTTCGTCCTGGCCGGGGTTCAGATTCTAGTCGCGCGCAAACGCGAACTAAGAGCTGTTGAGGAACCGTCGAGTTCGACCCGGCCGTTCAATCTGGCCGTCCTCGGCCGACCACAGCCCTGAGACGAAGGTGATAACTACGGCGGAAAAGCCGAGGAATTCGACTTGGCGGGGGTGAGATTTCCCTAGTTCGCCAGTAGTGCGTGTAATACAATCAATGGGGCATCGAAGTGGTTGAAGCTCGCGCGAGGGGTGTCCAACCGATTCCGTTCAGGGAAATGCGTTTCAGCTTCACCGGACGATCGACCGTTATCACGGCAAGCGTATCTTGGATTGGAGTTCTTGAAAAAAGACACAGGGAGATCGGTGTGATTGCTCCTGCGAACGCGTTTCCCAGAGTGTCTGAAGTAGCGGTACTGGCACGTCTATTGTGAATCCATGCAACGCCAAAAGCGTTTGTTACGCAGTCGTTTTTATTCGTTACTTTCCGTTAGAATTCGAATGAGGTGTGTCATGAGTATTGAATTTAAAAAGCCCTGCGCAACTAGGGAAGCGTTTACGCTGGTCGAGCTGCTAGTGGTCATTGCAATCATTGGGGTTCTGGTTGGGCTTCTACTGCCTGCGGTTCAAGCGGCTCGAGAAGCGGCTCGGCGAATGAGTTGCAGCAATAATTTCAAGCAGATCGGGCTGGGCATGCACAACTACCATTCGGCTTACAATCAGCTGCCCAAGCACGGGACGGGGACGCCGCAATTGCAGGGCGGCAATCAGGAAGCCAATACGGTCGCCAACGCTTCAACGGCGAGCGATCGATTGGAGCTCAGTTTTACCGTCCCGTTGCTTCCTTTTTTTGAGCAGCAAGCCATCTGGCAACAGATCTCCAATCCCTATGTTGATCCAGTGTCCGGGGCGAGGCTTCCATCGATGGGGCCCGGCCCAAGGCGTTCTCTCGCTGACCATGCCAATGTGCGGTACGAGCCTTGGTTAACCGAGCTCCAAGCATTGCGCTGCCCCAGTGATCCGGGAGTCGGATTGCCAGCCCAGGGCCGGAGCAACTACGTCGCTTGCGTTGGCGATTCGATGGCTGAGTGGCATGGCGGGATTAACGATCAGGGAAGGGAGTTTAGTGCGACTTCGCCACAGAGTCGAAGTGCCTCTTGCCGAGGATTCTTTGTGCATCGCTACCATTCTTCGTTCCGCGATGTGCTCGACGGACTCTCCAATACGATCGCAGCCGGTGAAGTGGCGTCCGATCTTGGCGACAATGATATTCGCACGACCCCCGCTCAGTCTCCAGGTGGAAGTACGGGATCGACGAGTGTGGCAGGCGGAGTGCTGAGTTGTGATGGATACATCGATCCACAGCGGCCGGGTTTCTGGGCACCGACGGCTACGCTCACACCAGCAGCTGGGCCGGGAACGGCTGCCGAGCAGCGGCGTGGATATAAGTGGGCGATGAGCCGCTCGACCTGGGGCATGTTCACGACCATCTCGCCGCCCAATAAACCGCTCTGCATGGATACGAACAACTTCAATGGAGGTATCTTGCCTCCTAGCAGTCGCCATCAAGGTGGGTGTCACATTTTGATGGGGGATGGCGCGGTAAAGTTCATTACTGAATCGATCGAAGCGGGCAATCAATCGAGTGCCGTCGTGGGGATTGCCGCTGGGTTGCAACCGGCAGGTAGCGCGAGTCCGTTTGGTCTTTGGGGTGCTCTCGGGACCCGTGGGAACAGAGAAGTGATCAGTGATAGTTTCTAAATGGCACGCCGGCAATAAAAACGCACGTCTGCTAAGTGCAGGCGTAGACCAGCGACGTAACCCACATCCTTCCTCCGTAGATTAAAGATTCATGACACGTCCAATTCAGTATTCAATCGTTTTATTTGCATTGACTTTGGTGTTCGTCGGATGCGGCGGTTCGGGTGAACCCGCAACCACTGGCGATCAAGATGAGATTACCAAGTGGGTTGAAGAAAATCCGGCGCCGGCAGAAGTCGATCCAGATTCGATGTAGGTCAACCGCAAAGTTATCGGCAATAGGGAGGCAGCGAAACGGCACTGCCCCAGCGTGACACGCAGCTCACTCCGGCCAGCTTATCTCTCGACTGGACTTTGGCGTCAGCTTCACAAAGCCATCTCGTTCGGGCGGGATGCTGTAGTGGTAGGCCTGGGCGACGCCAATGCAGTCTGCCTCTAACAGTTCATCCTGTTCGATGGAGTCGATCCTGTACACGTTGACAGACACGGCGTCGTAAAGATTGGGGACTCCGGGTTGATCGGTAACCTCAATCTGATTGAGAACTGTGCGAACTCGCTCCAGATCGCCGGCGTCAAATCGCCAGCATTC
Source organism: Allorhodopirellula heiligendammensis (assembly GCF_007860105.1). Taxonomy (NCBI): domain Bacteria; kingdom Pseudomonadati; phylum Planctomycetota; class Planctomycetia; order Pirellulales; family Pirellulaceae; genus Allorhodopirellula; species Allorhodopirellula heiligendammensis. The sequence goes on from NZ_SJPU01000002.1 coordinate 1,424,408, forward strand.
ACCCCGCACGCGATCATTGCCCGGTCGCATGGCGGGATAGTCGGCACGCCCATACAGAGTCCCCAGCGTCCATCCAGGGGTGATCTCAAGCGGTTGGCAAGGCCAGCATTTTTCCCGGCATTGGCCGCGGCATAGCGTCCCGTAAACGAAAAAACGATCGATGGATACGGCAGGCTGGCTCATGCGGGTACGTCTGAGGGATCGACAATGGAGAAAAAACCAAAACGCTTTTTTGCGGTGCAGGTTGACGTTTGATATAATACCGAGAAAGCCGCTCGATGGCCTGTTGTCAATGATGGCCATGACCCCGCCCCCACTTTTTCCCGCCGCCTACCTGATCCAGACTCTGCAGTGGTCGCCGAAACGGTCGCAGTGTCGATGCGCGATCAAACCTCGCCGTTCGCTCTCGCGAAAGCAGTCTTGGGTCTCGCAACGAGGGCTGTGTGAGGGGCGAGCGATGCACCATTTTGAGAATTGCATGAATTTTTATCGAACGCCAACGGTCATCATCGGTGTGGCGTTGGGATGCCTCGTTGCCGCCATCATGTCCCCCGTCTTAGATGCAGGGGAACTCGTCGACTTCAATCGAGAAGTGCGTACGGTGCTGTCCGACAAGTGTTTCTTGTGTCACGGCCCTGACGAGGAGACTCGGGAGGCAGGATTGCGTTTGGATGACCGCGATGAGGCGATTGATTTTGCCGCGATCGTTCCAGGCAGTCCCGAGGAGAGTGAGCTCATCGCCCGCATCACCAGCGATGATCCCGATCTTGTCATGCCGCCCCCGTCGACGGGTAAGTCGGTCTCGGCTGCCGAAGCGGCAACGCTCCGTCGTTGGATTGCCCAGGACGCACCGTATGATGCGCACTGGGCGTTCGTCGTTCCCCGCCGACCAGACCTACCGCAGGTCAAGCATACGCAGTGGCCACGAAATGAAATTGATTACTTTGTGCTAGCGAGACTGGAAGCTGAATCGCGGACGCCCTCGCCACCGGCGGACCGCGATACGCTGGCGAGAAGGTTGTCGCTCGACCTCGTGGGACTGCCGCCGAGTTTGGAACAACTTGAACTGCTTTCGGTGGACTCCGCTCAGGACGTTAACGCCTCCGCTCAGGACGTTAACGCCTCCGATGAGACGATCGGCAATCTGATCGATGAGCTCGTCGAGTCCCCTCATTTCGGTGAACGCTGGGCTCGTTGGTGGCTCGATGCCGCTCGCTATTCGGACTCCGCCGGGTATGAAAAGGATATGCAGCGATCGGTGTGGTTCTACCGCGACTGGGTCATCGATGCGATGAACCATGACATGCCCTACGATCAATTTGTGATCGAGCAAATTGCTGGCGATCTGATTTCCGGGGCAACGCAGCGTCAGCGAGTGGCAACGGGCTTCCTACGCAACTCGATGACCAACGAAGAGGGCGGTGCGGATCCTGAGCAGTTTCGCGTCGAGGGCGTCTTTGATCGTGTTGATGCGATCGGTAAAGCTGTCCTGGGAATCACCACACAGTGTGCCCAGTGTCACACGCACAAGTACGATCCGATCAGCCACGCTGAGTACTATCAAATGTTTGCGGCCCTCAACGATTTCCATGAGGGCTGCATCTCCGTCTACACTCCTGACCAGGTTCGGCAGCGAGACAAAACTCTGGACGCAATCCACCAGATCGAAGATCACCTTCGCTCGATCACACCGGATTGGCAATCTCAACTTCAAGATTGGGCGGAATCGACGGCCGCTGAACTACCTTCATGGCAGGTCATGAAGCCGGAGGAGGTTCCGTTTCAAGGCCAGAAGTTCCGAGTGCTGCCAGATGGTTCCGTGGTTAGTGAAAGCTACGCTCCGACCAAGACCAGCGATGATTTTTCGTTAACAACGCATGTCGGCACAATCTCAGCGGTCCGGCTTGAGGCGTTGACGCATCCGCAATTGCCTCGCGGGGGCCCCGGCCGTAGCATCGATGGAACGGGTGCATTGACGGAGTTTAAACTCAAAATCCAGCCCACGACCAAGAATGCGCCCGCGATCGATGTGAAGTTTGTCCGGGCGATGTCGGACGTCAATCCGCCCGTAAGTGAGCTGAAACCACAGTATCGCAATAAGGACGCGAGTAACGATCACCGCAAAGTCGGGCCGATTGAATTCGCATTCGACGGTGATGGCGAGACCGCCTGGACCACCGACTTGGGGCCCGGACGCAGCAACGAATCCCGCCATGCCGTCTTCATCCCCGAGTCACCGATCGTGATCGACGGCGAGGCCACCCTGACCTTCACGCTGGAGCAAAAGCACGGTGGTTGGAACAGTGACGACAATCAGAATTTTTTGATGGGGCGATATCGATTCAGTATTACAGATGCGGAAACGGTTCCCGCGTCAGCGCTCAGGACGAATGTCATACCGCTGCTCGCTGTACCGGCGTCGGAGCGTTCCATGTCTCAGTGGCACGACCTGTTTTCGCAGTGGCGATTGAGTCAGAAATCCTTTGCGAAGAAAAACGCTGAGATCGATGCGCTTTGGAAGCAGTATCCTGAAACGACGACGCAGTTGGTCGCCATTTCGACAGAGCAACCCCGCGAGACGTTTGTATTGAGCCGTGGCGACTTTCTCAGTCCAAGCGAAAAAGTTGTTCCGGACGTACCCGAATTTTTGAACTCGATGCCGGAATCGAATGAGCCTGCTCGGCTGCGGTTCGCTCGCTGGCTTGTCTCCAAAGATTCTCCGACGACACCCCGGGTGATTGTTAACCGGATTTGGCAAGCCTATTTCGGTCACGGGTTGGTGGCCACGCCGGAAGATTTCGGCTTGCAGTCGTCACCGCCTTCGCACCCGGAATTACTCGATTTCCTCGCTCGGGAGCTTGTCGATAGCGGTTGGAGCTTGAAGCATGTCCATCGGCTGATTGTGGACTCGGCAACGTATCGCCAGCGTTCCACGGCTCATCCGCAGGCTTGGCTGGACGATCCCAGGAATGAACTGCTCGCCCGGGGTCCTCGTGTGCGGATCGAGGCGGAAATGGTTCGTGACCTGGCGCTTTCCGCCAGCGGGCTGCTCAACCTTCAACTCGGTGGTCCGAGTGTCTATCCACCCGCTCCCCGGTTCTTGTTCGAACCACCAACCAGCTATGGACCGAAAATTTGGGACTTGGACACCGACTCCGAACAATACCGGCGGTCGCTCTATGTGCATCAATACCGTAGTGTCCCCTATCCGCCCCTGCAGGTGTTCGACGCTCCCAAGGGTGATGCAGCCTGTGTGCGACGCGAGCAAAGCAACACGCCGCTACAGGCGCTCGTGCTGCTCAATGAGCCGCAGTTTGTCGATGCGGCGCGAGGCTTGGCGGCGCGGACACTGCGCGAGGTGAGTTCCGTAGGGACCACTACTGCAGTGGATCGCACGTGGCTCCAGTCTGCTGATGGTGGAGCGACGAGCACCGATTCACTTGATCGTGACCGGATTGCCTACGCCTTCCGACTCTGCACGAGTCGCCGTCCGGATGCCGACGAGATTGACGTGCTTGAAAAATTACTCAATGAGCAGCGGGCTCAACTGCACGATGTACCGAGCGATCGAATCGCAAACGCTGCATTTCAGCAACGTCTGCAGGACATGATCGGTGTTCCTTTGGACCGCTGCAGGCAATTGACCGGTCAATCGCCCTCGGAGTTGGCAGCCTGGATTGTGGTCAGTCGTGCCCTTTTGAATCTCGATGAAACGATAACCAAATCATGAATCAGAATATCTTCACGAATCGCTTGGAGCAGCGTACACGCTTGGCTCGTCGCGACTGGTTGTTGGCACAATGCGGCATCGGTCTAGGCCACATCGCCCTGACAACCCTACTTGCTGAGGCGGGATACGCTGCCGAGGTAGACGACCGAGCATCGCAGGCAGTCGATCCCTTGGCGGTCAAGCCACCACATTTTCCGGCCAAGATTAAGAATGTAATTTTGCTGTTCATGGGCGGTGGTCCCAGCCAGTTCGAGATGTTTGATTACAAACCGCACCTTGCGAAGCTCGATGGCACATTGCCGCCCGCCGATCTACTCGATGGCTACCGGGCCGCTTTCATCAACCCCCATTCCAAACTGCTCGGCCCAAAGTTTGGATTTGCCAAACACGGTCAAGCGGGCACAGAGGTCAGCGAGCTATTGCCCTATACCGCTGGCGTGATCGACGACATCTGTTTGATTCGTTCCATGAAAACAGACGCCTTCAACCACGCACCAGCTCAATTGATGATGAGCACCGGTTCGCAGCAGTTCGGCCGGCCGAGCATGGGCTCGTGGCTGACCTATGGGCTCGGTAGCGAGACCAAAGACCTGCCTGCCTACGTCGTCTTCAACAGTGGCCAGAAAGGACCCAGCGCTGGGGCGGGCAATTGGAATTCGGGATTCCTGCCGACAACCTACTCGGGCGTTGAATTTCGGAGCAGCGGCGACCCCGTGCTGTACCTATCCAATCCCCCAGGCATGAACAACCAGACGCAAGCCAGCACGCTGGCGGCGGTCAACGAACTTAACCGTAAGCGACTCGATGTGGTCGGCGACCCGGAGATTGCCACTCGTGTTAATTCATACGAGATGGCATTCCGGATGCAAGCAAGTGCACCGGAGGCGATGAATCTCGACGATGAATCTGCGGAGATGCTGAGCTTGTATGGCGCGAAACCTGGTGAAAAATCCTTTGCCAACAACTGCTTGCTGGCGCGGCGATTGGTTCAGCGTGGAGTTCGCTTTGTACAGTTGTTCCATGAATCCTGGGATCAACACGGGGGGCTCAAGTCAGGGCTGACCAAGAATTGCCAAGATACCGATCAAGCCTGTGCGGCCTTGGTGAAGGATCTCAAGCAGCAGGGGATGCTGGAGGAGACACTCGTGATCTGGGGAGGCGAGTTTGGTCGGACACCGATGGTTCAAGGCGGCAATGACGGCCGTGACCATCACCCCAACTCATTTTCAATGTGGATGGCTGGTGGTGGTTTGAAACCAGGGATGGTTTACGGCAGCACCGATGATCTCGGATTTGACGTGGCCGAAAATCCCGTGCATGTCCACGACCTTCACGCGACGATCTTGCATCTGTTAGGTTTCAACCACAAACGGTTGACCTACCGTTTCCAAGGCCGCGACTTCCGGCTCACCGACGTACACGGAGAGGTGGTGCAAGGAATTCTAGCATAGGGCGATGTGCTCGATGCAGAGCACACTACCGTTCATCAGGCTGGTCTGACGCTTAGCTTGAGAAGCCGATGCCGTGGTAATCAAAACCATGTTCGGAGAGTGGCAGGTCTTTCAATAGATTTCGGCCATCGAATAGGAATGCCGGCTTCTTCATGTTGTCATGAATCTGCTGGAAATTCGCGTTGGTAAATTCATCCCATTCGGTCAGGACCGCGATAGCGTGAGCATCGCGTGAGGCGGTATCGACATCCGATACAATCTCGACGTTTTCAGCAAGTAGTTTCGTCGACGTCGCGTTGAGTTCAGCGTCGCCATTACGCATCGCATCGGCCAGCTCGCGACGAATGTGCTCGGGGCTGACCCGGGGATCGTAGATACTGAGCTTCGCGCGTTCTCGCAGCAGATCGCGACATACGTAGATGGCCGCTGACTCGCGAGTGTCGTTGGTGTCCTTTTTAAATGCAAAGCCCCAGATCGCGATCTTCTTGTCCGACACGGTATTGAAGAGTGTGCGGACAATCCGCGTGACGAAGCGACTCTTCTGATAGTCGTTCATCTTCACGACCTGTTCCCAATACTCAGCTACCTCGGGCAAGCGGAAGTATTCGCAAAGGTAGACGAGATTGAGGATGTCTTTTTGAAAACACGAGCCTCCGAAACCGACCGAAGACTTCAGGAATTTGGGGCCGATCCGGGAATCCATGCCAATCGCGGTGGCGACTTCGTCCACATCCGCTTCGGTCGCTTCACAGAGTGCCGAGATGGAATTGATGGACGACACACGCTGGGCCAAAAACGCATTGGCGGTGAGTTTGGAGAGTTCACTGCTCCACAAATTGGTGGTCAGCAATCGCTCTTTCGGGACCCAGTTGGCGTAGACATCCACGAGTGCGTCAATCGCAGCTTGGCTTTCACCCCCGATCAGGACGCGATCAGGTAAGAGCAGATCTTCCACTGCGGTGCCTTCGGCGAGGAATTCGGGGTTGCTTAATACGTCAAACGTAGCCCCGGTCGAGACGCCTCCCAGAATTGTTTTAATCGCTTGGGCGGTGCGCACAGGCAAAGTTGATTTTTCAACGACGATCTTGTGGCCGCGGGCGACTTCGGCGATTTTGCGAGCGCACTTCTCAATGAATTCCAGGTTCGCCGCTCGACCGGCTCCGACCCCGAAATGCTTGGTCGGCGTATTGACCGAAATGAAGATCATTTGGGATTCAGCGATGGCCTCGTCGACTTCGGTCGAAAAGAACAGGTTTCGTCCTCGGCACTCACTGACCACCTCTTGCAAGCCCGGTTCATAGATCGGCAGCGTGTCGCTATTCCACTGGGCAATTCTCGCCGCATTGATATCGACGACGCGGACTTCGATGTGAGGGCACTGTTTGGCAATCATTGCCATCGTAGGCCCGCCGACATATCCCGCACCAATGCAACAAATCTTGCGGATAGGTTGGACCGTGGCGATGGTTTGTTGAGCTGGGGTGGTCATGGGGCGGCTCAGGAGGGCGTGGTAGGTTCAAGGGTATTGGCGGTGAATGTAATGCCTGAGCGGGGGCACGTCGAACCGGGAAACACGCAGAGGGGGCGAAGGGGGCGGTCAGGGGGCCTGAAGGGCGTTCATCTCGTCCAGCGTGGGTGGGTCACAGATGCGGAACTTGGTCGTCCGACCATCGGCATCGTCATAGAGAATCATGGTGGCGGGTGAGAGTTCCGATGCCACGGGCGAATCGATTAGCAGCGAAGAGTCAGCGGCATTGATGGGGCCGATCAAACGTAATTCCAAGTCATTCTGACTTTGCCTGGGCAGCCACCGTGTGAAGACTTCGGCCGACGGCAGTGTCACGATCACAAACACGCCGACCGTCGGGCCGTCTCGGAGGAGGGTTTGGAAGGCTTTGCTGCCGCTTTGCTTGTGGGATGCGTCGAGCGAGAAGTCGAGTGATTCACTCTGCCTCAGATCTCGTAGGCGGTCCAGAGCGTCAATGACGACGAGCATCGTGGCTCCATCGTCTGCAGCTGTCTCCGGCTCAGCGACTGGTGGAGCGGCACCGGAGTCGTCATTAGCTGTCGATTGTCCATCGAGGTCGTTCGTGGGGGCGTCTAATGAAAACGAGCCCACGAAACGATCGTGATCGGATGAGGTTGTCGGTGCGGATTCGATTTCGCGTCCAGATTCTGTGGCAATTCTAGCTTCGACAACCTTGGCCAGCGCGATCATCTTCGCTGCGCTATCACGGTGGCGAACGATCTGAGCGGGGATCCCCGTTGTGCTGAGCCAGTCCGCGATTGACGGCCCATCATCGGCACGAGAGCCATCGAACAAGACGATCGACAGAGCGGGTGTGTGTGCGACGGCGGACGCGATGAATGTCGAGAGAATGCTAACTCGCATTTTGGGTGGCGCGACCACGACTGCGCTCCGGCCGGTATCGGACTGGAAGCGGAGCGTTGTGGGCGGACCGAGCTCAACGGCTTCGCCCAGCAACCCAGCGACCTTGTCGGCGGCGCTGAGCGATGCCATCGCCGCTCGAGCGAGCGCGGCGGTGAACTGGCTCGGGCGATTGCCTTCAAAGACAATCGATGGTCCGAGTGATCGGCCGAAGGCAACGTCGCGGGTTGCAATTTCTTCCAGCATCGCGGCGTGCTCTTGGGGCCCCAACCACGCGACTTGGAAAGGATGATTGCCCTCGAGTAAGCCGCTGGCGTCGTTGTAAATCGCTTCACCGGGACGCGACAGTAGTCTGGCCGCAGTGTTATCGTCGGCCAGGATCATCGCGGCATCAGCCTCGCTGCACTGCATCGCCACACGTACCGCCATCTGCCCGAGAGTCGCGCGAGGCAGACTATTGGCACCTGCGAGCGATTGGCTGCTTAGGACCACGTGGATACCGAACGACCGTCCTTGGCGAACCAATCGGTCCAGGAGCGCCGTGCAGTCCGCCGCCAGCGAATCATCTCGGGTGAACAGCTCTTGGAATTCATCGATCACCAGCATGATGCGCGGCATGCTTTGGGCGGGTTGTCGAGCGCGGAACTCCCCGAGTTCTTGAACTCCGGCGACACGGAAAGCTTCCCCACGCGAGGCCAGTTCGGCGTCGAGACGTTGCAGCACGCTGCGGCCAAATTCACGTTCGCTCTCGATGCCGATCACGCGGGCATGGGGCAGGCCCCTGTCAGCATAGACTTTGAACTCGACGCCCTTTTTGAAATCGAGCAGATAGAACTGAAGTTGATCGGGTGTGTACTGGGCGGCTCCAGCGGTGATGATGCTGTGCAGCAGCGTGCTCTTGCCTGATCCGGTTTTACCGGCAATCAGGACATGCTGGCGAACACCTTCGCCGAGTAACAGGCGGCGGGTGCGGCCGGCCCCTTGGCTGCCGATCGTGATCGCGACTCCCTCATCGGTCGAGCCGGTTTCGTCACCAGTGGGAACATGCCCTCCAGGCAGTAGGGATTCCAATTCGACGACGACGCGGGCTGCCTCGAGCGAGCCTCTGCCAATGCGGCGAATTAAAGGTTCGCGGTCCTCGGCAGGCGGTGGCGGGGCTGGCCAAAAATCCAGATCATCGATCCCTTCGGAATCGCAGTGCCACTGATCGTCGCGGTATTCGAGTCGGAGCAGCTTGTCGCTGTCGATGGGCGGCATGTCCGCTGGCCAGGTTTTGCCTTGCTCAATTACGAGAATCACAAAGACGCCGCACCGCGTGCCGCTCTGGATCAGCGATTTCAGGTGCATGTAAGACTCACGCGATAAACCGTCGGGAAAACCGACCGCCGCGATCGCGTGATAGGGCTCGGCGAGCGAGCCAGCGACTTCGTTGTAGTCTTCGATACGCTCGAATCGATCTCGCAAACTCGCCTGCAAGACGTTCTCGACATGATGTGTCAGCTCGGTCAGACGCTGCGTGATTTTGTCGCTGGTGGTCCATACTCGGTGATGAATCAGCGAAGGATCGTGGTCTGCTAACGCCATGAAGCTAGCAAAGTGTTGCCCCCGGCTATTGGCATCAATCAGGGTCACCTTGGCTCGACCGGGCGCGGCGGTGCTGAGCAATCGCCAGAGCACCTGGTGGGCGATGGCGATTCCTTCGTCGAGCTGTTGTGGTGGCACTTCGATGAGTACGCCTGAATGACAGCGGCGATGAATCACCAGCGGCATCGTTTCCGGGATATTGATCTTCGACAGAATATCGGCTTCGCTGGGGGCATCGCCTTGATGAGTGTAGCCCAACGCATCATCGAATCTGGTTTTGAGCCGTTGGCCCAAGCGGAGTTGCCCGAGTGGCAGAAAATCGATCGCGCCGAGAGTGTCCGCGGGAGACGTCACGACGTGTTCCCAAGGGGGGAAGCGGCATTGAACCAAGTCGGTTGCCGCTTGGATTCGGTTCATCCCGCGCCGCAGGCCTGATTCCAAACGTGCTGACAGCGACGCGAGCGTATGTTGGTGCTGTTGTTGCGTTCGAGCGAGTGTTTGATCGGCTGCCTCGTTGCTTTGATGCAAGGTTTGGGTGATCGTCGTCGCGATCGAGTCAGCACGCTCCCGCATGGTTCGCTGCAGGGTCGCGAAACCGCTGCGGAACTGCGCGTCGATACGATCGACCTGGGCTTGAAGCTTGCTCTGCTCGGCCTTCTGCGCGATATCGAGTTTTTGCTGCATGTCGGCGATCTGGTCGCGTTTCCAGCGTTCTGCTTCTGCCAGGTGCGCTTGACGTCGATCTCGGAGTTCTTGAGCTGCGTGCTCGGCATGTCGTTTGGAAATCCCACGAGCTCGATCTGCGGCGATCTCGGCGGTGTGACGAATTCGTTCGGCGAGCGGGTGCAGCCTCCGCGTCATCTTGCGGAGGGGAAACAGGAGAGCCGCATAGATCAAAAAACCCAACGTGCCAGCCACTGCGACCAAGCCCAGTAACCACCAAATCAGCGGTTGGGGTCTGACCGCTAGCATGATGAACCCGCCGATGGTGATAAACATCGCTACTGCACCGGGCAGATAGAACGAATCGACGACCTTGGATGCAAATCCGCTTTGCATATCCACTGTCACGGCTTTGATACGCCGGTTTTGCCGCGCGATCAGATCGACAGCGTCACGTACGGTTTCCGGTTCGGACTCGTTGAACTCCTCGTAGGGATTCTTGGGGAACGTGACATCGAGTAGTCGATCGAGTCTGCGGACGGTCAGTGCGCGAGACCATTCCAGATCTTTGTTGCCCGCCGTGAGCGCCTCATCGAGAAGTTGTGAATCGGCAGCCTGTTGCTTCTTGGGCTGGATTTTACGCTGTTTGTATTGATGTTCGATCGCAATCAGGCGCTTTTCATACTTGCCTTGGATCACCGTGGTTTGGTCGGTAGACGCCTTGCGGTACTTGATCCGCGTCCGCAGCAACTGGTCGCGGGTTTGGATCGAAGCGGTTTCATAGGCAATAATTGCCTTTTCCTGCTCGTCATCCCACTGCCGGAGGGTGCTTTGGCGGTCCTGCAGGCAGTTCAACTTGACGGTAGCGAGCTGTTCGGCGAGTTGCCGCTCGAGGTCGGTGTGATGAGCTGATTGATCCGTCAGCAACCGGCGGTGTTCCGTCCGCGAGTCGGACACCCTGCCGACAAATCCATCGATCAATCGCCGCTGTCGAGCGGGATCAAACAGGAATACGGGGGCGACGGATGAATCTTTCATAACATGCGATTCTAACGGACAGCTAATCCCCGAGGGGGCGTGGCTATCGCAGCGGGCGAAAATTTCGCACAATGGCCGCTCTCTCTTGCGCCGCGTTTCCCGAACTACTTCATCGACACATGGCTTCACGCTCTCGGACCACTGCCCCCGCTTCGATTGATGCGGCCCGTCGCGAGGTGGCGACATCCCCCCATCGCGATGAGTCCGATCAGTCGGGAAACGATCTCTCGACGGGAGCATCCGGTGCAACCGGAAAAAACGTTGCAGCGAAACCGTCCAGCCAAATTGAGTTATCACCTGCGGTGCTCAATGGCGACACCAGGATCGAGGTGGACGGGATCGAAGTCGATCTTCGCAATCGCTATCTCGCCGCGTTCCTGGCGTGGTTGGTCCCAGGTGCGGGACATTTTTACCAAGGTCGCCGAGGCAAGGCCACGCTTTTCGTGCTGTGTGTGTTGTCACTGTGGGTCATCGGTTTTGCCATCGGCGGGGCCAATGTCGTGTATGCGTCGTGGCAACCCGGCGATCGCCGCTGGCACTATTTTCTGCAAGCTGGCGTGGGCGCAGTGTCTCTGCCGGCGTTGGTACAAGGCAACAAGATGCGGGAGAATACGGACCCCCGGGGGCGCACCGTCGATAGTTATCGGCCGCTGTGGAATGGGTTCATGGCGCCACCCAATCGCCCTGTACTCGAAGGCGAGGCCGATGAAGTCGCCGCTTGGTATGCCATCCATGGCAGCGGGTACGAGCTAGGGACGTGGTTCACGATGATTGCGGGCTTGTTGAATTTCCTCATCATTTACGACGCCTTCGGGGGACCTCTAGCGGTACCGATTAGCGGTAAACGGTAGTCAGAAAAAGCGAAATTTGGTCCTTCCCAGGACGGAAAAATTTGTGAATACCGAGATGATCAAGTAGAATTGGTGGTTCTACACCTCGAATCTCGCGATTCCTCGACCCTCTTTTCACTCGGATCACCGCGATGCGACGCTCTTCTTTGTCTCCCGTACAGTTCTCCCATCGGATTTCGGTCCTGCCAGCGGTGATCGCATTGGCGGTCGCGGTGATTGCCGGCGCCAGCTCGCCAGTCGCGATTGCCGGCGGTGGCGATGCCGCCGAACTCGCGGGGCTGTTCGCCGCCATGGATGCCGGTCAAGTCGAAGCCGAATTCATTCCCTTGAGTGCAGCTCGAGCTAACCTGCTGGTCAAGAATTTGACCGAGAAACCGCTCCGGATCCAAATGCCTGCTGCATTCGCTGGCGTCCCCGTCAACGCTCAGATGATGGGTGGTGGTATGGGCGGCATGGGTGGTGGTATGGGCGGCATGGGCGGTGGTATGGGAGGTATGGGCGGCGGCATGGGAGGTATGGGCGGTGGTGGTCAGTCGATGGGCGGCGGTGGTGGCATGGGCGGCGGCATGGGTGGCATGGGCGGCGGTATGGGTGGTATGGGTGGCGGCATGGGCGGCGGTATGTTCACCGTCAAACCTGGACGCGTGCACAAAATGGGCCTCGATACCGTCTGTCTCGAACACGGCAAGCCCGACCCGAGCCCGCGGATGAAATACGCTATCGTGCCACTCGAGCGCGTCACGAAGGATCCCGCCGTGGCCCTGCTGTGTCAGGCAATCGGTAACGGGCAGGTAGCTCAAAACACCGCCCAAGCGGCGGCATGGAACCTGATGGACGGACTGAGCTGGGCCGAACTGGCCAAGAAAAACCGTGTTGAAAATACTTATACCGGCAACATCCCGTACTTCTCACAGCTTGAGTTGCGGGCGGCGATGGCTGTTGTCGCTGAAGCCCAACGAGCGACCGCTGATGAATCGTCGAGTGGCTCGCAATCGAGTGAGTCCGGCGTGAGTGAATCGATGTCGAGCGATCATGCGGCATCGTAAGGGTTTCAGGATTTCATGATACTGATTGAAGCAATCATCCAGCCGATCCGGTTGTCCACGGTCCGTGCGGCACTGGAGCAAGCTGGATTCGGTGAAACGATGACCGGTGATGCGACCGGTTACGGTCGTCAACGAGGGCAAGTCGCCACGTTTCGCGGCAATGAATATCGCATCGACCTGCTGCGTAAGGTGATTTTGAGCTTGGTCGTCCATGACGACGACGTTGACGAAGTCATCGCAATTATCCGCGCTGCGGCGAAGACGGGCGCCGCCGGTGAAATCGGGGATGGGAAAATCTTTACGATCCCGGTCACCGACGCGATCACTATCGGCTGAGAATCCGGCTCCGATTTTCCGGTCGCTCTGCGCAGGATCAATTCGCTTGTGCCGAATTCGAGGCACGCTCATGAGTCTGTTCTCGCTGGCTGAACCAACGCGCACATCGCCACAGTGCGAACGCAGTAACTACCAAGAGAATCGCGCCGACAAAATGCTGCATCGTATTGGTTCGGTTTCGCGTGTATTGAAAGTTCAGTGTGCCTTGAGCCAGCGTGATTCCCGATATGCGTTCCAGCAGTTCGTTTCGGGTGAGCGGCGTGGACGCGGGGCCTAGCGATTCCGATAAGGCGAAGACCGTGAGATGGTATTGCTTCACACCGGGGCCTTTCGATCGCATCGGATCGTAAGCGAGATGTCCCTTATCGTTCGTGCCTGGCGTCCCGGTTCCGCGAACGTTCTGCGGCAAACTGGTGATGTCGGCGGGGATGTCGTAGAGCACCCAGTACGATTTGACGTCGCCCGATTCAGGCGTGTGCCAAAGATTGATTGCATACGCCTGCGTGCCTGGAGGCCCCTTGGTCCATGCAATTGGTGGTGATTGGCCTAAGCCATCGCCAGTGAATTCCCCTGGCAGTTCATCACCTGCTCCGAACGCGGGGCTGGTGACTTTCAAGAGAGGCATCGCGTCAGCGGCGTCGTCGCCGATATTTAGGCTGCTTGTCCATTCAGCGGATTGTGGCAAGAAGGGCTTGCCCATGTCGCTGCGATAGGATGCGGTGCGTGTTTTGCCGGAGGGTTCCTGGAATGTGAAGTCCACTGCGCCGTCGTCGTGCACAATATAGTTGATTACGCCTTGGTTGCCTGCGACGTTATATTGCAGTTCGAACCGATTTTCAGTGCTTGTGAAGCCGGTAATGCGGGCATCGCGAAGGGGACGTAGGTCGGGTCGAATCGGATCGGCGCGGGGCTGCGGATCCACCTGTCCGTCTCGCCGCGTCACTTCGCCATAAAACCCGCCATTCAAATAAGGATAGGTTTTCTGCGCATGATAGTGATAGTTCCCTGATTCGTCCTGATGTCCGCCCAGGTTGTCGAGCGGTGCGAACTCGGCAGCTTTCTCATCTTGGTACCCGAAGATCGGATAGCCGTCGAGCGCGTACGCGATCGGGGCATTTTTTCCTGCGGTCGCTTCGAGGTGAGTGGGAGCGATGTGGTAGTGGTAATCGTCGGCGCGGCCGCAGTGGCCGCCGTATTCATCCAGTTCGCCGAACAGGTATGCATCGTCACCGCGGTTATTGAGCGGATTGAAAATCGGCACACCATTGACTGCTAACGCAATGGCTCCACGCAGGAAGTCATTCTTGGTCGACATTGGGGTCTTCGCAGGCACCGGGTGCAATGGAATGCGCCATGCGTTCTCCCTCAGGTATTTTTGTGGGAGGGGGACCTGTTGTTGCCAAGCTCGAATGCCGATCATCATGGGGTGTTCGGGCAGTCCATTGGATCCAACGTATAAAAAATCATTGTCCCATCGAAGTTGCAGCAGTTTCCCGAAAGGTTTGAAGTGCTGGCCGATCGCTGGCATCGCATTCGCTATCGTGGTGCCTTGGCTATCAGGGTGAATTTGAGTGTCGGGCTGAATCAATGCGGGCTTCATGGCGAGCCGTACGCCGGGCTGCTGATTGAGAGTTCTCAGGGCATTTAGGCGAGTTTCGATCCAGGTTCGGTCGGCAGTGCTGAGGCGATTGATCGCGATGCGTGTGAGCTTTCCAGCATCGGTTTGAATGTGAACTTGACCCCCTTTCGCGGACATGAAAGACCCATGCAAGTGCTCGCTGCTATCAATGATCGACCATGTTCGAGACGCAGTGGGTGCATCCGAGTCATCATGGTGTCCACCTTCATGTGCAGACAGTTGCGATGTTGAATTGAACAGCGTCAGCAGCACCATGGTTCCGGGCAGCAGGCGGTTGTGCATCATCATGGCTCCTTCTTCATCACAGCATCGAATTCTCACGACCTTGGTTTCCTGTGGGGGGCATTCGGGTTGATGTTGTTGAGGTTCGAAAAATCAGGCCGAGATTTTCCATCTGGTGGAGCGCTCACGACGTGGCGAAAAACGACCGTGTTGTCGAGCTCGATGTCGTCGGTCCAGATGAAAGCGGCGCCCTGGAAATCATGCTCGAAAAATGGGGCCTTCGGGCTGACTTGCTGTTGGGTGTACTCCCTAGCATTGCCCCATGAGCTGTCGTTGAACTCGATGGTGTACCAATCCTGGGGGATCGGAGCATCTTCGACTCGCGGATTGACGGTATCGCGGTCGATGGGGCCGTGAGAGTATGCCTTCGCCTTCCAGTTGGCGTTGGTGACCGTGCCGTCTCCAAACTTCAAAATGAAACCCGCGTCCCCGATGCTGGTGTTGGCGTACTCCATGCCTGTCGTCGCATCGGCATTGTCTTTCGCCATGACCGCAATGGTCATTGGGTAAGCAGGCAGAATGTCGACCGAAATGACGTTGTGTGGCATGAATTTGATGGAGTCAACCGCCACCAGTTCACCATTGATATACATAACGAACCAATTGTCTGCGTAGATATTCGCTGTGATGGTGTCACTCATGCGAGGCTTGCCCATGCCGGGTTGCTGGGCATGCTGGCTGTAGGCAGGTTCGAGCCAGGCATGCTGAGTGAATAATGCCGCCCCGGTGAGAACGGAGAGACAGAGGGTCAAGGCTGCTATTCGTTTGTTTTTCATTTATTCAAATTCCACACGGCGCAGGGGGGCATGATGGGTTTGGTGGTCGAAGTGGTTTGCCGGGAGCTCCCGTTCGGCGACCAGGGTCATGGTCAGGGTGACGTTGTCAACTCCGTAGGGCATCGCGACAAAACGCATTTTGCGAATCTGGCCGTTCGCCGAGTCATATGTGATTTCAACTTCCGCGGGTCCTCGATAGCCAGGCTTCTTCACCGCCACCATCCGCCGAGACGGATCGTCGACAGAGTCGGTGGTCAGGGCGGGGAGCAGCGTCAGGTCGTAGGCTGTCCGCAGCGCATCGAGTCCATCGTGGAGGTTGTTGATTGGCAGCGAGCATTCATGGCCAGGCAGGTCTCGATTAAAACGCGTCAGGTCATTGCTGAAGCGAACCGGTCCATCGGGCCGAACAGCCCAGCTCGTCACCCCATTGCTTCCCGTAATAAAGGAATCTCCCTGCTCAGTCTTTCGGGTCAGCACGAACTGTCTTGCCCCACGCACATCCAGGATGGCTTGATCGAGGGAAGGTTTAGGCGGGCGTTCGTGCTCGGGCGATGTCCGCTCTCGGTCTCCTTGTGGGGCGCTTGTCGTCTCGACAGCGATCTCGAAGGTACGATCGATCGACCGGTCGTTGGCAATCATGATGCGGTTCAGTTCCCGCATCGCGGCGGACGCAGAGCGAGCTCCCAGGGTTTGCCAAAAAAACAACGTCGCTACCAAGACCAGGCATGCTGTCGTCGCCCATGCGAGCTGTCGATGAGCACGCCACTGGCGAGCACTCGCTTTCGCGGGTGCAACCAAAGATGACGCATCGATTTGTTGGTATGCCTGTTCTTCGTGGGCAATGAAATGATTTCGCAGCCGGTCGTGCAGTAGCAAGGCTGAGGCAAATTGCCGTGCGTTCGAAGGCTCGAAATTAATCCACTCGCTCAGTTCTTGAAGCTGCTCGCGCGATAGCGAGTCATCGATATAGCCACTGATGAGATCTTGGATGGCGGCGCTCATGGAATACCAGCCTCCGCGTGCTTTTGATCAATACAGTTCTTCAAATGCTCCCGCACTCGCTGCAACGCTTTGGCGACGGAGTTCGCGGTCATGCCGACTTGATCCGCAATCGCGGCTGGCTTCAGGTCATTTCGATAGCGAAGTTCAAGCAGCAAGCTTGCCCGCCCTTCCACTAAATCGATGCAGTCGTGCAAATAATCCATTTGTGGCGTGGCCTCGGGCATCACTTCAGTAACGGCCATCGCGAGAGCAGCCACGGTTTCATCATCGAACACCAGCCGATCTCGCCGTCGACCGCGCAAGTAAAGTCTAACTTGGTTGCGGGCAACGCCGATTGCCCAGGCGACAAAGGGATAGTCGGGATCGTAGGAATTGAAAGACTCGATCACGGCCACAGCAACATCTTGGAGCACATCGTCGCGATCTCGAAAATCGCGAACGACCGATGTAATGAACGCTGAAACCGCCGGTTGAGCGAGTGCCCACTGCCGCGTCGCCTGCCGAGTTGTTTCGTCCACATGCATCCCCATCGAAAAAAGTGCCTCTCACTGTTACTTAACCAGCCACACCAAATCATGACCAACAATCTGCTTTTTTTCTCGCACCGCCTCGGTAGCGTTGCCGGGCAACGCGATTCACCAGAGCATTACAGTCGCGGGGCTCGCCGGGGCTGTATATCGGCTCCATCGGTGTCAGGATACGTTCGTAGACGCTGAGCTCAACCTGCTGGGGATGGTTGGGCAGCACCGCCGACTTCCCTAGCGACGGGGTGTCGTCAGCGGGGCTTGCCAATGGTGGCGAGCACTTCGATCATATGCTCGCCCAATTGGAATCGTTTTACTGATGGGGTCTTAAACCGCGAGCTGGATGTGGAATGGGAACACGGTATTTCGCTGTGGGGCCGCCGTGACCGTCAATCCTGGTCCAATTCGATCCCGATCTCAGGCGCTGCACCGCAATATCCGCCGCAGTTGGTCAAGCGACAGCAACTCAAAAGGAACAAACGCATGTGGTTGATCGCCGTTGACGAGGCTGGGTATGGGCCGAAGTTAGGGCCGCTCGTGGTCGCGGCAACGGCCTGGCAGAGTATCGATGTGGAGGCAGAGAGGGAGGCCTCGGTCGATCTGATTCAGCCCAATCCGTTTATCCCCATTTCGACTCCAGTGCGCGTCGCGGACGGGATGATCCGAGTGGATGACTCCAAGCAGATTTTCAAGGGCGGGTCACTAACGATGTTGCAGCGGATCGTTTCGGTTGCATTGCACGCCTGCGGACGAGCGGATGAGACGCTGATTGAAAGGCTGCCGACACTACTGCCCCGAGATTTTGAAACGATCTCACGGGTCCGCTGGCTGAAAACGATCGGTGTCGATTCAGCAGGGCCGCTCCCGTTTTCATCCGTCGAGCAGACTCGTGAAGCGGTCCAGCAGTGGGCGCGGTCGCCGTGGAGACTCCGCGATTGCCAGGCGCGGATGATTGATGCGGCAACTTTCAATCGGTACTGCACGGGGGACCCCGCTGGCTCACATCCATTATCCTCACATCCATTACCGGGGGTTGCCCCGCAGGGTAACAAGAGCGACCTGCTGGGCGAGACGAGCATCACGCTTGCCGCTGATCTACTCGACTCGGTGACAGGCCCATCGTCCCGCGAGCATGTGCAGATATTCTTTGACCGACATGGAGGCCGCCGCTATTACGCGGGGCTCATTCAGCAGTTCTTTGGTGGTGAGAGCGTGCAAATCGTGAGTGAGAGTCCGGCGCAGAGTGTCTATGAGACCGTTCGGCGGGGGATGCCAGTCCGTTTGCATTTTACGGTCAAAGGAGATCGTTTTGCGCCGGTAGCACTCAGCTCGCTGCACGCCAAGTATCTGCGTGAAGTCGCCATGGCCGCATTGAATGAATACTTCTGCGTAGCGATCGGAGCGGCGGGGTTTCGGCCGACCGCTGGATACCCAGTCGATGCTGATCGATTCATCGAGATGGTCGGGGCCGTGCTGAGGGAACGCGAAATCGCAGACGCGGATCTGATCCGCTGCCGATGACGTCGGTGAACCAAAAGGGCTGAACCAAAAGCAGGATTGCCACCCTCATCCTGGATTACGGATGCTCCAGTCGCCCGCGTTAGAGACCGAGCGAAATTTGCAGTCGGCAGACTGACTTCTACAGTTGTCAAACTGCGGTGCTCGTGCCATAGTGTTTCGTAAAAGTTCACATGACGTGAGCTTTTCTCTCAACCCCACTTTGTTACTTTTTTCACAAAGTATCTGTCTTCATGCCTGCATCCCCACGCCGCACGGTCATCAAACAGGGTCTCGATCTGCCTATTCTCGGTTGTCCCGAGCAACGTGTTGAGGTCGGTCCGTTGGTCCGCAGCGTAGCGCTGTTGGGTAACGATTACGTGGGTATGAAGCCAACGATGCTCGTTGCTCCGGGCGACCGGGTCGCCCTAGGGCAGCCGCTTTTCGAAGATAAGAAGACGCCGGGCGTCATCTACACGTCCCCTGGAGCGGGTACCGTCGGCGACGTGATTCGGGGTGCCAAGCGAAAGTTCGAGGCGGTCACGATCCAGCTCGATGGCGACGACGCTGTGACGTTCGAAGACGCTCGCGAGAAAGATCCTGTGTCCCTCGGTGGCGAGGGCGTGCAGTCCGTATTGGTTGCGAGCGGACTATGGCCCGCATTACGAACACGCCCCTTCGGCAAGGTTCCCGAGATTGGATCCAAGCCCAGCTCGATTTTTGTGACGGCGATCGATACCAATCCGCTGGCGGGCGATCCAGCGGTGGTGTTGAGTGAGCGAAAGAATCAGTTTGTGCTTGGTCTGCAGGCATTGACCCAGCTCGGCGAGGGTGCCGTGTATGTCTGTAAGGCCGAGGGAGCCTCGGTCGCCGGTGAAGAGGTCAAGGGTGTCACCATGGCCGAGTTCGCCGGGCCGCACCCGGCCGGGTTGGCGGGGACTCATATTCATTATCTCGATCCAGTAGGTCCGACTAAAACAGTTTGGTACATCGGCTACCAGGATGTCATTGCCATCGGCGCCTTGTTTCAGACGGGCCAGCTCGATGTCCGCCGCGTCATTTCATTGGCCGGCCCTAAAGTCAAACAGCCGCGTTTGATCGAGACACGACTCGGGGCTTGTATTGACGATCTTGTTGCCGATGCGGTTGTCGGCGATTGCAAGGTGCGACTGATCTCGGGTTCCGTCTTGTGCGGTCACAATGCCGCGGCACCACACAATTACCTCGGCCGTTATCACCAGCAGGTATCGGTGATTGAAGAGGGTGACCATCGTGAATTCTTGGGCTGGCAAAAGCCCGGCTTTGACAAGTATTCCGTAACGCGGGTGTTCGCTTCGGCGCTCAATCCATCCCAGAAGTTCGCATTCACGACGTCCACCGGCGGCAGTGAGCGAGCGATGGTGCCGTTGGGAACCTATGAAAAAGTCATGCCGATGGACATGCTGCCCACCCAGCTCCTGCGGTCGCTGATCGTCCGCGATACCGATGCGGCCCAGTCGCTCGGAGCACTCGAACTTGAAGAAGAAGATGTGGCCCTGTGCACGTTCGTGTGCCCAGGTAAATACGAATACGGATCGCTGTTGCGACAGAACTTGACCACGATTGAACGTGAAGGCTAAACATGAAACCACTGCGTGACGCTTTTGATCGCGTTCACCCCTACTTTGCGAAGGGGGGGATCTTAGAAAAAGCCTACCCTGTCTACGAATCGATTGATACGTTTTTGTTCACGCCTGGTGAAACCACCCGGGGTCGAACGCACGTTCGCGATGGCATCGATTTGAAACGCATGATGATCACGGTCGTCATGGCTTTGATTCCGGTGACTTTGTTTGGGATGTGGAATGCGGGCTATCAAGCCAACTCGGCTATCGTGCAAATGACCGAAGCGGATGTACCGATCGAATATGATTGGCATCACACGGTGCATACAGCCTTAGGGCTGGGGCATGATCCGAGTAGCTTCGTTGACAATTTTGTTTACGGGGCGATCTTCTTTATCCCGATTTACGTTGTCACCATGTTTGTTGGCGGTCATATCGAGATGGTATTCTCGGTGCTGCGGGGGCATGAGATCAACGAAGGCTTCTTGGTAACCGGGCTATTGTTCCCACTGACTCTGCCGCCCAATATTCCTTTGTGGCAGGTAGCTCTGGGGATCTCCTTTGGAGTGATTGTCGCGAAAGAGGTGTTCGGCGGTACCGGGCGTAACTTCCTGAATGTGGCGTTGGCGTCGCGAGCGTTCCTGTATTTCTCGTACGCTGCGAGTATCAGTGGTGACAAGGTGTGGACAGCGGTTGACGGTTTCAGTGGCGCGACGGCGTTGGGTCAAATGGCTGTCGCAGAGGGCGGTGCCATCGAATCGCTCGAACACGTCAAGTATGTGTGGGGCGAGACTGGCTCGATCACGTGGATGGACTCATTCCTGGGCACGATTCAAGGTTGCTTTGGTGAGACCAGCACGCTGTTGTGTATTGTCGGTGCGTTGATCTTAATTGCCGCGGGAATTGGCTCGTGGCGGATCATGTTGAGTGTGATTCTCGGAGTGATCGGTACCAGTCTGCTGCTCAATATGATCGGTAGTAAGAACAATCCGATGTTTGAAATTCCGTTCCACTGGCACCTTGTGATCGGCGGTCTGGCATTTGGACTTGTCTTCATGGCGACCGACCCGGTCAGCGCTTCGATGACCAACACCGGTAAATGGTTTTATGGCATTTTGATCGGATTCATGACCGTATTGATCCGCGTCATTAATCCCGCCTTCCCGGAGGGCATCATGTTGGCGATTTTGTTCGGCAACGTGTTTGCTCCCCTGATTGATTATTTCGTCGTCCAAGCCAACGTCCGCCGGAGGGTTGCTCGCTATGCTAGCTAAAGATTCAACTCCAGGAACCATCCTGATAGCGACGATCCTGTGCGTCGTGTGTTCGCTCGCGGTGAGCGCTGCGGCGGTGGCGTTGAAGCCATACCAGGTTGAGAACGTCCGACTCGATCAAAAGAAGAATATTCTTGACGCGGCGGGGATCCCGACCGACGAGTTTGGCAAGCCCGCATCGGAACTCTCCAGCGCAGAGATCGACAATCTCTACAAGTGGGTTGAAGAAGAGATGGTCGACCTCGATACCGGTGACTACGACACCGAGTTCGACAAGAGCACCTTCAATCTCGAAGAGCAGGCCAGCAACGTTTCGACGAGCGAGCCGATTGTGGGTGAGCCCTATGACAATGGCGAAGATCGCCGGCCGAAATCAATGAAAGTCTTCTTGGTTCGACATGAAGGCGAAGGTCCGATCCAGCAGGTCGTGTTGCCGATCTATGGCAAAGGTCTGTGGGGAACTCTGTGGGGGTACCTGGCTCTCCAGAGTGATTTGACGACGGTTCAGGGCATCACGTTCTACCAGCACAAGGAAACGCCGGGGCTGGGCGGTGAAGTCGATAATCCCGCTTGGAAAGCGCAGTGGGACGGGCTTCAGCTTTACAACGACAAAGGCGAGCCAGCAGTCCATGTCGCCAAGGGGCCCGCATCAGAAGATGATCCGTCGGCTGTCGACGGTCTCTCGGGTGCAACCATCACGAGTAATGGCGTGACCGCGTTGGTCCAGTACTGGGTTAGTGATCAAGGCTATGGACCGTATTTAAAGAAGCTCAAGAAGCAGATTGAGAATGAAGCCGCCACCGGTGCGGAGACGTCCTCCTCTGCTGACAATTCAACGCCGAAGGCAGGAGCATAACCAATGGCTAATAAACGTCTTGACGTGCTTATCGACCCCGTGGTTGATAACAATCCAATCACGCTGCAGGTGTTGGGGATTTGCTCTGCACTGGCAGTGACGACCAAGATGGAAACGTCGGTGGTGATGGCGCTCGCGGTGATCGCCGTGACCGCGTGCAGCAACCTCGCTGTCAGCGCGATCCGCTCATACATCCCCAGCAGCATCCGGATCATTGTGCAGATGTGCGTGATTGCGTCGCTGGTGATTGTGGTTGATCAATTCCTGAAGGCGTTTCTGTTCGATATCAGCAAGCAGCTGTCCGTCTTCGTCGGTCTGATTATCACTAATTGCATTGTGATGGGGCGGGCCGAGGGGTTTGCGATGAAGAACACCCCTGGCATCAGTTTTCTCGACGGGATCGGTAACGGTCTGGGGTACGGATTCGTGCTCTTGGTTGTCGCATTTTTCCGTGAGTTGTTCGGCAGCGGTTCGTTGTTTGGTTTCACCCTACTGGAGCTTGACCGCAACGGCGGTTGGTATAACCCCAATGGCTTGATGCTCTTGCCGCCGAGCGCCTTTTTTATCATCGGGATCATGATCTGGGTGATCCGTCTGAACAAACCCGCACAAATCGAAGAGTCCTGAGGTCATCATGAATCTATTCGAAATCCACTTAAGTATTTTCTTGAAGGCGGTCTTCGTCGAGAACTTGGCACTAGCCTTTTTTCTTGGCATGTGCACGTTTCTAGCTGTTAGCAAGAGCGTGAAGACTGCGATCGGTTTAGGCATGGCCGTGATCGCGATTGAAACGATCACCGTGCCGGCAAACCAAGCGATCTATTCTTTGCTTTTGAAGAAAGGTGCATTGACGTGGGCGAACAAATTTATCGCCACGTCAACGGTCGATTTTTCAACGATTGATCTCAGCTTCCTGTCGTTCATTAGCTTTATCGGTGTGATCGCGGCTCTCGTCCAGGTGCTCGAAATGTTCTTGGATAAGTTCATGCCGGCGCTCTACAACGAGCTGGGCATCTTTTTGCCGTTGATCACGGTGAACTGCGCCATTCTCGGTGCGTCGCTGTTCATGCAGGAACGCAACTACACGTTCCCTGAATCCATTACCTACGGCTTTGGTTGTGGGGTTGGCTGGGCATTGGCAATCATGGCACTCGCAGCGATTCGCGAAAAGCTCAAGTACAGCGACGTGCCGCCACCGCTCCGCGGGCTTGGTATCACGTTCATCACGACTGGACTGATGGCTCTGGCGTTCATGTCGTTCGGCGGCATTAAGCTTTAGAGTCGCCTGTCACCTCCCTCATTGATTTCATTCCCTACGCACTTCACCGTACACGAGTCCCTTGTGATGTTCACAACTCTTCTCTTGGGCGCCGCCCCATCGGATGCTGTCCCGCCGGCAGCTATCGTTGCCATCGGCGTCGCGATGTTCACCATCATTGTGCTCGCATTGGTGATGCTGATTTTGGCGGCAAAGAAGCAACTGGTTTCTTCCGGCAAGATCAAGATCATGATCAACGACCAAAAAGAAATCTCGGTTCCAGCGGGCGGGAAACTGCTCGGTGCTCTCGCCGACGCTGGCATTTTTGTTTCGAGTGCCTGTGGCGGTGGTGGGACATGTGCGCAGTGCAAAGTAAAGGTGCGGGAGGGAGGCGGCGATTTGTTGCCCACTGAAACCGGTCACATTAACAAGAAGGAAGCCGCTGAAGGGGAGCGTTTGAGCTGCCAGGTCGCCGTCAAGCAGGACATGAAGGTTGAAGTGCCCGCCGAAGCATTTGAAACCAAGAAATGGGAATGCACGGTTCGCAGCAATAACAACGTTGCTACCTTCATCAAAGAGTTCGTGCTTGAACTGCCTGCGGGTGAAGAGGTCAATTTCAAGGCCGGCGGATATATTCAGATTGAAGCTCCTCCGCATACGGTCCATTACAAAGACTTCGATATCGAAGAGCGATTCCACCCCGATTGGGATCAATACAAGATCTGGCGTTATACGTCGAAGGTCGAAGAGCCTGTGGTTCGCGCCTATTCAATGGCTAATTATCCGGGCGAAAAGGGCATCATCATGCTCAACGTTCGTGTGGCCTCGCCACCACCACGCGCCCCTGAAGGCACCCCGCCGGGCCAGATGAGCAGTTACATCTTCTCGCTCAAACCTGGCGACAAGGCGACGATCAGCGGTCCCTATGGTGAGTTCTTCATCAAAGATAGTAAGGCGGAAATGGTCTACATCGGCGGCGGTGCCGGCATGGCTCCGCTGCGAAGTCATATCTTCGAACTATTCAAACGCGAGAAAACCGATCGCAAGGTCAGTTACTGGTACGGCGGTCGGAGCATGCGGGAGTTGTTCTATGTCGATCACTTCCGTGAGATCGAGAAGGAGTTCCCGAACTTTAAGTTCAATATCGCGTTGTCTGAGCCCGCACCGGAGGACAACTGGAACGGGTACACCGGGTTCATCCACCAGGTGTTGCTCGAGAACTACCTCAAGAACCACCCGGCTCCTGAAGATATTGAGTATTACATCTGCGGTCCTCCGATGATGAACGCAGCCGTGTTCAAAATGCTCGATGATCTCGGCGTCGAGCCCGAGAACATCGCCTACGACGATTTTGGCGGTTAGCCAGCATGTCGCGCGGCTCGCGGAGCCGTAAGCGGATACCCGAATGCATTCGGCTTCGAGGGCCGAGCGACTTCACAGTAAACTGATAACGATGATCCAGTCCGATCGCATGACGCGACGAGGTTTTCGCCCCGTCGCGTTTTTTAATGTCACTTTGACGCTTGTCCTGACGAGTCTGTTCGCTGCTGTTGCTCCAGGTCTCGCCATGGCGCAGGCTCCCCCCGGCAGTCTGTTGTACTTCGGTGGTGAGACGATGGGGACGACGTACAGCGTGAAGGTGTCGCGGCCGCCTGACGACGTGGATTGGAAATCGAAGGCATCGCTCGCAGTCGACGAGGAGCTCCGCCGCGTCAACGACCAGATGTCAACGTACTTGAAATCAAGTGAGCTGACGCGATTTAACGATTCGGCGTCGACGGATTGGTTCGAAGTCAGTCGCGAGACGGCCGAGGTGGTGCAATTTGCGTTGCATGTGGGAAAGAAATCCGAGGGCGCGTTTGATGTCACGGTGGGGCCCTTGGTTGATCGCTGGAGTTTCGGGCCTGGCAAACGCAATCAGGATGTCCCGAGCGACGAGGAACTCGATTCGATCGCGAAGCGAATTGGCCAGGCACATCTGTCCGCTCGGCTCGATCCGCCCGCGCTGAGAAAAGACATCCCGAACCTGAGAGTGGATTTGTCGGCGATTGCGAAAGGGCATGGCGTCGATCGCGTGGTCGACGTCTTGAATCGACTTGGTGCAGAGAACGTGTTCGTTGAAATCGGTGGTGAAGTACGGGTGACGGGGGATAAACTGACCTCCGATGGCAGCCAATCATGGAGGGTGGGGATACAGAAGCCCGATGCGATGAACAACGAGATTGTCGTCGCCTATGCGATGGATGATGTCGCCATGGCAACGTCGGGCGACTATCGAAATTATTTCGAGGTAGACGGTACTCGATTCTCGCATACGATTGATCCAGTCACCCATCGTCCAGTGCGTCACAACATGGCGTCGGTGACCGTGATCGCACCAACGTGCATGGCTGCCGATGCGTGGGCAACCGCACTCGACGTCGTGGGGCCCGAGCGGGCGGTCGCGTTGGCCGATGAGAATGACTTAGATACGCTGTTGATCACACGCGGCGGTGATCCGGCTGAAGCGGACGCTGGTACCAACGAGGCAGAGGAAGATCATATGAATTTCATTGGAACGGGATCTTTGGCGACGATTGCCGACCAGATGCAGCGTGGTAGCGTGCTCGGTCAGGCGAAAGCTGAAGAAGGGGCGGGATTTCTCGACCAGATGGGCCCGGTGCTGCTGTTAACGGCCATTGGGTTTGCGGCGGTTTTGGTCGCCATGGCAATTGGTGTCATGTTCGGGCGGCAAAGTATCAGCGGCTCGTGCGGTGGACTGAACGCACGAACGGATGAAGACGGCGTGTCACGCTGTTCGCTCTGCAGTTCGCCCTCGGAAGGCTGTGAAAAGCTGAGAGAGAAGATTGAGAACAGTTAAGCCGAGTCGTGATTTGCTCACGCGTAGAGCTGATAGAGCATTAGGTACACGAGCACGCCGGTGACCGAGACATACATCCAAATCGGAAATGCGTATCGCACCCATTTTTTGTGAGCCACGATGCGCCCATTCTTGGCTAAGTAAATCGCGCGAATCGCCAGGAACGGTACCGAGATCGCCAAGAGAATGTGCGGGATGAGAATCGAGAAATAGGTGATTCTCGCGGCCTGGGGAGCGTCTTTGGGAAACGGCCGATTCCACTGGCCGGTCGCTTCAAAGAGGGCTAGTTTGTGGAACAGGTAAAACCCCAGAAACGCGATGCTGACAAAGAACGCGTTGAGCATCAGTTTCTTATGTTTCTTTGCTCTGCCGTGTTTGATATTCCATAATCCCATCGCCAACAGCACAGTAGCGACAATGTTGAGAGCCGCATTGAGATGCGGCAAATAAAGAGCGAGAGCGTTCCACATGAGCAATTCTGCAGTGCCAGAGCGGGTGGGGGGAGGGTGGTGATGATGGTCGTCGTGTGCGTGCAAGTAAACTGGCAAGGCGCCGCGGAGTCAGGCGGGCCGCTGTGAGTAAGAGAACACGGATCGGTTCCCCCGCGGGTAAAACCTGCCGACTTGCGTGCAGGTACTTAGCGTACCGATAAATCGTTGCAGCGCAAGCCACCTCTGGGTATTCGTCGCGGTGCTGGACTCAGGAATCCACAATTTCCGAGAGGGCTTCAGCGAGCCGATCCAGTTCCTCGAGCGTGGTGCCATGTCCACAGCTGATGCGGAGCGTTCCGGTGTCTCGTGTGCCCAGACAGTCATGCAGGCGTGCGGCACAGTGATAGCCGGAGCGAACTTCGATTGCGAATTCGGCATCAAGGATTGCAGCAGCCTCCGCACAGGACAGCAATTCGCCAAACTCAATGCTGGCGATCGGCAACTCACCCCGCGCGCCCACGACGCGGCAACCATGGATTGATAGGAGGCGATCGTGTAGGTTGTCGGCGAGGATCTTCCAATGGTCGGGCGCGGTCGGGGGGCGATCGAGCGCCGCGTCCCAACCTGCCAACGCGGCAATGTTCATGCTGCCCGGTTCGAGGCGCCCTGGCATGGCGTGGGGCATTTCATCGGCGAGTCCATCGTGCCCGCTACCGCCCTGCATGGTAGGCTCGATGCGATCGTGTAAGTCCGGATGCAGGTACAACATTGCGATACCGAGCGGTCCGCCACTGCCCTTGTGGGCTGGCGCCGCCAAGACGTGCACGCCCATGGTGGCAACGTTGAGCGGAAGATAGCCAAATGTTTGCGCCGCATCACACAGCAAAATGATCCGATCCGCAGGTGATCGCGAAGCATTGATCTGAGCGATTCTGTGGCCGATTTCCGCGACGCGATATCGGATGCCGGTCACATTGGACGCATCGGTCAACGCCACCATTCGTGTGCGATCTTGCATGGCGTCTGAGAGGGCGTCGACATCGAGGTCGCCGTCGTCGTTGCATGCCACAATTTCTAGCTGAGCGCCAGCATGAGCGGTGGCACGGATGAGTGGTCGCAGGACCGAGTTATGCTCTGCTGCAGTAGTGATCACATGATGATCTCGGCCGACAATGCCTGGGATCAGTCCATGGATCGCAGCGTTGAGCGCCGCCGTGCAGCCGCTATGGAAGCTCACGCACTCGGAAGCCGACGCACCCATGCGATCGGCGAGTCGACGACGTACGCGTTCGCGGATGGAGACGGCATGCCGGGCGGCCGTATAGTTACCGCGGGAAGCATTAGCGCCCCAGTCACGCATGTAATCGGCCATGGCCTCGATGACGCCCGGCGCTTTGGGCCAACTTGTCGAGGCATGATCAAGATAGATACGCGTCAAGTCAGGGAACCCTTTCGCACGGAGGCTTTTTACTGGGGTGCGAAGCAGCGTTTCGCATGGCTGGCACCCAAAATCAATGCGACCATGAGCAGGCCGAGTGCGATCGGCAGCGGTATCAACACCATGCCGATGATACTCAACACCAACAGCCAGAGCGATGGGTGGAGTCCCGCTGCCGCCCACGGTTTGACTGCCGCCGCCTCACCGGCCTTCGCTGTCGATGGTTTCCCATGCGAGAGCAACGCAGCAATGGTCAGCAGACACGCCAGTATAAAGAAGAGTCCGCTTCGCATGACGAGTTGTCGAGTCTCCTCGCTAACATGTAAACGCTCGGCAGCAAGGATTTCGATGGGGAGCCGGCGACCGCTCCAGGCAAATGTCCAGCGATCGGCATACCCTGGTGGTTTGGTGATGGCGAGGTAGTCCGACCAAGTAATCAATGCACCCTCGTCTGCAAACGTATTGCCAGGAAAATAGCGTGTTTCCTGCGCGACGATGTATGCATCCATCTCCTGCCAACTGAGCAGGTCTCCAGGGGGGATGCCATCGGTCTGCCCCCATTGCGGCTCGGTGGAAGTCTCCGCATTGACAGGGGCATCGTCACCCAGCTCCCGACCAGCCGCGTGGCACAGCATTCGATAACGGGTAATCCAAGGCTTCAACCACACCGCGACCTCATCGTCACGTCGATCGGCCAAAGAGTCTGATGAAGCACGCATGGCTTTGACGACATTGGAAGCTAGCCATGCAACGCGAATATGGGGTGTGAGCGGTGTCGCAATGAGCGATTCTGCCCGTGCGTCATTGAAGAACGGCGTCGCACTTGGCGAGTGATCACGCTGTCGGCCGATCATTTCGTCAATCGATCGCGCAGTCAATGCATCGGAGGTTGGTAGCTGACACCAATTCACACTGGCTCGTGGAACATCCGAACTTAGGTCCATAAGGGACGGCAACAGCACATCCGGTATATCACGGCGAAGCGAAGTCACTACTTCGACAGTTTGACTGAGACGACTCAGCGGTAGTGAGATCTCCCACGTCACTGTGTCGCTCTCGCGAGGACTTTGCACTGACGGAGAGAACGTTACTTGTCGTAGATCAGCTTGCTGAGTTGCCGCCCACACTCCTCGGAGTTCCACTCCAGAGTCAATCTGCAATCGTAGTGAAGGCTGGTCTCCAGGAAGAACGTCAAAACGGCTGACCATCAATAGATTTTCATGTGCCGGGCGAGCTAGCACACAGTGATCGGTATGTAGCAGTCTCGCGATGCGATCCGTCCGCGGGAGCGTCTCCAAGTCGATGGACCAACGAGGGCTAGTGACCGCATAGACGGACAGTTCCGCGTCGGGCTCAGATGCGGACGGAGCTGCAGGAGTTGTGGTCGATGACGACGGTTCCAGGGCACGCAATCGCCAGCGTGGTTTCTCAATGGGACCAGCAAAGTTGCTGCGCCAGCGAACGTGTTCATTGGTCAGTCGTGTCGGCACGACCACATCAATACGATGTCGCCGGGCGTCCATGATCCGCAATTCGGGAACACTCACCCGAGTAATTTCGCTGACGGCTAATCGGCTGATCAGGCGAAACGTGCGAATATAGGCGGGTTGGGACTCCGTGAGGGACGCGTTGGATGCGTCTTTCGAGGAGTCGGAGTTGTTTGTCTGCCTTGGGATTGCCTGGAAGCCAGCTTCCGAGTTGTCACGTCGGAGTTGCAGACGCAGGACTTGCACTGCGGGGTCCAAGGTCGGTTGCCGCGACGACACGCAGAGTGGGTCAATGCGAAGAGATTCGCACCAGCGTGTGGGCAGTGCAATGTCCAGATAGTCCGGGCAGTACGCACTGGTGATCTGGCAATCGGTTTGAGCCGTCCAGCGTCCCTCCTCCCAGCGGAGGGTGACGCGGGAATCAATATCGAACGGTTGATCGTTCTTGCGGGTGCGAAATCGTGCGGACGACAACGTGTTGAGAGTGGCACCATCGGATTGGAAACGACCGACGAGAATTTCACCTTCCGCCAGCAGGGAGGCCGCGTCCACGCCTCCACCGGCCTCGAGTCGATCTCCCGAGGCTCTCTTTATCCAGCTCACAATGGTGTCGACATTTCGCGTGATCTGCAGTTCATGACTCTGCTGGAGATTGCTGGTCTGATTCTGATCGGTCACTTCTGCAGCGTTGTCGTGCTGAAGGTTTTCAAGCGACGGCACTGCAGCAAGTTTGCTGATGCTCATCAAGCCCAGCCTGTTGGGCATTTCGCCATTGGCATGCGGCACCATGGCATCGACGACGATATTAAAAGAGCGACGTTCGGTGGTTAGATACAGCGTCGTCGCACCGTCGCACCGCGTTACTGTCCAGGGTGGGGGAGCGACGGTCGCTGGCGGGAGGCTCGTCGGCTCGCCCTCCGCGATGCTCGTCTCGGAGTCACTGGCACCGAAATCGGTAACCGGCGACGTGGAGGAGGATTTTGATGATGGTTGGTGCGGCGAGCTGGCGGGGCTACCATCGGCCTCAAACTGCCAGTCGAGCAGCCGTGCCCGCTGGGGCAGCTTTACCATGTAGCGGACTGCGCCAACCGAGGGAGTAAACGTCGACGAAATCGGATCTGCTGCGGGCGTGCGCCGCCGCGGTTCCTCGTCCGGGGCGGTGACATGTACCAAGAACCGTACACGCTGATGGTTCGGTTGAATTGATATCTCATGCCGCGTCGCTACCTTCTCGCGAGGCCTATCGACCTGGTTGAGGGTCAGCTCACGGACGTTCCCCATGGCCGCGCCGTCAATCGTGCTCAGGTACCCGGTCCATTTGGCGTAAAACTGGTCAGTGGACAGCGGTTCGATCTCACTAAGGGTCGACCAATCCGGTTGCACATCATCAGCAAAAGTCCAGGCAACCCAAGGCGATGAGGTCGGCGGCCCACTGACATCGCTGGCAACTTCCGCGCTGGCACTGGTGTCGGTTGTATCCAGCAGCGTTGTCGCAGCGACGTTTGCCGGTGAACGAGATGTCGTGGCGGTACCATCACCGGTTGGCTGCGCTGGCAAGGTGTCGCGATCCATCACCGGATGTAGCATGATGCGAGGCATGACGATCCGCCACGAATCATCGCGTGGGGTTGCCAGGGTCCATGCCAATCGAATCGGACGAGTCGGTGATCCCAACGACATCAAACGCATGGTTTGCATGTTCGCTGATTCATCGCTGTGGCGAGAGAGGCACGTCCAATCGGTGCCAAGCAAAACGCATGGCTGGGATTCTTGAAAGGTCGATGGCGACGGATTCCTTGGCGAGTCCTCGGCAGCGTCTTCGCGAGCGACCGATACGGACGTGGGGAGACTTGTCGCCAGCGAGAGAGTGACCTCGGGAGGTAGCGGTTGAAGAGACTCCAGTTCACATTCAATCACGGTTTTTCCGCGTTCGGAGTGCACCCAGAATCGGTGATGCCACGCCGATTGGTCGTACCATGGCAACGCCGACTCATTGATTGCCGAGGGCTGTCGGGCGGTTTCATCGCGTGCCGCTGTCGGCGGGGATGGTGGGCGACCAACGCCATTGATGCCAGAGCCACGGAGTTGAAAACGTAGATCGAGTCGAGGCTGTGAGCCGAGCGAGATTACGTCGGATGTTCGTTCGTCGGGATCACTCACAACGACCGGTGATGCCGGTGTGTCCGCTGAGGTGGCATGATCCAGGATGGTGTCTGGTTTGAAATCGACAAACCAGCTCGTGGTAGGTGTGAGCAACATCACGTTTTCAACTGCATCGTTCGTTGTGACGACGAGATTAGCAGCGGGGAGCGGTGGCAGGTCGCAGGAGACCAGCACCCAGGGTGATTGCCAGCTGAGTTGGCAACGCAACGAGATCAAGAGTGTCATGTGTTGGGTATCGCGTCCGAGTGTAGGGATCTCGACCCACGCCCGGCCATTCGTCTCGCCACCCCAGCGGACCGTCATGGGGTCATCACTCGAGCCAGCCTGCAGGACACTATTGACTTGTTCGAACTGGTAAGGAAGTCGAATCCTGCGGACACTCGGTGGTAGCATCAATTCCAGTTTCGCCTGGAGAACGGCTGTTCCACTCTGAGAGAGCATCTCATTGGTTATCGTCGAGTTATCAGCAGTTGCCTTGCTCGATTGACCCGGGTTCAACGATTGGTTCTCCGAGGCATTTCGTCGAAGAAAGTCGTCGGTATCCACTATCGATTTTCCGCTCTCGAGTGGCGACCTTATTTTCAAACTATACGAAACCCGATCGATCATTGGGTTCTGCCATGACGAGCGATCGCTACTGAAATAGAGATCGTTGTAGAACTTTTCGGGGATATAGATTTTGTTTCCGAGAAGTTTTCCATCGCTTTGAAGGGGGACCAACACGTCGAGGGTCGGCACCGCGTTGTCTTCTTTTGATTCGGCGTGCTGGGTTGCGGACGTGGTCCGCGGGCCCGTCACCGGGAGCGTCGTGTCCTGTCCGTAGAGGCACTGGGTGCTAAAACACGAGCTTGCACCAGTAAACGCGAAAGCAATCCACATCCCGAGGCGAGCCGAGCCTAAGGATCTGGAATTGGATGCATCCTGGCGAGAGGGCGGATCGCCCGACTGGACCGCGTCCTTGTTCGCATGGCTGCCGCGTCTCCAGAGCACCGTCGTGGTTTGCATCGCTGCCAATGTCAACGGCAGTGCCACGAAAGTAACCAGGGGGAGCGTGGCTGCAGGCCAAAGAACAACAGCGATCGCCGTCAAGACCACACCCGCTCCGAGTACCCCCAGACCGTGACGGCCAGCCATGCATGCCAGACCGAGCAGCATCAGCGCTGCGATCCAGCCGATCCCAGACATGAACCCCATCGACAAGAGCAAAGGCGTTGCCGTTGGATACCACGGCCGGGCAAAATCAGGAAGCTGGAAAATACGGGTGCCGGTGGCGGCAAGGAGGTCATGCCGCGTATCGACGACCAACTGATCCACTTCAATCTCGGGAAATTGATACCAGCGGTACCAACTGCTCAGCGGTGCTTGCGAAATCCAGTTTGCTTCGATTCGCCTCCAGTGCGCCGCGTCGCTGGGAAACCGTGATGTAGTCTCTCCCGACTCGGTGGCGCTCGATGAAGAGTTGGCGGCCGCTGAGTCGCGAGAGACGGACGTCTTGTCGGCTGAAACCGATGGCTTGAGCATTAAAGGCGCAGGGATCACAACACCACGACCCGGCACAACGCGTGGTGTGACCAAGGAATCGTCACACCGCAGATCGACCAACTGTAGTGAGGGTGGGAACGCGAGCAAAATCTCGGAGTCCGAACGCACCAAGCATGTCATACGCAGGGTATCGGTGCCGGATACCGAGGCCTCTGCAATCAATCGCTGGCTGACCACCAATCCGGTTGGTGACCGGTGTGTACGGGGCATAACCTCGATCCATGGTTGATCGTTAGGGGCGTAGCGATAACGCGATGTCGTCGCGGTGAGCCGGGAGCTGGGCGTGTCAATTTCGTACGGGGGCCGCTCCCGCTCGCTACGACCATTTTGATGGGAATCAACCAGTGGAACCCCTTTAAGTGGTTCGGGATGGTCTTTGAGTTGCAGTGATGAATCAATCCAAATCTCTGCGGATTGAGAAGCCGCATCAGGTACATTCGGCAATCCAATGGCAATCGCGGAATCGGTAGTTGACGTCTTCAGGCGACGACGGCCGATCAACAGCGACTGATTGGTGAACTGCGGCGGCAACGCAATTTGCACTTCCCAGGCGTTCGCATTTTCAATGTATTGGCGTGTGACGGTATGCTGTGCCACGGGGGATTCGGCAGTTCCCGGTTGTAGCTGGACGAACCACTGCATCGGTTCCCAGGTCGGCTGCGCCATATCCGCTGGCGAGGGCACGGGCCCATGGTCATCCGTTTTTTCGGCGGTGTCGGGACCGTTTGAGCCGATCGATGGACCGTCCTCATCCGCCAAGGGAAGTGCGGCAAATCGCAGCCTAACGGCGCGGATTTCACCCGCAGTTCCTTCGGTTTTCAATTCCAGTGTTTGCCATAATGAATGAGCGTCGTCGGACGTTGGCCGAACGCTCGTTGCATGGGAGTGTGGGAGGGCGACCGGGGGTTCGCTGCCCGGCGGGGCAGCGCGGAGCAGTGTCCGCAGG
Source organism: Allorhodopirellula heiligendammensis (assembly GCF_007860105.1). Lineage (NCBI taxonomy): Bacteria > Pseudomonadati > Planctomycetota > Planctomycetia > Pirellulales > Pirellulaceae > Allorhodopirellula > Allorhodopirellula heiligendammensis. The sequence continues at coordinate 1,459,075 of NZ_SJPU01000002.1, forward strand.
GATACTGACAAATTGACGTCTGGTTTTTCGAGTGTCACCTCGGGCGTCGCTTCGATGGCACCTCCGAAGACGATCGCGTCTCCAGGCAGCGGTGCGAAGAAACGCCGCTGGGCCGCTGAAAGCTCGGGGAACGAGACTCGAGAGGGTTCAATAGCCGCTTTTGCCGACCAGCTGAGACCTGCCGGGGGCACGATGGTAGCCAGTAACTGACCCGGGCAATCATCGGCGCGCATCAACCATAGAGCTTCCGTGCGTTGATTCGATTCGTCGTCAACCGTGCGCTCGCGGTCATCTGGCGGCGTGCTCTTCTCCGCAGGATTCTGTGTGTTTCGCTGTTCTGGCGAGGCGTTCTCGGTCACATCGGTTGTCGTGGTCGCCGGCGGAGACACTTCCTCTGACGCGGTGGGGCGGGACGTGAGTGCTGCCTCGGGGTTCGCTCGGTCAGCAACGTTGGTCCTGCGGGCTCGCCCGCTGACGTAGACAATCATTCGATTATTAATGACTTCGTCGCCGCCAGGCCAAATCGTAATATGTCGTCGCTGTCCGGTGGCGGTACCGGTGGGCACGCTGCGCCGTCCTTCGCCCACGCCAATGAGCTCAAATTGAAAGCCATCTTGGAGTTCAAAGGTAACGGGGCCCAGGGACCCGGGCGGCATTTCGACCGTGATTTTACCTCGTGCCTGAATAGAACTCTCGTCCATCTCGAACCGCATCTGATGGTCTGCAAACACCAGCGCGTCATTGGAAGAAATGGAGACCGACCAGGGGGTGTCCGCGGTCGGTGCAGGACCCGATGCCATCCACGTCGCCGAAAAATCGCTGTGTCCTTGTTCGTCGTCGTTTGACAACTCGCCGGGTGAGTCAGCCGGTTTCGCATCTTCAAAGGGCAGACGCCGCAATGTCCATTCCGGTGGCAATCGTGCGTCGCTGAGCACGCTCCAGTTCGGAACCTCCAGTTGCACATGCCACGTTTGAGGGGGCAATACAAATTGAGCGGCCGGTAGCAACGGACGCGGAAGAGGTATGTGATTGCCTCGCCGATACGATACACCCTCCATCACCCAGCTCGTCGAGGTCATGTTGATCTCGCCGGGGCCGGCAGCGTCGCCGGGGCCGGTGGTGCTGTGATCGTTGGCCCAGCGGGCTGAGCTTCCGGTCCACACAAACGGGATGGGTACGTTGTCGCGACGCACCTCAGTCACCTCGCCATCAGCCCATGCCAGTTCGGTGAAGTCATGGGATCTGCTCGCGTCGAGTGTCATCCGGCAGGTCCAACGCAGTTGATCGCCTACCCATCGAGCTTGCAAGTGACATCCTCGCACGACGTTCGTGGAAAGCGAGCCCCTCTCAGTGCCGTCCGCGGGCCGTTGACGCAGTACCACAGGTTGCCCAGGGTTACTTTCAATTGCGTACCATGCCACGGGAGGAACGTTGTCCGACGAATGGGAGTTGATCTGGTCCAGGGTGGTCGCATCGAGATCCAACTCACCCCAAATTGGCATGTGTGAAAGCTCGATGAGCGAGCCTCCGTCGACTTCGAGTTCCGTGCCCTTGGCGACACTCAAAAAGAATTGTGTGATGGTTGCTTGGGGGAGTTGGAGGGTCCATTGACGTCCCTCTGGGATGTGTTGACAGCGAGCTGACCAATCAAAGTTGATGTTGCCTCCCGGTGTCCCCCACGCAAAACAGTCTCCTGCTGCATCACTGACAATTCTCGCTTCAGAACCAGCGCTCGGCTCCCCATCGCCTGTCTGAGCCCGCGGTGGTTGGATGAGATTGAAATTCAGCTCGCCGAGTCGGTATCGATGCCACGAAGAATGCGTAGGCCCCTCATCGGCTGCCTGGTTTTCTGTAGCGAGCTCAGGCAATGTCAATTGGCTGGCAATGCTATAAACATGATCCGACTGGATGCGGGCGACGATCGTCAGTCGAGAAACCGGTACGTCGCTAGGTGGTTGCAATTGTCGAGGATCGTCCCGTAATGCAATCCCCAAATCATCAATCGAGATGGGACGAAAACTCTCGGGAACGAGGTCTGCTAGCTGCGAGCCATAGAGACCGATCCAGCGGGGCGCATACCCTCGCCACTGCGGTTGGGAGAGAGGATTCGGTGGACGCGGAGATTTCTCCTCTGGAGCGTCGGTGTCGTCCAACGAGACGCCCTCGCCAGCATCGCTGGCGATTTCAGAGGATATGTCTAACGGCTCCTCCGGTGCATCTGCTGGTGGATTTGTGCCGGTTGGCTGGGAGGCCGGCGTGGTGTCCTGGGCAAGCCCCCAAGATGAACTGAATATGGATAGGATGCCAGCCAACGCCAGGTATCGGCATGCGCGTGGAAGACGCCGAATCACCGTACTGCCTCCGAGGAGTCTGAATCCGAGCGGGAATCAGTGGTGTGCAATGCGTCCGGGGGCGCAGCAGATTGCTTTTCGCTCGAACCGTCTGAGTCGGAACCCGACCTGGCTTGGGCAGCGGGGTTGGTACTCGGCATCAGCGAGATATCTTCCATGTGCTCCGGGGAGGTGCCGGCGTCATATGTTTGAGTCTCTTGCTGATCGTCGGTGGCATCAGGGGACGCTTGATCTGCTGATTTCGGAGGAGCAGCGGCCTGCGTGGAAACGACACGTTCGCGTTTAGAACTGCCACCAGGAACGACGACGCTATCGCGACTGCTTGACCGAGGCGGCAGGGCTCGCTGGCCATCTCGCGGCACCGCAATTGCGGAAATTGCATAAAACACAGCCACGAGCGTGAGCGAAATAATGACGAGTTGGGCCGTCAACACGATTCCGTCGGGGGCGATTATGAGCAGCCCTGCCAATGCGATCGCGAGGACAAAAGCCATCAGTGATTGGTGAAGTCCTGGGAACCACTGCGCCGCTGCGGCGAGCAATAATACTAATCCTCCAATGGCGAGCCAGAGCACTGTTCGAGACACGGTGATGGCCGCAAACGACAGCACGTTGCCTGCGAAAAACAGGTATCGATTTCCTGGGACGGCGAATGTCGCATTGGACAGAGATTCTCGCATCGCGACCTGCAGAATCGCGTCGGATACTCCATCGGATGCGCTGGAGTCCACATCGCTGTCAAGGGTTTTTCCGTCTGACGCGCTCGCGACAGCAGCACCCGGCGAACCGCCTGCGGCACTCTTTGTGGTGTCAGTGGTGGTATTATCTCCGAACTGCCAATCCAGGTCCAAGGCCCAACGCGTGAGGTCGGTATCGCTGACGGTCGGCACCCGGGATAAATTCAATCCATCACGTTTCCACCGCATCGCCCGACCGGATTGATTCGATGCCCAAAACAAGTGGGAGTCTGTGGGAACCACCAATTGCCAGTACTGCAATCCCGAGCCAACAGGCAATCGAATCAACGGTTTGGTATGCGATGTCCACGGATTGTTCTGTTCCTCCACCCAAATGCGGACATCAAGTAGATGAGCCGACTGAGAGGTTTCGGGTAAGTCGATTCGTATTCCTGTGGCGTCGCGTGTGCTCGCGGCTGGGGCCCCATCGAGCTGGACCTCTACTCGAATGGTTTGCAAACTGGCGGGCAGGCCCAGCCGGACACGCCGTCCGCCCCGCACCGTTGCCATCAAGTGCTCGTGGCGGAAATGTTTCCCCACCAAGCTCCGTAAGTACGCACGCGGGATCTCGGTCAGTTTCTCTTCGCCTAAGCGGCTGCGCAACACGATCGGAATAGGGAAATCAGGGATGATTTTGAACGTCCAGTTGCTCGCGTCGGTTGAGTTGGGCGTCGAATCAAGATGCTGCGCATTGGTAGGCGAAAGTTGGAAGCCACCTGTTTCGGCAAAATCTCCCAACGATCCATCCATGTCAGCAAGGACGCGCCAGAACACCCCGGCGGAGTCGACTACTCCGAGCGGCATCGTGATTTTTAGGGGCGCCGGCAAGTCAATTCGATCGGCGACCGGAATCGGTACCGCCAGCAGTCCGTGGATCTCCCCTTGATCAACGCTGACGGAATCATCCGAAGGTGAGTCGTCCGTTGGTGTGACAGGGAGTATGCGTTGTTCCAGCACCAGCTCAACTTGCTGAGTGCCTGTGGCCAGCTCAGGAGAGATGATTTCGTAGATGTGATGATCTGCAAATTCGGATGCCGAGGTGGGCTCAGCCAAGGGCCCCCGCACGCTTGCAGGACTGCCGTCAACCATTGCCGTCCAACGCAGGGGAGCCTCCCCGTGGCGGGGCAACGTCGACGCTGCCGCTTCTACACCGGCATCTGCGGATATCTCGTCGCTGCTTGATGGATGCGTCGGTTCGGCGCCTGAAGGTGAGGCCGCTGACGCTGACGTGGGCGGTATGCTCGTCTCTGGCGAAGCGAGATTGCCTAAGGCGGGGACGGCGAACTTGAGACGGCCTTCCAAGTCCAATTGGCTGGTGATCTTCCACTGAGAGCGGATAACCCACCGGTCCGCCGACTGCGCGGTGGTTACCGCCCCGCTCCACTTCAATTCCAACGGTCGCGTGGCAAAGCTACCATGGAGTGACCACGGGGATTCAGGGATCAAAAAGCGAAATTTGGATTCGTTCTGGCCGGGAATTCGCTGCAGGGCGGGACTGCCTGCCAAGTCAACTAGCCAAGCTTCTCGATGATCATCAGCAAGCGCCAATCGTACGTCACGCAGTACGGTGGCCGAATCGGTGGACACTAAACGTGGCAAGGTTAATGAATCCAATGGCGGTGCGTTGGCCGTGGCCAGCAACTCCGCGCTGATCTGGTAACTCGTTGGCCAGTTCCCATCGGAAGTATCAACCTGCCATTCGACGCTACCGTCATTCGAGGTGACTTCCAATTCGGTGCTGGCGATGTCGGTTTGGATACCGATTAGTTGCCAGGGTCCCAGTTCCAGCCTGAGCCCCTTCGGATCGATCCCCACACCACCGGCTCGCACGTCAAGTCGGACTCGCGCCGCACGTCGCGTGACGGACAGTTCCGCGTCCGCCGATAACCGAATCTGCTGCTGTTTACGCGACAACCAGATCGGTAGCTCAAAACGTGTCTGGGTGAAGCGAAATGGGTAAACCAAGTCGCCATTGCTGGAATTCGTCTGGGCCGCAACGACAGCATCGATGCCCATTCGTGGACGCCAACGCAAGCGATGATCTGCTGCGGTGCGAATCGTCACTTGTCCTCGATGCCCGATGGCATCGGTGACTTGGGGAATTCGCAATACCCAGGGATCGGTTGCCGTGGCGTCGGAGGGGAACTGACGCATTTGCAATCGGAGGCGGACCGACGAGGGAGCTTGCATTTGCTCCGTCCCAATCCATCTCACCACGATTCGCGTGGCATCTTCCTCATCGCTCGAGGCCGCGGCGTTGGTTCCCGGGTTTTGGTCCCATGAGGATAGCTCGCCGCCGTCCGCTCGAGAGATAACCACTTCCCACCATGCCGAATCGGAGGTGCCGTTGGCAGCACCGGAGGTGTCTCGCGACTCGCTCGATGCCGAGACGATTTCGGGTGGCGATACGAGCACCGCGGAGGCCGGTAAACGAATTTCGCAGCCCCGCAGAGGCCCTCGCAAGTTTTTGGTCACCAGGCGAACGTCCATCGTAGGTGGTTCAGTAGGTGATTCCCATTGCAACTGAGTTTCGGACTCGACTTCCAACAGGTCTCCGGTATCGCCCTCGCCTTCTGCCGCACCGCTGACTCGCAGCGCGATCACGCCACCATCGCACTCAACCGTGTAGCGATCTGAGCCTTCGAGTCGCCGGGTGACCTCACGCCCTGAGCCGACCACATCCAACAGCGCGATGTCGCCGTCATTGTTGGCGTCGTCTAACTCCAACTGAATCAATGTGGATACCGCAGGCAGACTGAGTGGCAACCAGGACTGGCCGGGGGGAGTCATCCAGACGCGAGCGGAAAGCTGGAGATGTACCTTCACTACCAACGAAGTTCGCGGTGACAAAAACTTCTCGAGCAACGAGTCAATCGGCAATACCAATTGATATCCCCCGTCGCGGCGGGAGAATCCATCACCCTCGACGCCCATCGCTTGATGAAGCACCGTGGGAAAGGTTGTTGGTCGTGATGATAGGTCGGTTGGTGCGCCGCTGACGACACCAGTGTTACTGGATGGGACTGGGGCGCTGCTGTAGAGGCCCGCAGCGGTTTGCTCCAGGGTCTGCCGGGGGGCCAACCGCACATATGCCCCAGTCACCGGCTCGCCATTGGCTCCTGCGTCCGGGGTGGCCAAATTTTGGATAGCCTGATCCATCAGCGATGCGTCGCGCTGAGCGTTTGCGGCCGGGACAAAACGGACATCGGCAGCCTGTAGGAGATGCGCGCCGGCAAACCCGATGTCGACAATGACCGACCTGCCTACGGTTTCCCGGACCGCTGCACCGTCCAACCGTACCGCGAGTTCCGCATTCCACTGCGCCCGTGCCGGGCCCATCGTCCCCGCGAGAAACAATCGTTCGAGGGTCGCGATTTGATCGCCCGAGCGACCTCCGCGGTCGAGCCGTCGCAGCCGGTCGATCTCTTCAAACGACATCCTCGGCATCACCACGGGGGTGTTTGATTCGTCCTGAAACAGGAACGCGTCGGGCCGAATACCCTCCAGTTGTTCAGGCCACGGCGTCGTGTCTTGTAAAAAACCTGGCGGTGGCAATGTCCCCGGTGCTTGTCCGTATCCTACTGCGGAGCTCAGCAACAGCATCGTCACCAGCAGGCCGACCGCACGCTTTGACATAGACGCGGCAAGCCGTTGCGACGAGGCTACGCAGCGATCGACCGGGGGCGTGTATCGCACCAGTCGCTGTGAAACAAGAAACAATTTGAAAGACAAGAAAATCACTGCGAAACCAGTGAGAGCAATTCACGGCATGGCCACCCTCAGATAGGTGGCCATGATTGAGGTACAGACAAGGTGGACGCGAACCATCTGATGAAAACGCTAAGTGCGCCCGTGCTCCGCCGGACACATGTCCCATGGAGACGAGCCCCTGGAAACAGGGCAGCCGACACAGAATCGGCGAGTTTCACCCAGTCTACGTAAATTAGTTGACCGGCAAAGCCAATTCTGTCGATTTGTTGTTCCTAGGTTGGGTCGTGTGCTTCACAAGAGCAGGATAATCGATGCAATCCGCAAGTTCGAACAGTCATAGGACGTTCACCACCGCCGCCGTGTTCTACGCGGAATCAGTCACTTTTTGTGATCGATTGTCGCTTTGCGGGCGTAATTCGGTGAAATCCAGCACCAATCATGGTGTTTCGACGTCTCACTTGTGTCTATAATTAGGGGCCCCCGGAAACTTCCGACCGTTCGGCGGTTTCCTGCCCACCTTCACCGTATGAAAGCACCATGGAAAATTCAAAGCAGCTCGCGAAAGCCTCACCTATCATTCTTCCTGCATCGCAAGTCGATTCGGCGGCAACTCGTCGCGGATTTTTACAGAACTCGACGCTGTTGGCCGGAACTGCCCTCGGTGCGGGTGCAGGCCTCGGTGCGATGGCTCTCCCTGCCGCCCATGCTGCTGGCGATGACGTCATTCGTTTTGTCTTGATTGGGTGCGGTGGTCGTGGCAGCGGAGCTGCTGACCAGATCATGAACACGAAGGGCAACGTCAAACTTGTCGCCGTCCACGATGCGTTTGAGGGCAAGGCACGTGATGCGGTCAAGCGACTCTCGGCCCGGCACGGCGACAAAGTCGATGTCCCTGAGGACCACTTTTTCAGTGACCTCGACGGTTACAAGAAAGCCATTGACGTCGATTGCGACCTGGTCGTCATCGCCACACCGCCAGGCTTCAAGCCTCAGCAATTCGAGTATGCCGTCAACAAGGGACGGCATATCTTCATGGAAAAACCAGTCGCGACCGATGCTCCTGGCGTCCGCCGCGTGCTCAAGAGCGTCGAAGAATCAAAGAAGAAGAACTTGATGGTCGCTATCGGCCTGCAGCGCCGCCACGAACCCTCGTACATCGAAACGATCGGTCGCATCCACGACGGTGCGATCGGAGACGTCATCTCACAGCAAGTGTACTGGAACGGCAACGGAATCTGGTATCGCAATAAGCAAGATGACCAGAATGAAATGGAGTTCCAAACCAATAACTGGTACCACTTCAACTGGGTGTGCGGCGATCAAATCTGTGAACAGCACATCCATAACTTGGACGTCGGCTGTTGGGTGAAAGACGCTTATCCCGTTAGCTGTAACGGCATGGGTGGACACCAGCAGCGTGAAAATGGTGATGGCTCGAAATCCCAGATCTTCGACCACACGTTCTGTGAATACACCTTCGCAGACGGCACGAAGATGTTCTCGCAGGGGCGGCACCTCGCCGGTGGTTGGAGTCACGTCGGAGAGTTCGCACAGGGAACCAAGGGGACTGCCAATCCGAGCGGTGAGATCTTCGGCGAAAACGCGTGGAAACACAAAGGAAAACGCGTTAACGGTCACCAACAGGAACAACACGACCTCATCGAAGCGCTCATGCGTGGCGAGATCTACAATGAAGGCGAATACGGCGCCCATTCGACCTTCACCGCCATTCTCGGCCGCGAAGCCTGCTATTCGGGCAAGGTGGTCAAGTGGGACGAATTGCTCGAGAAAGGCCGTGATTTGGCCCCTGGCATCGATGAATTCACCCTCCAGTCCACCCCCCCGGTTGTCAAGGGCGAGGATGGCAAATACCCGATCGCCGTGCCAGGCAAATACAGCCCCTTCGGCTGAGCATGAGCATCGACATTGAGCGTACCGGCGGCGGCCAGCCGCCGTGACCTGGCGAACGCCAGTAGCCAGTACGCTCAACCCGTCACACAGCGCGGGGCATCGCCTCGCGCTCACCGGAGCTGCGGCCCCAATGGAGACGCAGCTCAACGACTTGACCGCCCCAATCTGGGGTCTTTGTTTAGCACCCCAGAAGGATCGCTCTTGACTGCCCGCCCCAAGTTATCGGTTTGTATCGACGCTGTTTTTGAAGGGGTCCCGGAGCCCGAGGCAATCGCTCGCGTCGCGGACGCTGGCATTGATGCGTTTGAGTTTTGGTGCTGGTGGGAGAAGGATCTTGATCAGATCATCGCTGCGCGCGACAAGCACGGCATGACGGTCGCTGCTTGTTGCACTCGGTTCGTTTCGCTTGCCGACCCGGCGTTGCGAAGTCACTATCTACAAGGGCTCCAAGAATCTATTGCCGCGGCGAGGCAATTGGGGTGCTCGACATTAATTTCGCAAGTCGGCGATTTTCGTCCGGGGATACCGCGCGAGCAACAGCAGCAGTCGCTCATTGATGGCCTGAGCGAAGCGGCGCCATTGCTCGAACAAGCGGGGATCACACTGGTTATCGAACCGCTCAATGAACTCGTCGATCATGTTGGTTACTACCTCGTACGCAGCGACGAGGCCTTTGAAGTTGTCGATGCAGTGGGCAGTGAGAATGTTAAAGTGGTCTTCGATATTTATCATCAACAGATCAGCGAAGGGCATGTGATTGAGCGACTGACCCGCCGCGTCGACGCGATCAAGCATTTCCACGCCGCAGGGAACCCAGGGCGGCATGAACTCACTCGTGGCGAGTTGAACTATCCGGAGATCTTGGCCGCGATCGCAGCGGCGAACTATGACGGCTACGTCGGTCTGGAATACTGGCCTCAGGGCGATCCTGATGCTGGTCTCCGCCAAGCTGCAGCGATGGTAGCAACCTCTTAACGCCCGGCACTGACGAGGCGTTGCGTCGCCGCGGTTTCATCTACACCCCCGACGACGATAGCAGCCTCTCGACGAAAACGTCGCGATGGCACTCACCGTCAAACCCGTCCCTCGCCGGCGCGAGATGACGGGCACTGGTCTCGAATCCAAGTTGGATGTCGCTTCGGTGATCTCGTTGTTCCTCTGGCCGGTGCGGGGTTCCTCTGGCCGGTGCGGGCGATCGCGATGTTGGTTCTGAGTGACATGCCGGCCGAGGCGTATTAAGGTGCGACCTGCCTGATCGGTTGACCGGCTTCATGGAGAAACCAGCGCGCATGACCGAGACGTGACAGCGAGGCGACCCCGCTCTGCTCCCAGAGGTCGCGTTCCTTTTTGAAATACCAGGGCGTCGAAGGCCCTTCGTAGGCGTACCGCGTGAGAATCTCGTATGCTTTGACAGGTTCATTTCGACGATGATGATATCGCACGAGTGTCAGGGCAAATCGCGGAGTTCGGATCTCAACCAATCCGCAAAGCTGAAAAAATGCAGCTTCATAGTCTGCGTCCTGGGCAGTTTGGTTCGCGATCGGATGCTCTGCGATCACTTCGGGTAGCTCGCGGTATCCAATCGCCCGGGTCAAGCGATAAGCTGCATCGACCGCCCATGCGTACGTTTGTTGCCACTGTCGATCGTATCGCACACGGAAAACAGGAATCGCATCAGAGGCACTGGGGTCCGGGGGTATTGGCTGACCTCTGGAATCTAAATCGTCGTCATGGGACGGCGTTTCGGGGGACGGAAGTCCGCCCAAACGCTCGCGGCATAGTGCCAATACCCGGCGGGCCGCATGTACGGTCTCATCGATTTGCAGCTTGCGAACCTCGGCTTGATCGATCGCCAGGAGGTAGGCACGCCAAGCCACAATGTCTTTGGAATTCTCGGCGGGACGCGGAGTATTGGTGACAATTCTTGTCGCGGTCACCCCGGTGGATTTTTGCTCGTTGATCGCCGCTTGCACGGCATCGTGATCGTAGAGTTTGAGCCATGGCAACGGTTCGCTCCTGTGCGGCGGTGCGACGGCCCACAGCCAGCCGTATCCAGGAGCCCCCCCGTTCCGAGGACGCACTTCGGCAAACAAGAAGTGATCATCACGCGGCAACACGATCCGCTTGGAATCGAGCGATGACGTATTTCGGGATGTATCGTTGGAGTGCATCATCGCCGGGTGGAACGGATGCCAATCCATGTCGGCTGGCACTTGGTTAGAGACTGCCGCTGTCTGTATTAGTTCAGGCGGATTCGCTGTGGTGATGTCATTGGTGATCGCCCCCTGGACGAGGATCCAAGCGTCACGAGGGTTCGATCCGCCCAGGTCACCGATCGTACGATAGCCCGGTAGCAGCCGACCGTCTTCGTACACCACCCAGAACTGCAGCCGATCGTGCGCCCAGTGAAGCGTGCTGAATGGATCTTGGAACACATGGTGGTATGCGATCGAGCCGTGGCGAGGTGGCTCGCGATACCACCATGAGGCGACCGAGGGGCCACGCTCAGTCAATCCGGAGGCGATCTGCCGGACGTAGGGAGGCACGTCATGCGTCCCGACTCTTTGCAGGCGATCGATCTCGTAGCTCGGTTTAATGGAGGTGGAGGAACCGTCTGTATCGGTCGTCGCACCGTCGCTGGGCCGAGTCCATTGCAGGCGGACGTCGTCGCTAAGGGTGGCCACGGTTCGGCCGCGATAGAACAAACGTTGCTTTGCCACAAGGTAACCACCGCGTGCACGAAACGCCTGCGCTGGTGGCATGGAATCAAACCGAATGCCGTTGGTGTGTTCGATACCGGTCACCCGCATTCCGCGTTTGTCGTACAGTGTCGCGTCGATATCATCGAACTTTGCTTGTCGATCCGAGATGACGACACGGCCATCGATCGCGTTGCCCGGCACCCGGACCACGCATCGATCGTCGTCGAGGGTTGCCATGAAGCGGTCGTGTGGAAGATCGCCTGCGATTGGTTCGATGTAGGAGTTGGCTTGGGTTGGTGTTCCAACGAGCCTCGTCGCCTGGGTGGCAACGCGAAATTTCGCCAGGTCTGTGATCAGCTCGTCAACGGCATGTGAGAACGCAGCGCTGTCCGATTTCGACGGTGAGAAATGGATCTCGGCGATATCAGGAATTGACAGGCGAGCGGGCTCGACATGAAATTTTGGCGAAATGGGAGTCTGTCGCGTCACCACGACGGGGATCTGGGTTTGACAAGAGAGCTCCGCCAGCAGCCGCGTCGCATCGGTTGGCCAATGGAGGAGTTGGTCCAAGTTGACCAGAACCGCATCGCAGTTCGCCTGCTCGGCCGCGGCCATCGCGGCGGCCAAGTCAGCGGCGCCGCGACCCGTTGGCAATAGCACCCATTGGACTTGCTGTTGGCCGTCCTGTCGGGACAATTTGGCAGCGAAGTCAGCGATCACGGCTTGGCCAGGGTCGACTGATCGCCAACCCGATTGCGCCGCGGCGATGCACAACATCTGCAGCTGCGGGGACTGATCAGGTGCCACGGAGGCTCTGCGGATCACGACGGTTGTGTCTCCCGACGAGGCCATCACCGGCAAATCGTGTTGTGATGCTGACAGGCTGAAACACTCGGTGGGCTCAAAATGCAGGTCCGCGTTCCAGTCGCAACCGATTTGCCAATCATCGTTGCGATCAATGCAAACCAAGACATCGCTCGGCACCATGTCGGGGCCCAGGACCGGCATCGCGACGAGGGGAGAATGATCCTGCTCATTCCATTGCCGTGTTTGGTGAATCCACCGTTGGCGAGATTCACGGCCTGGTCGGCGAGCATCGCAGATCAGGCCGCGGTAGAGCGAGCTGTGCGGAGACACTTTAAACGACTCGGGGATCTGCACCTCTGCTCCGCAAACGCCGGCAAGTGTTCCTCGATTGACAGTGATGTCCGTGGCGGGCACCGGTTGAAGCACGATGGATTGTTCTGGGCAGCTCAACGGATCGTAGCCGACTAGGTGCGGGGCGAACGCTGCGATTTGATCTTCTGAGAAGGCTCCGCTTGCAAAGCGATCGATCCATCCCATTCGGATTGGCCGATCAGCACTCGTCTTTGGCAGGCCCCAGCCGAGCAGTAGGGCGGCCAACAGTCCCCAGCGGCATACTGTCATGTCAAAGATCCAGAACGTGTCACGCGGAAGGCGGGGCGATGGTTTCGGCATCGTTGGGCGCATTGGTTTGAGGTGGGTAGTCGAGTTTCTCCGAGACTCGCCTTCGTGTCAAAGACCACCCGACATCCTATTCGCCCCGGCATTGGATTGGCTCGGTGTTGGCTTGGTCACGGTCGTGAAAGGGCCCGTGTTTAACGTGCCAGCTGTGTCTCACCTGGTCTACAATGAATCACTTCACGTTGGAAACTTAATATGAATCTGCAAACGGATTGGCGAGCCTGGTACGACGCGCTGGGCAAACCGGCTTGGACACCTGAGCCATCCACGATCAGTCTGATCTGGACGATACTCTATCCGATTATCGTGGTGACCTTCCTCTACGTTTTTTACAAGATCGCCCGTAAACAGTTGCCGTGGAGGGTGGGCATCCCCTTTGCGATCAACCTGGTTGCCAACCTGGCATTCACTCCCATTCTGTTTGGATTGCAAAATCTGCAGCTGGCGGCGGTTGATATCACGATTGTGTGGCTGAGTCTCCTGTGGGCCATGGTTTCGATTTGGCCGCACCAGCGTTGGATTGCGATCGCCCAAGTTCCTTACTTTGTATGGGTTTCGATCGCTTCAATGCTACAGTTCGCGATTACAGCAAACAATTGACGCAGCGGAAAGTTGGTACACGCTTTGCTTCACTCTTGGTGAGTTGATCGCTCGTCCAGATCCATTTCAGGATCTTGGAATGCTCGGGCGACAGCGGTATTTCAAGAAAGGAAAAGCAATGTCTACTCAGCAACAGATGAAAGGCCAGTGGAATTCGATCCGCGGGTCGGTGAAAGAGAAATATGGTCAGATCACTGATGATGAACTGAGCCAAGTGGAAGGTGATCAGGAGCAACTCATTGGCTTGATCCAGCAGAAGGTCGGCGCCGCGAGATCCGAAGTCGAGGATTTCCTGAGCAAGATTTACGAAGACGCCGGTGCGAGCTTCGCCTGGACTGGCCAGAAGCTGCAGCGAGGGTACAACGAATCGACCAGAGCGGTCGCAAACCATCCAGCGGAATCGGTTGTGGCTGCGTTGGGGATCGGCCTGCTGGTCGGTGTGGCGATTGGCTACTCGTTAGCTGCGGATCGGTATCGCGAGCCAACTTGGCGTGAACGCTGGAACGGCCGTTAAACGCCACGGCGACCGCAAGAATAGTTAAATCGAAGTCACTCCTTTGTTAGTCAGGAAATTGATCATGGCCCCATCAACACAGTCACCCCAGTCCCGCTCGACCGTCAGTGAGATGCGCAGTCGTCTCGACGGTGCCACTCATACGACGGCTGAAAATCTTCAAGCCTACGGCAGTCACTACGTCGCAGAGCCGGCGAAGGACGTCTTCAGTCTGCTCCGCGATTATGCCAAAGACCGTCCCGATGTCGCCGCCGTGTGGCTCTTCGGCGCGGGCGTGCTGGTCGGTTGGAAGCTGAGGGGCTAGGGGGCTCACGGGCGGGTGTCACACTCGCTGGGGAAGTTGCCAGAGAGATTGTATTTCGACGAAATCTCGCTACAAACAGGTGTCACGAACTCACCTGTCCTTGCCGCCCTGAGATTTTGATGAAAGTTACCGATTTCCTGGAAACGCACTTCCGCCACTTCAATGCTCGTGAACTGCGGGACGCTGCCCGTTCCTACGGCGAGTTCGTCACGGCGGGCGGCAAGATGATGGTTACCCTCGCCGGCGCGATGAGCACAGGCGAGCTCGGTTTGTCGCTGGCTGAGATGATCCGTCAGGGCAAAGTCCATGCGATCACTTGCACCGCAGCGAACCTGGAAGAGGATCTCTTTAATCTCGTCGCCCACGATGAGTATCGCACGATCGCCAATTGGCGCGCCCTCTCGGTGCAAGACGAAGTGGAGCTGCGCGACGCCGGGTACAACCGTGTCACGGATACCTGTATCCCCGAGACGGTGATGCGGCACCTCGAGCACCGCCTGACCAAACTGTGGATCGAGCAGGCGGCCAGCGACGAGACTTGGATGCCTTGCGACTTCATGTTTGCGCTACTCGACGATCCTACTTTCGCGGAACATTTTCAGGTGCCCCGTGAGAACAGCTGGATGGCCGCAGCCAAGGATGCGGGGATTCCCGTTTACACGCCCGGTATTGAAGACTCCACTCTGGGCAACATCTATGCCGCTCGCGTCCATGATGGCACAGTTCCCAATCACACCGCGTTTGCGCCGGGCACCGAGCAGATGCAGCGCCTGATCGAATGGTATGAGGCTCACAGTGCCGACGCGCCCATTGGGATCTTCCAGATCGGAGGCGGCATCGCTGGAGATTTCCCAATCTGTGTCGTTCCATTGTTGAAGCAGGACCTCGAGAAAGATGTTCGGCTGTGGGGCTACTTCTGTCAGATCAGTGATGCGGTCACCAGCTATGGTGGCTACAGCGGGGCGGTCCCGAATGAGAAAATCACCTGGTACAAGCTCGATCCAGAATCGCCGAAATTCATGATCCAGAGCGATGCGTCGATTTGTGCTCCGCTGATGTTCGCCCATGTGCTGGGCTGGTGAGCGGTTGATCGCCTCGCCATCTGGGAATCCGCTTTGGGGGGGGCTCCACAGTGGGGGCCGACTGCGGGCGCGCGGTCCGGTGGAGGGGCGGCCCCACGAACGCGACTTAGAGCGACTGCCGTAGTAGTCGCATGCCTTCGCGGCCGTGATAGCTCAACAGCAGGGCGCCGTCAGCAGCACAGGCGGCGAAAATATGCTCAAAAAACTCTTCTTCCCCCGGCCACGGGAACACGAAGATGAGATCGAAATCGTCCAGTTCCAAGCCGATTTCTGCATAGACGTCACCCTCTTCGGTGTCGACATTCTTGAATTCGCCGGAGATCTCAGCGAGCCCGGAAACTCCGCGGGGCACGAAGCTACCGTGGTAGAATTGAGCCGAGCTGCCGATCGTCGCCGCGACTTGCTCAGCTTGGTGGACCAGGCGTGATTCGATCTCGATTCCGACCGCCTGCATTCCTCTGAGAGCTGCCAGCATGGTGGCGACGCCGAAGCCTGCGCCCCATTCGCAAAATCGGTTTCCAGTCAGCAGGTGGTTGCTGTGAATCCAGCTCAACGTTTGGTCGAGCAAGTGAAAATCGCAGGTGACGAAGTTTTCAATCACATCGAGGTCGGCCAGCATGAATGCCTCGACGGCTTCATTTGCGGTGTCAATGAGATCTTCGGCGCGATCGGCGTAGGGAAGATGCTTTACACTGCCATCAATGGGCACGGATAGTAAGGGCACGTGGATGGTCACTGCGGCAGGAGTACTGAACGGATGAGTGTTGGCTCGCCGCCGAACGGGCGACTTACAGGTCTACGCGGATTTGCTAGCAATGGAAGATCGTCCCGGCAGCTGTGCAATGCTACTTGCGCTGGACCGACAGGTACAGGTTGATTTTCGCGGCCAGCCGCACGGATGTCGGCGAAGAATTGTCCGAGCGTGGTCAATCGTTCTCCATCCTGGTCGCTTTTGTACCACCCGGTCCGAAAATTTTGACCTCAAATTCTTTCATTCTAAGTTTGGCACAGCGAATGCGTAGTAGAGTTTTCCTGAACGCTCTTGCCCAACTCTTATGTTCGGCAACGTGAGCCTCCACCATACAAATTCACAGGATCTCATCATGCCAAATCGCGATCAGCTACAAGGCCAATGGAACGAAGTAAAGGGGCGCCTCAAAGAGCATTGGGGGCAACTGACCGAGGATGATCTTCGCCAGTGCGAAGGCAATGCCGACCAACTTGTTGGCATGGTCCAGCGTAAGACGGGCGCAGCTCGGGGCGAGGTCGAGAAATTCATCAATGGAGTTTTCCAGGGCTCGATGGGTGATCAAGCTGCGGAGAAGCTGCACCACTACGCCGATGCAGCGCAGGGTTTTGCTGACGACGCGACTCAGTACGCTCGCGAGCAGGCCCGCCGACTCGCAGCTCAGTCGAGTGACTATTCGGCGCAGCTTGCCACAACGGTGCGAAATCGCCCGGCAGAATCGTTAGCGATCGCCTTCGGTCTCGGCATTGCCGCAGGTGCGTTCTTCTTCCTCGGGCGGAAACGGTAGTCATGGCTGTGACGACCGCCACCCGCCAGCAGTCCGTGGCGATCCGCAATCGGATGCGCGAAATTCGCAGCGAGCTGCCCTACGATGTCGACGATGCGCGAGCGCGCGTGAAGCAGTTATCTGATTGGAAGTATCACGTGTCGCGGCGGCCCATTGCCATTGCTGCGGCCGCTGCGGTCGTGGGTTACCTGCTCGTGCCATCTCGTCGCTCGTCCACCTCCACTGTCGTGGTCCAGCAGGACCGCGCCGGGGCGGTCGACACACCTGCTGAAAAGGGCATGTTCGCTGGTATCGCTGGCACCATTGCGACTCTCCTGGTCCGTCAAGCTGTCAGGGTTGCGACGAATCAGGTCGTCGGTGCTATCTCCGCCCGCCAAAGCTTTCCTTCTACCCACTCCGAATACGAGGCCCGGTCATGATTGCGCCTATGATGGAACCCGTCGTCGATTCGTCCCCCCGCCAGCATGCTGCTGAAATTCGACGCGAAGAGCGGCAGCCCGCTCAGCGGCTTTCTCGGCTCATCGAGAAACAGCCTGCCGTCGTCATTGCTGCCGGTGTCGTGGTGGGGCTCGGGATTGGTTGGCTCGTGAAACGAAAGAAGTGGACTCACTGATGTCGTCTTCCGCTAACACAGAGCCGTCGCTATCGAGTTTTCAGCGAGTGATTCGCGACGTGCTCGATCTATTCGAGCTGCAGATGGAATTGATCTCGGTCGATAGCCAGGCGGCTAAACGAAAGCTCGTTCAAGCGGCCGTTTGTGGTTCGATTGCGCTCGCTTTGGCGGGCTCGGCGCTGACTGTCGCGATGGTGGGGGCTGGAGTTCTGCTCGGCGAATCGACGCAGTTGACCACCGGTGCTGCCATGTTGATCGTCAGCTTGGTGTTCTTTGCCATCGTTGCCTTGCTCGGATGGGTTGCCTTGCGAGCGATCCTCGCTGCGTCCGCTGCGATGAGCGAGACGAAATCGGAGTTTGGTGAAAACCTTCGTTGGCTGAAAGCGACGTTGATCTCTCCGCAAACCTCCGCCCGTAACCAATTCCGCCGCGAATCCTTTTATGATCGTACCTCGGTGTCCTATAGCGATACCGTCGACAACGACGATCCCGCCTCCCGTCCTCTTTATCGAAGGTAATTCAAGATGTCTGACGTCCCCCCTGTTTCTGCTCCCGGTGACAAAACCATGTCTGACCATGCCCGCGAAACGGCGAGTCGTGCTGCTGCTGGTGCCGGTGACGTTGCGCACGATGCAGCCCGTCATTTTGTGCGTGAGCCCGCCGCGGATCTATTCAGCTTGGCCAAGCAGTATGCCCGCGATAAACCCGATGTCGCCGCCTGCTGGGCATTCGCGCTGGGCGTTGTCGTTGGCTGGAAACTCAAACCATAGTCTCGAATCATGATACGCGAACCCTCACGCTGCCCAATCGACAGCGATTGCAGGTGTCGCATACACTCTTGAGGGGTCCTTTCTTATGTCTGCCGGAGTCGTCAATCCACCCCAGGAAAGAAATAAGTCGGCGACACGACTCCGGCCCCAGCCACAGTCCTCCGAGTACAAGACGATGCCGAGTTTATTAGTCATTGATGACGATCGTTTGGTATGCGCCCTCACCCGCAAATCACTGGGGTCGATTGCCGATGTGGAAACTGCGGCGACCGCTGCCGAAGGGCTGGAAAAGTTACGAGCCGGGGATTTCGATGCGGTGCTGTTGGATATTCAATTGCCGGACCAAAATGGTTTAGCAGTCTACTGTGAGATCCGCGAGCACGACCGGCGGATCCCTGTCATTTTCATGACGATCGAAGCAGCCAGCAACACGGCCATTGAGGCCATGCAGCTCGGCGCGTTCGACTACATTGCGAAGCCACTCGCGGTCGATCCGCTACGAGATTTGGTCGAAAAGGCCATCGAACAGCGTCAAATTAGCAGCGTTCCGGTAGCAATTTCCGCTGACGATGAAAACTCCGACACGAGTGCTGAGCTGTTCATCGGTCGCTCACCGGCCATGCTTGACGTCTTCAAAGCGATTGGGAAGGTCGCTAAACAGGATGTACCAATTTTGGTTCGTGGCGAAAGCGGGACCGGCAAGGAACTGGTCGCGCGGGCGCTCTATCAGTACAGTCGCCGGAGCGACGAGATTTTTCTCGCCGTCAACTGTGCCGCACTGCCGGACAACCTGCTCGAAAGCGAGCTGTTCGGCCATGAGAAGGGGGCGTTCACCGGTGCCGAGTCACGGCGAATCGGCAAGTTTGAGCAATGCAACGGCGGCACTCTCTTCTTAGACGAAATCGGTGACATGGCTCCATCGGTGCAGGCGAAAGTGCTGCGGGTGTTGCAGGACCAACGGTTCGAGCGAGTCGGGGGTAACAAAGAGCTGAAGACCGACGTGCGAATTATCGCCGCCACCAATCGCCCGCTCGAGCGAATGGTCGAAGATGGTGACTATCGCGAGGACCTTTTGTATCGACTCAACGGAGTGACGATCGAGCTTCCTCCACTCCGTGATCGGCTCAGTGATGTGCCGTCGTTGATCCAGTTTTTCCTCAGTCGTGCAAAACGCGAGTTCAGTAAACCTGACTTGGAAGGGCTGTCGCCCGATGCCGTTGATCTGCTAACTGCCTACGACTGGCCGGGCAACGTCCGGCAACTTCGAGCCGTCATTCGTCGCTGTGTCTTGGACACGGTGATGCCGGTGATCACTCCCGATGGTTTACCCCGTGAGGTCACGGGGGTGACCGCCCGCAATCGCGCGACGACGGCGACCCAGGCCGCGGTTGCCGGTGCCGGTTTACCAGTTTTGGTACGAGAATTGTTAGATAAAGGATCAACCAACCTCTATGCCGAGGCGACTCAGTACATGGAACGCTACGTGATCGCAGAAGTTCTGCGTGAAACCAATGGCAACCAAAGTCAAGCGGCAGAGATTTTGGGAATCACTCGCGGCAAACTGCGAGACCGCATTACGTCGTTTCGAATCGTTCTAAAAAATGATGTCGAAGTGGAGGCTGGCGCATGATGAAATCGGAAGCAAATATGTCGACTTTGACCGACCAGCAGAAACAACGCTTCGCCGCTGCGCTCGAGCGTGTTGGCGATGACGAACAGATGCTCGTCATCCTGGCTGCGATGGCTGCCGAGGATGCGCCTCCATTGCTCTCCAAACTCGCCGATGAGGTTCAGGCCGGCGATCTTGAGACGGCTGCCAGTTCCGGCCACGCCCTCAAAGGCCTGCTCAGCGCCTTCGAAACGGGGCAGCCGATCGAGGGTATTCAGCTCCTGATCGACGCTGCTCGAGAACATGACCAAGAGGAAGCCAACCGTCTGCTCACGTCGCTGCTGCCCAAACTCAAGAGCTTTATCGAGCAGGTGAAGGAACTCCAGTAGCCTGTCGATCGGATACTTTTGGACAACGCGATCGGTGACCCATAAGGCATCGAAGCCCGACGTCGCGGAAGAAAGGGCGATCAGTTCGTTCCACGCACCGGCTACTCTCTGCGATCCAGTGGTGAGTTGCGTGGGCAAGTATTTCCATTTTTTTGTTTAGGAAAAGCGATTGGCGTCCATCGCGATGCGACGATCTCAGTCGCAAGGCCCCGCTGCCCTGATCGAATACGGTCCGCAAGAGAACCCCCTTAGTACGTGCGTATCCTGAGGGGCAGTCAGTCGCTCAGGATTATCAATCCACCATCGGGTGGTGATATGTTGAGCGCATTGCGGAGTATTCTCGGACAAAAAACGGTCGTACCCGCTATTTCGCTTTTTTGATTGACCGCGTGGCGTCGTCGCGATGTGAGCTTGTACGGTTACCGTTCGCGTCGGCAGTTAACTTGAACGGTTCTTAACCAACGAACTTCATCGCTTCGATGATCCGAGGTGACTGCTGAGAAAATTTGCGAAACCGACTCGCGAATCGTCTGGTCAAGTTGTCAGAAACGGAAAATGGCGCAGGCCACTGTGTCGTTTCCCGGCATCGCTTCGTGACGGCATTGCAGCACATCACCGCCATTTCGAAGCGTTTCAACCACGGCTTGATTGGTTTGATCGCAATACTCACCACGGGTGCAGACCATTAAAGAATCGACACGTCCATTCTTCGCCGCCTGCAACACGTCGTCCAAATTGTCGGATCCTTGGGAGTTGGCCAGGGCAGTACCAAATCGTTCACCGAACTCGTCATGATCGGCTTTCAATTGAGGTGCGATGGCCTTGTGAGCCTGCTCTCGCAGTTCGTCACCACTCCATTCTGAAGGGCTGCCATCGACCTTGGCGTCGACGTGAACCTTGGTCGTTGCCTCGAAATGCCCTGTCACTTCACTGGTGGCAACCACCAGCAACGGCAGGCCGGTATTGTAGACTGCCGCGGCCACTTCATCGCCGATGAGAGACAGGTATTGATTGCGGTCAGCTTCGATTTTGCTCTCACCCTCCCCTTGGCCATGGAACATCGCCGTCGATGTACCCGGAGTGTTGCCGACGCTGCGATGACTCGTGTTTTGCAGGCTCTCCTCCGGATCACGCGGCAAGACCAGTTCCTCGAACTTGGCTGGTAATGCAGCGGTTTCAACGGGAGTAAGAGAATCGCCGGTAGCTCGATACAGGCTGGCCTCATCCCACGAGAGCGAAAGAACGAAGTATTCGCCACCTGCATTGGATTCGCGAATCAGCGGCTGAACGAAGAAAGTTTTGCCAACGCAAACGTGCTCATCGACGCGGCGATTGAGTCGAAACATGCGGCAATCGTCCGTCGTTAAGTAGATTGCTAGGCCTTCCCCTTGATGCTGCCAAAAATTGCTCTCGCTGGTTTTTGACGCGAGACCGTCCAGGATGCTCTCATCATGACCAGCCGTTCTGAGTTTCTCACTCGCCTCCTTTAACAAGTTCTTCAGACGAATCGGGCCTTGTTGAGTCTCGCGACCGCTGCGGTGTGTACCCATCATGATGGAGACACAGGGGGCGGCGGATACGGAAGCCAGTTCTTTCAAATCGCCAGGCTTGAGCGCCGCAAAAGTAGTTTCGTTGGATTCGGTAGTCATAAGTAGTGCCTTCTTAAAAGCAGGTGTGGTTGATTCAACGACGGATTGTTGGTCGCGCGGTTGGGGTGACCGCAGCTGTGAAGCCGACGCAAACCTGATACCGCTCCGATGACGGAACGTCGTTTGCGGCCCCCCACGTACAGCGTGTAGTCATCCTCGACTTTCACTTTTTGGTTCGATAGGACACTCATCTCCGAACCGGTACCTCCAACTACGGAAATACAATGACTAAGACAAACACATGGCGGTCCGCATCAGCGGTTCTTGCAATAGCGGCTGCATCCTGCCTGGCGGGCAACGGACACGCCGAGGAAACGATCCGCACGGGTGATGGGTTGCTATCGCTTACCGCGGACATGCCGGAAGAAGTTCGCGCAGGTGAGGAGTTCACGTACAGCGTGAAGGTTTCCAATACCTCCGACAACGTGACCCTGCACAACATCAAGTTAAAGCAGTTGAACGCGAAAGGCTTCACCGTTGACTCAACGTCGATTGCATCCAAGCAGTCTGAGTCAAACAGCGACAGCAAAAGCAAAGACGACAGCAAGAGCAAGAATAACGGCAAGAGCAACAGCAAGGGTAGAATGTCGATCGCCGCCCTGAAGCCAGGTGAGAGCAAGACAATCATCGTCAAGGCGTCTGCTGACGAAGAGGGCGAGCTACGAAGCTGTCTCGCAATCGTCAACTACACGCCAGCAATTTGTTTGACTAGTCGAGTCATCAAACCCGAACTCACGCTGACCAAGACTGCACCCAAGCAAGCCGATCGATGTGAGCTGATCAAGCTTGAATACACGGTCAAGAATGGCGGCAGCGGTGACGTCGGTGCGTTTGTCGTTACCGATACGCTCGGTAAGGGATTGGCCACAATCGAAGGCGACGATACCTTGAAGTTCGATGTCGATGGCCTCGCCGCGGGCGACTCGCGCAAGTTTGTCGCTCGAGTCTACGCCAGCAAGCCGGGTTCGTTCAGCAGCCGAGCGGTTGCAAATGTGAAGGACAGCGAGCTGAAGTCGCGTAGCAAAGAAACGACAACTGATGTCATCGCCGCAGACTTGAACGTAAAGGTACAAGGTCCGAATCGGTTATATGGTGAGAAGCTTGCCAAGTTCACCGCGCATGTAACCAACACCGGCAATACGGCCGCCAATGATGTTAGCGTCAACGTTTACTGGCCCGAAGCGTGCGATATGGTTGATTTCAGTAAACCAAGCATGCAGGCGTCCGAACAATCGTCAAGTAACGGCAACGAGCAGAAGCAAGGTGAGCCGACAATGGCCAAGAAAGATG
Source organism: Allorhodopirellula heiligendammensis (assembly GCF_007860105.1). NCBI lineage: Bacteria > Pseudomonadati > Planctomycetota > Planctomycetia > Pirellulales > Pirellulaceae > Allorhodopirellula > Allorhodopirellula heiligendammensis. The sequence goes on from NZ_SJPU01000002.1 coordinate 1,482,327, forward strand.
GCAGTGCCAGTAGCAAGGCGTCTGCCAAGGAAAGCGACAAATCGGATATCGCCATGAGCGACAGGACCCTGTCGATTGGGCGCTTAGACGCTGGTCAAACCGCGGTCTTTGAATACGCCATTCGAACCAACGATGTCAAGACCCTGCCGACCAAGGTGGTTGCGCGTTATGTCTGCAGCGTCGATGCTGCAGAAGGCGAGGCGAACGCCAAAAGTGAAGCGGTTGCCACCGCGATGACGCGAGTGGAAATTGTACGTCTACCTGCCCTGCAATTGGTGGTGCTCGACGACCAAGATCCCGTTGCCAAGAACTCGAACGTCGTCTACACAATTCGCGTGTGGAACGAGGGCGACGCGGCAGACAGTGACGTTGCTGTGAAGGCCGAACTGCCCGAAGGACTTGAATTCGTCAGTGCCGAGGGCCCGAGCGAAAACAGTGTTGATGGTTCAACGATCACGTTCAAACCGATGAAGACAATGAAACCTGGTGCTCGTGCCGACTACAAAGTCACTGCGAAATGCACCGGTGATGGCGATGTGCGTTTCTCCGCAATGTTGACCAGCAAATCATTGAAGAAAGAAGTGACCGGCGAAGAACCGACTCGGCTGTTCGATCAAGCTGCAAAATAGAATGACAGCGTTGTTTTAACCTCTGTTGACGAGAGTGAAGCGGAGGTGAATACGACAACAGTCGAGAGGGCCTGGCGGATGAAATCTTCGTCAGGCCCTTTTCGTTTTAGGACCTCATCCGCTTTTGAAATGTGACCAGTCTACAAGCTGAAAGATCGCGAACCGTCCTCACCTGGCTTTCTTAACCAACGGCTCATGCTTCGAGTGTCGCAGGTTATCGAAATCGCGCGACTGTGTTGCACCGCCGACCGTTTGCGAGCGTCATGAATGACCGCACGCAGCTCCATCCGCAGTTCCTCGCGGATCAACTTGAATATATTTTGCGTGATTTCCCCACCAGGCACGCTGAGGAACCGGCCCGCCAACTCCGTCAGGTGCACTAACTTGTCATCGGGACTGACTAGCACACTCGGTGGACCGCAGCGTTCGATGATCGCTTGGTGCAGCGTGCGGTATTCCGGCAGTGACGCGACAATGGGAACGTCCTGTCCTCGAGTCCGCCGCGAGCGGCTGAGCGGAAACACCGGCAACCGTGGCTCGGGTGCGGGGACGTTCCGACGGCGATAGATCGAAAGTTTCTTTTCATCGACGTGAAACAAATCGCCAGAGTCGATCGTCTCTGAAGTGCCTAGCACCAGGACGCCATCAGGAAGCAGCGAGTAGTGAAACAGATCGATCACATCCCGCTGCACATCACGTTGTAAATAGATCATCACATTTCGACAAACGATCAAATCAAGTTTCGAGAATGGTGGATCTCCCAACAAATTGTGTGGTGCGAAAACGACCAATTCGCGGACCTCTTTGCGAATTCGGTAACCGCCGCTTTCGCGCTCAAAGAATCGCTTTAATCGCTCCGGGTTAACATCCGATTCGATATCGCCTGGATAGAATCCCTCTCGCGCCTTGGCAAGTGATTGCTCGTGCAGGTCCGAGGCAAATACTTGCAAATTTTGCGGCGAGTCCATCGCTGAAGTGGCTTCGATCAATAGCATTGCCAGCGAATAGGCCTCTTCACCGGTGGCGCAACCCACGCTCCATGCACGGATGTTGTCCCCCGCCGCTTTTCGCTTGAGCAGTTCGGGGAGGATCTGCCTCTCGAGCCGCTCGAATACCATCGCGTCACGAAAGAAGTTGGTGACCGTGATCAGCAGGTCCACCTGCCGAGACGCCAATCCCAACGACTGTCGGCCCATCGTGTTTCCTAGCGACCGGGCTGACATTGGCAGATTCTGGGTTAGCGAGTTGTGGTGGGTCAGGTTCGCCGTTCAATGCCCGATGCATTCTACTTGATACGGATGAAAGTTTTTGCTTGGAGTGTAGTGCATTGTCCACGCATGTGCAGGCGAGAAAATGGCATGACGCGCTATTCACGCATTCGTTGTTTGGAACGCGATCGCCGTTCGAAAGCACTATCGAAACGGAGGACAGTCGTGTCCGGTCCTGCGAGTTCGCTAGCAAAGTTAGTGTGAATGTGAATAGGTACGCGAGCGCGCCCGGACGAGACCACTGGGTTGCAGGGAGCAGAACCGGACCGCAGCGATTGACCCTCGGCCACAAAGCCGGGAGAATGTCGACCATCTGCTGCTCGATTCTGCTCACGTAAATGGACTGCCGACCGCGCTATGAATATCCACTCACGCCTCTCTTATTATGCTGGCGTTCTCGTGTTGCTGTGCTTGTTTAGCGTATCAGCAGTGCAGGCGGCGAAGCCGATTTCGCTGTTGCAATGGATGCTCCGCGATGGCGAGGGGCAGTCAATCATACTGCCACCGAGCGACTATACCGTGGTTTGCTTTCTTGGTACCGAGTGTCCGTTAGCACGTCTGTATGGTCCGCGACTGCAACGATTGGCCGACGCGTTCGGCGACAAAGGTGTGACGTTCTTAGGAGTCGATAGTAATGCGCAAGACTCTCCGGCTGAAATCACGGCTTACGCCCGTGAGCTGGGGATTACGTTTCCGATTGCGAAGGACGCCGATCAATCGGTGCTGGTCGAATTGGACGCTGAGCGGACTCCAGAAGTGTTCATCATCGACGCCGCTGGCCGGGTCCTCTATCAGGGTCGCATTGATGATCAATACAAACCCGGATTGGCGCGAGCGGAACCGACTCAGCATGACTTACGGGACGCAATCGAGGCGCTGCTCGCTGGCAATCCGGTCGCCCAAGCGGAGACACCGGGCGTCGGCTGTCTGATCACTCGGATCCCGCAGCAGCGTCCGGCGCATGCCGAGCAGGCGACCGTAACGTTCACTGCCGACGTGGCACCGATCCTGAACCAGCACTGCGTTGAATGCCACCGTGATAGTGAGATCGCTCCATTCGCGTTGACCGATTATGACGAGGTGGTGGGTTGGGGCCAAATGATGCTGGAGGTCATCGATCAGAAACGTATGCCGCCCTGGCACGCCGATCCCCGCATCGGCCATTTCGTCGGGGAGCGGCGGATGCCCGCGGATGCCCGTGACACGATCGCAGCTTGGATCGCTCAGGGCATGGTGGAAGGCGATCCGGGCGACCTGCCGCCGACGCCAAAATGGCACGGCGGTTGGCACCTTGCGAGCGATCCCGATATGGAGATTGCAATGCGAGACCGACCTTTTCGAGTCCCGTCCGATGATGTTGTCGATTACCAATATTACGTCGTCGATCCTGGCTGGAAGGAGGATCGGTGGATTCGAGCAGCTCAGGTTGTTCCGGGTGACGCCAGTGTCGTTCATCACGCGATCGTGTTTGTGCGGTCACCCGATGGCAGCGATTCGCGTGGCATTGGATGGCTCGGTGCCTACGTTCCTGGTCAGCGAACGGCGATGTTGCCGCCTGGCCACGCCCGCCGCATCCCTGCTGGGTCGAAATTGGTTTTCCAGATGCACTACACACCCAACGGCCGCCAGACCGAGGATATTTCTCGGGTCGGTGTATGGTTTGCGGATCCAGATGAAGTGACCCACGAGGTCTTCACGCGGGTTGCGATCGATCACGACTTTGAGATTCCGCCGCGAGTGGAAGACTACGAGGTCGGCATCTCCCTCGATGGGTTCGGTCCTGAGAGTCGACTACTCGGCGCGACCCCACACATGCACCTGCGTGGAAAGTCGTTCCAATTGAGGGCACGTCTTGCCAACGGCACCCAGGAAGATCTGCTGCATGTACCTCATTACGATTTCAATTGGCAGCACTACTATCAGTTCGCTGAGCCGCTGAAGCTCGATGCGATTGAGTCTTTGGACATGATCGTGACGTTCGACAACTCGACGGCCAACCCCGCCAATCCAGCACCGGACGACTACGTTACGTGGGGCGATCAAACGTGGGAAGAGATGGCCATCGCGTTCTTCGATGTCGCCCGCCCGCTCAAAGGGAGCCAGCCCGCCGTCGATAGGCAGGCCTCGTCGAGCTCCCAGGCCGAGAGAAGCAATACTGAGTCAGTCGAGAGTTCGGAGCAACGGTTGGTTGCTCAGCGTGCGATCGATCGTCGCACACAGACATTTTTGAATCAGATGGACCAAAATGGCGATGGTCAAGTGCAGCGGGAGGAGACCCCGTTGACCTTTCAAAGGTTCGGCTTTAAGCAAATGGACCGTAATCGCGACGGTGTTTTGGATCACGATGAAGTCGCTGCTGCGGCAGCGGAGCGGTAATGGCCGAGCCAAACACGGACAGCATTTCCAAGCCGGTTGGATTGGTCACGCGGATGTTTTATTGGTGGGCGGACCGGCCTCTCGCGCAAGCGTTCGTGCTGGTGTCCATGTCGACGATCGCAATGATTGGATACCTCCAACCATCGCTGATCTTGGACTGGGTCGCGTCGGCCGATTCAGCGGTGGAGGATCCGTCGCCACAAACAAAGCATCGGCGGGGGCTGCCAGGGCCGACCGGCCTGAAGGGAGCCGCAGCAAAGGTTGAGCCGTTTCAGGTCGCCGGTGGGGAATGTGTCTTGGTCGCACGCAGCGACGATTTCTTTACCGCCGCTGGACTCACGGCGATGCGCAGCGTCGCGAGCGAATTGTCTGCCCTGCCACAGGTTCGCAGCGTCCTGTGGCTGGACGATATTCCGGACTTCAATGTATTCGGCCTCTCGGGCACATTGCTGCCGAGTTCGCATGCTTCGGCGCGGCAATTGGAAGCGACCCGCGAACAAGTGTTGAGAAATCCGCTGGCGGTAGGCCAGTTGATTTCTCCGGACGGAAAAACGCTCCTGCTGCACCTGGAGCTCGATTGGTTCTTCGTCACCAACGATGATGCGGCAACCATTGAGATCCGCGAGCAAGCCGAGCGAGCGGTGCAACAGGTAGGTGGGGTTGATATTGATTTTCAACTGACCGGTCCCGTGCCGTTGCATTTAATGACAGTGGAAAACCACGTCGCCAATTCACGCCAGTATCAGTTGTATGGCTATGCCATCATGTTGCTGTCGGCGCTGTTCCTGTTTCGCGGGCTCGCTGCTGTCTTGCTCGTGGCGGTGGCCCCCGCGATGGGGGTGTTCTGGACAATGGGAATGCTGCATTTCTTTGATTTGCAAGACAACCCCTTCAACGACATCATCGTCCCCATTCTGATCAGCTTGGTGGGCCTGACCGATGCAGTGCATTTGATGGTTGAGATCCGCAGCCAACGGGCTGCCGGACGAAGTGTTCGAGATGCGACACGGCAAGGAATTGCTCGCGTCGGGCTAGCCTGTGTGCTGACGAGTCTGACTACGGCGATCGGTTTTATCTCGCTCACCTTCGCCCATCATGAGATCGTCCAGGACTTCGGCTGGTGCTGCGTGTTGGGCGTGGCAATGACGCTTGTCAGTGTGCTCACGGTGATTCCCCTAGGATGTCGCTCGCCTCTGGGCCGTCGGTTGCACGTTGGCCTGGGAAAAAGCATGATCGACGGGCAGTTAAAACGAATCGACCCGCTGGTGGGCTGGGTGCTGCGGCATGACCGCGTCGTGGCTGGGGCAGCCATCGTCGCGACAGCGGTTTTGGCACTGATTTCGCTGAACTTACAGCCCGACGAGAAGAGGTATAGCGGGCTGAGTGAATCCGCTGAGGCGGCCCAGGCTCTTCGACATCTCGATCAGTCCTTGGGCGGTCTTGAGTTCGGATTCGTTTCCGTGAACTGGAGTGAACAGGCAGATGAGGGCGATCTGCTGGTGGTGTTGCAGGAGGTCGATGATGCGTTGCGCCAGGAGTCGTTGATTGGTCATCCACTGGGGCTGCACCAATTGCTGGCGGCGTTGCCCGGCGATGGGGATGCAGCGGAGCGGATGACGCTCTTGGAGTTGCTACCGCAGTCACTCAAGCGAGCATTTTATCAACCGGAAGGTCGATCTGCGTGGGTGCAGTTTCGAGTTCAAGACCTAGGGATTGCAGCGTATGGAGAGGTGTTTCCTCGCATCGAGTCGCGTTTGAACGAGGTCATGGGCGAATATCCTGGCTACTCGCTCGCGCTCGAAGGCGACGCGCCGTGGCGGTGGCGAAATGTTTATCGAATCGTGACTGATTTAGCGACCAGTTTGGGAACGGCGTCCATCGTCATTTGGCTGGTGCTGACGGTAGTGTATCGTTCGATTCGAATCGGATTGATCTCGATCGTTCCAAACCTCTTTCCGTTGGCGGCAACCGGCACACTGCTGGTGCTCAGCGGACAGCATTTGGAATTGGTGACGGTGTGCGTGTTCACGATTTGCATTGGGATCGCGGTCGACGACACAATTCACTTTTTGACTCGCTACCAAGAGGAACAGCAACTCGGTGGCGATCATGAGGACGTGATCCGGCGTGCCTTTACTGGGGTGGGGTCAGCACTTTTGATGACCACGATCGTGTTGGTGGCCGGGATGCTGACGGCGGTAGTGGCGGATGCTCGCGACGCGCGGCTATTCGGAATCATGGGCTGCCTAACGCTCACGACGGCTCTGTTCGCCGATGTGGTGCTCCTGCCGGCACTGCTGAGCCGTTTTAGTAGGCCCCGTTCCTCGCGAAAATCATCGAGATGCAACGCAAAACCCGGCAATATCAGTCCACTCGATTCATGATTAACCGCAGAGAGCATTCGCCGCAGGTGGCCGGTGAGAACCGGCCTTACTTGGTTCTGAGTGGTGGGGACTAGAACTCGCTCACCGTTTCCCGGCTCGCCCGGGTGCCCAACGCGCCCCATAACCCGTAGGGACTGGGTGATCCCGGTGCTCGATCACCTGTGCCATTGTACCAAATGTTGCCGGCTTGTTGGTTCCCCGACTCGATCGAATCGGTAATGAACCTCACGGCTCCATCACCCATGAGGATATGAGCCCCGCCTTGATGGCGGCTGCTGGGGCTGTAGCTACCAGGTTGCCACGTGCTGCCACCGGTACTGCAAATCGGCGAGTTCGGGGGTGTGATTGTGGTGATCGTGGTGAAGACGGGGAACCCGCAGGCCCATTTCATGCCGCGTTGGATTTCGGCCGCACCCGCGAAGTTGCTTGAATTGCCTTTCCAGAAACTGGGACGAGTGGGGTCGATATCCGCCGCCGTGGTGCACAGGGAAGGGTTGTTGATGATCGTCGCGGAAAACGAAGCATCATCGATCGCTTGCGTGGTGACGCTGCGGTCACCGAGATCCGTATTGAACTCGCCTGCGGCGATCGTATTGGCTAATCCGTCGAGTACGTCACGAAATCCCATCGCCACGCGCGAGCGGAACATGCCACGGTTTGCCTTGACCGCTCGTGGATATTCGGTTGGGTTCGCTTGACCGGTTTCGTTAACACCACCGGTGTTTTGTTGGCCCAACGCATCGCCAATGCAGACGCCATAATTCGTCCGGCCTTGGGCTGGCAGGCCGGTGCCTGGGTCGCTCGGGCAGCGATAACTGGCAACCGTCGTCATCCAGGGATCGTAGCGCGCGGTTTGATGGGCGCTCAAACCCATTTCTGGGTTCGGTCCCATGGAACTGTAAAACTGCACGGGCGTCGCAGGGTCGAGCACCTGAAAGGGATTGCTGATTTGCTGCCACAGAGCTTGTTGTTCGATGAATGGTAACAGCGGCACCAGGGCGCTCAAATTGTTTCGATTGTTTCCGCCGTACGGGCCGCCCGGGGAACCTGCTGTCTGGATCGCTTGGGCGATGGTGCCGTAGACCCGCGAGGTGCCTCCTCGACTGGTCGGGAGCTTGTCGAACGAGGCATGATAATTATGCATGCCAAGCCCGATTTGCTTGAAGTTGTTGCTGCAGCTCATTCGTCGCGCCGCTTCGCGCGCGGCTTGGACGGCGGGGAGCAGTAGTCCCACCAATACGCCAATAATGGCAATCACTACCAGCAATTCCACCAGCGTGAATGCGTGTTTGGGTTTCTGGAATCTCATTGCTTCTGTAACTCTCTAAAAAGGGAAAATAATCACCTGCTATGGTGTGTGTTGTGTTGCTGTGCCAACGGCAAGGCAGCCGACGTGCGGCGGCCATCGTTTCAACCGCCCGCTACTGGGAATCATCTGACGAGTCATGGTTAGCGGCATCTCCCAGCGAAAAAGACGGGGAAGTAGCGGCAGAAGTTAGCGGACGGTTTATGGAGTGAACCGACACGCGTCAGCGGCGGGGCTGTGATGCTACTTGACGGCTCTCAGCTGACCTTGGCGACACCCAAGTCGATAAACTCAACAGCCCGCGAAGACTTTCGTTGTGTTTTCCGAACGATCTGAAACTCCTGACGAGTTTCACTCTCTCCTCCATTTCAACGTTCACCAACTCGGCTTATCGATAACTCGCCGCATCCACTGATGAGGTTATCCAGTGACATCTTGGGGGACGGAGGAGTAAGGACTTCTGCGAGGGAGGCTCCGCGAACGAAACTCAGACGCTGAGCACTCAGACGCTGAGCGGGTACCGAATGGCCATGAAATCGCCTAGTGGGTTTCGTCAGCATCCTTGAGGCAATGGCATTTGTGCAAATTCCAATACCTACGTGGATAAAGATCGCCCGCCGAATCCTTAACCGTTTCCAGCAGCAAATTCGTCGGCATCACTGCTCGGTGAATCCTCGGGGCTTGCCAGCTGGTCTGGGTTCTCGTTGATAAACGATTCGATCTCGCTCGTACTCGAATTGACTTGATTGCCACCCTCGCCACATCCGGTAATCGCCAGCCCCATCAGGGAGAGCGAGAGCGGCATAGTCAGGAGACGAATTTTTTTGACCATTTTGAATCGCCCATCGCCGGACGCCTTGGTGATTTGCGGAAATTGGTGATTTGCGGAAAACCGACCCACCATAGTAGACAATGCCGAAATTGTCTACGACTTTTTATGCAAGTCTATTTACTTTTCTTGGTGATGTGAGGGCGGGTTGCGGGCGGGACAACGCTGTTTCCCGAGAATCACCCGAGCGTGCGAGGCGGCAGCGCTTCACCGGAGTCTTCACGGGGGACGCTGTCGTCAAAGCGTGAGACTTGGTCGTAGAGCCGCTGGACCTTGGCGACGACACCATCGATGGCTGCGCCCCGGTGAATCGCCGGTTCAGGGCAATGCGTGCGGACGCGATTCTTGAGGACTGTCGATAGCGGGGGCCCGTTTTTGGAATGTTGCTTCCAGCCATTTGTTGCCAAATTCTTCGCCAGGCTTTCCGCTTGTTCATCGTTGAATTCCCCATCGTCCTGCAGCGCATCGCAGCACAGATCGGTCAATCTGCTCAAGGTCGCTTCAATTTCGGGAGTGGTTTGCATGGTTCTGTGCTCGGCCGTGAGTAAATGAAAAAGACGAGCAAATGGCAGTGCACGTTTTGTGCCAAGGCCGTGGAACCTAGCGTGGTCCGTTTTCTCAGGGCAGGAGATTGAGCACGGGCGAGACAATCGCATCCTTCTACGACTGAGTGATCAACTCGTCGATGCGTTCTTTCAGCTTGTTGAGCTGTTTCTTCTCGGGCCAGTTATAAAAGCCCTCGATCTTGCCGTCAGCGTCGACGAGTACAAACCGTTCAGTGTGGAACTGTTTGTTGACGGCTTGGTGGAAAATTTCGCCCCCGATGCGGCGAATGTAATTTAGGTCGCCAGTTAGAAAGAGCCATTGATCCGGGTCGGCACCGAACCGAGAGGAGTACTCCTGCAAGACTTCCGGCGTGTCTGTCTCGGGATCGACCGAGATCGCGACAAACTTGACGTTACGATCCTTGAATTCCTGTTGCAGTTCTTGAATCTTCTGGTTCTGTTGGACGCAGATGCTCGGACAGGTGCTGAAGAAGAAGCTGACGACGTAGGGGGCGCCTTTGAGGTCCTCGCTCGAAACCTTTTCCCCGCTGCGTTCAATCAGTTCGAATCGGCTGAGCCATTCCTCGTCTTCGGGCGGCTTGGTCGGCGTGTCATTCTCGATATCGGCGGCCGTCAGCGACAAATTGTCCGCGGCGGCGTGCTCGTTGGTATAGACGACCTCGCCGGGAAGCGGGCCAGTGTGACGCGGGGTTCGCATTTCACGAACAATGATCCCCAGGGCAAAACCGGCGGCCAGGATCAGGGCGACGTTGATGGTGGTTTTCATGATGTTGTGCAGGTGGATATCGGTAGCATTGGAAGCGGGATTCAGACCATTGTGTCGGCGCGGCGACTGCCTCGCATCAACATCCAAGCAATGGCGACGGTGATTGCTGTTGCTACGAGCGTAACGGTCCAACAGGTCAGTGAACTGGGCGCAAAACCGGCGTTCGAAAGATCAAGAGTAGGGTTGATCAGCCGCCGCAACTCGAGCATCGCATAGCTCAGCGGATTGGCTTGCATGATCCCCGCCAGCGCCCAGCCGCCCCAGCCCGCCTCACCAGTCGGCCCGTGGACGCTCCACGCTGGGATTGGGAAGAACGTGCCAGCCAACAGCCACATGGGCATCAAGCCGAGCATCATGATCGCGTGAAATCCCTGCGTGCTCTCCATCGGCCAGGCGACAATCATGCCGAGAGCGCACATGGCAATGGCGATGATCGCCAGCAACAGCATCACCAGCGGCAGCGAGGCCGTGACCGTCGGGAGTGAGGACGAATGAGTCACCCCTGAGACGATGTACACCAATGTGAGGAACAGGAGGGCTTGGACCCACGCGATCGCACCGCCACCAAGGACTTTGCCGATCAGCACAGGAAAACGCCCCACCGGCGACACCAGCACGGACTGCATGAATCCTTCGCGACGATCCTCAATGACCGAGATCGTGGCAAAGATCGCTGTAAACAGCACGATCAGGGCCACCGTACCAGGCAGGAAGAACTGCAGGAAGTTTTCGCCGCCCGCAGAAGCAAACGATCCGCTCAGTCCCGTGCCAAAGAGCAGCCAGAAGAGCAATGGCTGCAGCACGGCGGCAGTCACGCGATTACGCTGCCGAAAGAATCGAGTCCATTCACGCCGCGCCAGCATCCAAGCGGCATTCAGGCGAGAGGGTAGTGTGAGTTCGTTCATAATGACTAAGTCAGCCTGTACGTAGCTTGGGACCATTGTCCCGAGCGAGCGAATCGATCCCCAACGGGACTATTCCCCCATCGCAAGACCGTGCGGGTCATCCGCAGCAGCGATCGACTCTAATCAATCGGGGACAGTTTCGGTAGGGCCGCCACGCGGGTCGGCTGTCGTGCCCGTCCGGACTTTCGCTCCCCTGCCAGCTTGCCTGGCAAGATGCAATGTTTTGCGATTAGATCTTGTTTCCAGGCTCCGCCTCTCGGTTTTCGCACTCGCGGGCGGAGACTGCCGGGCAGTGCGTTGCGAGGCAGAGCCTGGAAACGAGTAATGGCCGCTTCCAACCACCGCTTCACGGCTTAGCATGGATCAGTTGCCCATCATTCCCATTCCCATGTCCATTTCACCACCGTAGCCATTGTTGCCCGAAGATTGGAGGCTATTGAGATCCAGCAACCCTTCGGCCGCCAGGATTACCGATTGCATCTGCAATTTGACGACGCGGTCCTTAGCGGCAGCACGTTTTCGCAAATCCTCCTCAAGCCGGGTGAGTTTCTCCTGCAGTCGATTGAGGTCTTTGGTACGGCGGGCGATCATTGCATCATACTGCTCTTGCAATGCTGCCTGGGTGTATTTGAGCAAAGCGGCTTTCTCGTCGGCATTCTCGGCGTCGCTGATTTGCGAGATGGCGGTGCGTAATCGATAGCGAAACAACTGTTCGTTGGAGAATGCCGGCTCGCTGCCACCACTCATGTCACCATAACCCATCGAACCCATTCCCATGTCCCCATAACCGTCACCCATCATGCTACCGTCCATCCCCATCATGCTGCCCATCCCACCTCCCGATGGAACGTTCAGCTCAAAAGGATTGGCGACATTCGTTGCGGGAGCAGACGCTGGTGCGCCCGCAGCATCCTTCGATAGTCGGGGCTCATCCTGGGCGATCGCGTGCGGCACGAGCAAGAGGCATGCGGAGGTGGCGAGTATTGAAATCTTCATCTGAGAACTACCTGGAGTTAGAGGGGTTTCGAACAAGCGAATACGGTCCGGATTTCATGAGCCGCTCAATCTCTTTGTCCGTTGCCGAGACATCACGATCCCAGTTTTTCTCCGTTGTGAATGGGTCTCGGAGCAGTGCGTTGGCTCCTGTCAATGCGACTGGTTGAGCCGCCTTCGCGATCCGCTGCTCCAAGTCTCGGTATCTTCGATCAAGTCTTGGGTCGTCAAGCGATGACGCGATTCGGTCGGCTGCACGTGTGAATTTTCGACCGGGGTCGTACTGCGCTGGGTTCACGAGAGACGCTGCTGCGGGCGCTCGGGAGCCGACGCTGGATGGGTAGCGAGGCTGGGTATCGTAGTTCAAGTAGCGAATGGCCAGTTGGCTCACGCCCCAGGTCGAAACCACCAACAGGGCAGTGAGCGCGCCCACCACGAGTCGGCGCTGCCGAGCCGTGGCGTCTTGCCAGCGGGAGCGAGTCCACGAGTGTCGTGGGCCGCGTTGTTGTTCGGTTTGCGAGTTCGCTATTTCGTGAATCACGGCTGGGCAATCCTGGGGACGGTGATCGATAGATCGCTGTAAAAGTGAATGCACCAAGCGAACGAAATGGGGTGGTAGATCGTCTCGCAATTGTGCGAGTGACAGCGGATCTTCAGTCACAATCTTGTGCAGGACCGCGAGTGTATTGTCGGCGTCAAAGGGGGGGCGGCCCGCACACAGGAAGTACAGCACACAGCCGAGACTAAATAGATCGCTGCGATGATCGATCGGCTGGCCGCGTGCCTGCTCGGGGCTCATGTAGTGCGGGGTTCCCGCGATCACGCCTGTTTGGGTGAGGGTGACTGAATCAGCAGCCCGCGCCAGTCCAAAGTCTGTGATCCAGATGCGCTCAATATTCTCGCCGACGAGCACGTTACCTGGTTTGATATCCCGGTGCACGAGCCCGCGGCGATGGGCTGCGGCTAGCCCCTCAGCCAACTGACCAGCGACACGCAAAATCGTGCCGACGCTGAGCGGCCCATGCGTTCGTACCCAGCGCTGGAGTGTCATCCCGGGCACGTACCGCATCACCAGATACGGCAGCTTGGCGTTGGCATCGACGTTGTAAATCGGGATGACGTTTTCATGTGCGACACTGGCGGCCGCCTCAGCTTCACGAGCAAATCGCTGGCGAGCCGTCGGGGACATCGCCCAGTGGGGTGCCAGAACCTTCACCGCCACGGCTCGCTGCAGGTCACTGTCGTAGGCGCGGAAGACGACGCCCATGCCACCGTGTCCCAGCAAGCTTTCGACCTCATACCGACCGATACGCCCTAGCATCTCGGGGTGTGTAGCGGGCTCGAGGAAACTCAGGTCAATGGTTGATTGCGGCCATAGCGAATCCTCTCGGTCATCCGTTTCCGGATCGGAGTGGGAGAGGCACGTTTGTGCCTCGATCCACATCGCAGCCTCTCCACCGAGTCTCGCTAGCTCACGTCGGCAGCTGTCGCACTGTTCCAAGTGCTCAGCGACCGAGTTAATTTCCTCACCCGGTTCGCGGCTTTGCCGGACGAGCGTGGCAAGGATTTCTGGATTGCAGTTCATAGGTCCCCCGCCGCCTCCATGTCGGTGTCCGGGGAGGCCTGCCACTGGTCGACGAGTGTTCGCAGTCGAGCCATCACGCGGCTGCGAGCCACGTATACCATGCCTTCGCGCAAGTGCAGATCGCTGGCGACGTCGGCAACAGGTTCCCCCAGCACACTGGTGCGATGAAACGCTTGCCATGTCGAGCGATGAACTTGCTGCTGGACTTTCGCCGCCGCCCATCGGAAGATCTGTTGTTTTTGGTTCCAGTCCCAAATGCTGGCATCGGAGGCGGGGCTCGCGACTTGATCGAGCCAATCCTGGACGCTGGAATCGCCCGATGCGGTTTCTTGGCGGCGAGCGCGGCCGAGATGATCAGCCAGTTTATTCCGTGTGATCGCCGCTAGCCAACCACGAAACGCGCCAGTGTGCTGGTCACGGTCGAAAGTTGGAATTGCTTTGGCGACCGCCAGCAGCGTTTCTTGGACGACCTCCAACGCGTCGGCTTGCTGCAATCCCCACCGAGTGGCCAGTCGAATCAGCAGCGGTTCGTAGATTTGCAGGAATTCCGACCAAGCCAAATCGTCAGCCGGATCGCCCAATCGCAAAATCAGGCTCGCTCGTGTTTCCGGATTGATGGTCAACAAAGTATCAGCCTCCCGTGGTTAGAAGTTAAATCTTACCAGGGGCGAGAACCTTGCACGAAAAATGCCAGAAAGCAGAGAATCTACGATCTCGCGATGACCTGACTCAGGAAGCAGCAAGTCGTTGATACAAGGCCAGGTGAGCGCCCACCATCGCCTCGACCGTGAATTCGTTCGCAATGCGTGTGTGGGCCGCGGTGGCGAGTTGTGCAGCCCACTGAGGATTGTTAAAGAACTCATGGGTGTATTCAGCAAGTTTGCCTGTGTCGCCGAGTTCAAACAAACAGCCCGTTTCCCCATCGATCACCAAGTCGCGGTTGCCGGCGATATTTGACGCCACGACGGGCACACCTGCCTGCATCGCTTCGATGACCGCGTTGCTCTGCCCCTCGTACTCGCTCGCGATCCAAAACGCATTGGCATGCGGGAGAATCGCGGCAACGTCATCCCGATTGCCCGCGAATCGAACATGGTCCACCTGTGAAATCGCATCGCGATGTCGCAGCATCTCGTCGCGTTGCGGCCCGTCGCCAATGATGACCAGCGTGGTGTCCGCGCGAAGTGTCCCCAGCAGTTCGGCCGCCCAGATCAAATCGCGAATTCGCTTTTGTGGCCACAATCGCCCGACGGCAAGAATCAATTTTCGATCTTCGGCGACCCCCAACCGCGCAAACGCCGTGCCGCGATCAATCCCTGTCGCGAGCTCGCTCGCGGCCGCAGGTTCGATCCCGTTGGGAATGACGACGAATTTATCAGGCGAAAAGCCGTGATCGACGTAAAAATCACGGACGCCTTCGCTGTTAGTAGTGATGGCGTCGGTCCATTTCTGTAGGCCGCGATCGATGGCCAAGTGCCAGCCTTGTTTCCAGGGATCGACGCAGCGCTCGCTTGCGATGATAACTGGCACACCGGCACGTTTGGCGGCAACTCGACCGAAACTGTTGGCGGCGAACAACCATGTATGCACCACGTCTGGCTGCCACCTACCGAACCATTTTGTGAGCCGGATCAGTGCGGTCGGGTCGACCTTGAATTTTTTGCCAATCAGCACCACATCAATGCCCGCCTGACGCAGTGATTCACTGCGAGGCCCATCGCGGGTCAGTAGTACGACGCGGACATCGTGCCCCGCTTGCGCCAATCCGATCGCGAGCAGAACGACTTGTTTTTCCGCCCCGCCCCGGTCCATCGTCGGGATAACCAATGCAATCTTCAGCGGACGAGCGGCAGCGATGGATGTATCGGAGACAGGCAATGAATTGTTTCGAGCGGCGGAACGATCGGAGAAAATGTCACTCGGCTGACCGAGGCGATGCTATCAGGGGTTTACTCTTGGCTCGGAGAGCTGAGCGACGATTTTAAGTCGGTTTGTTGGCAGCTGTCGACGACAGTATCGACGCCCACTGATTGAGTTCCTCGCTGGCGCTGAAGCGGCGAGCCGCGTCCAACGCAACTTCCCAAGCGAGATCATTTGCAGCGGGCAGGCGATCCCACAAATTGCGAAATGATTTACGAAGTGACGAAGGCTTCTGGGGGTCGTACCAGGTGGTGGAGTCGACAATCTCCGGACTGAATTTGTCGGTCATCCACGCACGGATCGGGGCATGGTCGGCGACCACCGTGGGCAGTGCGTGGGCAATCGCTCTGGGGAGAGTGTAGCGGAGTTGATCCACATCCGTCACGACGACGCTTTGGACGGCATTCCAGACGTCGGTCATGTCTGCAAAGGTGCCTGGGATCGCGACCTCCGCGCGGACTCCTTCCGCTTTGAGTTCTCGATGGACCCAATCGTGGAGCGGACCGTCACCGAGCATCCAAATTTTGAGATGCGGGTAGCGGGCACACATTAATCTAGCATTGCCGACGACGATACCTGCGCCACCGTCGTAGTTCGAACGCCCCGTCATGCTTCCGCACCACAGCAATACATGGTCGTCTTGGCTGGTCTTGAGATCGCGGTTGATGCCCGCCAATGCCCGACGCGCGGCCAGCCGATCCTGCAATGTGATACGCGTGGGGCGAGCGAATCCGGGCGTTAGCCGCCGAATTCGATCCGGTGCAACGCCACTAGCAACTAGAAAACGATCGAGTGCGGAGTGCCGGGTGATGACTTGGTCGAGATCCGCAATCGCTTGCAAGCAGCGTTTGCCGCCGCGCGATTGCCGGCAGGTCATGTCGTCCCCGTCGCTGCCCCAACCGTCGCATAGTACGATGCCACGTGTGGCCGAGCGAGGGCCGCGAGTGGGGTCGTTGCGAGAGTGTTCGATCGCGGTGGCCACGCTACGTACGTCATCATCGATTCCGTCGCAGACGATCCAGTCAAAACGAGAGGTTTGCTCCGCCAGCCAGTTTCCGAGAAATCGTACGTAGCGTTGCGTGGACCAGTCGCCTTTGGGAGCGGCGAGGATCCGGTGCACCCGGATGTGCCCCAGTCGGAACTCATGCGACCAATGCGCGCCGTATCGAGGGGTCACCACTTCAACATGCATACCCATCGCTGCCAACGCTTGGGTCAGCGCTACCGCAGTGGCTGCCTGGGGGTGTTGACCGGCTGATTGAGGCCAGTATCGCCTGGTCACCCACAGGACGCGAACTCTCCCCGAGGCCGACAACTGTGGCTGGGGTTGCAGGATCGGGAAACTCATCCGAACTCGGCCGCAGTCGCCGCGATCTCATCGGGCTCAAGCACGGCGATATACGGCAGATTACGGTACATGTCCAGGTAATCCAGCCCATAGCCAACGACAAATTCATCCGGAATCTCAAAGGCGATGAAGTCGGGGCGTCGACTGTGCTGATCTGCTCGAGATTTTCGCAACAGGACAGCCGTGGCAACACTGGCGGCATCCATCGACAGTAGTTCTTTCCGCAATTTGGCAATCGTTGCACCCGTGTCGAAGATATCGTCCACCAGCAGCACATCACGGTTTTTGACATCGATTAGCATTTTTGCGTCAATCACCAATTCACCGGCCTGGGTACCGCCGCGATAGCTCGATGCTTGAATCACGCCAACCCGCTGGGGCATGGACAACCTCCGGATCAAATCGGCAAACAGCACGACTGATCCGGTCAACACCGCTACCACGGTAATCGGGCGACCCTGGTAGTGCGTGTCGATTTCATGAGCGAGCTGGGAAACGCCAGCGGAAAGCTGCGTCTCAGTGATTAGCGTACGCACGGGGCATGGCTCAAAATAGGCAAGTTACAAGCTCGAGAGGTTTTGGGTCGAGGTTGTCGTTGAAAACGGTGTGGCCGATCCGCAGGGGCCGCGCTGGCCGATACATCCTGATAGCCAGCGCCAATCGGCGACAGCATTTTGCCGCATTTTATCAAGGTCGACCAGCCGCATGACTCCGTCGCAAAAGCTCACCCGCGCCCGCAACTGTGTCCATGCCTACTGCCAGGATCATTTTCCCAACGAGACCATCGAACTACGCGATTCGGTTTTTATCAGCGAAGAATTCTACCGCGGGCGGCGATTCCGCTGTGACCAACTCACGGCGATCTGGTTCGCCGAAGAAGATCAGCTCAAGATTCACTCGCCCGATGGAGCATGCATCGCCAGCTGGGGTGCCGCCGAAATGGCTGAGCAAATCGAAAGATTCAAAAAACCCGATCCGATCGAGGACGTCGACTCAGAACGACCGAGCACCTTACCGATGATCGCGCCAGTCGCCCAGCCGCAAACTCAGGCCGAAGTCCGGCGTGCGGCCTAGCCTAAGCGAGTCGAGGGCAAAGACGAGAGAGCCGTCCCAAACTTAAAGCGTTACACGGACTGTGCGTGGCGTCTTGCCATTGTCCTTGGGGTCAACGACGATTAATTCCAAGCGGCCGCGCGATGACTGCTCCGCAGCGCTGAGATCCGCAGGGCTCTCGATTGACTCCCCATTGGCCTTAAGGATCAGCAATCCAGCTTGCAATCCGCTGCGGGACGCCGGACTGTTGGGTTGGACCTCGGTCACCTTCACCACCGCCTCGCCATTGAGAAATGCCAGTTCGGTCGTTACACCCAGGGCTTGCATTCCATCCGTACGAGTTGTTGCTCGAGGCGTCAAGCCAGATCGAACGCTGGGGGATCTCGTAGCGACCTGGACCAATACATCACGCCCGGTTCGGACATCACGAACGGTCAGCGAAAACTCTCCACGGCTATCGCGATAAGCGGTAGCTAATTGATCCTCACTCTCCAGTGCAACGCGATTGGCTTCGACCAGGATATCACCCGGTTCAATTCCCGAGTTGGCTGCGGGGCTGTTCGGCGTCACTCGGATGACTTTCAAGGCGCTTTGTTCACTGACGCTGACACGTTGTGCGGTAATGCCAATCTCGGGCGTGTTAGGTTGGGACGAGTTGCCACCGACGCTTTCGTCCCGGGGGTTTTCCTCAAACCAATCGTCTCCGCTGGCTTGCCATCGCCCGGACTGGCCCACGGCTAAATACGCGCGGATGGTTGAGTTGGGTTTTGGCATCGCGAGCTCACGACCTCGCTGGCTGATACCCGTGCGTGGATCGCTGACGTGCGCGTACACATATTGTCCCGGCGCAGGATACGAGGTCTCAACGAGTGCGTCCAAGCGGGGTACTTCCGACCGCCGGACGAGAATTTGGATGAGGTTTCCATGGGTGGACTCAAACACGTTTTCGACTCTGCCGTCAACGATCAACGCTGTTGACTGCACATTGGGAATGTCTTGGGCCAGCGTAGGGACCTGCATCAACGTGGGCCCCCATGGCAGTGCCAGGGCAGCTATCAACATGAATGGCAGACGCGGATGCAGTGGAAATGTCATGGTTTTGGACTTTTGGGCATCGAAGAGAGAAGGGGAGGAGTTCGCGTTCGGACGAGCGCTGCTACTGCAGGGCGGATGCATTCACTATCGTTCAGTACACGCTCGGCGCGCCTACACGCTGGTGAATCTGTTCGCGGACTTCTTGCGAGAGTCGCAGCGTGTCACCGAGTTCCTTCAAGTACTTCGCTTCACTTCCGGAGTCTAAGTTGATCGTCATCAGCGACAACGTGTAGACCTGCTGCTCCATTCCGACCGGCACCGACATGGCAAAACCGCGCAGGTCCTGGGGGCGATCAAATTCGTCTTGCAAGAATTGCAGCGTCTCGCGTGATGGGTTGTGCAATCGTCGCATGATGTTTTGCTGTTCACTTGGATCAATCTGTCCATCGGCTTTGGCCGCATTGATCATCGCGCGGACCAGCAGCGTGCCCTGCTCTTGATCGACCCCGGGTTGCTCGGAGTTGGGTACAGGCGTCCGCTGGGGGGATGCCTCCGCAGGCGGCGTGGATCCGGAGTGACGGTTCTTGGACACATTCAAGAGATCCTCCAGTTCCTTGGCTTGCCGTTCGATGTCGGTGTGACTCATCGAGGTCGGGCCATTGGATCGGCCTGGATTCGAGCGGCGCGGTGCGGTATCGCTCGGCGCATCGCTCGGAGTTCCTCCCCGCGGCGCCCGGCCGCCTAGCAAGCTGCCCAATATGTCGGTGATATCCATGGAATATTCTCTCCGGTGGTAACCTAAAGCGGGCTCTGATGTGGAAACTGGATGCGAAATCCATGACAAGAAAATGGATGATTAGCGCGTGACCGGGAGTCGAGCACGGCGCTCCCGAAATTGTAACGTAGCCTCAGGCACAGTGGGGAAGCAGCAAGCCGAGGGGACTTAGGAACCGCGGCAAAGCAGAAGCCCTTGTCTTCCCAATCGACTTCCGATTCCGAGTTTTCCGATGGACTTCTGTGGGAGACTCACGTCCTGGGTGTAGACGCTGGTCGTCCTCCATGGTTCAGAACGATTTGCGTTTCGAGTGACTTCTGCTTGTTGTTAACGGCCCATGTGGCGATGCTCGGTGTTTTTCCACTGGGGTGCGGAAATGATTCGCAACAACGAAATATTGATCGGTTTGCGTAGTTCGCTTCCTGGTGGCATTGCGATGGCATGCGACTCCTCTTGAAACAGCACGGGCAATACTTCCGCGAGACCCGAAAAACGGTCATGGATCTCATATCGCATGGTAGGATAATCGTAGACCACGGCATCGATGTCATGATGGATGAGTGCATGGAGTGCTGCCTGTGCGGTCGGGAATACTTGGAATCCGTATCCATGCATTCGCAAATAAGATTCGCCCTCAGAGTGCAGTACGGTGCCTGTCCGTACCCTCGAGAGGTCCGCGGGTGAGTGGATGGGCGAATCGAGTTGCAGCACAGTCATCTGGGCCGCGATCGAACCGGTGACAATGGTCAAGCTGACCACACCGATCAGCATCCAGAAAACGGCCAGCACGCGTCCGGCGAGGGTGCGGGGCGTTTTGTCGCCGTAGCCCACCGTGGTCATGGTCACCACTGCCCACCAGATGCCGTGGCCCAGTCCGTCGAGAACGCCGCCGAAGTGATCGGGGTTGTGTTGCCGTTCCGCCAACCACATGAAACCACCGATGCAAACTGTGACGGTGATGAAAAATGCAAGTAGCGACAGAAACTGCCTCGCTAGCAATTGGATGAGATCCACTCCCCAATCCTGGCGATACGCTTTGCGGACCGCGATACCCAGTCCAGACGAGTAGAACGGATGCGAAAAATCGAGTACCCGCTCCCGTTCCGATGTCACGGCGGTCGCCGCTACCGCAGCATCGACGTCGCCACGTTGTGTTGCGGCGATGAGATCGCCCGGTTCCATCTCTAGGAACTCAAAATCCCAGTTGTTGTCGCTGGCAATCTCACGCCACAATTCCACGCTGACCCCATCCCAGGATCCGTCGGCCAGTTTCATTGCAAACGGAGGGGCGTGCTGAGTACCGATGACCAGGATTGGGGGCTCACTCTGGTTCGATTGCGCGAAGGCAGGAATTACGCAGACCAGCAGGTGAACACAGATTCCTAGTAACAGTCGAGTCATTGGCAGTTTTCTTCCAGGAGATCCACACCGGGGGATGATTGATTGTGCACGTTTTATCGCGAGCGGGATTATTAGAGAGTAGCCGGTGGTCGAACGCAGCGAATCCCACCGGTATGCTAGCTTGAACAACTCACTGTCAATTCTCTGGGAACCTGTTGCTGCTCGCATCGATAGGCAGGGGATCCGCCCGCTCGTCTCCGTTTAATTCGCTATGTCTGACTCCACTTCTCTACCCCAGATCGACCAAGAAATCCTCGCACTGATCGATCGTCGCCAACAGTTGGTAGCGACGCAGTTGGGTGGGGAAGATCGGTCCGGAGGGCTGCCAGCGGCGCTGGCGGATGCGGAAAAGGTGGCCGAAAAGATCAGTTTAACTGCCCAAACTGGGGTCTCCGTGAATGCGCGGCGGTCGATTTTACGCCACATCGTTTCGGCTTGTTACCAAGCATCCAAGCCGGAATTGGTCGCGTTTCTCGGTCCTGTTGATAGTTACAGCCACTTGGCCGCGCTGGAGTACTTTGGTGGCGGGACCGATTTGTCGCCTGTTTCGTCGATCGGTGCTGTGTTCGATGCCGTCAGCCGGGGCGATTGTGGGCATGGAATTGTGCCGATCGAGAACAGCACTGATGGCCGAATCGTTGACACGCTCGGTCGTCTGGCGCAGGGACACGTCAACATTACCGGTGAACTGCTGCTCGCGATTCACCACAATCTGCTTTCTCTCAGTCCGCGTGAGGAGATCAGGCAGGTCCACAGCAAGCCGCAAGCTTTGTCGCAGTGCCGGGGCTGGTTGGCTGACCATTTGCCCGGTGTGGAACTGGTGGAAACCGCGTCGACGGCTGCGGCTGCCGAGGCGGCCGCGGCCACACCCGGCATTGCGGCGGTAGCAAGTTTGGCGGCGGCAACTCGGTATGGACTCGGGGTGGTTCAAGCCTCCATCGAGGACAATCGTCACAATGTCACCCGCTTTGCCGTGCTTGGGTCGGGGGCGCCCGAACCGACGGGGGACGACAAAACGACACTGTTGTTTGAGGTGCAGCACCGCCCAGGGGCCCTAGCCGATGTGATGGGAATCGTTCGCGACCATGGATTGAATTTGACATGGATTGAGTCATTTCCGCAGCCGGGACGACCGAATGAATATTTTTTCATCGTCGAATTTCCCGGCCACCAAGCCGAACGAGCAGTCGCCGGCGTGATCGCGACACTGCGGCAGCAAACCCAGCACCTCGCCGTACTGGGTAGCTACCCACAGGGGCGAAAGGTGTAGCTGCCAGCGAATGGCTGGATGAGCTCGTTTGATTTCGCCGGAGCGTGAAGTCGACGCTCGGGCGGGGATGGGCAAGTGGAATTCCATGTCTTTGTTGTTTTGCGATTGCGAAAGTCCGCCCTTTCCCCTTGATAATTCTGCGCCGGCCATTCACAATCCCCGCTCGAATTTTCACAAAAGTTCGTTTTTCCTGAATTCAGGCGAGACCGTCTGGGGCTGATTGTCGATCCCCACCACGCCGATCTCGCCGTCCCACCCCCGAATCGAGAACGAAATAGATGGGTCATTACACAGGTCCGAAAGCCCGCATTAACCGTCGTTTGGGCACGATGCTCTACGAAACATCCGGTGCCGCCCGCGCCCTCGATCGGCGAAATACGCCTCCCGGGATGCACGTCCGCGGCCGCCGACCGAGCGTCTACGGCTTGGCGTTGATGGAAAAGCAAAAGATCAAGCACTATTATGGGTTGGGCGAACGTCAGCTACGCCGTTACTTCGATAACGTAGGCCGCAAATCTGGCAACACCGGTGAGTTGTTGCTGCTGATGTGCGAGAGCCGCTTGGACAACGTCGTCCGCCGTGTCGGCTTCACCAAGACTCGCCCGCAAGCCCGCCAGGGCATCGTTCACGGTCACTTCTGCGTCAACGGTATCAAGGTCACCAAGCCCGGTTACCTGCTGCGATCCGGTGACATCATCGAAGTCCGCGGTCGTGAAAACCTCAAAAACCTGTATCGCGGCGTGATCGCCAACTCCCCGCCAGACGGTCTGGATTGGGTGTCCTTTGACAGCGAAGGCCTGCGAGCGACCGTGTTGAGCTTGCCGAGTGCGGTCGACATCAGTTTGCCCGTCGATGCTAATAGCGTCGTCGAATTCTTGTCTCGCTAAAGTAGCGACGACGCTTCGGATTCAAGTCGCCACGCTCAACCGGGCGTGGCCTGCGGGGCTCGTATTTCGCCGTAACCCATTTTTCTGATTGGCCGGTTCCCGCCGGCCGCTCGAACCAGGTCGATGGCCGGTGGGAGCCGGCCCTACGGTAGCTCGCCATCTCGAAAACCAAGGTGCGACGGAATACGATCGCTTCATGCAATTCATCTGCCGCCCTCTGGGCTGAGAAGCCTACGTTCCTTCACTTCTCTTTCTCGCAACCTGTTTTCACATCATGCACAGTCCCGTTGTTGTTCTCGGTGGTGGTCCCGGTGGTTATGCGGCCGCTTTTCTTGCAGCTGACGAAGGTCTCGATGTCACCATTGTCGAAGCTGAATCCCGCTTGGGTGGCACGTGTCTGCTGCGTGGCTGTATTCCCAGCAAGGCTCTGTTGCACCTGGCCAAGGTGATTCATGAAGTCGAAGAGTTGAAAGCGGATTGGGGTGTGGAGTATGCGGGCGAACCATCGATCAACGTCGATGCCGTGCGTGGCCGCAAGGAAAAGGTGATCTCGAACCTCACCGGTGGGTTGGCTCAGATCGCCAAGCGACGGAATGTGACTGTCATTCAGGCGCGGGGCTCATTCGTCAGTTCGGGCGAGCTCAAGCTCGAAGGTGACCATGAATCGATTCCCGAAGGCGGTTCGATCACGTTCGATCACTGCATTTTGGCCACTGGCAGCGTGCCTGCCATGCCCCCCAGTTTTGACATTGGCAGCGACCGGGTCATGGACAGTACCGGCGCGTTGGCTCTTCAGGACATCCCTGAATCATTGCTCGTAATCGGTGGCGGTTACATCGGGCTGGAGATGGGGACGGTCTACGCGAGTCTCGGCTCAAAGGTGACGGTTGTTGAGTTGGCCGAAGGGTTGCTGCCGGGAGCGGACCGCGACCTGGTGAAACCGCTCGCAAAACGCGTGGATGCCATGTGTGAAGGCCGAGTTTATCTCAACACCAAGGTCGGTTCGATCAGCGAAGTCGATAACCAGGTCGAAGTGACTTTCGAAGGGCCGAACAAGTTCGGTCATGAGCGTTTTGATCGCGTGCTGGTCAGCGTGGGGCGTCGTCCGGTCACCCGCGGTCTGGGATTGGAAAACACCCAGGTCGTCGTCAATGAACGCGGCTTCGTGGTGTGCAACTCGCAACAACGCACTGCCGATCCCAAGATCTTCGCCATTGGCGACGTCGCTGGCGATCCCATGCTCGCCCACAAAGCCACCCACGAAGGGCGTGTCGCTGCCGAAGTAATCGCCGGTAAAGCAGCTGAATTCGATAAGAGAGCGATTCCCGCAGTTGTGTTCACCGATCCGGAAATTGCTTGGGCAGGGCTAACCGAAGAGGAAGCCAAACGCGACGGTCGTGAGGTCAGCGTGGCTGTATATCCATGGGTCGCTAGCGGGCGTGCCCAGGCCCTCAATATTACTGATGGCTTGACTAAGTGGCTGATTGATCCCGAAACCAACCGAGTGCTCGGATGCGGCATCGTCGGTAGCGGCGCGGGCGAATTGATTGCTGAGGCTGTATTGGCAATTGAGATGGGGTGCGAGGTCTCAGATATCGCGGAGACGGTCCACGCGCACCCCACGCTCGGCGAAACACTGATGAATGCAGGCGAAATTTACTTCGGCACGGCAACCGAGATCTACAAGCCGAAGAAAAAAGCGAAAGCGTAAGAAGGTCGCAGCTGGGGACCCTGTTCCCTCACGTATCGCCGCGCAAGGGGTCGTCGCCGGGCGGGGGATCGTCGCCGGGCGAAGGATCGTCGCCGGGCGATAATCCCTCGCACTGAACCCGGCCTACCGCAACTGATATCGGTACTGAAATCGGCCGCCCGGAGCCGCGTCGCCGTTGGTGTACGTGTCCATGATGTCGCCGGGCGATTGCGAGTTGTCGATCCATTTGAAGCCAATCGATGCACCGGATTCGGTGTGCTCGAAATAAGGGTTCAAAACACTCTTGGAAATCGCGACGTGCATATGGTGGCCGTCCACACGAAAGCGGGCGCTGCCAGCCGGCTGCCAATTCCAATCGCCAGTCGATGATGTCACAGTATCGCCGCGAATCAGTAATTCGAATCCTTCCCAGTGCGAGGCTGTGGCTTTGGATTCAACACGCGGTGTAGCCACGTCGAGCAGTAACCACATCCAATTGGGGTCATGGGAATCTGTGATTGGCTCGCGGGTTCGCATGTAAAAGTAGAGGTTTTCCGCGTCCTCAGTGACCTTGGCGATATGAAAATCGTTGCGTCCGGAAGTCACGCGATAGTGATGCTGGCCGCAGCCAGGAAAATCGCGAGGCAGTGTATCGCAGAGATGATCAACGTAGACGGATTCAACGTCGTCCCACTGGCTCATCGGCCCCTCGATCTCGATTGTTTTTCCTTGCCGATTCGCGCTGGGCCCGGTTTCACGTTCGGGTGTCATGCCCTTGAAACGACGAATGTTCGCAGTAAGCTGCATGTAGTAATTATCGCCGTAGCCGCCTTTCATCATCTCGACATCTCGACTGGCCTCGAGATCAAATTGGTCGCAGAAGACGGGTGGTCCGGACGCTCCCGTGTTGAGCTGCATGGCAATCCATTCGTTCCAGCCGGTCACGAAGGTGACCTCGGGATCGAGCTCGAGTGCTCCCTGCCATTGTTCCTCAAAATTCAGTCCGTACTGAAACGCATTGGGACGCGGGTCAACGGAGCCCCGGTGAAAGCTCCGGCCACGCGCCCGACCTGTGCTCATCATCTCTACCCGACCCGTTTTCTGATCGAGATTCTGGCCGACCGATACGCTGACCTGCTCCGGACGGGTAGGGTCTTGGTCGTACGAGTGCACCTGGGGATAGATCGCTTCCCAATGCCACGCGTTATGTGTGTTGACGAGCTCGAATGGCCAGTGGGCTTTTCGCAGCGTGAAGAATTCAGCCACCTCCTGTGACGCCTTCGCAGGATCACAGATCAGCAACGGCTTGCCCTTCCATGCGAAGAAAAAGTCAGCGTGTTCTCCGGATTCGTAAAAGGCTTCGTAGATCCGCTGAGCCGTCCGCTCAGCGTGCGAGTTGACCATAAACGTTAGCTGCGGAGTGTGCTCACCTGCAGCATGCTTATCTGCCAGGATCCGCAGCATCTCGGTGATCACATTTTCATAAAACAGTCCGTTGGTCGCGTCGATCACTAAAAAGTCAACGCCTGCATCGGACAGCAGGTCAGCGTGCCGGCGAAGAATCCATGGATCGTCGCTGCGGTAGTAGCCGAACAGCGGTTCGCCCCAAAAGTGAAAGGCGTTCTTCTTGCCCCATGGTGGTGAGGCATTGGTCGTCATTGCGTCCGGGTGGTTCTGGAGGATCAGCGAGTTGTCATAGGCTGCGATATTTTGCATCCAGGCAAAATAGAAGATGCCAACATATCTATCGCTTTGAAACGGCCGCACGTCGGCCGGGCTCGGCATTGCCCGGCCTAAGGCATCGCGGCCGAATAACGCCGGTGGTGCGGTGCTCTGACCAGGAGCCGCCGCCGCAGCGACGAGGGTGGCAGCTGCGACGATAGACAAACGCGACAATATGCGGAGAGATGGGGCGGGCATTTCAGGCGGGAGATGGGAGGCAGGCGGTGGGGAGATTGGAGGTGGGCCATCCATTCTACCGTTTGCGGTGCATCGCGATACCGGATTTGCCGGTGCGAACCTTGCGCCGGCCAGAGGACGCCGGTCGGCGCCTTTCCTTGTAAAATGCACGCAGCCCACCAACCGCTGAGTTGATGACCGAGACCCCAGGAAACGGATCGGTCTCAGGCGGGGAAAAGGTTCTATCCTACGTTTGCGTGTCGTGGATGCTCTGCTCGTTAACATCGGTGGTAACGTTCGGCAGGACCATCCGGAAGCACGCTCCCCCTTGCGGGGTGTTGGAAACTTCCACGCTACCTCCGTGCTCCTGCATGATCTTGGCGGTGACGGGCAGCCCGAGTCCGGTACCGCGAGCACCTTTCTTCGATTCAAAGAGCGAAAAAATCTGCTCGCGTTCATCTTCGGGGACCCCATCGCCATCGTCTTCGACGTCGATGATCCAGCCGATCGCGGGGTCGAAGCGGCTGGCGACGCGAACGATTGACGCAGCAGCGTCAATCGCATTGGTGATCAGGTTCAAGAGTGCTCGATGAATGGCGTCGGGATCGAAACTCGCCATCGGGAGGTGTTCGTCCAATTGGAAACGTAACTCGGTCGCCGCATCGTTAGCGCGACCCTGCATCAAATCCAGCACGTCGCGAATGGTGTCATTCAGGTCTGCTTCGACTCGCTGTGGTTCTCGCTCTTTTGAGAACGTGAGCATATCGAGTACGAGGTTGCTGATCCGTTCTTGATTACGGTCAACGATGGCCCAACCCCGGCGGATGGTCTCGGTCTCGTTTTTCGCTAATCCCGATTCGATTAGATAGCTGCCCCCTCGCACGCCTTGCAGGATATTTTTGATGTGATGGGAGAGCGTCGCAATCGTTTGGCCCATTGCGGCAAGGCGTTCACCCTGCAGGAGCGCTGAGTAGTAAAAGGTGTCCTCGATTGCCAATGCCGCTTGATGCCCGATCGCTGTGATCAACTTGAGGTGCTCATCGTGAAAGCGCGTGGCCCCTTTCTTTTTGATCCATTCACCTGGCGGCGTGTAAGTATCGACGTAAAGCGCGCCGACGACGTCATAGCGTCCTTGGAGCGGCACGCACAGAGCTTCGCGAACGCCGCCCTGCACGATGGACGCAGCACTTTCAAATCGTTCGTCGTCGACCGCATCGCTCGTCCGCACCCCTTCTTTGTGCTGCATGACATAGTCGAGAATCGTGTGACTGATCGTGATGCGGCCGGGTGGCTTGGACCGGGTTTGCAGATTCGTTGGCGCAGACCCGCTGTGATCGCGGTCGCAACGGGCAGCAGGGGTCATGCGTTTAGTCTCGGGATCACGCAGCATCACACAGCCGCGATCGGCTTCCACCCAGTCAAAGATTAGCTTCAGCACGCGATCGAGAACTTCATTGAGGTCGTCGGTCCGGCCGACGGCCAAGGCGGTCAGGTACATCACCTCGAGCGACTGGTCAGTGTCGAGGAAATGTCCTGGCGCTGTGGCGACGGGCTCCTGCTGCGGGGACTCGGGGCGACTGGGGTGTCGCTCAGCTAATTCGCTGGACGTCGATCCGGAAGCTCCCGGGGTGCGGGAGAAGCGGTCACGCGAGAACGACGATACAATGCGACTGGCATCGCCGCCTTGGACCTGCCGGACGATGTCCACACCGTGGGCGGCGCCCATCGCCGCAGCGTTACCGGTGCCGGTGAAAATTAATAGCGTGCCCCCAATCTCAATCCGGTCGCCGCTGACGAGGTCCTGCCGCGAGATCCTGTCACCGTTGACGTGTGTGCCATTACTGCTGCCCAGATCGATCAACTCGTAGCGGCCGGTGGCAAAATCACAGCGGACCTCGGCATGGCCCCGAGATGCCTCGTTGTCAAGCAGTTGGATATCGTTGGTCGAATCGCGACCCAACCGTTGGACCGGTGCCGCGAGCGGGAAGTGCTTACCCTGGTCGCGCCCTCGAATAACGAACAGCGAGGCCATGACGGAGTGGTTCCTGGGGAGTTTAGCGAATCTGGGCAGGTATGAGCGAAAAGTGGCAGACTCTTTTCGGATAGGCACACAAGATAGCTTGTCAGCAAGCCCAATGTTTGACTACCGTCGGACTTTTCTTGATTTGCCGAATTTGAGCTCTTGCCAGCGTTTTTGTGTGTTCTCGCTATGTTTTCCTCCTCTCAATTCCGACTTGGCTGTCGAGAAAAACAGAGTGAGGTTATGGGGAGACTAGTCGCTGCAGCAATCTTTTTAGCACTGCTCTCCCCCTTGTTGGGATGCCGGTCTGTAGCCCCCGTTCATCTGTGGCAGTCGCCTCAGCTCGGTTCTGTAGGCGGCGAAAAACTCGTCTTGATGGAGATTGCTGGCCCCGTGGACACCGCAGAGGGGATCCGCGATGCACTCGTGGCACAGACGAGCGCAGATGTGCCTAGCCGCTCAACGTTGGCAGGTGCGCCGATCACGCTACTGTTGCCCGATCAGTTACAGCCGCCTTCGAATATTGAGCTAGTTTCGAATGTGGAGCGTGCACCGAGCGATCTGGCGGTTGCGGCAGTCGCCCGACGATCGGGCGTGCGATATTTGCTTCGCGGGGAAATTATGCATGCTACCGGCAAGCCCTACTCCGACGAACGCTTGAGTGTCGTGTGGCGACTGGTCGGCCTCGACTCCCATACTGGTACGGGGGCGACGCCAGTTTCCATCGACCAGTCGACGATCGAGCAGCGTTATCCGGATCTGATGGCAGTGCCCGATCCAACTGAGCGGTTGCATCAGGCGATGGCGCGGCACACCCTGGGTTTGGTGCGTGAATCGGTCGTTCGTCAGAACGTCGACCTGGCATGTTCGTACATCTCGCTAGGGAGTGCCGATGTGCGTCGCGGCATCGCCCTAGCGAAACTCGGCAACTGGCCTGCCGCCGAAGAAATCTGGGTAGCCACCCTTGAACGATATCCCTTTCAAACCGCGGCCTGGATTAACTCGGCGGTTGCCGCGGCTGCCCGTCAGGATTTTGAACAGGCCAAGCAGAGGGTCACTCGCGCGATCCAGCTTTCCATCCTTCTGCCGGTGCACCGCAACCTGGCCGAAGAGACGCTCGTGTGGTTGGAACTACAACAACGCGACTACGTCAAATCGTTTGATCTACCCGATCCACCCGGCGGTTGGCGAGTGACACATTTGAGCGACGAGGATTCCATGCGGAGCGTCCTCGGCCAGCGGTAGCAGTTCGGTCAGCCATGGGTATCCCGACCGGCCTCAGGATCGTGGGCGTGCAGGGCGGATGCGCAGGGCGGTCGGAGTTCTATCATGGGGCAGCGTTCACTATCGAGTCAGGTTTTCGCTCAGCAACGCGTAATTTGGCACTGCGGCTGCGGGGATTGTCTCGAGTCTCTTGCTCAGTTGGCCGCAGCGGCTTTTTGGTCAGAATGGTCCAACGTTCGTCATCGCGGAACGCATTCTTGACGATCCGGTCCTCGAGTGAGTGAAAGCTGATCGCGGCCACGCGGCCGCCCGGAGCGATCCAGTCTGCGGCCGACATGAGTGTCCGCTGCAGAATGCCGAGTTCATCATTGACAGCGATTCGCAGCGCCTGAAACGTCCGGGTCGCCGGATGGATGTCGTGGTTCTTGCCACGTGGCACGCACCGGCGGCAAATCTCGACAAGGTCTCCGACGGTGCGAACGGGAGACCGATCTTTGGCACGCAAAATAATCATTTTCGCAATTCGACGACTGTATCGCTCTTCGCCAAATTGATAGATCGCGTCGGCGATCTGTCGCTCGCTGTGATAGGCCAGCCACTCGTAGGCTGGTATATCGGACTCGGGATCAAATCGCAGGTCGAGTTCCGCTTCTTCCAACGTGAAGCTGAACCCTCGAGCACGGTCGGCGAGTTGGTCGCTCGATAAACCGAGGTCCAGCACAAAACCGTCAGCGTGGGAACGCCCGCAATGCTCGAGCGCTGCAGGCGATTTTTCGTAGCTGCCCAGAAACAGTTCAATCCGCGGATCGCTGCCTGGGCCGCCGGCAACATCGTCGCGAGCAATGACCGCAGGGTCGCGGTCCATACCGATAATCAGCGGTGACAGACCGGAGACACCTCCATGCTCTTGCTGCGAGGAGCATTCTGCTTTCGGCAACACATCGAGAAGCAGATGGGTGTGGCCACCGCCACCATAAGTGCCGTCGACGATCGTGCGTGGATGGGTCTCGCCAATCCAGTGTACGATTTCGTCCGGCATGACGGAGACGTGCTCGGTAGGATCGCTCACGCGGGTTGCTTTACCTCGGCGGAGACTTCTGCGAATGTTTTGCTGCAGTGGAGAGCCGTTTCCATTTGGCCGGCGATTTTGGCGAGTTTTTGCTCGTCACCCCCGCCCACTTCCGCAGCGAGCCAACCTTGGAATCCGATTT
Source organism: Allorhodopirellula heiligendammensis (assembly GCF_007860105.1). Taxonomy (NCBI): domain Bacteria; kingdom Pseudomonadati; phylum Planctomycetota; class Planctomycetia; order Pirellulales; family Pirellulaceae; genus Allorhodopirellula; species Allorhodopirellula heiligendammensis. The sequence continues at coordinate 1,513,667 of NZ_SJPU01000002.1, forward strand.
TCACGAGTGCCTGACGGACTGAATCCCAGTCAATGTCTCCCTCGGTGATGTCGGTAAAGCTGCCTGTGGCACGTGAAAAACCCTTGATATCCAGTTTTTGAATATGGCTACCAAGTGTCTCGACCCACTCGGCAACATCGCCATACTTCCAGTGATTGCCTAAATCGAATTGAACACCAACTGTGTCGGTGCCGAAGGAGGCGATGAAATCGGCCAGCGGCTGAGCGGACTGGTTCTCGTCGCCACCATGGTCGTAAAGAAAGTGATTCCAGACGTTCTCGATGACGATATGAACGCCGAGTTTATCTGCCAGCGGGATGGCCTTGGAGATGGCGTCAAACGCACGTGAACGAACCTCTTCAGCGGTTCCATCCTTCCCATGACCGGGAACCAGCAGCATCGTTTTCGCCCCCAGTGCAGCGGTTTGTTCTAAGGACTGATGCAGCAGTTCTTGTGCTTTCTCACGTGTTTGGGGATCGGGGTTCGTATGGGTTACCGACCAGTGGTAGCCGCCCACTGTGCCGTCAATGATCAAGCCTGTCTTTTCAGCGGCGGCGCGAAGTGCAGCCACATCCAGATTGCCCGTATTGGGTTCGACGCCCACAAACCCAGCATCCAGAGCGGCCTGGAACCGCTCTTCCCAGGATCCTTTGACGCCGATCATCCCGGCTTTGAGCGTCTTCTTCAGCCAGGGAGTCGAGCTACTCGTATTGGAGCTTTCGTCTGCCTCAGCGCGAGGGCCGCTCAGACATGCACCGGCCGCCATCGACGCAAACGCTAAGAAACCGCGGCGGGAATTCGTGAAGTCTGACGGAGCATGCATCGTTAAAACCTAGGTGTGAAATATGAATTGCGATCCAGAGCACGTCATTGTAGCAACGCGTCTCCAACATGCACCCACCGACATGGCTATTGAATCAATGCATCGGGGACGCGTTGCAAACGACCGTCGCGGTCAATCACGGCGAGCGTGACGGTGGCTTGGACCAGCAGCGTGTTGTCGCGATGGATTTCGTACTCGTGAACGATTTTGGCAGCCGTCACGTCCACGATTCGAGTGGTCAACTGAATCTCGTCGTCGTATCGTGCCGGTAGCTTGTAGCGGCAGTCCACGCGTGCGACCACCACATACCATCCCGCCGCTTCGATGTCGCGATACCGGCCGCCAGAGGAGCGGAAGAATTCCGTACGACCGATTTCGAAATAGGTCAGGTAATTCGAATGATGAACAAACCCACCGGGGTCACATTCGTCGTATCGAACTCGTAGAGTGATTGTTTGTTGTTTCACGTCGAGGCGGGCGATGTTGACGACGGCGGGTAATTGGACCAAGACACTCGGTTCGCAGCATAACGCTGCCACCGTCGCAGGACGGTGGCTATCGGCGACTCGATGCGTTTTACGATATCTCGGTGCAATTTACGATACCGCTGTCAATTTACGATATCGCTATCAATTTACGATATCGCTGTCGAGCGGATTCAGCGTGAGGAAATTGTTGCCTCAGCCGGTGTACCACTTCCCACCTTGCTGTTCGACCAGGTTCTTCAAGGCGGTCAATTCGGGCTCACGTTGTTGGATGAGTAACCAGCTCACCTTGCCATCCACGCCGGATTCAAACGCGCGCTGTTTGATGGTTTGGACGCAATCGAACGACGGCGAGTCAGCAAAAGATTGGTGCTCGGGGACGGCGAGAACCAAATTGTGATGTTCCCGGAAGACAGGGTCATTCAAAAAAAGATCGCTCGTCTCGTGAATCCGGTCAACATCGACCGTTTCGCAGTCGATGGCAATGATACAGCGATCGGGATGATCGAGGGTGCGAAAAAGTCGGCGCCGCATGTGAGCGGTTTCCTCCTCCACCGTCTCTGACATCGCACCTTGCGCCGACCGCACGAGTTCGGAAGCTTTGTTAATCACCTTGTCAATTGCGTTGGCAGCATCCGATGCTGCTAGCGACCCTAATAGTGCTCCTGAATCCGATGCCGCGATAGCCGGTATACTCATCTGAGAATCTCCTGCGAGGAAAAAAATGGGATGCAAGTCCCGCTCCACTCATTTGGCACGACAATTGTAGCAAAGTTTGTGCCGAAAACGGTAATTGCCGTCACGATTACTTAGCCGCCTCTACTCTCGCCCTACGGTGACACAATCGCTTCTAACGAATTCCAGCTCCCCGGTGACGCTGATGCCGCAATTAAACTTGCTGAACAATTAATCACTGATGCCCAGGGATTGCAGACGCCCCAGGAACGTCGCCAGCAGGCCGAATTGACTCGGATGATCGGTCACGACGCTGATAAGGCAACTTTGGTGGAGATGACGGATCAAGCCTTTCGGACCAATGCACCTGCGCGTGTCGCCGACCAGCTGACCTTCTTGCTTGATATTCAAGGGATCCCGCGGTTTTTCAATCCGGTTGAGCAGGCGATGCTGCGAGGATTCCAGTCCTTTGGCGAATATCTGCCCGGGGTCGCGGTGCCGCTGGTCAAGGAAAAGATGCGGCAGGAAACGGCCAACGTGATCCTGCCCGCTGAACCTGAGTTGCTGGTGAAGCACTTACAGAAGCGTCAGCAGACTGGCGTGTCGATGAATGTCAACCTGCTAGGTGAAGCCTTGTTGGGCGAGGACGACGCTCGGGCACGCTTGCAAAACTACGTGCAGCTGCTGCGATTGCCCGATGTGCATTGCCTAAGCGTCAAACTAACGACGCTGTGCAGTCAAGTTTCAGCACTCGCTTACGAGCACACGATTGATGTCGTTGCTGATCGGCTCGACTCGCTGTACCGCAATGCCAATCATCACTCCCCACCCAAGTTCGTTTACCTGGATATGGAGGAGTACAAGGATCTCTATCTCACCGCAGATGTGCTTAAGCGGACGCTCGACCGCCGAGGTCTCGAGCAGACCGCTGCAGGCATCGCCCTGCAGGCCTATGTTCCGGACTCGTTTGGGGTGATGGAAGATTTGATCGCATGGTCGAAACAGCGCGTCGAGAATGGGGGGAACGCCTTGACGATCCGGCTCGTCAAAGGGGCGAACTGGGAAATGGAACGCGTCCACGCGAGCACGTCGGGATGGCCGATGGCGCCGTACGAAACCAAGGTCGATACCGACGCCAACTTTAAAAAGATGCTGCGGGCCCTCTTGAACGCGGCTGCCGCAGGCCATGCACGCGTGGGCGTGGCGTCGCATAATTTATTTGACGTCGCTCTGGCGATGAATTGGACCGACGCGCTGGGCTGTGGATCGCACGTTCAATTCGAAATGCTTGAGGGTATGGCCAACCATCAGCGTCGTGCCATCACGGCCCGCGACGTTCCGATGTTGCTCTACGCGCCGGCCTGTCGGCGCACTGAGTTTCTGAATGCTATTTGCTATCTGATTCGTCGATTGGACGAGAACACGGGACCGGAAAACTTCTTGCGACACTCTTACGCGCTGCAACCCGGTTCAGAGACATTCCAGCGGCTTGCTGCTGGATTTACCAAGTCGTTGGAGATCATCGATAGCGTCTCGACAGTGCCACGAAATCCGCAAGATCGCACTCAAGCTCCCGAGCAACCACCGGCGGCCGCGCACTGGACGCAGTTCGTCAACGAACCCGACACCGATTGGTCGAGCCCGGTCAATTCGCGGTGGATTGCCGAGTTGCTCAAGGATTGGAAAAAACGATGCAATAAGCGAGCCGTTGAAATTCAGCCGGTGCTCGCAGGTGAGACGACATCCGGCAATGACGAGACGCTGCCGATCATGAAATCCTACGATGTGTCTCGGCCGGAAAAAGTGGTTTGCCGAATCCAGCCGACCGCGCTTGAGCCGCTCATGAAATCAATCAAGCACGTCGTCGACTGGCGTGGCTGGGCGGACACACCGCTGGAGCAGCGGCACGAGATCCTCCGTGGCGTGGCGCAAAAGCTCAGAGAGCGGCGCGGTGATCTGATTGGATCGATGGTTGCCGATGCCGGCAAAACGGTCGCTCAGGCTGACCCCGAGGTGAGCGAAGCAATTGATTTTTGCGAGTTTTATCCTCTCACGATGCGTGATTGGGCCAATCGACCCGAAATCGAAGTGCAGGAGCGCGGCGTGGTGGCGGTGATTACACCGTGGAATTTCCCTATGGCGATCGCGTGTGGCGGCGTCGCTGCGGCACTGGCGGCAGGTAACTGCGTCGTGCTCAAACCGTGTAACGAAACCATGTTGCCCGCATGGCTGGTCTGTCAAGCGTTTTGGGACGCTGGCGTGCCTGTCGAAGCGTTGCAGTTTGCTCCCTGTGCCGACGAAGTCGCTGAGCAGGCCTTGGTAGTCAATCCGGATATCGATACCGTGATCCTCACCGGTGGGACCGCAACGGCCAAACGCATGCTCACGGTCCGGCCAGACTTGCATCTTCTAGCAGAAACAGGAGGCAAGAACGCAACGATCGTGACGGCCTTGGCGGACCGCGATCTGGCAATCAAACATGCGCTCCAATCTGCCTTCGGCCACAGTGGGCAAAAGTGCAGCGCCACCTCGCTGTTACTGTTAGAGAATGAACTCTTTGACGACGAAACGTTTCAGAAGATTCTTGCCGACGCGGTGCGCAGCTTGCATGCGGGATCGGCATGGGATCTCCACACCGCTGTCACGCCACTGGTCTCGCCACCCAACGACGAGCTGACTCGTGGGATGCGAGAGGTCGACGATGACGAGTATTGGTTGGTCATGCCCGAGCACGTTGACGGCAATCCGACACTGTATCGACCAGGGGTGAAATGGAACGTCAAACCAGGCAGTTTCTCGCACACCACCGAACTGTTTGGTCCCGTGCTGAGCGTGATGCGATTTGGCAGACTCGAAGAAGCGATCGAAATCGTACGTTCCACCGGTTACGGATTGACTAGCGGATTGGAGTCACTCGATGATCGTGAAATCGAAATGTGGCGAGAATCCATCCCCGCGGGCAACTTGTATATCAATCGTCCCACGACTGGCGCGATCGTGCTTCGACAACCCTTCGGAGGCGTGGGGCTGAGTGCCTACGGACCGGGGCTCAAAGCAGGTGGTCCGCACTACGTGCTTGCCCTTTCCCGGATTAGCAATGGGCAACCACTCGCAGCGCCGAAGTCATCCGGGGCTAAGGACGCCCAGGTGGAGGAGCATCCACACCTAGATCGTTTGTTGGACTGGCTGGAAAACAGCCCGCACGCGAAGAGTCTCAGCGACGCTCAGAAATCACAAGTCCGGGCTACCGCTGCCAGCGGTCGCAGGGCCATGCACAGTGATTTCGGCAAGGAACATGATACTTTTCATCTCGTCGGCCAAGATAACATCCGCCGCTATCGCCCCGCGCCAGAGCTGACGATTCGGGTAGGTCAGAACGATCCTCAGTCCAATCATCCCATCTGCGATGATGCATTGATCGCGGTGACGTCTGCGACGGCTGTCTCGGTCCAGTTCACACTGTCGATTGATCCTCAGAGTCCTGAGCCAGAGCGTGAGTTGCTCGAGTCGCTTGCTGACTGGCTGCCCGGTTTGATCTCGCCACTGGAAGAAAGCGACGAGCAGCTCGTCGACCGCATCAATCATGGACTTGTTAGCCGTCTGCGATGCGTGCGCCCGCTACCGGTCGGTCCGATTCGTAAGGTCTGCGCAGAACGCTTCGTGACGATTGTTGATGAGCCGGTGCTGCACGATGCACGCATTGAATCGCTGCGATATCTCAATGAGCAATCCATCAGCCACGACTATCACCGCTACGGCAACCTCGGCCGCCGCGCCGCAGAGCACGCCAGGAAAGTCACAGAGAATGGAAGTAGCGAAGCGGTGGCGTCCGTCGGCACGCAATCACGGTGACTACTTCTTCTCCGCTCGCAACACCGAGATGAACGCTTTCTGTGGGATGGTGACACTACCGAATTGCTTCATCTTGGCTTTGCCCTTCTTTTGCTTCTCCAGCAACTTTTTCTTGCGAGAGATGTCGCCGCCGTAGCATTTGGCGGTCACATCTTTGCGGACCGCTTGGATTGTCGAGCGAGCGATCACGGTGCCACCAATGGCACCTTGGATCGGAATTTTGAATTGGTGACGAGGGATCTCCTCGGCGAGTTGTTCGCAGTAGTGTAGTGCCCGCGCCCGTGATTTTTCGCGGTGCACGAGATAGGCAAGTGCGTCGACGGGTTCCCGATTGACGAGAATGTCGACCTTGACGATATCTGTTTTGCGGTATTCGATCGGCACGTAGTCAAACGATCCGTAGCCGCGAGTGATCATTTTGAGTTTGCCATAGAAATCGAACAGCACCTCACCCAAAGGCATTTCGCTGACCACTTCAACTCGCCCGGCCGACAGATAATTCATCGTTTGGCTCTCGCTGCGATGATCACGGCAAAGTTCCATCACTGGGCCGACATACTCCTCGGGCGTCAGAATCTGCGCCCGAATGTACGGCTCACTCGCCGCATCGATTGTCGAGGGATCAGGCCAATTGCTGGGGTTGTCGATATCGATCGTTGAGCCATCTTTCAGCTGCAGTTTGTACTTGACCGACGGAGCCGAGATCACCAATCCGATGTCAAATTCACGTTGCAGACGCTCCTGGATCACGTCGAGATGCAGGAGTCCCAGAAAACCGCAGCGAAATCCGAAACCGAGTGCTGCGGAGCTGTCTTTCTCGTACGTCAGAGCGGCGTCGTTGATCGCAAGTTTTTCGAGTGCCTTGGTAAGGTCTTGGTATTCATCAGTGCTCATCGGATAGACGGATGAGAACACGACTTGCCGCGCCGGTTGGTACCCGGGGATGGGGGTGGCGGTGGGGCGATCGGCCAGCGTGATCGTGTCGCCGATCTCGATGTCCTGAACACTTTTGACACCTGCGACGATGTAGCCGACCTCACCTGCGGTGAGCTGTTTCTTGGGGACCAGTTTGAACTGATTGTAGCCGAGCTCATCAACGCCGAAATCACGATCTGCGTGCATGAAGTGGATCGTGTCTTTGGGCTTGAGCGTCCCGTCGACGATGCGGCACTGCAGAATCACGCCGCGATACTTGTCGAAAAACGCGTCAAAAATCAAAGCCTTCAGCGGTGCGTCTGGATCGCCCTGCGGGGGAGGTAAATGAGAGACAATACCTTCAAGCACGTCCTCAATACCTTGGCCCGTTTTCGCGGAGACGGGGATCGCAATGAAAGGATCCAGCCCCAAATCCGCATCGATTTCCTCACGCACCCGTTCCACGTCTGCGGCAGGCAAGTCGATTTTGTTGATCACTGGCAGCAATTCGAGATCGTACTCCAGTGCCAGATAGAGGTTCGCGACCGTTTGTGCTTCGACCCCCTGAGAGGCGTCGACGACCATCAACGCGCCTTCGGCCGCCATCAGCGAGCGGCGGACTTCGTGTGAAAAGTCAACGTGACCGGGTGTATCGATCAGATTGAGCTGGTAGGTCTGGCCGTCCTTCGCAGCATAGCTGAGCGTGACCGTGTTGCTCTTGATCGTGATTCCTCGCTCCCGCTCGATATCCATCGAATCGAGCATTTGATCGTGGAATTCACGCTGTGTGATGCCACCGCAAGCTTGGATCAACCGATCGGCCAAGGTCGATTTGCCATGGTCGATGTGGGCAATAATGCAAAAGTTACGGGTAAGTTTCATACGTTGGGGTGGGGGGGAAAGAGCGCGATCGAGGCCATGGTTTCGGCCCCCGAATCCTAATGAATTCGTGCTGGGATGGCTATCCGCTGCATTGTCGACCGACGGCGTGTGGGGCGGACAACTCGGCGCGAATCAACTCAGCGGGACGGAGCCGGCTGGCTACTGTGTTCGATCCCTGCTTTGCCCAGGGAGTAACGCAGGGCGTCTCGCAACGAAGGAAAGCGAAATTCGTAGCCGGTGGAGGCGAGTTGATTGGGGATCACGCGGGTGCTGGCGAGTAGCAATGCGTCCGCCATTTCGCCCACGGCCAACCGCAGGGCGGTCGCAGGAGCGGGAAACAATGCCGGCCGGCCCAGGGTCTCGCCGAGCGTTTTGGCGAATTCGCGATTGCTCATTGGCGTCGGTGAGACGAAATTGACGGGGCCGGTGAGCTGCGGTGTCGCGATGGCATGGACGATTCCACCGAGGACATCGTCCAGAGCGATCCAACTCCAGTATTGCCGTCCGTTGCCCAACGCCCCACCGCACATTTTCGCCGGGCCCAGCATCTTCTGCAGCGCCCCGCCGCGTGGGGAGAGCACCATCCCAAAACGTGCGTTGAGGACCCGGATACCGGCGTCCGCCGCCGGTCGGCAAGCTGCTTCCCACTGTTGACAGATTGCCGCCAAGAAGTCGTCGCCCGGTGCAGATGATTCGTCGAGCATCTCATCGCCGCGATCTCCGTAAAAACCGGTCGCCGATGCGCAGATGAGCGTCTGCGGCGGGCTCGACAATTGCGCCAGCCGTTCACACAGGCTGCGGGTCTTCTCGACTCGGCTATCGCGGATCTGCTGCTTGGTCGCCTCGGTCCATCGCGGCCCCGCGATCGGTTTGCCAGCCAAATGCACGACCACGTCGACAGAGTTGAAGCGTTCAAACTCCTGAGCCGTCGACCAGGCCGCGATTTCGTTGTCGCTGCCGTGTTGATCACGCGTGATCTGCAAGACACGGTGTCCCAGTAGGCCTAGCAGATTGCAGAGCGCGCTGCCGACCAAGCCCGTCGCCCCGGAAACGGCGATCGTCAGGGGGGCGAGATGATAGCGGGCCGTGAGTGTCAGGTCATCGCACGTGATCCGGTGTCGATAGGCAAACATGGCATCGAGTTTTGATCGCACATGGGATCCACCGAACAGAGTGCCGAGCTTTCCCAGCGGTACTTGATAGGCAATCTCGTCGGTCAAACGAGATGTATTCGGCCCCGTCGAGGTGAAACGATGTCGATGACGCCAGGAAGTAAACGGCCCCGATTCCTGTTCGTCAGTAAACAGCTCGGGCGGCTCGTAGCGTGTATGCCTGGCGTGCCAGCGCAGCGGGACGCCTGCTAGACTCATTTTGACGACGACACGGCTGCCGACCGCGAGACTGCCGTCGGAATGCTCGACTTCTATCGACTCCCAGGGTGGAATCAATCGGGTGAGGCATCCCGGTCGATCGTGATACGCAAAAGCCTTTTCGATGGAGACCGGCAGATCAACGCTGGCTAGGAACGTTTCAGGATCAGCAGCGTGGGCATTGAATGGAGTCATGATCACGTTGTTGTACCAGATGGGAGCTACCTTGGTTTGGTTGCACCTCTGATCGCTGGCCGGGAAGCGACGCCAGCGAAGTGTGCAACATCAGTGCCGCGATCGCTCGCTTACTTCGCGATGCAATACAAATGCGTTTTGCCACGAAGATAGATCTCGTTACCCGAGATGGCTGCGGACGCGTCGATCTCATCGTCGAGTTGATTTTCAGCGACGACTTGAAAGGCGTCCCCGTGCTCCAACACGACCGTAGTGCCGTCGCGACCGGTCAGGTAGATGTGGTCGGCGGCAGCGACAGGGGAGGCGTATACCGTCGAGATGTGGGGTAATCGGGTGGCGTCAATGACCATCGCTCCCGTCTTGGCATCGCGAGATAAGAGTACGCCGTTGTTGGCTTTCACAAAGTACAGCTGGCCTTGGTAGAGCAGCGGCGAAGGCACGTAGGGTGCCGCGTCTTCTTCATACCAAGTGATCGCTGCGGAATCGGTGATGTCGCCGGTGGAGCTCAGTGGGATTGAGTAAATCGCATAGCCACGGAAGCCGGTCATGACAATCACGTTGTCTTCAAAGCGAACGGGTGAGGGAATCGGATTGCTGGCTTGGCCACCGCACTGCCAGATCAGTTCGCCGGTAGCCAAGTCATAGCTGCGCACGCGATTGGAGCCATTGGTGATGACTTGAACCCGTCCTTCGTAAGGTGTGATCAGAGGCGTCGCCCAAGTCGTCGGCTCATCACGGCTGACACGCCATTTCTCAGCACCCGTCTTGGTGTCCAGGGCGACAATGAACGACTCGCCCTCGTGGTCCCAGGGCACCACCAAAGTGTCATCGTAGACCGCTGGGGAGCTACCTTCGCCAAACTGCGCACGGGTTTGCATTTGGCCCAGGTCCACCTCCCAGATTGGATTGCCGTCGAAATCCAGACAGAACACGCCGCGGGAACCGAACGACATATAAAGTCGCTCGCCATCAGTCACTGGGGATGAGGAGGCAAAGGTATTGGTGGAGTGACCGGCTTCATGCGGCACCTGCTGCGCTAGGGTGGTACGCCAGATCTCATCGCCGGTAGCCCGATCGTAAGCAAGCACCATGAAATCGTAGTAGTTGGTAAGCGCAGCGCCACCGCCCGCCCCACCCCGGCCGCGACCTCCAGGACCCCTTTCGCCAGGACCCCTTTCGCCAGGGCCTCGGTCGCCAGAGGCTCGGCCCGCTGGGCCGCCGAAACCACGGCGATCGCCGCGCTGAACAGTTGGTTGGTCTTCGGCGGGTTGACCGGTGGCGGACTGTGCGTTCTCGGCCACTCGATCGGTCTTCACTGCTGAGCTCACATAAACGCGATTGCCCAAAATGATGGGGGTGCTGCTCCCAATGCCGGGTACCTCGATCTTCCAACGAATGTTTTGAGTTTCACTCCACGTTGTTGGTGGATGAGCATCCTCGGCAGTGCCCGACGCTCCCGGCCCGCGCCACTGAGGCCAACCGTCGCTCATGGGAGCCGTCGTCGCATCGGCGGCCACGACAGCCCGAGTGCATGTACCGAGCACGAATCCGCACAGGATGATCGAAATGAGGTATCGCAAGAAGTTGTGCTCCAAGGTTGGGAGTGTGATGGGGGCCGTCGGTCCAGACCGGTAGCCAGTCAGTCGTTCAACCCCACCCCGCATGTCAAGTTTCGCGCCCCCGTGACGGGCAACCCCAGCATCCCGTCAAAGTCGCCTTGCCAGCGCCATCCTAGGTCGCCGCCCCGGCCAGCTTGATCAGCATCTCGGCGCCGCGACGGAGCGTTTCGTCACTAGCGGCGAAGCTGATGCGGAAATGCGTGTCCCGCGCACTGAAGATATTCCCGGGGATGATCAGCAAGCCCTGCGAAATGGCGTGTTCGACAAACGCCGCCCCGCCCGCCGCTCCCGGTGCTTTGGGGAACAGGTAGAACGCACCGCCGGGGGATGTCAGTTCATAGTGTGGGGACAGTTCATCGACAAGGAAATCGCGTTTTCTGCGGTAGTCGTCCACGTTCGTCTGCATGGAGATCTCGGCGGCGCGAAGTGCTCCCCATTGGGCGGGTTGCGGGGCACAGACAAACGAAAACTGTTGGATTTTGAGCATGGTCGCGATCACTTCGGGTGGGCCATGGATATAGCCAACGCGCCACCCTGTCATCGCGTGTGATTTACTAAAACCATCGATGACGATGGTATCCGGGTTAGCTTCTGCAGGGGAGTAAAACTCGCCATCGTAGAAGAACCGGCTGTAGATTTCATCGGACAGCAGCGCAATGTGATGTTGAGCGGCAATCTCGGCGACTGCGCGGAGGTCCGCTTCGCTAGCCGTCACGCCGGTGGGGTTGGCGGGGCTATTTACCAAAATCATTTTAGTTTTGGGGGTGATTGCGGCCGCTATCTTGTCGGGATCAAGCCGGAAATCAGGATAGGAATCCACCGCGACAGGCACTCCGCCAGCGAGCCGTACCAAGGCGGGGTACATGACGAAGTACGGATCGAGAAAGATCACTTCGTCGCCCGGATTGATCATGGACAGCATCGATAGGACCAATCCGCCACTGGTGCCGCTGCTGATAAACACGTCGCGGTCTTGACCAGGGTACTTGTCGCGAACTTCTGCTAGGATGGCTTCCCGCAGTGGGGCGATGCCCTGTGTCGGCGAGTAAGCGTTGCGGCCATCGCGGATCGCGTCGATCGCCGCCTCCTTGATCTCATCGGGTACATCGAAATCGGGCTGCCCGATCGAAAGATTGATCGGGTCTTTGAGTTTTGCAGCGAGATCAAACACCCGTCGAATCCCGCTGCTGTCGAATGTTTTCGTGCGGTCGGCAATCCAAGGGTGCATGATGGTGTCGTGGAAAATGGTGGTGATAATGACTGGCAAAACTTGGAGCGGGCTTGCCGCCTGTCGCCTCCGATTGGACAGGCTGCGAGCATGTCTCACTAGTATCGACGTTGACTCATCTTTGTACAGTGATCTGATTTGAAAATCGTCTTTCTAACCGCCGGAGCCGCTGGCATGTATTGCGGCAGCTGCATGCACGACAACTCGCTCGCCAAAGCGATGCGGGCGATCGGTGACGACGTCTTGTTGCAGCCTGTCTACACACCCATCCGCACCGACGAGCCCGGTATCGCGTCGGACCAAATCTTCCTCGGCGGGATTCAAGTGTACTTGCTGCAGCAGATTCCGTTGCTGCGTTGGGTTCCCCGCGGCCTGCGGTCGTGGCTTGATCGACCTGGGATCATCGGCGCGGCAACCCGGAACGCCGTCGGCACCGATCCAGCCAAGCTCGGCGACTTGACGCTATCGATGTTGCGGGGTGAGCACGGACGCCAGGCCAGTGAGGTCGAGCGGCTCGTCCGCTGGCTTGAAACTGAGCATCGGCCCGATGCGATTATTCTAAGTAACCTATTGATTGGCGGTGTGATTCCCTCCATCGCCGAGCGTTTGCCCGACACCAAAATCATTGTCGTCTTGCAGGGTGATGATATCTTTCTAGATCAACTGCCCGACAACGTTCGTCGCAAAGCGATCTTGTTATGCCAAGAGCTAGCCGAGAGCGTCGACACGTTCGTGACCTACAGTCGTTTTTACCGAGACAAAATGTGCGGGCTGTTGAGCATCCCAGCGGAGAAGTTCGAGATCCATCCGCTGTCGATCGATCTGAAGCCGTTTGGGGAGGTGGACTTGGTCGCCGCGGCCTCGGTGGCCGATGGGTTGCCCACGCCGCACACGAAAGTTGCGGGCGAGTTCCGCGTCGGCTATTTCGCTCGGATTGCTCCTGAGAAGGGTTTGCATCTGCTGGTGCAGGCGTTTGAACGCTTGGCCGGTGATCCAAACAACGCCCATATCACGCTGCACGCGGCAGGGTGGCTGGGCGATCACCATCGTCCCTATTTGGACGAACTGCAAGGCAAACTGAAAGCGGCAAATTTGGCCGAGCGTTTCATCTACCACGGCAGTCCGTCACTGGACGAGAAAGTATCGCTGATGCGAAGCTTCGACTTGTTGAGTGTTCCTGCCCCATATGAGGATCCCAAGGGGCTGTTCCTGCTCGAAGCCATGGCCGCTGGCGTGCCGGTGTTGCAGCCTGCCCACGGAGCATTTGTCGAACTGGTTGAAGCGACGGGTGGTGGCGAGTGCTATCCACCTCACGATCCCGGCGAGCTGGCTGCACGCATTGTCGCCCTCAGTCGCAGTGCCGAGCGGTTAACGGAGTTTCAAAGCGTCGCCCAGCACCGTTTGAAGCAAAATCACAGCATCGAAGCCGCTGCTGTACGCATGCATGAAACCTGTCGGGCGCGGTAGAGTGTCGCGCATCGCCCCGGGCTGGCCGACCGCCGAACCGCCCACGCACTGCTCGCGTAGTCAGTACCCCGGGTTTCTCTGTTTCCTTTTTTTGTTCTCTACAGCCAATGTCCACTGAAGTTCAGCCGTTTTCCGCTCCGGAGACCGTCGATTTTCCGTATCGGGCCATCAGTCGCGGAGCAATCTGGTCGATCGTGTTTTTCGTGTTCGCGTTGATTGGGTTGGTGCCGACGTTTGCTCCCCTGCTGGTTTTAGCGATCCCTGGAATTATCTTTGCCGCCGTTGGGCTGCGGTCGATTGCCCGGTATCCCGATGAGTACAGCGGCTATGGGTTGGCGATGTTCGGGCTCGTTGCCTGCTCATTGCTGTTCTTTGGAGGAGTCGGTCAGAACGTCTACATCTATCTGACGGAAGTCCCCGATGGCTACGAGAGGGTGCAGTTCTATGAATTGCAAGCAGATGCCAAGGAGCAGGATCAGCCGACTGAGACGGCGATCGCGATTGACGGAAAACCGGTCTTTCTGAAAGGATATATTCATCCTAGTAGCGGCAGTGGGATGCTACGTCAGTTCATCCTGGTGCCTGATTTGGGGACGTGCTGCTTCGGAGGTCAGCCCCGGAGCAGCGATATGATCGAAGTCAAACTGCCGCCCGGCCAGACCGTCCGTGCGAACCTGCTCAAGCGAAAGCTGGCGGGTCAGTTCCATGTCAATCGTATCGCTCAGAAGAAGGCCGATTTCGATCATGCCATTTTCTATAAGATGCAGGTAGACCAGTTTAAATGACGATACCGCCAGGCAGGGCTCTGCCCCTGCTCACGTAGGCCCACCCACCCAATTGGATCGCATGATGCCCACGCAACGCCACGCCGCTTCCGTTCCCCAGATCGCGCAGGTCGCGTTCTCACTCGCTGCGGTCGTCTTGGCTGCGGCGCTTACGTCGACCAGTTGGGCTGATGAGCCCGCCGGCAAACCGCTCTCGATTATCGAGCAGCGCCGGGCGATCATGCGGGGTGACGCGGCGGGTCGTACCAAGGTCGAGGAACGCAAAAGCAGTCAGGCGGACTTAGAGAAAGGAGATATCTCCTTCGATGATCTCAAGTTCGATATTGAGAAAGACGAGGCTTTCGACCCGAAAAAGCTGACCGACACGTTGCGGTTTCTGAACGGCCGGACGGTGAAACTGAGCGGCTACATTCTGCCCAGCACACTGTTTAAGGAAACCGATATCAATGAATTTGTGCTGGTTCGCGATAATCAGGAATGCTGTTTCGGCCCTGGCGCGGCACTATTTGACGCCGTGATGGTGGAGATGGTCCCAGGCAAATCCACTGACTTCGTGACCCGCCCCGTCACCGTGAAGGGCAAATTCGTCTTCGATCCTAAGAAATACAAATATCCGCCGGGAGTTGGTCCCAACGGAGCCAGCCATTTCGCGGTCTTTCGCATCGAGGGTGTGCAAGTACAGTAGCCCCCGACGCCCGCCCCACGCCGCTGCCAGCGGGGGGGAGTGGCATTCAGCCTCGATCGCGCGTGCGTCGTGGTCAGCGTGTTATCGCTCGAACCACTTTTTGATCGCGTGCAGCGTGGTCGCTCGCCCAGTACGAGCGATCGAGGTGGTCAGTGGGATTTCCTTCGGGCATACTGCCACGCAGTTCTGGGCGTTCCCGCAGGTGGAAATGCCTCCGGGGCCTGACAGGGCCTCAAGCCGGTCGGCGGCGAGCGTTTTGCCCGTTGGATGGTTGTTGAACAGCATCGCCTGTGAAATTCCCGCAGCGCCGATGAAGGCCTTGTCGAATTCTTCGTTTCGGCGCTGCTCGAACGCTTCGTCGCTCTCGCCCTCGGCCTGCGTCAGTTCGATTTTTTGGTACTGTGGGCACGCTTCCAGGCAGCAGCCGCAACTCATGCACTGGCTGAGCGGATAGTTGCGTTCCTGTTCCTGCTGCGGAATCCGTTCGCCTGGGCCCAGATTGTAATAGCTGTCGACGGGGACCCAGCCCTTGATTCGCTTGAGCCCGCGGAAGAGCCTCGCTCGGTCAACGACCAAGTCGCGGACGACCGGGAATTTACTCATCGGTTCGAGCACGATCTCATCGGGATTTTCTACGAGCAAGCGATCGACCAGTGCACTGCAGCTCTGTCGCACGCGACCGTTGATCACCATCGTGCAGGCGCCACATACCTCTTCAAGGCATCCGCAATCCCAAGCAACCGGTGTCACCTTTTGGCCGTCGACTGTGGTGGACTGCGCGGCGATTCGCTGCAGCACGCTGATGACATTCATCTCGCGCTCGTACTTGACCTTGTGTAGTTCCCAATATGATTTTCCACCCGGTTCGTGCTGGCGAAGGACACGGACGTTGATGGATTGGGGACGATTCTTACTCGAAGGTTGCGGCGCGGTCATCGTTGACAAGACTCGTTAAGCGGCAAATGGTGAAATGGTAGGTGCGGTGAGGTGTTCGATCAGTGCGAGCTGGCGAGATGGCTGGACGGATTGTTGGCGGCCAAAGCAGCGGCTCGCTCGTTCCAGACCTCTTCGATCGCCTCGGCGCCAACGAGACCGTAAAGTCGCGGACGCGGCGGGATCAGCGAAGTGTCGACATCTTCATACGTCAATTCAGGTTGATTGGTTGTGGCATTCCACGTCGCGATCGTGCTCTTGAGGTACTTTTCGTTGTTCGCTTGGAATGCATCGCACCATGCTTCGGCTTGGCGGCGTCGCTCGACCGGGTCTTCCGATGTGAGTGGTGGTTTGATGAAGTCAGGTTTAAAGTGAGCGCCCCGGCATTCATCTCGCTGCAGTGCACCTTTGAGTAACGCCTTGGCAATGGGGAACATGTCCTGCAGCGCTTTGGCGAATACGACA
This sequence comes from Allorhodopirellula heiligendammensis, assembly GCF_007860105.1. Taxonomy (NCBI): domain Bacteria; kingdom Pseudomonadati; phylum Planctomycetota; class Planctomycetia; order Pirellulales; family Pirellulaceae; genus Allorhodopirellula; species Allorhodopirellula heiligendammensis. The sequence continues at coordinate 1,530,046 of NZ_SJPU01000002.1, forward strand.
TTTTGGTTCGTCCACGCGCCTGTGTCGGCGAGGTTGACTTTCATTACCCGCTCGTGAAGTTCATTCACTTTCTCGATCGCTTCGGACAACTGATCATTTTTGCGCACCACGGTCGCGACGCGGGTCATCAGTTCGCCGAGCTCCTGGTGGATCAGATACGGGTTTTCATCGCTGTCCTTGTTGCCATGCAGCAAGTGATCATGGCGATCCTGCTGGGCTTTGACGGCGCTGGCGAGCAGTGCCTCGGGCACATCGTCAGCTCCGGAGGTTTGCGCGGCCGCGTAATTGATGATGGACGAGCCGGTAAACAAACCAGTGAAAATACACGAAAGCAGCGAGTTGGCGCCGAGCCGATTGGCGCCGTGGTAGTGGTAGTCGCACTCGCCCATCGCGTACAAACCCTCAATGCTCGTCATGTGGTTTCGCGGCGCGCCGGCTTCGAGTCCCCCGTCAGCGCTCTTGACGTAATCGGCCCACAACCCGCCCATGCTGTAGTGCACCGCAGGGAAGATTTTCATCGGCTCGTCTCGCGGGTCCACGCCCTGGAATTTCTCGTAGATTTCCAGAATTCCGCCGAGCTTGCGATCAAGTTCGGCGCGAGGGATGTGTGTCAGGTCGAGATAGACGCACATGCGGTCGGATTCGACACTGAGTCCTTCATTGACGCAGATATCGAAAATCTCGCGGGTGGCGATATCCCGCGGCACCAGGTTGCCGTATTCGGGGTAGCGTTCCTCGAGGAAGTAGTAGCGATCGGCAGCCGGAATCTGTTTGGGTTCGCGAGGGTCCTGGGCTTTTCGCGGTACCCATACCCGTCCACCTTCTCCTCGGGCGGATTCACTCATCAATCGCAGTTTGTCCGCCCCGGGAATGGCGGTGGGGTGCACCTGAATGAATTCAGCATTGCCGTATTTCGCGCCCGCTTGAAAGCAGCGACTGGCGGCGCTACCGGTGCAGAACACGCTCATGGTGCTGCGGCCGTAAATCAGTCCGCAGCCGCCGGTAGCGACGACAACCGCGTCGGCGGGAAAAGCTCGAATCTCCATCGTTGTCATGTTTTGCGCCACCGCACCGCGACAGCGTCCCGTCTCATCCTGAATAGGGCCAAGGAAGTCCCAGAATTCAAACTTGCGAACGGAACCTTCAGCTTCGCGGCGGCGAACTTGTTCGTCGAGTGCATAGAGCAATTGCTGGCCTGTCGTGGCACCGGCAAATGCGGTTCGTTTGAACAGGGTTCCGCCGAAGCGGCGACGATCAATGAAACCCTCTTCGGTACGGTTGAATGGCACGCCGAGGCGGTCCATCAATTCGATAACCTTCGGCGCCCACATCGCCATCTCTTTGACGGGCGGCTGGTGATTGAGGAAGTCACCGCCATAGACCGTGTCATCGAGGTGGTTCCATTCCGCATCACCGAGTTGGCGGGTCTGGTCGTTGCAACTGTTGATGCCGCCTTGTGCGCACACGCTGTGCGAACGCTTGACGGGTGTCAGGCTGATCAGATCGACCGTCGCGCCGAGTTCGCAGAGCTTCATCGTCGATGCGAGTCCGGCGAGTCCGCCACCGATGACGACCACGCGGGCGGGTTGATTGGACGCTGCCATGTTGAAAAACCTTCGTGTCCGAACGGAATCAGTAGGACGAGTGAATGGAGAGAGAGGGGGCGGGGTTACTGCGAATCGGGGGCAACAATGATCGTTTCTTCGACAATGATTGCCTCGATACCATCTTCGCTAGGTGGCACTGCGTGATCATCACCGGCACGTTTGTGGGGGTCGTCGTAGGCCAAGCCTGTTGCTACGGCTGCGTCGTACATCTCTTGCTCTTTTTCTCGTGCGTTGGCAATGTCTGCTGGTCCAGGAGAAACCGCCGCCCACCATGCCGCCAACGCGACCATTGCTAGCAGTACGCCGAACACCGTGCAGACTTTGGTAGCACGCTGCATCGCTGCCGGTGAAGTCCACAGTCCCCAGGTGATTCCCGCTGTCCATAATCCATTGGCGAGGTGATATACGGTCGCCATGACGCCGATCAGGTAAAATGCAGGCCAGAATCCCCATACCCACTCGTCCATCGCCGAGGCGAGAGAGGAAGCGGCGTTGTAGGGGTAGAATTGGGCAAATCCCAGTGGTCTCATGACTGCCAGCCATGGGCTGAAGTGAAACCAACCCTGCAGATGCAGGATGTGAAACATCAGAAAGACAAATGCGATTAGGCCGGTCCATCGCTGCCAGGTGTAGCGTTTGTTGGCCGTGTATGGGTATCGGCTTGTGTTGGATTTTCCAGTCCGGATAATCCACACGCCGATGATCGCGTGAAAGAGCAGCGGCAAAAAGATCCCGCCCCATTCCACGATCGGTAGCGCCGGACCCAGCGAATGGATCATGTACACCGCTCGCTGAAACGGGGCCGTCCCGCCGAGCAAACTGGCGTTGGTGACCAGGTGGACGCACATGTACAGACCCAGCGGCACGACGCCTAGGAGCGAGTGCAGTCTCCGAATCCCAAATTCGTGACGGATGAAGAACGATTGAGAGCGAGTGAGTTCAGCCACGGATGTCGGATGGGTGCGAGGGAGAAGTTTTGCGCAAGATCAGCTCAGCGAGTCTAAGCATAAAGGGTTCGTGGTTCCCGAAACAGGAGGGATCGTACCTTCGGGCGTGTCGTATTGTCGCAGAACTAACTGCCGCAGTCCCGTGACGAATAGGGCAAACGAGAAAGTCCCGGTGTGGTTGATCGGCACTCCAATGAACCGTCAACTCACTGAGAAGGTTAACCTTTGTCCTCGGGATGCAATACGAACCGATACCCCGCGTCGCGGAGCGTCAGGAGGTGCACCGGTTCCGCCGGCGCGGGCTCGATCACCTTCCGCAGTCGCGCGATGAACTGATCGACCGCTCTGGTTTGGACATTTCCTGAAACCTCCCAGACGTGAATCAGCAGTTCTGATCGGCTGATGACTCGCTCGGGGTTCTCAACGAAGTAACGCAGTAAGCGGAGTTCTTTCGGCGTCATCCGAACGGACTTGCCGGCGACACGGACCTGATGAGTGCGGAAGTCGACCGCGACCTGCCCAAACTCGATCGCCTCCACGCTCTTGGCAGTGTTCGCCGGTTTGCCCTCGCCAATCCGAGGCCCCGTTGTCGAGGCGGGGGCTGCATGCCGTGAAATTTGCAATAAGTTTTTAACTCGGCTCAGCAACTCGTCGAGCTCGAACGGTTTGCTCATGTACTGGTTTGCGCCCACGTCGAACCCGCGCGTACGATCTTCGGGCAGCGTCCGGGCCGACAGCATCAGGACCGGCAAACCCAATCCCGCGTCGCGAATTTTTTGGCACACGGTGTACCCACTCATCCCTGGGAGCATCAGATCGAGGACGACCAAATCAATGCTATGCGGGCCCATATCAATCAACTTGAGCGCCGAGGGGCCATCTTCGACCAGCGTAACGCGGTACCCCTCCGCCTCGAGATTGTATTTGATGCCGATGCCGAGATGTTGCTCGTCCTCGACGACCATGATGTGTGCGCGCAACCGTTGTTTCCTCTGCTAATGAAGTGTGGGGCACCGACCTCGATCGACAGCCAGCGAGCGGGTGGCAGCGGATCATAGCATGTTGGCGAGCGAATCGAATCAGGTAAATGTCATCATGACCGTGAGATGATCGCTGCTCTGAGTCACCGAAAAAACTGTCGCTGATTGTCGTGCGCGTAACACAGGGCTACACTACTGACTCGCCGGCGGGCGAGGGCTCTCGTTCCTACTTGCCGGCACCCTGATTGCTCACCCAGACTCTACCCGAATCGCAGCCATTATGAAGTCTTCAAACGGTTTTGAGATAGAAGAAATTGACACGGTTAAGGTCCACATGGGCGATCAGAGCTGTGAGCTTCCCTTGATCGAAGGATCCGAAGGTGAGCGCGCCCTCGATATCAGTCGGTTGCGAGCCGAAACGGGAGTGATCACTCTCGACGAGGGGTTCGTCAATACGGGCAGCACGCGCAGTGCCATCACGTTCCTCGATGGCGAAAAAGGTGTGCTGCGGTATCGTGGTTATCCCATCGAAAAACTTGCCGCGAGTTGCGACTTCATCGAGACAGCGTTCTTGTTGATTTATGGCGAACTGCCTAACGCGAAAGAACTCGAGACGTTTCGTGCCGGCATTCGGGAGCATACGATGCTCCACCAAGACATGAAATCGTTCTACAACGGTTTCCCACGCGACGCTCACCCGATGGCCATTCTCGCTAGCGTTGTGGGGGCACTCTCGACGTTCTATCAAGATTCGCTCGATCTCAATGATGAGCGTCAGGTGGAGATTTCAATCTACCGGCTGCTCGCGAAACTGCCCACGATCGCGGCGTACAGCTACAAGAAGTCCATCGGTCAGCCGTTCATGTATCCCAAGAACAGTCTGAACTATACCGAGAACTTCTTGCACATGATGTTCGCGACCCCGACGGAGGAGTACCAGCTCGATCCCGACTTTGCCGAAGCGTTGAATCTGCTGTTGATTGTTCACGCCGATCACGAACAGAACTGTAGCACCTCGACCGTTCGGATGGTCGGCAGCAGCAATGCAAACCTGTTCGCATCCATTTCAGCGGGCATCAGTGCCCTCTGGGGGCCGCTGCACGGTGGTGCCAATGAGGCCTGCGTGAATATGCTCGAGCAAATCGCTCGCGACGGTGGCAATGTCAAGAAATATGTCGACATGGCGAAAGACAAAAACAGTCAGTTCCGCCTGATGGGCTTCGGCCACCGCGTCTACAAAAACTTTGATCCGCGGGCGACGATTATCCGTGCGTGCTGCGATAAACTGCTCGACAAGCTGAACCTAGACGATCCCTTGTTCGAGGTCGCCCAGCAGCTCCAAGACGTCGCGCTCAAAGACGAGTATTTCATCGAGCGTAAATTGTATCCCAATGTCGACTTCTACTCGGGCGTGATCTATCGCGCCCTGGGTATCCCAGTCCAGATGTTCACAGTCCTGTTCGCAATTGGACGTCTACCAGGCTGGATCGCTCACTGGCGTGAAATGCATGCTAGCCCTGGGTTCCGCATCAATCGCCCCCGTCAAGTCTACACCGGCCATACCGAGCGGAACGTCACCCCGTTGCAGTCCCGTTGAGTGCCGATGTCACGGATTTTCCCGCTGGGATTTATCATTTATCTGCAACCTCTCTTGGCTCCCGCCCTTAACAGAGGTTTGCTTGGCTGGGCTGTTGGTCCAGCTTGCTGAGTGTAGGAATCGCTCGTTGACCGGAGCTGCAGACTCAGGTGCAAACGTTGGTGCTCCAACGTCGGGAAGCGGGATCGTTGCGGCATTCGCTGTGCTCCCGATCCACTCCACCGGGCAGATGGCGATCGAACGCGATTGCTTTCCTGCTCAGCAAAACCGAACCAACGGTCTTTCACGCGCCGGGTAGCATTCGCTTTTCCTAGCTCATCGATCGTTCGGTGGGCGCATTCGCATCGCGCAATAGCTCAGCCACGGCCCGGTATTGGGCGGTGGGGATGGGCTGACCGATATCGGTGCTGTTGTAGAGAAACCGGGCAAGAGACTTTCTTTCGGCAATAAAGATGCCGCTCTGGAGGGCCAAGCGATGGATCTTTTTGCCGAGCATTCGGTCGCCCTTGGCCACGACAGTCGGTGTCGCCATGGTGGCGGGGTCGTACCGGACAGCGATCACGAGGTCGTTCGGATCGATAATCACAACGTGCGCGGTCTGCACTTCTTGGGTGACATGATCAACCGCGAGCTGCCGTGAAACCTCGCGGCGACGATCTGTTACTCGGGGGTCGCCCTCGAGTTCTTTCATTTCGTCGCGCAGTTCCTGGTCGGTCATCATCAGGTCCTGTTCGAACTGCCATTTCTGGAATACCCATTCAAGCAACGCCAGAATGAACAGGGCGACGCCAATCCATAAGCAAACCCCCATCAGCGTATCGAACATGGCCGATGCAATTTGAGGCACGGACATTGTTGCCATCCCGATCACCCGATGCTGATGGGCTCGCAGGGCATAGTACGCCACCGCCACAATCACGCCGACTTTAATGATGCCGAATAGTAAACGCATGATGCCGCGGATTGACAGGATTCGCTGTGCACCAGAGAGCGGACTGATGTTGCTGAGTTTGGGCGTTAGTTTTTCGGGCGATAGGATCAGTCCAACCTGCGTGACGTTGACAGCGACCGCGCCGACAAACATCAACAGCAGCAAGGGGGCGATCGCAAACGCTACCTGTCCACACAATCGCATTAAATCGTGCGTTGCGTCCTGAGGAGAGTAGGCGCGCATGGTGGCGTTGGAGAGGCCCGCCTCGATTCCATTGGCTAAGATTGACGAGGTTGTGTGACCGAAGTAATGCATTGCTCCAATTGCTGCCAAGAGCAACGATGCCGAAGTCAGGTCTTGGCTCTTGGCAACCCGCCCCTGTTCCCGTGCCTGCTTGCGTTTGCGGTCGGTTGCAAAATGTTTTTTTTCGCCGTCAGACATGAGCTAGCTGCCCTTTGACCAGATCAGCGATAGCCGCTCAACATTGGCGGCCAAGTCGTCTTGAAAGATCCAGGCGACCGAGCCGATTGTGAGCGAGGTGACGACGAGTAATGCGAGCGCATTGACGCTCAATCCCACGGCGAGCACGTTGATCTGCGGCATGGTGCGGCTGATCAAACCTGTAACTAAATTACTCAGCAGCAGCGCGGCGACAACGGGCGCCGAAACACGTACGCCCGACGCGAGCGAGCCGCTCATGCAATCCGTGATCGCCTGCATCATCGATGCATGAAACACCACTCGGCCGGGCGGCATGGAATCGAAGCTCTCTACGAGAAGACTCAGCATGATGCGGTGGCCTCCGCTAAGTAGCATCACGGCCGTAACGAGCATGCCAACCATCCGGGCAAGTGCGGGCATGCTACTCCGGGTCGCCTCGTCCATCGATTCACCTAGCTGCATCCCGCCGGTGCTTGTGATCGCTTCGCCGGCAAGCTGAATGCCCGTAATCACAATCTGAACCGTGGTTCCGATCAGCAGGCCAATCATTCCTTCACGCGCGATCGCGATGGTGAGATCTGCCAGGTGATCGAAATCCGGCAGGTCTTGCATGCCCGGGCGATCGGCAATGGTGGGCAGCAACAAGGCTGTCATTGTCAGCGTCGATATCGCCTTGACGCGTCTTGGCACGCCAGCACCAATCGCAGGCATCGCCGCCAACATCATGCTCAATCGAGTCAATACGAGCACTCCAACAACCATGTGCTCGATCAGCCATTGGACCAGCGGCGTCATCGTTAGAGTCCGCCCGCAGTTTCAAAGACGCTCCGCGTGAACTCGATCATGCGGGTCATCAACCAGGGCATGCAGGCCACCAGGACCGCGGCCATCGCTAGCAGCTTGGGGACGAAAGAAACTGTCTGATCTTGAATCTGCGTCAGGGCTTGTACGAGCCCAATGGCTAGGCCCGCAGCCATCCCCACGAGTAACAAGGGGGCTGCCAGGACGACAGCCATCAGCAGCGTTTCACGTATCAAGTCAACTGCAGAAGAGGGTTCAAGCATGGGGGTAGTCAGTGGTCAGAAGCAAAAGGCTCGAAGTTAAAAAGTGCCGAAGCTGTTCATTAACATTTCAACAACCAAACGCCATCCATCGACGAGGACGAAGAGCAGCAGCTTGAATGGGAGCGAGATTACCGCCGGAGGCAACATCAGCATGCCCATCGAGATTGTGACGCTGGCAACGACCAGGTCGACGATTAGGAACGGCAAGTAGATTTGGAAGCCCATCAGAAAGGCGGTCTTGAGTTCACTCAAGATGAAAGCGGGCAGCAGCACTCGAATGGGGACATCCGAAAACGTACTCGGCAGCGGCGCATCTGCATCCATGTAGCTATAGAACAGGTGCACGTCGTCGTGGTTACCCGCCGTATCGATTTGTCGAGACATGAACTCGCGGACTGGGATCGAGCCAGCGTCATAGGCTTCGATCAGCGTCATCTCGATCTCCGGATCGGTATACGGCGCGATCGCATCGTCATAGACCCGAGTCCACACGGGCGTCATCACAAAGAGCGTCATGAACAGTGCGACGCTCGTCATCACTTGGCTCGGTGGCAGTGACTGCAGCCCGATGGCTTGTTTGAGTAATCCGAGCACGATGATGATGCGTACGTAGCACGTCGTCATCAACAGCACGGCAGGTGCGAGCGACAACACTGTGAGGAGCAGCATCGATTGCAGGCTGCCCGATAATCCTTCGGGGCTGGTCCAATTCTCGGGACCACCGTTGAGAAACTCGAGTGGTTGAGCACTTGCCGGAGAGGCTTCTGGCAGAGCGTTTTCTCGCTCCACTGACGCTTGACTGGTCACCGGATCAATAATCGCGTCGATATCCGCCCCGTCGATGGGGATCCCGCCGATCCGATCACCTGCACCGACTCGAATCGGTGCGGGCGTGCCCGCACGCATCGCCATGTAGGCTGAGCCAGAGGCCACCTCGTCCGCTCGCAGTGGGCTCACCGTCACGCCAGTCGCGAGCACCAGCAAGGCGACGCCAGCGAGGCAGATGCGGCAGGCGGAAGTGAGAAACACGTAGCGGATACCGTCGAGAGAGGACGCTGGGGATGCGATGCTCTCGGACTTTAGGAAAAATCGACCTTTTGGCGAAAGATGTTTTCTGACGCCAATATGCCGGCCCTGTGTCTTCGAAGGAACTGAAAACTTGTCGCCAGGTAGGTGGTAGCGTGCCGCAGTGCGTATCCGAACCTAAAGTTTCGGCAGTGCTTTCTTGACCGTGGCCCCCACGTCAATGGTTTCCTCAGTTGGTGAGCCCTCTGCTACGGTTAGTTCCGCAGTTGTTGACTCCGCCGAGCTGAATAGAGGGTCGACGTGCCGATACGAGGTTGCTGCGGGAGCGCCGTCAGGGTCATCGGCAGCAACCGCTGGCCCATCGGTCGTAAACTTGTCGACAGTTACCTTGTAGGTCCCAGCAGGGGCGCCCTCATATTTGCCATGAGTCATGATTTTGGCGACGCCTGTTGCATCGGTCGATCCACCACTGGCCCACGTATTGGAGGAATCCTGAGGAATGAGCTGCACACTCGCACCTTCCAACGGGGCTCCGCCCTGAATGACTTTGACGATGACTGGTTGCAGATCGGGCAGTCCGTCCGGTAGATCTTCGCCACCGCAACCGGATATTGTTAAGCACAGGCAGGTCAGTACGGCGCCGCTGGTTTTACGAAACTTCATTTTTTTTGAACTGTGGAGACGTTGAGATATGAATTGAAATACGGGAGAGTCGAGTTGCGCGAGGCCCTGCCAAAACGAGCAGTCGCTAGCGCGTACTGCTTGGGTTGAGCAGGGCCATGTGATCATGCAAGTGCATCAATCGAGCGTGACTGTTTCGCTTCCTTGGGGTGATCCCATTGCTCCCCAGATGCCATACGGGCTCTTGCCGACTTTGACCTGTGGCAAATTCGCGTTTCCTGCATCCACTGAATCTGTCACAAACCGAACTGAACCATCAAAACGGAGCGTCTGCACACCACCTTGGTGGTTGCCGCTGAGCAACACGGCAATCGCTCCGGCTATCGTGGATCGGGATCGCACGGGATTGTTGAAAACTCCGCAGCGTCCCCGTTAACCAGCGACACGGGCTGGGCGTCTTCCGCCAGTTCCCAGATCTGCGGCCGGGATCTACCTGCTGGCAGGTGCATCGACGATGGTGGCGGCATGAATTACCTTTCCAATGGCCTGTCCCGTCGCCTGCCGTTTTTCTACGGGTACGTGATGTTGCCCATCGCGATGCTGATGCAGATCGGCACCAGTCCAGGACAAACCTTCGCCGTGAGCGCATTCACGCCCGCGTTGCTGGCATCGCTCGAGCTATCGGAGAGTCGCTTGGCCCTCGCCTATATGCTTGGGACTTTCTTGGCGGCCGCGCCACTATCCATGGTGGGGCCCTTCTCGGATCGATTTGGGCTGCGGCTGACGTCGTTAATTGTGGTCGCACTGCTCTCGGGAGCATGCTATTTCGCGTCGACTGTGACTGGCTTCGCAACCCTATTACTGGCCTTTTTCTTGCTGCGGTTTTTAGGGCAAGGTTCACTGACTCTCTTGAACCAAAACACGACAGCGATGTGGTTTCGTTCTCGGATCGGTCGCGTGTCGGCGATCCTCAGTATCGGTACCGCAGCGGCTTTTGCCTGGGTCCCACAGATGCTCAGCGAAGCGATCCAGGACCATGGGTGGCGATCCACTTATCAGGTCATGGCGGTGCTGGTAGCAGTAATACTATTACCTCTGATCGCGTTGCTGTACCGCAACAAGCCAGAAGAGATCGGGCAGATGCTCGATGGCATGACTACCAAAGAACGACATGCCTCGCACCTTGCACCCACGGCCACCAGCGATGATCCGGCAATGACGCTCGCCGATGCGGGCCGGACGGCTACGTTTTACATTCTGGCGGCAATCAGCGCCGTTTGGGCAATGATCGGGACGGGAATTGTGTTCTATCTGTTCACCCTATGCGAGGATCGTGGCTTGCAAAGCTCGACGGCGACGGCGCTTTTTAAGACGTTCGGTCTGAGTATGCTGGCAATGCAGTTCGTCGGTAGCGTGGCGACGGATTACTTGCGACTGGATCGATTGCTGGGTCTCGGCGCCGTTTTGCTCTGCGTGGGCTTGGCCCTGATTTGGTTCGCACAGACGTCCTTGCTCATGCATGGGTTCGCGATCTGTTTTGGCGGCGGCCAGGGGCTGTTGATGGCCGTCACGGGCGTAGTGTGGGTTCGCTACTACGGACGCAAGCATCTCGGCAGCATTCGTGGGAGTGTGTGGTGCGCGACCGTCGCCGGCAGCGGCCTCGGTCCGCTGGTCATGGGGGCCGTCAAGGATGCGACGGCTAGTTACGACACTGCCCTTTTAATGTTCTTGCTGCTGTTGACCCCGCTGGCGATCGCCGCGTGGTTCGTCCGCCCGCCGGTCACGCATACTCACCCGGTCTGAGAGGTTCGCTCTGCATCATACTCTTTGGCGTTGCCCGCCCTGAAAGGACTCGGCGACTTCATAGAGATCGTCCCACAGATCACGTAGGTTTTTGATCTCGTCGAGATTCAACGTTCGTAGGTGATCTTGCACGTGTGAACGCAATGTCGGGGAGGTCTCGTCGGTGCTGTCTGGCAGTAAATCATCGACCAGCTCAGCGATGAGGCCTGGTGTGAGTCCGGTGCGATAAAGCGTTTCGTAGCCAGTGATGTCGTGGTGGCTGGTCGCGAGGACGAACTGCTGGTGACGCCGGCACCGCCAGGCGATCCACCGCCGGACGAGGGCGGGGATCTGCTCGGCACCATCGATCACAATCACCCCGCCGGACGCCGCTGTCCGCAGGCACTGCGTTAACGTGCGGACATTGCTCAAAATCTCGCTGAGGTGATTGCTCTGAGTGAGCTGCACCCACGCGCCACCGGGCATGTCCAGTTCCAATTGCCCGGCGAGCTCTCGTAACAACGTTGATTTTCCAGTCCCATGATTGCCAACGATCACCCCGCAACGGGACTTGCGGAGTTGGGCGATAAAGCTCTCATTGAAAGCGGGGGGGGCCTTTTCAGCGGCTGGGTCACCAACTGCTGGGGCACCAGACGCGGGGTCAGCCTTGAGCAACCGGAACACCAATGCCCCGGGGCACACGTAGCGGCTGGCAAATGGGTTGGAGTGGTTACTGTGTGAGGAAGATATAGCCAGGGTCCATGGTTAAGTACCAATTCCGCCACTCTCGCTGAGCCCGGCGTAGTTCACCGTAGTCCTGCCTTTTCCCGGGTTCGATCTTCATATCAAACCCTTCGAATTTCCGGCTGATGAAGCGCAGGCCGTCGCGAGCATATGTTCGCACCCGGGTATCAGGATCATCGAGGGCGAAAATGAGCGAAGGCACGACTCGAATCTCATCGCTCTGGCCGAGCACTCGGGCGGCGACCCGACGAGCCTGGTAGGACGACGACCCTCTCACGAGACGCTCGAGACGGCCAATCTGCGCTTTGCGGGTTTTAGGGTCGTCAGAGAGTTTCATGTCCTCGGGCAGTGACTTGCCTTCGAGTGCGCTGGGGTCGTCGCCTTCGAGCATGTCGAGTAGATCAGTGACCGCTTCGGCCACCGGTTCGCCTTTGATCTGACCACCGTCGACACGAATTTTTGTCGTGTCTCCTGGCAGCTCGCGCCCCCCCCTCAATGCACCTTCCGCTTCCTGCTCGATTGCCTTCTTTGTTCCCCGGATCAGGAACAGCATCGCAAACGAGCTCGACACAGAACTGGTCGTGTAGGACTGTCCGGGCCACCCTCGTCCTTTTTGCTCTTTTCCCTTCAGGTAGTTGACACCAATGTCGTACCAGCCCGCCATTTCTCGGTAGTCATCACCCATGATGACTTCGCGGAAGCTCTCGTACCGTTCGAGCGTGTACAGTTGGTAATAGGGCCATGCCGATTGAACCTTGGCGGGATCGGGCGAATTCGCGCTGATGCTGAGGTATCGCTGGCAATCATCGATAGCTTGGCGAATGGGCGCGGGATCGTATCCTGGTTTGTCCGATGAGGTTTCGTCCTCGACCAAATCCTCTTGGAACAATTTAACGGACTTGGGTAGTCCGACGATGCCGGTTTTCCCTTCGGCCATCGCTTCGCCCCAAACCTCCAGGATGTCCGCTGCGATCATCAATGCACTGCCGCCGGCAACGGCCATGGAAGGGGTCAGTCCGCCCTGTTTGATGCGTGTCATGCTGCCGGGATCTTCGGCCAGATAGGGCCACCCGCCACTGGGGTCTTGGACGCGCAGCAACCAACCGATCGTGGCTTGCACGCCCTTGTAGTCCACCGCGATCCCCGCCCGATCCAACGTCCAGAGGGCCAGTACCGCGTACTGAGTCTGCGAGACGTCGCCCTTGCGGTCGCCAGGATACGAATAGCCGCCATGGGATTCTCGGTCTTGACGCAGGAATTTCTCGTACAATTTGAGTTGGGGGCGATACTTCTTGCGGTCCACTTCGGCCAGCACTAACACCGCCGTGGAGACAGTGTAGAGGGTTTTGTTTTCACCGCCGGGGAAGTTTCGCTGTTGGGCGTTGTTGAGCATATTCAGGAAGGACAGGGCCGCCTCGACTCCCCGACGCACCACGGGATTGTTTTTATCATGGTGAACCTTCATGACGGCGTAGCCGGCTAAACAAAGCTCTCCGTGTCCCCCGGAATAGGTGAGGTCTAGTTTGTAGAACGGTGCTGCCTTGACGTTGGCCAGCATTCCCGCCATCCCCCCCTCGACCATATTGACGACGACAGGGTCATCGACGGAGTACGCATTCGCTTTCGACGCAGGAACGATCGAGGTCAGAAGTGTCGCGATAAGCAGCGATAACGACAGAGCATGGCGGAGCATGCGTGGTCTGAAGGCAAACATGGACTCAGGGCCGGCAAAATAGGGACGGCGTGATGAAAAGACGAGAAGAACGCGCGCGAATGGCACCATTTTCAAGCAATAGGCTAGCGTAGTCCAGTGTGAATCACAAATTTTTTTGGTTCGGCGTAAGATCCTGCTGCCCAAGTGCTATCGCGTGGCGACCAAGATGGTTCGCTGCACGTCAGAGGATTCATGCGAACGCTCGCTCGGATAGCTTTCGATGTTTGGGAAAAACCGGTTCAATTCCCGCTTCCACACATCCATAGCATAGTCTGACTGGCGATGGGGCACATTCCACTGCTCGATCCAGTAGTCGTTGCCCGGCACGTACTCCAGCACAAGGGTCTTGCGCGTCACCGCCGCAGCGATCTCGACGATGGACGAGACTTCATAGCCCTGCTTGAAAAACAGATGATGGGCCAGCGCCAGCATCAGGGTGTGGTCTGCTTGGAAACGTTTTTCCAGCGGATCATAGAACCGGGGTCCGTGAGCAATTGCGGGGCTGAAGAATGAACCAACCACCGGGGTGATGGCGAGGTCGTGCTGTTTGGCGTGACGATAGAGGTCGTCAATGCAGGTCCGGTCGGTATCCATGCTAACGACGCTCAGGTCCAATTGCGCCGCCAGGACGCTGTACCAGCCAGTGTTGCAGCCAACATCTAGCAGCGTGCCCCCATCGAGAGATTTCAGGATCTTGGCGACACTCTGTTGTTTTTCATTCCAATCAGGCTGTGGCTGAGTGCCTGGCTCGGGAAACGAGCCCGCGTAATGGGACCATCGTGTTTGCGGTCGCGGGATAGGGCACTTCTGGATCTGATTGCGAAGCATCTCGGCAAGCCGAATGGCAGCTGGTGGGCCGCCCTGCTCGTTGATCGCCATTAGCTTGGCATATTCTCGCTGTCTGCGCTTCCGCATCCACTCGAATTGCAGTGAGTTCAGTAGCGGAATCGTCGCCTCCACAGGGACCCAGTTGTCTCGGCCTAGTAAAAAGAAGGCGTAATCCGCAGCCTGCCTGTGGATCAATTGCAGCGGGTGCAGGAAGCAATTGAGGAACTCATTGAGCGGCTTCCAATTCTCGCCAGCGGAGAGCGGAATGATCGATGAAAAATCGATGTAGCGCACCTGCGCTCCAGCGAACATCATGTTCCATCCATGGCTGTCTTGAAGCTGGAGTCCGTGGGCGGCGAGCTTGGTGCTAATCTCCAGGAACAGCAGTGCTGCGTCCCGCAGCATTCGGGGCGACCACTCACTGACCAGAGGGCTGGGCGGTAACGCTTCATGCTCGACGACGAGATCATAACCCTCGATCTGGGCGTCCGAACGCCACGTTTTCACGATATTCCACTTCGGCATTTCTTCGAGGAGACCGGCATCTTCTAACCGGCAAAACGCCGCCGCCGAGTCGCCCCGCAGGGCGCGAAAGACACGCCCGTCTTTCCAAAACAAGCGTCCACCCGGGTCTTCGAATGAATGCGGGGACCAGTCAATGGAACTGAAGTCCAGTTGAGTGGTGGAGGTTGGTGTGCTCATCAGGTGGATTCCCTGTTTTCGATTGTCCATGAAGCGTCGGGAACCAGGTGGCCTTGGTACTGGGCATCGGGCAGCGAGCCCGTTCCGTAAACGTCACGCATTTCGATCTCGAATTGGCCGCAGCCCAGGAGGGTTTCGAGCTCGTGATCGTGTCTCCAAAGTGATGCATCGACGGTATATTGTCCCACGTTGAGCGGGACGTCGTGCCACGTCGCACTCGCACGCGTGGTCCCAGATAAAGACCAGCGTGCGTTGTACTGCACATCGGTGTGCAGTGTCGCGATTCGCCCGACACCCCGTTTCGAAATGACAAAGCCAAATCGTGGGTCGTCTAGCGGTAGATCCGATGCTAACTCGGCTTCAAAGACAATTGTGTCATCAACGAGGAAGCGATCTCTGCTCTCACCGTGTGCGTTGAGGAGCCGCACCGATTTGATATGTCGTGAAGTTTGCGACGATAGTTTTTTCTGAGTGTCATCGGCTTCCGCGTCCAAGTATCGATGGACGACTTCGGTGGGCGATCCCTGATCCGTCAGACGCCCGTGATCGATCCGGATAGCGTCACTGCACAGGGTCTCGATTGATCCCATGTTGTGGCTAACAAACAGAACGGTCCGCCCAGACTGTGCGACGTCGCGCATGCGGCCGATGCACTTGCGTTGAAATTCCATATCGCCAACTGCCAGGACTTCGTCGACAACGAGGATCTCACACTCAAGATACGCGGCCACGGCAAACCCCAATCGGACGGTCATGCCACTGCTGTAGCGTTTCACCGGAGTCTGGATGAATTTCTCACATCCTGAAAACTCAATGATTTCGTCGAGTCGTGACGTGATTTCTTGTCGCGACATGCCGAGAATCGCACCATTGAGGTAGATATTCTCAAGGCCGGTTAACTCAGGATGAAACCCGGTGCCGACTTCCAATAGGCTCGCAATTCGACCCCGCACGCAAATCTGACCTGTCGTCGGGGCGGTAATCCGCGAGAGCATCTTCAGCAGGGTGGACTTGCCTGCTCCGTTGCGGCCAACGATCCCCAGAATCGTGCCCTGGGTGACGTCGAGCGAGAAATCTCGTAACGCCCACACCGCTTGGCGATCTTGCTCTGTTTTCTCTGGAGACTCGTCGATCTTCGAAAAGGGATCCGGCTTGCCACGCAGTCGCGCCCAAGTGCGATTTAAATCACTCGATAGTGTCCCCGTGCCGATGTTGCCCAGTCGATAGCGTTTTCCAAGGCTTTCCAGACGAATGGCGATGGACATAAAGCGGGCGGACAAATCGTGCGGCTGTGAGCGAATGCGAAGCGAAGTATACTCCCTGTCGTTGCAAATGTCGTCAAGACTTTCATTTTCAGAGGGAGACTGAGTTTGCTGAAGAATAGCTTGATCGGCGTTTGGCACGCCTTGAAATACGACGCCTTTATCTGGAGTCATGGATTGCGCCGCGCCGACAAGATCGCAACCGACATGACAGGACCGGAGAAAATTGCACTTTACCGACTCGTTTGCGAGACCAAGCCCCAGGTCATCGTCGAAATCGGATCGTATCTTGGTGCCTCCAGTTCGTTCATGGCTCGAGCGGCGCAGAAATCCTCGCCGGGCTGCCGGCTGTACTGTGTCGATACATGGCAAAATGACGCCATGCCCGAAGGGCAACGAGATACATTCGCTGAGTTTTCCCGCCATACCGAGTCGTACCAGTCGCTCATTCGGCCGCTGCGTCAGCGGAGCGACACAGCCGCACGGGATTTTGAGGGCAGCATCGACCTGCTCTTCATCGACGGCGATCACGAGTACGCGGGCGTGAAGTTGGATTGGGATAGCTGGTTGCCCCACCTTCGTGATCAGGCGACAGTGGTCATGCACGATGTGGGCTGGGCGGCGGGAGTCCAACGCGTGGTGGACGAGTCGATCTTGCCGATCTCCTCCGACGTCGGCCGGCTGCCGAACCTGTTTTGGTCAACAGTCCGCAAATCGTCGTCTTCAGCTCGGTAGCCAGGCTAACCGCTGCCAGTCGAATTGGGTTCGCGGAGTCGGGCCTCCAGCACGCTTGGGGTGCCTGGTCGGCCCATCAGTGTCGGCCCATCGATGACCGAACCGAAAGAATTCGATTCCAAGCGGGCTGTTGATACGTTAGAATGTGAGTCATTCCTTCCGACTGCCACGCTCTCCTTGCCCACCTCGCACGCGCAGTCACCCGCCCACCTTCCCATCTCTGTCCACTCGAACATGCGCACGTTTGCTAGCCTGCCGGTCGCCATTGCATGGATCGTCGTCGGCTTCGTCGCCCTCGGGGTTGACGTTGTTGCCGCGGATTCGCCCGTTGCTGCGGATTCGCCCGTTGCTGCGGATTCGCCCGTTGCTGCGGATTCGCCCATTGTTGAAGAATCGCCCAGTGTCGGTGAAATACCGCAAACGTCCGTGGAGTTTGTGCACGATCACTGCATGGATTGCCACGACGGACCTGATGGTGAAGGGGGGCTTGATGTCAGCGCATTGGTGAGCAATCTCGATGACCCGCAGGATTATGACTCCTGGGTGCGCATCTACGACCGGATTGAAAAGGGGGAGATGCCCCCGCCAGAGGATGGCGGGTTAAGCCGCCGGGAGCTGAAGTCGTTTCTGCCTGCCACCGGGGATGCCCTCAACGACGCTGCGCGAAGGTATCGTCTGCGCGACGGGCGGGTTCAAGGTCGCCGGCTGACTAATATGCAGCTGCAGAGCACATTGCAGGATCTACTTGGGATCGATGCACCCTTGGCGAGGTTGATGCCCCCGGAAACCCGTACCAGTGGCTTCGTCCATTTGGCGGATGCACAAACAATGTCTCATTTTCAGTTGCAGACTCATTTGCGGGTGGTCGACGCGGCCCTTGATGCGGCGATGGATCGGGCGATGGTGCCTCCCCGTGATTTGTCGCTCGACTACGGGCCGCCGAAAATCGCGAATAAGAAACCTGGTCGCCGCAATCGCGAACCCGAGCTCCGCGACGATCTCGCTGTGACTTGGTCGAGCGGTTTGATCTTCTACGGCCGTATTAACTCAACGACGGTTCCGCATTCAGGGTGGTATCGAATTACCGCGACGGCATCCGCCGTTCGGCCGACCGTCGGTCAATCGGCGAAAGAGACTTCGTTGGCAGCCGAGCCAGGGGTGTGGTGCAGTGTTCGCAGTGGTGAGTGTGTTTCCAGCGCTCCGTTATTGGACTGGATCGGCTCTTTCCGGGCGACCGAGCAGCCCCAGACGATGACATGGGATGCGTGGATTCCGGAGGGCCATATGCTGGAAATCCGCCCCGCCGACGTCACATTGCCGCGCGGACGCTTCGCAGGCGGTCAGGTTGGATTCGGTGAAGGTGAAGATCAGGACATTCCCGGTGTGGCTCTCCACCATCTCACCGTCGAGCAGATCCATCCGGGTGGTGATGTCAAAACAGTTCGTCGCAGACTGTTTGGGTCAGATACGCTCCGCTGGGACAAAGCAGCCAAACGCAGCCTGCCGGATGTCTCTGCCCTCAGCGATGGCGAAATTGAGCAGCGACTCGCTGAGCAGGTCGAACAGTTTTCCCAGCGAGCGTTTCGTCGTCCTACCGAGCGTGAGGAGTTGTCGCCATTCATTGACTTCACCACGTCGACGTGGAGGCAGGCCCGATCCGGCGGCGACGATATCGCGAGCGCTTACGTGCAAGCAGTGCGTGCCGGCTATCGAGCGATTCTATGTTCGCCACGATTTCTGTATCTCTGTGAATACACCGACCCAGATGGACAACTCGATGATTGGGCGGTGGCGTCGCGATTGAGTTATTTCCTGTGCGGTTCGATGCCCGATGATGAACTGTTCGATGCAGCTTCGGCAGGCGAACTTCACGCCCCCGCACAGTTACAGGAGCACACCAACCGGCTGCTGGCGAGTCGCCGGGGGCAACGGTTCATTGCAAATTTCGCCGATCAGTGGCTCGATTTAGTTGATATCGATTTCACTGAACCGGATCGGCGTTTGTTTCGCGATTTCGACTTGGTCGTGCAGAACGCAATGCTCGCCGAGACGCATCTGTTTCTACAAAAGCTGCTGGATGAAGATCTGCCGATGGCCCGCCTGATCGATGCCGATGCAACTTTTCTGAACGAACGACTGGCCCGCTATTACGATCTCGAATTCGATCAAATCGCCAGTGATGCGAGTCTCGACGGTGAAATGCGCTACGTTTCGCTTGACCGGAGTTCGCATCGAGGTGGTTTGCTCAGTCACGGTTCGATTCTGAAGGTTACCGCCAACGGCAACGACACGTCGCCTATCCTCCGTGGCATCTGGGTGTGCGAGCGACTGTTCGGGGAAGAGATTCCGCCTCCCCCTAGCAATGTGCCCGCGGTCGAGCCAGACATACGGGGGGCGACGACGATTCGGGAGCTGCTCGCCAAGCACGAATCCAATGCGTCGTGCGCCGCATGCCATAAGAGCTTTGATCCGCCCGGATTTGCGCTGGAGGTTTTTGACGCCGGTGGCCAGTGGCGTGAGCGTTATCTCCAGATCCAAGGTGGTAAGTACAAGCCCGGCCCGCGTGTCGATCCGAGTCATACGATGGTTGACGGCCAATCCTTTCAGACATTCACAGAATTCCGCCGGCTGGTCGCCGCAAACGACGAGCGACTCGCCGCGAATCTGGCGGCTCAGCTGCTGGTTTTCGCAACCGGGGCCAAGATTCAATTTTCAGACCGGCCCGTTCTCGATCGGATCGTCGAACAGGCGAGCGAAACGGACTACGGGTTTCGTTCTATCTTGCATGCGGTCGTGGCATCGGACACGTTTCTCAATAAATAGGCTTTCACGATGAAATCGCAAACGACTCAGTTTAATTTCCAGCAGCAGCTGCATCGTCGGGCAGTTCTACGCGGCAGCGGCGTGGCGATGGGCTTGCCCTGGCTATCGGCGATGCGATCGGCTTTTGCTCGTGAGAGCGATGGCGACGACCGCCCTCGCCAGCAGCCACTACGGTTCATGTCCGTGACGGTGGGACTTGGATTGGTTAGTGAAAACTGGATGCCCCAGGATGAAGGCAAGCAGTTCACTCCCTCTCGCTACTTACGCTCGCTGTCGGATTTGCGTGATCGTCTGACCGTGGCCTCCGGTGTGTCGCACCCTGACGTTACGGGCGGCCACCGGGCGGAGGCAAGCATTTTGACAGGCACACCGATGGGCTCGGCGGGGCGGGCGGTCAATACCATCTCGATCGACCAGTTGCTCGCGAAGCATTTAGGTAACGCCACGCGGTTTCCCTCGCTCGTGCTTGCTACCGGGGGAAGTAATAGCCCTTGCTATACCGAGAGTGGAGCGACGATCACACCGACGACTTCCGCGGCGACATTGTTTGCGGACTTGTTTATTGATGATTCGCAACAGGAGCGTACGAAGCAGGCAGCCCGCGTGCGCCAGGGCCGCAGTATCATGGATGTGGTTGCCGAAGACGCCCGCTCGCTACAGCGCACGCTCGGCCGAGGGGATCGCGATCGACTGGACGCTTATTTCACCAGCGTCCGTGGGCTCGAGCAACGGATGCAGCAATCCGAAGCATGGGCGCGGCGTCCGAAGCCTGAAGTGGATGCGGACCAGCCCATCGATGTCCGGAATCCGAACGACTTGATCGGACGATTCAAAACGATGTGCGATGTTGTGAAGTTGGCGCTGCAGACGGATTCCTCACGCTTCATCACGCTACACCTGCCTGGCACCGGTGGCGTGGTTCCTATTGACGGCGTCGACCAGGCATATCACTCGCTGAGTCACCATGGGCTCGACGAAACGAAGCTTTCGCAGCTGGCGATTGTTGAGGAGGCCATCGTCAGTCAGTGGGGCGACTTCATGCGATCTCTCGCCCAAGTCGATGATGCTCATGGCAGTCTGCTCGACGACACCACCTCGATGTTGACGAGTAACCTCGGCAACGCCTCTAACCACAGCAACCAGAACATGCCCGTGATGATCGGCGGCGGACCTTTCAGCCATGCC
Source organism: Allorhodopirellula heiligendammensis (assembly GCF_007860105.1). Taxonomy (NCBI): domain Bacteria; kingdom Pseudomonadati; phylum Planctomycetota; class Planctomycetia; order Pirellulales; family Pirellulaceae; genus Allorhodopirellula; species Allorhodopirellula heiligendammensis. The sequence continues at coordinate 1,551,035 of NZ_SJPU01000002.1, forward strand.
GGGCACTTGGCATTCAGCCAGAAGAACAATTACCCACTCGCCAACTTTTACGTCTCCGTGCTGCAGAAGTTCGGATTGGAAATTGACCAATTCGCTAGCAGCACCGGCACCATGAACGGATTGAGCTAACTCATGCGGCATATCACTCTCTTTTTACTCGTCTCGCTGACGTGGTTTTCGCAGTCCGACGCGCTCGCCGAGCGGCCTCAGGATGCACCGCCGAACATCGTGCTCTTTGTGGCCGATGATCTGGGCTATGCCGAACTGGGATGCTATGGCCAGAAAATCATTCGTACCCCACGAATTGATGAGATGGCGAGCCAGGGAATTCGATTCACGAATTTTTATAGCGGCAATGCGGTCTGTGCCCCCAGCCGCTGTTGTCTGATGACAGGCAAGCATCCTGGCCACGCCTTCGTTCGTGGGAACGCGAATCCGAAGCACGATCCGGAGTTTGCCAAACAGATGGGCTTCGAATTCCCCGGTCAAATCCCCATTCCAGCCGACGAAATCACCTTGGCGGAACTGCTCCAGCAGCGCGGCTACGCAACGGGTGCCTTCGGCAAGTGGGGACTCGGCCATTTCGGCACCTCGGGTGATCCGAATACCAACGGCTTCGACCTCTTCTATGGTTATAACTGCCAAGTCCACGCGCACAGTCACTACCCGACGTTCCTGTGGCGGAATCGTGTGAAAGAACCGCAACCGGGCAATACGCGTTCACTGACCGGAGAAACCTATTCGCAGGACCAGTTTGTCAGTGAAGCGTGCGCCTTTATCAAGAACAATTCCGACGGGCCGTTTTTTGTCTTCATGCCGATGGTCGTGCCCCACCTCTCGATCCAGGTTCCAGAGGAGTCGCTTCAGCCCTATCTCGAAACGATTGAGGAAGCGGACTATGTGCACAAAGGGTATCTGCAGCATCCCCATCCGCGAGCAGGCTACGCCGCCATGGTCACCCACATGGACGCTGGTATCGGACAGGTGATCGATCAAGTCGAGTCGCTTGGTTTGACCGGTGATACGTTGTTTCTATTCACTTCCGATAACGGACCCACCTACGATCGGCTGGGAGGATCGGACAGCGATTTCTTTCAATCAGCCGGACCGCTCAAGGGATTGAAGGGCCAGATGGATGAGGGTGGGATTCGGATCCCGTTGGTTGCAAGTTGGCAGGGACACATCGCCGGACCCCGGCAAAGCGACTGGATCGGTGCGTGGTGGGACTTTTTGCCAACGCTCTGCGAAGTCGCTGGGCAAACGCCACCGGCGGCAATTGATGGTGTCAGTTTCTTGCCCACGCTATTGGGTGATGCTCAGGAGCAACCCGAGCATGAGTTCCTGTACTGGGAATCGCCCGGTTACTCTGGCCAGCAAGCAGTCCGCCTGGGAGAGTGGAAGGCGATTCGCAAGGGATTGTCAAAGCGGCCCAAACGCGGCGAGCCGATCCCAAGTTGGCAACTCTACAATCTCGATAGTGATATTGGGGAAACTACCGACGTCGCCGCCGAGCATCCTGAGGTGATCGCCAGAGTCGAATCGATCGCTGCTCGCGAGCACACGCCCAGCGACCAGTTCCCATTGCGTGCGATCGACTGAGCGGTGCATGCGGAACTCGTGACTGCAAGGTAATTGAGGCGAAGCCGGCATGTATCGGCTTGGTCAGCGTGGAGGTGATCACTGAGCCTCTGCAGCGATCGTCTCGGACCACACAGCGTTGTCTCCACAGGCCCAACAGGGCCTCTCTCTCGCAGCAGCATCGATGCGTCCCCTTGCATCTCGATCACATGTGGCTATAATCTATAGAGCATCGATCGCCTGCAGGAAGTGAAAGGATCCGTACCGCTTTCCGCTGCTTAGCGGGCATCGTTAGCCGCTCGAGTTCCCCACGCTTGGCACCGCAGCGAGTGCGCGTGCATCCCACCATCTCGAAGACGCGAATATGCAGCTCAACGGTCTTGGTTTCTACCCAGCTTGTTTCTACCCAGCTTTACGGATCGCTCTCCTCTTAACAGCGATCGTACCGGTGACGTCGGGAGCGTGTCTCGGTAAGTCACCCAATATTGTGTTCGTGCTCACTGACGACCAAGCCCCGTGGGCAATGGGATGGGCCGTTAAGGAGGGGCAGTACGTGGGGGTTCCGCCCGCAGTGACGCCGAACATGGACCGGCTGGCTCGTGAAGGGATGACATTCACCAACTTCTTTTGCACCACGCCGGTCTGCAGTCCATCACGGGCGTCCTTGGCGACAGGACGATACGCGAGCGAATGGGGTATCGACGACTTTATCCCCATGCCGGGGCACATTCTATTTGATGCTCGGCACCAGGTCGCGCTCGACCCGGCCGCTTCGACTACGTTCGCCGAGGTACTGCAATCCGCCGGATATTATACCGGCTTGGTAGGTAAGTGGCATCTTGGTGACTGGACGTTTGCGGGCAATGAAAAGTTTCATCCTACGAATCAGGGCTTTGACTATTTCATGGGACTCTACTCCGGAGGCACCACCCCTGATGATCCGGTCCTCGAAAAGGATGGGAAGGAGCAAAAGTTTGCAGGTTTGACCACTGATATTCTGACTGACCACGCCATCCAATTTATTGAAGACTCGCAGCAACAAAGCGATCCGTTTTTATTGTGTTTGCACACCCGAGCGCCCCACGGTCGTTGGCTACCGGTGGCACCCGAGGACTGGGAACCGTACGAGCAGCTGGATCCTGAGATCCCCAACCCTGATTATCCGGACTTGAATGTCAAGAAGGTCAAACGCGACATGCGGGAGTACTTGGCCAGCACGAGTGGAGTGGATCGGAATCTTGGTCGCGTGCTTGATAAGTTAGATGAGTTGGATATCGCCGATGACACCATTGTCATTTTCACGTCGGATCATGGCTACAACATGGGGCACAACGGAATTGTTCATAAGGGCAACGGTATTTGGGCAACGCGTACTAAGCCTCCTGGAGAGTTTCATCATGGCACGCGAGTCATCTCGGATAAGTATCGGCCAAACATGTATGATCTCTCGCTGAAGGTGCCCGCAATCATCCGCTGGCCGGGAGTCACCTCTCCAGGCAGTGTCACTGACAATACTGTGACCAGTCTCGATCTTTATCCAACACTCTTGACGATGGCCGGAGTGCAGCCTCCTGAAGATCTTATTATTCGCGGTCGTGATTTGACAGAGATGTTGTCTGGCAAGACGGTCAACGATTGGGACCAGGATTACTTTGGTCAGTACAGCATGATTCACTACGCCGTCGCCACGATGCGTTGCTATCGCACGCCACGCTATAAATTAATTCGGGACTTTCACAATGCGGGGCGTGACGAGTTCTTTGATCTGGAATCAGATCCTGCTGAATCGAATAACCTTATAGATGATCCCGACCCCCAAATTCAGCACGTCATCGCACGGCTACATGAGAAGCTACTGGCGAGGATGGAAGAAATTAAAGATCCTGCTCTGGACCAATTCGCACACTAATCGGGTTTCAATCAATGTTCCGATCAAATCGGCTTCACCATACCGTCCCCGTGGTGCGTTTGTCTTTGTATAACAGCCTCTTCGTCTGGGGGCTCGCGACTGCCGGGTGTGTCCTCTTCGCTGCTTGCCTCCATCGTGCCAATGCCCAAGACGTGCCGACGGCTTCCCAGATGAACGTCTTGTTCATTGCAGTCGACGACATGCGAGTGGAACTTGGTTGTTATGGATCACCGATTGTCCAATCACCCCATTTGGATGGATTGGCCGAGCGGAGTTTGGTCTTCGATCGTGCTTACTGCCAGCAATCGGTGTGCAATCCTTCGCGAGCGTCGATGCTCACCGGTCTGCGGTTGGACACGTTAGGGATTGGAGATTTGGAAACGCATTTTCGACAGCGGGATCCCAGTATCGTCACGCTGCCGCAGCTATTTAAAAATAACGACTATCAAGCCCATGGCATTGGGAAGATTTTCCATAACTTTCGGCAGGACGAATTCCAAGGTGACCGAGCTTCGTGGAGTGTGGAGCAGCAGTTGCACTACGGGAATCACAATAAGAATCCTGCTGAGGTCGAAGGTGTACTGCCTGCTGATCAGGCCGGTGTTGCTCGAGCCGAACGACGTGACGTGCCTGATGATGCCTACTGGGACGGCCAGATTGCGGACCTTGCTGTCGAGCGTCTTCGTGAACTACGCGGCGAACCGTTCTTCCTGGGGGTTGGGTTTTGGAAGCCACACTTGCCGTTCAACGCGCCGGCCAAGTATTGGGATCAATATGATTTCGACCAAGTCGGTATGCCCGTCAATCCGCTGCCACCTGAGAACGTGCCCGCCTTGGCAATGCATGATGGCAAGGAGTTGATGAGAAATTTCCCTGATGGATTGACAGACGATCAAGTTCGCCTGTTTCGCCATGGCTATTACGCAGCGATCAGTTACGTCGATGCGCAGATTGGCAAGGTATTGGACGAGCTGGATCGACTCGGGTTGCGTGAATCCACGATTGTTGTGTTCTGGTCTGATCATGGGTTCCACTTAGGTGAGCATGATCTGTGGTGCAAGACATCTAATTTCGAGCTCGATGCTCGCGTTCCTCTGATGATCTCGGTTCCTGGCAGCCCGAGCCAAGCACAACGGACTGACGCTTTGGTCGAGTTGCTCGACGTCTATCCAACCCTTGCGGATCTCTGTGGTCTGACGCCCCCCGATAATCTGGAAGGCTTGAGTATGCAGCCCATCCTTGACGACCCACGGGCGACGATCCACGACGCGGTGCTCACTCAACATCCACGGCCCCCCTACGCTCAAAAGAATCGCCCTTTCACTGAAATGGGATACTCCATCCGCACGCCCGGATATCGCTACACGCAGTGGCTGGACCTTGCGTCGGGAAATGTCGTCGCCACGGAATTGTACGATCACGGGCAGAATCCCCTGGAAACCGTTAACTTGTCCGGTCGCGACAACGTTGCGGCCATCGAGCGTGTACTCGCCAAGAAGCTCGAAGGCCTCGCTCGCATCGATACCTTTCGTGAGGCCAGTCAATGAATCATATCAGTTCCCCTCTTCGACTGATGTACGCCTTCGTATCGTTTGCTGCCACACAAATCCTACTGCCGGCGATTGCGTTTGCGGATCTGTCTCAGTCGCCGCCGAATGTCATTCTGATTCTTGCCGATGATTTGGCGATCGGCGATTTGGGTGCGATGGACGGCCATGCATCGCGCACGCCGCAACTGGATCGGTTGGCATCGCAGAGTGTTCGGTTTGAGAACGCCTACAGCGGTTCGTGTGTCTGTGCGCCCGCTCGGGCTGCTTTGTTAACGGGACGGTATCCCCACCGAACCGGCGTCGTTACGCTCAATATGAACAAATATCCGCAACTGACACAGTTGCGGCGTGACGAGGTTACGATCGCAGACATGTTGGCCGGTGCGGGCTATCGAACCGGTTTGATTGGTAAGTGGCACTTGGGAAACGGGCCTGAGTTTCAACCGCGAGAACGAGGTTTTAAGGTCTCCGAGTACTTCAGTGGCTCGTCCGACATGAGCTACTTTGATTACGTTCTCGACATCAATGGAAAAAGGCAGCGGGTCAACGACGGAACCTATTTGACCGACGACTTGTCCGATCGAGCCATCGAGTTTGTCAGGGAAAATCGCGATCAGCCTTTCTTCTTGCATTTAGCCCACTATGCACCTCATCGCCCGCTGCAGGCTCCCGAAGATCTCATTGAGTTGTATCGCGCGCAGGGGTACAACGACTCAACAGCGACGATTTATGCCATGATCAACGTCATGGACCGTGGTATTGGACGACTGCTCGATGAATTGGATTCGTTGCAGTTGTCCAACCGGACCATCGTGATTTTCACTAGTGACAATGGCCCAGATCCCGTGACGGGTCAGCGGTTCAATCACGGCATGCGAGGAACCAAGTATCAAGTTTACGAGGGCGGGATTCGGGTTCCGCTCTTCGTCCAATGGCAGGGCCATTTCCAGCCAGGGGCTCGAACCCAGCGAATTCATTTTGTCGATCTGTTGCCGACGATCCTTGGCCTCTGTAATGTCGATTTGACGCATCAGAACTCGCTCGATGGCGAGAGTTTTTTACCGGTGCTTCAGGATTCGACTAGCCCATTTGCGCCGATCCGATTCTGGCAGTGGAACCGAGGAAACCCGAACTACACGCACAACGCGGCAATTCGTGACGGGCGTTTCAAGTTGGTTCGTCCCTATGTGACGAGAAGTGACAAAATCTCTGATTCTACATTGCCGCCCTCGCTCTACGATTTAGAAACCGATCCCACCGAGAGCGAGGACGTCTCTCACCGGCATCCTGCTGTCACCAGTCGACTGGCCGGTCAGTTACAGTCGTGGACTGTCGATATTGAGAATGACCGCACCCGCCCGCAAAGCCAAAAATAGTTCCATGATTTATCGTATCACGTTGGCCTGCCTGCTGTTGACGGTGCTGACGCAGCAACTGGAGGCAGCGTCTCCTCGCATTGTATTGATCTTAGTGGATGATTTGGGATGGTCTGATCTGGGCTGTTATGGGCACCCCTATCACCGTACTCCTCACATCGATGCACTCGCATCCCAAGGCATACGATTTACAGATGCTTATTCGCCTGCGCCTATTTGTTCTGCGGCACGCGCAAGCATCCTGACTGGAAAAGCGGTCCCGCGTCTACACTTCGAATTCGTCACGAAGTCGAAACCTGGGCTCCAAAAAATCGACGCCAGGGTGCCATTGCAGTCGCCTCCGATCACGCTGAATCTACCCCTGGCCGAACGTACGATTGCCGAGCGATTGAGGGACGAAGATTACCTGACGGCATTTTTTGGGAAGTGGCACGTCAATCAACATTTTCAAGGGCGCTACCTCGCTTGGGATCCAAAATTTGGGCCACAGAAACAAGGGTTTGAGGTTGCAGTAGAAGACTTTGGCGATCATCCCTATGCATGGGGCAAGCAGGGCACACCCGGCCCTCTACCTGAGGGGAGGTTCCCTACGGACTCGCTCATTGATTCAGCGGCTGACTTTTTGGGCGAGCCCCATGCCCAGCCATTCTTCGCGATGGTATCGCTCTATCATGTTCATACGCCCGTCAAGAATCGGACTCGGTGGTTGATCGAACAATACAATGATCGTATCCCGCGTGATGCTATCAATCGCGATCAACGACTCGAGTATGCTGCTTTTGTCGAGACACTCGACCATCATGTGGGCACGCTACTCAGCGCCATTGACGCCTCGGGTAAGGCTGACGATACGCTGGTTGTTTTCATGTCCGATAATGGTGGCCACCCTGAATTTTGTTCCAATGCGCCGCTGCGTGGTTCCAAATGGAATCTATATGAAGGTGGGATTCGGGTGCCATTGATCGCTCGATGGCCTGGCAAAGTGACCCCGGAGTCGGAGTGTCACACACCTGTCATCGGCTACGACCTGCTGCCGACGTTTGTTGAGATCGCGGGTGGTCAAACCAACGATGTTGATGGGGAAAGTTTCGCATCACTATTGACGAGTCCGAGTGCCGAACTCCCTCGACAGTTGGTGTGGTCGTTTCCTTACTACCATCCGGAAACGGGGTATGCAGCAGCCTTGGACGAGATTGGGATAAACGATTTTGCTGTTAGTAAAACACGGCCGCAGGCTGCCCTCCGCCGCGGTAACTATAAATTGCTGCAGTTCTATGAGGACGAGCGAGTGGAATTGTATGATTTGGACGCTGATATTTCTGAGCAGCATGACCTGAGTCGCCGCAACCCGCAGTTGGCCGAGGATCTCGCAACTCAACTACGATCGACTCTTGATCGGATGAACGCTCGCCTCGCCGTGCCGAAGCCATAGGCTGGGCTCTCGAGCTCGTCTACCGACAAACCATTGGACCCTCATGAAAAAATACTCTTGGTCGACAGTTTCGCTTGCGGTGAGCATCTTGCTCGTCCTTTCGGTTTCAGTTGCGGAAGCTGAAGCAGGATCAGTGGAACGCCCCAACCTGATTCTGATATTGGCTGACGATCTTGGTCATGGCGATTTGTCGTGTCACGGCAGTACCGAGGTAAGTACGCCGCATCTGGATCGACTGGCTTCCGAAGGGGTCATGATGACGCACATGCGCGCGAACTGCACGGTTTGCTCGCCCACGCGAGCAGCAATTTTGACAGGAAAGTATGCCGATCGAGCGGGCGTGCCCGGTGTTATCCGCACCAATCCTGATCAGTCTTGGGGATACCTCGATCCTAACCTACCGACACTGGCCAATTCTCTTTCCGATGCTGGCTATCACACGGCGATTGTCGGAAAATGGCACTTGGGATTGGAGGCTCCTAACACGCCTCTCGACCGTGGCTTCGATCACTTTCACGGATTCCTCGGCGACATGATGGATGACTACTACACCCATCGCCGAGGAGGTCTCAATTTGATGCGTCATGATCGACAGACGATTGATCCGCCAGGCCACGCGACAGAATTGTTTACTCAGTGGTCAATGGAGTATTTGTCTAGCCGATCGGAGCATCATGAGCAGCCCTTCTTTCTGTACCTGCCTTACAACGCACCGCACTTTCCAATTCAGCCGCCGGCGTTGTGGGAGGCCAAGATTCGCCAGCAGTTTCCTGGCCTGACTGATGCACGTATCAAGAATGTGGCCTTTGTAGAACATCTCGACGATCAAATTGGCAGGCTCTTGCAGCACGTCGACAAGCTCGGCCTTCGTGAGAACACGGTGATCGCATTCACATCAGACAACGGTGGATCGTTGCCACATGCGCAGAACAACGATCCTTGGCGAGGCGGCAAGCAAAGTCATTATGACGGTGGTTTGCGAGTGCCGTGTTTCGTTCGGTATCCGCCTGAAATCGAGGCTGGGACCAAACATGACATTCCGGTGCTGACCTTTGATATTGCGGCCACATTCATGGCCTATGCAGGACTCGAAATTCCCGAAGACTTTGATGCCGTCGATATGCGACATGCCATCGCTGGCGAGAACGTCGCAGCCGAGCGAGAGATGTACTTCGTGCGGCGAGAGGGCGGCCCAGCGTATGGTGGCAAAGCCTATCATGCGATCGTCAAAGGCAAATGGAAACTGCTGCAGAATGATCCTTATTCTCCCCTCGAGTTGTATGATCTCGAGAATGATCCCGGTGAGAAAACGAATCTAGCCGGTGAGAAGAAGGGAGTCGTCAGGAGATTGCAAATGGACATCAGTCGACACATCCAGCAGGGCGGAGCGACCGCTTGGCAACCTCCCTCCCTTCGCTAGCGGACAACACCGCGCACCTGTATCGCGAGATTGGCGACCGGTGATGATGGAAGGTTCCGACGAGCCTCGATGGTCGATGCTTACAGACGACTTCCAGTAGCTACACAGACAAACGGAATGATGCATATGACCCCTGTGAATTTCGCCCTCGTGGTTTCATACCCTCACGGGATCTTGGCCAAGACTTATTTGAGTTCTTTGATTCCAGTTGTGGCGACCTGGATGCTCTTAGTTATTCCAGGAATCGTCGCAGCAGAGACGCCCCCTGGAGAAACGCTCGCTGCAGAGGCCAAGGTCGAGCCGGTTCCCGGCACGGTGATTGCCCATCGTCCAGCGTCTACCGGCGTGTTTATCGGATCGCCGAGTATCGCCATTCTGCCCAACGGGGACTACGTTGCCTCGCATGATCAGTTTGGCGAAGCAGCAAAGAAGCAGGGGCAGTTTGGTGTGGTCCAGATTTATCGGTCGAGCGATCGGGGGGAGTCGTGGACGCACCTTTCCACCGTTACGAATGCGCACTGGTCCAACCTGTTTGTGCACCACGGTGCTCTGTATTTGCTCGGTACGTTTCCAGGCGATATCGTTATTCGTCGCAGTGATGATGGAGGCGTCACATGGACCGATCCTGTCGATGGCAAGACGGGACGGCTCACCGATGAGGGCGTCTATCACACTGCTCCCACGCCCGTCGTCGTGCACCAAGGGCGGTTGGTGCGAGCTTTTGAAAAGAGTGAAGAACGCGGTTTCTCGGGACTGAAGCCTTGCTTGCTATCGGTGGATGAAGATGCCGATTTGCTTGATTCCGGAAACTGGTTTCAAAGCGAGCCGTCGATCCATGATCGAAGTTGGCTACCCGGCAACGAGTTCCGAGGTTGGCTCGAAGGCAACGCGGTGGTCGGTCCTCAGGGAGAATTGGTCAACATGCTTCGCGTTCATACATTCCTCGGGGCCGAGCGTGCCGCGATATTGACGTTCGCTGATTCGCAATCTCGTCACCCGGTTCGCGACGAACCAGAGGTCGTGTTCATGCCCGGCGGCGCCAAAAAGTTTTCGATCCGCTATGACGAGGAAACGAATCGATATTGGGCGCTCGTCAATTGGGTGCCTGAGGCCGACCAGCAGCCCCATCCAGCCCGCTATCGCAATCGGCTGGCCCTGGTTTCCTCGGAGGACCTGCGGCACTGGGACGTAATCAAAACGATTATCGCCGCTGAGGATGCAAACATGATTGGGTTCCAGTACGCTGATTTCGTCATGGATGGTAATGATATCGTCGCGGTCTCGCGGACGGCGTTCCCCGGCGAAACGGGTGGTGCAGACAACTATCACAATGCGAACTTCATGACCTTCCATCGGATTGAGAACTTTCGCGGTCTCTGAGTTGGGGCGCGTTTTCAATACTGTTTGCCGGGGGCGTCGCATCGGCTGGTCTGGCCGACCTGGGCAGGATTGCTTGGCAGCACGCTCGGCAGGATGGTTGTGAGGAATATCTGATGCGCACCGCATGCTCGCGGCGATTGCGATCTGCGCCGGAGCGAATACTGGCAGGTGGTTCCCGCTGCCGGCAATGAGCGGCGGCTGATCGCTCGCCGCCGGATGTCAGCGAACTTCTTACGGTGCTCAGGGCTACGCTAAAAAACGATTGCTTCCGGGAAATTCCCCTTGACGAGTCTATATATCTCTATAGACTCCTAGGGTTGACTGTTTTTTCTTCCTTTTTGTGGATTGTGAATGACCCATGCGAAGCACTTCCCTGCACATGCTTTTTTTGGCCGCCACTGCCTTCATGCTGTTTGCTCCGGGCTGCGGCTCGTCGTCGGAACCAACGATCATCGAGCAACCTCCGGTGCCCGAGGATCAGTACGACGAAAATGGCGTCGAGCTGGAGAAAGGCGTCTAGAGCCCAAGAACTTCTAGTTCGATGGCAACACGGCGTCATGCCGAAATCCCCATTATTTCCCCTCCATTTATGAAAGATTTCCAATGTGTCAAGCAAAGGCTCGTAAGCAGAACGGCTTCACTTTGGTGGAGTTGCTCGTCGTGATTGCCATCATCGGCGTGCTCGTCGGATTGTTGCTGCCCGCCGTGCAGGCGGCTCGGGAGGCTGCTCGGCGAATGAGTTGCAGCAATAACTTCAAACAGCTGGGTTTGGCGATCCACAATTATCACGCGGCCTACAACCAATTGCCGAAGAATGGGACGGGAACCTCCCGTCCGATCGGCTCGACCTTGTCCAATAACGCTTACGCACTTTTAAGCGGGACCGTGGGGCTGCTGCCGTTCATGGAACAGCAGGCGATGTGGAACCAGATTAGCAATCCGCTCAACGTGAACGCGAATGGGACGCCGAAGACCGGCGTGCCGTATCCCGCGATGGGGCCTCCGCCATGGAGCAGTGCTTACGGTCCGTGGCTTAGTGAGATCCCGGCCCTGCGATGCCCCAGTGATCCCGGCTTTGGATTGCCAGCGAAAGGGCGGACGAACTATACCTTCTGTCTTGGCGATGCCATGCTGCTGGTGCATTCGGGCGGTCGAAATCGCAAGAATGTATACGCCGACGCGCCTGGGACTGCCCGCGAGAATTCAACGGGCTATGGGGATAATGATGACACGGGTGCTGCGACGAGGGCTCGCGCAAATAACCGGGGTATGTTTTGGTTTCGCCATGATCTGGGGTTCCGGGACGTCCTTGATGGTTTGTCCAACACCATCGCAATGGGCGAAATCGCGACCAGCCTCGGCGCTGGCGAGATTAATGCAGACATGGCTTATGACGCCACTGCCGAGGTGATGACCAACCCAGCCTATTGCGACAGTTTCATCGATAGCGCCCGCCCGCAATTTCTACTTGCGGGCACCCGGATTGTGGGCGTTGGCGGTGGTGACTGCTCACGAGGTTATCGTTGGGCGGAAGGGCGGATCACCTTTTCCGCATTCATGACGATCCGTCCTCCAAATAAAATTAGTTGCATGTGGGGTGACTCCGAGAGCAATCAGGGATACTCCACCGCGGGAAGTCGACACCAAGGCGGTTGCCATGTTTTGATGGGTGACGGCGCGGTCAAGTTCATCACTGACAGTATTGAGGCGGGGAACCCGTCTGCGGCTCCGGCGTCCAACGGTGCGATGACCAATTACGGTCTGTGGGGGGCCCTTGGTACCCGTGCGGCTGCGGAAGTAATCGATCAGGACTTCTGACGCCGCTGTCCCTGCCTCGTTGTTGTTCTTGCCCCTGTTGTCAGCTTGACAGCGGGGGCTTTGTCTATAGACTATGTGTGTTCCCTATGCGCCGCGTCGACTCACCAGACCTCAAGAGAAACTTCATGATCCGAGCCTTTACGTTTGTTGTGCTGTGCAGTTTGTATACGAGCCTCAGCGTCGGGGGCGCCGAGCCTGACTGGAAACTCAAGCCGCTGCCCTATAACCACCCCGGTCTCCAGGTCGATCTGGGCGTTGGACTGTGGGCGTGGCCGATGCCGATGGACTATGACGGCGACGGTGACTTGGACTTGCTGGTGGGCTGCCCTGACAAGCCGTCCAACGGTGTTTTCTTTTTCGAGAATCCCACTCAGGATCCAAGCGTCAAAATGCCGGTCTTCAAGCCGGCCGTGAAGCTCGGTAAGGCCTCGCATTACATGATGGTCAGTCATGTCGATGGCGAGCCGATTATCATGCAGCCCGCGAAGGAATTTCGGCGTGATCCGAAGTCAGGAAAGTTTGACTTCGGCAAACCGCAGCGTATTTACTCCCGCGAGAAGCCTGAACTCGACGCGGCGGGACGCACGCGCGGCAACATGTGGCGGTATGTCGATTACGACGGTGACGGCGACCACGACATCATCATTGGCATTGGCGATTGGACGGATCTGGGGTGGGACCATGCCTACGACAATAACGGTACATGGCGTAACGGCCCGCTCCATGGGTACGTCTACCTCATTACCAACGAGGGCAGTGACCAGGAACCGCGTTACTCGGAAACCCAAGAGAGGTTGCATGCTGCTGGCGGAGCGATTGACGTGTACGGTTGGCCCTGCCCCAACTTTGCAGATTTCGACGGTGACGGCGACTTGGATCTCATCTGCGGTGAGTTTCTCGACGGCTTTACGTATTTTGAGAATATCGGTTCGCGGTCGGTCCCTGAGTATGCAGCGGGGCAAAAGCTCGCCGACGATTTGGGGAATCCGTTGCGCATGGATCTGCAAATGATCACGCCCACAGCCGTGGACTGGGACTCCGATGGAGACATCGACTTGATCGTCGGCGATGAGGATGGTCGTGTTGCCTTCGTTGAAAACACGGGACAACTTCGTCGTCGCACCCCTGTCTTCACAGCCCCACAGTACTTTCGTCAGGAAGCCGACACGTTGAAATTCGGCGCTCTCTCGACGCCCTACGTCTACGACTGGGACAACGATGGCGATGAAGACATCATTTGCGGAAACACGGCCGGGTCGGTTGCGGTTTTCGAGAACCTTGGCGACACCGCGGATGGACTTCCCAAGTGGGCCGAGCCGCAATTGCTGAACGTCAGTACCGCTGACGGTTCCACTGAGCCGTTTCGCGTGATGGCCGGTGAAAGTGGTTCAATTCAAGGCCCCTGTGAAGCAAAATGGGGCTATACGACTTTGTCCGTGGCGGACTGGGACGGTGATGGTGATGGCGACATTATTTACAATTCCATCCTCTCCCGATTGGGGTTGCTGATTAACGAATCCGGGACGCTGGTTGAGCAGGAGTTCGATACCGGTTTAAGTGAGTCGCCACCGGCCTGGTATTGGTGGCAAACCAAGTCGAGTTCTGCGTTAACGCAATGGCGCACGACGCCCGTCGCCATCGATTTTGACAACGACCAAGAGCTCGATTTGGTCATGCTCGATCAGGCCGGATATCTGACGCTGCGGCGCTCAGGCGGAGCGGCCGAGCGAATCTTTATCGACGAGAATAATGAGCCGCTGCGATTGAATACGGGCACCTGTGGTCGCTCGGGACGCGTCAAGTTATCAGTGGTGGACTGGGACGGGGATTCGCGACTGGACGTGTTGGTCAATTCTGAGAATGCAACATGGTATCGCAACTGCGAAGATCGAGACGGAAAAGTCGTTCTTAAAAAGGTGGGCAATTTGGCCAAGCGAAATGTTGCCGGCCATACCTCCAGTCCGGCCGTTTGCGATTTCGACCGCGATGGCAAACCCGATCTGTTAGTCGGCAGCGAAAATGGGCGGATCTACCATATCGCTCACGATGACTGCGTCGAGTTCAGTGCCGAAGAGATAGCGGCAACGCCGGCGGAAGCCGAGGCGAAAACACCTTTTCCGGGTTGGGTGGAAGACGAATTCATATACAAAGCCGGACCTTTTCCTCAATGTCATGCATCCACGATCTGTGAAACCAGTCGCGGGTTGGTTGCCGCTTGGTTTGGCGGAACCAAGGAAGGCGACGAGGATGTTTGCATCTGGACGAGCTATCACGATGGATTGAACTGGTCATCACCCATTCGCACGGCCGACGGAGTCCAGCATGACGGACTGCGCTATCCGTGTTGGAACCCCGTCCTGTATCAACCGCCCGGGGATGCACCGACACTGTTGTTCTACAAGGTCGGGCCGAATCCACGGCAATGGTGGGGTGAGATGATGGTGAGCTACGATCGTGGGCGAACTTTTGTCGAGCGGCAACGACTGCCAGAAGGCATTGCGGGTCCCATCCGCTGCAAACCTGTCTTGCTCGCCGATGGCAAGACGTTGCTCTGCGGGTCTTCTTCGGAGCATGATGGGTGGCGAGTTCACTTTGAAGAGATTCAGCTGACTGACGGGGAGATCAACGATCGTTGGCGTCGCACGGAACCCATTAACGACGGAAAAACCTTCAGTGCGATCCAGCCGACTATTCTGGAGCACCCGGATGGTCGATTGCAGGTGCTGTGCCGAACTCGACAAGGCGTCGTCGCGACGAGTGAATCGACTGATCAAGGGAAGACCTGGTCGAAGCTGCGTGCCACCGATCTGCCGAATCCGAATTCAGGCATCGACGCCGTGACTCTTGCGGATGGGCGTTATCTGTTGGTGTACAACGCGATCTCATCGGGCCGAGGAGAATTGAATCTCGCCATTTCGGAAGACGGTTCGACATGGAAACCCGTCGCCGTGATCGAGAAAGCGGAGGGTGCGGAATTCAGTTACCCCGCCATGATTCAAAGCGGTGACGGAAAAGTTCACGTGACCTATACATGGAATCGCAAGCGAATCAAGCATGTTGTGGTCGATCCGAGTCAGCTCTAAGGTTCTGAAAACGCTAGTCGATGCTAGCGAATGACTCTATGCTATCATTGCCGGTGGGCTATCCTGCTCGGTATTCAACAATGAAAGCACCCGTCATCACTCAGGTCATTCGCTAAAGATCAATCGTATGAATCACGAGACCCATGCCAGCCGCGCCTATCAGCATCTTCGGAACAAGCTGATTTCGGGAGCTTTTGAGCCGGGGACGCGGTTGCTTTACGGACCAATTGGGAAGGAGATCGGTGTCAGTGCGACACCCGTGCGAGAGGCCGCCGGTCAGCTCGCCAATGAAGGTCTCGTCGAGCTGGTGCCTCAATTGGGCGCGATTGTGCGCCGCATCGACCGTGATGAATTGCGAGAGATCTATGAAGTTCGTGAGATTATCGAACCCAGTGCAGCGGCGCTGGCCGCCCAGAGAGCAACCCCGGAGCAACTCGCGTCGATCGAATCAGAACTGAACCGGATGCTCGAATTGGCAGCTGAGCAGCGTGAATCAGACTCCCAATACGCTGACAAGGTGCTGACAGGTCAATTCGACAAGGCGGATTACACGTTTCACATTCGCGTGTTTGAATCGACCGGGAACCGATCGCTCATCCGCACAGCATCTCAGTCGCATGTGCTGACGCGAGTGTTCGGTGTCTGCCGCTACCTGTACGATGCTGATTCGATGGCGATTACCTGCACTGATCATCAGCAGATCTTTGATGCCATCAGCTCAAAAGACGCCAGTGGCGCAAAACAGGCCGCGGTGGACCATATCCGCAAGGGCCAACGTATTTCCTTGGAAAGACTTGACGCATTTGCCGATGACGCGGTGGGTTTTCAAAGACCCCGCCGGTGAACGGGCTATGGGGTGGTGTCCTGGAAGTAGAAGTCATACCAGGCGCGTTCACGCAGCTTCTTGCCGGTCGGGAGGCCAGCGGGTTTGAGTTCGCCGCACCAGTTTTTCAGCTCCTCATATAGCTTGTGAGCGAGCTCGGTGTGTTCGTCGACGAGATTTCGATGCTCGTGTTGATCGCTCTCGAGATCGAATAGGAATCTTCTGTCATCACCCACGTAAATGTATTTCCATTTGCCGCGACGAATCGCGGCTTGGTCCCAGAACCGAAAATACAGTGTACGGGTCGACGGATTTTGAATGTCGTTCATCAGTGGAATGACGTTGACGCCGTCCAGCTCAGGGCCCGCCTCGACAAGGTTGCCACCTGCCAGTTTTAGCACGCTCGGTGCAATGTCGAGCGTGCTCAGCGGCCAGTCATAGGTCGTACCGCTCGGCAATTGGCTGGGGAGGCTCCAGATCATCGGCACGCGAATTCCGCCTTCGCTGAGCATGCCTTTTTCACCTACCCATGGATCATTCAGCGATCCGTCCCAACCGCCGGGGTCTCGATCAATGGGGGTGTCAGGGCGAGTCATCTTGAGCGGGGCACCATTGTCGCTCGTCAGGACGATCAGAGTATTCTCGAGCAGCCCCTGATCCTCCAACGTCTCGACGACTTGGCCGACGCCGTCATCGATCGCTGAGATCATGGCCAATGCGTAGCGTCGACGGGTTGGCATGTCGGTGGGAAATCGGTCGAGGTATTTTTGTGTGGCTTCGAGCGGTGTGTGCGGCCCGTAGTAATTCAATTGCAGATAAAAAGGCGATTCCTGATTGCGTTTGATGAAGCTGAGGGCAGCGGCGGTTTGCACATCAATGCGGAAGTCACCATTCTGAATCTGTTTCATTTTCGGTAGCACGGTCGAGGTGCCCGTCCCTGTCGTTGCTGCGACCGCCGCAGGCAGACTCTCGGCGAGATCATCCGCATCCAGCAGATAGTTGACACGGTAGTTGCGAAGTTCGCCCCAGAAATACTCGTCAAAACCCTGCGCTGCGGGCGAATAAGGCTGGATTTTCCCCCACGGAATCCGAATTTCGTGACGACGTTTGCCAGCCATGGCTGGCAGCTCGCGTCTTAACCAGTCAACGCATGTCACATTGGGTTCCAAGTGCCACTTGCCGACGAAGCCGGTGCGGTATCCCAGCGGCTGTAGTCGTTCGGCAATCGTCACCGCTTCGCTCGGCAGCGGCATGTCTGGAATCGTATCGATGCCGAAGCGTTGTTGGCTTCGCCCGGTCATCAGTCCGACGCGCGAGGGACTGCATTGAGGAGACGTCACGTACCCTGCGGTGCAGCGGACACCTCGCTCGGCTAACGCATCGATGTGAGGTGTCAGTACATCGTCGACTTCGTTTTGGCATCCGAGGTCGGCCCAACCATGATCATCCGTCAAGATAACAATCACATTTGGCTGGGTTGCGGGCACGACAGCGAGCGCAGTGCGGTCAGCGATGACAAAATGGCCTAGCAACTCATCGGATGCGGGATTGCCGATTGACCACACCGCACCGGGGCGTGATTGCTGAGTCTTGGTTTGGCCAGGATCGATCCTGCCGTATGATTTCCCTTGGCCTTGGCGATCCATCCAGAACAGTTCAACGGCGTGACGTTGTTTGTTAATGAAGTGCACCGGAAACGGATTCCCATCCGGCCTAGAGGCGGGGGCATCCTCCGCGGTGGCGGGATGCCACGCCAGCTTAGCGAGTGACGCAACGGAGGGTTCGACGCGCTCCGCAAACTCGCGGGGAGCTTCGTTTCGAAACACAGTCAAGCGATCTTGCATTGCGGGCTGTGCCGCCAGGTTGGTCCACTCGTGCGGATCAGTCTGGATGTCATACAACTCTTCGCTGCCATCGGCGTAGTGAATGTAGCGATGAGACGGGCCGCTGATGGCATAGCCGTGCGGTTTAGCGAGAAATGTTACCGAGTCGTGATGCCAACTTGTTGTCTTGGGATCGCGAAGCAGAGGCAGCAGACTGGGGCCGTCATTATCTTGCTTCGCAGGAAGTTGGCATAAATCCAGGAGGGTTGGGTATAGGCTCAACAGGTTCACGGGCGCGTCGCAAACGGCGCCTGCAGTGGTCCCGCCGGCAAGCGTTTGGCTGGTTGCCTTGGGGACACGGATCATCAGGGGCACCCGCGTGACTGCGCGCCAAGGAGTGTACTTTTGCCAGTGCTCTTTTTCGCCGAGTTGCCAGCCATGGTCTGACCACAGGACGACAATCGTGTTGTTCGCATTTGGGCCGGAGTCCAATGCGTCGAGCACTCGACCCAGCATCGCGTCGGCAAAGTGAATCGATGCGAGGTAGCCTTGGATGCCCTGCTTCCATTGTCCTTGGTCTTGGATATGGGCAAAGTAACGGTTGCGGGCAGCTTGTTTTCCGGACTCAGGGACATCGTCCAAGTCGTCCTCGCGATACCCTGGGGGCAGCTGGATGCGATCGAGCGGGAAGGGCTCATAATATTTTTTGGGAACGAACCATGGCTCGTGCGGTCGGTAGATTCCGCATCCCAGAAAGAACGGTTTTTCGTGCTCACGCCCGAGTTGCTCGCCAATCCATTGGGTGACGGACCAGTCCCCTCCGAACTCCTCGTCGGTCACGTCCAGGGCTGCCCAGTCGGTTTCGACGTACTGCCACGGTCCGCCGCGTTTCAAGCTGACCGGTCGCACGGAGGGATAGTACGTTTGTGGAAACGGATTCTCTGATTCTGCTTTGGGAAAATACTCGTCCCAGGACTGGGCATCAATAAAGTAGTGCAGCAGTTTGCCTGAACCGGCCGCATAGTAGCCCTGGTCACGAAAGTACTGCGGGATAATGGTGTCAGCGGGCATGATTTCCCGCATTTGCTGCCGATTGTCGTACAACCCAGACTTATTGGGGGCGCGCCCGGTAAAGATCGCCGATCGGCAGGGATTGCACGCCGGCGCTGGACAATGGGCATTCGTGAACAGCACACCGCTGGCGGCCAGCCGATCCAAGTTCGGAGTGAGCGTTTGCGGATGTCCCCCCAAACAGCCAATCCAATCGTTGAGATCGTCCATCGCAATGAACAGCACGTTGGGACGGGAGGTCAGTGGGGGCTCTCCCGCCATGCTAGGCGAATAAAATGCGAGAAAGACTGCAGCAAATATCAACCAACTCGCTGTGTGCCAAGCTGTGTCGATTGCGTGAGTATTTGCCAGCCAAGAGCCGGTGCGATGGGAGGCGAGAATTTTCATGTCAGCTTGAACTCCTCCGAAACGGAGCTGAGTCGATTTGCTCGCGAGGTCGTTGAAAGTGATTTGTCACAAAATCCGAAGCGGTTTTAACATGCGGTGCGGCTGTGACCGGGTAACGCATAGTCTACCTTTTCGTGACGTGGTCTGCGCCTCGCTGGCGATGATCGGCCGTCTGTTCCGCCACCACGCGGTGACCCGAGCGGGGTTTGAAAATCGCCCCGGGCATCAGAATCGACAGCAGTTTCAGGAACAGTTGGCTGAACCAATTTGATTATCGCGTCTTGACCTGATATTTCGCTAGCCAGTCGGGTGACTGTGATGTCGCTTGCGAGATTATCAATTCAATTGGAAGGATCGCTTCGTGACGTCGCCACCCGGACTGATAGCTCTCGCTCAGATCAGCTTCGCCCGCATGCAGTAAACCAATCAGGCCATTGGTAAGCCGATCGAAAACCGGCGAACCCGAGTTTCCTCTTGAAGTGTCGCAGTCAGCAGCGAAAACGGGCATGCCCTCCCAACGGAGCGAGTACTGCTCGTATTGCTTGCTGGACTCGAAGGGCGATGTTGCGGAGCGTGAGATGAAGCTGCCCATGAACTGTCGCCATTCATTTTCACTGTCTGGCGACTTGTTCGTTTCATAACACATCTCCATCCGAAGTTTGTCGAAGCCAAACTGGTTGGTCCGAAACGGGAAAAGTACGAACGCATTGTCATGGACCAATCGCATCGCACCTGCCGGATGGCCGACGACATAGATCGCATCGTCGCGAAGCAATTGGCGATCATCCAAGGTCGGCAAAGGATATTTCAATTCCCCGCCATTGGTAAGCTCGTGGATCCGGGGCCCATCGTCTTTCCCTCTCAATTCAACGAGCGCAAAGTCGAGCTGGACGTGCAGTGGGCCGATTGGTTGACCCGCACAAATCATATCCCCTAACGGAAATACATCTGGGGCTTGCGTCGGATGAGCATGCGTCGACTCGTAGTTGAACCAAGCCTCACATTGCGAAGGCTCCAACCCCATGAGAGTAAAGTTATGCAGGCAGGTTAGGATCAATCCCTCACCAATCAAAACGCCTGTACCAAACGGGCGGTCTTCACCCGCCCGAACCAACGCACAACAACTACGGGAGTTCTGATAGATCAGCTCGTAAACTTCGGGGCGATAGTTATCCATCCTTCCAAATCGGGCTTTCAAGCCAGCTTCCCGGATGTCTCCAAGTTGCTGACATAACAGTTCCCGTTCCGAAGCTGCTCCAACACCTTCTTGGTACGACATGACAATTGCTTCTTCAGCACTGTGTAAGCTCGCCTGTAGCTCCCGTTCGGCGGTAATGCTCTCGGGTTGTTGCACCCAACGTTGGAAATCCTGTTCGACATGGTCCATCGCACGGTCGACATTAGCAACCGCCATTGTTGGGCCGATTTCTCGACTACGCTGCTTCCACTGATCGACCGCCTTTAGGGTCATTCCTGTGATCTCAGTTGTGTCTCCTCGATTCCTCGTGGTGACCGTCAAGGGAAGATCCGCCATGATCTCTGCACGCTTTATGTAGCGAGATCGTTCATTGGCGGCATCGGTGTGCGTCATCCCAAGTGCTCCGCGACTGCCAACGGTCACTGGATCGATCGACAGCGTTGGCTGCGATTCCTCGGCTAATCCGCGAGTTTGGGAGGTTTTGTTGGTGTGAAAACGTGCCTCGCCATGCGGCGCCACATGGATCGGTGGAGAAGTATCCGCAACGGGATGATCGACCCGAAATTCGAGTGTTTTCCCGCTCCAGCCAAAAGCGCCGGTCACTCGCCTGGTGTGGTTTTGAGCGTCCTTGGGAAAAGCCAGGATCGGTCTTGATCGGTTGTACGCTTCGTACCGCTCTATAAACGCTTCGACGTCTGCGTCAGTTTGCCCAAACACTACATTGGCCAATGCAACTTGCAGGAGAACTACGAGAACACGCAGTTGTGGGAATCGTAGCACTGTTGAGGATGAAGTCTTCATAATTCTGGCTCCGCTATTCGCTTTGGTCGGTATTTGGATCTGGAACCGGGACTATGATTTTATCTCGGAACACGGAGGCTCGAGTCACCATTTCACCGGCTTGTGAGTCAGCAACCATATTGGTGAAGAAACACCGGTTCTCGTGGATGCGAAAATCTTGGCTGCCACGAACCAAGATGCCCACGACTTTACCAGTCGTGTCGACAACCACCGATCCGGAATTGCCTCCGTATGCATCGAGGTTGGTCTTCAGCCACACCGGGTCAATGCCAACAACTTTCGTCGTCGCGCCAAAAGCCGCCTTGCTGGGTAGCCCGGAGGGATGACCAATCATGCCGATGTTTTGTCCCTCTTGTGGTTCGAGTTCTGATATCGTCAATGGTGCCGCACCCGGGAAAGTGACAGGGCGATCGAGTTGAATGATCGCGTAATCACCTCCGCTATCGAGTCGATGCGAAACCACACGCTTCCCGAAATAAACCTGATTGGCATGCAATTTTGATGGGGTGGTGACTGGGTCGCCCTGAGAAATAGTGCCGCTATCGGTGGCGTAGAAACCAAACACAAATGCAATTTGTTGTGCCTCGTCGTCAGTCGGCTGGCAGCAGTGACCGGCAGTGCAAATGACATCCGGTCCAACAAGGAAACCGCTGCACCAACCGCCTAATTTCTGCTCGGAAAATCGCTCGTTTCCGCATGGCGGAAGATCGCTATACTGATAGTCTTGCAAGAACAAATGTTGTTCCTCGCCATCTTCCATGATGCGAGTTCGCGAAGTGAGTAAGCAGGTACTCGCCGCCAAGCGACGTTCAATCGATTGAGTGTCCAAACGAAGAATGTCGATCCGATCATCAGGGCCATAGACGATTTTGGGTCCTGACGTTTTGTCGACCAATGAGCCCTCCTCGTAGAACAGTTTTGCGCGATAGCCACGCAGCTGATCGTTGATCAGGTCTGCCTTTGTGGGCGTTTCCGGCAGACCTGAACGAGGATTTGCCTCGGCCGGTGCAACCGCGTCACTTCGCCGAGGGGAGGGGAAGTATCGCCGATTCGAGTTGCGAGGGTATTCAGCTTCCCAGTTCTTGAGCTGCTGTGTGAGATGGGGCGCCGTCGACTTGACGGTGAGCGATTCGGCACCCTGGGCTGTGCTGGCGACAGCTGGCGTTGGCGTTGCTATTGGGTATAGGTGCCGTAGACCCTCGATGTCTCCAGTGGAGAGGTTTTCGCCACTTCCGATTGGAGTACAGGGGCTGGCAGTGGAGACATAAAACAAATCTTCAAATCGATACAACATGATCGACTCGCGATCAAAGTTCCCTACCGTGCCCGCCGATGCTGGCAGTTGTCGCAGATTATGATCTACCATCTCCCGATTCCAATAATTTGGCCAGCCTGATAGATACGTGTAGATGCCAGGTCGCTTGCCCTGATTGTCTCGTACGAACTGACCTCGCGGGTCTTCGGTGTTGACGTATCCGGGATCATCGTCCCAGCGGAACTGTGAGTCACAGCCACCGACGGGACTTTGATGTTCGTGCTTGAATGCGATCGCATGCAGAAACTCATGGCGGACCGTTCTCCGCCAATTCGTAGGCCGCTGGATATGAAACCCTCCCAGGTTTAACGAGCGTTGGTTGGCACGCCCGCCAACGAGGCCATTGGGACGCCCAATGAATGGAGTGATGCTGTCGCGACCAATCAGGGAGAAGTAGCCTTGCTGGTCGAACGACACACGAATGTCAGCGGTATACTCGATGTCAGATGGATCCCATTTTCTGAATTCTCCGCTGGATGAATCGAGTCCAAAATCAAACGTCAGGTTACAGTTGTCTGATATTTGTTTTGTAGCTGCAGCGATGTCAGCGTGTAGATCCGCTGTGCCGCCGAGAAAAGCGACGGTCACGATTGCATTTTGATCCCATTTCTGAAGATCAGAAACGAAGAACTGGTCACCAAAACCGCCTACTGCGCCCGAAGCAAAAAATTTATCTCGCGATTCCATTGTTGCCAAAACATCCGTTGGCAAGTTGTCAAGCATGATTGCATCTTGTCCCCCTGCTTGTTTCGCACTCAATAGTAAAGCTAAACTGCACCAGAATAGGAATCGCATAGTTTAAACCTGCCGTTATGTGTTAATCGGACGTGTGACTAGAGGGTCTTGATAAACTCAATCAGTGCGCTTTTTTCACGCTCATTGAGTGATGTTCCATATTCATGACCACTATTGGCGTTGCCATTTTCCGACGTATGAAACTCGAATGGCCCTGCGTTGCGATAACCCAGCGTCACGGGGTCAAACTCTGTGGTTCCAACGTTGAATGTGGACGTGCGGGCGGCGGGAGGCTTGAGTAACTCGGCCATATTCAGTACCGATCCATTATGTAAATATGGAGACGTGCTCCAGACACCATTGAGTGGGCGAGCCTTGTATTGCATCAAACTTTGACCTGAATCGATGGGTGCCAACATGAACGACTTGGTGGTCGTGTCGTCGATGGTCAGTTCATCTCGCCAGGGAACGAATGAACGCAAGATTGTGCCGTAGACAAGATGGGTTAATACTTCACGAGCAGGGACCGTGGCTTGCGGATCACTCGGGAATTTTCCGGCAAACGGTATCGTACGATTGCGCCCCGCCAAGATGCCCACCTTTGCTTGACGATCTCGCCAATTCTTAGCTGCCATGGGATCGGTCCCCAATGTTCCATTGGGACCGAAAACGAGGTTGATAGGAACGAGGACCTCATTGGCACGCCGATGCCGGCTGGTTCGGTCGATAATGTCGTGGCATTGGATACAGTTCGCTCTGTAGACAGTTTCACCCTCGGCGGCGAGCGCGTTGTCGAGACCGAACTCGGAAGGCCACGGTGGCGACCAGAGCTTCGTCACCAGTTCTTCGGCGCGGGCGAGCGCATCAAAGTTAATCGACGAATCATATCCGACGGTCGTTCCCTCCGTTTTCACTAACCCGAAGACTCCCACCACTTGACCCGCGTTGCGACTGAGAGGCCCGAATCGTGATGAGTTGTCGACCGAACCGTTCCATTGCACGTGACGATGCTGCGGGGCGTCCCAGATCTCCGGATAGTTGACCGGTGCGTTGGCGGTCGCAGCATTCCCAGGTTTGTCGATGATTTCAGCGACGGACTGGTTCAAAATGGCTCCCAGTGCGTCCAGGCGTCCGAAACCGTACGCGGGGTGCTTTTCTGCCGATTGCCTCTGCGTATCATCGCTGAACAGGCGGCCAAAATCATTGTAGTCGTTGTATCGCTGGCGACGTTGGTAGTCGCTCTGCAACAGATCGAAAATGACCTGAGCCTGAGAGACTCGCAGGGTGTCGCCGCCGGTGAGCTGGCGAACAAATCGACCAAAGCGAGTCTGCTGATCCAATCGTATCGTCACGTTCGATGTAAACCCGGACAAGTCGGGAGCATCATCAAACGTCAGTTTCAGCGATTTTGTCAACGCTGTGAGGAACGACTCCATGTCAGTCATCGCCTGACTGCCGTCGATCCAATACTCGGTTCCTTCGAACGTCATTTTTGACGTATGGCAGGCTGCGCAGGTTAACTCAATCGCTCGATCACCAGTGAAGCCTACGGGGTAACCCTCGATGTTGCCTTCGTGGGGACGGCGTGGCAGAAAACCAAAACTCGCGAGATAGTCAGAATCTCGAAACAGACCGACACCATCAGGTTGTTCTAAGATATTAAAGAAGTCGCGGCGCATTAGCGGAGAGCCCTGGCGGAGCGAGTAGAACTCCACCGCTTCGTCAGCACTCCAATTCTGCTCCAAGAATTTGACGGGCAAGGCTGACCGGGTATATCGATCCGCAGGTGCGATCGACACGAACGCGGATTTCCCGACGATCATCGCTGTGGGCCTTGATGGATCCGGCGGCGACTTTTGAGGAGGTCCGTCGGCGGTAACCAACGCGGACGCCGAAGACGCTAAGAAAATCGCCAGCAGCACTCGTCTCGAAGAGAAGAGTTGAGATCGCCAACCCAGTGGCGCGGCAGTCGGTCCAACAGACAGGAAATCGAGGAAAGACATGCTTCCAACTCCTCAGGCTAGAGAACTGAGACAGGCCACTGAGAAAACCAGTCGCCGTGCTACCCCCACCAGATAGGCGGATGTTAAACTACCCACTAGTGTCTAGTCTTTCGGTGCTACGGTCAACCCCCTCTGCGGCGGAGTGTGTGTTTTTTCTTTGGTGGCTTCCTGTCCCTCGTTCCTCTTGCTGCTGGCGTCTGGGTATCTTGCACCGCGCATCACGATCGCAACGGGTGAGCAAGCCGTCGAACATCGCTTCAGAATTTCTGAGAGAGGGTTCACCACAGCAACGCTGCTGGGTTCGCACAATAGCTCCACGGCGCTAATTCAGGGAATGAGCGAAGGTGCACGCTGTTCGATACCCAGCTACATTCGTGGGATCAGTCCTCCGAGACGCTTCAGACGATTGAAACGGTGCCGAGCCAGGGTTGGTCAGCGTTCTGAGGAACGCTTGGTTTCCGTGCGATGAACGGTCACGCAAATGATGCGAACTTGATAATGACGGGTGGATCGCGCATTGAGAGGGAACGCGACCTCAACTTGATTCGAAATAATCATGCCTAGGGACGCGTCTTCGGGCAATGACCCAAACGGCTGGATTTGGTTCGAGGTGATACGCCGATATAGTGCGCATCTTCGCTCACATCCGGGTGCTCGTGCCTTGAGTGAGGGCCATGAAGGCGGATTCGAGGTCGAGTTCCTCTTCGGAGAAGCGCCGCAAGCCGATGCCGTTGTCGATCAGGAGTTTAGGCAGTTCGCTGTAGTCGTCGGTGTCACTGTTCAAGATCACCCGCACGGCGTCGTCGCCGGGCTGGGTGGACTGGACGAGTGGATGGTTTTCGAACAGATCGGCAATCTGCTGCATCTGGTCACGTTGACTGGGTTGGATAATCAACACGGTATGTTGACGCACCATGCGGATGACCTCGGTCACCTTGGCATTTTGTTTCAATTCGCCGCGGTCGATGATGCCCACTTTGTTGCAGACGTCCGCGAGCTCCGGCAGGATGTGGCTGCTGACAATCACAGTTTTACCCATTTCTCCGAGTCGTCTGAGCAGGTTTCGCATCTCGATGCGGGCCCGTGGATCGAGACCGGACAAGGGTTCGTCGAGCAGTAAGACTTGGGGATCGTGCAGCAGCGTCCGTGCCAGGCCCAGCCGCTGGGTTTGTCCACGTGAGAGCGTGTTGGCGAACGCATCTCGCTTAAAATCCAGGTCGACGATATCGAGCATCTCATTAACGCGTTTGCGGCGATCGAGCCCGTTGATCCGATACGCGGCGGCAAAAAACTCGAGATACTCAATGACGGTCATGTCGTCGTAGACGCCGAAGAAGTCGGGCATGTAGCCCACCAGACGGCGGATTTCTTTCGGCTGCGTGTGGACGCTGTGGCCGCACACGTAGGCCTCCCCCCAACTCGGTTCAAGCAGGGTGGCAATGATGCGCATCGTCGTGGTTTTGCCTGCCCCGTTGGGGCCGATAAAGCCAAACAGGTCGCCCGCTTCGAGGTCCAAGTCGATGGCCCGGATGGCGAAGGCATCGCCGTATTTCTTGGTTAAGTCAACGGTTTTGATCACGACGATTCTAGCCGACAGAGAGAAGATGATTTGAAAACAGGACGGTCGTGGATCTTAAAAAAGATCCTGCGTTGCACATAAATTTGGAGCTATTGGTTTGGGTCAGCCTGGCGACGTTCTTCCTCCACCGGCAGGACGACGCGAACCCAGCTATCGGTTTCGCCAGCCGGTATGATCGTGCCAGCGTCCGTCTCGACGCTCAGTGTCGTCCAGGGGGCGCGGCACCGCGCGATCAGGATGCAGCGATCTTCATTGAGCAGATCGGTCCAGTCGAGATGCCCCAGGATTTCGTTCTGCAGCCCTGTGTAGCGAGTTCCTCCCACGACATCGTGAAACATCAGCATCTCTGCCAGACGATCGAGTTGGTTCGTCTCGGTGACGTCCCATGCCTCCGTCTGTGAAGAACTTTCCAATGCCCGCTGCCGCGATAATTGCCAGCGGAAGTTCTTCTGTCGCAGTCGATCGACGTCCGGCACGGTAACCGAGGCGGGAAAACGTGTTGGCAGCAGATACACCCAGTTCTGATAAATCAGCATCGCGTCGAGTAGGTCGACGTCAAAAGGATTCGTCAACTCGCCTTGGAGAAGTTCGGATCCGCGTCGTCGTTGCACCGGAGACGCCTCGATATTGGTGCGCAACTGCATCTGCAGTGCCAGCGACTTGCTGCTGCGTGGTGCCAGTTCGAGTGAGCCGATGCGGCTGGTAAGACTTTGCTCCGGCTGATCCCGTGGAGCGGTCGCATGTGTATCGAGCCGTGTGATCGGGACATGGATGGGGATGTTCCAAGCATCAATTTGGATGCCTCCCATCTCGCGGCCGGGAGCGCCGAAGGGACGCAGGACTTGATAGGTCGTGCTTGCGGTGATCGCGGCAAGTGAACTATTGGGTTCTGCCCGAACGCCGACAACTTGAGCTGGATGTGAATACAAGTACGACCATCGAAACAGGCGCGAAGTGCGCGTGGAGCTATCAATGTCGAGAAACTCGATCCCGCGTGTTCGTAGCAAGGAATCCCCACCTGTTGGCCGCAACGAATCGCTGTCGTCTGCGGTGGATTGGCCCGGGGGCTCGGGATCACTGCTGCGCGGTGCCGCTGCCATCACTAACGCGACCGACAATAAAATCGCAACGACGGGAAACGTCACCCATCCCAATAGCGGGTTGCCCAATACGCGTCTGACCAGCAGGTAGTCCAGCGGGGCGACCAGAGCAATCAATGCTGCAATGATCAGGGCAATGATCGAAAAGCCAATGCTGCGTTTGATTGGAAAATGGTCCAGGGCTCGCCGTACTTGGCCAGACAGGTCCGAGTAGCCGCTGATGCGAAAACTGCTGCCGACCTCGCTGCGTTTCTCACTCAGGAGCTCGCCAGTGAGCTTCGTGACCAAGTCCAGACGCTCTGGCCATTGGTCAAATGGGGCCGCGTCGAGGTCCGCAGCGACCAGGGTGATTTTTCCCATCCCAGCGGTGTAGCGGATCGCCAGCGGTAGCCCAATCCGCCGCGACGTTCGACCGGCAATTAACACCTCACCGACGCGAGACAGAGTCGCTCCACCGGCGCCGATGACTTTGGGGAACTGCCAGGCTTCAAACTCCTGCAAGCGGGTCTGGCTGTTCGTGAACGTTTCGAATCCAGAGGGATCCATTGTCACGACAGACGAACTGACAATTTCGTCGGGTAGTAACTCAGACAACCATGGTGCCGCGGGCAGCAGGCTTTTCGCACTTGCCCCCAACGTAACAAGTAGACGACCGCCCCCACGCACCCAACTCCCGATGGCCTCGCCCTGGGCAGGTGAAAGTTGCTGTAGCACGTCAACTGCTCCCCCCGTAACAACGATCAAGTCGACACCGGAATAGCCCAGTTCATGATCAGGGGCCGCATCGGCATTGTCGAGCCGAGTGACGGCAACCGACGCAGGGCGGCCGAGCAGTTCATTAACACCAATCGTGTCGATGTCTAACGGGTCGCCCAAGACCACCACCCAAGGCATGTCAACGGAGATCATGGACGGTCCCTCCGCCGGCACGCCGACCTCGGGGAAGCGAGTCTTCAGCATCACCTGAAGGCCATCGGCCACGCTCGCTGGATCACGTACGACCGCATCTGGGGGCTGTGAATCGCTGCGAATGATTAAAGGCGCTGCTTCCGTTCCCGGTATGCAGTAGGCGAAGACCGGCTCATCGCCGTTGTCCGAGGGTTCCGCGATGAACTTCTGCTCATACACCACGGCGACCCCATCACCGTCGGTGGTCTGCAGCTCAACGGAGTTACCGACATGAGGTGGCAGTCGCACCGCGGTCCAGTGCCCAGCCCGATAATGCCCATCGATGCCCATCAATTCACGTCCCGCATCCGTCAGCAGTCCGGATTCCTGCGCTGTCGAGCTGGTCAGTGCGGACATACCCACTGCCATCATCACGCCGAAGCAGCATGATGTCAGCGGGCGGATACATTCCCTGGCTCTCAATGCAGCTCCCTTCATGGTTTTTCATCCAGACTGCATTGGCACACGAGGTGCCGGCATCCGGGGCATCCCTGGCCGTATTTGGCGGACAGCGCTGCGGCTAGATCGACGTCGGCGACATTGGCGATGGTGAACAGCCATGCGATCACGTCGGCGAACTCCTCTTGAAGATTCTGGCGGTCGTCTCCACGCAATGCCGACGCCAGTTCGCCGACCTCCTCCATCAGCCACATGAACGTGCCGTCGACGCCTCGGGCGACATCTTTGTCGTAGTACATGCGGCGGATGTGTTGCTGTAAATCCGCGACAGAGAGATCGTTCGGGGGGTTGCCCATCATAATAATTAATGCAAAGTCGATAAAAACAGCGTTTTGGGACCAGCAGGAACCCTGTGCTGTTAGAAAATCTATAAAATCCGTGCCGTTGGTGCGATCAGGGTTAGGCGTCAGAAAACGAACGCTTTAACCTTTTTCTCTAAGAGCCTAATCTAAGGTCGCCGCTTGCGGGGGGAGGCTGCGTCAAATTCCCGGTCAGTCTCCAGGCGTAGGCCAAGGTTTAATATGTTCGCCACCTGAGAACCACGGCCGAACCCCGTCGATGGTTCAAGCATTGTCTCCAGCATGCCGTGTTTTTAGCCAGATTCTGAGCATTGCTTCCCGCGGATCGACGGCCCGATCTCGCAATATCATTCATTCCGCAGGCCCCTTGCACTTTATGTCCCAATCATCCGTGAATCGCTATCCGTTCTACAGTCCGCGATTTTGGCATGGGATGCGACCCTTGACTTGGTTTCGCTTGCTGCGGCAGGGCGACTTTTCGATTAGCCCATCGCGAATGGGTTTAGCGGTGTCGGTGAGTCTCGCGACCCCGTTCAATACGCTGCTGCTGGGGCTCCAGAACCTGGTATTTCGTCGCCGGCTTCGCGCTGCTGAGTTGCATGGACCCCCGGTTTTCATCATCGGCCACTGGCGCAGCGGCACCACGTTGCTGCACGAGTTGATGGTCCGTGACGAACGCTGGAGCAGTCCGTCGACCTACCAGTGTTTTGCGCCCTCGCACTTTTTGTTGACCCAGTGGTTTTTTCGTACCTTTGCGGCCTGGTTGCTGCCGGGCAAGCGTCCCATGGACAACATGGCCACGGGGTGGGATCGCCCTCAAGAAGACGAATTTGCGTTGGTCAATCTTGGCGCGCCATCGCCCTACCGGAGGATAGCATTCCCCCGCCGCGGTCCCGTGGACATGGACTATTTAGATTTTGAGGGGGTCGACGAACAATCGCGTCAGCAGTGGCTGGCGACGCTAAAGTCATTTTTGCATCGCGTCAGCGCCGCGACGACACGGCCATTGGTGATTAAGAGCCCGACGCATACAGGGCGGATTGGGTATCTCGCCGACGCGTTCCCCAACGCCCGGTTTATCCACATTACCCGCGACCCACGTGATCTGTTCCCGAGTACGTGCAGGCTGTGGCGAAGTCTCGACGATGTCCAATCACTGCAGGCGCCGTCCGCGGCGACCTCCGACGATGGTATCGAAGAATACGTGCTCGATTGTTTCACGCGGATGTACGCCGCTTTCAATGAACAACGTCACAAAATTGACGACCATCATCTGATTGAAATCCGGTACGAGGACTTGATTGCTGACCCTGTCGCCACGCTCGAGAATATTTACGATTCCTTGCGATTAGCGGATTTCGAGACCGTCCGCGAGGAAATTCAGACCTGGACTGACAACGAGCACCGCTCCTATCAGCCCAACAAGCATCAATTGTCCGTGGCAGACGAACAGCGGCTCCAGGAGCATTGGGGCGACTATTTCTCCCGCTACAACTACTGAGTAGGCGTGTCTCTCCGAGACACGCACGTCGGCACCTCGACAACGCATCCAGTCATCCCTCTCGAGACCGTCCAGCGAAGCCATGGAGTAACGCCGCGTTTTTTATTGCTAATGATTCGCAATAAGGCTTGTTTGCCTGACGCGCACCACTTAGATTGGGAGGCAACCTCACGCCCAGCGAGCAGATGCTCGGGGGCCTCCCACCGATTCCGCGTGCAAGATCAGCGACATTCCGATGGATTCGACGCCGCCGACCTCCCAATCGACCGACGCGGCCATGGCCACCAACGCCCCAGCCGATGCTGGTAGCGTCACCTCGGCCACCGAGTCCGCTGTGATTGAGACGCGAGTGATGGGCTCGCTACCGGGCGATAACCCAGTCGATTGTGGCTGCGGCGCGGGGCACACCCTGAAGGTGGTTCGCTTCGAGAGCCTCGCCCGCTGCGGTGAAGAGATCTGGATCGAGAACGATGGGCAGTTGTACCGCTTGCGTAAAACACGCCAAGGCAAACTCATTCTCACGAAATAGCCTGCCGCCCAATTGATTTGTTGACGCACCCCGTAAACAAGGTCTCCAGTTTAACGTGACTCACAACGAAAAGATTCTGTCGATCGTCGCCGGTGCAACTGAATTGCAGCGATTGGTGATTGTGCATCGCTCGCTTGAGACGCGAGATGCACTGCGTGTGGGCCCTGTACGCTTGCACCATCCCGAAGAAACTTGTGAGAGCACACGTGACACGCGTTGCTCTGATCCGGTGCGCCACGTATCGAGGCCGTTCTGTGAGCAGCTTCAAGCGATCCGGGAACGGCCTATCGTGTTGCGTCAGGAGTCCTTCAGCCCGGCAGTCGGATGGTTCACCCAAAGCGAGATGGAATTGACGCTGGATCAGTGGAATGTGATGCGGACAACGCTCGTTCCGGCCAGCGTGACCAGCGTCGCGAGTGCGACAGCGCCACGCAAGCCACGCCGGTTGCCTGCTACCGCTCGTGACTCGCGGTCGCGGATTCTGTCCATCGATGGCGAGCTGATCGCCCTCCCTCTGCATGCCGACCAAGCAGTTCCGGCTTAAACAGTCTGGCGGATCGCTGCGCCGCAGGCTCCGCCTGCTGAGCAGGATGGAGAGGCGGAGCCTCCACAGCAGTGGGTTCCAAGGCAGGAGCCTCGCACCAAGTGGTCCGGCATCTCGCGCGAACAATGGTTTCATTGTGTCGCCCCCGAGAGACGACATCAATGTGACGTGACACGCCATTGCTGGTGTCCCCTGCCGTCTCAGGTGGGACGGTGGGGATTTATCGCGTTCTTGTCCACTCGCTTGCAGGGCCGCGTGTATAAATGGCGGGTCGACGCGGGAGTACTGCGTTGAGTTTTTGTCCGTTTCGCGATTCTGAGCGCATGACGCCGAACCCATTCACACCACCGGCGGCGACGCGTGACGCGGGTGATCCGGGGGTGGCGAGACGTCCCGGAGTTCCCGGATGCCTGTCCTGGTTCTTCCTGTTTTTCGGTGGCGTCGGCGCGTCTCTCGGATCTGTTTGGATCTATACTTTTGGTTTGACGGACTACCGCGCCCACCTGTCCTACGTGGGGCTCCCGCTCGGAGTCGTTACACTGATGCTGTCTCTCGTTTTTGTCTGGTTCGGTTTCGCGACCATGCGCCCACGCGAGAGAAGCGACGGATAAGTCGATTACCAAACCCACCATGACAGGAACTTGAGGACGTGACGCCTTCCAATGAGAACCCCTACGCTCCGCCGAGTGGGGCACTCACGTCGGAAGTCGTGCAACGGCCAGCCTCATGGTATTTATCTCGCGTCCAGAAATACTATCGCTGGATGGGTTTTGGCATGTTGTCCTACCTTGTCATCGCCGTGATTGTCGCGATCGTTGACCAGCTTCACTACGGATCGTTTCGCCTCAGGGATGCTGTTGGGCCACTGATCTGGTGTTTATTTCTCACCTGGCTTTTTGCAGCCATGATCCGCATCGGGTACACGGCTCCCGAGAAATTCCCACAGCGTTACCAGCAGGCACGCTGGATCGGTATCATTGCGGGCGCACTGTTCCTTCCCATACTCGGCATACCCGCATTCATTTCCGTTCGCCGATTAACTCGATATCACCAATGCCTCGGATCGCGCGATGAGTGAAGTCTCCAATTCGACCGAGACCGCAGTCGATCCACCGGAGCGGCTGATCAAGATGATTCGCTGTGTCGGGCCCGGTTTGATTGTGGCTGGCTCGATTGTCGGTAGTGGCGAGTTGATTGCGACGACGAAGGCGGGTGCCGAGGCTGGGATATCACTGCTCTGGCTGATTCTGCTGGGCTGCGTGATCAAGGTCTTCACACAAATCGAGCTGGGTCGGTACACCTTGATCAGCGGCAAGACGACGCTCGCGGCATTGGACTTGGTCCCCGGGCCTCGCGTTGCCGGGAGGGGCAATTGGTTGGTGTGGTTTTGGATTGTGATGTGGGTTGCCAGTATTAGCCAGTTGGGTGGGATCGTCGGAGGCGTTGGCCAAGCCTTGGCAATTAGTGTTCCGCTGACCTCCTCGGGGCGACTCTATAATGCTCACGCTGACCGCCAGCAGCGGCAGGTATTTGAAGCTGCCACCCGAACGGTCTTGGCCGAGGAAGCCGACGCGGCTCTGGAGGCGTCAGTCGTGCCCAAGCCGATCGCAGCGCCGCCGAAATCGTATGACGCTGTCTTGTGGGCCGCTGTGATGGCGATCGTTACGAGTGTAATGTTGATCGTGGGCAGGTATGGATTGATCCAGTCGCTGTCGACCGCGCTGGTGATTCTGTTCACGATCCTCACTGTCCTCAATACCGTTTGGCTGCAGAGCGATCCGTTCTGGGGCATCCCCTGGTCAGAGGTCGCTGCCGGGTTGTGGCCTCAGTTACCGGAGGTGGCCTCCAGTGACGCGGCATCCACCGCCCGTCCCATCGCCACGGCCCTGGCTGCCTTTGGCATCATTGGCGTCGGGGCGGGGGAGTTGGTGGTTTATCCCTACTGGTGCTTGGAAAAGGGTTACGCCCGCTTCACAGGCCCCAACGACGGGACGCCAGCCTGGAATGCTCGGGCGGCGGGCTGGATGCGCGTGATGCATCTGGATTCTTGGGGCGCGATGGTTCTCTACACATTTGCAACCGTTGCGTTTTACTTGCTCGGCGTGGGCGTGTTGCATCGCATCGGGTTGAACCCAGAAAAAGACACCCTGGTTCGGACACTCTCAGTGATGTATCAGCCGGTATTTGGAACGGCAGCGGCCATGATCTTTCTCATCGGTGCGTTCGCGGTGCTCTACAGTACTTTTTTTGTGGCACTGGCGGCCCATGCTCGGGTGTTTTCCGACGCCATGCGGATTGTGGGTTTGATCGACAACGACGAAGCCACCCGCGAGAAATGGATTCGTTGGCTGGGCGGGGGCTTTCCAATCTTGTGCTGGGTGATCTATGTCGCCTTCCCCGCTCCAGCTCAATTGGTCTTGATCAGTGGCGTCACGCAAGGCGTGATGCTGCCCATGTTGGCCGGCGCAGCGCTCTATTTCCGCTATCAGTTTGTCAGCGAACCGCTGCGTCCTAGTCGCCTGTGGGATGCCATGCTGTGGCTCTCCGCGGCCGCGATGCTGATTACGGGGATCTGGACCATCGTGTCACAGTTTTGACGATTCGTTCGAGCAGCGGCCTTGCCGGCGATGGAGGTGCAGCTATGCCAGTGCGGCAGGATTCAGTTGCACGTCGATCTCCACCGGGCAGTGATCTGAGCCGAGGATCTCATTGCGGATGCGGGCATCGACGACGCAGGGCATGAATCGGTTGCTGACCCAAAAATAATCTAAACGCCAGCCGATGTTTCGCGCCCGGGCGTCGCTGCGATAGGTCCACCATGTGTATTTGGCGGGAGAGTCGTCGAAGTGTCGAAATGAATCGATGAACCCAGCATCCGCCATCGAGGTCAGCCCGCTACGTTCCTGGTCGGTGAAGCCTGCGTTTTTGCGATTCGCTTTGGGATTGGCCAGGTCAATTTCTTGGTGAGCGCAGTTCAGATCACCGCAGATCAGCACCGGCTTGTGGCGATTGAGCTGCTCGACATAGGTGAGGAAGGCAGCGTCCCATTGGCAGCGATAATCCAATCGCGTTAAACCTCTCTGCGAATTCGGCGTGTAGACGTTTACCAAGTGAAAATCGTTCCACGTGGTGGTGATCACTCGCCCCTCCCGATCGTGTTCATCGGCGCCGATGCCCAGGGTGTGCTTTAGCATCGGCTGGCGCGTCCACACCGACGTGCCGCTGTAGCCCGCCTTGTCCGCTGAATTCCACACGAATTCGTATCCAAGCGATTCCGCCCACAGGGTGTCGACTTGATCTGCACGCGCTTTGGTCTCCTGCAAGCAGACGATGTCAGGCAATTCTGTTTCAAGGTAGTCACGCAGCCCCTTGTTCATCGCTGCGCGAATCCCATTGACGTTCCAAGAAACAAGACGTAGCGGGGCAGGAGCAGAATCGGTCAAAGGTATCTTCGTTGTGTGAGGTGACAAAGTGAGATGGGATTGCGGCCCGTCTGAGATCTCTCGAGGGTTCATCGTGGCCAACTTGCTCGCTCAGGGCAATCGTCCCAGGCCGCAATTCAAATGACGGTTCGCCCGGCCAGCTAATGACCGTACGCTATCAGCTCAGAGACCTGAACGACATGGCGGTGAAGCCACTCGAGGAGAACGGCTCGGATATCCTGGCAAGGCGATGGGCTCCCGCCGTGGCCCTTGCCTCGGCAGGGTGAAAAAATCGCCTACCGTTGTGCCGCGGCAAACACGTCGATGGTGTCGGAGAGGAGTTGATCGTCGGGCGGCAAGCTGAATCCACCGACACGCACGCTCTGCATGTTGATGTCTTCGATTTCATTGGGGCTCGTACCCGTGCGGTCGATTGCGATCGACTGAATCCGCAGCCGATCGACGGTCACTTCGTATCGCACTTGTGGATCGATCGGAACCCGCACCTCACGCTCAGTCGGATTTCCTGCCGCGTCCCAAGTTTGATAGCGATTGATCCGCGTTTGACCTGCACTGCGGGGCAGCTTCACGCGCTGGCTGCCGCCGGGAGCAATTTTGTATTGCGGTTGCTTGCCAGGGTGTTGTGCGTCGCTCAGCGTGACGAGCAGCGTCTCGTTCTGTGTGTTGATGAATTCCATCTCGACCGGTGGCAGCTTGCCGTCATCGATCACGCGAGATTCGATCAGCGTTGATTGAGGTTGGTCGGGGTACAGTGGCGCAGCGGTGGCACCGTTGAAAATGGGTGGTGTCGCTACTGAAATCGAAACGCCGCTGTGGTAGTAGCCGCCGAAATAGGGCCAGCCGCCAAAGCCAGGCCGACCGAAACCAGGGCCACCATAACCAGGTCCGCCACGCCACGGGGCACCGTAGGGTCGCCCGCCATACCACGTGCCGCTGTAAAAGCTATATCCAGGTGATGGGCTGAGGTTGGGCGGTCCCAGCCAGCCCTGCAGATAGGGGCCAAAGCCGGGGCCGCTGCCGATGGGGCGTACCGAGACGCTCGCAGGACGGAACTGGGGGTAGATGGTATCGAGATCAGCACGCTCGATCGGCCCGCGGCCACTGCGTGGAAAACGAATGATCCGGTTGAGAGTGTGGTTGTAAAAGCCCAGGTACCGTCCATCGGGCAAGTCGTACTCGCGGGCACGCTGATAGAAAAATTGGTCGCCCGAATTCTCAATCACCAACAAGCCCCGCCGACTGGCGTCGATCACACCGGTGATATTCCCGTATCCGTCAACCATTTCGAGGTCAGCGGCGAGGAGCGGTGCTCCGCCGAGGAGGCACGCGATCAGGCCGACAATTGCGAAGCCGCGAGAGGATGGGAATGTTCTCAATTTCTTGCGTGACATCGTAGGACTCATGATCAAAACATGGATTTAAGCGGGGAGCAATAACGCATGACGAAAACGCGTGGGCTCGCTCGCCAGCCGATGAAATTCGCGTTCTGACGAGCACAGCTACTTTGGATTCGAGGCGTTTTTCTACCGAACTGTCGTACGCTGCTGCCTGTGATTGTACCGTTTTCCGCAGCCCCGCCTGCTAAAATTCTTTCCTGCGGAAATCGCTGATCGCCCCGTCGGTCGCGTTGACCCCATTTTCATTTGGCGTGACAATCGAAGCGTTCGACCGCCGATATCACCCATTGAGATCCCATGAGTACTGCTGCTTCGAAGATTGCTGCCGCGTCCGCCCAGGTTCCCGACCCGCAGGGCCGATTTGGCGATTTTGGCGGACGTTTCGTTCCGGAAACCCTCACCTGTGCGCTCGATCAGCTCGCTGAGCAGTACGATCAAGCCAAACGCGATCCTGAGTTTCAACGCGAGCTCAGTGGACTGTTGAAAACTTTCGTGGGTCGGCCTAGCCCGCTCTACCACGCTCGGCGATTGTCCGAGAGCGTCGGTGGGGCTCAGATTTGGCTTAAACGGGAAGATCTCAATCACACCGGCGCTCACAAGATCAATAACACGATCGGTCAGGCACTGCTGACGTTGCGAATGGGAAAAACTCGCGTCATCGCCGAGACGGGAGCGGGCCAGCATGGAGTCGCCAGCGCGACCGCCTGTGCCCATTTCGGATTGCCGTGCACGGTCTACATGGGCTCCGAAGATATCCGTCGTCAGAAGCCCAACGTGTTTAGCATGCAGCTGCTGGGGGCAAAGGTGTCGCCGGTCGAAAGTGGCTCGAAAACTCTGCGTGACGCAGTTAACGAGGCCATGCGGGATTGGATGTCCTCCGTCGAAGACACTCATTACATCATCGGTAGCGTGATCGGGCCGCACCCGTTCCCGATGATGGTTCGCGACTTTCAAGCGGTCATTGGCCGCGAAACTCGCGAGCAATGTCGGGACACGTTCGAACGTTTGCCCGATTGCTTGGTCGCCTGTGTCGGTGGTGGGTCCAATGCGGCGGGAATGTTCTACCCGTTTGTCGAAGACGAATCGGTGCGGATGGTGGGCGTTGAAGCGGGCGGGCGATCAGAGTCCCCCGGCGACCACGCTTCACCGCTGTCCTATGGCAACCCCGGGGTCTTGCACGGTAGCTACAGCTACGTGATGCAGGACGACGACGGCCAAACCTGCAACGTACACTCCATGAGTGCCGGTTTGGACTACCCCGGTGTCGGCCCTGAGCACAGTTATTGGAAGGACACTCAGCGGGCGGAGTACGTCGGCTGCCGCGATGACCAAGCTATGAAGGCGTTTGAACGGCTCGCTCAGAGTGAGGGCATTCTATGCGCACTCGAGACGGCGCACGCGGTTGCCAAGGCGATTGACATCGCGGCGGAAATGTCACCCAAGCAGCATCTTGTCGTCTGTCTGTCAGGTCGCGGCGATAAAGACGCCATGGAAATCGCCCGGCTGCGTGGGGAGCAGTGGTAAGCATGTCAAATCAGGATCGCACGCTCGACCATTATCAAGAACTGATGACCATCAATGCGACTTCGCATCTACTGCGAACGGCGCGGACGGTCGGTCTTTTTGATCAACTCGCTACCGGACAGCAAACGCTACCAGCTCTGGCTGAAAACCTCGGGATCCCCGCCGACCGGCTACTCTTACTCCTGCAGTCGCTGATATCCGTCGGCATCATCGAGCAATACCAAGAGGATTACGCCCTCTCGGCCACCGCGAGATTGCTGTGCCAGTACGATGCCGATCTCGGTGACGCGACATGGGAGAAACTTGCCAATGCTCTGCGAGAATCGCCTCTCGATGAGCCGGAGAAAGAAACCCGTTCCGCTGAGTTCGCCGCTCGGTTGCGAACGCGCGCCGATGCCGTCGCCGCCACCCAGTGGGTGCATACTCCCGCAGCGATGCAAGCGGCTGAGATTCTGGGCTTTGGGCCGAGTGAGGAAACCCCTGACGCCAGCTCCGAATCGAACGATTCCGTGGCGCCCGCTGCTTCCCAGGCGGTCGCCGGCCCGGTGGCGACCGAACCCATCGAGTTACTCGATCTGGGCTGTGGATCAGCGGTCTGGAGTTGCGCGATGGCGTTTCGCGAGCCCGCTATTCACGTGACAGCCATTGATAGCGAAGCGGCCTTGGTGGCGGCGCAATCGATGGCCGACTCTATCGAATTGAATGATCGTTTTGAGGCGAAGGTGGGGGACGTGCTCGACGCATCGTTGCCAGCGGACAGCTATGACATGATTCTCATCGCCCAGCGACTGCATGCCTATTCGATGGAGCAGGTCGAGCAGATTCTTAAGTCATGCCTCGCGAGTCTGAAGTCGGGCGGCCGGATCGTCGTGATCGACTTGTTTCGCGGTCCGCACCGGCCAACGCTTTCAGAATCACTCGAAGCCTTGCGTTTGCAGGTGCAGACGGGTGAGGGTGCCGTTCCCGAGTTGAAATCCGCCGAACAGCGTTTCCGCGACGCGGGATATGAGAGCGTGCAGTTCACCTATATCGCCGCCAGTCGGGTTGGGTTGGGGATGATGATCGGGAGCAAACCGTGAGCGATTCGCTGTCAGGGGGGCCCTGCCCGAGCCAGCTCGACGAGGTCTGGTTGTGGTGGCGAGATCAGATGCCCGTGACACGCCAGTGGGCCTACTTCGACCATGCTGCTGTCGCCCCGTTGAGCGCACCGGCCGCCGACGCGCTGCGAGACTATACCGATGTCGCGGCCAGCTGTGGCGATGTCAAATGGCTGGAGTGGTCCGCGAAGGTGGAGTCGCTACGCGGTTTAACAGCCGAGCTGATTCACTGCGAAAAAGATGAAGTCGCACTCGTGCCCAATACCACCGCAGGAATCAATTTTGTCGCCGGTGGTTATCCCTGGCAGAGCGGCGACAATGTTGTTTTGCCGGAGGGTGAGTTCCCGAGCAATCATTATCCGTGGCTGAACCTGGCATCACGCGGCGTCGACGTTAAAGTCGTGCCCCGCCGCGAGGGCCGTGTGGATGTCGATGATTTGATTGCCGCAATCGACGGCCGAACGAAAATCATTTCGGTCAGTTGGGTGGGCTACGCTAGCGGATTTCGGATCGATCTGCCGCGACTGGTCGACCAGGCTCACGCTCGCGGTGTGCTGGTCTTCGTTGACGCGATTCAAGGCATGGGGATGCATCCGCTCGACCTCCGCACCTGCGATGTCGACTTCCTATCGGCCGATGGACATAAGTGGATGCTCGGTCCCGAGGGCGCCGGTGTGGCGATGATTCGCCGCCGACATCTGCCGCTGCTACGGTGCGAAAATGTGGGCTGGGCCAGTGTCCGCAATGCCCACCTATTTGCTGCGGGCGAACTGGAGCTTCGGGACGATGCAGCGAGGTATGAAACGGGCTCAGCAAACATGCCTGGATTGATGGCATTTGCCGCCTCGCTTGAATTGTTTGTCGCGGTGGCCCGTCAACATGGTGACGACGCTATCAGCCGACGTGTGCTTGAGCGGGCCTCGCTGCTGCGCCGGTTGATCGTTGAGCGTGGTGGAAAGTTGCTCTTTGAGAACACGCCGTTCGAAATCCATGGCAGCGGCATCGTGACATTTTCCGTCGATGGTGAATCACCCGCCGATTTTCGTTCTCGCGCGATTGAAAACGGGGTCGTGGTCAGTTGTCGAGGTGGGGGCGTGCGGGCCAGCGTTCATGTTTACAATGACGACGCCGATTTGCTCCGCTTGGCCGATCTGATCTCCAACTCCCCGTAACGCTAGGGATGCCTTCTCTTGCCAGTTTCTACCACCGCCGCCAATCATCACAGCGATGGCCAACTCTCTCATCGCGTCGCGGTGTATACGGGATCGTTTGACCCGGTCACCTCGGGGCATCTGCACATCATCGAACGCGCGTCCAAGATTTTCGAAACACTCATCGTGGGTATCGGCATCAATGCCGACAAGCGACCGCTCTTTGACATTGGCGAGCGAGTGGAGTTGGTCTCCGAGGTAACGTGTGATTTACCGAACGTGCGAGTGGAAACGTTCGATACGCTGGCAGTCGATTTTGTCCGCTCGCTCGGCTCAGGGGTCATGGTCCGCGGCATCCGCCCGCTGACGGATATCGCCGGCGAGTTCACCATGTTGATGGCCAACCGCCAGCTCGATCCGGCGATTGAAACGGTCTTCCTGATGGCGGATGAACGGTTCGCGCACGTCAGCAGCTCACTGCTCAAACAGATCGCCATGATCAGCGACGATGACGACCATCTGGCCAAATTTGTACCGCGTCAGGTCGTCGCCGCGATCCGTAAACAACTACGAAAGAGTGCGACTTAGCGAAGTGATCGTAGGGTGGGACCATTGTCCCGTCCAAAATGGATAAACAGTTAAGACTCGTCAGGTATCGATTTACGAGCGGCCGACTCGCGTTACAGACCAACACCGCGAGCGAATCCCCAAGATCAACGCTTGCGACCACACATCGGGCAGCGTCGTTTCGTTCGCCACGATACCGCTAAAAAGAACCGGGGCTGGGGAAAAAGTCGTTGAGAACCTAAAGTGTGGGTTTGGAGTCCGTCTGACTCTGTTTTTGTCCTGAAGTTCCCCTACGTTTGGTTTTCGATGTCCGCGAAACCCGGCCCCGCTGCCTCGTCGACTGTTCCTTCCTCGGCCCCTACCAAGGCGTTTCGCGCCGCCGCGGCCAGCCCCTCGTTTCCCGCCCTCGAAGAAGAGGTGCTGGCGTTTTGGGATGAACAGCAGATTTACGAGAAATCGCTCGCCCGGCGGGCGGACGCGCCGACCTTCGTATTCTTCGAAGGTCCCCCCACAGCCAATGGGATGCCGCACCCTGGCCACTGTCTGACCCGGGCGATCAAGGACGTTTTTCCCCGCTACAAGACAATGCGAGGGTACCGCTGTGAACGCAAAGCCGGCTGGGATACGCACGGATTGCCCGTCGAAGTGGAAGTCGGCAAAGAACTCGGGATCCACTCCAAAGAGGAAATCGAGGCCTACGGTGTCGAACCATTTATTCAGAAATGTCAGCAGAGTGTGTGGCGCTACATGCGGGAGTGGGAAACACTCACCCGCCGGCTAGGCTTTTGGGTCGATCTCGGCGAGGCCTACGTCACCTATCACCAATCGTATGTCGAGAGTGTCTGGTGGAGCCTCAAAAATCTGTTTGATCGTGGGTTGCTCTATCAAGGTCACAAAATCGTGTGGTGGTGGGCGCAGGGCGGCACCGCCTTGTCCGCGGGCGAGGTCGGCCAGGGCTACCGCGAGGTGGCCGACCCGAGTGTCTATGTTCTGTTTCCATTGGTCGCCGCCTCGGCTGAAGCCCCCAAACGGTCACTCGTTGTGTGGACGACGACGCCGTGGACTCTTCCCAGCAACATGTACGCCGCCGTGAAGGCGGATTTGGACTACGCCGTGGTCGAGGATACCGAGACGGGCGAACAACTCGTGCTGGCCGCCGCTCTCGTCGAAACACTCGCGGCCAAGATCAAACGCGAACTGAAAATTGTCGAGACCATCTCCGGTGCATCCTTGGTGGGACATCGCTATGAACCGCCCTTCGCGGACTATCGCGAGCGATTGGGCGATCCTCAGGGTACGCTCAAGACCAGCGAGCGTGAGCATCGGTACTGGCGCGTCGTCGCCGCGGACTTCGTCACAACGGATTCAGGTAGTGGACTGGTGCATCTGGCGCCGGCGTTCGGCGAAGTCGATTACGAGGTCTTCAGTGAACAGCGATCACGATTTGCTGAGGGCGAGGGGCCGGACCTGCTCTGCGCCGTTGGCCCAGACGGCAAATTCACTGATGAGTTCCCCGCGATGAAAGGTGAGTGGGTCAAGTCGACCGACAAGGCACTCACGCG
The DNA here is from genome assembly GCF_007860105.1 of Allorhodopirellula heiligendammensis. Classification (NCBI taxonomy): domain Bacteria; kingdom Pseudomonadati; phylum Planctomycetota; class Planctomycetia; order Pirellulales; family Pirellulaceae; genus Allorhodopirellula; species Allorhodopirellula heiligendammensis. The sequence goes on from NZ_SJPU01000002.1 coordinate 1,594,437, forward strand.
GCAACTTCGCGATGGTGGCCGGTTGCTGCACCAAGAACAATACCTGCACGACTACCCATTTTGTTGGCGGGCGGACGAGGATCCGTTGATCCAGTACCCGCGTGAGAGCTGGTTCATTCGCACGACTCAGTTCCGCGATTTGATGCTCAAGAACAACTCACAGATCGGGTGGCAGCCCGAGCACATTCGCGACGGTCGGTTCGGTAACTTTCTTGACAGCAACGTGGACTGGGCGCTCTCACGGGAACGCTATTGGGGCACGCCGCTACCGATCTGGGTTTGCCAAGCGACTGGGAAAATGGAAGCGGTCTGCAGCTATGATGAACTGCTCGCCAAACCCGACGTGCAGGGTACGGAAGTCTGGGCGGAGGCCAAACAAGCCAATCCGGAGTTAGCCGACGATCTACGCGTCCACAAGCCGTACATCGACGCGGTGACGTACGCGTCGCCGTTTGCCAAAGATGCGCGGATGAAACGTGTCACGGAAGTGATCGATTGTTGGTATGACAGCGGTGCGATGCCCTTTGCGCAGTGGGGTTGGCCGCACCAGAACGCGGATCGCTTTGCCGAACAATTCCCAGCGGATTTTATCAGCGAAGCAATCGATCAAACCCGTGGTTGGTTCTACAGCCAATTGGCGATTAGCACGATGCTCTTCGGCGAGGGAGCATCGGTCGATGTCAGCGATGCGCCTGCAACGAGTGTGGACGATACGTCGACGCAATTGGCCAGTCGCCGCGCCGAACAGGCCTACCCGCATCCCTACCGCAACTGCATCGTACTGGGATTGATGCTCTCGCAGTGGTTCGAGGCGACCAATGAAGCTGGCGCGAAGGTCGTCGCACTGACGCCAGAAGAAACAGCCGAGCATCCGGGCCTGTCCTTCACGAAGAAGACGGGCAAAATGTCCAAGCAATTGCGAAACTACCGCAGTCCCTCGGAGATCTTTGATCGCTATGGCGCTGACGCGATGCGTTGGTACTTTTTCGCCAACCAGGCTCCGTGGAATTCGATCATCTATTCCGATAGTGCGATCCGTGATTCGATTCCTGAGTTTCTGCTGCGGTTATGGAATACTTTCAGCTTCTTCACGATCTACGCGGAGATCGATGGTTTTGATCCCACGACTGCCACTGCCGCCGACGATCAATTGACACCGGAAAGCCTCGCATCCGCACCGACGTATCGTCCGGTTTCGCAGCGAAGTGAAATCGATCGCTGGATCCTCTCGGAACTGAATGTCGCAATCAGCACCATCACCGATCGTATGGATCGCTTGGATAACTACAACGCTTGCGGCGCGATCACGTCGCTGCTCGATGGGCTGAGCAATTGGTATGTCCGCCGCAGTCGCGATCGCTACTGGGCCAAGGACTCGCAGTCCGCTGACAAGCATGATGCGTACTGGACGCTGTACGAGGTGCTCGTCCAACTCACGAAATTGATCGCTCCATTCGTACCGTTCTTAGCCGATCGCTTGTGGCAAGAGCTTACCCGACCGTTCGGCGATCGGGTCCTAGCCAGCGTTCACCTGTGCGACTATCCGCAGGCCAACACCGAGCGTATCGATACGGAGTTATCGACATCCATGAAGGTGCTCCGTGAGATCGCTTCGCTAGGCCGGGCGGCTCGCGCCGATGCCAAGTTAAAGGTTCGCTTGCCGCTCGCGGCGGTCGAGGTAGTGCTGAGCGAAGACACTCAGATCGCTTGGCTGCAGTCACACGATTCGCTCGTGCGGGAAGAACTTAACGTCAAGTCGGTCGCCTACACGACCGATGGTGGCGACTACGTGCAGTACAGCGTCGTGCCGAATTTCAAACGGCTCGGACCCAAAGTAGGCAAGCAGATTCCTGTTGTCAAAAAGCTGCTCGGAGACGCTGACGGGAATGCACTACTCAGCCAGTTGCAATCGACTGGGGTGGTTTCGTTATCGCTACCCGACGGCAGTACGTTGGAGCTCGATAACGAGGATATCGAGGTGCGGTTGCAAGCACGCGAGGGTTGGGCCGCTGCGCAGGGGCCATCCTGCGTTGTGGTGCTCAATACTGAGGTTACCGAAGATTTGCGGCGTGAAGGCATCGCGAAAGATTTGATTCGTGCGATTCAAAGCCAGCGGAAGGAGATCGAGTGTGACTACACCGATCGAATCGAAGTCGGCGTGGTAACGCCGGATGCCGACACGCTGCTGGCGATCGAAAGTCATCGCGAGATGATCTGCCAAGAAACGTTGGCCAGGCGGCTGGTGATCGAGACGCTACCGAACGTGAATGCGGTTGAGATCGAAAATGGCGAACTGTTTGTAACGCGGGTGAGTGATTGATGTCCGACTCCAACGGTTCTGACAAACTTCCCATCGCTGTTTTTCTCAGCGGTAGTGGACGCACCCTTGCGAACTTGATCGAGCATCGGGACCGGCATGATCTGCCAATCGATATTCGATTGGTGATCAGCAGCCGCAGCGACGTGCGTGGCGTGCAGATCGCCAGAGAAGCTGGGATTGAAACGCTGGTCGTTCGCCAGCGTGACTATCCAGACGCCAACGGCTATAGCGCCGCGATGTTCGCACCGCTGGGTGAACGGAAAATCGAATATGTTGTCATGGCAGGGTTCCTCAGACACGTTTTGATTCCAGACGCATTTGAAAACCGGGTGTTGAACATTCACCCGTCATTGCTTCCCGGGTTCGGCGGCCAGGGCATGTACGGCCATCACGTCCATGCCGCTGCGATCGAGCGGGGCGTGAAGATCACCGGATGCACAGTGCACTTCGTTGACAACGAGTATGACAACGGACCGATCCTGCATCAGCGAGCCTGTCCGGTACTTGCTGACGACACGCCGGATACCTTGGCCGCGAGAGTGTTCGAACAAGAATGCCTGGCGTTACCCGAAGCGATCCGAATGCTGGCGGGCGATTTGAGAAATTCGGTTTAATAAGTCGCGAGCTGTCGTCCCTGTCGGGACTACCCAAGATTGTCGCATATTAGCGACCGGCGGCTTGTGCCGCCGGCAAGGGGTTGCCGTCCCTACCGGGACTGAAAGCTGGCGGTCAATACAGTAGTGATCCGAAACAGTCCCAGCAGGGACGACTGCGCCTGCAGGTGGCGCAAGCCCGCGCACGGCCGAAACAGTCCTGGCAGGGACGACAACCCCATGCCGGTGGCGCGAGCCACCGGTTGGTCTGCTAACCTAGATTTAAATAGTCCCGAAGGGACGACAGCCTCAGGCATACTCAGGGGATCTTTGCAATGTCTGGTACGCACCACCAGTTGCTCTATCACTTGGTTTTTAGCACGAAGCACCGCAAGCCTTACCTGCAATCGCAGACTCGCGAGACGATGTTCGAGTATCTAGGCGGCACGGTAAAAGGGTTGGATGGTGTACCGATGATTGTTGGCGGTTGGGTCGATCATGTCCACTTGTTGGTGAAGTTAAAAACCACTCATTGCTTAAGTGATTTTATGAGAGAGCTCAAGGCATGCACGTCCCGAAAATTCAACGAAGAATCAGGAAAGCAACACAAGTTTGGGTGGCAAGATGGATACGGTGCGTTTACCGTCGGTCGATCCCAATTGGATAGCGTGACTCGCTACATTGAGAAGCAAGAGCAACACCATTCCAAGGAAACATTCCAGGAGGAATATGTTCGGATGTTGCAGCTCTGCGAGATCGAATATGACCCAAAGTATCTATGGGATTGATCGGGCTGTCGTCCCTACCGGGACTGAAAGCTGGCGGTCAATGCAATGATCCGAAACAGTCCCGGCAGGGACGACAACCCCATGCCGGTGGCACGAGCCACCGGTCGGTCTGCTAACCTAATATTAACCAGTCCCGAAGGGACGGCAGACGGCGCGGTGTCCGTTTACTTCGTTGTCCACACTGGCGAGGGCTCGATCTCGTCGGCGACGGGGCCACCTTGATCTTTACGGCCGCTGCCTTCGAGCCGGCTGATCAACCGCACGCTCATGTCCTGATCGCAAGCGATCTGGCAACTCAGTCGTACGCCGGGCTCGGTGATCTCGCGTACCTTCAAAAGCTCCTTCTCCGCTGCGGTGATCTTCTCCGGTTCACCGTCGATGAATTCCACGCGGCAAGTCGTGCACCGCGCGGCACCACCACAGGCGTGCAGTTGGTCGGTGCCAGCGTCTTGGACGAGAGCTGAGACGAGACGCTTGCCATCGGCGACATCAAAAGTTCCGACGTTCTCTACAGTGAGTTTTGGCATGAGTTGAATTTTGAAGGTTGGGGAGAGATGAGTAAAAGTTGGTGGAGTGAGTCAGGCACCAGCGGTGGACTGCTTACAAGCAATTTTGACGGAGTCGAAATCGACGGTGGCGAAGTAATCGTCAAGCGTTTCGGCGCGGCGAATCTCGCGGACCTCGCCGGCATCGTTGTAGAGAAGCTCCGCCGAACGCAGTCGTCCGTTGTACTGGAAACCCATCGAATGAGCGTGTGCGCCCGCATCGTGGATGACGAGGATGTCACCAACCTCGGTCTTCGGCAGTTCGCGATCGACTGCGAACTTGTCGTTGTTCTCGCACAGCGAACCAACGACATCGACGGTTTGCTCTGCAGGCACGTTCTCCTTGCCGAGCACGCTGATATGGTGGTAAGCACCATACATGCCCGGGCGCATCAGATTGCTCATGCAGGCATCGACGCCGACGTAGTTCTTGTACGATGTTTTCTGGTTGATCACTCGCGTGACCAGGAATCCGAAAGGCCCCGTCATGGCCCGGCCATTTTCCATCATCAAGCGGAGTGGGGCGAGTCCGGCGGGAACGAGCTTGGACTCGTACAAGGCTCGCACGCCTTGGCCGAACTCTTGTAGGTCAATGCCCTGCTGCTCAGGACGATAGGCGACACCGATGCCGCCGCCGAGGTTAATGCACTCGACCGCCACGCCGGTTTTTTCGTGAATTTGGACTGCCAGTTCGAATAGCATTTCTGCGGTCTGCAAAAGTGCTTCGACGCTCAGTTCGTTCGACACCACCATGGCGTGCAGGCCGAAACGGGTGATCCCGAGTTCGGCGCATCGTGCGTAGCCTTCGAATATCTGGTCGCGGGTGCAGCCAAATTTGGCTTCTTTGGGATCGCCGATGATCACGTTACCCTGGCGCTCGGGGCCGGGGTTGAAGCGGAATGACACCATCTCGGGCAGGCTGTCGAGTTGGGTGAGCTGGTCGATGTGATGAGGTGTGTCGAGATTGATGATCGCCCCAAGTCGAGTGGCAACGGCGAATTCCTCGACCGTCGTGTTGTTCGAGGTAAACATCACATCGTGGCCGGTAATGCCCAGTCGCTCGCACGTGATCAGCTCGGCAACACTGCTGCAATCAGCGCCGCTGCCCTCTTCGGCCATCATCGCCACGATATGCGGGTTCGGCGTTGCTTTGACCGCGAAATATTGCTGAAACCCGTCGTTCCACGCGAACGCTTCGGACAGCTCCTGGGCTCGGCGGCGGATGCCGTCTTCGTAATACAGCACGAACGGAGTGGGATGGTCAGCGATGACCCGCTCGATGAACGAGCGGTCGAAAGGCAGCGATTGGGTGGGCGAAGTATTAGCCATGAGGGTCCAAGCCGGAAAAGAAGCATTTCTGACGTCAGCACCGGGGATTTGACAACAACGACTGCCCAGTGCGCGTCAATCAGGATAGTCGCCCCCGTCGATTTGGAAAACCTCACCGAGTAGCCGAGTAGCCGAGTAGCCGTGTCTCTCCGAGACACGAGTCCCCATTTTCTCAACACATCAGTATCAGACTAGACGTCTCCGAAGAAATCGCTTGCGAGCCTCGGAGAGGCTCGGCTACTCAGTTGTGAAGATCCGAGCCATCGCGGGGACAACGCGTTACGGTGCGGCTACCGTCGCACGAATGGGACGCGAGAACTCGTCTCGTACCTCGCCGCCCAGCAGGACACATTTGCCATCGAGTTTTTCTTTTTCGAAGGTGAGCACGAAGATGTGATTTCCCTTGTCGGCCATGCCAGGCGACTCCAGGAACCAGCGATCGGTTTTGGGAGTTCGCTGAGGAACTCCCAGGCCACCTTCGCCAATGTACACGACGCCACTTTCATCAATTTTACCACCACGAATCGGCACGGTGCGTTTGATGTTGTGTCCGTCGGCTTCGCATGCCAGGTCGATGTTGTATTCCTCGAACAGAGGAACCCAACTTTTCAGTCCAGCTCCCGGTCCCTTGACGGCGGGATAGACGGGGCGATGGTACTGGACGAGGAGCCAGCGATTGTTCGGCCGTGACCTTTCGAGCTCTTGGGCAAGCCAATTCGCTTGGTCCCCCGCCGTGCTGATTTCAGAATTCAGCGTGACGAAGCGAACTTCGGGGCCGATGTTGATGCCGTAGTAATTGAGATCACTTTCGGGAAACCCAAAGACTTCATTAAATGGCTTGCCGTGGTCGTGATTTCCACGGGCAGGAATGATCGGCAACAGGCGACCGTCGGGAGCGGTGGTAAGCTCGTGATCCGACAGCCATGCCGACCACAGGTCCATCTTCTTGCCATCGACGATATAGTCGCCTCCGTGGGCGAATGCCAGAATATCATCGGCGGGGTCGTCGTTTTCGTATGACTCCGCGAACATCTTAGCAATCATCGCGTTCACCTCGCGCCGCGTCTCGCGATCCGATCTTGAATCCCCGCCATGGAGAATGCTGAACTCGCGATCAAGCACAGGGGCGGTCACAAAATAGAAGGCGGCTGATTCGTTCTTGTCGCTGATTAACTTGATTTCATACGCCGTGGCTGGTTCCAGATCCGTCAACTGAACCTGGTGGTAAAAAAGCTCGGTTTTGCCACCGGTGTATTGTCCAGTCCGGGCAAGCTGTTCTGCCGGTTCTTGATCATCACCTTTGACGTGATACTGAACCGAATGATACTGCCCCTGTTTGGCGGTGCTCCACAAGATGGTTGCCTTCGTGGATGGATCGTCCATCCAAACGACGCGCCACTGGGCAGGCTTCGTACCCTCGAGCGGGGCGTCCGCTGGAGCGACTGAAGCGAATGAACAGAACAGCAGTGCCGCGAGCGGGATAGTACGCATCATGGTGGCCGGAGCAGTGATAGTTGGAAGCAGGGTCATTGTGATTGATTTTCTGGGGTGTCGCGATGTTTTTGGTTGTTTGACAACTGTCGATAAAATGGCCCGTTTTTGGCGTAAGGGGCCAGTTGATTTACGATCCCCAGCGAGCCAGTCCACCTCGCCTCTCGCTAGCGCATCGGGTTAGTAAATGCGCATGTGAACAGCGAGAGCGACGAACTGACTAGCTACGGTTGTCATGACAGCTATCGACGAATGGCTATTTGGATCTTGTTTCGTGTTTCATCGAGTGTGTGTGTTTCGGATTCCGAGGTTTCTCTTGGCAATTGTAAGCGTGACGCTCGGGATATCGTCCAGTACCCAAAAATCGCTAGAGGTACGCCACCGTTGGCCGCCCGAAGCAACGTTTCGGGCCAAGCGCCGAAGCCGTAGGCAGTCATTCTACTCACAGCTGCGATGATCCCCCACACCGCCATGTAAAGTGCCACCGAGCGCCAGCGAGTGGGGATCAATAGCAACGCGACAACAAGGTCAATCACACCGACGACCACAAGGATTGTCTCGGCCGTCGTCTGACTCATGCTCATATGAGTCCACTGAAGATCTGAAAGCAGTATTAAATCAGTGAACGGACCATACCGTTCGACCGCTTTGTAGCCATGGGCCGCAAACGTCGCCGACGCCGCGATCATCAATAGCAGAACCGCCAACGGTGTTCCTCCGGAGCGTCCGCCTTTGACCAATGGGGAAGCGGCCGGGCGACCAGATAAAATAATCAGTGTCACGGGTGCGATGTAGCGAACGGCGTCCTCCGCCAATGTGAGTTCTGCCCACAGGGTTGCTCGCATCATGTGGGCGACTGCCATCACCAACAACCAACAGGCAATCCATCCTGCCGCGATGCGGTCAAGCCATGTCAATGCGGTCGGCAGCCCTGTGTCACCGAACCTGCGGTGCTTGAGCCAACCGATCAGACATAGCAGACCACCAGCGACAAGCGTCAACCACGTTCCTGCGTTGTCCATCGTTTGAGCGAGTGGCTCGGGCCAACCCCAGTCGAACAGGAGCCACTCAAAAACATGGCTCTCCCATTCGTTTTTTGAAAACAGGTATCGCCCGCTGAGCCCAATGCTCTGGATGGCGATCACGATTCTCAGGCAACCATCGAGCCACGCTGAGGACAATAATTGACGGTTTCCTTTCAGTGTCATCCGGTGACCAATTCGTTCATGACTCGTGCCTCTTCGACGCCTGTCAAGCGAAAGTCGAGGCCCTGGGAGGGGTACGTGAATCGCTCGTGATCGATGCCCATCTGATGCATCACCGTGGCGTGCATGTCACGAACATGGACGGGATTTTCGGCGACATTATAGCTGAATTCATCAGTGCTGCCGAAGGTCGTCCCCGCCCGCACGCCACCACCTGCCATCCACATTGTGAAGCAACGTGGATGGTGATCTCGCCCACCCTCGGGGCTGTCCCACTGCCCTTGCCCAGCGACACTGCGACCGAACTCGCCACCCCAGATGACCAACGTGTCCTCGAGAAGGCCCCGTTGCTTCAAGTCGGTCACCAATGCGGCACTGGCTTGATCGGTATCACGGCATCTCGCCGTGCACCAACTCTTCAGACGACTATGATGATCCCAGTCAGGGTGGAACAACTGGATGAACCGCACACCTCGCTCGGCCAACCGTCGCGCCAAGACGCAGTTCGCTGCGTAACTACCACCGCGGCGTGAGTCGGGGCCATAGAGCTTGAACGTCGACTCGGGTTCGTCACTTACATCGGTGAGTTCCGGGACACTGGTTTGCATCCGAAACGCCATCTCGTACTGCTTGATTCGTGTCTCCACTTCCGGATCGTTTACCTCGGCGTGTCGAATCTCATTCATCTCCCGCAGACCATCGAGCATCGAGCGACGTAGGTCACGCGGCATTCCAGGGGGATCGTTCAGATACAGCACCGGTTCGGCAGCACTTCGCAGCTTTACGCCCTGGTAAACCGAGGGCAGAAAGCCACTGCCCCAGTAATGGTCGTACAACGGCTGGTCACTGCCCCGGCTCATCTTTGAGAGTAGCACGATGTAGTCAGGCAGATCCTTGTTCTCGCTGCCCAGTCCATAGCTGAACCAACTCCCCATGCTGGGCCGCCCCGCCAAATGATGGCCCGTCAAGAACTTGGTCATGGCGGGAGCATGGTTGATCTGATCGGTCACCATCGATTTAACGAAACAGAGATCGTCGGCGACTTTGGCGGTATGTGGCAGCCAATTGCTGACCGTCGCACCGGATTCACCGTGTTGTCGAAATTTGGAATGCGCGGGCATGACCAATTGTGGCTTGCCACGCGTCATCCCCGTCAACCGCTGACCACCTCGCACACTCTCCGGCAATGGTTTGCCAGCCATGTCGAGCAGCCCCGGCTTGTCGTCGAACAGTTCAAGCTGCGACGGACCGCCGGACTGTGTTAAGAAAATAATGCGTTTTGCACGGGCCGCAAAATGCGGCAGCTCTGGCGGTGAAATGGCCGTCGCTGAAGCAGATTGTTGATCGAGGCAATTCAACGCCATCGCCCCCAAGCCGATGCCAGCACCCTGACCGAGAAAGTAACGACGAGTCGTTTCATTCATGTGTCATGCTCTCATCTAAATTAAAAATCATACTGGCGACCATCATTGTCGCCGCTAGGTCGATTGCATCTTCCTGGGAAGCGGTCGGTTGCTGGCCAACGGTTGTTAGCGAGATCGCTTGATGGGGATGTTTTGCGTAGTATCGACGCGCCGATTCATATTGATTGCGCAGCACTGTCAATTCGCTTTCGCTCGGCGGTCGACTCAGGATTGCTGTCATCAAACTCGTTAGTCTCGCTTTCCGCGGCCGCACTCGCACGGCAGAATCACTGATCGCGCGAGCGGCCTCGAGCGATGTCGAGTCGTTCATCAGTGTCAACGCGTGCAATGGGGTGTTGGTGCGTCGGACGTCGACCTCGCAGGTTCGCCGCATAGCGTTGTCGAATAGGAACGTTGGTGCACTCGTTCGCCTCCAAAATGCGTACACGGTGCGCCGGTACTGGGCCGGCCCAATGCTCGGTTGATAGGAAAATCGGCCCATAAACTGATCCTTCCACACACCCGGCGGTTGATAAGGAAACACGGGCGGTCCGCCGATAGTGTCATTGAGCAATCCGCTCGTTTTCAACAACGAGTCGCGAATCATCCAGCTCGGCAATCGGAATCTCGCACCGCGAGCGAGCCAGCGATTGTCGGGATCGGCCAGCAACAACTCGTCGCTGACGCGGCTGTCCTGTCGGTAGGTTTCACTGTTGACGATTTGGCGGATCAGTTGCTTGACATCCCATCCGCTCTCCATGAACTCGACCGCCAAGAAGTCCAATAATTGCGGATGTGTCGGCGATTCACCCTGCAGTCCAAAGTCCGCCGGGGTTCGCACCAATCCCGCTCCGAATAACAATTGCCAGATCTGATTGACGATGACGCGGGCCGTCAGCGGGTTGTCGCGGTCGACGATCCATTGGGCGAGTTCCAAGCGACTGGGGACCTGTTCGGCTGGTCGCGGCAAGACCGCCGGTAGTACAGCGGGGAAGACTTGGTCGCCGGGCGCATCCCAGACACCACGCAGCAACACATGCGTCTGCCTCGGAGCCTCTCGTTGCTTCAGCACCGTGACTTTCAGTTTTCCAGCTGCCGATATGGCTTGTTTTCGTTGCGACCGCGCAAATTGATCTCGTTGTACGGCGGATTGGTACGGCGGATAATCCTCCAGCCAATCTTGCCGCAAAGCGTCGACCAATCCGTCGTCGATGTCGCTCGGGAGGAATGGCTGGGTGGGATCGTCCGCGTGTCCGGAAATGGCGTCGGCCAAACGCTGCATGGGCATTTTTTTGATCGACCGGACCGCGCTGCCTCGTTGGTCGGTCAGGCTCAATCGAAACCGCCCGATCAACTCATGCGGCGCCAAGGATCGCTGCATCAGAACAATGTCGAGTCGCTGTTCGTCAGCGAGCGTGAGTGGCTCGGCGAGTTCAAACACAGCCGTATGTGTCGATACGACATCTTTCGTTCGTGTCGTCCAACCTGTGCGTGGATCGTCATCGAGCGTGCCTGAAACCTTGCCGTACTTGGAGTCCTCTCCTACCCCGTCCACACTGGCGATAGCACGCACGAAAGGTACGTCAATGACCTCCGTCGTCTGTCCACTACGGACCTGCAGCTTAACGTTGGTCAGTACAAACTCACCACTGGCGGCATGTGAGTATTTTCCATCGGTATGAGTATCATCAGCAAAGACTTCCAGTTTCACACCGGTCACGCGGTCGAGCGTTGTCTTACCGACTGTGATTTGAAAATCGTCTTGGACAGGAGGTTCGTTGCCTGAGCGAATGATCTGATCTGATTCCAGTTCGAGCGGAGTGCCCTCGATCGATGATAACTTCGCAGGTTCGACGTGATGCCAGGGCACAAATCCATCTGATGCCCGGTCAATTAGGCTCTGCAGCTCGTCTCGGAATTCGTTTTCCGCTGCCGCTGCGACATCGGCAACCGACTGCGACGTTTGCTTCACTAACCGCTCGGCTTCCTCGACCGCTGACTGTGCCTTGTCCGACTGGTATTCTAGGAACGGCCCTGCATTGCCTCCCGCCTGACCATCTTCGTCGATGCTGTCGAAGTACGCCGTCATGCTGTAGTAGTCATGCTGCGAAATAGGATCAAACTTATGATCGTGGCACTGGGTGCAACCGAGCGTGAGTCCCAGCCAGAGTGTGCCGGCCGTATTCGTTCGGTCTAACACATAGTCCACGCGTGATTCTGCCGGATCGCGACCGCCTTCTCCGTTATGCATGTGGTTGCGATGAAAGCATGTGGCCAACCGTGTTTCATCAGTCGCGTCAGGCAGTAGATCGCCCGCAAATTGTTGGATCGTGAACTCATCAAATGGCATGTTGTGATTGAACGCGTCGATCACCCAGTCTCGCCACGGCCAGTTCGCGCGAGTGGCATCCTGCTGGAAACCATCGGTATCGGCATAGCGAGCCCCGTCGAGCCACCACATCGCCATCCGTTCGCCAAAGTGCGGCGACAGCAGCGACTGATCGATCAGTTGATTCCAATCCGCTTCACTGGGGGCGTCACCCAACGCCGCGATTTGTTCCGAGGAAGGGGGCAAGCCGGTCAAATCGAATGATAGCCGCCTGGCGAGTGTGGGAACCGACGCTCGGGGCGCGAGATCGAGCTGCAGGTCCTCAGGAACGGCTCCCGACTGGGTGAGCTGAGCCATCCGCCAGCGAACGAAGTGATCGATGGGGAGCGTCCCGTCGTCGGGGACGTGAGCTTGTACAGGCGGTTCAAACGACCAGTGTTTGCCCCATGTCGCGCCCTGATCAATCCAGTCTCGCAGCGTTTGTACTTGGGCAGTCGTAAGTGGCTTCTTATGGGAGTCCTCCGGCGGCATTCGTATGTCCGGGTCACTCTCAATCGCACGGGCAATCAACTCACTGGCGTCCGCCTCGCCAGGCACAATCGCGGCATAGCCGCCAAGATCCTCGGTAGCACCCTCACGCACGTCCAACCGCAATCCAGCTTCGCGTGAACTCTCGTCGAACCCATGACAGGCGAAGCAGTTGTCGGACAAGATCGGTCGGACGTCGCGATTGAAATCAATCGGCTCATCCGCAGGGGCCACGGTGCCATTGATAAAAGACGTCAAGAACCAAAATCCCATCGGGACCGCGGTTCGCACCGCTGTCATGGAGAGATATTGTCGCCAGCGATAAAACAAATCGAGCATTCAAGTCTGTGGCGGGAAGAAGATTGGTAACGCGAGCATGCGAGTTCTACCAATCGCGTTGTGGTACTTTTGCAAATCGCAATGCTCATCGGCATCACAGTTGCAAAACCGGGCTTCCATTGTAACACAGCCAGGGCCCGAGATCAGCTCGTCAAACGTGCATCCCGCCATGACGGGGAGCCGATATGCTCATCTCAGAATTTCCAAGTAATCCCGAAGAGAGCCATGTCAATCCTCGGTTTTACGCCATAGGGTACGTCATACAGGATTTGCGCGTCGCTAAATTCTTCATGTCGATATTCAGCACGAACAAGCAGGCTGTTGGTCAATGCGCGTTCGATGCCTCCACCGACGGCGAAACCATCCAGAACTTCTTCGCCTGCATATGTTTGGCCAGTATTAATCTGATGTGTGAAGCCTTTGAATTCAGTGACCGCGTATCCCGCGGTGGCGAAGAACAGGGTTCGGTCAACTGCATATCCAAGACGACCACGAAACGACGCATTCCAGTCGGAGTGGCTGTTGCAATTGTATGCTCGGTTGCTACAGGGAAGGGTGCGTGAAAGGTCGGTTAGATAGAAGTCGCTTTCGACGCCAAACACCCAACGCGAAATTTGAAAGTTTTTGCCGAGGTATCCACCGCCTACGAAGCCGTCTGATTCAGGTTGGACATGAGACGTTGGCCGAACTGCAATCGAGCAATGATCCGCAGAGCAATCGCAGCAGGGGCATGAGCAGTTTTTGTATTCTCAATTTTGCTATCCTTCTATGGGCCAGATTCCGAGGGTCGCCAACTACGTGACCACTGCGGTGTTGTGTCCTGGCAATACAAGAAAGATATCGTTTTTTGAAGCAGTTTCACGTGCGCGATACTGTAGGAAAAAAAGTCGCTCGCTCGACGCCACCCTTTCTATCCGCAGACACGGAGTGCGCGGAACGCGATGTTCGCTACAACTCTCACGAATTACCAAAGTTGTCATGGGCGGGGGCATCGTTGTCCCGTCGCAGAAAGGTTGGCTCGCTCGGGACGCGGGTCCCGAGCTACGGATCCTGCTTAACTCAGTAACTCCTTCACAACCTCGCCGTGGACATCGGTTAGCCGATAGTCGCGGCCTTGGAAGCGATAGGTCAATCGTTCATGGTCGAGGCCGAGTTGATGGAGGATCGTCGCTTGGAGATCATGGACATGCATCGGTTTCTCCGCGACGGAAAAACCCAGTTCATCCGACGCACCATATTCGTACCCGGCCTTCACGCCGCCGCCTGCCATCCAAATAGTAAAGGCGTCGGGATAGTGGTCGCGGCCGAGAACAGTGCTGCCCGCCGTGCGACCTTCGCGAAACGGTGTCCGGCCGAATTCACCCGCCCATACGATCAAGGTCTCATCAAGTAGTCCGCGTTGTTTCAAATCTCGAATCAGGGCGGCGATCGGTTTGTCCATCGTCGCGCACTTACGCGTCAGCCCATCGGTAATGCCCTCGTTGGGGTTGGTGCCGTGAAAGTCCCAACCCCAATCGAACAACTGGACAAAACGCACGCCCGATTCCACCAACCGCCGCGCCAGCAAACAATTGTTAGCCAAGCTAGATCCACCGGGGGTTGCTCCGTAATCGTCGAGTGTCTGTTGCGACTCTTGCGAGATGTCCATTACCTCGGGGACTGCCGCCTGCATGCGAAATGCCAGTTCGTACTGGGCGATCCGTGTCAGCGTTTCGGGATGGCCCATCTCAGCGGCTTGCATTTGATTGAGGTCCCGCAACGCATCGAGGCTCTTGCGTCGCAGGTCGCGATGGATGCCAGGTGGATCGGACGAGTACAATACGGGATCACCCTTGGATCGGCATTGCACACCCTGGTACACCGACGGCAGAAACCCACTGCCAAACGAATTACTGCCACCGTTAGGTTGTACGCCGCTCGAGATCAACGCTACGAAACCGGGTAGGTTGTCATTCTCGCTACCCAGCCCGTAGGTCACCCACGATCCGATCGATGGGCGGCCCGAGCGTGGTGATCCCGTGAGCACAAACAGTTCCGCCGGAGCATGATTGAATTGGTCGGTGTACATCGAGTGGACGACGCACAGTTCATCGGCGACGTCGTGGAAATGCGGAATCGCATCGGACATCCACATACCAGCCTCTCCGACTTGCGACCACTTCCGTGGCGACCCCATTAACTTCGGCACGCCGGACGTGAACGCAAATTCTCGCCCCGCGAGAAATGCGTCGGGCACGTCTTGTCCATCACGAGCGACTAGCTCCGGCTTGCGATCGAACAGGTCGAGGTTGGGAGGTGAACCCGTCATATGCAGATAGATCACTCGCTTTGCTTTGGCGGGGAAATGTGTAGGCTGCACGGCGAGTGGATCTTCTGCGGTCCGGGCCGCAGCAGTTTCACCAGCGAGCAAGCTCGATAACGCAATTCCGCCCAAACCCGCTGTGGATTGTTGCAAGAAGTGGCGGCGGGTACGCAGTTGAAGTTGTTCGATTTGGGGGTCCATGGTCGCTTCCCTTGTTAGATCAATTTCGAGGAGCAGGGGGACAAAAAGTGGCAGCTGGCCGCTGATCGCTCCGTGTTCAGAGCAACGGTTCGCGGAGCGATCGACGATATGGTTTCGCGTCTCTTAACGTTTCATGAATGTTTCATCGAGATTCAAGATCACGTTGCTGAGCACGGTCCAGACCGCCAGTTCCGTTGTCGTGCATCGCGATGCCAGTTCATCTGTCAGGGGCCCGAGTGGTTCGGTCGCCATTGCTGCCGCCTCTTCGGTGTGTCGACCGTAATGACCCGTCAGCTCATCAATGAACGTGAGTAGCCGCGTCACTTCCGCGTCGCTCGGCCGGCGTAGTAAGACTTGCTCGAACATAAATGTGACGCGCAACTGCGGATCGTTCTCGGCCTCGATCGCGCGGCGAGCCAATGCCTGAGCGGCCTCGATATAGACCGGGTCGTTGAGCGTTACGAGGGCCTGCAGAGGTGTGTTCGTACGGATGCGGCGGACGGTACATACCTCACGATTCGGTGAGTCAAATTGGGCCATCGACGGATAGGGGCTCGACCGGCGCCACAGGGTGTAAAGACCTCGGCGGTAGCGATCCCCACCGCTGCTCGTCTTCCAGTCGGTGCCTGAACCGAAGGCGGCGCTCAGTCCCAGGTTCGGTTGCATCGGTTGCACCGGGGGGCCAAACATCTTGTCGCTGAGCAATCCGCTGACGAATAATGCTTGGTCACGTACGACCTCCGCGGTTGCCCGAAATCGAGGCCCGCGGGCAAGCAGTCGATTGTTGGGATCATCTTGAAATAACTCAGGTGTGGCCTGCGAACTCTGGCGATAGGTTGCTGATGTGACCAGCATCCGCAACAACGATTTCAAATTCCAGCCACCCTCACGCAGTTCCACCGCCAGATAATCGAGTAACTGAGGATGCGAAGGCATTTCGCCTTGGGAGCCAAAATCCTCGCTCGTGTCTACCAAGCCGATACCAAAGATTTGTTCCCAATGCCGATTGGCGATCACCCGAGCTGTCAACGGATTGTCCTCATCGACGAGCCAACGAGCGAGCGTCATTCGGTCAGGCCGCGATCCGCTGGCCACCTGCAGATCATGAAACGCTGCCGGTACTCCCGCACTGACTTCGTCGCCGGTACTGAGATAGCTACCTCGTTGCTGAACTTTCGTAACGCGACGCTTCGCCTCCGGCAGGTCTCGCATGACCGGCACGCTTGTTTCGGGAGTGAGTTTCGCCAACTCCGCTCGCCGCGTTTCTACTTGCGATCGAACATCCGCGAGCAGCGGTGTGACGGTGCGGTAGTACTCGGCGATCTGGTCTCGCTCGCTGTTAGTTCGCGCGCTCTCAGGCTTATCGATCGCTCGCTGAATCTTGGCCGGGATATCACGCCACTGGATCACACGATCATCGGATGTCATCGACAAGCGAAATCGTTTGGATTTGCTAGGTGGAACATTCAATCGGATCGTGAGCGTGCCGCCTGTGATTTCCTTAACCGCGTCTAGAACGTAGGACCCGTCCTCGCCAGCGATGGCGGTGAGATCCAGCGGAACGATGCCGGTGGTAACGTACCGATGCTGGGGAGACGGTACTGCGGGGGGACTGTGTTGCCACGTGACTTCTCGTTTCTCATCAAGCAGAGAGATTTTGAAACCTGTGAGTCGCTGCAGAATGGATTCACCTCCGTCGGTTCGATTCCAAATTACCAGCGAATCGATTGGTTGGATTGAGCCGAGATCCAACTCCAACCAAGGGTCTTGCTCCACTGCGGTATGGGTGACCGAACCGGAATTAAATGTGCCATCGGTGTTCCCATCGATTGCATACTGAACATTGCCGCCAAATCCTGTCGAACTTTGCGTTGCAGTCGCTGTGGTGGCAACATTGACGCCATTGGCGAACACTTGCAGTTCGGCGAGATGAATCATTTTCTTGTCGCCGGGAAGATCTATCCTGACGTAGCGAGCAGGGGTCACTGCAGACTCAGAGGGCGACCACGTCGCGTGGACATCGCTCACTGGCAATGCACTTTCATCGCCTGCGGGTGCCTCCAGCCGCAAGCCTGCCAGGGGTGCGTCCACCCCACAATTAATGACGATCTCGCCGGCATCGGATGAATCCGATGCGGTCACGATCCAGCCCTGACCGTCAACATCCAGCGCGCGGTCATTCAATGTCGCCGAGGTAGGCTGCAAGGCTTGCCATGTCGCGGGGGCGATCAGCTCGGCGACCCACTTTCGCTGGGCCGCTCGGATCTCAGGTGTTGAGTGATTGAGCGATTTCTCTAGCTCCGCGAGTTGGGTTTGCAATTCCCGTTTTCGCTGCTTCTGCTCGTCGGTCCAGATCGCCAGTACGGGTCGCTCATCGCGTTGGTCGGCGTCAGCGGTCTGGTTGAAAAAATCAAAGAATTGAAAGTATTCGTCGAGGGTGATCGGGTCGTATTTGTGTGTGTGGCACTGTGCGCACGCCATCGTCGTCCCCATCCACACCGCCATCGTCGTATTTACCCGATCGACGACGGCCACATTGCGGAACTCCTCGTCGTTGGTGCCGCCTTCATTATTCGTCATCGTGTTGCGGTGGAAGGCCGTCGCGATGAGCTGTGACTCGGTCGGGTCGTCCATCAGGTCACCTGCGATCTGTTCGATGGTGAATTCGTCGAAGGGCTTGTTCTCGTTGAGTGAGCGGATCACGTAGTCGCGATAGGCCCAAATCGTACGCATGGGATCATCGGCGTATCCGGCCGAGTCCGCGTAGCGGGCGAGGTCCAACCACACACTTGCCCAGCGTTCACCAAAGGTAGGTTTGGCGAGCATCTGATCAACATAGATTTCATAGGCATCGCTGCGCGGGTCGTTGGCGAAAGCAGACGCCTCCTGCCACGTCGGCGGCAGACCTGTCAGATCCAGTGCTACGCGGCGTGCGAGCGTTAAGCGATCCGCAGCAGGTGACGGCGTCAAACCTTCCGCTTCGAGCTTAGCCAACACGAAATAGTCGACCGCATTGATTGGCCAGGTTTCGTCGGTCACCGGTGGCAGCGGTGGTCGTTCTGGTTTGACGTAGGACCAATGCCTCGCGTAGTGAGCCCCCTGGTCGATCCAACGACGAATCAATTCGACGTCGGCGGGCGTGAAGGCGCGACCTTTTCCCTCGGGGGGCATTCGCAGATCCGCGTCGTCGGTCGTCAACCGCTCAATGATCTCGCTCGCCTCAGCATCACCGGGGGCGATCGCGGCATAACCACCCAAATCTTCTTGTGACCCGGCTTCGGTATCGAGCCTCAAATCCGTTACTCGGCTGCCTTCGTCGGGGCCATGGCAAACCAGACAATTTCCCGACAGCAGCGGGCGGATGTCCCGGTTGAAATCAATGACTTCGTCCGCCTCAGCGACGTGCGCGGGGGCAACCAGCCTGGAGACTGCAGCGACGAGCAGCAAATATCGGAATGGGATAGGCAACATCGACTCAGGTGGGAGAGAGGCGTCGATCGGGGGGAAGGGGGCCGGATGCTCAATCGAGCCCCGGCATCACTCATGGTACCCTGGACGCCAGGTTTCGTCGAGCAAATTGACCCCTGGAGGGCTTTCTGAGTGCCCCGCAGGATTCGAGAATATTGAAACGATCGAGTCAGAAATGCCGGCGAGGATGGAGCATGGGCGACTGTCGGGAGTTCTGGCCGACGCTGGGGATGACCGAAACGAACGATGTGGCTCAGAACGATGTGGCTCAGAACGGTTCAGTGCCAGAGACGTGCGAGCGGACCGCGCAACAAGCGTGAATTTTGAACCACGAAAGACACAAACCACACGAAAGGTCAGCGCTGGTCCATCCCCGTCCTTCTCGCATTTCGTGGTTGATTCAAGGACCGTCACGACGCAGCGCTCGCCATTGCACCCCGGACCCTGAGACGCACGGCAGACCGAACCCCGGACTCGCGTCCGGGGCGACCGGTTCCTAGCAGGCTGTATTACGCTTCGTCGAGCAAATCGACTGCCGTGAACGCTTTGCCTTCGAGCATGGCGAGTGAGGCGCCGCCACCGGTGCTGACGTGGCTGACACGGTCGGCGAAACCGAGTTGTTCGACGGCCGCGGCGCTATCTCCACCACCAATGATGCTGATCGCATCACTATCGGCAACCGCTTCGGCCACGGCGCGGGTACCTGCGTCCATCGGTGGCTTTTCGAACACACCCATCGGTCCGTTCCAGACGACGGTCTTGGCGTCCTTGATAATTTCGGCATACTTTTTGGCGGTTTCTGGGCCGATGTCCAAGCCTTCCATGCCGTCGGGGATCTGTCCGGCGGGGACGACTTTTTTGTTGCAACCTGCGATGTTGCCGAAGTCGTCGCCGCAGTGCGTATCGACAGGCAGGTGCAGTTTGCCATTGCTCTTGGCCAGCAGTTCCTTCGCCAAATCGACTTTGTCCTTCTCGACCAAGCTATCGCCGACCTGACCGCCCTGAGCCAGTGAGAAGGTGTAGGCCATCGCTCCGCCAATCAGGATGGCGTCGCAGATGCCCAGCAGATTGTTGATCACGTTGATCTTGTCGCTGACCTTGGCACCGCCGAGGATGGCGACGAACGGGCGCGCCGGGTTGCTAATCGCGTCGGCGAGATACTGGATCTCTTTGGCGACGAGGTGACCCACGACGCGAGGTTTGCCAGCCATGGCTTGCGGGACGGCGACCATGGAGGCGTCTTCGCGGTGGCAGGTGCCGAAGGCGTCATTACAGTACACGTCTGCCATCGCGGCGAGTTTGCCGGCGAATTCGGCGTCGCCTTTTTTCTCGCCGGGGTTGAACCGCAGGTTTTCCACCACAAGGACTTCGCCCGCCTTCAGCTCAGCGGCTTTGGCGTGGGCGTCTTCGCCGACCGTGTCGCTGGCGAAGTGGACGGGACTGCCAAGCAGCTCGCCGAGTCGCGTGGCAGCGGGAGCCAGCGAGAATTTTTCGTCGCCAGCACCACCGGTGGGCCGTCCCAGGTGGCTCATCAGAATCACCCTGCCACCCCGATCAACGACGCTGCGGATACTGGGTAGAGCCATCCGGATCCGCCGGTCGTCGGTGATCTCGTTTTGCTCGTTGAGCGGGACGTTGAAATCGACCCGCATAAGGACCGTTTTGCCAGCGACTTCGGTCTGATCGATCGTCTTTTTGGCCATCGCCAATTTGCTCCGGTTCTAGAAAAAAAAGCTGTAAAGTTCGAAATTGCATTGAGTTTTGTGTCCGTCGGCCAACCAGTATCGGCCAGATTCCAGCAGAGGCGAAGGGGCCGATGGTTTTTCCGCAGTCCTATCCCGGTTTCCTCACGTCCTACCACCGGCATAACCGAAACCAGAATAGGCACGGCTCCAGCTCAGTACTCTGAGCCGGAGTTGGAGTCAGTCAGTCGCGACCTTGGTGGAACGAGTCGCGGCGACGTTCGTCATTTACGAGCGATATTAACGCAATACGGGGGCGGTGCTGGTGATCTCCAGAACCACGATGGACGAAATAGGCGCGCATTGGAACTCGCGGTCGCTCCGGCTGACCGCTGGCTGCCTGCTGGCAATTCTGGCGGTGGAGGTGCAATCTGCTCCGGCGGTGCAGGCTCAGTCGCCACAGACTCGATTGTCGCATTCCCAAGCGGCGCAATTGTATGAGGAACCCGGCCAAGCAACCGCGCCGCAGGCGAGCAATTCTCGCCGGTTTCCCTCCGTATTCGGATGGGGACAGGACAGCGACGGGGCACCGCGAATCGGTTCGCCAGCTCATCGTGAGGCGATTATTCAGGCCCTGCCGCTGGATCGACTGACGCCGGACGCACGTGTTCAGATCCTAGAGATTGCCCAGAATCCGACGCTGTTTCGCCAATTGCCTAGCCAAGCGGTGCAGTGTGATCAAGACATGTTCCTGTTCCTGACACGCAATCCTGACGTGCTGGTTGGTTTATGGGACCTGATGGACATCACCAAAGTGCAATGCCAGCGTCTTGGCCCGTACCAGATCAAAGCGAGCGATCAGGCGGGAACGGTGTGTAAGGTCGATCTGGTCTACGGCGATTCCGAACAGCACATCTTCGTCGTGGAGGGGATGTACGATGGCAAAATGGTGCCCACCCCCATTCGCGGAAAAGGCGTGTTCGTATTGCACTCAGCCTACGCCCAGAACGCCGACGGCAACACGACCATTTCGGGCACGCTCGATTGCTTTGTGCAGTTGGAGAGTCTCGGATTGGATTTGATTGCGAGAACGTTCAGTCCGATCATTGGCCGTTCGGCGGACAGCAACTTCGTTCAGACCGCACGGTTTATTTCACAGGTCAGCCAAGCGAGCAGCCAAAATCCAGCCGCCATGCTGGACGTCGCCAATCGCTTACCGCAAGTCGAGCCGCCGGTTCGCAAAGCGTTCGCCGACACCATCGTGACCGTCGCCCGTCGCGGACGCGAAATCGTCGATACAGACGATGTCGCGAAAACAGCCGAGCGAGCTCGGTCGGCGGAATCCTCTGGGGTGACGCGGTAGGGAGAGGTGGGCGTGCCCCGCTTCGTTGGTCAAGATTCGAAGCACCCCGTCGCTACTGCAAGGCAAGCATAAGGCACAGTTAAGGCATCAAGACATAGGGACACGACACTTTACTGATACCTGGCGAGCGGCCCGTTAGAGCTAGACACATCAAGGCATAGGGACACGACACTTTACTGATACCTGGTGAGCGGCCCGTTAGAGCTAGACACCGATTCATGAGGTCTCCTCGGCCGCTCAGACGTCGAAATGAGCTACTTTTCCGTATTTGCTACTTGAGAGTGCGCACCTCAATCGTTATCGGCACGGGAACGCAATCATCTGTTGCGTATCAGAGGCGGTCGTCCCGTTTAACCGGCGTCCGCGAATAGCTCTCTTGCCCGCCGACGCATGTGGTAGCGGCGATGGGTACGGAGACTACGCATCGCGTCAACACAACCGGGGCGTCCCGCTACCGTACCAAACAGCTTGCCAAAATCGCTAACCAGTTCACACCACGAAGCCCGATCCAAGCCCAGACGCTGCAGGATCGGCGGGACGCTCGCGGGTGTTCTGCCGCGCTTGCCAGAGGCCGTCTGGCGGGCGGTCCAGTCCAGCAATTCCAAGTAGCTCGCCAGCGACATGGCCAGAAAACCTTTCTCACTGCAGCGCTCTTTCGACTCGCTCTCACAGGGGCCTACCGGATCGACTAGCTCGTCGATCGAAACCGGAGACAGGAACGAATCACGCCGATGACGCAATTTCGACGCAGGCGTTCGCTGCGACTCTCTTCTAGCAGATGATTCGTTTTGGGCTCGCTCTTGCGCTGCCTCGATTCGCCGCTGCACCGACGTGAAGTCGCACTCTTCGAGTCGCTCGCACAGCGCGGCTCGAATGGGATTCAAATCCACGTACGCCGCACACGCCAGCAAGGAGGCTTCATCGGTCAACCGGGTGGCTTTGTAACGATCTTGGAAAAACCGGCCGTGTTCTTCGTCTTCACGATTCGCCCGCATGGCCACACGCTGGCACAGCAACCGCATCCACCAGCTGATATCACTCAGCCTGCTACGAATTTCCTCCCGCTTGATCGGGCAACCCGCGATCGAGTTAATTTCAGGCTGCGTTGGTTCCATGGCAGTGCCATCAGGCTTGCGGCGATGCGGGCACAGCATCAACCACCGGCGAGCGACTTCCTTGTCGTCCCAGGTCGCCACCACGTCGGGGCGCGAGCGCAGGATCAAATGAAAGTGATTTGAGAGCAGACTAAAGCACAGCAGGTCAATCCCGAAAGAGGCAGCAAATTGTTGCAAATACTGTTCAATCCATCGCTTGCGATGGTCGAAGTTCTTTCCAGAGATCGGGTCATCTCCCATCAGAAAGCAACGTCTGACGGTGCGGCTAAACACATGCGCCACAGCAACTTCAGCAGGATCAAAAACTTCCGCTCGACACATCCGGGCCATCACTCACCTCACTTGGCTTTGCACTCGGAAAACTCAGTCAAATCATCATTACCCTGAAGAGCGGCAGGTCAACACCTGAAAAGAGCTATGTCCCCAGGCTCGCGCAACCAGCGGCGAGCGACTTCCTTGTCGTCCCAGGTCGCCACCACGTCGGGGCGCGAGCGCAGGATCAAATGAAAGTGATTTGAGAGCAGACTAAAGCACAGCAGGTCAATCCCGAAAGAGGCAGCGAATTGTTGCAAATACTGTTCAATCCATCGCTTGCGATGGTCGAAGTTCTTTCCAGAGATCGGGTCATCTCCCATCAGAAAGCAGCGTCGGACCGTCCTGCTGAAGACATGCGCCACAGCAACTTCGGCGGGATCAAAAACTTCCGCTCGACACATCCGGGCCATCACTCACCTCGCTTGGCTTTGCACTCGGAAAACTCAACCAAATCATCATTACCCTGAAGAGCGGCAAGTCAACACCTGAAAAGGAGCTATGTCCCCAGGCTCCTCTCCCCAGGCTCCTCCCTTGGAGTCGATCTTCATGGACGTTTCCCCTTGGCGGTTTTCGGCTTCGATGCTCTCGGCTTCGCGGGCGGTTCAAACTTCACGACAAGGCGACCTCCGGCGGCATCGGCCAACGCGGCAACGGCTCCGAGTGATGCCGGCCGGTTTCGGGTGAATAGCTGACTGACGACCACGGGATTCAATCCACCGGCTTCACCGACTTCGGCGCTTGTTTTGCCTGCCAGGTGTGGACGAACTTCGTCGAGGATAGCGGCTAAGTCGATGCCATAGTCTGCCGGGGCGGTTGCCGGAAGAACCGACGCCTGGGTGGCTTCGTGCCGCAAGTGTGGCAGACTTCCTGTCCGTCAACAAGAAAGGCCACCTTGAGGTGGCCTCGTCAAGCGTCGTTCACTCCGGTTCATTCGGTAGTTGCTCCGAAACTACCCCCGTCCCGTTTGATTTCCGCGTCCCGTTTGATTTCCGACAACGAAAAACGGCAGCCGATAGGCTGCCGTTTCATTGCTTAAATCCAGTGCAGTGGGATGGTTAAACTACCTCCGTCCCCTTTGATCGCTTCTGATCGCTTCCCGGGGACTAAACTGTTACAACCTTATCGGGCTTGTTCGCTAACGATCCTCCGTCCATCTACCAATTTTGGAATCGTAGTAGCATGAAGGATACCCACCGTCGGTAGCAAAAATAAGTACAAAGCTTTTCCCATCCTGTCGCACTAAGTATTTCCAGGATTTTGTGCCTGCATCGGGAGGAGGGATTACTGAAAGATAACCTGGAACTAGCTCATCAAGAGTATCGGGCAATGAATTATTCGACTGCTCGTGCTTCGCAATGGCCTTGATTATCTTGTCCCCGGATGACATTGACGTGCTGATCTTTTTGGTGGACCAGTTGGAACATGCCGGTAGAAAAATGCAGCTGCATACGAGCATACAGTACCAAAAGATAAAAAAGTTGCTCGACCTCGCACGTTGCTTGATCACGACGTGCTCCCCCCTGAGGAATTTCCAGACCCTGCGGAACCGCCTCCGCTGGCTGTTCCAGCTGGGTCGATCCGGGGATCGTCCTCAGATGTCACGAGTGTTCCATTTTTTACCGCCTCTGTACATGCCTTCTCCACATGGTACGACACATCGCCGCAAAGGTACCCCCTCTCGGCAAAACGTATTCCAATCCGCCTCCCTATTGGATTATTAAATTGATCAACATCACTATCGGGAGAGATACCTAGGGACATAGCTCTTTTTCAGGTGTTGACTTGCCGTTCTTTAGGGTAATGTTGATTAAATTGAGTTGTCCGAGTGCGAAGCCAAGAGAGGTAAGACGCCTGCAAGTGTCTCGCCGATCCTGCAGCGTTCGGGCTTGGATCAGGCGGCGTGGCCGAACGGGTCAGGGCCGTGCCACCGTTGGTTCCATACTCGGCCGAGGCGATCATGCGGCCCACGGCGTCCGGGTAGCTCGCTGAGTACTGAACACGTGCATTGGGCGTCGCCGAGGGCGAGCCCAACTCACCGGTCTGGGCGGCCGGGGCATTGTGGTATCGCTGCCGCCGGGAGGCTTGGATCGAATTTCCCGCATCATCGTAAGCCATGTCCGTTTGCGAGAGGATCACGTCGCCGGTGACGTTCAGGGCATCGGCATAGGTCGTGTCGTTGCCATAGCCGGTATACGAGTGGACCATCCAGCCCGTGCTGTCAAAGACTTGTTTGGTAAAGCGGCTCGAACGCCCCGGGGCCTCGCCGCTGACGTTGAGCGTGACCTTCTTGCAGCCCGCTTCGTTGTGATCGGGCGCTAGCGGGGCGTGCGTTACTTGCTCGAACAACTCGGCGTATTCGACGATGGGCGGCGAGGCCCCGGGCGGTTGAGTGTCGCCCGTCGTGGCGAAAGCCCGGCTGCTTACGCGGTACGGCTCAAGGATACTGGTGCTACCACTACCACTTGTTGACTGACTACAATAATCGCGTTGATGAACTCTCCTGCTAATAATACCACCTGCAACCCCTTCTCTGCCTGTCATGCTCCATCCGATCGTCATCCGGCCAATTCTCGCCTTGGGCGTGTTGCTGAGCCTCTGCTGTAGCGGCCCCGTTTCCGCCGCCGATCCCGCCAAGTCCAAACCAATCAGTTCAGGGAACGCTGCGGCACCCGACCAACAGGTTTTGCCGATCGAGCAAGGGCAGCGGATTGCGGCGGTAGGCAACTGTTTGGCCGAGCGGATGAATTTGTTCGGCAATTTCGAGACTCGGCTGCAACTGCGACAGGTCGATCGAGACATTCGCTTTCGCAATTTTGGCTGGCCCGCCGACGAGGTCGGGAATCGTCAGCGCCCCAACAATTACACCGTCATTGACGATCCGCTGAAGGTTTTCTCGCCCAATTTGTTCTTATGTTTTTACGGGTTCAACGAATCCTTCGCGGGCGATGACGCCAAGTCTGTCGATGCATTCATCGCCGACTATCGCAAGTGGATCGCCGAGCTGAAGAAGACCTACTCGAGTGCGGGAGAAGCAACGCGATTTGTGCTGGTCAGCCCAGTTGCTTTTGAGTCCGAGTGGACGGACGATCCGCTGCACAACCGACTGCACCCAGACGCCGACAAACGCAACGCGAGTCTGGCGATCTATCGTGACGCGATCAAGAAATTGGCAGCCGAGGATGGGCACCGCTTTGTCGATCTCTTGGACGATACTTCGACCAAATTCAACCAAGAACAGGGGCTCCAGTTCACGATCAACGGCGCTCACCTCAATGAGGCTGGCGACGAATTGATGGGCGAACTGCTCGATCAAGCCCTGTTCGGCACGGATGCATTGTCTGACGAAGAAACAGATCGTTTTCAACGTGTGCGGACCTGGGTTAACGACAAGTCCTGGCTGCATCTGCAAGATTATCGGATGCTCAATGGATGGTACGTGTACGGTGGTCGCCGTACTTGGGACACGGAGACGTTCCCGACCGAGTATCGGAAAATCCGGGCAATGGTAGACGTACGTGATCAATACATTTGGGACCTCGCTGCGGGGCGGGAGGTAGCTGATGAGCCGGATGACTCCGGCACCGGTAGCGTTGTTGTGCCTCCCACCATGTTCGGAACACGAGATGAGAATTTCCGCAAGTGGCGTGAGCCTGAGGAGCTCGTTTATCCGACTCCCGAAGAATCAATCAGCATGATGAAAGTCCCCGAGGATTTTCGCGTGGAGTTGTTTGCTTCTGAAATTGATTTCCCCGAGTTGGCGAACCCGAACCAAATCGCCTTTGATGCCAAAGGGCGCTTATGGGTGTCGTGCATGCCAAATTACCCTCAGTGGCAACCGGGGGCCCAACGTCCCAGTGACCGACTGCTGATTTTAGAGGACACCGATGGCGATGGTCGGGCGGATAAGACTACCACGTTCTATGACAAGCTCATTTGCCCAACCGGATTTGAGTTCGTCAACGGCGGTGTGCTCGTCGTTGATGAACCGCGCATACTGTTTCTGAAAGATACCGACGGAGACGACCACGCCGACGAAGTCGTCCAGCTCATCGACGGCATCGCGACGGGTGACACGCACCATGCGATGGGCGCTTGGGAACTGTCTCCCGGTGGGCTGCTCTACATGCTCGAAGGTATTGCCATTTCCACCAGCGTCGAGACGCCTTGGGGACCCTTCCGTAATCGGGATCGCGGGGGCGTGTATGTCTTCGACCCGATCACAATGAGATTTCGGCACTTCGTCACCCCTGGCTACGGTAACCCGTGGTGCATGGTCTTTGATGAATGGGGACAGGGAATTGTCGGTGACGGCACGAATGCCAAACAGCATTGGGCGACGCCACTGTCGGGCCAGGAAGTCACCACTCGCAAGACTCTCGAGCCCGTGTTTGACAATGAAGGAATGCGGCCTGCGGTCGGCAATGAGTTTCTCTTCTCAAGACAGCTACCCGATTCCGTCCAGGGAGAGTTTATCTACGCCTGCGTCATCAACATGCACGGCATGCCACGTTTTACGTTGCACGACCAAGAGGGCACGGCCGGATACACCGGCAAGAGAATCGATGATTTGCTCTCGTCGACCGACATGATTTTCCGGCCCGTTGACCCCAAAATCGGTCCCGACGGAGCGATTTGGTTTGGTGATTGGTGCAATGCCTTGATCGGACACATGCAGTATTCCCAGCGTGATCCCAACCGCGATCATACGCACGGCCGCGTCTATCGGATGGTGTACGAGAAGAAGCCGCTGCTAGAAACGGCTGATTTCGATGGAGATTCGGCAGCGGAATTGTTTAAGCAACTCGAGGTCCCCGAGCTTCGCACTCGCTACCGCGTGCGGCGTGAACTGCGAGAACGCCCCAAGGCCGAAACCGCTGCCGCGTTGAAGGCCTGGCTGACCGACGACAGTGACGCACAGCAACTATGCGAGGCAATGTGGGTGCAGGAGAGCTACCGCGATCTCGATCCGGAATTGATCACCCGAATCATGCAGAACGATGATTTTCATGCCCGCGCCGCAGCCGTGCACGCGGTCTCCAACGAGATGGATCGGTTCCCTGGTGCGTTTGAGTTGATTGCCAATGCTGTCAGCGATCCCCATCCCCGAGTGCGTCTTGAAGCCGTGCGGGCATTGAGCTTTTTCCCTACCGAAGAGGCGCTGGTGGCTGCTCTCGCGGTCACCCAGCACCCCATGGACTACTGGATCGATTATACCCTCGAGCACACCTTGCACGCTTTCGAACCGATCTGGTCAGGCCACGACAAGGACGCCGATTTTCTGGCGTCCGCTCCAGAGGAGTTTAAGCGATATTTCCATCTTTACCGTGCCAAGAGTGGGCCGGGCGGCGAGGCCGTGCAGCCCTTGATGCTTGCCGAAGATGTAGATGCCAAGATGGAACACCGGGACGCTGCCATCAGGCAGTTGGCAGGCATTCGTGGCGGCAACGCTGCACGTGGCGAAGGCGTGTTCAAGCAGGTCTGCTCGGCATGCCACAAAATCGGTGATCTTGGCAAAGAGTTTGGCCCTGATTTGACGGATGTCGGCACTCGCTTTGACGGTGAAAAAATCATTCGCTCAATCCTGATGCCCAATGATGAAATCTCCAAGGGTTTTGAGACGGTGATGCTGCTCGATTACGATGGCATGACCCATTCAGGTTTCATCCTGAAAGAAGACGATCAGTCAATTTCATTGGGGATTGCTGATGGGAAAGAAGACACGGTCCTGAAGGATGAAATCGAAATTCGCAAAGACATGAAAGCGAGCTCGATGCCGGAGGGTTTGGCCAAGACGATCGCGCCGATTGAATTCTTGGACTTGGTGGCGTATCTCAAGGCTCAGAAAGACGCCAAACGTGTCACACAACGAGGCCGTGGCAAGCATTCACGATGGGTACGGACGGAGTATCGTAATCCTCCACCGCTGCGTAAGCACGCCGACTCCATCGAAGTGTCGCAAGACGCCTGGCTGTCGCTCGGTCCCAATTTTCCAAACTCGAATTGGAACGACCAGACCCATCTGTTTCTCTCGCCAGCACCTCGAGCCGATTTTGATTTCGCGTTTCATTCGGATCACGATACTGATTCGCCTTACGTGACAGTTCGCTTGGCTCAAGACCAAGAGATCCACCATCTGTTCTTACGCAATCGTATTCAGAGCACTTTTCACAACCGGGCGGATGGTCTGACCGTGTGGATCAGCGAGGATGACGAGAATTACACGAAAGTCTGGGCTTCGGAAAAACCGCAGCTTGAATGGATGATTGACTTCCCTGCCGGCACGCACGCGAGATACATTCGCATCGGCTTGGCCGGTGCGGGCACGTTCCACCTGGATCAAGCGATCGTGTTTGGTTCGCCGTGAACGAGCTGCTCTCTGCTGAGTGACCCTGAGACCGTCCTAGCATCAGGGTTGCTCGCTGAGGCAGACGGTCTATTCGAGCCGATGGGTGGCGTCCCAATAATCACGTGTTTCCGCTGAGCTGCTCGCCTTGCCCAGTTCGCACGTCAGCGTCATGCGATCGATGATCCGCTCGGGTGTCCGTCCAAGAAACCGTTTGACGCGATTCTTGATGCCCAGTTGGGGCGATCGGTTCAGGAGCTCAGGATGGTTCAGTAACTCTTGGTGGGTCACGTGCAGGCCGAGGGTAGCAAGCGTGTCGCGTAATCCCTTGGGATTGAAAAACGTCACCGATGTGGGCTCATACGGGCTGTCCCCTTCGGTGGGGCAAAACATCAGCGGAAGATCGGGGTCGTTGAGCATCACGCCCGTCTCCAAGATGATCTGGCCGCAATCGGTCAGCAGATCTCGTAGTAGCTTCAGTGCCCAGAATGGATACCGTAAATGATAGAGCACACCTGCGAAGATGATGGTGTCAAATTTTCCGAACGTTTCGGCCGTCAAGTTAAATAGATTTTGTTCGTGCATTTGCACATTGGAATTCAGTTCCGGGATCAATAATTCGACAGCTGCTCTTGATAAACAGTTATCGATAGCGACCACTTCGGCGGCGCCTCGCTGCTCGGCTTTAAACGAATACAGGCCGTCTCGGCAGCCGATGTCGAGGACACGTTTGCCGGACAGATCTGCTCGATCCAACGCCGCCAGTACGCCCTGCTGAGTAGGCACATACTCAGGAATCCCTGGGGTTCGGATATTATCGGTCAACTCGATGAAATGATAGAAATGATATTGAGCGATCTTTTTCTGTAGTTCCACTTCTCGCGGGGTCATGACGGCGGGGCCTTGAAATCAGGTTCAAGAGTCGGATAGGCGTAGTCAAGATAGTTCTGGCGTCGCACCCACTCCAGCAACGTGGGTGAAGATTGCACGCAGACGCGGTGAAAATCGAAGCCGCGTCGATAGGCGAGAGCGAATCGAGCTTGGAGATCGTCCAGTTCTTCCGGGGGCCACAGGATTCGTCGCCAGTGTCTCAACCATCGACGGGCGGCAGATGCGTCCGCAGCCGAATCGAGGGTCGGGTGTTCACCGTCGCGAATCTGGGTGTACGAGTCGCAGACGCCCTGATAGAACGCGCGCTGGGCAAAATAGTCCAACGTCAGACGCTCCTGGCCAATGTGGTGAAAGACCAGAGCGGCGGGATTGTAGACCGCCCGCTCGCCCGCCGCATCGATCTTGCGACTCAGCCCGGTCTCGCCATCACCTTGAAAGTGCTGCAATGATTTGGGAACGCAATCGGGATGAAAACCGCCGTGCTGGAGTAGCGTGTGGCGACGAATGGCGTAGTTGAGTCCCCAGACGAGATCAGTGTCGATCTCGACGGGTGCAGCCGTGTTGAGTTCTAGCAGGCTCAGCTGCGCCAGCTGGCGTCCGCCACAGGGTGTCGGTCGCCAACACTGCGGCAACCACGCGGGCGGTTCGATCTCGAAGGCCGGGAGGCTGGGGCCGGTCGCCAGCACAACCTCTGCGTCATTGAACACGCTCGACAGTTCCGTTAGCCAATCAGACGAGACAGTGATGTCGTCGTCGATGAATACCAGTAGGTCGCCGCGAGACTCTTGCACGCCACGATGGCGCCCTGAGAGCAGGCCGGGCACTTCGTCGTAAACAATTTTGAGGTGTAAGCAGTCGTACTGCTGGGCGACGCGATCGTAGTCGACCCTATCGGCGAGGCGAGCTTGCTCGTTCAGCCCGTTTTGGACGACGACCACATCTTCGGGGCGATCGGCCAGTGACGCTAGCGACTGAAGTGTTGGATCGAGGCACCGCAGTGTGTTGGCGGTGGGGATGATCACGGAGCGTTTCATACGATGCCGAAAAACGAACTAAAAAGGCTGGCGTATCACGGTCATGCGAAACTCGCGTGGTCGTCTCTGGTGGGCTCGCCTAAGCGGTCTGTCCCAGTGACAGAATTCGCTGGTGGCCAGCGAGGTCGCGGATCCGCTTGATGTCGTTCCATTTTCCGCTCCCCTCGGCCATCGCCTTGCACGAGTCCGCGATCATGGGGCTGTACTCGAGGACGAGTCGACCACCGGGGAAGAGATGAGCGGGCGCGTCGGCCAAGATACGAGAAATAATTTCAGTGCCGTCTTGGCCGGCAAGCAAGGCTCCGCGAGGCTCGTGATTGCGGACGGTATCGGGTAGCGAGTCGTACTCACTTTGGCTGATGTAAGGTGGGTTCGAGCAGATGACGTCGAATTTTGCGTCAGCTTGGAGTGCTTCGAACAGATCACTTTGCATGAGCGTGATGCGGTCGCTGAGTTTTTGTTTTTCAACATTCCAGCGGGCGATGTCCAGGGCGGCGAGTGACACGTCCACGGCGACCACTTCGGCATCCTTGAGGTTCTTAGCGATGGCGATGGCGATGGCGCCGCTGCCGGTCCCAATATCAAGGATTCGCAACGGTCGATCGGCGACAGTCGCGGCAATCCGCTTGGCTTGATCAATCGCTTCGACAACGAGATGTTCGGTTTCCGGCCGGGGGACGAGCACATTCTCATCTACGCGAATCGGAATGGAGTAGAACTCGCGAAAACCAACCAATTGGGCCACAGGGGCCCCTTCGCCACGCCGCCGAACCAGTTCTCGGAACGCGATCCGCTGTTCGTCAGAGGGGACTTCGGCAAAGGCTGTGTAGAGTTCGATCCGCTCGCAGTCGCGGGCGTGGGCGAGCAAGATCTCAGCATCGAGACGCGGCGATTCACTGCCACGCGACTTGAAAAAATCCGAGGTCCACTGCAGCAACCGCAGCACGGTCCATGGTTCGGTGCTGGGGGTAGTCATGAAAAGGAGCGTCCGTTGCCAAAGAATCCGTTGTTGAAATAGTACAGGACCGGTTCAATCGATCATGTCACCGCGGAGTTGATCACGGTCGTACTCAATCAACGCTTCGGTAACGGGACTGAGGTCACCGGCAATGATTTGATCAAGCTTGTAGAGGGTGAGATTGATGCGATGATCGGTCAAGCGATTTTGCGGGAAGTTGTACGTGCGGATGCGTTGACTCCGGTCACCTGATCCGATCAGGCCTTTGCGAGTCTCGGCTTGTTTGGCCGCTTCCTCTTCCCGCTTCTTTTCGTAAATGCGTGCCTTGAGCACTCGCAGGGCCTTCGCCAAGTTTTTGTGCTGGCTCTTTTCGTCTTGGCACTGCACGACGACGCCGGTTTCGTAGTGGGTCAACCGGATCGCCGATTCGGTCTTGTTGACGTGCTGGCCACCGGGTCCGCTGGCGCAGAACTTATCGACTCGGTAATCGTCTGGCTTGAGGTTGACCTCGACGTCTTCGGGTTCGGCCATCACGGCGACGGTTGCCGCCGAGGTGTGCACGCGCCCTTGGGTCTCGGTTTCGGGAACGCGTTGGACGCGGTGCCCACCGGACTCATATTGCAGGTCGCGGAAAACGCTTTCGCCTTCGACGGTCAGCATGATTTCCTTGAACCCGCCCATCTCCGTTGGGCTGGCGTCCATCACCTCGGTTTTCCAGCCTATCTGCTCGGCGTGGCGTCGGTACATCTCGTAGAGGTCACGTGCAAACAGTGCGGCTTCATCGCCGCCGGTGCCGGCGCGGATTTCCATCACGCAGCGTGTTCGGTGCGAATCATCGCCGCCGACGGTGAAGCTGAGCAGGTCTTCCCACAACACTTCCCGCTGGGAGCGGAGCGACTTCATCTCCGCTTCGGCCATTTCGCGTTCTTCGAAATCGTCGGTCTCTTCCGCGATTTCTTGGCAGCCTTGAATTTCTTCACTGAGGCGTTTGAACTCGCGATATTTTCCGACAACGCGGGCGAGTCCGCCGTGCTCTCGCGCAGCAGCACTCATCTTCGCCCCGTCGCTGAGAACGGCGGGGTCAGCCATGTCAGCTTCGAGTTTCAGGAAGCGCGCGAGCTTTTCTTCGAGATTGTCGCGGATCGAGCCGCTCACTTGCTAGCTTTCTTTGCCTTTTTGGGCTTTGCCAGGCTACCGTAGGTGCCCGCAGCAAATTTCTTCTGGAATTTGTCAATCCGACCCGCGGTGTCGACATACTTCAGTTTGCCGGTATAGAACGGGTGACAATCGCTGCAAATGTCGATTTTCAATTCGGGGCGAACACTCCGGGTTTGGAATGTGTTGCCGCAACCACAGGTGACGGTGGTGTCTTGATAATTCGGGTGGATGCCGTCTTTCATGGCTGTTTACACAAAAAAATGGGCTGATTGAGACGCGTTTCCGAAGGTAGAACGCGAGGAGTGTGCTGTTTTGAACAGCAAATAGTACGCGAGAGCTGCCATGCAGTTCAAGGGCTGACAGGCGGATTGTCGTGATTACTGATGCGGTCGGAGCCGCTCGCGTGACGATTGTAGCTAGGCGACGGCGTCGCTCGGAGCGGTGGATGGGCAGCTCCGCTCTGCTTCCGAGCGGGTGGAGTCGGCCAGGCGACGATACTGACGACGGACGGAGCCATCGGTCACCAATATCGGCCATGTTGACAATGGGCGGGTCGCGGGCATATGTTTTCCAGGCTCGATTTCGAGCGGTTTGCCTATGGTCCTCGCAGCGTTTCGATCAAGCTGGTTTCGTATCTGTTTTGGAGGATGCGTTCTTTGCCTGGTAGAGACACCCTACGCGACGGTGACCGCTTGATCTTCTTACCCACTTTTGCATGTTTCGCGGACGACCGTTTGACTCTCGCGTCGTCCCCTTCAAGCTAGTAAAGCGACCGAACATCTGATGAACGTTGATCTGGACGCAATTGCCCAACGCGGGCATTGCGAGGTGTCGAGTTTACGTTTGGCCCTGCCGTTGATTGAGCAAGGCTACACGCCCCCGTTTCTGGCCCGTTATCGGCGAGATGAACTCGGGGGGCTCGACGAGGCGAGTCTTTGGGCGCTTTCGCACGCGGTGCGATCTCAGCAGCGCTTGGACGAGTATCGCGATCAGTTGAATGCGGCCTGGCAAGTAACGCAGTTAGCCGATCCCGCCCTCGGGCGTGCGATCTCGGGGGCCAAATCGCGTCGGCTACTGGATCGACTCAGTCGCCGGATTAAATCCGAAGCCAGCGAGTCAGGTAGTTTAGCCCAGCGGCTCGCCGTCCGGTTGCTGAGCCCTGAGAAAGGCGATGGCGAGGATTTGGAGGCGATTGCCGCGTCGCTCATCGAAGCTTCCGCCAAGGCACCCCCGCGGGCTGACGCCACGGAGGTCTCCGCGGAGACGTCTGAATCCACCGAGAGTTCGCCGGCGGTGACTCCGACGACCGATACCGTCCTCGCTAAGCTCGACGACGCATTGGCCAAGCGACTCAGTGGTGATCCGCGAATCATGGGCGCTGCCGTCCGTTGGCTCTCGCGAAATGCCAAAATTCACGTCGTCGAAGTCACTGACCCACATGGCGGCGAAGACGACGAAGAAGTCAAAGCCTCGGCAAAATCCAAGAAGGCCGCCAAGAAACGCAAGAAAGGCAAGTCGCAGCCTAGCGAAGCAGTTGCCGTCGCGACCGCTCCTGCCGCTGACACCCAGGCCGAGAATTCTTCTGCCGAAGGATCCAGTGCCGAAAGCCCCAGCGTTGATGGCTCCAGTGCCGAAGATTCTGGTGTGGCGGGCGTGGACGCTTCTGCCGTCCGAGACGCGAACGCCACCGATCCGGGTGCTGTCGCGGCAAATGTTGACGCGGTTGCACCAGAAACGCCAGCGGTAGCGGAAGACGCTCCGCATGGCGAGGCGACGCTCAGTGCCGATGCGCCGGCGACAGCGTCGGCCAGTCCCGCTGAATCCGCCTCGTCAGCTCCCCCTGCGCCGGCCGTGTCCGCGGATGTGACGCCTGCAGTGACCAGCGATGAAGCGGCGCAATCCAGCGTAGCCGATGTGGAAACTCAGCCAGCAGCGCCTGTTGCTGAGGCGGATGCTCCCGCCACCGACACGAATGCTGAGCCTGTGGCACCTGCAGAGAACAGTGCGTCGGAGATCCCCGCCATTCCGAGTGGTTTCGGCACGCCGAAAACAAACACGGAGGGTGCGGAATCTGCGAGCGAGCAGAGCGTCCCTGCCAAACCTGCGAAGAAGAAAAAGGTTTCTCCTCGCCAACGCCGTCGTCGTTGGCTCGTCAGCACGCTCAAGCCGCTCGCTGGCAAACGCATGCCAGCCGCAAAACTGAGCGCATTCCAAATTGTGATGCTCGGACGGGCATTGCGAAGTCAAGTTGCGCAGTGTGCGTTTGATTACGATGCCGCTCAATTGGTCGCGGAAATGCAAAAGGCTGCGACCAACTTGAACCGTCATTTTGGCGATCACTTGGCCGGCATTGTGGTCGCTAACGAAGCCGCATTACGTGATGCCGCTGAGGGTGCATGGTGGGACGAAATCCAAGAGCAAGCCTCCGCTCGGCTCGTGTCCATTGCCGCTGATAATCTGCATAGCCAAATCAATCGCGGTGGTGTTTCCGCTAAGGTTGTGATGTCGATCGACGCCGTTGGCCCGCGCACGGCAGCGACTTCGATCGTCGCAGCAGATGGCCGCGTGCTGCATAACGAAGACATCCCGTGTCAATTGTCGGCGGCGATGCGGACTCTCGCAGTGACCAAAATTGGCGAGTTGATTCACCAGCACCACGTTGATTTGATTGTGATTAGCAATGGTCCGGCGCGACGGGCTTGCATGATTGCCATTGGAGAATTGATCAAGCAGTCTGCTGAGCATTCCATTCGGTGGACGCTGGCCGACCGCAGTGGTGCTGATGCGTATGCGGGCAGTGCGGCGGGCGACCAGGAAATGAAGTCGACTCCGCGGCGATTCCGCGCTGCGGCATGGATTGCCTTCGCGACTCTGCAGCCTTCCCAAGCCATGGTCAAGGTCGATCCTTTGAAGCTGCGGTTGGGGTCGTTCCAACGCGAACTTTCCGATCAAGCAATTCTGGACGCGCTCGAGGATGTGTTAGTTAGCGGTGCCGCTCGTGGTGGCGTGGATGTCAATTCGACGACGCCCTCCTGGCTTGAGCGACTGCCGGGCATGACACGCCGAACTGCCGACGCGATCGACGCCCAGCGGCGTGAGAAGCTGATTGGTTCACGAGATGATCTGCTCGCTCGGGCGGATTGGCCGTCGGCCATTCATACCCGTCAAGCTTTGCCATTCCTGCGGGTATTCAGCAGCGAAGAAACGCTCGACGGTACCTTGATCCATCCGGACGATTATCCGCTGGCGAAGCGGTTGGCCAAGGCGCTGGACATCGAGTTGCCGCCGGCATCACCGTCGGGCTACGAGCTACCGGACTACAGCACGCCGGCACCGAGCGAAGCCCCCGCCACCGCCGATGCAGTCAGTGACGAGGAGTCAACCGCCGACGAATCTGCCGAGGAGACATCATCGTTCGGACCAGCTGAGACAACGGAGTCGGACACTGCTGATGCGGTTCTCAGTAATGGCGATGCCGCAGCCGAAGCGAGCGACTCGCCCGCGACCGAGGGTGAAGCAGCCTCGGAAGTAACCGCGAGTGCTGAGGGCGAGTCATCGGCAGCGAGCGAAGTGGCTGAGTCAAGCGACGATCCGGCAGCCACCGTAGCGGCTGCTCAATCTGATTCCGAGTCAGAACCCAGTGCAGAGGAACCAGCGACTCCCGCCCCTGCAGAAACCTTCCGCCAAACAAAACCAGAACGGGCGAAAGTCGAAAAACTGATCAAGGAGTGGCAGGTCGGCGTGCATCGATCGCTGCAGATTGTCAGTTGGTTGTGTGAGCCCTTTGGTGAGGGCACCGTTAGTGGCCCATCGCCGGCGGTGATGAATAGCATGCCCGCCCTCAGCGACCTTAAGCAGGGCGATCAAGTCATCGGCGTCGTCGTGGGCGTGATGCCCTTCGGCGTGTTCGTCGAACTGACGCCCGAGTGCAGCGGTTTGATTCACGTCAGCCGGGTGTCTGACGGGTTTGTCGAAGACCTGCACGAGGCCGTTCAGGTCGGCGACGTGGTGACCGCCTGGGTCACGGGGATTGATAGCAAGCGCCGCCGCGTTGGGTTGAGCGCCATTTCCCCGGAACGCGAAGCCGAATTGCAGTCGCATCGCCATGACGCACGCGGACGCGGTCGTGGGCCAGCGGGTGGCCAGGGCGGCCAACGCGGTGGCGCACGTGGCGGGGCTGCGGCCGGTGGACGCGAATCCGCCGGAGCGTCGCGTGGCCGAGGTGGCTCGGCGGCAGGCACTGCCAACGCAGGTCCTGGCGGGCGCAGCTCGGGCCCCGGTGAGCGCAACTCCGCGACCGGCGGTGGCCAGCGACGGGATAATCGAGGTGGTGGCGGACGCGATGGCAATCGAGGTCGCTCCGGTGGTGGCGGTCGGCGCGATCAACGCGGTGGCGGTCGCGGACCACGTCGTCCCGAAGTCTACGAAGTCGTCGGCAAAGAAACCGATTCAGCACCACTCACCGAAGCGATGCAGAAGGGCAAGGAGCCGCTGCGGTCCTTTGGCGACTTGATGCAGTTTGTCACGAAAGACAAAGCCCCCGCAGAGAAGCCGAAGGCACCCCCAGAAAAACCTGTGGAGCCCGCACCAGCGGCCGCAGTCGATAGCGAGCCAGCAAAAGCTGAAGCCAAGCCGGAGTCCGTGGCAGATGCTGCCGTGGTATCGTCGAGTGATGCGGCAAGCGGCTCAGCACCAGTGGATTCAGCGCCCTCGGCGGGGGCTGGCGAGGCGGCCGAAAAGACGGCTGCCAATGCAAGTGAAGGAGCCGCCGAATGAGCGACGATTTTACATCACGACTTGAGTCCGCGATCGAGCGTGGGCGACGTCGGGGCGAATATCAAGCTTCGGAAGAACGCCGCAAGGAACTCAGTGAGGAGGATCTCAAGCGGCTGCATACCTCCTATCGCTTATCGCTGTCGGACCGGATCGAGACTGCGGTTCACCGTGTCGCCGAGCATTTCCCCGGCTTCCGCACCGAAGCCATTTTCGGTGAAGAGGGCTGGGGCGAGGCGTGTTTTCGCGACGATCTGAGGATTGAATCCGGTCGCCGCAATAACTTGTACAGCCGACTCGAACTGGTTATTCGTCCCTACAGTGACCTCGGTGTGCTTGACCTGAAAGGCAAGGGCACTGTGATGAACCGCGAGATCTTTAATCGCGCTCATTACACGAAGATTCAGGATGTTGATCCGGAAGAGTTTTCCCAGCTGATTGATACCTGGGCGATTGAATACGCTGAGCTCTACTCCGCGAAGAGCAACGCTTAGAACCGGCTGCTGTGTGGCCGGTGATCCGGCCGGCATTGACTCCCGCCCGCGAGGATTGCCCGCCAACCTCGGGGCGCCAGAAGTCGATTTCAGTGCTG
Organism: Allorhodopirellula heiligendammensis; assembly: GCF_007860105.1. Taxonomy (NCBI): domain Bacteria; kingdom Pseudomonadati; phylum Planctomycetota; class Planctomycetia; order Pirellulales; family Pirellulaceae; genus Allorhodopirellula; species Allorhodopirellula heiligendammensis. The sequence goes on from NZ_SJPU01000002.1 coordinate 1,633,502, forward strand.
ATGAATTCTACAGCGACTTGACCTGTGGAACAGCACGGTTGCGTCCCAGTTGGGGCTCATCCCGATGGGGTACAGGGGCGATCATCTGATTTTTAATAGGTCGCGAACCAGTCCGAGTGAAAAACCGCGGACGCTTCAGGGGGAAGCGAGGCACGGCAGGCAACGAGCTCGTCGGTAATTCAATCGACACACCGGTTGGCGTGCGCCGCCGCCGAGGCCCGGCGCACTTGACCCCAAGGGCACCTGCAAAGCTTGACAGTGCCGTTCACTAGTGGGGGTTCGTGCGCCCCGCCCGATTGTGTGCCAGCGGCCAACGAGTTTTCGGTCGCGCTGACGCTGCGGTACGTTATATTGGCACGTGGTGGAGTGTCTTTTGAAACGCATAACCTCGAAATAGCAAGCATGTACAAATCGGTCGCCTTCCTCGCCCTGGTCCTATTCTGCGTGATCGAACCAAAGATCGCAGCGGCGCAGATTCTAGACTTTTTCAGCAGCGGACCAGCAATTGAAACAATCGAGACCGCCGACCTGAACGTACTGATTACCGCCCGGCAGCAAGCCGAAGCCAAGGCAACCGCCGCTGGCGAGCAACCCGAGGAGGCCGGTTTCGTGCTCGTCGATGTACGTAGCGACGCCGAGCAAAAGGTGTCCTTGATTCCGGGGGCCATCACGAAGGCCGCCTTTGAGAAGGACGCGAAGAAGTACCAGGATCGAACCGTGATCGTGTACTGCCTCAGTGGTGGTCGAAGCAAGGCATATGCGAAGCAACTCGTTGGTAAAGGTGCCAAAGTGAAGAACTATCAGGGAAGTATTTTGGCGTGGGTAAACGCCGAGCTACCACTGGTCACACCTGAGGGAAAGCCGACGAACCGAGTTCATACCGTCAGCGATCGTTATCAGGTTCCTGCCAAGTACGAACAAGTTACTCAGTGATCAGCGTTCTCCATGCAAATTACCTTTGATGCACCGGGCTACTTGTGGTTGCTGATGCTACTGCCACTGGTGGCGATCTACGGCTACCGGCATCTGCAGAGTTTGGGGCGACTGCGTTGTCTGCTGGCAGTGGTGCTGCGTGTCTCCGTGATCGCAGCGGTCGTGCTGGCGATCGCGGGTGCGAGGCTGGCTTGGACGACCGATCGGGTGTCGGTGATGTATGTGCTCGATCAATCGGAAAGCATCAATGTCGATCAGCGTGAGCGGTTGTATGAGTTTGCACGGCGCAATGCAGCGGAGCATCGCAGTGCATCACGCGAGGATTTGGTGGGCGTGATCCTATGTGGCGCCGATGCGTCAATTGAGGTCCCCCCTTTTCACGATGATCTGCCGAGCGTTTCCGGACGCAGTCCAGTCGAGATTCGCACCGATGCGACCAACCTTGAGCAAGCCCTGACGTTGGCAGCCGCGTCCATGCCAACAGATACGCGGCGACGAATCGTCGTCTTTACCGATGGCAATGAAACCCAAGGACACGTCGAAGAAGTAGCGGCACCGATCATCGCATCGGGAATCGGTATCGACTTCGTAGCCGTTTCGCCGCAGGCGGGCGCGGATGTGATCGTCGAGCGAATTGACATGCCCACCGAAATCCGCACGGGGCAACCACTCGAAGCACGTGTGGTTGTCGAGAATATCGTCGATGCAAATGATGTGACACCCACCGACGATTCAGAGAGCGTCGACCAATCGCGGGAGTCGACACAGGCCGGGAGTCGCAGCGTTCAAGGGCGATTGCGAATCACACGAACGTTCAACGGCGAGGAAGAGTTGTTGGCCGAGCAGTCTGTTGAGGTTGCTCCGGGGAAGAATGTGTTTCCGCTACGGCACACGATCACACGGCCGGCACCCTATACGTACTCTGCACAGTTCATCGCAGATTCGTCCGCAGGCGACTCGCGGCCGCAGAACAATCGGTCGAACACTTTCGTCAACGTTCGTGGCAAGAGTCGGGTATTGCTGATCGAACCCGCTAACCAATCGGAGGATTGGACAAATTTTGTTGACATGCTGCGTGAGGAGTCGATCGAAGTTACTGTGCAACCGAGTCATGCCACGTTCACTTCCCTCGCGGAGCTACAAGCGTATGACGCGGTCATCTTGGCCAATGTGCCCCGTGTCGGTGGTGATTCCGCAAACTCCATTTCGCAGTTCACCGACGATCAAATCTCGCTACTCGTTCGCAATACCCAGCAACTCGGTGCCGGTTTGCTGATGATCGGCGGTCCCGACTCGCTCGGCGCAGGTGGCTGGACGGGCACGGAACTGGAAACGGCCATGCCGGTAGATTTCGAGATCAAGAATGCGAAGGTCAACGCAGTGGGTGCTCTGTCGCTGGTTATCGATAGCTCGGGATCGATGGACGGTGAAAAAATGGTGCTGTGCAAAGCTGCGGCGCGGGCGGCGGTGATGATGCTCGGGCCCAGCGATTCGCTCGGCATCATCTCATTTGACTCCGCCGCACATGAGGTCATTCCCATGCAAAAGGTCGGACAACGCTCCCACATGCTGCCGATGATCGGTCGGATTCGACCGGGCGGAGGCACGGACATGTACCCCGCGATGCGGCAGGCCTTCGCCCAATTGACGCGTGCTAACGCGTCGGTCAAACACATGATCGTGTTGACCGACGGACAAACTCACGCAAATGACTTTCTCAGTCTTGTTCAGCAAATGAAGGCTGCGGGGATCACGGTTACCGCCGTCGCGATTGGCCAAGGTGCCGACGTGAATCTGCTCCGGCGGATAGCCAATGCAGGAGGTGGCAAGCTCTATCATGTGATATCTCCCAAGGCGATCCCACAGATCGTGATGCGGGAGTCCCGTCGGGTTTCGCGGCCGCTGATCTTTGAAAGCGGTGAAGGTGTCCAACCGCAGATTACCTACTCGCACGAATTGTTAGCAGGTATCGATACCCCGCCGCCGATTCATGGCTACGTCATGACGACGATGAAAGACAGTCCTTTGGCTCAGGCGTTGATCCAAGCACCCGGGCCCCAGGAAACGAATCATCCGATACTGGCAGTTTGGCAATACGGGCTTGGTCGTTCAGCCGTCCTTACCACCGACGGTGGCCAACGGTGGGCCAGTGACTGGAATTCGTGGTCGGGCGACTCCAAGCTGGTCAGCCAACTGGTGCGGTGGTTGATGCGACCGGCGGGTGATACGGGCCAGTTCTCACTAGCGACAATCGTACGTGATGACGGTGTCGAAGTTGTTGTCAACGCACTCGACGCTCAAGATCAGTTTTTGAACTTCCTCGAACCCGCTGGATCAGTGCTCGGACCCGACATGCAGCCGATCTCGCTGTCCCTCAGTCAGACATCACCGGGGAGATATGCGGGAACATTTCCAACCGATCAAGCGGGTAACTACTTTATCCAAGTCATTCCCGATGCATCGTCGGCTCCACTGACGACGGCCGTGACGGTCTCGACCACCAAGGAATATCGGGCCCGACAGATCAATACACCCCTGATGGATCGTGTTGCGAAATCACAGATCGACACGTCATCCGGTGGAGAGGTCGTGCGTCTGTCTGAGGTGGATGCGGACCAACCAATTGAGCTCAATCCGTTCCGTAGCGGACTGGCGGCGATTGGCTCGATCCGCGATGCGTGGCCCATGCTCGTACTGCTCGCCTGCTGCCTGTTCTTTGCCGATGTGATGGTGCGTCGCATCGCGCCACGAATGGGGTGGGTAAAGCAGTTCCTGTCATCGGCCGCCACGGAACCGGAGAGCGTTACCGCCAGCGTCAGCCGCCTCGATGCGCTCCGCCAAGCGAAGTCTCGAGCCCATGCGAGCAAGCCGCCGGCACCTATGGAACGACCGCTGGCTGAACCGGCAAGCGAGACGGAAGAACTTAGCTACAGCGAACGCCTCTTACGTGCCAAGCAGAACGCACGACGCTCGTAAAGTCGTGGATGGCGTTGCCGATCCAATACTCCGCGCAAACATCATCATGCCGCAGGCGGACCTACGCCTATGTCGAGCGATTGATTGGATTCGCCATCCGGTTCGATATTACCCTCATCGTCCTGGCCGTTCTGACCGACGCTGTAAATGATCCAGCCTTCATCCGTCGACTTCGATAGCAACGGTTCTCCACTGTAGGGATCGAGGATCGCATCGACCGGTAAGTCTAAATCGCTAAGATCAACCGGTGTTTGTTGGTCAGCACGCGACTGGATCGTGTTGAGTACTCGCACACAACGCTCTGTGGCGAGTGTGCGGGACATCGCATCGCGAGCGTTCTCGAGCGAAGGGACAAGGAGCTCTGTCATGCCGGTGGCGGTCACCTGGGGTTGTGGTGATGATTCGAATGGCAGCGGCGCTCCGATAGCGATTTGTTCGCTCATGTATTCGATGTAGTTTTCCAATTGTGGTGTCAACGGAAAAATGGGGAGCGAGAATCCGCGAAAGCTATCGATCCCGTACGCACGCTCAGTTTCGAGCATATGCTTGAACTGATCGGTGATTGCTGACTGCCTGAGTTCGTGTTCGATCGCGGCATGGGGCTCCGGCTGCAGTGTTTGGGTTTGCAAGATACCGTTGAGCTCGTTGAGGATCTGGCTTCGACACGCGATATTGACTAGCCACGAGACCAGTAGCGGTGTATCCCCCTGCAACTGAATCAAACGCAGTTCTTCCAGGCAGACCGCAGTCGCTTCATCCGGTTTATCGATTGCTACGAGATACCGAGCACGGGCAATCTGAAACCGTGCGATGGCGCGAACATCCATGTCCAGCAACTGCTCCATCAGATCGTTGGGTGCTGAATCGTAGTTGAGCGGCCAGGCAAGTTGGGAGCAGCGAGATGCTTTGGCGATCGGGTCAGCAAGGTGGGGATGTGCGTCCAGAATGGTTTTGAGTTTTGTGGAATGGTCTGACGTCAATCCAGTCTGCCAAGAGAAGTCCTCGTCAAAAGCTATCGGGTACACTTCATTGACGACCTGTCCAATCTCTTGGTTGATCGGTGTGAGATAGGTCGCGGCATTATCGTCGTCAGCGACCGGAGCGGGCCTGAGATCCGCGATCGACACCGGCTCGCCACGCTCTCGGACTGGTGCCAGCGCCGCTTCCACAGCAGCAAAAGACCGCCAGCAAAAGAACGCGGCAACGATGATCACGACCGCCGTTAAGCAGAGAAGGATTTTAAAAAAACGAACCAGCCGACGTTTCATTTGGAGAGCTCCGCTACGAGATACTCGGGATCGCCGAGTGAGTGCATGCCAATGAGCCCGGCAGTCATCGGATTTTGTTTGTCAATGGCATCAGCGAGTTCGCCACTTCCGTATTCCGCCCGGGTTCAACAACCCAGGCCTGATGCGCGACCGGGCGGGGCGAAATTACGGCGCGGTTTTTTCGAGAAATGCGAGAATACCAGTTTCTCAGTGCCGGAGGCCGACCCAGACAGACAATGGAGTCGGCCTTCAGCCTGACCGATCGGCTTCTACTTGGCGGTTTTCTTGAAAACATCCTGATCAAAAATTTCCGCGAAGAAAATCCGCATCGCCGCCCAAGAGCGACGGTCTGCGTCCGCGTTGTATGCGGCACCACGAGAGTTGTCATTTCCCGCCATGGGTTGCGTGAATGAATGCACAGCGTGGGAGTAGATGTTCATTTGCCAGTCCACCTCGGCCGCATCGAACTCGGCCACGCAAGCCTTGATATCGGCCTCGGGTACGAATGGATCATCTGCTCCGTGGCAGATGAGGATCTTGGCCGCGATGTTTTTGCCGTCGTCGGGGGAGGGGGAATCCAAGCCGCCGTGGAAGCTGACGACGCCATTGATTTCCGCTCCGCTGCGGGCCAGTTCGATGACGCCAGTGCCACCAAAGCAATACCCGATCGCGGCAATTTGGTCTTTGTTGACACCGGTCTGTTTGCGCAGTTGGTCCAGGCCCAGATTGAGGCGACGGCGATACAGATCTCGGTCCTGCTTGTAGATCGTCGCGGTCTGGCCCGCTTCCTGGATGGTACCGGGTCGATCATCCTGGCCGTAGATATCCAACGCGAAGGCGACGTATCCCAGTTCGGCGAGCTGTTGGCACCGCCCTTTCTCATAAGCGGTAAGTCCCATCCACTGATGCACGACGAGCACGCCTGGCACGGTATGACCGGTGACAGCCGGATCCCACGCGACGAATCCCTCGAGGGTCACGTCACCGTCTTGATACTCGACGGTCTTGGTGCGGACTTCAGCAATCGCGTGCTGGCAAACAAACAGGGGTGCGAGTATGAGAAACAGGAAACGCATGGATAAAACTCCAGTTATTGTAAGCGTGGAACAGTGGTAGCGGCGAGAGTCGTCGTGCTCTCTGTAGAGCTGGCCGTTGAGGCGCTGCTGGGGAACGGCCCGTCGAAGCGAAGGGCGACACTCATAGGATACTCGATCCTATTCGGACTTCCGACCTTCTTCGCCCAAGCCAACCATTTCGAGCAGACGCAAGGCATTGGTGGTCGGCGAAACGCCTGCTCGCATGGTGTAGTCGAACGTCATTCGTTCATCGCCGTCGGCATCGGGAGTGATGGTCTCGCGAAAGTGAACCGTGTGAGCGATGCGTGCCAGCTCCGGTTCGTCGGCCAACTCAAGATCGTGAGTCGTGATGGCGCCAATCGCTCCGCTGTCGACGAGCATCCCTAATACACGGGTCACGGCGATCTGCCGCTCGCGGCTGTTGGTGCCTTGGAGGATCTCATCGAGCAAGAACAGGAGACGGGGTGAAAACGCGGTAGCGGAGTCTTCAGCCAATTCCGTGTTGGCGTGTAACTCGCGAGCATGTTCGACCACGGCAGCGAGTCGGTTGAGTTCGGCCATGTAGAACGACACGCCTTGGCTCAAATCGTCACTAACTCGAATACTGGTTGCCATTTCGAGCGGCGGCAGGCGCATTGACTGGCAGCACACCGGTCCGCCTGCCATCGCCAGCGAGACATTCAGTCCCACGCTGCGGAGCATCGTGCTCTTGCCCGACATATTGCTTCCCGTCACCAGGAGAAGCGTGCCCGACGGACCGATCGTGACGTCGTTTCGAACACGAACTTCGTCACGCAGAAGTGGATGGCCGAGACGTTCGCAGGCCAACACGACGTTCTCGTTTGGATTGACTTGTTGTGCGGCATCCGTGCCTGATTGGATCCACTCGGGCGATGCCCAGTTGGGATACTCGTCGGCGAGGGCAGCAAGCGAGAGTAGCGATTCAAGTTCTCCCAGTGCGACAAACCAGTCGTGAACTTGCGGGCTGTATTGTTCTTTCCACGCCTCCAGCCGGCGCAGCACCCGCACGTCCCACAGGGCAAATGCCTGTAGCGGTAGATAGATCAAGAACGTAGCGGCGGAATGCTTGAGTGATCCCGCCTTGGCGACCACTGCGAGTCGCGTCATCGCGAGACTGGCGGATTCTCGTTTCGACGCAGAGCCTAGCAGCCTTTCGCGGATGCGCCCGACCGTGTCACCCGGCGCTGTGTTCTCAGGTGCAGCGGACGGGAGCAGCTCAGCGGAACGAAATAACTCCGCATAGTCTTCCACGCTGCGGCGAGACTGAATCGCAATGGAGAAAATCTGAGCAACGGGCCCGAGCAGCAGCGATCCTATCGATAGATTGACCACCGCGATCGCGATTAACGCGACGAAGGAAAACCGGGTGAGGTCTCGATCCTCGGTAAAGGTTGCATAGATCAACACGACGATGGCAGCAATCGCGAGTGCCGCAGTGAAATTCCCCCAGGGAATCAGCCACCGACGTGATGGCAGCCACATTGGACTGGCGGCCCACTTCACAAATGAATCGGGATCGCCCGTCGAGGTGCCGACTTCTCGGGCGAGCGTGTAGAACTGCAATCGCTCCTGACGAGCCGGCGCAAGGGCCTGAACCGCATGATGCCGCTGCATTGCGGTGTCGGGGTCAGTCGGGCGAGTTAACCAGTTTGCGAGCGTTCGTTGGCCGGGGGTGGTTGCCGCCATGGAAACAAGTTGGAACAACGACGCATCGCCGATCAAGTCCAGGTCACCCGCTAACGCACCTTGGCGACTATCGAGCTGAATCGCGTCGGCGACGTTCCCGAGGGAATCATTTGCGAGTGCTTGCCAGTCGCGGTCGAGTCGACGAACTAAGCGACGCAGCGTCCGCGACCGACTTTGTAGAATCTCCATTTCATTTCGCACCGTCTCGTTGCGCACGACCGCGACCAGGAAGGCGACCAACGCGACGACAGCGACGGTGATCCAAAAAGGATGCCCGGTTGTGATCGCAAAGCCAAACCCGATGACGAGGAAAAAAAAGAGGCCAACTCGTATGCTACCCAGTCGCGAGTCTCGCGCGGTCAAGCTTTCCAGATCGCGGTCGATTATGGCGAGTTGGTCGACGTAGCGTGCATGCGCCTCGCTGCAGCCACCAGATTCTTCATGGGAAAGGAAATTCGACATCCGGTTCAGGCTGCGTCCATGTTTGCGGAAGTTCGGAGAGAGTTCGATCTTGGCCGGGCATCGATAACTTTCAATGCGATGCGGTCTTGCAGGTTGGGCCGAAAAATCGTCAACAGCAGCAGCGGTAGGAACCAGCCCATGTACATGCCACCACCGTAGCCGTGCCAGAATTGAGCGGCGATCATCAGGCCCGCCGAGCAGCTGATCAGAATGCCAAGATTTTTCTGCGCCGGCCAGATCGCGAAGAAGAAACTTAAGATGACATATGCCACGATCACTGGCAGACGCCACACTGGATTCCAGCCCAGTTCCCAGATGCCACGTGGATCTTGGGTCGGGAAGAAGAGGCCGAACATGCGACGTAGATGCTCAAAGAAGGGCTCGGTACCGCCGAGGACCAGCAGCGCCATCAACACACACAGCATTGATAAAACGCCGACGACGAATCGCCGGGCACCACGTTGCCAGTAAAAACTGAACCACAGTGGCAGCAGAAAGAGCGGGTAATAAACCAATCCTGCGGCAGCACCCACAAAGAGTCCCGAAAAGAACGGCTTGCGATACAGGAGAATTGCCCAGAGGAGCAATGCGGACGGCACAAAGTGATCAATGCGACCGGTCATTTGGGACGTGTAAGGCATCAGGAGGTACAGCGTCGCGCAGCCAGCGCCAGCGCGGAGGTTGCCGAAGTGGCGGTTTCCAATTAGCAGGATGCCGATCAGGATCGCTGACTGGCTGATGATAGCGATGATTTTCGCGATGGCGGCTCGGTGTCGTTGCGGGGGCGAAAGTTCGTCGAGTGTCGGCGGTTCGGCACCTGCGATGGCTTCGCTGACCGGGCGCACCGGAATGGTCGGCAGCATATTCATCAAGGCATAACCCGGTCCCAGTTCAGGGCCTTGCTCGCGCTGGATCTCTGGCGTGCTGGCGACGACATTCGCCATCATGAAAATAAACAGTGAGACGCCGAGAAAATTCAATCCGCCCGTTGTGAGATTGGGATCCAAGAGCGGACGCCTGACCATCAGCGGATCGAGCAGCATGCGAATCAATAACGCCATCTCGATAACAAACAACCAGATAAACCCGCCACGTCGTAGTGACACAGCGGAGTCATAGGCGGCCGCTTGAGCTTCGGTTCGCGGTGCCTCCTCGATCATGTCATCGAGCATTTCAGCGAGTTCCAATTCGCTTACCGCTCGGCGGGCATCGTCTGCCGACGTGGGGCTGGAGTCGTCCGCGACATTCTTTGCGGGTTGCTCCGCTCTCTCTTGTTGGGCAATCGCTTGAACGAGCTCGCGGTCCAATCGGGTTTGCCGGCGGTAGCCCTCGTTGACCATCAGCAGTCCCGGAGCGAGCAAAATCAGCAGGGCGATGTCGAGGTTGCGAATGCTCCAGAATCGCCGGAATACGAAGAACAGTCCAATCGTCAAGAACGACGACATGTAGACCCACGTGGTGGGGTCGGGACGGCGGTAGTAAACGAGAAATTCGCTCATCGCAATGGAACCCGACCGGACTGCTCAAAGTAGTGACGGTCCGGTGGAAATAACGCCCGGCGGAGAGAGTGCAGAATTGCTCTAGGATAAACGTAGCGACGGGCTGACGATATCCCTCGTGATCGGCAACACGGCGGCTTAGTTCTCGTGCACCGATTCGCCACGCAATATTTTCTGGGAGTCCAGCCCGAGTTTTTCAAAGGCGCCAAGCACGTCGGGGAACGGAGTTTGAATCGCCCGCACACGGTCGGGTGTGACGTTGATGACCGTGCCACTCCAGGGATCGGGCGAACCCGGCAGGTACAGCGTGACCAGTTCATCATGCGTCGGGGTTTCGCCAATCTTCCGCTCTGAGTTCTCTCGGTCGGGAGCATTCGAAACACCTGAAATGGAACGCTCGACTTCGAAGGCTAATCGGGTATATCCCTCCAGTTGCACGCACACGGGTTTCAGCCGGTTTTTGGCTATCTCACCACCAATGTTGCCGCTGAGTTGCTCTTTGAAAATGGCGTAACGGGGGAACATCATCAACAGGTATTTTTCGACCCACGTCGTGAACCGACGCGCGATCGAGCGGCTGGCCAGCATCCCAGCCAGAAAACACAGTAGGACAATGATCAGTACCACAATCACAATCACCAGGGCATAGCCGGTGGTCCCCTGAATCCCAAGCCAGTCTCGCAGGATGGGATGGATTTGCATCGCGATGGCGACCACCACCTGGGCAACTTGACCCAACAGCACGCATAAGACGACCAAGGGAAGTAGGAAGAAAATCCCCCCAATGGCAGTCGCACGGAGAAATGAGAAGTGACGATTGACGTGATTCATGGCGGTCATCAACGAAACACAGGATTGCCATCGTAGCGGGACCACTCGTTGGTCTGCGCCGAAACATTGTAGCCCGGACCGCTCCGCAGGTTCGGGCTATCGTATCTTCATTCGCATCGGGCGGAGCTGTCGGTGGACAATGCACATGCCGGTATACCCCATTGTGGCCAATTGGGGCGAGTTCAGTCGTGGAGTGTCTGCATTTTTTTGGCTCTGATCTATCGGGCTGACACTCCGATTGGTTAGGCATTCAAGATCGACGTTCGTCGTTCAGGTCCTCAAAAAAATGCTCGATCAAAAGGACACTCCCTTGGATCGCTCCCACCACGATACTTCACGTTCGGAACCCGTCAGTGCCGCGCACGTCAGTCCGCGTCTGGACTGCCCGCAACCGATTGCCTCGGCGAGTCGCCCGGGCATCAGCACGGCGACGACGGAGGCCACGACGCTCTATCGCCCTGAGACGCTCGTATATATGGCCGCCATCATGGCCATGATGGTACCGGTGTTGACCCTTATCGACGCGGGTGTGGCGGCATTCTTTGCAACTTCACCGCTGCCTCGTGATCTGGACTCAGCGCTCGAACTGTCATTGATATTCTCGCATGGCACGGGGGTATTTCTCGTGCTGATGACCATCATGCTGTTCGCCCCGCGGATGCGTTGGCAAGTACCGCGACTGGCCACACTTGCCCTGGGCGGCGGTGCAGTGGCAACAATTACGAAGTGGTTTGTGCTTCGCCCCCGCCCGAATAGTTTGGATTTGGCATACTTCGGTAGCGATTCGGCCTGGCTGTGGGCGTTTGACTGGGACCTCAGCGAAATTGCTGCGTTCGACGCGAGCACGCGTGCGTTCCCCAGTGCCAACGTCGTGACGGCCACCGCGTTGACGATTGGTTTGTGGATCATGCTACCGCGTGGACGGGTGCTTTTTGCGACCATCTGGATCGGTGTGCTATTGGAACGCCTGCATGCCGGGGCACACTTTCTCAGCGACGCCTGCGGCGGCATCGCAATTGGCTTGTTGTGGTCGTTCGTCTGTTACCATCCCAAATTGATGGGAACGCTATTCGATCGCATGGCCCCTGAACCTCGTCGACGGCGGCGATCGAGCGACTCCATTTCACTCCCCAGCGGGGCGGGCGATCGTAAGCTTGCCGCAGCTACGGCTACGTCCACAACATCAGCAAGTCGCTCCCCCTCCGATGATCACCCAGGGTTTAGCAAGCAAGACACTGCCGGGCGTGAGCAAACTCAAACTCATTTTGACGAACGGGCCGCCTGATGAATCCCATCCCGCTGCCGCGCGCCCGCTGGAAGTTACTGTTTTGCCTGCTGCTAGGTGTCGCTGCGCACGCCCCTTGCTCAGGGCAAAATGCTCATCTCTTCTCTTCACCTCGGCCTGATTCACCTCGGCCCGAATTGCAGCGGCCTGAATTTCTGCGACCTGATTCACTGCGGCACGTCCCGGCTCGGCAAGAATCGTCTGCCGCACGATGGGACTTCTCGGATGCCGATCGCTCTGCTGGCTGGGGTGTCCCGCAGAGCCCACTGAGATCAGCTCAACAGTCGCAGGCGAGATTTCGTGAGATTGCCGATGCCAATGTCGCGCCTATCTCCGAGGTTGCCAATGACAACGCGCATTTTGTTGAGCAGTGGATCGATCTTGCGGAGCGACACTCTGATCTCTCCGAACGACTCGACCAAGCCACCGCTAAACTGCAGGCCACTTCGGCTGATCTCGACGACATCACCTCGAAAATCGAGCACTATGGTTTGACGCCCACGATTGGGTTGCTACTGCGGAGTAAGCAGGACCAATTGGATCAGTGGCAGGTCCGCGACTCGGATAATTCATTCGTGAGTGAAGACCTCGCCCGCGCGCGGGCGTTGCAGTTGGCCATCGAAATGGTTGATCACGATGGCTCGAACGTGCAGGCGCAGAGTGAGCGACTTTGGGCGGCAACGCAGCGGCCCGCATCCGTTAGCGAAAAATCACAACTGCAGGCTCTCCTTCGCGACCGGCATCAATGGCTGACCGCGCTGCGACAGGGTTACGAGGACTACCAGCAAAAATTGAGCGAGCTCGATACCACGACGCGGGCCTCGACGAAACTGACGAGTGATTATCGCCGGCTGGTGGACCGCCACATCACATGGATTCGTAGTGGCCAGCCACTCGGCCTCAGCGATCTGAAGCAGCTTCGCAGCGGCTTGGCAGCATTGTTGGACGCTCGTCGTAGCGGAGATTTTGGATACTCGCTGCAACGCAAATGGGTTTCTGATTCTGTCGCGGGAATTGGATTGATGTTCTCGATCGTGGTCATTCTGATCGTGCGTTGGCGAGCCAAGACGTGGTTGATCGGTATCGGAGAACGGAAGCGACTGCGACACGCAACCACCGACGCTCGTCTACTCGTAGCGAGCGTGCTCACGGTGACTGTGGCCCTGACGCTGCCCACAGTGCTTTATGCTATCGCGCGCTGGCTGGGCAGTGGCTATGTTTCCGAATCGACGCTCAATGCATCCAGCGGATTTTATGCGGCAGCGTTGGTCGCTTTGCTGGTGGAAGTACCGCGGCAGCTACTGCGCAATTGGGGTTACGTCGATAAGCACGTGGCCGTCGAGCTTCCTCGCCGCGAGCGTGCTTCAAATTACCTGAAGCTGATCGGGTTCGCGCTGGTAATGGCGGCCTATCTAATCAGTTTGACCGCAGAAATCGACCATGGCATTTGGCGAGGTTCCGTCGCCCGCGTCGGCTTCATCGTGGCGATGTCCTTGGTGGCCTGGACCCTGCATCTGTCGCTGCGACCGAGTGGTGGTTTTCTCGAACCATTGATCGCGAAGTTGGGTGGCCATGTGATCCATCGCATCCGTTTTGTGATCTACATCATCGGTGTGGGATTCCCGTTGGCAATGATCGCCCTGACGGCACTCGGATATGGTTTTACTGCGATTGCCATCATCCAACGCGCGATCATCACGGTCGCTGCCCTGCTGATCGCGGTCACGCTCTGGCCGGCGGTGAAGATTCTCTCTGCGCGAGGATGGGCCTTGCTCACCGGCACGGCACCGCCACCGAGCAGTCGGGATGAGCACTCTGATCATCGTGATCCCGTAGACTCGTCTGCGTCCGGCGTCTTGGCCGAGCACTATTTGGAGTTGAAGCATCAACTGGCGTTTCTCTGCCAGTGTGCGTTAGTGTTCGCCACCATCGCGAGCGTGGCATGGCTGTGGATCGACATTTTTCCCAGCATGCACCTAGGCAATCCCGTTGTCTGGAATGTCCATGACACCGTCACCAACTCTGTGGTGAACGAAGCGGGGCAAACGATGGTGAGCTCCAGCGTCGAAACCACACCGATCACCATGTTGCACCTCGGCTTTGCAGCGTTGACACTGTTCGTCGCATTCCAACTTGCCAAGTTATTGCCGGCCTTGTTCGATGCATTGGTGTTGCAGCGAGTTTCTTTCGACGAAGGGATGGAGCACTTTTCGCTGGTGCTCGGACGATTTGTATTGTTCGCCGTGGGGTGCTTTATCGCGTGCAAAACCATTGGTATTCGCTGGCAAACGATTCAGTGGTTAGCCGTTGGATTGACCATCGGTTTGGGGTTTGGGCTGCAAGACATGGTCCGCAATCTGTTTGGCGGGTTAATTGTGCTATTTGAGAAGCCGGCCCACTTGGGCGATTTCATCTCCGTCGGCAATGTCCGCGGACGCGTCGCTGCGCAGCGACTGCGCACGACCATCCTGTCGGACGACGATGGTCGCGAAGTAATCATTCCCAATCAAAATTTTGTCGGTGAGCAGGTGGTCAACTGGCGTGGCGCGGGACGACTGAGTGTGATCCCAGTCGAGGTCGCCGTCAGTCGCGACGAGCGTCCCGCCGACGTCTGCCGGCTGTTGACCGAGCTGGCAATCGAGCAAGATGATGTGTTGTTGACCCCGACGCCGCAGGCCACATTGGTGTGTGTGGGGAAGCGTTCGCAGCGGATCGAGTTGCGGGTGTGGATCGAAGATGGCCACGATGCCGAGGTTTATCGCGACGCATTACTGAGGCTAGTCCGCCGCTATCTAGCGGAGAAAAACTGGCTTGCGAAAACGCAGCCGGCTCAGCCACCGATGCGTGATCGCTGGGACGGTTCCGAACGCGACGCTCCCCGCCGACGCAGCCGAAATGGCCGGGCTGCTTGATATCTGGCCGGTGAGGTTTCGCCGAGCTTGCTCCCTTCGTAGTCAGCATTCATTTGCATGCGAGACCGCAGGGGCACGGCGTCTCTGTCCCCGAGAGGAACTCTGTCCCCGTGAGGAACGCAGTGGATTCAGTACTGGCGTATCGCCCCGAGTTGCTGCCGCCCGTCGACCATGCCCAGACGCTGTTTCGATAGGTAGAAGTCAAAGACTTGCGCAAGTCCACTCGAGTGCCAAAATCCAAAGATTGAACAGGCCCGATTACCATCCAAACGGCTGGTCAAAACACATTGTCCGCCAGACGATCTACCCATCCTGTGCCGGTGGTCGCGCGATCAGTTCCCAGGAGTCGGGCTCTTGCAGCAGCGAGATCAGGTCGGGCCAACTCGCTTGCAGTGCCGCGGCTACTTCCGCGGGAAACTCGCCTGCGATCGTCGTCAAATCTGCAAGGGGATCTCTACCAGAATCTTGCGCCGATGCGCCATCGTGCAACAAGTACGTGACCGGTGGGTTGATCATCCATTCGACGAAATGCTCCGCCAAATGCGTCGTGATGTCTTCCGCCGCGTCGGGGTAATGACCATCGGCAATCAGTAAGAAGTGACTGACTTTCATGCCCCGTGGATAGAGTCGATCACAGCCCCGCTGGAGCACGCCGGCGATGCGATGTCGTAAAAACGAGAGTTGGGCATCAGGTTCCAGATCGCGGTACGGATCGAGATTGCCATCGTCGGAGCGTAATAACGGTATCACGGTCGCTTCAGGCCCGATCGCTGCCACGTGCCAGCGGAACGCATCGGTACCAATGAAGACAACCAATAAAGCGGGTTCACGGTCGTGCATCGGACCCCTTTAGCAATCGCAGGTAGGTGCGAAGCGTTTCGGTTCGCGATTTGAAAGTTTCAACCGCATCAGCATCTCGCACCGCCGGTTCATCGCTAGTGACGAAACTCACCGCATCATCAAAATAGTCATCCAATCCGCTGAGTAATTTTGCTTCTGCGATCGTCTCGTTGTACTTCTGGGCGGCGTCGCGTAAGACCTCGATTAAATCATCGGGATCCCATGGCTTGCTGATGTAGCGATACAGTTCCCCACTGTTGATCGCATCGACGACGGCGCGGGTATCGGCATACCCGGTGAAGATGATCCGTACGGCGTCGGGGTGTTCAGCTCGTACCTTGCCCATCAGTTCGGTGCCGGTCATGCTCGGCATGCGTTGGTCGGTCATGATCACATGCACATCTTGCTCAGCCATGACTTTCATTGCCTCGGCACCGCTCTTGGCGGTGAAGACCTGGAAGTCGCGCCGCAGCAGTCCGGTCAATGAGAACAGCACGTCCGGTTCGTCGTCAACAATTAGAATGCTGGGCTTGGTTGTGGTGGGCATGTTGGCGACTCAGTGGGGATGGCAAATGGCGGATGATCCGGTCCTCGAAACGATGGGGCTCGACAGGTCGGTGGCTTCTCGAGACAGTGGCATCCACCGACAAAGAATCCCCTACCTCGCGAACTTCGCTATTCAAGTTGTTCATGCTCGCTGGTTGCGGAGCGGGCCAATGGCAGGTCAATAGTGACTTTGGTGCCACAGTTTAGTTGACTCTCAACGCTCATGATACCGCCATGGTCGCGCACAATTCCATAGCTGACAGACATTCCCAGGCCGGTACCGGTACCGACCGGTTTGGTCGTGAAAAAGGGTTCAAACACTCGTCCCAATGTTTCTTGATCCATTCCACAGCCGGAATCTTCGACTTCGATCCGCACTGCGTTATCTACCGGCAGCATACGAATCAGAATCGACGAACCCTCCGGGCTGGCTTGGATGGCGTTGAGCAGCACGTTGTAAATGACCTGATTGATCTTGTCGCCGCGCCCTGGGACGGGAGGCACGGTTTGCATTTCCGTTTTAATGCCGATGTGCTGTTTCTCGATGTCGTGCTTAAGCACTTCCAGCGTAGTTGTGACCGCGTGAATCAGCGCTACATCGTCTTGAGCGGCTTGATCCAAGCGAGCGAAATCTCGCAGGTTTTTGATGATGTCACGGACGCGTGTCAGCCCCTCGGTCGAGGACTGGAGGAGTTGCGGTAGGTGCTGACGCAGCCAAGCAAAATCACAATCGCTCTCGATCTGTGTCAGCTCCTCCATGAGTTCCTGAGGTGCGCCGCTGAGATACGCTCGTGCCTCTTCATATTTTTCGACGAGCGTAACGATCTCACCTAGATCTCGCCGCAGCACTGCCAAGTTATTGGTCACGAATGCGATGGGGTTATTGATCTCATGAGCCATGCCGGCTGCCAACTGCCCGAGGCTGGCGAGTTTCTCACTTGCGACCAGCGCGGCCTGGGTTTCTCGCAGTTGGCGATTTTGCTCGACGAGTTCCCTTTCCAAGCGGATGATACGTTCGCCCTCGCGAATCCGCACCCGTAGCTCTTCCCGGTCGTAGGGTTTCACTAGGAAGTCGTCGGCGCCCGCTTCCATCGCTGTAATCAAATCTTCCTTTTCGGTCTTCGCCGTCAACAGAATCAGGTAGCAGTAGCCGGGCCGTTGCGAACCACGGATCCGCCGGGTCAGTTCTAGCCCGTCGACGTTGGGCATCATCCAATCCGAAAGGACGATCGAAAACGAATCCGACTGAAATAGCTGCCACGCCTCTTCGCCGTCAACGCATTCGACGACCTCATAATCCCATTGCCGTAGGTAGCCAACGAGCAGGCGGCGCATGACCATACTGTCTTCGGCAACGAGCACTTTCATGACGTCTCCCTTTAAGCCGTTAAGGGCAACGGCGTTTGGCAAAGTTGTGTGGAGTAATCAGCCAACTCGCTCGCCGAAACGCCCGCTTCACTGCGGTCCATCACGATCCAGGGACGCGCTTTGCGAATCACTCCTTTTTCCAAAAACTCGCCGAAGATTCGCAGATCCAGTCGCGTTCGGCTGCAGCGATTCTTTGTAAATGGCGCGTCGGTTGGTCCCAGCAGCACGATCAGCTGGCCACCGTCCTCTGTGCGGCGAGCACGAACGCCGACCTGCTCCGGGACCGCAGCCGAAAACTCCGCCAGACGCTCATCGGGTTCGCCGCGTGCGGATAACGCCAGTGACGGGGCGGTGTCGAGCAGCGAGGTCTGGATGGAGAAGGTCGGTTCCCAAACGATGCGGGTCGCTGTCGCCTGGACGACACGCACAGACATTCGCAGCGAGTACTGACCGGTGGACTGCGGAAAGCTGACCTTCCAGGCATCACCGCAAACATACTGCTCGGCAGCCGTCGGTAAGTCCTGCCCACCGACATTGGAAACGGTCAGCTGAAGTGACCCCTCGCGATTACCAAACTCAATCCCTAATCCGCCTCCAGACGCCGCACAGATCCAGTCCTGATGCTGCTGTTTCGGTTGCGTCTCGCAGGGGCCCTCGACCATCCAGTGGCCGTGCAGGCCGTTCTTGAATTCGTCAGGTTGAGCACAGCTGGAGTCGTGAATTTGCCACATGGTGAAGGGATCTGTAGAAAAAAAGGCGTAGAGATAAGTGTGTTCAATGCAATCGGATCCCACCATCGCGAAACGGATGCGAAGGCCGACTCGACTGTCAGTGTGAAGATGGCTACCAGTACGAATAGGGCGACTCGGGCGGACTCTCTCTCACGGTGACGGCCCGGGCGGCGGAGGCATCATGGACAAACTCTTCGAACAGGGGCCCGGCCTTGCTGTGATCATAACCGATCCGAACGTGAGCTGGTTCGCCCTGTGACCGAATCGTTGTGCGTTTGAGCCGAGAAACGGGGGGAGCACCGCATGCTTGGACTAGTGGGCCGAGACGCGTGAGCGGCCGGGCTGGCGTCGTCGTTCGGTGCCCTACAGCACTCGGCTGACGTTTAAAGTCGCGTCATTCCACACTATTCGAGAGGGGGCATCCGCTGTCGCTTCAGCGCAATCGACGGTCGCGGTCGTCTGCGCAGGTTGCCGCTCCTATTTCACGATGGGGTCAACAAACGCAGCCCCGATTCTTCGATGACGTATGGCACAATGGATTCGTCGCAGGCACTACCGCGATGTTTGGCCACGTACAGCGCCCGGCTCACACGATTGCCATCGCGAACTTTACCCATCAAGATGATCGTATTGGCGTTGGAGAGCACGTCACCGCTCTGGATTGGTCGCGAAATCAAGTCATCGAGCATGACCTCGTGGCTCGTTGCCATTAGCAAGCAACCCAAGTCATCGCGACTGTATGCGGTTCGGGCCACCTGTTCGGCATTTTCCCGGTAGTGCACGCGGAACAGATCGCGGGCCAACCAATCGTATTCTTTACGAATGATCTGTCCGTAAACGTATTCAATCAATTCAAATTGAATCGATTCGGCTGCTCGATCCACCGGCTCGACACCGTCAACGACGACGCGGCGGACTCCATGAATGAAATTGCCGTAGAAGAATGCGATCGCTTTGTCCAGTCGCTTGGCCTGCTCGTATTTCCATTCACGCCAGGCATCTGGCCCCATGTCGTCTGCGGTGACGCGGCGACCGATGTCGTTGAATAGGTGCATGCAGTCGCGGCGAGCAAGCTCTCGGTCCCAGATTCGATTGGGATCCACTCGCCCACTGACATCTGTCTTGGTGAGTTCCCAGTCAAACAGGCGACGTGCGTATTCAGCGTGACTTTGGGAGTCGCCCCGGGCGGTGAGATCAAATAGGATCCCTCGCTCACCCTCCTGAGCGAGGCCCTCGTTGGCAAAGCTAATCCCCAGTTGGGTTTTGCCGATGCCGGTTGCGCCTAATACCACCGTCAATGTTCCCGGTAGCAACCCGCCACCCAACAAGTCGTCGAGAGCCGCGATCCCTGTCTGCAGTCGCTCTTTAGTCACAGGCGAGACTCCTGGCCATGTCTGACAATTGATTTCTGTTGAACCGCGTACCCACCGGGGCCACGAATTTGTTGTCGCCGCGGAGGCATTGCCCACGCGGCTTCAACAAGTGATGTCGAAGGAGTTTCCTTGACTCGCCTATGTGGCGTATTCAGCGCCAAAGAATTCTTTACTGCCGTCGACGTCCGCCTTGATCGTCCGCGCGCCTTCCTGCCAGTTCGCGGGGCAGACTTCGCCATTGGTTTCGAAGAACTGCAATGCCTTGACCATTCGCAGTGCTTCGTCAACGCTGCGGCCCAGTGGCAGGTCGTTAACGACCTGGTGCCGCACCACGCCGTCTTTGTCAATCAAGAACAGGCCACGCAGGGCCACGCCGCCATCGAGCAACACATCGTAATCTCGCGATATTTGCTTGGTGAAATCGGCAACCAACGGATACGCCGTCTTACCAATGCCACCCTCATTACGCGGAGTGTTGGTCCACGCGAGGTGCGAGAAATGGCTATCGGTCGAGACACCGATAATATTCACCCCGAGCGATTCAAACTCTTTGGCCCGGTCGCTGAACGCGATGATTTCGGTCGGACACACAAACGTGAAGTCCAGTGGCCAGAAAAACAGCAGGATGTACTTCCCTTTGTAGTCACTCAAGGAAAAGTCATCCTTGAACTGGCCATCGGGCATGACGGCGGTGGCTGTGAAATCGGGAGCTTGCTGAGTAACCAAAACGCTCATGGGTATCTCTCTGTAGTAACGGGAGTGAGTAAGGTTGTTGGAAAACGCGATTAGGCGTCCCGCAGATTGCTATCGAAAACTTGGACGACGTCCCAGTTCGGTTTCTGTTCCTCGATGAACGCGAGGTGTCGCGGTGCGACCTGGTACGCGTCGTGCGAAGCTTGATTGTCGAAGACCACATGCAGGGCGACGTCGTAGTCTGCGTTGACGGGACGGTCATAGTGGGGTTCACGCACTCCGACGGCGAATTCCAGAGCGCCGTCGTGCCCGGTGAGGTATTTCTGGGCTGCGGCGACGAGGGATTCAACCGACGCTTCATCGCGATTTTTTAGCTTGAAGAAAACTTGGTGGGCCAGTCGTGACATGCTGATCGCTAGTTGGAAAGGAGTGGAGTGGTTTGCCTCGCTGGCACGCCGGGTTGATAAATCAACAGCCCGCTAGCCAAGATGCTTTTCTACTTAGGCCGGGGCAGATGGCCTGTCAACATGACGCCGGCCAGCCAATAACGCCAATGATCATACAAGCTCGGCGTCTCGAGGAAACCCGAGACAATGTCAAACGGCTTGCTGAGCATCACCGCGGCTGTTGGCCGCTGAGATTGCGGCATGAATTCTTACCCAGGTCGGCCGGAAGGGCGACGAGGGATGTAGGTGCAGCAGTCCGCTGGGCAGACGTCGTGCCAGGGCCCAAGTTTGCCCAGGGATGGCTTTTCATCGATTATCCCCAGGCGCTCTTGTACGAGCGAGCGAATCATCTGGACGAACTTGGGCGACGTCCCCGCTGTCCTAGCGCGGGCCATCTTGATACCCCGCTGGGCACACAGATCAGCGGCTTCTTCATCCAAGTCGAACATGACCTCCATATGGTCGCTGACGAATCCGATCGGCAAGATGACGAGCGCCGAAATTTTCTGCTCGTCATCGAGTCTGGCAATCTCATCGAGCACGTCGGGTTCAAGCCATGGCTGAGTCGGCGGTCCGCTGCGGCTTTGGTAGACCAGATCCCAGTCGCTCACCTCCGAGGCGTCGGCTACCAACCGGCATGCCTCCCGCAGTTGCAGCTCGTAGTCACAGTTTTCTGCCATGCTCAGCGGGATACTGTGAGCGGTAAACAGCAGTTTCGTTGCCCGCGGTTCGCACTCGATCGACTCCGCTGCGGCGCGAACGCTATCGACCATCGTGGCGATAAAATCAGGGTGATTGAAACCCATTCGCACCTTCTCGATCAACGGTGCACCCTCACCGACCTGTTCGCGGGCAGCTGCAATATTTTCGCGATATTGGCGGCACCCACTGTAAGAGCTAAACACGTTGGTGAAGAACGCCAGAGCACGTTGGCGTCCATCGGCCTTCATCTGCTCGAGCGTGTCAGCAAAATAAGGTTCCCAATTTCGATTGCCCCAGTACACCGGCAGATCGATTCCGGCGGTTTGGAACTCGGACTCGATGGCAGCTAGTAACTCGCGATTTTGCTGGTTGATCGGGCTGACGCCGCCGAAATGCGCGTAGTGCTCAGCGACCTCGAGCATCCGCTCGCGCGGCACATTTTTGCCACGCAGCACGTTCTCGAGGAAGGGAATCACATCGTCGGGGCCTTCTGGCCCACCGAAGGATACCAGCAGGAATGAGTCGTACGGAGTCGGGCTCGACATCAAACAGCTCCGCCGTCACCAGTTGCGTCATCTCCATCCAAGTCTGCTTCGGTGATGATGCGAAAGCCCTTGTCATTGAGCGTTTTCATCGCCTCATCGATGCCTTCGACCATAATGGCCACGGCGGGTTTGCCATGCGGCCGGACGATCAACGGATAAGCTTGGATGATATTCAGCTCCGCTTGTAGCAACGCGGTGCACACACGCAGCAGCGGCTGGGGCCCTTCGGGCAACTCCACCCCAATCAGATCCGTTTCGATAATGGCCAGCCCCGAGCGTTCGAGAATCTCTCGACCACGATCGGGATCGCTGATCAGAAACCTGACGAACGCGCACTCCGCAGCATCATTGATCGACAGGGCGACGATTCGAATCCCCGTCCCTTCAAAGCGGCGGATGACTTCGAGCAATTGACCGACGCGATTCTCAAGGAAGATCGTGAATTGTCGGATCGCGGGGAACTCACGTCCCCTTAACGTTTCATAAGGGGTGCTCACGTCGGAACCAAAGTTCATGCGACCGTTCTCTGTCTGGTGGGCGGGAATAAAAAACTGTCCGGCAAGGGCCTCTCGCTCTCCCAGCAACGTGAGCCAACTTTCACAGGGCACCGGATGCCCCATGCCGCCAGCAAAATTGTCGGCTCGCCGAATCAGCGGGTGGCGGGATCAGCTTCCTTATCGGGCAAGTTCGATGTTCAAGAGTGTAGCGAGGACAGCCAATTCGGGCAAACTGACGTGGTATAACCAGCAGCGTTCTATTCACCGAATTCGTTGCTCGCAGGTAACTCAATACGGAACGAAAGGAGGCCGCCGCAGTCAGCGTTGACGCCGCACCGGGATAACTTGCCAGCAACGAAGTCAGGCAAATCGCGGTCCAGTCGTTTCCTTGACAGGCATCGGCGCCTAGAACCATTCCCCTTCACTAGAACGTTGTTAATTCTACAGATGAACCTGTGGTCTAACGTTTCGATCGCGTCGCAATCATAGCCTCATCCGAAGTAACTTAATGAAAATGCGCGTTCCTGAACGGACAAACATCGCGTGAATTGGCGAACCCAATGCGCCAGCGAGGTAGCTCATGGCGTCCCTCTCTAGCGATGTGGGTTCCTATTTTCACGTTGATATCGCAGGTGTCACTATGTGACCAACGGGTGTCACGCTACGCTGCCAGATGACAATTTCGTGGCCGCGATCCTCACTCTCGCAGGGTCTGGAGCAGTCGGTCGACGTAATCACCACCCCGCTTGGGAGCGTTGTCGTGCTTGCCCTTGATCGCCTCGAGCGTTTGGCCAGAAGTCACTTGCACGGATTCACGATTTGCATCGACTACGTTCAGTGCTGCGATGCCGATGTAGTACCCGTCGCGCGGTTGATCAGCCAGTCGCATCAGTACTTTCGTGGCGGCTGCCTGCAACTGCTCGTCTTCCACTCGCATCAAACCGTCGACGGCCGCCAAGCGAACGCTTGGGTTGGAATCCTCGAGGAGGCTCACGAGCAATTGCGTTGCGGCGGTGGCTGTCTCGGCGGGCAATGAATCTCGGTGCGCCTCGAGTCCCAGCGCCAAACCGCGGGTACCCCAGTATCGCACGGCACTGTCATCGTTCTTGCACAGCTGTGTCATGTTGCCGACGACTTCCGCATTGCAGACCTGCCAGGCGTCGCTGGCTTGCCAGGCCGCCGACACGAGGCCGTCGACATCAAATTCATCCGAGAGTGCGTAGGTGCGTGGGGCGACCTCCTTGGTGCGGAGGTGCATTTCAGCTTCGGTCAGCAGGCCCAGGTCACGGGTCGAGCGCATCCACTGCTTCGTCGCGTTTCGCAGTTCCGCCAGTTTCTCTTGATGTTCGGGTGAGGAAGCCAGGTTGTTGACTTCGTCTGGATCGGTCTGCAGGTCAAACAGGTCTTCGACGGGTTTCGTCTTCCAGAATCGTGCTTGAGCTTCGTTAAGTTCACCCGCATCGAACAAGTCTTTCCAAATGCGGGTTGTCGGTGTCTCAAACATGTAAGCAACGTGTTTGAGGTACGGTCGATCGGGATAGAAATGGCGTAGATAGACGAAACGCCCATCAGTGCAACTGCGAACCATTTCGATGCGCTCGTCCATCCGTCCGCGGTATCCGAACAGATGTTTTTTAGGCTGACCATCGAACTTGCCCATGAAGGGAACGCCTTGCATGTTCTGGGGCGGCCGTGAGCCCGCCAACGTGATCGCGGTCGGTGCCAAGTCAACGAAGCTTACCAACCGGTCGGTCATGCCGCCCGGTGCGTAGTCCGCAGGTGCGAGGTGGCGATAAGCCTCGGGAACATGAACCACCAGAGGTACCTGCAGCCCCGAGTTGAGTGGCCAACGTTTGCTGCGGGGCATACCGCTGCCATGATCGCCGTAATAGAAAATGATCGTAGAGTCGGTTAGCCCAGCTTTCTCGATTTGATCCAGGGCTCGGCCAACCTGCGTATCCATTTCGGTCAATCGATCGTAATATTGGGCCCAGTCGCGACGAACCTCCGGTGTATCGGGATGGTACGAAGGGAGGGGAGCGTTCGCTGGATCATGCACCAGGGTGTGGGGCTGATTACGGATCTTGCTTTCGTGCGAAATCGTGTAGTTGAAAACGCTGAAGAATGGTGTCGACTTGTCGGGCCGATTCTTCCAGTGCGCCTTGCCACCGCTCTCGTTCCATCCCGCATCACTATCGGCCTGGGTGAAATTGTAGTCGGTCTTGGAATTGTTGGTGCAATAGTAACCCGCCTCGCGGAGGACACGCGGGTACAACTTGATATCGGTGGGGAGTGCCACGCTGCTCCGCATGTTTTCGCCACCGAGGCTCGTTGCATACATCCCTGAAATGATCGTCGTCCGAGCCGGGGCGCAGACAGGAGCATTGGACCAACACATTTTGTATCGCAGCGACCGGGCGGCCAGTTCATCAATGTGCGGTGTGTCGGCGTACGCATCACCGTAGCAGCCGAGTTGGGGGCCGTTGTCTTCGCTGGTTAACCACAGAATGTTCGGGGGCGGAAGTTTGTCAGAGCCTTCGTCGGCATGTCCTGGGCTGCCGGCTGACAGGGCGAGCAGTGCCGCCAGGCTCCCAGCAAAAGTGAATGCGAAGCGTAGGAGGGTGTGATTCATGGGGAGCCTCGTGATGGGGGTTCAGAAGTGGGGAAGTGTGAATGGGGCCACGCTCACTTGAATGTGGCCGAATCGATGCCGGGTTTGCCGCTCCAACCACGCTCACGCGAATGCAGTTGCATCGCAATAGTGAAGACACTGGTGAAGGGACTGGCAAGCAAACTCACGGCTTGCCAATCGCTTGCCAGAGTGCGGCGGAGGCGCGAATGCCGCGGTGGAAATCAGCCACGGAGAACTTTTCATTGGGGCTATGGGCGGCATCGTCATTCTGACCCCAGCCGAGCAACAACACGTCGCACCCGAGCACCTCTTGGAACCGTGCTAGGATCGGGATTGAACCACCTTCGCGGATCATCACGGGCGGTACACCAAAAGCGGATTCGACCGCATCAGCGGCGGCGATCGTGTACGGGCTGGTGGCGTCGGCCAGCATCGCTGCGGCTCCATGATCGGGTTTGAGTTCGATCCGGACTCCGGTCGGGCAGTGCCGCTGCAGATGCTCGTCGATCAGGCGTGTGACGCGCTCAGGATGTTGCCCGGGCACCAAGCGGCAACTGAACTTAGCGGAGGCTTTGGCCGGCAATACTGTTTTCACACCTTCGCCTTGGTGACCCGATGTTAGGCCATTGATATCGAGTGACGGTCGCCCCCACCGGCGTTCGTCGGTCGTGAATCCAGGTTCGCCCGCCAACGCGTTGGCTCCCACGCTGCGGGCAAATTCAGCGTCATCGCTGCCGAGCTGTTTCCACGCGTCGCGTTCAATATCGGGAATGGGCAGGACGTCATCGTAGAATCCGTCAATCGCGATCTTGCCGTCCTTGTCGAGCATGCTCGACAGCAGATGACATAACGCCATCGCTGGGTTCATCACCGCGCCGCCAAAGGAGCCACTGTGCAGATCATGGCTGGGGCCGTCGACGAATAACTCATACGTAGCGATCCCACGCAGACCGCAGGTGATGGCGGGGCGATTCGGTGCGTACTGGCTGCTGTCGCTGACGGCGACGACATCGCAGGCGAGTTTGTCGGCGAGGCGCGGCAGGTACTTTTCCAGGTTGCCGCTGCCGACTTCCTCCTCACCCTCGATCAGGAACTTAATTTGAATCGGCAGTGTTCGCCCGCTGGCGAGCCACTGCGTCACCGCCAGCACGTGAGTGAGGACCTGCCCTTTGTCATCGGTGGCACCGCGTGCATAGATTTTACCATCGCGAATAACGGGCTCAAACGGGGGGCTGTCCCACAGTTCGAGTGGTTCGGGAGGTTGAACATCATAGTGTCCATAAACCAGGGCGACCGGTGTTTTTTTTCCGTCACGAGCTTCAGGTAGGGGAGTTTCAGCGTAAATCAGTGGAAATCCATCCGTGGCTATCGATTCCGTCATCAACCCCGCGTCGGCGAATTTTTGCTTGACCCACTCCGCCGCCGCGTGAACATTTTTCTTTGCGGACGAATCGCTACTGACACTCGCGATCCGCAGCCAATCCATCAATTCACGCTCGAAACGATCGGCGTTTTTAGCCAGGAAGTCGAGAAAGTCGGCGGGTAACAGCGGAGATGAAGTCGTCATGGTGAAGTTCTGTGAGGGGAGTCATCGCGACTGTGCGGATTGGGCAATCCGTGAGCACGGGGGTCGCGCAACCTTTGGGAAAATCGGCGCAGCAGGCCTAACAGGTGAAATCGTTTCACCACTACAATAACGTTTTTGCGGTACAATCGTGATTGAGGAGAACCAAGAAATCATGTCTGACGAAGAAAACATGTTTGAAGAAGTCGTCTCTGTTGCTGTTGCCGAACCGAAAACGAAGAAGCAGTCGCGGACCAAGCCGAAACGGCAGCCGCCGTATCACGTGATTTTGTGGGATGACACCGATCACACGTTTGACTATGTCATTAAGATGATGGGTGAGTTGTTCCGGATGCCGCGAGAAAAAGGCTATCAACTCGCCAAAGAAGTCGATACGAGCGGTCGGGCGATCTGCATGACGACGACGCTCGAACTCGCTGAGTTGAAACGAGACCAGATTCATGCGTTTGGTCGCGATGATGCATCGGCACACTGCAAAGGCAGCATGTCTGCGACGATCGAACCCGCTGAAGGTTGAAAATGAAATCTCATACGGCTCAGACCGTGCTGGACGAATGTTACCTCGAAACGCGTGCTAAGCTGCTCGAAGTCGCAGCGGTATTGGACCGTGTCGACCGGGCGGGGGCAACGAAGTCACCGTTAACGGGTGACGCAGCTGCCAAGCGGGAGCAAATTGCCGAAGCGATCCAGATCCTGCTGCTCGACACACCCACGCGGGCGGAATCAATCCAGCAGCTGTTCTCGCGCCCGTTTGATCCGCAGTGGCGTTCAAACTTTGGACTGCAGGTCGAGCACGCCTCCCCATCCAACACACGAGAAAGCTGAAGCGATGGATTTCATCGACCCGCACATTCACATGGTCAGCCGCACCACGGACGACTATGAGACGCTCGCCCGGATGGGCTGCGTGGCGCTCAGTGAGCCCGCCTTTTGGGCAGGGTTTGATCGCGGCAGCGCCGATGGTTTTCGCGACTACTTTGAGCAGCTCACGACGGTCGAACCCCGCCGGGCGGCACAGTTTGGGATCGAGCATTATTGTTGGTTGTGCATCAATGCCAAAGAAGCGGAGAACGTCGCGCTGTCACGCGAAGTGATCGCCATGATCCCCGAGTTCCTCGATCGACCTGGGGTGCTTGGCATCGGTGAAATCGGACTCAACAAAAATACGAAAAATGAAGCGACCATTTTTCTCGAGCACCTTGATCTGGCGGTCGAACATGACCAATTGATCCTGATCCACACGCCGCATCTGGAGGACAAGTATCAGGGTACGCGGATGATCTTGGATATGCTGTGCGACGACTCGCGGATCAATCCCGATCGTGTGTTGGTCGACCACGTTGAAGAGCACACGATTGGCGAGGTACTCGATCGCGGTTTCTGGGCGGGGATGACGCTGTACCCGGTTACGAAATGCACACCCGACCGGGCTGCCGACATGATCGAGCGTTTTGGCGGCGAGCGTTTGCTGGCCAATTCCGCAGGCGACTGGGGGATCAGTAAACCGACTGCGATTCCGGATTTGATTTTCCAAATGCGGCGCCGCGGCTACGACGAATCACTGATCCGACGCGTGGTGCATGACAACCCCGCCGAGTTCTTTGCTAAGAGCGGCAAATTCGTGCAGCCGGTTCGGTAGATTTCCACCGTCAGGAAGCAGGCGTCATGGAAGATCGATCTCGCTGTGGAAGCGGGTTGGCCGGCCGCGTAGCCTGAAGGCTGCTGGTCAAAGAGCTGTATCCCTCCGCTTTCGCTCCCAATGTTCCTCAGCTTCCGCTCCGAGAGAGACCCGCTGCTCTAGAGAACGGGGGGCGCTCCATCGGGCAGCAAGAGACTCGGTTCTCGGGAAGGAGGCGTTTGGACCGTTGTGGCCCATGCTCTTGCAATTTCTTGCACACGCCGCAGCTCTTTGAGTTCATCGGCAACGTTGTCAGTTGTCGACGGAACGCCCGCCTCAACCTGTGACTGTAGATCCTGATGCAGCCGCTCGAACCATTCAGCATCGCTGCTGTTGCGTTCGAGTTCTGACGCACGACGATTATGAGCGGGTGGGGCTACGTATCGCAGGCATGACTTCAGCGTATGGGCCGCCGTTTTAAATGCTTTGTTGTTACCATCGGTAGCCGCTCGATCAAGCCGTTCGATCAGTTCAGGAATCTCCTCAGCGATGCCTTCGCAAACGGATGCCATGGTGGAGTCGTCGTCGCCGCAGAACGCCGCCAGCCGCGCCCACCAATCGTCTGAGTTTTCGGATTCAGCGTCAGGGGCCTGATAGGGACCCGCCAATTCCGTCGTCGGGCCGGGCCGCTGCACGGCCTTTTCAATTTCGGCCACAAGCGGTTCCAAGTGAATTGGCTTGGTGATGTAGCCGACCATGCCAGCGTCGCGGCACATTTCTCGGTGTTGGTCGGTGACATGGGCCGTCAATGCGATCATGGGTGGCAGGGGACGCTGCAGCTGCTCGGCGAGAGCCGCCAGCTTGGCGGCTACTTCGGTGCCGTCCATCCCGGGCATCTGCAGGTCCATCAGCACACAGTCGAATGATTCACGCCGAAAGTGTGCTAGCGCCGCGGTGCCTCCGTCGGCAGTCGTTACGCGATGGCCAACCGAAACAAGTTGATCGTGAATGACTAGGCGATTCGTCGGGCTGTCATCGACGAGTAGCAAGTGAAACCTGCCAGCCCTATCTGTGCTGTTGTTCGATTCGGCAACCGCAGAGGGCGCTGTGTCGATTTCCGCCTGAGGCAACATTGGGATGGCGGCACCGCGACCTGACTGACGCAGCGGCTCGCCATGGAGCCACCGCCTGAGTTCGTCGGGGTGGACCGGCTCGATGATGATGGTGTCTTCGGTTCGGGCCCGACGAGGGGTTGGCTCACCGGTGTGAGTAAGCCACAGGACCCGATCGGTTGACTTGCGAGCCCGGGCTCGCCACGCCGCATCGGCGGTGCGGTTGACGAGAATCCAGTAAATGGGCGTGGTCTCACGGTTGGCGGTGTTGCGTTGTCCCTTCCGTGAAGCTAACGGGCGAGCGGCCACTTGATCGGGACGGCAGGCTGTCCAGCCATCGAAGTTGAGCGTCTCGGTGAGTGCTGACTCGATCGCATCGTTGTCTACGGAGATAACCACAGTCCCGCGGGTGGAGTCGGGTCTTGGTACTGGCGGAGGGTCTATCGTCTTGTCAGAGGAGCCAGCTAGTTTCAGTTCTAATCGGACGCGAAAACAGCTGCCCATACCCGCTTCGCTGCTCAGTTCAATTCCGCCGCCCATCCGTTCGGCCAAGCCGCGCGCAATCGCGAGTCCCAGCCCTGTACCTCCATAGCGTTTATTGGTCCCTCGATCCGCCTGCTCGAAGGCGTCGAAGATCCGCAATTGATTCTCCGGAGCAATCCCGATTCCGGTGTCCGTGATGACCAGCTCAAAGGTACATTTCTTTCTCGGGGGGCGGGAGTCATCTGTCGCAGCTCCCCCGGGGTTCGGTTCTGCCATCGCCAGTCTTAGGCTGACAAGACCACGGGGGGTGAATTTGATGGCGTTGCCGACCAAGTTGACGATGATCTGACGGATGCGTTTGGCGTCGGCCACCACGCGGCGGGGAAGTCGCGGGTCAATCGACAGGTTCAACCGGACGGGTTTATCCGCCACGCGTACGGCGAGGCACCCGAAGGCGTCTCCGACGGTTTCATGCAGATCAATCAGGTGCGGGTCGATGGCAACTCGCCCGGCCTCAATGGCTGAGAAGTCGAGAATGTCTTCGATCGCATCGTGCAGCAGCTCAGTGTTTTGCGATATCAGGTTGACATATCTACGGGAGAGTGCCGACAGAGACTGCCCGGCGAGCAATTCGGTAAGCCCGCGAATCCCACCCAGTGGAGTGCGTAGTTCGTGTGAGATGCCCGCCATGAACTGCGTTTTTGTGCGGTTGGCTTGCTCCGCGACCGCTTTGGCTTCACGCATGGCGTCGAAGGCTTGCTGCTGCAGTGTCACGTCGCGAATGATGACGGCCCGGCCATCGCGTTCGCCTAGCGGGATGGCGTGCATGGAGACCTCGCTATCGAAAGCGACGCCGTCACCTCGACGCAGTCGAAGTTGATGTCGCTGAGCAAATGACAGCGTATCCCATGTGGCGGTCTCTTGCCGAAACGTCGCGGTGGTGAACTGAGGCTGCTCGTTTGTGGCTACCGGCATGATCAGGTCACCGAGCGGGCGGCCCACCAGGCGACCGCCCCCGGCCTGGAGCAGCTGCATCGCGGCTGGGTTTGCCTCCATAATCACATTGCGGTCATCTACCAGCAACACGGCGTCGGCAGCCGCTTCAAACAGAGCACGCTTGCGTGCCTCGCTGTTCTGCAACGCCATCGCCCCGCGATGCTTTTCGGTTACGTCCCAAAAAATGGCTTGAATCCCGATGCAGTGGCCGTGCTGGTCATACTCCGGGGCTTTGAACACCTGGACGAAGCCGGGGCGCCCGTCCGCACCGGGATGCTCCGCTACGCGGTCCACGTGCACCCCGGTTTCCATCACGCTCAAATCATCAGCCCGATA
This sequence comes from Allorhodopirellula heiligendammensis, assembly GCF_007860105.1. Taxonomy (NCBI): domain Bacteria; kingdom Pseudomonadati; phylum Planctomycetota; class Planctomycetia; order Pirellulales; family Pirellulaceae; genus Allorhodopirellula; species Allorhodopirellula heiligendammensis. Next base: position 1,664,954 of record NZ_SJPU01000002.1, read on the forward strand.
TCGCGCCGCCAGCTCGGGGGCGTACAGGTCCTCATCCGTACTGCCGATCACGTCGATGGGTAGCAGGCCCAGTTCGGCGCAGAACGGATCGTTGGCGTACGTGAACACACCCGCAGCGTTCTTGCGAGCGACCTGCAGATGCATTCGATCCATGATCGACTGATACGTCGTCTCGCTTTGATCGAGGCGGTGCTGGGTGGCCTGTCTGCGAGCAACCTCCTCGCGGAGAGCGTGGTTGACACGAGCAACCTCTTGCGAGCGACGCCGCACCCCTTGCTGCAACAAGTGCTGGTGCTTCAGCCGCAGTCTCAGCCTGCCTCGCAGGAACACATGGAAATAGACCGCGGCCATCAACGCGACAAATGTCCACAGTCGAACAGGATCAAAATAGAGTGTTCTTCTGTGATTGACGGTGTCAATAATCGCTTCCACCAACCAATGAGTGCTGGGTAGAAAAACGACAATCGCGGGTCCGTAGATCGCATGCCACAGACCAGCCAATGCAACCGCTGCGGCCTGGATGACTGTGATCTTCGTAATCACACGGCGATGCAAAAATCGCCATGCCAAGGGTAGGAGCACGAGATGAAGCACGCACAGTCCCCATCGAGTCGGGGATGCAATGTCGGCTAACATCAGCAAGATAATTACCAACGTCCACCAAAATGAACGCCAGGGATGCCCGATATTCGATTCAGGGAAGCTTTTCATCAGTTTGATCGTCGCGATTTCGCATCAAAGACGGCTGCGCCAGAGCATCGACCGCCCAGGCATGTAGGACACTGAGTCTACCAAACGGATGCCAAGCTATCGCACGATTTGCCACCTGGATGCTGGCGTGGCGATGTTCATAGCGGCGAGATCTTCAGGGTACTTGCTTCCGTGCTCGCCAGCGGTGTCGAGTTGTCGCCAAACCCGCTATCGATAGGCCGACGCCCAGGACGGCCAGCGACGAAGGCTCGGGAACAGCGGACACTTCGCTGTATTGAAGAGTTCCATTCCAAACCCTAGGAGCAAACAGAGTTCCGGTGAACGGCGTTTGCGTGGCGGCTCCCAGGGATATTGACAGATCGCCGTTGCTGTAAAACTGGTTAGTGCCCGTACCGATTGTGTAAGCATGTCCCCACACGCCCGACTGCGATTCGATGGCGATACCTGTCACGCCAGGTCCAAGTATAAAATCAGTGACATCAAACATTGAGGGCTGGTACAGACCTGCGGAGTTACCGAAACCGGAGCTGGCGAGTGTCCATCCCGCAGTGCTGCCTGTGGATCCCACGTAGGTCCCTGGCCGGGTGTAGATGTTCATGCGGCCAGCAGTGAACGTTTCGCTGGTATTGGTGGCAATTCTCTCGATTCTTATCCCAGTGGGGCTAAGGATATTGAGATCAAAATACACATTCCCGCCATTGAAGCCTCCGGTGTTACTGGAGAATAACGTTGTGATCAGCTCAGCTTGGCCTTGTCCCGCTGTGGCCGCCCATGCGGTGACGCAAATCACTACCAGTTGAATCGTTCGCATACGTTTTCTGAATTTCTTGCCGACGACTCTGCGCCGTTAAATAGAGGCTCTACCGCGAAACATATACTAGCCTCCGGAAGGCGAGTAACAAGCAAAAAAAACGCCCTGACGAATCAGGGCGTTTGCTGTATTTGAGATTTTGGCGATATCGCCAGCTCGAAGTAGCCTCAGTTTGCAGCCGCTTCTTCGGTAGCTGCGTTTTCGGCGGGAGCCTCGTCCTCAGGTGTCGCTTCGAAAGCTGGCTTGGAGGAGCTGCGCTTGACCTTGTCGTTGGAACCGCCCACCAATTCGAATACGGCACGGGTGCCGCCGTCACCAAGTCGTGGTGTCGCCAGACGCATGATCCGAGTATAGCCACCGGGGCGATCAACGTACCGTTCGGCAATGGTGTCAAACAGAATCGCAACGGCTTCGCGATCACCGACCAGTTGGAGGACACGGCGTTGAGCATTGACGTAGGGAGCACGGGCATTGGCCCATTGCTGCCATTGGTCGCTTTTACGCCACTTTTTGTACTCGTCGCTGCCGCGTTCTGCTGTGGTCGCGAACTGTTCTGCGTTCTCTTTGGCGACGAGAGCTTTCTTGGCCAACGTGATGCACTTCTCGACGTTCGGGCGAACTTCTTTCGCCTTTTGCAGAGTTGTGATGATCCGACCCTTCACCTTGGGGGCATTGTCGTCGAGGCTGGCGTCACGCTCAGTCAAAAACAAGGCGGCGGTGAGATTCTTGAACATCGCTTTACGGTGCGATGGGGAGCGACCGAGAACACGGCCTTTGCGACGATGACGCATAACGGAGGTCTATTGAGCTAAATGTGTGAACTGGATCAGTGAAGGGAGTCCGCTCGCCCGAGCGAACGCATCCATTGGTTGAGTTTCATCGAATGAGTAGATGAGTCTCGTGGAGGCTCGATCGCAAGTCTCGGTGAGGCTTGCCTACTCACTTTTGACTGTTAGTTAAAAAAGCGGTTGGTTCGGCACTCGCATGCCCAGGTGCAGACCATACTGCGAAAGTTTCTCACGAACTTCGTTGAGTGTGGTGTCACCGAAATTTCGAACTTCTAGCAGTCCGTCTTCGTTGCGTTGCACCAGATCGCGAACGGTCATGATGTTTTCGCTCTCCAGGCAATTGTTGGCTCGCACCGACAGTCGCAGATCGGCCAGCGTCATGTTCAGCTTGGCTTCAAGCTGTGCTTCGGGAGATCCTGCACCACCGCGTGCAGCGGAGAAAATGCTGGGGCCGAGCTCACGGTACTGGACAAACGGGTTGAGGTGCTTGCGGAAAATCTTGGCGGCTTCGGTCAATGCCATTTCTGGATTGATCGTGCCGTCGGTCCAGATTTCCAAGTTGAGTCGGTCGTAGTTCGTTTTCTGGCCGACGCGGGTTGCTTCGACTTCGTACCGAACTCGCGTGATGGGGCTGAAGACCGCGTCGATCGGAATGATGCCGATTTCGTGGTCGACACTGCTGTGTTCGGTGCTGGGGACGTAGCCGCGGCCGCTTTCGACAACCATTTCCATCATGAACGGCTTGTCGTCGGTCAGCGTTGCGATCACGTGGTCTTTGTTGATCACCTCGACGTCGGCATCGGTTTCAATGTCGCCGCCGGTGATTACGCCCGCCGAGTTGCTTTCGACGGTAATCACGCGGGTAGCGTCACTGTTGTTGCGAACGACCAGCGATTTCACATTCAGAACAATGTCAGTAACGTCTTCGAGCACACCTGGGATCGAGGTGAACTCGTGCTGTGCACCGCGGATTTTGATCTGCGTGACGGCACTGCCGACGAGGCTGCTCAACAGCACGCGTCGCATGCTGTTGCCAATACTCGCACCGAATCCTCGTTCGAATGGTTCGGCAGAGAATTTGCCATAGGTCTGAGTCAGTGTGTTTCGATCGACTTCGAGCGTACTGGGCAATTCCATGCCACGCCATCGGATATGCATCGACATCTGAGAGGTGCTTTCGGCGTATTGAGGTTGCGAAATGAGGAGCCCGGCCGCTCATCAAAGAGGGGCCAAGGCTACTGTGCGGGTTGAGAGACTGAACGGGACGACCGCATCACTCGATGATTTAGACGCGTCGTTTCTTGCGAGGACGGCATCCGTTGTGAGGGATCGGCGTCACTTCTTCGATCAACTTGACGTTCAATCCAGCCGCTTGCAGCGAAGTGATCGCACTCTCGCGTCCCGATCCAGGACCTTTGACGCGAACTTCGACGTCTCGCATCCCGAACTTGGTCGCTTTCTCAGCGGCTTGTTGGGCAGCACATTGCCCAGCAAAAGGGGTGCTCTTGCGACTGCCCTTGAAGCCACTCGTTCCCGCGCTGGCCCAGCACAGCGTGTCGCCTTTGGTGTCGGTAATGGTAACCGTCGTGTTGTTGAACGTCGCGTGAATGTGAGCAACGCCATTGCTGACGTTGCGGCGGACACGTTTTTTCTTGTTGGTCTTTGCCACCGGTGGGTCTCAAACAAACATAAGTGAAAGTGGAATGGGAGAGGAGATTGCGAGCGAAACTATCGCAAGTCCTTGACGCCCTTCTTACCAGCGACCGTCTTGCGAGGGCCTTTGCGGGTGCGAGCGTTGGTTTTTGTGCGTTGGCCGCGAACCGGCAGTCCCACACGGTGCCGGATGCCGCGATAGGATTTCACCTCACGCAGCCGGCTGATGTTTTGGGTGACTTGGCGACGAAGTGGTCCTTCGACCAAGTAGTCTCGCTCGAGCAATGCTGCGATCTGACCGACTTCTTCGTCGCTGATTTCACTCGCCGGAGTGACTGGATCGATACCGAGCTTTTGGCAGACCTCACGAGCACGGAACAAGCCGAGCCCATAAAGGTATGTCAGGGAATACTGGATCTGTTTGTCGTTGGGGATGTCAACGCCCATCAAGCGGGGCATGGCAAAAACTCCGGAAGCAACTGCGTGTTATTAATTTGATTTTTTTCGTGCGGATGACGCACATTTGGATACCCGAGAGGGCATCGCGGAGCCGATCCGCATAACTTGCACGCAAACGGGGCGGCGCATTTCAACGCCTCGCCCGCCATTGCGAATCGCGAACTATAGCAGCCGATTGCCGTTTTGCTCAAGTGGAAGGATTGCCAGGAAATAGATTTTTTTTCTGACACCTGCAAATACGCTGCCGGATGTTGACGAAACCCGCGGCGTATGTTTATCCTTCGCGGCTTGCGCGATTCACCCGCTGCCAAATTTTTTCCAACCATCTCCCCCTCGGACCCCTCCCATGGCCGTCCCCAAACGAAAACACTCCAACAGCCGTACCGGCAAACGCCGTAGCCACGACGCATTGAAGAAGCGATCGGTCGGATACTGCCCGCAGTGCAGTTCTGCCGTTCCGACCCATCATATCTGCCCCAAGTGCGGTTACTATCAAGGTCGTACGGTCGTCCAGCACGAAGAGTCCTGAATTGTCTCTCGACGTTTCCAGCCCCGGGATTCTGTTCCCCGGCCAAGGAGCACAAGCACCCGGCATGGGTGCTTGGCTGTGTGAAAATTATCCGCTTGCCAACGAGCTGTTCGCGCGAGCGGGTGATGTCCTCGGCTACGATCTCAAACAGCTCTGTAGCGATGGTCCGGCGGAGAAACTCAATGAGACCGTCCATAGCCAGCCGGCACTATTTGTTGCCGGCATCGCGGCTGCGGAAGTGTTTTCTGAGTTGCACCCAGATACCGCGAGCAGAATTAAAGCGACTGCGGGGCTCAGCCTTGGCGAATACACCGCTGTCTGCTTTGCTGGTGGGTTGAGTTTTGAGGACGGCCTGCGATTGGTCCAACAGCGTGGCGAGGCAATGCAGGCCTGCGCCGACGCCGCCGAGTCTGGCATGTCCAGTGTGCTCGGGCTGAGTCTGGATAATCTCAGTGAGGTTTGTGAGGAGTGCCGGCAAGACGGCGAAGTCCTGCAGCCGGCAAACTTGCTGTGCCCTGGCAATATCGCTGTTTCCGGTCATCTCGCAGCACTCGGTCGCCTGGAGCCCTTGGCCCTGGCAGCGGGCGCCATGAAAGTGGTCCCGCTCAGTGTGGCGGGCGCTTTCCACACGCCCCTGATGCAAGACGCGGTCGCCAAACTCACGGCTGCCTTGGCTGATGTTGAGATCCGCTCCACCCGCATTCCTGTCTACAGCAACGTCGACGCGGCACCGCACAGCGATCCTGCGGAGATTCGCGAATTGCTGGCCAAGCAGGTCGTTAATCCAGTGTTGTGGGAGGCATCGATTTCTCGCATGCTCGGCGACGGTATCGACGGTTTTCTCGAAGTGGGCACCGGACGTGTCCTGCGTGGCACGATTAAACGCATCGCCCGCAAAACGCCGACCGATGGTTTTGGCGATCAGCCCTGAGACGTCACGCTGACGGAACTCTGAATCCTCTTTCATCCTGAACCCTTCTTGTTTCTATGAATCTATCTCTATCGGTCGACCTCAAAGACCAAGTCGCGATCGTTACCGGTGCTAGCCAGGGCTTGGGCCGCGCTGTTGCAGTTGCCTTGGCGCAGAACGGGGCTCACGTGGTTTGTGTTGCCCGTAACGCTGAAAAGCTGGCCGAGACGGTGGCCGAAATTGAAGCGGCGGGCGGCAAGGGCGAAGCCCTGGCCTGCGATGTGACGGATCGTGCCGCGGCCGCGGATGCCATTGAGCAGACCAATAAAAATCACGGTCGCCTCGATATTCTCGTCAACAATGCCGGGATCACTCGCGACAAGCTGATGCGTGGCATGTCTGACGAAGAGTGGGACTCCGTGATCGCGACGAACCTGACAAGTTGTTTTGTCTGCTGCCGAGCCGCAGCGGGAGTGATGCGGCGGAAAAAATACGGGCGGATCATCAACATGGCCAGTATTTCGGGGCTGATTGGAAATCCTGGTCAAGCCAACTATTCGGCCAGTAAGGCCGGGATGATCGGCATGACTCGCACCATGAGCAAAGAACTGATCGCTCGGGGCGTGACCGTCAATGCTGTCGCGCCGGGCTTCATTGCCAGTGAAATGACTGCGGAACTTGGCGAGGTGGTGTTGGAAGAGGTGAAGAAACGAATTCCTGCTAAACGGGTCGGGACGCCTGAAGACGTTGCCGCCGCAGTGTTGTTCCTCGCCAGTAAAGACGCCAGTTATATTTCCGGCCAGACCATCGTTGTCGATGGCGGGATGGTGGGCTAGCTTTCCGCGGCTGCTTAGCGTTCGGGTGAGAATCGGCCCTACGGCTGGTTCGGCCCGTTAGCGAGCGACTCGCTCTCGAACCCGACTTGCGAGTAGGACTCGCAAATCAAAAGCAAAAAAACAACGGGATATTGACGGGTTTTAGCCGTTTCCCCTATCTTCACGGCCCCGCGAGAAAAAAGTCTCGGTGGTGCTCGTAAAGCGGGCTATCCAGGACTGGGTAATCCCGCTTCAGCGGCAGACGATCAAGCCATTTTCATTCTGGCGTTTCCAATCACCTTTCCCCCATCCCCACCCATTTTTGGAGTTACGCCCGTGGCGTCTATTGAAGAACGCGTTATCGACATTGTGTCCGAACAGCTCGGTGTTGACAAAGATAAAATCACACGCGAAACATCGTTCGTCAACGATCTTGGTGCCGATTCACTCGACACTGTCGAATTGGTGATGGAGCTCGAAGAGGAGTTCGACATTAGCATCCCCGACGATTCCGCTGAGAAGATCCAAAAGGTCGGCGAAGCGGTCGATTTCATCGAGAAGGAAAAGGGCGAAGACGCCTGAGGCGTTCACCGTTCACAGTCCTTTTATTTTTTACCAATCATCAACCACCCGTGGCGTTCTGGTCACTTTGGGTGGTTGATTGACATATTAGCGATCGACACTGCGGCTCTCACATGACGGTTTCAACGGAACCTTTTCGATTTGTTCCCAATAATGGAAGTCCACGCCGCGTCGTGATTACCGGAGTGGGCGTGGTCACTTCGCTGGCCCAGGACGTGGATTCCTTCTGGCAGCGGCTGACCGCTGGCGAGAGTGGAATCCACGCACTCTCGATCATGGACACGAGCCGTTACAAGGTCCATTTTGGCGGCGATATTCCTGATTTTGACGCGACCGAGCATGTCGCCGCGAAGGAAGTAAAACGCCTCGATCGTTTCACTCAGTTTGCCGTCCACGCGGGTGCACAAGCCGTTGCTGATAGCGGTGTTGACTTCTCCGCATTGGATCCGACGCGCTGTGGAGTCATTCTGGGCTCCGGCATCGGTGGTCTCAATGAGATTGAGGACCAGATCGAGCGGATGCTCAGCAAGGGGCCTGATCGGGTGAGTCCGTTCACGGTACCAAAGATGATGCTCAATGCCGCCGGCGGCAACATCTCGATCCGGTACGGTCTGAAGGGCCCGAACTACGCGGTTGCCACTGCCTGTGCGAGTGCAACGAACGCGATGGGTGATGCTGTCCGCAGTATCCGCAGCGGCGAAACGGATCTCATGATCACCGGAGGCTGTGAGGCCGCGATCACCCGGATGGGCTTAGCCGCGTTTCAGAACATGAAGGCCCTCTCGACTCGCAATGACGAGCCAGAGCGAGCGAGCCGCCCGTTTGATGCCGATCGCGATGGTTTCGTGCTCGCCGAAGGCGCGGGGCTGTTGATCTTCGAAGAATACGAACAAGCCAAAGCACGCGGAGCAAAGATCTATGCGGAGGTGCTCGGCTATGGAACGACGAGCGACGCCGGTCACATTACCGCGCCTGATCCTGAAGGCTCCGGTGCCGCCGAGGCCATGCGACTCGCTATTCTCGATTCTGGGCGGAGCGTGGATCAAATCGATTACATCAATGCACACGGCACCAGCACGCCGTTAGGTGATAAGGCGGAAACCCGCGCCATCAAGTCCGTTCTGGGCGAGCACGCGAGCAAGGTCGCAATCAGCAGCACGAAGGGCGCTCTGGGTCACTCGCTCGGCGCCAGCGGCGGAATCGAAGCGGTGATTTTATGCAAGACGATCGAAACGAATAAGATTGCTCCTACGATCAATCTCGAAACGCCTGACCCGGCCTGCGATCTTGACTATGTGCCGCTGCAGGCCCGCGACCGACAGGTCGATGTCGCGATGAGCAATAGCTTCGGCTTCGGCGGCCATAACGCATGCATTGTTGTGGGGCGGGTGTAGCCGTTTAGGCATCACCGGACCTGATCAACTGTGGCCCGCACCGGCATGGACGTGCGCGGTGCCCCATTCTCGTGGTGACGAAGTCACGGCACGCCATATCCCCGGATTCAAGTCCGGGGACCCGGTTCATAACAACGATCGCTTCGCGATCGTCAAATGCCTGAGCCGTCTCGCTCTCGGACGGACGTTCGGGCTGATCGCATGTCATTTCGTTGCGGTCACGGAGCGGTACCGCTGCAACATACGCCGCTAGAGCCTACCCCAACCGATGTTTCCACGCGGCGATCTGCTCACGGACTCGGTGCGGCGCAGTCGAGCCTTCGCTGCAGAATGCCGCGACAGCGTTTTCAGTCCCAAGCACCTCGTAGACGCTCTCGTCGATCTCGCTGCTGAGTTCTTTGAGGGTCTCGATCGGTAGTTCGGCCAACGCTACGCCACGCTTCATCGCTTCGCCAACGATTGCGCCGACGAGGTGGTGGGCCGTCCGTTGAGGCATGCCTTTGCGAATCATCCATTCCATCAATGTCGTCGCGTCGAGATACCCCTTCTCAATCCGAGCGGCGATGGATTTTCGTTTCAACGTCGCACCCGCCACGATGGGAACGGCTAATTCCAGCATTGCACGGGTGGTGTCGAATGAGTCGAATAGTGGCGGTTTGTCCTCTTGCAAGTCACGGTTGTAGGCCAGCGGTAGATTCTTCACCAACAGCATCAGCGTTTGCAAGCTGCCCATCACACGAGCTGACTTGCCGCGGGTCAGTTCGAGCGTATCGGGGTTCACCTTTTGTGGCATGATGCTGCTGCCGGTGCAGAACTCTTGGCCGATCGCAATGAAATCGAACTCGACGGTGCTCCATAAGATCCATTCCTCCGCCCACCCGCTCAGGTGCGAGGCAATCATCGACAGGACGAACGACGACTCCAGGACGAAGTCCCGGTCGCTACTGGTGTCGAGGCTGTTGGCGGTGATGCCTTCGAATTCCAACGCTTCGGCGGTTTGTTGGCGGTCAATCGGCAGCGTGGTGCCGGCAACCGCAGCGATGCCGAGCGGGCACTGGTTAACCCGGCGGCGGCAATCGGCCAAACGAGCCCGATCTCGCTCGAATTTTTCCATATAGGCCAGCCAGTAGTGCGGCGCGAGCACGGGCTGGGCACGCTGCAGGTGGGTATATGCGGGCAGGATGACATCGAAGTCATCATCGCAGCGGCTCAGGAAGGCTCGCTGCAGGTCCAGCAGCAAGGCATCGACCGCATCGAGCGATTCGCGAATCCACATTCGGACATCGGTGCTAACCTGATCGTTGCGACTGCGGGCGGTGTGGAGTTTGCGACCGACGTCGCCGGTGGCGTCGATTAACGCCTGCTCGACGTGCATGTGGATGTCTTCGAGTTCGAAACGCAGCGGAAGTTCGTTGCGATCGAGCCGGCCACGAATGTTTTCTAGTTCGTCGCGAATCTGGGTGAATTCGGTATCGCTGATCAATCCCACCGTGCGGAGCATCTCCGCATGTGCGATCGAGCCGCGAATGTCCTGCCGGTACAGTCGCGAATCAAAAGTAATGCTTTCGGCGTAAGCTTCGAGTCGTTGATCGGTTTGCGCGGCGAAAACACCGCTGCGGGAAGGGCTAGCCACGGTTGACTTTCAAGCGGATGTGGGCGAAATAGGGAGAGTGTGAGCCGTACGCGGCCGTCCCCGAACTTTCAGGCATTCTTAGTAGGATGCCCCAAACGCTGCTGGCTGAAAACCGGTCACCGCAGTGGAAATTTCTGATTTCCTTCACTCCACCTACTCAAATCCCGATGTCGAACCGTTTTTGGATGACTGTTGCAGCCTGGCTCTGCTGGTTTGGTTTGTCGCAAAATCAAGCGGCTTCCCAGCCTCCTGTGCCCGGCTCGCCGATGCCTGAGCAGGGATTGGTCGTGGTGGCCTCCGGGGTTCCGTATGGCGTCGCCACAATCGAAATTCCGCTGCGGAACCCTGTGTTCGGTGACGGGCCGCCGCCATTGCGACTGAGCGGACCGCCAGCCCGAGTTTTTTTTGCTGTCAGCGAGAATGTGCAGGTGCGTGGCGTGGAACTGCCCTCCGAACGCCCGATGCCGCGCGTCGGGCAGGGGCGTTTGCTCGGCCGGGTCAGCAACTTGATCCGTGAAGTCGCCGGCGGCGATGCGGTTCAAAACGAGACGGTTGCACAGCGGATTTCGTTCCTGTTTGCGGGCGAGCAGCCCTTTACGGTCAAGGTCGACGATCGGGAGGGAGCAGCGGGCTCGTTTGAGATTCGCCCTGCCGCGAATCCCCGCGGGCGACAGCAACTCTTGACGGACTGGTGGTCCAGCTTCACTGATGAGAGCAAGCGACAGGTCGATCGCCTCGACACCCCACCGTGGGTGCAAACATATGTAGTGGGTATGCTCTCGGGGCGTCTAGGCTTGCCCTTGCCCGCCTGGTATGGCAATACCAGTGGTGAGACTCAGCAGGACTCGCTCCTGATGACACTGGAGTGGATCAGTGGTGCCGCCAGCGTCTCCAATCGTGTCTTCGCGTCCGCGGCAGCCGGCCGTGACCTCGACTCACCCAATTTGCCCGTCACGACAGAGGTCGCCGCCGAACCGTTGCCAGCACCGATCCAGTGGCAAGCGACCTCCCCGCCGAGTGATCTCGCTCCCAATCCAGTTGATCCTGAGATTGAAGCGATTGCCGACCAGGTACCGCCGGAGTGTTTTTACATCCGCTACGGCAAATTCGAGAACTATCTTTGGTATCAAGATCTCACTGATGAATATGGCGGTGATATTTCGCGGATGATCACATTGAGTGGGTTGGCCAATGATGGCGCCGCTCGTCTGACGCGTCAGCTCGGTCTGCAAACAACCATCATGGGGCGGATGCTCGGTCCCACCATCATTGCCGATCAAGCCATCATTGGCCGCGATCTGTTTTTGCAAGACGGTGCTGCGATGGGGGTGCTGTTTCAGCCCACGAACGCCTATCTGTTGCGATCGAGCATCAACAGCGATCGAAAAAAATTAGCCAGCGGGGCCGATGCGATCACGCTCCAAGACGTGCATCTGAAAAACGGGCGTGGCTCATTGCTGCGTTCGAGCGACAACAGTGTTCGCTCCTACATGGTCGAAAGTAAGGGATTTATCTGTGTCACCAACAGTCTCGCGATCGCCGAACGCTTTCTTGAAGTCGGACAGACCGGCGAGTCACTTGGCAAGACCGAGGCATTCCGCATCGCTCGTACACTGCATCCGCTCAGCATCGACGATACGATTTTCGCGTACTTTTCGCCCGACATGCTGCAGGGACTGCTGACGCCTCAGTACCTGATCGAGCTGCGGCGCCGGATGCAGTCCGAAGCGGATATCGCGTTGGTGCACCTGGCTCGGCTGGCGGCGGCAGATCAAACACCACCGGGCCTGCAGCCCATCCGGGAAATCGACCCGCTTGTCGACGCCGGATTTCTTCCCGTTGGATTCGGCGAGCGACCCGATGGGAGTGGCGTGTTCGCTCTCGGAGATCGCGTGCTTGACTCCGCCCGGGGTGCCCGTGGCACGTTCCTGCCCATACCGGACAACCCTATCGAGACGGTCACGTCGACCGAGGCGGCATGGTACAACGAGATCGCTGCCGCGTATTCGCAGCAGTTCCGCAGCCTCGATCCGATCTTCTTGGGGGTGAAACGCGAATGGGTTGCTGGCTCCCAAGCTGCTGACGGGGCGACGGAAAATGTTAAGCTGCCACGCCGGGAACGGTTGAACTTGCATCTGGAGGTCGCCCCCTGGCAGCCAGAGAATTACGGGACTTGGGCCCAGCAACTTGGGCCTCCCACCCCCGTATCAATTCGGTTCGCACCCGATGACATTGTCGCTGTTCAGGCGCATGTCGTTAGCGATGTGCTGGGGCCGCCGACGCACATGTTCGCAGGGATCAAGGACTCCAATCCACCTCAACCGGAGGCGTTCAATGGCATCCTCGGCAGCTACCAGGCGCTGCAGAGCTTGCCTGGCTATCTCGGTGCATGGCCCCTGCCCGGCATGCTCGATCGACTCCCGCTCGGCATCGGCCGGGGGCAACCGGTTGGACCCAACATGACTCGCTTGCTCGGCGGGGTTTACCGCTATACAGGAGGCGAGTTCAGTATTCTGTCGTTCGATCCCGCTCTGTTGACGAGCACGGTGTCGCAACTTGCCGCCATGGAAGTCAGTGATTCTGCCCAAGTGCGGGCACATATTGGTGATATCCACGACAGCCAAATCGCTGGCTGGGTCAATGAATTCCTATATCGTCGGGCGGCGACGAGCAGTGCCGCCGAAGCCGATTTCCTGAGTTCACTTAGCGGGCAGCTGGGCGTTGCACCGGAACAAGCCCTCGAGCAAGCACGTTTGATTCTCGGTGGTGAGGTGCAATGCGTGTTGGGGGGAGACTTCCAAGCTGACTCGGCCGATTCCGCCGCGCCGCAATGGCGCAGCACTGCATGGGGTGTGGGTAACGACGACCCGCCGGCGTATCCGCCGGCGACCTATGAAGCGCCGATTTTAAATTGGTTTCGTGGTGCCGATGGAACGTTGACGCAGTACCCCAACCGGGTCGTCGCCGACTTGGTGATTGAGGTAGAACGGGGCCGAACAAAATAGTAGGCGTTGGGCTCTGCCGAGCTAGGGGAGGGCCGAGTAGGGGGGGGGCGAGCTTGGGGTGGTCCGGCCGCTCGCTTGGGACGATGGTCCCCAGTTACTTTTCCCCCGGCTACTTTTTCCCCAGCGCCCGTTTGGCCGCAAAGAACTCCGTGAGCATACGGCCGCAGCGGTCCGCCATCACGCCGGAGGTAACGTCGCACTGATGATTCAATCTGGCGTCGCCGAGTACTTGGTACAAACTCGTCACCGCGCCAGCTTTGGCATCAGCGGCGCCAAAGACCACCCGCGGGACACGAGCCTGCAGGATCGCGCCGGCACACATCAAGCATGGCTCGAGCGTGACGTACAAGGTGGCCTCCTCAAGTCGCCAGTCCTCGATGGCGGCGGCCGCCTGCGTGATCGCAATCATTTCCGCATGAGCGGTGGGATCATGCAACGATTCACGTTGATTTGCTGCTCCGCCGATCATGCGGCCATCCCGGACGATCACGGCTCCGACGGGGACCTCGTCCGCAATCGCCGCGGCTTGGGCGAGTTCGATCGCGCGCCCCATCCAGTGCATGTCAAAGTCGATGAGATCCTGATCAACCATTCCTAGTGAGTGCTGCTCCGCATTTCCATTCACTGCGGGGCCTCCGCGTCGATGACGTTTTTAGCCGGCGATGGAGCGGGTGACTCCTTGGTATTCGCTTTGTTTCGGGGTGCCTTGGCGGCCGCACCGATGCGTCGCAGTGAAATGCTTTTGATTTCACTGCGGGTCATGTAGTTAGCGATCCCCATCGGCAGGCAGGGGTCCATTTCGAGACGAACGGTCAGTTCATCTTCACCTCGGGGGACGTTAGCGTATTCGTCCTCGTCGATCCAACAACGGACCGCTTTGTCGTCCACGCGGATACGGATGGTGTACCACTGATTGGTTTCAAATTCCTTGTACCGGGTTGTTTGGTTGGTAGACGCGTCATTGCCGTCGATGCTGCTGATCCCAACCAATCCACCACCCCATCCGCCGAGCACGAACGAACAGTGCTCTTTGCCAACAGGGAAGGTCACAGCCGCAAAAAAGTCGAACCCTTCGACGCGTCGCGCCTGCATCCGCAATTCATAATTCTCTGTCGGAAACTCACCCGCCCACCGGATTCCGGTGAGGGGATCGCCGGACAACATCTCGATCAGTTCGTCGTTCTTACCGGTCTTGCTGAAATGAACCGCACCTTCGCCGCCGAAGACCGCTTTCTCCCACGATCCTTGCAACGGCGTGGAATCCTGCATTCGGTTGGTCTTGGGGGAGATTTGAGTGCCGGTTTCGGCCGGTTCCTGCAGCGTTTCTTGGCAGTCCGCTACATTCTCACAGACGGGGGAAAACGCCGCGATTGCAGTCAGCAGGGCGATGGATCGAAAACGTCGTACCACGGGATTGGGCCTGTTCTGAGGATTGGGTTGATAGCAGTGCGGCAAATGAACGATAGAAACAAATGTAGAGAGTCACATTCTTCAACAGAGCATGGTTGATGCGATCAGTTTCAGGAATTCGACTATTTGGGTTCCGCTTAGGGATTTTAGTCCTGGCGGTTTATTGGTGTGCGATTTTTACTGGCACTCACCTACCAACGCTGCCCAGCGGGATGTCGCAGGTCAGTGACAAGTCGATGCATTTTACGGCATTTTTCATCCTCGCCACACTCCTCTGCTACTGCACGAGTTCCCAGCGTGTGTGGGGCCGAGCCGGCTGGATCATCCTGACGTGCCTGGGGTATGCCGTCATCGATGAGATGACGCAGGCTTTCGTTCGCGGTCGCACCCCCGATGTGCGAGATTTCGCCGCTGACGCCTTCGGGTCAATTTTAGCTGTCGCCCTCTATTTTAGTGTGCGCGCTTTGTGGCAAAAATACCGGGACGTGCTGCATCGCAAACGCTCGGCTGTAACTCGCTAAGGGCAACCCGCTACGCAGTGAGGGACTTGCGGGCTCGACCGGCTCGCGCTGCTGCTGCATGGTAGGCAGCGGCTTGGGGATCATCGCCGAGCTTCTCAAGTCGAGCGAGCGTGGGATCCGCCGCAGCGGCAGCGGCCCCAATCCGTCCCAACATGGTGGCGGTCCAATACATTTGGTCCGCCAATTCGGAGGCGTCCAGATCCGCAGTCGATTCCCGGGCAGCGACCGCTTGTCGATCGATCAGCTCGTCGAGCCAAGCCACTAGCGAGGTGGCCTCGGCGGGTTCCGGCTGCACGACCGACTCCAGAGCCTCACTGGCCCATAAACGGACTTCCGAATCGTCATGGCCCAACAATTCGAGACAACGTCGTGTTACTCCTGATACGCTCTCTTGCAGAGCAAGTTCTTGAAGATCGGCGGAGATTTCACTGGCGCTGCGGTCGGAAGTGAGTCGGCTTGCCCAATCATTCTGGGGCGACGGGTCAGGAGTCGGCATGAGGCTGAGGCTGGAGGTCGAGAGAGGAATGCCAGGGGGAATCGTTCGGTCAGGCGTGAGCAGTTAGATTAGAGCAATTCACCGTCGCGATGATCAGTGGACTTGGCTATCGCGCCGTTTCCGAAGTTTGCATACCCTAGATCGATCACGCATGATCCCCCTTCGCGACGATATTCCCAGCCGCACCATTCCCTGGGTCAATTACGTAGTAATCGCGTTGTGCGCCCTTGCTTTCATGGCTCAAGAAACATCCTCTGATCACAGCGAGGGGATTGTCGCAAAGTTTGCCATGGTCCCAATGCGCCTGAGCGACCCCACCGCCGTGCCAGTCATCAATGAAGAGCGAGCGGTGCAGACCCCCCACGGTGTCGAAATCGTTCGCGTTCAGCAGACGATCGGCCCCTCGCCGCTGCCGCCTTGGATGACGTTGGTCACGTGTATGTTCCTGCACGGTGGATGGATGCATTTTCTGGGCAATATGTGGTTCCTGTACATCTTTGGCGATAACGTCGAAGATCGCTTCGGGCACTTCGGCTTTGCGGCGCTGTATCTAGGCACCGGAGTTCTGGCTGGCTTGTCGCACTACGTTACTCAGCCGCACAGTCCTATTCCAACCCTCGGTGCCAGCGGCGCGATTGCTGGCGTGATGGGGGCCTACGCCTTTCTGTATCCGCACGCGCGCGTGTTGACGCTGTTGCCGCTGATTATCATTTTTACGACCATCGTGGTGCCGGCACCGATCTTCCTAGGATTTTGGTTCCTGATGCAACTCTACAGCGGTGTCGGGTCGTTGGTCGGTGAACCCGTTTCGGGAGTCGCGTGGTGGGCCCATGCGGGCGGCTTTGTGGCGGGAGGCCTCGCGGCGTTCGCTGTGAGTCGACTCCCGATCGGGAGTCCTCCTGTCAAAGAGCGACGTTTCTAATTTGTGAGATAGGCACCCTCACCGGCCGGCCATCGCTCGACAAATCAAGCTCATCCGTTACTCACCCACGCTCTGGCGAGCGTAGTTATTTATCCACTCCGACCTCATTCGAACAATTGCAATGCGAACTCATCAAGCCTTACTCGCCGATTGGCAGCCTCTCCACGACGAACGTCTTTCGGCGTTGATCGAAGTCGGCCTAGCCGCTGGCAATCGCACCCTGGAGCACTTCCAGAACCGCTCGCTCGCTGTCGATCGTAAAGGTGACAATTCGCCAGTCACGATCGCAGATCGGGAGGCCGAAACGCTCACTCGCGAACTTCTCGCGGAAAGGTTTCCGCAGGATACGATCGCAGGAGAGGAGTTCGCTGAACGATCTGGCAGTAGCGAGTACCGTTGGACCGTCGATCCCATCGACGGTACGAAATCGTTCATCTGTGGCGTGCCTCTCTATTCAACGTTGCTGGCCCTTGAGCATGCTGGGCAACCGCTCGGCGGGATGATCTTGATTCCTGCGCTCGGCCAAGCCGCCGTAGCGGCAATTGGCCACGGGTGTTTTTATACAGGCAATCTTGCGGGTGCGGATTTGACGAAGCCTGATCACGCGACTTGGTCTCCGGCCCAGGTGTCTGATTGTGATCAGCTCGCCGATGCTGTGTTCGTCACCAGCGAAGTCGGATCATTTGCCAAACGCGATAGTGCGGCAGCGTACAGCCGACTCGAACAGGCCTGTTTTCTCAGTCGTACCTGGGGCGACGGTTATGGCTACATGATGGTAGCGACCGGACGTGCCGACCTCATGGTCGATCCGATCTGCAATGCCTGGGACGTCGCTGCGATTCTGCCTATCCTTATCGAGGCAGGCGGGCGATTTTCCGCGTGGAGCGGGCAAGAGTCTGTCCGGAGCGGCGACGGTGTCGGTAGCAACGGCAAGCTCCATGACCAAGTGCTCGAACTGTTGACGTAGCCCTTTTCCAACGACGTCTGCATAGCCCAGCCAAGCGATGTCAAGAGCCCTCAGCGCTGCAGTGTCTGTAGGATCGCGTAGATACGTAAACCGGCGTCTTGGTGTGCAAAGTGCGCGACCACGTTTCCCATTTCCGCGACGCCGCGTGCTTGAGTGGTCAATCCGATGCGAGCGACTAGCATGGGGACGGCTTCGCCTACCGAACCGGCGTAGCGAAACAATCGACCGCGCCACCACTTGGCGTAGGCTTGCATTGTCCATTTCTGCTGCTGTTGGAGCATCTTCGGACGCAAGTATCTGGGGTACAGCCAACGACGGAAGCTTAGGTAAAGAGCGATGAACAACACAGCGCACTCGAGTAGAACCAGCCATAGACTGAGTTGACCGGCGCTGTCGGTCGCCATAACAGTGACAACCAATATGGGCATCAGGCCGATCGTCATGCCACTGACCATCCAAGCCACCAAGGGCCAAAACTGATATCGAGATTCCGCGCGGCCGAAGGGGGCATATACCTTTTGAGCTGGCACCGCCAAGTCGCTGACCAGCCGCTGGGTCTGAACGGTGAGTCGCTCTTGAGGGATCTCGCCGGGCTCATCGAGAGCGAGTTGCAACTGTTCAACGAGTGCGTAAATCAGCATCACCCACGCGTTGTCGTCGAGTGCCGTGGTCATCGGAAAGGCCTGTTGCAGGCTCGTCGAGTCCCGCGCGATTTCATGGAGCGTTTTTAACATCGCGGCGGTTGATGATGCGTCCTCCCTGCGGCAGGACAATCGCAGCACGCCTAATAGTTTTCGCCGCACGGGATGGTTCGACGAATGGTTCGCTTCGAGTTGCAAGACCTCTTGAATGCGTGAAATAAAATCGAGCTCCGCTTCTGCATTAAGATTCAACGCCGCCGTTTCCATCTCAATTTCTCCCAACACACGATTGCTCCACGCCGGTGGTGCCGTCCAAACCGCTGAACGCAGAATCCGTAAATGGAAAGTGGTGTTAACGGAGGGCTCGGTTTGCCGCACGCTGCGCTCGCATTCGGCGAGCAGTGAGGCGAATGTGGCGAATGGCACCTGTTCGATCAAGCGCAGCCATAGCGATTCGGTGAGCAGGTAAAACAACGGTGAACGCAGTTTTTCGGCGATATATCGTACGATCTTTTCCAGCATCGCGTCGGATACTTCCGTGCGCAGATACTCAGTCGTCAGATTCAACAGTCCAGGATCGGCGGGATAAGCTGTCAGTCCCTCGATGAGGTGCGCCAGATATTTCGTGCTCGGTCGCCCCGCAGTGACGTCTGACAAAATCGCGGCTAGAAAGTAGTCGGGAGGAGTTCGTCTCGGTTGGGTCTGCAACTGCCGCAGCGCCGCACCTGGATCGACGACTGCGAGTTGCCGCAGCGACAACGGAGTCGATTGGGGCAGTTGGCGTGATTGTTCGCTTGGTGGCGCAGAATCATGCGTGCCCGTCGCCTGCGCTGCGTCAATGTCCGCCGAGGGAACTCCGGTGCTGTCCTTCCAAGCGTCTGCTGCGCTGACGAGTTGCTGCTGTTGTTTGCCATAGCGCAGCATCTTCTCTAGTCGCTCGTACGCCTCCCGTACCCGGCCAAACTCAGCCGCATGCGTTTCAGGCTTGTAGATCCGGATCGCTTTGCCATAGGCACGCTTCAAGTCCCGGCGGTCGAATCCTTCCGGTAGTCCAAAGAACGATACGGGATCGCTCGTCAACAGCGACAAGTCGTTCATGGATACCCGCCGGATCTCGGCATGGGGGATCTCGGCATTGGGAGGCTCGGCATCTGGGATCTCGGGAACGGGTGGCTCGGCATTTGAGGAAATCGGGTTTGCGGCCGGGAGGGAGTCGGAGGGACGTCACTCGAACGCATTCCATCGAGGTCGTCGGGATTGCGAGCACGCCAGTCTTGCAGTATCTGTCGCGTTGCCTCACGCCTCTGTTGGAGAGTTCGATTTCGCTGTGAATCGTTCTGGAATTCGTGAGCGGGTTGGGGTGGGTTCGATCGGCCCGTGCCTGATTGGGGCGTTTCCCACGGCGATATTGCATCAGCGCTGAAATTGCGTTCCCATCCCTGAGGGTGTGCTAAGCCGTTGACGTCAGGACCCAAGTCATGGGGCGGATTTCCTCCCAGACTTGGGGTGCGGAAACCACGCGGGTGAGGCGGTATATACGATGGCTCGGCTGGCGCATTGTACGAGGGCGAACTGTAAGAAGGCGAACTGTAAGAAGGTGAACTGTACGAGGGCGAACTGGAGGACGAGTCGCGGGAGACCATGGACGATAGCCGCGCGACAGAGGATAGAACAATTAACGCAACGAACACCCACTTTCCGCTGCCACCTAGAGTCAACCGTCCGGTGTGGTTGCGCGAGGGATGACTCGCCGCCCACGCGTTCTGATTGGTGGGATCCAACAGCATGTCAAACCAATTTCGCTCAAGGGCATAGACCTCCGGATGATCGCTCACATATTGGTGCACCATTGCGCAGGCAGGCTTGACGCGTCGTTCGTCGCAGATTGCTTCGATGTACTGCTCGCGGAGTGCTGCGCCTTCGGCGGCGGGGCGTACCACACTCTGTTGAAGCGAGTAGGCAAATTTAGGGTCACCGGTTTCAGCATTGACCTTCAGTAATGTGTCGCGCAATTCGGTGGCCGCCTGCAATCGCGCGGCGATGGCGGCATACTCTGGCAACCGATCGCTGTGCAAGGTCCGCAGGTACTGTCGGAGTTTTGCGTCGGGCAATTGGTAGAACTCTTCTTGAACCTTATCCAGGCATTGTCTCGCCCGATCTCGCAGTCGCTGCTGGGCACTGGGCGCTGCAGTGCCTACTCCTTGTGAGGTGGCGATACTGGGGTCACCACCCCAGATCTCACGCCGCCTCTGTATGATCTGCTGAGAGTCCCACATTGGGTTGAAATCAAGCATCTCATGTACGTAGGCTTTCGCCACACTCGTCGGGACGTCGCCTCCAGAGTCACTGTCGCGGTCACGCTGGGTCACTGATCCGCTCCATCGGGATGAATTCCCAGTGAAGACAAGCAAATCATTAGCATCTCACGGGTCGCAGTGAATTCGGCTCGATCGGCTCGATTCATCGCGGCCTCGTACGTATCCAACGCCGCATCGAGCTGTTCTCGCTGGCTCGGATGCAGTTCCCCGAGCATGCGCTCGGCGTACCTGGCGAGCTGTTGATTGGCCAGATCGTCGCGAGGATAGAACTTCATTTCACCAATTCGTCGACGGGCCGCATCAATCGACTTTGGCGACAACCCTTTGACATGATTTGTCAGGATGGTGCGAAATTTCTGCCCACCCGATGCGTACGCTTCGACTTCGAGCACGCCGCTGACGTCATAGGTGAAGCGGATGAAGAAGGGGCTGCCCGCGGGGCCTGGAGGCAGCGGGCTGACCTCGAGTTCACCGAGCAACACGTTATCACTGACCTTGCGCGCATCACCCTGATACACCTTCACTGTTACGGATGTTTGATTCGCCGACATCGTGCTGTAAATCTCCTCTTTGGAGATCGGAATGGTGCAATTGCGATGCAGCACCGGCGAAAAGTACCCGCTGTGAACTTGTCCGCCAAGCTCTTTGGCAACCTCCACGCCCAGTGTGAACGGGCATACGTCGGTCATGACCATGTCATCGACGGCGGCATCGTCACCGATCAAGGCGGCTTGGATCGCGGCTCCAAGCGCTACGACTTCATCGGGATTGTGACGCATCACGGGCGGTTTCCCGAAGTAGTCTTCGACAAATTTTCGTAGCGCATCCATGCGTGTTGCTCCACCGACCAGGATGACCTCGTCAATCTCATCGGGTTGCATCTCTGCGTCTCGAAGCGCCCGCGCGATCGGCCCAGCGATCCGCTGCATCAGGGGGTCGCACAAGCGGGCAAACACTGTTCGATCGATCCGGAATTTTTTAGGGTTTTCCGTAAACCGCCCGTCCTCGCCAGGCACGCGAATCGATGCATGTTCTGCGGTCGCGAGCGTCCTTTTGGCGGTTTCACATTCACTCCGCAGACGAGCCACACGCAGTGGATCGTTCAGCTCCGCAATCTCCAATCGAGCATTCTCTGCGTTAAGGACTTCGGACACGATGCGGTCAGTGAAATCCTCCCCGCCCAGCAAACTCTCGCCGGCACTGGCGCGGATCTCCAACGTTCCTTCGAAAACCTCCATCACCGTGACGTCAAACGTACCACCCCCGAGATCGATAACGACGATATTCTTTTCATCATCACGGTCGTGAAACCCGTACACGAGCGCCGCCGCAGTCGGTTCATTGATCATCCGCCGGACATTCAATCCAGCCATCTCACCGGCCAGTCGGGTCGCTTGGCGAGCGTGATCGTTGAAGTAGGCGGGGACAGTGATCACCGCATCGGTCACGTTCATGCCCAACGCCGCAGATGCATCTTCCCGCAACGATCGTAGTACCAGACTGCTCAGTTCGTGAGGCGTGAATTCCTTTGTGCCAAGTCTCAAGCGGCGGTCCTGACCCATATACCGTTTGAAGCACCACGCACACGCATCGGGGTCCGTGACCCGTAACTCTTTGGCCGTTTGTCCGACGACGATTTCACCACTGCTCAACACACCGATCACTGATGGTGTTAAGACTCCTCCATGGGCTGTCGGCAGCAGCGTTGGCTTGCCGTCGCGAAAGATGCTCGCCAATGAATGGGTGGTGCCGAGGTCGATGCCGATGCACGGTGCGGCATCGTGGGGAGTGTGTGAGTCGCGAGAGTCGGGATTTTCGGACATGGGGGTTTCGCGGGCATGCGATTTGGAAATCGCCTCAGTCTATCAAACCCGCTCTCGCTCTGCGTCTAAGAAATCGAGGACACGCTTGTGGGCTTGTTGGGCACAGGTGGGCTTGCTCGGGACGGGTAAGATCGCAGTGATTTATTATTGGCGAGGCGGCGTGAACCCCGAATCGATCTGATTCTGCGCTCGACACCTATGCGCACACGAATCGTGCGTTGCCTGTTCTGAACGGTTACAATGGGGAAATGCACTGCTAAGAAAGCGTGCCTCCCCCCGCCTTGAATGCCCACCTCTGAATCCCACCTGTTCACGGAAACCATGGATCTCCCATGATGATTACGAACCTATTGCCTGTGAGGTCTGCTGGGTTAGCCTGCGCCCTGATTGTTGTGCTTGGCCTCATTGGTGGTGCTGATGCAGCGGACCGCGGGGCAGTGGAGAAGCTAAAGTACTTTGAGTCGCATGTCCGCCCGCTACTGGCGCGTCACTGTTTGGGGTGTCACGGTGACGAACAGCAAGAGGGAGAATTGCGACTCGACTCACTCGCGGCCATTCTGAAAGGGGGCGAGTCCGAAGAGACGGTGATCGTGCCAGGCAATCCCGCAGAGAGCGTGCTGATTTCCGCTGTCCGCTACGAGTCTTATGAAATGCCACCGCAGGGGCAACTCGCTGAAAGTGACATTGAGGTACTCGAGAATTGGATTGAAATGGGAGCACCTTGGCCGGGCGACGACGACACGATGATCGTTCGGCGCGATAGCGATCGGTTGACCGAGGACGATCGTCAGTGGTGGGCGATTCAGCCTGTTGTTGATCCTGAGGTGCCTGAGGCGGGTGATCCATGGGCGCGTAACGAAATCGACCGATTTGTTGCTGCCAAATTGGAATTGGCTGGTCTCGCGCCATCGCGGCCTGCGGATCGATATGAATTAGTGCGGCGAGCGTATTATGATTTGCACGGTTTACCCCCATCGCCCGAGCAGGTTGATGCGTTTGTCAACGATGACCGCGAGGATGCGTGGCCCCGACTCATCGAAGATTTGCTGGACAGCCCACGCTACGGTGAACGTTGGGCGCAGCATTGGCTCGACGTGGTCCGTTATGCCGAGAGCGATGGTTACAACGAAGACGCCTTTCGGCCCGAGGCGAGCGAGTTTCGTGACTATGTCGTGCGTTCGATCAACAATGACAAGCCCTATGATCAATTCGTGCGCGAACAGTTGGCTGGTGACGAAATCAATCCCGACGACCCCAATGTCTTCATCGCGACGGCATTTCTGCGTCTGGGGGTTTACGAATGGAATCAGCGCAACGCGACGATGCACTGGGATTTGATCATTAACGAGATCACACGCGTTACCGGCGAAGCATTTCTGGGTATTGGCATTGGCTGTGCCCAGTGTCACGACCACAAGTTCGATCCGATTTTGCAGAAGGATTATTTTGCGTTGCAGGCATTTTTCTCGTCTGTGGCTTGGCCGATGGATCGGCCACTGGCGACCGGCGACGAGATCGCCGAGTTCCAAGCGAGGCAACAAGCGTGGGAGCAGGCGACCGATGAAATTCGAGGAGAAATGAGCTCGCTCACGCAAGCGGCATTCGACAAGGACCAGCAGTACATTGTTGAGCAGTTTCCAGCGGACATTCAAGCGATTTACTACAAGCCAAAATCCGAGCAGACGACCTACGAGAAACAGCTGGCATACCTCGTCGAGCGTCAAGCGGATCGCGCGGGATCGCGGTTCAACTTTCTTGGGGCACTGCAGCAGGAGCCCGAGAAACTCGCCCGATATCAGGAACTTCAGGAGGAGTTAAAGAAATTTGATGCAATGAAGCCGCAGCCGTTGCCCACCGCATTTGTGGCGAATGACATGGGGCCTGATCCGGCCCCGACGTATCTGCGGACACGCACCAGCGAGCGAATCATCGAACCAGCCTTCCTGACCCTGCTCGGCCAACAGCCGGATATCGAACCGACACCGACCAGTACCGGTCGCCGCACAGCGTTAGCGAATTGGATCACCGACGAGCGCAATCCACTGTCGACGCGAGTCATCGTCAACCGCGTCTGGCAACGTCATTTCGGTACCGGCATCGTACCCACGCCCAACGACTTCGGAACACTCGGAGAATCGCCGAGTCATCCGGAGTTGCTCGACTGGTTAACACAGCGGTTTCTTGATGGCGACTGGAAGCTCAAACCGCTGCACCGATTAATCATGACGAGCGCTGTCTACCAGCAGACTTCAAAACGCGAACCCACGCCCGTTGCCAGTCAGGTCGATCCGACGAACCGATTGCTATGGCGATTTTCACCGCAGCGACTTGATGCCGAGCAGGTGCGAGATGCCATGCTGGCAATTTCGGGCGAGCTGCAGCCGCGTGATGGCGGCGTTGCAGTCAGCGGTTCAACGCCTTATCGCAGCGTGTACGTGAAGAAATTGCGGAATCGTCCCGATGAGATGCTATGTGGATTTGACGCGCCACTTGGATTTGAGTCGGCTCCCAACCGCATCGCGACGACGACGCCCATTCAATCGCTGCTCTTAGTCAATGGTGAGTGGACGTTGCAGCGTTCCCAAGCCTTTGCAAAGCGGTTGCTCGCTCGCAAACAGCATTTGGACGAGAGCGATATCCGCACCGCATATCGTTTGGTGTTTAACCGCGAGGCAAACGCGGAGGAGGTGGACGCGGCGTTGGCATTTCTCCGAGAGCAGCCCACTGCGATTGCTGCTCCCACTGTGGAAAATAAGTATCCTGATGAAACGGGATTGCGTCCGATCACTCAGCATTTTGCAGAGGTGCGTGACCTTGGGCTGGGGACCAAAGCGTTGTGGATTCAACCGGGAAGTCGGTTTGAGCGGCTACAGCCCACCATTACCGATGACTTGGCAGATGAATTCACTATCGAAGCGGTCACGACGCTGGATCGATTCTACTCCGACGCGAGCGTCAGCACGTTGCTCTCACGTTGGAATGGCAGTACGAAAACAGCTGGCTGGAACTTGGGAGTCACTAGTGAAAAGTCCGCCTATCAACCTGGGAATTTGATCGTCCAGCTCATCGGCAGGAACTTTCAAGACGAGCCCACCTACGAAGTCGTCGCGTCCGGCCTGCGTTTTCCGCGAGATAAACCGGTCTACATCGCGGCGGTCATTTCCGCAACCACGTCGGTAGACAATCCGACCAGCGGTTCGGTGACGTTTTACATGCAAGACCTATCCGACCCTGCCGCGGAGTTGCAAACCGCCACGGTGGAGACATCGGTCGTCGGCGAAATTCAGAATCCTGCGTTGAAGTTTGTCGCAGGAGGCCGCGATGCCAGTGGTCACCTGTGGGATGGGCAACTCGCTCGACTAAGTCTCCACCGCGGTGCCTTGTCTCGGGCTCAGTTGTTGGTAGGCAATTCGCCTGAGGCAACAGGTCACGTGCTTGACTGGACGTTTTGCGGTGACGACGGGGACCGTCCTGTACCGCATGCCGCATGGCTGCAGAGTAAGACGAAGGAAGTTCCTGTGAGCGTGTCCACCCCAGCATTTAGAGCCGTCACGGACTTCTGCCAAGCCCTCTTCAATTCCAACGAATTCCTTTATCTACACTGAGCCAGAGATGTCTTGTAATCAAGTAGATTATCCCAACTCACGACGCGACTTTCTGTGCCATACCGGAGGCGGATGTGGGGCGTTGGCGTTCGCAGCGATGAGCGGGCAATCTCTGATCGCCGGTGACGCCTCCAATCCGGCTGCTACCAAAATTCACGACGGGCTCGGTCGGGCCAAGAACGTCATCTGGTTGTTCATGGAAGGTGGACCCAGTCATTTGGATTTGTTTGATCGGAAGCCGGCTGTCAACGAGCTGGCGGGTCAGTCGTTGCCAGAGAGTTTTCCACGCCCAGTCACCGCGATGGGTGAAGCCGATTCACCGATTCTGGAATGCAAGCGGAAATGGGCTCAGCACGGTGAAAGTGGGTTGTGGATTTCCGATTGGTTACCGCATCACAGCAGCATCGCTGATGAGCTCTGTGTGATTCACTCATGCGTGTCCGATGGTATCAATCACGCCGGCGGCGTCTGTCAGATGAACACGGGTGCCGTTTTCGGTGGGCGACCTTCGCTGGGATCGTGGGTTTCGTATGGTCTGGGGGAAGCGAACGAGAACCTACCGGGCTTCGTGGTGATGAAGGATAGCAATTCGATGGTCGTCAATGGAGCCCGCGCCTGGGGCGCAGGGTTCATGCCAGCGACCTATCAAGGGGTACTGCTGGAGACTGGCGTTGAACCTATACGCAATCTCAATAACCCCAAGAATGTCTCCGCCGCAGAGCAGCAAGGCAAACTGGATTTTATCAATCAACTCAACCGGCGGCACTACGTCGGTCGAGAATCAAGCAGTGACTTGGAAGCACGTATTCGCAGCTACGAACTAGCCGCACGCATGCAAACGACTGCCCCCGACGCTGTGGACATTGATCAGGAGCCTGCGCACATTCGCCAGATGTACGGACTCGACCAACAAGAGACAGAGGTCTACGGGCGGCAATGCCTGCTCGCGCGGCGAATGGTCGAGCGTGGGGTGCGGTTCATCCAGTTGTATTCTGGAGCGGGCAGCAAGTGGGACAGCCACAGCAATATCGAAGGGAACCATTCCCGACTGTGCCGGGGCGTCGACCAACCCATCTCCGCGTTGATTACCGATCTGAAACAACGGGGGTTGCTCGAGGATACCTTAGTGATTTGGGGCGGTGAATTTGGGCGGACGCCGATGAGCGAAAAAGGATCCGGCCGTGATCACAACCCCACCGGTTTCACGATGTGGATGGCGGGCGGCGGCGTCAAAGGTGGTCAAACGATTGGCGCAACGGATGAACTGGGGCTGTACGCAGTCGAGGATAAATTGCACGTTCATGATATCCACGCCACCACGCTCGCCCTCTTGGGGCTCGATCATACGAAGGTCGTCTACATGAACAAAGGACGCCCTGAGCGAGTCGACTTGAACGAAGGCCACGTGCACACTGGAATTGTTTCGGGGGCCTAACGCGAACCGCCTATGCGTCGAGCTGATCGACGCGGGGAACTCCGATTAGTCGCGATGACAGAATACTAGAACTGGATCTGGTACTTCTCAGTCATGGCTCGACGGATATCCGCCGTCATTTTGTCGATCTGGGAAAGCACATTTTTGTAGCTGGCGTAGTTATTACCACGTGCGTTCGCATCTGTGATGGCTTGATAGTCTGATGTCGAATTAGGATTGTAGTATCCACTGCTGGAGTATCCTACGCCGCCGCCATAGAAGCCACCGCTGTAGCCGCCGACATTGTAGGAGGTGCCACTTTGGAGGGACTCGTTCGCCTTGATCTGGCCAGCTTGGATGTTGGTCTGCCGTACCGACAGGGCATTCCCTCGCAGCAGGTTGGCGACGTCGCTGCCGAACTGCACCATCACAGGATCGACATTGAGTGTTCCCATCTCGTCGAGTTGGCGGGCTTGTTGGTCGTTCCATTTTGCCATGCCGCCGGTGGTTTTGGATTTATGTTTGCGAACCTGTTCGATCCGTTTGTTAACGTTGTCGAAGTAGTGTTTCGTCGTGTAGGCGACCCGGTCGGCTTCACTTCCGGGAGAATCGCTGAGGGTGATGAGTTTCTCCGAGACGTTGTCGGCTGCACCGAGCAGGCTAAAGATATTCAGGAGACCGGTTAGCGAGGCTTCGGAGATGGGGCCTTGGAAAGATAGTCGATTGCCTTTGACAGTCGCTTCCCATGTCAGGACTTCGGGGGCGGCGGTACCGCTGCGTTCGAGAATCTCGGCGAGCAAATCACCGGCGATCGGCTTGAGGCTGGCCGGGGACCGTTCAAAATCGACAGCAAGGATGCACTGCGATAGGCTTTCGCGGCCAATGATCACGCTAACGCCCCGCACGCTGGCGAGGATACCGGCAACCGTCTTGGGCTGCTGCGCTTGGAGCGAATCAAACTTTTCAAGTTTTGCTTCGAGGGGCACAGCGGACACGATATTGCTCAGTTCAGCGGCGAGCATCATCGAAAGATATGACTCCGGTTGGGCCGATACGGTGGCCAAGTAACTGGAAGCATTGAGCGTGCCCGTTGGGGTGATCCAACGACCTAGCAACGAACGGTCGGCCGGTCGCAAGAATCCCAGGCGGTTATCTTTCATGGGAACAAAATAGGTCTGCCGGGGCGACCAGACGACGTCGTGCCCCACGATCGTATCGATGTAGCCGGAAACGGTCGACGCAAGTTTCGTGGCATCCGTGGGCGATTTGATCATCGCATAGCCCGCCTCCCAACGAGGGTGCAAACTAACGAAATCGAGGTCGGAGATCATCCAAAGTTCTTCAATGTTGTCCGTCACGCGCGTGGACAGATCGGCGTCCTTAGTGAGTTGGTTCAAAGCGGGAACGTTGACGTACAGCACCGCATTGGCCGGGGCCGGTGAGCGTTCGAGCAGCGTGGCTAGTTTCCGTTCCTGGGCCCAGGCGGGCAGACCGGTGAGGGTCGCGACCGCCAGCGATAGCGAGAGAACGCAGGTTTGAATCGATTTCATGAGCAGGGCCAACTTCAAGGGCGGATGATGTCAGGGTGAGAATTCCGGTGATTGAGCAGGCTCTACCACACCGCAGTGCGGCAGACGCCAATGCGACTAATCTAATCGAAAAGGTAGCTCGTCGCGCCATCTACATTCCAGATTTCGACTATCCTGACTCTCTGCGAGGCATGATGCAAATTCGCCAGGTGAACGTCGATTTGTCCAATCGGGAGGCATGGGAAATCGGAATTGGCAGCCAGGTGCCGGAAAGTCCCCTGGGCCATGGCGACGCGGGTGATTGCTCAAATCGAGGCTGCGGGATTTCTGAGAATGTTTTTGATTCGGGCCCAGAGTTGGTTACGATATTTGCTCTGAGAATTGGCTTGTGTTTCTGCAAAGGGTTTTGTAATGCGATTTCGAATGGTACGGCACTGGGTCGCCGCAACAATGTTGTTGGGAATGTGCACACCGACCCAGGCGGCCGAAGAGGACTCAAGCGTACGTGATGTGATCAAGGAGTATGTCGCCGCATTCAATGCGAAAGACGCCGACAAACTTGCCACGATGTGGGCCGAAGATGCCTCCCACGTCGATCACGAATTGATGCAAACGACCACCGGCCGCGATCAAATCATGGCGGATATTGAAGTCGTTTTTTCTGAGCCCGATGACATTAAACTCTTTGGAAGTATCGCGTCGGTACGGATGATTACGGGAGAGGTTGCGAGTATCACGGGCGAGGTCGGCGTGTCGATTAGCGATCAGGATCCCTCGCTGAATCGATTTTCGGCGATCGTCGTGAAAAATGACGACGGTTGGCAAATTGATTCTATGGAAGAAATGCCCGTGCCCCAGCCATTGTCGAGCGCCGCGGCTCTCGCGCCGCTAGATTGGTTGATCGGCGATTGGCAGGACGCGACCGAGGAGGACCCCGTCCATACTCACGTGCACCCAGCAGTCGGCGGTGCGTTCCTCCTCCGTTCGTGCACGAGTGAGGCCGCCCAATCTACTCAGATCATTGGGTGGGACGCGCGGGCAAGAGAGATTCAATCATGGACCTTTAACAGCGACGGGTCACACGGCCATGCCACCTGGGCCCAAAATGGCGGCGACAGGCTGCTCCGCACCGTGCAGACGCTCGCCGATGGTCGCATAGCCTCAGGGACCTATGTGATCCACCGCGAGAATGATGATGAGTTCACGATTAAATTGATGGGGCGAGAAATTGACGGGCAACCCCAGCTGCCGACCGAACCGGTGACCGTGCGACGCATGCCAGCGGTCAGCAACTAACCATGCAGACGTCTCTCGGCGAACCCTTCCCGAAAAGCCTACGCGTTCAAAACTGACCCAGAGGATCAATCGATGCGACACAGCAATTGGTATTTTATCGTGGCGATGGCCATCGCGTGGTCATCGGTCAGCGCCAACGACGTCGCTGCCCGAGGGTTTAAAGGCGGAGGCGGAGGCGGAGGCGCCCGCCCGGGCGGCGGGGGGGCGCGACACGCCAGTATGCCGAATATGAGCGGTGGCGGAGCGCGAGCGTCGGCGGCTCATCGTCCCAGCGTTAGTCGGCCCAGCGTCAGCCGCCCAACTCCAAGTCGCCCTAGCGTCAGCCGTCCCAGCGTTAGCCGCCCTAGTGTCAGCCGTCCTAGTGTTAGCGGCCCTAGTGTCAGCCGTCAAGTGTTGACCGCCCCAGCGTCAGTCGTCCCAGCGTTAGTCGCCCAAGTGTCAACAGGCCCAGCACGGGTCGGCCGAATATCAGCCGACCAGGAGGTCCCCAGTTAGATCGTCCAAATTTGGGTGGTTCGATCTCAGGCGGGCTCAAGCCTTCGACACGTCCGGGGCAACGCCCCACGACGCTGCCCGGTCAGAAACCGAACTTGCCCACCACACTGCCGGGCAATAGGCCAAATTTGCCGACGACCCTCCCAGGGACAAAACCGAACTTACCCACCACACTTCCAGGCAACAAACCAAACCTACCGACAACGCTGCCAGGCACCAGACCTGGTTTGCCCGGCAATCGGCCGAATCGCCCCAGTCTTCCCAATCTGGGCGGCGGCGGTTCCGACCGCTTTCCTGGCGGTAACCATGAGCGACCCTCGGCGGGTGATCTCGGTGACTTTCTCGGCATCGGCGGCGGTGTTCGTCCAACGCCGCTGCCAGGCCGACTTCCCAACAATCCTGATAATGCCAATCGCCCCAACCGACCTGGAAATGACCGACCGGGCGATCGTCTGCCAGGGAATAACCGGCCTGGAATCGACCGACCGGGCAACGACCGACCGGGCAACGATCGCCCCGGCAACAATCGGCCTGGAATCGACCGACCCGGCAACAATCGACCGGGTAACAACCGACCCGGAATTGACCGACCTGGCAACAATCGACCGGGTAATGACCGACCGATCGTCAATCGGCCCGATAACCGACCTATCAATATCGGCGATTTGAATGTGGGCAACACGGTCATCAACAACCGGCCATCCTGGAGCAATATTAATCGAACTTCGGTCAATCGGATCCAGGGGCGATGGGGTAACCAAATCGGTGGATTGCATGGCTGGGCTGCGGCACAGCCAAACCGTCTCAATCACTGGCATTCATGGGGCAACGACGTGCGGTTCCGCTGGAATGGCTATCACCATCACAACAACTGGTTTGCGGGCAACTGGTGGTACAGTCATCCGGGCGGCCTGTGCCCATATCACTATTACCATAGCTTCAATCGCTACCCGTGGAACTACTGGTGGCGCCGTCCGACATGGGCCGCGACGATGGGGTGGTTTACCTGGTCGGCGCCCGCGACGGTGTGGTCGCAACCGATCTACTACGATTATGGCTCGGGCGGGAACGTGACCTATGAAAACAACAATGTGTATATCAATGGCGAACAAGTCGCGACCGCTGACGAGTTTGCGGAGAGCGCCGCGGCCCTAGCGACTGTCACTCCGCCGGCGACCGAGGTTGCGCCAGACGCGGGGCAGCAGGATGCAGCGGAGAGCGATGACTGGATGCCACTGGGCACCTTTGCTCTGTCGACTGGTGAGGACGATGTCGAGCCATCGCGCATCGTGCAACTCGCGGTCGATAAATCCGGGATCATTTCGGGAACCGTCTATAATCGCGAAACCGATCAAGCTGATGCGATTCAAGGACGCGTCGACAAAGACACGCAGCGCGTAGCAATGCGGCTAGGATCGACCGATGAAGTGGTTGCCGAAACGGGCCTGTACAACTTGACTCAGGACGAAGCTCCGCTGCTGGTTCATTTCGGAAAAGACCGCGTCGAGAACTATGTGCTCGTTCGATTGGAAGAACCTGAAGACTCCGGTGAAGCCGACAGTGATACGGATGACGCGAGCAGCGACAGTGCGGTCGACAGCCTGTGAGCGCGTGAGTGCCGGCGTCCCGGTTTGGTTACATTCACCCAACCTGACGCCGAAATTGGCAGGCAGTGGAGCAACGCGAACGCCGTCCGAAGGTGCTGTTTTGAGAGGCTACTAGCGTGGAGCCTGCCACTGCACCGGTCGATTCGCGGTGGACATGGATGGTTGGTTGGCTGCAGGCGAAGCATCGACGTAGCCTCCACCCGATGTGGGAGCGGAGGGGGTGGCTGGATTCATGGGAGGTGCTGGTGGGCTGGGGTTAAGTGGCGCCCATCCGCCTGTATCCGTGCTCGGCAATGGCACTAAGGAGGTGGCAGGATATTGTCCCGGTTGCGGCGAGCTGTTTGCCTGCTGTTGCGGATAGCTGGGTTGGGGCATGTAACCTGGCGCAGGGGCGGCCTGCACGTTGGTCGCTCCGGCGGGAGGCGTATAGCCCACCGGCGCGGAGTATCCTGGCGGCGGCGGCGCTCCGGTCAGATCGTTGATGGGCATACCACCGCTGCGGACGCTGCTCACCGGATCGCGAGACAGATCCATGTTTGGATTGTAGGGCGCTGTGGGATAGGCACTGGTTTCCTGCCATGGTGAACCCGCAGCATTTGCGGCCGCGGCGTTGTTTGGGGGAGCGGCGAAACCGCCTGCTGCCGCGACGTTATTGCCACCCGCAGAGTCGTTGTACGCCATCGGGGCAATATTGGGCGGTGCGTAATTGGCGGGCATGGCATTGGTCCCTCCCAGGGCCTGGCCATTGGGATTTCCGTACGACCCGGTGGCTGGCGGCGGTACGCGGGCGGAGGCACCAAAGGGGCCTAGCGCGGGCAGTGTCGGGCCCGTCATGGGGGCTTGGCCGGGCATGCCGCTGATCGGAGCCATCCCCGCCGTCCCCGTTGGCGCACCGGCTTGTCGACATCCCGATGCGATCATCAGCACCGACGCGCACCCCACAACAAAACCGCACGTCTTTCCGAACGGGAGGCGGGCAGCGGCGGTCAGGAGCGGGCGGTTCGCGTTCTGGGATTTCAACATCATAGGGATGTTTCCGATCGATCAATCGAGTGGGCTCGAGCGGCACGAAACATCTTCGTATTCGCTTGGATTACCCGGCTTTAACAAAACTTGACATTTTGTCGAAAGACCAGAATGGGTGGTGAACAGCCGCTCTTTCTTTTCCGCTATCCGCCGAGCATCGTCGCAGGCTATGGTGAAAGTAGCCGACGAGAAATTAGGACGACGGATAAGTAGGTTGACAGGTATTGGTCGGTGGATTTGCCGTTTTTTTAACGAGGTACCGCACATGATGCGTTCCGCGATTATTGTATTGTGCTTGTATTGCAGCCCACTCCTCGCCATCCGCTGTGTGGCACAAGTCGCTCCGGCTGCAACTGCGGCACCAGTGGCGGCTTCCGCCCCCGCAACACCGGCGACGAAACCGCGATTTTGGTCGACCCAGTGGACCTTTGACGGCATTGATGTGGCCAAACTTGCGGCTCGATTGTCCCGCATCGGCATCCGCCTGGGGTTGCCGTTGGAGGGGAAGGTATCGGTGCGGTTTGAGGTCGGTGTGCCCTGGACATCGCTCACCGATGCCGCTGCGTATCGGTTCGATGGCACGCTGACCAGTCCCTCGCTGCGAGTTGACAACCTTCAATTTGACAATTTAGCGGCACGCGTGACTTATCGTGACGGCCAGGTCGCATTGAACAGATTGCGTGCGAATCTCATCACAGCTCAGGTTGGTACGCCCGGTGTGATCGAAGGCTCTGCAACCGCTGCGCTCGTGCCCCGTGGTGATCTGACGGCGAGTCTGAACATCGAAGACATCGCCCTGAGGCCGATCATGGACTTGGTGATGAAAGTCGGTGCAAGTTCCACCAACACCCTCGTTCAAGGCGGCAAGGTATCGGGCAATGTTCAGTTCGCCGTGCCACTCGATTCAATCTCGCAAATCGAAACCTACCGGTTGAGTGGAGACGTCGCGGGCGACGCATTGGCGCTCCGAGGTCTGCCGCCTGCGTCGCTGAATATCAACGATATTTCAATTCGAACGCGTATCCTGAATTTGGGACGGCTCGATCTCACCGCCGGCGAGTCCGCAGCCGAATCGATTCGCCTGGAGGGGAATGCGACGCTGCCGTTGGACGGCAGCGGACCGTTTCACTTCAACGTTCAAGGCGATGATATTCCCACGCAGAGCGTTGCCGCGTTGCTGCAATCGGCCAGCGGTGACACGTCTCCCAGCGATGGGTTTACATGGGTGCAAGGCAAGCTCGATTTTCAGAGCACCGGCAGCGGGCGATTTTCCAAATCGCTTCAGGAGAGTCAGTGGGATATTCACGCCGCTGTGGCATCGCCAGGACTACGAGTCGCTGGCGTCGACCTCGGGGTGTTGGAGCATGATATTCAGCTGACACCGAGCAGTCTGCGGATTCGACCTCGACGCTCCGTTGCGACGCTTCCAAACACAGTTAAAATTCGTGAGCTCAGCTGTGACTATCGGATCCAGCCCAACGCGGTACAGATCGACTCGCTGGATGCGCAGATGTTTGGCGGTCGGCTGCAAGGTTCGGCGACGATACCCTCTGACGGGGCAGACATGCTGCTAGCCGATGTGCACTTCTCGCAGCTCCGCCCGACGATTCGAATACCGGTTGCCATGACGACGGCTCCCGATTTCAATGCCTCCATCTCAGGTGAAGTTAAGTGGCAGGTGCCAATGGCGTCACTAGCCCAGCCAGCAGCACACCTGGGAACCGCTGAGCTGAACGTTGCCGA
This sequence comes from Allorhodopirellula heiligendammensis, assembly GCF_007860105.1. NCBI lineage: Bacteria > Pseudomonadati > Planctomycetota > Planctomycetia > Pirellulales > Pirellulaceae > Allorhodopirellula > Allorhodopirellula heiligendammensis. Next base: position 1,700,057 of record NZ_SJPU01000002.1, read on the forward strand.
CATGCGGTTAGGTGACGAGGAATTGGGCCAGTTTCATCTCGCGCTATCTGCTCAGGCGGGTGAGATTGATCTGCGCGGCGAAGGTGAAATACTCGATGGTACCATGCGGGTTAATATGGTGGCGGAGGCGACGGCGGAGGATCGATGGTCCGACGTGCTCAGACGCTTGCGCAAATACGAAATACAACTCAGTGATCTCTCGATTAGATCAGTGATGTTTTTTGCTGGCACGGACCGGTCCGACATCAGTGGGAAGATCTCCGGCGCAATCAATGGCACGACTACCCCTAGTCTTGGCAGTGACGGAGCTCAAACGCAGCTCGAGCTCAGGGTCACCGATCTGCGATATCGGGATATGCTTGTTTCCAGGCAGACGTCGGCAAGCAGCGTTTTCGATGGTCGCATATTGACGATCGACTCGCTTGTGGGCGACTATGCTGGCGGGACGGCACGAGCCAACGGGCGAGTGGAATTGGATCGGCAGAATGGTGCATTTCAGCTGCGTACAGATATGACCGCCCGAGTCGACCGAATTGATTTACGTCGGGGATTGTTTTTTGTGCCGATGGTCAGCGAACAGGTTGATGGAAAAGGGTCTGGCACGATTCGACTGAGTGGCACCAATTACGCGATACGAGTTCGTGGCAATGTTGTCGGTCGACAACTCGTACTTGCAAACGTCGCATTGGGTACCGCGCACAGCGGAATTCTTGTCGATGCCGATGCTATGACCCAACGCTGGAAACTGCGATTGCCGACCATTGTGGCGAGTGTGGGCGGGGGGTCGCTTGAAGGGGAGTTATCTGTCTCGTCCTCACATCGAGGTACTCGTGGGGTGGACTTGTCGAGTCGTTGGAAGACACGACGTGTCGACTTTTTTCGCTTAAGCGACCAGCTCGGCCAAGCCACCAGTCTCGCCACAGGAGAAATCACGGGAGAGATGACTCTCGGCGGCAAATCGGTGCGTGGTATCGACGATCTCGCGGGGCGGTTCCGATTCCGCTTGGGTGAGACTCGCGGTGGTGCGGTCCCCGGGCTGGTCGGTGTCGGGCAATGGCTCGGACCAGTATCGTTGGCAACTGAAAAATTTGACGTGGGTGAGGCGCACGGTGTGATCGGCAACGGCGTGCTCACAATGGACGAGTTTTGGTTGGGATCTGATGCGGCGTTGATCCGAGCTGATGGGCAGATTTTCCTGCGGAGCCAGCGCATGGACATCGAGGCGCTGATCGCAACGGGCGACTACCGCGATCTTGCATTCGACTTGCAGCGGTTGGCTCAGCGGTATCTGCTGCGTACGTTGCTGCCCAGTTCGGTGATTCTAGATGTATCAGAATTGCTTCGAGATCGTACCCTGGTGGTTCGGATTCTCGGTCGGATCGACCACCCCATCGTGCGGCTGCAAACTGCCGAAACGTTCCGAGAGGAAGCCGCTCGGTTCCTCATTCGGGAGAGCGGACGCTTGATCTTCACAGGCGCTGGCGTGGGCGTCGTCGGTGGTATTAGTGACGGGTTCTGAACCTGGACTCGTCGACATTGCCGCAGCCATTGTTCCGAGCAGCGGTCCGATTCACTCACCATCCACACGGTCTGCAAATACTTGCAACTCTTTGGTCGCGAGTTCGGCAGCAGTTTCCAGCTCGGTGAGCTGATCGCGTGCGTTGGCAAGATTGTTTTCGCGTGCGGCCTGTTCGATGATCTTCAGTGGCTCGATAATCGACGTCACGTCGAACAGACTCGCGGCTCCTTTCAGTGCATGGGCGGATCGGCCCGCCGCGTCAATATCGTCCGCGTCAACGGCGGCGCGAATCTCACCGGTCCGCGTCTCGCATTCCGATGCCAGCACCTTGGCTAATTCGGACAACACGGCGTCAGTGCAGCCGCCCATCTGTTCACGAGCTGCTTCGATGTTGATGGACGAATCGGCCGGGCAGCTCTCGGCCGCATCTGAAACTGGTTGCGGGGCCACCGCCGTGGGCGATGGTTTCTCGACCTGATCTGCTGAACCTTTAATCTTCGCCAGCGTTGCCGTCAATATTTTGGGGTCAATGGGCTTGCTAATATACCCATCCATCCCCGCCTCAAGGCAACTTTCACGGTCGCCCTTCATCGCAGCGGCCGTCATCGCGATAATAGGAATATGTCCACCCGTGGATGCTTCTTGTTGGCGGATGACTTTGGCCGCCTCGGTGCCATCCATCACCGGCATCTGCCAGTCCATTAGAATCAAGTCGAAACGGCCTCTCTGCCAAGCTTCGATGGCCAGTTTTCCGTTCTCTGCGATTTCGACACGGTGTCCCATCCGGGTGAGCAATCCGGAAGCCACACGTTGGTTGATGACGTTGTCTTCCACTAACAGAACGTGGAGTTCGTCACCGGTCGGAGCGATCGCCGGCGTCTCGCCGACCTCGTGTTCAGGTGGCGCATCACTCAGCTCCTGCAGGATCGTCTCGAGCAATTCGGATTGCACGACCGGCTTAATCAAGTATCGGGAAATACCTAGTTTGCGACAACGCTTGGTATCGCTACTGTCTGCTGCCGATGACACCATGATGACTTTGGTATCGGCAAAGCTCGGATCGGCCTGTAATTGCTCAGCCACACCGAAACCGTCCAATCCCGGCATCATGCAGTCGAGCAACATCATCGGGTACGGCGTTCCCATATCCTTGGCCCGTCCCAGTTCGGCGATCGCCTGGTAGCCGTCATCGACACAGACCGGTTTCAACTTCCACGCCTTCAGCAATTCGCGAAAGATTCGTTGGTTGGTGGGATGATCGTCGACCACGAGGATCGACGTTCCTGCCCACCGGCTGAGTTCGTCAGGTGGTGGTGGCGGTAACGTGTCGCACTTGCCGAGTTGCACTTGGAAATGAAATGTGGTGCCCACGCCCAGCTCGCTTTCGACCCAGATTTTCCCACCCATCAGCTCGACGAGTTGGTTCGAGATGGCGAGGCCCAAACCCGTTCCGCCATACTTTCGTGTTGTGGAGGCATCGACTTGGGAGAACGAATCGAAAACCTTTGACAGCTTGTCCGGCGGAATCCCGATACCGGTATCGCGGACGGAGAAATGCAGCATCACATGTTGTTCGGTCTGATCGTCCATCTCAACCGCGACCACCACTTCGCCCTCTTCGGTAAACTTCATCGCGTTACCGCACAGGTTGATAATGATTTGTCGCAGTCGTCCCGGATCGCCGAGCAAGCGATACGGAATCGCTGGGGCGACCCGGCATGCCATTTCGAGGCCTTGGTCAGCGGCGCGTAGACTGAGCGAGCGAGCCGTCGTTTCGACGCAGTCCCGCAAGTCGAACGGGATGATCTCAAGCTCCATTTTACCGGCTTCGATTTTCGAAAAATCGAGAATGTCATTGATCAGACGTAGCAATGAGTCCGCGGATCCACGAACCATGCCGAGATACTCACGCTGTTCCGGTGCCAATGAAGTATCGGCGAGCAACTCGCTCATTCCGATAATCCCATTCATGGGGGTGCGAATTTCATGACTCATGTTGGCCAAAAATGCACTCTTGGCCGCGTTGGCTTCACGGGCTTCATCTCGGGCAGCGACCAATTCGGCCTGAGACTGCTGCAGTCGCTTACTCATCAAGTTGAAGTGCTTGGCCAGTTTCGTGATCTCGTCATGGCCTCGGTCCACCACGCGAGTCGCTAGGTTACCGCCTGCCAATGCCATCGTGGCACGCGTCAAATGACTGATCCGATGGGAGAGTGACCATGCAATCAAACCACCGATAATCATGGCCATCAGCGTTGCGATCAGCGAAAACCACAACAGGCGTGACCGTAGTTCGGTGACAGGAGCAAACGCCAGTGACTCTTGAGTCTCGTTGATGAGTACCCACCCTAACCCTGCGAAGTCACCGTAGCCTTTGCTCTTGGCTATCGCCACAAGATAATTCTCACCCGTATCGGGGTGAGGGAAATAGATCGTTGCGTAAGGCGACGCGGCGTCTAACTGCTCCTGATTGAGGTATCGTACATTGTCGCCTTTCATGGTCATCGAGTGGTTGCTGATGTGGATAATGTTGCCCTCCCGGTCAAGCAGTAGCAACCGTTCTCCGGACCCGGATTGATCCGCTCGCCGATCGATCACACTGAACACTTCGCGGATGTTCAGAATAGCCTTCATGACCCCCAACAGCTCACCTTTGCTGTCGTCGACACGCAGGGAAATGTCGATGGAGTAGATGCCAGCACTATCGTCAAAAATAATATCGCTGATGTCGACGCCATGGGCGACCGCATCGGTCCACCAGGACTCATCATTTTGACGATAGTCCGACGTTCGCCCGGTCTGGGCGGCGTTGGCACCGTAGCGATTGGTGAAAAACACTTCACCAAAAACGTCGTAGTCGCCGCTCTCGTTGAGCTTGCCCACCAGGCTACGGAGATCCCGTGACAAGCGGTTGTTGGTCAACGAAGTCATTAACGGAATTGTTTCGTCGGCCGGGGTTTGCCGCCACTGACGCTCCCGCTCGTCGATGACAGACTCGACATCATCGAACTCACTGAACTCCTGGTTGGAGTTAGCAAGCGTTTGTTGGACGACTTCACTGCGATCGTAAGCTTCGCTCTGAGCCACACGTGTTTGGACCACGCGATCGATTTCGTCGATCACCGCGCTGGCGCGAGTTAACGAAGTTTTCTCGATCGCGGCGCGTAAACTCTGTTGCCCCACGCTGGCGGCATAATTTCCTACGGTCCAAATCAATACCGCGGGCAAGAGGGTTGCCAGGAGCAGTTTGTAGATAATTCGCACCATCGAAACCTTATAATTTAGCCTATCGCGCGGCTCAGCTTCGCAACACGCTCGGGAGAACCACCCCAGTTCGCGTCCACGCAATGACCGGCCCGCGCCGCAGCGACGAGATGTGCCAGCAACCCCTCCACGCTAACTCCACGGATCTCGCTGATCTGATCAATCGTATATCCGTCGCGACAGAGTCGCCATGTCCAATAGTCGGTCCGCCACGATTCTGGGTCCGCGGGAATTGATTGGTCTGTGGGAATTGATTGGTCTGTGGGAATTGATTGGTTGACGTGGGGCATACCCTGCTCCACGGAGCTAGAGTTTGCATGAGGGGCTGTCTCGGCGGGTACTTTTTCTGTGGTTTTTTTTTCGGCCGGTGCCTGCCGATCACTTTGTGCTGGCTGCGCGAGCTCGTGTTGGGACAGAGTGGTCGTGATCAGATCCAATAGATCATGTCCGTAAGCGTCGATGAAGTCGCTGCTGATTCCTGGCACATTCTCCAGTTCCGTGGCATTGGCAGGACGAGTTTCGGCGAGTCGCTCGATGGTGGAGCCTGAGAGAATTTGATGGGGTGCCAAACCGAGAGCGGCGGCTCGCTTGCGGCGAAATCTCTTAATCCGATCACTGAGCTCTCGCAGCAGCTCTTCATGCGGGTCCGTCATGGTGGCCGAACCGCTCGGCCGGTCCGAACGGCCAGCGTCCGCCACCGTTGTCGGACCGCTCGGCCGATCTGAACGATCGGTCTCACCTGCCGACGAACTGCGCGGTCGCTCAGCCGACTTCGCTTCCGACGGGCGGACCTGCCGGTCGACAATCACCTCGTCACCTTCGACATCACCCGACTGGATCGAGGCCGACACCTTTGCGAGTTTCTTGGCCACCCGGTGTTTGAATTGCAAGGCTGCTGGCAGCGGATCGGTGCAGTTCATGACCCGCCGGCCGGCATCGGTCATGTGCACGGTGGGGCGCCGCTCGCTCACCTCTTTCTGTTCGAGCAGCCCGGCGGCCAGCAACGAGTCCAACACGTCGGCCACGTCTGTCTGAGTTATTCCAGTGAGCATCCCGTACGTGCTCAGCCGATCCAGCCGCATCTGCGTCACCCGTTTGTTTTTGGATCCCACCAACATTTGTGCGATCAGGTTTTTTCCGAGTCTCCCGTGGGTGCGTACCACGCCCGACAGCACCACGCGAATTCCCGTCAGCAATTGACGCTCATCGATATCGGGATGGGCAATGGCGGTGGATACGGCGTCCAGAGAGTTCGCCTCGGTGGTTGGAACGCTGCCGCTCCAGTCCCCGTCACGTACCAATTTGCCGCCAACCGGGTCGCAGCGGTCACAATGGGAACAGTCAGCAGCGTTCGGGTCACCAAAGTAGTCCAAGATGACACGTTGGCGGCACGACGCTGCCCGGGCGAATGCGATTACCGCCTCCAGCTTTTCATACTCGGCCGCTTTACGCCGATCGAGTTCATCGAAGTCAATGCTCAGTTGATGGAACGGTAGGTCGCGGCGGGTGATGTGGACCGCTCGTCCGCGAAAGGGAGGTACGTAGTCGAACGCGCGCAGCTTCGTCAGTTCACGCAACTGATTTGTCAATTTCGTCCGATCCATGTCGGCGAGTTTGGCCAGCGTGTCGGGGCGAACATAGACGTCTTCACCGCGTCGCTTGCCGATGACTTTTTCAACCGCCGCCATGACACGCCGTTTGATTTTCGATTCCGGGGGCAGGAAGTCGAGCATCGTGGCCGCATCGCTATCGATTCGCACGACGGCTTGGTTTGAACCGGCATCGAGTCGCTTGAGCACACCGGCCCGCGCCAGCAGGGTTTCGGATGTACTGATCGCCTCGGTGCCATCGCGGACATCGATCGAGGCGCGGACTTGGTCGAGCGTCAGTTCAATCGGATCCTCATCGCGTGAGAGGAGGAACTCATAGACTTTCTTGACCGTTGCCCGCGAGGGGTAGCGGTTTTCGATAAAGAATTCTTGGATCTGTCGATCGAAATACGCGAACAGCAATAGGCAGTCGCTCATTTTGCCATCGCGACCGGCCCGGCCCGCCTCTTGATAGTAGGCTTCGAGCGAACCGGGCATGTTGAAGTGCACGACAAACCGAATGTCGGACTTGTCGATCCCCATCCCGAAGGCGTTAGTCGCCACGATCACAGAAAGATCGCCTTTCATGAACGCTTCCTGGACTCGGCGGCGTTCGTCAGGATGCAGTCCCGCATGGTACACGCCAACCTTGCGTCCCGTTTTTTCGGGCAGCCACTCGGCGATCTCTTCACAACGCTTACGGGTGGCGGCGTAAATGATTCCCGTGCCATCACGGCCGCGCAGGTACTTCTCAAGGGTCGCGCGTTTGGCCGCGTCGTTATTACAAGACTCGACTGCGAACCTCAGATTGGTACGTGCAAACCCGGTGACGAAGATACTCGGGTCTTTCAGCTTTAAGAGCTCACTGATGTCATCGCGAACCGTTGGCGTTGCCGTCGCCGTGAGCGCGATCGTCTGCACGCCGCCCAAATAGCGATCACGGAATCCACCCAGTCGCGAGTAGTCGGGACGAAAGTCGTGCCCCCACTCGCTCACGCAGTGCGCCTCGTCCACCGCTAGCAACGAAATATCAGCTTTCGCGACTGCTTCCAGGAATCGACCATTGCGGAGTCTTTCGGGGGCGACATAGATCATGTCAAGCTCGCCCCTGGCCATCGACTCCATCACCGATTCTTGCTGGCCATGAGACAACGAACTATTGATCAACTTGGCCCGAATGCCGCGCGAGACGAGTGTGTCGACCTGGTCCTTCATCAGTGCAATCAGCGGCGATACAACGATGGTTGTGCCTTCTCGTGCCAACGCGGGTAACTGATAACACAGGCTCTTGCCGCCCCCGGTAGGCATCACGCACAAACAATCTTCACCCGAGGCCAATGCATCGACGACGCCGCGTTGACCTGGCCGAAAGGAATGAAGTCCAAATCGTGGCAGTAATGACTCGGGATCGTCCGTGGTCAGTCGCACATTCCGCGGTGGGGTCGAAGCAGCGGCCATTGTCGACGTGGAGGGGGGCGACGAACTCGCGGGCGGTGTCATCCGGAACGCCTTGATGCGAAAAGAAGAGGAGAAACAGTCACGGTCAGTACGAAACCGACGTGTGCGCGGGCCAATCCAGCAGCCCCCCTTGGAATTGTAGCAAATTGCAGCCCGGCAGCGTAGCGATCAGCTCTGATACGCTCCATGCCATTCGTATTTCGCGACCAAAATTCGCTTTCCCCAGCAGGAGTTTTTAGGATACACTGGGGGGCCCGCCTCAGCCATGTAATGCTGCTGTATTTCACCTACTGGGATTTTCATGTTTCACATGACGCCGTTCGTCTGTCGCTGGATCATCCTGACATCACTCGCCCAAGCGGTTTGGATGGGGTTGGTTTGCGCCGACGAGCGGCTGACCGCAGGCGACGGGACGCGTCCCGTGGAAGCGTTCGTGGACCGGTATTGTATGGACTGCCATAACGCTGCCGATGCGGTTTCCGATCTCGATTTGGAAACGACTTTACTTTCGCAAGTGCAATGGCCAGCCGATCACGAACTGAGCCGTGTCGGTGCCCGCAACCCATTGGCCGAGTGGGAAGCGGTGTTGCGGCGGGTTGCCTCGCGTCAGATGCCGCCGCTGGACGCCGAACGACCAACCGAACAGGAATACCGCGAGCTCGTGGCGAACCTCGCTCAGACGCTTGACCGAGTTGCCGCCCAAGCCCCCGTCATTGCTCCGGTTGACTCTCTCCGACGTCTCACTCGAACCGAGTATCAAAACAGCGTCCGCGACTTACTGGGTATCGAATTGGACATCACCTCGTGGTTGCCCAAGGACGAATCCAGCGGCGGGTTTGACAATATCACGGTAGGCGATCTATCGCCGTCATTGATGAGTCGCTACCTGACCGCTGCGGAGCAAATCGCCAGAATCGCAGTGGCCCGCTCCACCCAAACACCTATGGGACTGAATGTTCGATTGCCTGCTGACCTAACGCAAGAAAGCCACGTTGCGGGACTGCCCTTGGGAACACGGGGCGGGACCAACATTGAGCACACATTTGCTGAATCAGGGGTCTACGAGATCGCCGTGCGTTTGACTCGCGACCGTGACGAAATGATCGAGGGGCTGTCGCGTCCACATGACCTCGATGTGCTCGTCGATCGCGAACCGAAGCATCGTTGGACGATCAAACCCCCGCCGCGCGGGCGTGATGATACGCTGATCGACGCCAATCTGAAGGTGCGAATTCCGATTACTGCTGGGCCGCACGACATCGCGGTGACATTCGTTAGCCAGGGCGATTCGCTCATCGAGATCAAACGTCAGCCGTTCGAGGCGGCGTACAATCGCCATCGCCACCCTCGACAGCAACCTGCCTTGCTAGAGGTGTCCATTGTCGGCCCGTTTGCTGATGAGGGTGGATCTTCCGCAGAAATTGCCAGTACGGCCGACACGCCGAGTCGTTCGCTGATTTTCACGGCATGGCCCGCATCGTCGTCCCAGGAGGATCAGCGTGACGCCGCCGAGCAGATTCTTGGGCGTCTCGCTCGCGTTGCCTTTCGTCGCGACGTGACGGCGGCAGACCTCGCCACGCCACTGGCTTTTTTTGAAGATGTCTTAGCCAGCGAACCCACGGATGCTTGGCAACCTGCATTTGAGCTCGGTATCGAGCGGGCGATCGCTGCGATCCTGGTCAATCCGAATTTTCTTTTTCATGTCGAGCAGATAGCCGACTCCGACGCGAGCGGACCAATCGCTCGTATCAGCGACTTTGAATTGGCCTCGCGACTGGCGGCGTTCTTATGGAGCAGCTTGCCCGATGATGAATTGCTCGATCTCGCCGCTGCTGACGCCCTGAGTGATCCGGAGGTCCTGCGTAATCAAGTCACTCGTATGCTAGCTGACGACCGCTCACACAGTCTCGTTAATCACTTTGCCGCCCAGTGGCTGTATCTTCGCAATCTTGATGCCGTTACACCCGATCTGCGTTTATTCCCCGACTACGACGAGAACTTGAAGCTCGCGATGCGGCGTGAGACCGAGTTGCTGTTTGAGCATGTACTGCGCAGCGACGCCAGTGTCCTGGACTTGATCGATAGCGACTTCACGTTCCTCAACGAGCGACTGGCTCGGCACTACAGCATCCCCGGTGTACTCGGTGACGAGTTTCGTGCCGTTTCCTTGCCTGCAGACTCACATCGCGGCGGGTTGCTGCGACACGGCAGTATTTTGAGCGTGACGTCGTACGCCACGCGAACCTCACCTACGGTACGCGGAAATTGGGTGCTGGAAAACATCATCGGAAACCCGCCACCTCCGCCACCGCCGGACATTCCGGCACTCACAGAAAAAACCACGCTGGTGGCGACCACATTGCGTGAGCGACTTGCCATCCACCGGGCCAACGACGCTTGCGCCTCCTGCCATGATCTGATCGATCCCATCGGCTTTGCCCTCGACCACTACGATGCCCTCGGTCAATACCGGGAAAAGGAAGGCGAGAGCCCGATCGACGCCTCCGGCACACTGCCCGATGGAGCTAACGTCGATGGGGTGGCTGATCTGGAGGCCAATCTGCTATCGCGTCCCGAAATGTTCGTCAGCTGCTTGAGTGAAAAGATGATGACGTTCGCTTTGGGACGCGTCGTTGACTACCACGATGCCGCGGCGATTCGAAGCATCGTCCGCAGTGCAGCAGAAAAGAACTACCGTCTTTCGTCGATTGTCCAGGGCATCGTCGCTAGCCAACCGTTTCAATATCGCAGCGTCCGTTCGTCCGCCAACGTTGAAAACTAAGAATGATGTTCATTACAAAGAATGCGTTACCTCGTCGCACATTGCTTCGCGGCCTCGGCACAGCTCTCTCATTGCCGTTACTCGACGCCATGATTCCCTCATTGACGGCGGCGGAAGCGACACCCGCGTCTGATGAGAATCTACGCCGGATCGGTTACATCTACACGCCGATGGGATTCAATCCTGCGGAATGGACGCCCGGTGGTGAATCGCTCGATGAGCTGCCATCGAGTCTCTCGCCGCTGCAATCGGTGCAAGATCAGCTGTGTGTGATCACCGGCATGGATCTGCAAAATGCCTACCCAGGCTCTCATGCAACGTCCAATGCCGCGTTCCTCAGTGCCGCGCAAGCGAAGCTTACCGAAAGCAGCGATTACTATCTCGGCACAACTGCCGATCAAATCGCGGCCAAGCATTTCGGCAATCAGACTCAATTGCCTTCCCTCGAACTTGCCATGGATTTACTGTCTACCGTCGGGCAGTGTGACAATGGCTACGCATGCGTCTATCAAAACAATTTGTCGTGGTCGTCGCCGACCACTCCATTGCCATCCGAAGCACACCCACGCATCGTTTTCGAACAGCTTTTTGGTGATGGAGGCACTCCCGCGCAGCGGGCCGCTGCATTGCACAGGCGAGCGAGTTTGCTCGATAGCGTCACGCTGGAGATCAAACGGTTGCAGCAGCGGCTGGGCGGGAGTGATCGCAACAAAATTGAACAATATGTGGAGAGCATCCGTGAAGTCGAACGTCGTATCGAGCATGCGATGCAGACGACACAGGACAACCCACTGCCCGACCTGGATCGCCCCGTTGGCGTTCCCGCCGCTTACGCTGATCACGCGAGGTTGATGTTCGATCTGCAACTACTCGCTTTCCAAGGCGATATCACGCGGATCGTCACGTTCCAATTGGCACGGGAAGCCAGCACGCGAACCTATCCCGAGATTGGCGTCCCCGAGCCGCATCATCCTGTGACCCACCACGGTGGAAATCCCGAGAAGCTCGCCAAAATTGCCAAAATCAATCAGTTTCATGTCTCACTGTTTGCGGAGTTTTTGCAGAAGATGGACGCGATCCCCGAGGGCAATGGAACGCTGCTGGATCACTCGCTGTATCTGTACGGCAGCGGCATGGGGGACTCGGACGCTCACGATCATAAGAACCTGCCCATCCTCGTCGCCGGGGGCGCAGCGGGTAACATGCGGGGCGGCCGTCACATTCGCTACGAGCATCCCGAACCACTGTCGAACTTGCACTTAACCTTGCTCAACAAAGTCGGTGTGCCGCTGGAGAAATTCGCCGATAGCACCGGACACGTTAACGCTCTTTTTGATGTCTGATCTATGAACCATTTGCTGCACTTGATGGTCCTGCTTGCCACGTCACTGACGTGGGGACTGAGTTGCTCGGCCGCATCACCGCACCGATTCGTCGACGCGATGGAGGGGCAGCAATGGGACCTTGCTGGCGAACTGTTCTCAGCCGACCGTGACGACGTTCGGCCCGCTGAGCAAACCCAGCCGGATGGCATGACGCCGCTGCATTGGGCAGTCTTTCACCAAAGCCAGGAGTGGACCCGCCGGCTGTTGCAGGCCGGTGCCGATCCCAATGCCAAGACGTTGTATGACATCACCCCACTTGCGATTGCCTGCCAACGCTCCGCGGTCGAAGTTGCCGCCGAGTTGCTGAGGCATCACGCCGATGCCAATGAGCAACTGCCGGGAAAGTTCACTCCTTTGATGATGGCGGCACGCGCTGGCAGCGCCGAGCTCTGCAGTATGCTGATTCAGTATGATGCTGACGTGGACGCCGCCCAGCGAAATGGTCAAACTGCACTGATGTTCGCCTCCGCTGAAGGGCATGCTGACGTCATCGAAACATTGCTCGATGCCGGTGCGGACCTGCACCGCTCTCTGCCTTCAGGGTTCACGCCGCTTTGTTTTGCCGCACGTCAGGGGCATGCCGCGGCGGTGACGAAGCTGCTCGATCGGGGTGCTTCGGTCAGTGAAACGATGCAGCCCAAACAAACGTCGGGACGCAACCCGCGCAAGGGGATGAGCCCGTTGATGCTCGCCGTCGAAAGTGCCCACTACGAACTCGCCATGGAACTGGTCCGGCGGGGAGCCGATCCCAATGAACAGACCAGCGGATTTACGCCGCTGCATGCCCTCAGCTGGGTCCGTCGTCCAGGCAAGGGTGATAACCCAGCGGGCGACCCACCACCACGCGGCAGCGGTGATCTGTCCGCCCTCGAGTTCGTGCGTGAGATTGTCGACGCCGGGGCGGATGTGAATCTCAAACTCCGACGCGGTCGGGCCGCCAAGGGACTAATTAATCCCAACGGAGCCACGCCGTTTCTGCTGGCCAGTCAAACGGTGGATCTACCGTATATGCAGCTGCTCTTGGAGCTCGGCGCCGATCCTACGATTGTGAATGCAGACGGCTGCTCCGCCCTGATGGCCGCCGCGGGTGTCGGCACCGATCATGTCGGCGAGCATGAGGGGACACCGGAGGAAGTTGAGCAAGCCATCCGGTTGCTCGTTGACAGTGGACTCGACATCAATGCCGTCGCTAAGAATGACGAGACCGCGATGCACGGTGCCGCATATCGGTGTTTTCCCGACACGGTACGGTTGCTCGTCCAGCTCGGTGCGAAAACCGAAAACTGGAACCACAAAAACAAATATGGCTGGACGCCGCTGGATATCGCCCTCGGCCACCGCCCCGGCTCATTCAAGCCCGACCCCGCCACGATCGCCGCCATCGAAGAGCTTCTGCCCGAGTGAATCATCGTCGACCGAAGGCTCCGCCCGTCGCGAGAATAATCGCTTTCATCAGCTCAGATGGGTGACATTTGTCCGCGTGATCCGCAACGATCTATCGATGAAACTCATGATCGTGCGGTTTGACGAGCACGGTCCGACAGCGTAACAGTTTAGTCCCCGGCCATCTAGCTTCGCATTTACCAGTGATCTTCGAGATGACCGCACAAGCATTCAAATTTGGAAGATCCCATGGTTTGTTGCAATGGGATCATTCAAACTGACTTCCGTCGCATAGGAGAAATCGGTTGCGGTAGTCGGGTTCGGAAAAGTAGAGATCGCACAGCATCCAAACCAAAGCAATTCAATCAAGTTGAATTGCTTTTGCAGTAGTCCGTCGTGCAGCGTTGTGCGGCGGAAGGTGACCGCATAAGCATTGAACAAAATCGTTTGACGCCAACGCATCCCTCCGCTTAAGCAACCGGTTTGGCGTAGAGCCGCTTCAATGCTGCATCGGGTGGACGTGTCAGCAACTCGAAGTAGATGTCGCTCGCCCGATGTCCATGACGCCGCGCAGTCTCGGCGACGCTCATTAGTTTCGCCATCTGATCCGCTCCCGCTTCACTACGATGACCAAACGTGATCTTGCGAAGGATCACCAACGGACGTAACGCCCGCTCGGCAAGGTTGTTTGTCGGTGGTACGCGAGCGTCATCAACGAAGATTAACCACTCGGTGTAATGACGGTTGATCCTGCCTTGAAGCTTTACCGCCTTTTCATGGGAAGAAAACGGGACGGGGGTCGAATCGTTCATTTGATGTCCTTTTGTGGCCGGGGACGCTTGCGTGGACGGCCTGCCGGACGTAGCGTGTGCCACAAGCCCTGACGTTCGGCGATCTCTTCGACCCACTCCTCGCTGCCATAGGGGCGAGAGCGATCGACGCATGTTCGCAGCGACTTAAGTTCTCCAGCAGTTAACGCCGTATCGACTCGCTTGTTCCAGCCCCGAAGTCGAGGTATCGGCCATCGCGATAGAATTGCCGGATCGGGCTCCTTCGGCTGATTCCACCGATGGAGCGATCCATGCTGCCAATCTTTTGCGGAATCGACAAGCTTGGCACGCAAGGGATTCCGCTCCACATAGCGACAAGCGACGTAGAAGTGCTCATCGTCGGCGATCGGAAAACTCTTGAATCTGCCCTGATAGAGGTGCCCGCCGCCGCGACTATGGTAATGACCGCGGTAGCGAAGGGTGTGAGTCGCCGTGACCCATCGCAGCAATCGTCCCATCTGCCCATCCTTGACCGGGCGAAGAACCAGATGCCAGTGGTTGGGCATCAACGTAAAACTAAACAGTTCGACGGAGTATTTCTGAAGTCCCTCGGCCAGCACCCGAATGAAGGCCTGGAAGTCTTCCGGCTTGTGAAAAATTTCCTGTCGTTGATTACCCCGATTCAGAGCATGATAGATTTGACCGGCACGGTCATCTCGATTTTGACGTGGCATTGATATGACTCGATAGCAGCTCGCGAACTAGTCCCCAGAATAGGGAGGTGGACGAGTCGATTCAACCCCCGTCCCGTTATCTTCTCTGAGGTCGCGTTGGTATTGGTCAAGTCAGTTGCTCAGGATGTCGACCGATGACAAGAAGTCGTGGCCCTGCGCCATCATCAGGTGTTACCGATCGAATTACGGTCGTGGTTGTTGTCAAACCACCCAGTCAATTTGCTTGCGTAGACTTGGCCGCATATCGTTTGATCCACACCATGTACTCGGTTTTGCCAATCCCATAAGGGTTAGGGAAATACGATGTCAGTTCCAAACCTCGTTGTTGCAGCAAATCGACGAACATGTCTCGCGGCAACACGACTGGATAATCATGGCCAGAGTGAACCCATTTCGCCAGTGTTTCTTCGTCGAAACAATTCTCAAAGTAAGCGTCAAACGCAAACCGCCCACCAGGCTTCAAAACACGAGCGACTTCGTCGAGGTACCGACAGGTTGTTAAGAACGGCAAGTACACGAATACGCCATAGGCCACGACTACATCAATGCTGCCGTCAGGAGTGGCATTTAAGCGGCTACCATCACACGGCTGGGAAATGATCGGATATTTTCCGCCGAGCCACTGCGCCCAGTCTTTCGAGAGTTCATAGCTCTCGTAGCGAGAAATTTCGTGTCGTTCCAAAGTCTTTTCCAAGAACCTTCCGGTCCCAGCCCCGATTTCCAGTACTGTTTCAATCGGCTCCGCAAAAACGCCTCGCTGCTCCAACTGATTTAGGATGTTGTCGGTGAGTCCGACAATGTCCCACAACTTTTCCACATAGTCGCAAACCGTTTCTCCGTTCCGCTCGGCGGCTTCAACCGTCTCGCGTGCACCGATGTACAACCCCTGGGTAGAGGGCAGTCTCCGCCCGGTAGCGACAGCAATTCGGTCGAGAGCGCGTTTGGCGATGTGCTTGATTTTTACGATCACGAGGTGAGTCTCGACGGTGCGGATGCGATGTATGCTGGTGGATTTGAGGCGATACATCGCCCGAGTTTATTGTCTCTG
The DNA here is from genome assembly GCF_007860105.1 of Allorhodopirellula heiligendammensis. Classification (NCBI taxonomy): domain Bacteria; kingdom Pseudomonadati; phylum Planctomycetota; class Planctomycetia; order Pirellulales; family Pirellulaceae; genus Allorhodopirellula; species Allorhodopirellula heiligendammensis. Next base: position 1,715,989 of record NZ_SJPU01000002.1, read on the forward strand.
GAAACGTCTCGCCTGTGCGGATCAACCGTGTCGAAATGCTGTTTACGCAGTGATGGGCGGTTTTGTCGATCAAATGTTCAACCCGGAACACGTGACCAAGACGCCCACCACAATTGTCGCACATAAATTCACGTCCCGTCGAAAAAATCGGACGATCCACTGAATCGGTTATTTTCGTTCCACTAACGACCAAATTAGCCGTAAAATCCTGGGGAGGGAACCAGGGTGAGCGCATTTAATCTGCGACGGGTACAGAGTTGAGAATCTCGAGCAGGAACTCGAAGTCGTACCCCGCTCGCAGCCGCTTTTGGCGGATGCTCGCCTTGAGTGTATCGTTGTGCTTGATCAAGGTCACGGCCAAGCGGCGAAGCCAGCTGACGTTCTCACCGCCGTAGTCCTTACGGATGCGGACGGGGAAGAAAACGGGACGGGGGTCGAATCGTTCATTTGATGTCCTTTTCTGGCCTGGGACGCTTGCGTGGACGGCCTGCCGGACGTAGCGTGTGCCACAAGCCCTGACGTTCAGCGATCTCTTCGACCCACTCCTCGCTGCCATAGGGGCGAGAGCGATCGACGCATGTTCGCAGCGACTTAAACGAGCCAAATGGGTCAGGCCTCTTTGATTCGCTCAGAACGAGCCAAATGGGTCAGGCCTCTTTGATTCGCTCAGGCAGGTCGACTCGGACTTTCTGTCTTCCTCGGGGGCGCATGGTGGATTCCAGATTGAGCCTTCTTGCTGTCGTTTCCACCCACCCTTCCTCTCCGAACGGACGTCCGCGCTGGGCTGACAACTGCACCGCTGCGAGTTCGTGCTGATCGAGAGGTTCGTTGACTCGCTGAACCCACCGCGGACGTCTCGGTATGGGCCATGCCGAAAGTAATTGAGGGTTGGGTTCTGGACTCTGCAGCCATCGCCATAATGAACCCCATCGCCAGTTCTCCGCGTGTGTGACCAAACCAGCTCGCAGTGCATTGCGTTCGACGTATCGACAAACAATGAAGAAGTGATCGTCATCTTGGATCGGAAAGCTCTTGTATCGTTGCTGGTACACATGTCCCAGGCCGCTCGTGTGATAGTGAGCGTGATACCGCATCGTATGAGTGCCGCCCACCCAACCCATGAATCGACTCATCTCCCCATCGATGAGCGGTCTCAGAACAAGATGATAGTGATTGTGCATCAGTTGGTAGCAAAAAAGCTCAACTTTGAAAATTTGCAAAGCTTCGTGCAGTACTCTCTCAAATGCGGCAAAATCAGCATCTTTGTGAAAGATATCATTCCTCAGATTCCCACGATTCAGTGCGTGGTAGAGTCCGTTAGCTTCATCCGCGCGAGGTGGTCTGGGCATGAATTACTCCGGTTTTGACGGTACCACATCGTATCATGCCCGCACGCTGAAACAAAGAGGCCTGACCCATTTGGCCGCTTTTGACCCATTTGGCCGCTTTCTGACCCATTTGGCCGCTTTCCGCCAACAGGCGCGCGCGTCTCGCCATTCGTATTGAGGTAGTTGATAATCTGAAGGGCGTCGATTGCTGCTACGTAGGAGTCGTCGTTGACATCCAGGGGACGGGTCGGGTTTTGTCCCAAGGAAGCATTTTGCTTCCACTGCATCTGGGTGACCCGGCCCGCAGCATCCACCTGTTGGAGATAATTGTTTCCGGTTGCATCGGTCGACGAGGTCATCACGTCGAACGTGTCATCCCAGGTCCATGATGCCGTCGTGCTTTCCGGCATCAACGAACTGACAGGATTGTTATTGCTATAGGTGGTCGAGGTAGATTGTCGCCCCGCCGGTCCGTTGCTTTGTAAAACGCCGCTGATCAAGACCTTGTCGGGATCAGGCGAAAGTTGCTGGGTGATTTCACCCCAATCATTTCCGGTGACATTGCCAAAGTCGTCCCAGTCGGTTGGTTCGATGCCAAGAAATTCGATCAGGTTGTCCACAATGGGCTTGGGATTATCCGTCAGGTCCACGAAATTGATGCGAAAACCGGAACATTGGGGTGCAATTCGATGAATCGATCGCGGTGCTCGATAAGGCTGGTCTGGACACGTTCACAATCCGTGTCTGTTGCAGCGAACCATCGGCCTCGATGCTTATGAGACCGGGTCTTCAAACTGCGGATTGACGCATTGATATCACGGTCGACTGCGATGATGCGAAGTGAATCGCCGATGGCCTCATGCAAATGGTTTGCGAATCGACAGAGGTGCGGATACTTTCCACCGGCCACCGTGCACCGGCGACTGGCTTCTGCCTGCCACTGCAAGATCCAACTCCGGAGCTTATGCGAGATCAGCTGATCTGGCCAATGGGGGTCGGTCGCGGGGAACCGCATCGCCTCTTCGCACAGTTGTGCCAACCCGATCGCTTCGCCGCCACCGGTTGGTTCATAACCTGAAAGCCGGTTGCCCATATGGACTCCGAGGTGATGCAATACCATGGCGACGCATGATGTTCCCGATCGATGCGGTCCGAGCACGGCAAAGAACGGTGTAGCGGAGTGATCTGCGCTACCGGCGCGAGGGAAGAGGTGTGATCGCATGTCAGCAGTATAGCGAATGTCACCAGCATCGAAGTACCTGGGGTGCTTTCAGGACTTCGCGATCACACGTCGCAACCCAGTCGATTTGACCCCTCCGGCCTCTCCGCTCGCTAGCGACAGACTCAAAAAAAATCGGTGATGGACCCGTCCCGGCTGGGTCGACGGATGCGCTGGCTCGTGATGCACGTGCGGGCGTGCGAGTGAGTCAGGGCATCCGTCCCAGGAGGAGTCCATCACCGATGAGCGATGACGTGCCGGTCTTTGACTAGCGGCGCGTTGCGGGCGGTTGAGCCGCCAATTGCATGTGCCCGTAGAGTGTTTGATCTCGGCGAACGATATAGAACTTCGCGTTCGGGCCTTGGCGGATTTCCGGTTGCTGGAGGATCTCGGCGAGATCGCCGAGACTGGACGTTTGCCAGGAGTGAATTCCCAGCAGCACGTCGCCGCTACGAAGTCCCTGTTGATCGGCGGCCGATCCAGTGCGGACATCCGTAATCATCAGCCCCCCGCGGTAGTTGGTTTGCAGTTGCATGTTCATTCGCCGTGTGAAGGCGTCGCCAGCGGGACGAACCGAGACGCCGATGACTTGCCATGCGAGGTCCGCGAGCGGATCGCCTGAGGCTGAGGTCGCTGGCAAGGTGGCCACGAAGGTTTCGTATGTCTCATCGCCACGCTGAAATTCCATGCGGAGCTTTTCGCCAGGAGCCGCGTCGAGCACCGCGAGGGCGTACTGCAGGTCGGTGTCAATGGTGTCCTCGTCGATCTTGACGATGCGATCGCCCGGTTGGAGACCGCCACGCTGGGCCGCTCCACCCTTGCTCAACTCCACAATCCGAATTCCCCCATTCTGTTCGAGCGTACCGTGCAGTCCGATGACAAAGCGTCGGTCGTTATGACGATTGATCATCTCGGTGACGGTGTCGAGTACTTGGTCGATTGGGATGGCAAAGGCGATTTGCTGAGCACCAACCCGCACGGCAACGTTCACGCCAATGATCTCGCCATCGATATTCAGCAACGGGCCACCTGAGTTTCCCGGGTTGATCCCGGCACTGGTTTGGATCAAGTCGCGATAGCTTTGAGTCTCGTTGACCGGGATATCGCGGTGCAACGCACTGATGATGCCCACCGTGCTGGTGTGCACATATCCGAACGCATTTCCGATCGCGATCACAGGTTCCCCGACCATCAGATCGCTACTATGCCCGCGTGGGATTGTTTGGAAAGGTCCTTGCCCGCGCAACTTTACCAGGGCCAAGTCACTAGCGGGATCCGAGACGATCAGGTCGGCGGTGGTCGTTGAACCATCCTGTAGAGTCACATTAATCTCGAAGACATCTTCGACGACGTGGAAGTTTGTCACCACATAGCCACGCGGGTCGATCACCACGCCCGTTCCCATCCCGTTGACCTGGCGGGCCACATCCGGGGTGACGCCACCGATCGAGGACACCGTTTGATGAACAGTTTTGTGGCCGTGAAGGTTTACGACAGACGGAGATGCTCGGCGAATGGCCGTGACCGTCGGAGTCTCACGGTTGGAGTGACGGCGGCTCGACGCGGACTCGGATTGCAAATCCGCTGCTGCGACGCCGTGGGTACTCCCCGCCCAGGTGACCGTACCCAAGGCAGCGACACCGCACAGGACGATCGCACGCACAGACCGCATTCGCGAAGGTGTGCGATCAAACCCTGTCACCGATCTGGTCAGGCGGGAACGGGTAATGAGTCGATAAAAATTCATGCAATCCCCGCATCCGAACCGAGCCGACCGAAACAACCGGAAGCCATGTGCCAGCCGGAGTGACCGGCACAAGGGTTAGCATCGGACATCCGCTTCTGATCGCTTGATCACGCATGATCCGCCCCGCAAGGTTTACCAGGCTCCACACTCAGGTTTGCTTAGGGGTATTGGAGCGGTCGGTTAAGCTGTATCGATTGCGGCGACAGCGGATTGGGAAATGGATTGCGTCATCGCGCATCTCGGGCGATGCCGTTTAGGCAAAATGCCTTCGATCCTCGGAATCCGGCTCTGCCCTACAGGAAACACCGTTCCTCGGTTACAACATGCGATTCCACGCGGGTACATCGTCGGCCACTGCTCGCATGATGTCCTGCACATAGCAATCGTTCTGAGTACCCCAGTTCAACGTGATGGCGAGAATCGGAATCGTTTTCGGACTGGTGCTGTTCGGATTGACCATTGCGGCCCTCAGCGCAACCACCCAAAAGAGTTATACTCAGTTTTTGCCGATGATGTTCGGCATCCCACTGCTCTTCTTTGGAGTGGTGGCATTGAACCCCCATCGTCGGGGAGACTCCGTGTTTGCGGCGTTGATATTGGCGTTGGTAGGAATGGTGATCGCGACGGTCCGGACAATCGTGCTCGCGGTTTCCTGGGTGCGGGGCGGTGACATTAATTCGCTGTCGTTCCAGCTCGTTGCATCGATGTCAGTGGTCTGTTGTGTTTTTGTGGTCATTGCCGGGCTTTGGCGTCGACGACGTAAAGCGGAAGAAGAGCGGGTGGAAGACGCACGCCGTCGATCCGCCGCGCTGCTTCGCAATCCTTTAGCTGTGAACCCGCCGGTCGCTGACCCAGTCATACCGGCCCACATCGACCCTGAAAATCCTTACCAGACACCCGCGATCCTGAACGAGTCCTCCTCCACTCCACCGACCGACGACCCCGCGAAATGACTTCTTTGCCTACAAACAACTCGCCGTCGCCTGCTGCCGCTGCGTCCAGTCGCACCCCCATTGCCATTTATGACACGACACTCCGCGACGGATCGCAGGGAGAGGGAGTGAGTTTTTCCCTGCAGGATAAGCTCAACATTGCCCAGCGGCTCGCTGAAATTGGGATTGATTTTGTCGAGGGGGGCTACCCGCTGTCGAATGAGAAAGACGTCGCATTTTTTGAGCAGGCGAGGCATCTCGATCTCGGTAAAACGCAGCTATGTGCCTTTGGGATGACGAGACGGCGGAGAATGAAAGCTGCTGACGATCCGGGGATGCGGGCCCTCGTCGCCGCCGAAACCCCCTGCTGCACGATGGTAGGCAAAACCTGGGATTATCACGCCACGGAAGTGCTTGGGGCGACACTCGACGAGAATCTCGCCATGATTGGCGAGAGTGTCGAGTATTTGGCCGCCCACCGTGACGTCTTATACGACGCTGAACATTTCTTTGACGGATACAAAGCCAATCCGCAATATGCCCTTGAGACGCTCCGCGCCGCCGCCTCGGCGGGGGCGCACTGGTTGGTGATGTGCGACACCAACGGGGGGACCTTACCGGAAGAGATCACGGCAATTTCCCAGGCAGCTCGCGAAGCCCTCGCGGACTACGACGTCCAGTTTGGAATTCACTGCCACAACGATTGCGAACTCGCGGTGGCCAACTCGCTCGCGGCCGTCGACGCGGGGGCCCTGCAGGTCCAAGGCACGATCAATGGCATTGGCGAACGCTGCGGCAACGTTGACCTCATCGCGATCATTGCCAATTTGGGATTGAAGAAGTCAGGATATGAAGTTCTAGGCGGCCGAGCGTTGACCTCGCTGACAGAATTAAGTCGGTTTGTGTACGAAACCGCGAACCTGCAGTGGCGTGGCGGCCAGCCGTTCGTGGGCCAGAGTGCGTTCGCCCATAAAGGCGGCATGCATGTCCACGCGATCAACAAGGCCGCCAAGACCTATGAACACATCGATCCGGAACTCGTCGGCAATGAACGACGAATTCTCGTCAGTGAACTGTCCGGCCGCAGCAATATCGAAGCCGTTGCGGGCAAACACAATCTCGGCGACGACAAAGAGCTGATGAACCAGATCCTGGCGGAAGTCGTGCGGCTAGAGAACCAAGGTTATCAATTTGAGTCGGCCACCGCGTCATTCGATTTGCTAATCAAGCGGGTCAGCGGTAAGTTCCATCCGCATTTTGAAACAATAAAATACCGCGTCGTGGCGGGTGATCGTGATGTGGGGCATCATGTGGCGTTTGCCGAAGCGGTTATCAAGCTGAAGGTGGGCGACACGCTGTGGTTCGATGCTGCCGAGGGCCATGGCCCCGTCAATGCACTCGATGCGGGATTGCGCAAGGCGCTCACGGGTGCCTATCCACAACTGAGTGAGATCAGTCTGATTGACTACAAAGTCCGCGTGGTGGATTCGGCTTCTGGCACCGCCGCTTCGATTCGTGTGAACATTGAGAGCACCGATGGCAAGGAAACATGGGGCACCATCGGCGTCAGTGATAATATCATCGAAGCCAGCTGGCAGGCCCTCGTCGACAGCGTCGAATACAAACTGCATAAAGATTAGCGAAGACCATGACGCCTGGAAGCCTGTCCTACGTTTCCAAATACCTCACCACCCCAATCGGCGCCCCGACGCTTCACAACCATCGAGCAGGTGGTTTGGTGGAGCGAACTCCGCCGGATCACCGATCGTTGCTCTGCTATCAGAGCTGAGCGACATTCACCTTCTTTCTGAACCCCGAACACCCCCTTCTTTCCATGATTCCAATTCGATTCGATCACGCTGAGGCCGCCGCTGGAATCCTGCAGCAGTGGGAGGCGGCTGGATGTTCTCGCGCCGACGCCAGCAGCGACAAACCGCCGTTCTCCATCGTAATTCCCCCGCCGAACGTGACTGGCGCATTGCACCTCGGCCACGGACTCAACAACACACTACAGGACATCGTCGTGCGGCGCAAACGCATGCAGGGATTCGAGACCCTGTGGATGCCCGGGACGGACCACGCGGGGATCGCGACGCAAGCGGTTGTAGAGAAACGCCTCAAGGAGATCGAGAATCAGACGAGGCACGACCTCGGTCGCGAAATGCTGGTGGAGCGGATTTGGCAGTGGAAGGACCAGTACGAAACCCGCATTCTCGATCAGCTCAAACGGATGGGTTGTAGCTGCGATTGGGAACGTCTGCGATTCACTCTCGATCCGGTCTGCGCCGCTGCGGTGCGGGCAACCTTCTTTGATCTGTTTGAGAAACAGCGGATCTATCGCGGTAAGCGACTGGTCAATTGGGATACGTTTTTACAGACGGCGGTCTCCGATGATGAGGTTTTTAACGAGACCAAGAAAGGGCACTTCTATCATCTGCGGTATCCGGTGATCGACCCCCAGCCGGGTGAGCCAGAATCGCTGGAAATTGCCACGACCCGGCCCGAGACGATGCTGGGTGACACTGCGGTGGCGGTTCATCCCAACCCAGCGGCAGCATTCGATCAAGTTGCTGCAGGGCTGCAAGAGAAACTGGCTGAGGCGACCGCGAAGGAAAAACCTGCGATCGAGAAACAAATCGTTGCGTTGGAGAAACGCCGCACCCAGATGTTGCCGCAGCTTATCCAGCTGCGTGACATGGCGTCCGCTGGGCGGACGCTCCGTTTGCCATTGCTCGATCGGGAGATTCCCATCGTGGCCGACGAGTGGGCCAAGCCCGAGTTGGGGACGGGTTGCGTGAAGATCACGCCAGCGCACGATCCGAACGACTACGAGGTGGGGCTGCGTGGCGGGCTGCCCATGATCAATGTGCTCAACCCTGACGGTACGATCAATGCCGAAGGCGGCAAGTACCAAGGACTGACCATTCCAGCGGCACGGAAGGCGGTCGTGGCAGACCTCGATGAACTCGGTTTGCTCGGCAAGGTCGAAGATCGCGAGATTGAATTGCCGATCAGCGACCGCAGCAAAACGCCGATCGAACCGTACCTGGCCGATCAGTGGTTTGTCGCCATGAACGAACTTGCGCAGTCAGCGATGGATGCGGTGTCCGACGATCGTGTGCAAATTTTTCCGGAGCGGTACCGTCGCGGCTATCTCGATTGGCTCAGTGAAAAACGCGACTGGCCGGTCAGTCGCCAGCTTTGGTGGGGGCACCGAATTCCGATCTGGTCGACCGGCGGACTGTCGCAGCATGAGGCGAACGAACTCAGCGATCAGCTCGAAAAACTCGCTCAGCAACATCTCGATCAGATCAGTCACCGGATCGACGCCGATAGTGAGGACACCGTGGCGGTGTTCGTCTGTGTGCGTGATGAAGATGTGACAGTCGAGTCCGACGTGCAAGCGTTGGGCCTCGTGCAAGATCCCGACGTGCTCGACACGTGGTTTTCGTCCGCACTCTGGCCCCACAGCACGTTGGGCTGGCCCGCTGAGACCGCCGAGCTCGCCAAGTTTTACCCTACGTCGACCCTGATTACCTCTCGTGACATCATCACGCTGTGGGTGGCACGGATGGTATTGATGGGGTTGAACAACACGGGCCAGGTGCCGTTTAGCGAGGTCTTCATCCATCCCAAAATTCTCGATAGTTTTGGGAAGACCATGTCCAAAACGGCGGGCAACGGCATCGATCCCAACGATGTGACCGACAAGTTCGGCCCGGACGCGTTGCGGTTCGGCTTGGCCAGAATCGCCGGCGATACCCAAGACGTGCGGATGCCCGTGCAGTACGAGTGTCCTGCCTGTGAGAAACTGATCGATCAAACTCGCAAGACACAGAAACTCCCGCGACTCGACTGCCCGGCCTGTGGCAAACCATTCTCCACCCAGTGGGCCGAATCCGACGAGGACAAGGCGTTGCCCAAGGGCGCCGTGGTCAGCGAGCGTTTTGAGACCGCCCGGAACTTCGTCAATAAACTCTGGAATGCGTCCCGCTTCACGCTAATGAATCTGGAAGGCTTCCAGCCTCAAAGTGTCGACATCACGTCACTGCCGATCGAGGACCGCTGGCTACTCAGCCGCTTGGCCAGTGTGACACAGCAAGTCAGCGAAGGCATCGATCGCTATCAGTACAGCGAAGTCGCTCGCATTCTCTACGACTTTGCCTGGGACGAGTTCTGCAGTTTCTACGTTGAGATTGCCAAGCCGCGATTGAGCGATCCTGAGCAGCAGACCGTGACTCAGAACGTGATCGCACATGGACTCGATCAGCTGCTGCGGTTGCTCCATCCGATCATGCCGTTCGTGACGGAATCGGTGTGGGGATACCTCGGCGAACTCGCCCCGCGGCGTGGGGTCCCCGAGCCTGTCGAAGTGGGTCGGTTTGTGATGACGAGCGAGTGGCCGACCTCGCACACCGACCACCACGACGTGCAGATCGAACGACAGTTCAGTGAGTTTCAAAAAATCGTCGCTGCGATTCGTCAAATCCGCGCGTCACAGAACATCAAACCAAGTGAAACGGTCCCTGTTGCGATCCGCTGCGACGACTCATCGCGTGAATTGCTCGAGCCCATGAAAGCGTATTTTGCTGGTTTGGCATCGGCTGACGTGGTTGCGATCGGCAGCGATGTCAAGCCGTTCGAAACCGATGCTCACCTGGGGCTGCCCGAGGTCGACGTTGATGTGCATGTGGATTTGGAAAAATTCATTGACGTTGACGCGGAACTCGGCCGCTTGGAGAAACTGCTCGGCCAGATCACCGGCCAGATTTCCGGGAAAGAGAATAAGCTCAACAACGAGAGTTTCGTCAGCCGAGCCCCGGCCGCGATTGTGGAAAAAGAACGCGAGTCGTTAACTGGCCTGCGTGAGCAATATGCCAGTGTCCAAGGCGACATCACTCGACTGAAGGCCAAGAAGGGCTAGTTCCGATCGCGTGGCTTTGAGGGTTCGCGATGGGAAGCATCGCAAACCTGACGTCTCGCTCTTGTTGATGCAGCACCTTCATCGCCGCACACCGCGAGTCGGTCCTGCTCGATGGATCTACCGTCATTGTTCGTGAGGCTTTCGATCGTCCCGAAGTGTCGGATTAAGAGCATCGGGCGGTCGTTCCCAGGTTTTCAAGATCCTTTTCAGGAACACGCGGCGGATCGCGTCGTGGCCGCGATCATTCGGGTCTTCGATATTATCGTAGAACCAATAGTGCGGATCGGCAGCATCGTAGTGAGCTCGCCAGAATTGGCGGCAATGTGAACCGTGACCCAAGAACGTTTCATAGAGATCGACGACATGCACATGATCACGGTGCGCGGCCACCTCTCGAATCACAGCATTGTATTTCGCATGGATCGCCAGACCATCGGGCCAGTCGGGTAGGAAGATGCTCGGCGCATCTCCGACTCCATCGGTCGGGTCGTAGATGTCACCCACATAGATCACGCACCCGCCGGGAAACCGTGACTGTATCTCGTCGAAAATTGTCCGTAGACGCGCGCGGAAGTTCTCTATCCAAGGTCCTGCTTGTTCGATCGTGGCACCGTACATGGCACCTTCAGCAGGTGGGCGGCGACCATAGGAGTGGATCAAGTCGTTGCCGCCCGTGGTCATGACGACCAGGCCAAACACGTCGTCGGGATACGTAGGGACTTGAGTTTGGAGTGTTTGCAGATGGTCGATTGAAGTCGACCCGGAAACTGCAAAGTTTTCTGCCGTTAGGTTGGGCAGCACCACTGACAAGCACTTACCTTGCATGTCGGCAAATTCGTCAACGGGATTGTGTTGCAATCTCGCGAAATAGGTGTGGCTCTGTGATTGGGCTCCCAAGCCTCGTGTGACACTGTCGCCCAGTCCCAACAGCACGACTGGACGCTCGGTCCAAATGCGATCAAAATCGGTTGCGGGGATCATCGGCCCGGCAGGACCCTCACCCACCGGACGGCGTAAAAAGAACTCGATGTACGCTGGGACTGAGGCGACGATGATCACACCGAGCAGCAACAACCAGCGCCGAGTTCGAGAAGGCGGTTGGGAGCTCATGGTGATTGCAATCCAAGTTGGCGTTTTTCTCCAGTATACTCAGCGCCGCGAATGGATCATCCTCGCAATCGTCCGCTCATCGGCGGTGGCCTGCTCACGCTGTAGCTGCAGTTGATTGTAAGCCACAGACTGTTTTTCACGCAGTCGTTCGAGCCGTTTGACTTCCGCTTCGGCTTCAATCAGGCGTTCCCGTCGTTGTTCGAGTTCAGCTTCGAGTTGTTTTCGAGTCGATCCAAGCGTGTCTTGATCATCGGCAAGTTGCCGATCGTAGCGGGCCTCGTGGCGTAGGCGGTCGACAGAAATATGAACATCGGTCGCGAACCGACCAGCTGCGGCAGATCGGAGTTCATCTCGCTGTTGTTGCAAGTGATCGATCTTTTCCTGAGTATCGTTGATCGCGGTGTGAGTTTCGGTGAGTTCGCGGATCAGCTCGTTGCGCTGCTGACGCTGGAGGACGAGTAGCGATTCAAAACGAAAGTGAAAGGACGTCACGAAGGTTCAGTTTGGGATGGAAGGTTGGTAGCCCGTAGGATGGGACCCTGGTCCCGTCAGAGCAAGTTGGAAACGGTTTATCTCCATGAAGCCTCGAGGGGGGACAATGGTTCCAGCCTACGTTTCGTTTTCCAGGGGCTGACGCCGCTGAGTATGCGCAGCCGTCGCTGTTTGACTACTTTCCGAAGCGAGTCTCACGATGGATTGTTGAGCTTCGATCAGCGGGGTTTGCTCATCGCTGGCTTGACGCAGCAGTTCACCGATGGGGTCGCGCATCGCGATCGCAGCGTCGATGCGGGGGTCCGTGCCGCTGCGGTAGGCGCCAATCGAAATGAGGTCCTCGCTGTTCTCGTACTGCACCATGTGTTCGCGGATCTTCAAGACGGCCGCATTGACTTCGGGGCTGACCAAATGGTTTTGCAGACGGCTGACGCTTTGCGGGATATCAATCGGTGGGAAATGGCCGCCCTGCGCCAGTCGACGATTCAGTACGATGTGACCGTCGAGCAATCCGCGAATCGCGTCGGCGATCGGTTCATTATGGTCGTCGCCCTCGACGAGAACCGTGTAGAACGCGGTGATGGATCCTTTTTCGGTGCGTCCGGCGCGTTCTACCAATTGGGGGAGTAGATTGAAAACGCTTGGCGGATACCCTCGCGTCGTCGGTGGTTCGCCGGCCGCCAGACCGAGTTCACGTTGTGCCATGGCGAATCGAGTGACGCTATCAACCAATAGCAGCACATTGTGGCCCTCGTCACGGAACTGTTCCGCGATGCTGGTTGCCGTCCATGCGGCCGAGAGTCGCTGCGCCGCAGGCTTATCGCTGGTGGCTACCACGACCACGCTTTTTTTCATGCCCTCGCTACCGAGCGTTCGTTGGATAAACTCGCTGACTTCACGACCCCGCTCGCCTACCATCGCGATCACGATGCGATCGGCATTGGTGCCGCGCGTGAGCATGCCGAGTAGGGTGCTTTTGCCGACACCCGAACCCGAAAAGATCCCAAGTCGTTGGCCAATACCGCAGGTCAGCAGTGCATCGATCGCCCGCACGCCGGTTTGCAGGGGTTGGTCAATTGGAGGTCGATTGAGTGAATCAGGCGCGGAATGGTCCGCGTCCACTCGCCTCAGATCGGCCGCTAACGGGCGTCCGTCCATGGGACGACCGAACGCGTCGATGACACGTCCACAGAGTGCCGGTCCGACGCGCAGCGGCATCGCATGAGCGAGCAATTGCACTCGATCACCTGCGGTCAAACGGGTGATAGTTTCCAGCGGTGCGAGGATCGGTCGGCTTTGATCGAATCCGATCACGCGGGCCAGCGTAGGTGACGCATCGGTGGGTTGAAGTTCGCAGATGGCGCCGAGCGGTGCGATCAAGCCTTGCACTGTCACCGCGTCGCCGGTCACGGCAGCAACGCGACCGCGAACCTGGAATGGGACCATTGTCCGCAGCGCCGCCTTGGTGGCATCGGCATCGGGGAGACGTGGTGGCGACAGCCTGGGAACGTTCATCATCGCAATTGCTCTCCCAAGCGTTGCAGTTGAGCCTCCAGACCTGCGTGGATCTCCCCGCTGTTTTGCCGGAGGACGACATCACCAACGTCGAGTGTCGCATCGCCGATGACCTCCGAGTCTTCGGGCAGATCGGAATGGGCGAGTAACGCGCGCAGCGCCGGGCCAAGCTGCGCAAGCGTAGTGGGATGGACCGCGAGCGTCAGTCGGTTTTCAGACCGCGTGCCGTGCAAGGCTTCTCGGGCCCATCGAACTAACAGGTGTTCTGACGTCGCCGGCTTCGCCGTTTTGTTGTCCGCGAGATCGGCGGGCAATGTCAACTGTGATCGTGTGAGTTGTCCCGCCGCAGTGATCGCTGTCGTTGTCAGCGCGTCAACGTAGTGTTGCATCCAATCGTCGTATTGCTGCGTCATCTGCACGACAGCAGTGTGCAGTGACTCAACATGCGTTTTCGCTTTTTGTTCAGCTCGGCAATCAATGTGTGATTCGATCTCGGCCTGGGCGGCTTGCCATCCCTCGGCGTACCCAGCATCGTGGGCTCGCGATTTTATCTGCTCGGCCTGTTGGTGTGCCTCCTCGAGCATCGCGTTGACCTGGAGTTGGCATTTCTGCAGTTGCTCGCGTCCCTGTTCAGCTAGATCCGATAGATTGAACTCGGTCAGGTTTGCATCGGCTGCGGCGTGGTCGGTTTCGCCACGGCGAGAAACTGTCTTGATGATCCTCGGTGCAGTCGATTTCGATGATTTGAGGATTCCAGCCATACGGTGTTATTTAAAGAGTAAACGAGGACAGTGTGGGATCACATCGCGACGGCGACGTGACCATGACTCGATCCCGTCGCGGCACCTGTGGGCCTGCTAGCGCTCGCTGCGCTCGCCTCAGGAGGAGCCTGCCCCGCAACCCGTGCGGCCGCTAACACGGCAGCTTTCGCCTGGTCGATTTCACGTATTTCGATGCTGCCCACGGACATCAAGTGCTGGCGGACCTGGTTCGCTTGCGAACGCGGGAGGCAGGCGATGGCGGCGTCGGCGACTTTGTTCGGCAACCCGCACAGCGCCAGGATCGCCGTCCGCGTATCAACTCGTCCCAGCAGTTCACAGAGTTTGCTGGGGGACAGCTGCATGAGCTCACGATGGGTTTGCTCGACCGACATCGCAGGTGCCGGGATTTTATTTGTTGGGGCGTGCGCAGGCGCGGCGTGGAGATGTCGCTCTGTGGTTGCCCGCGATTGAGCCTCAGGAGAGGCGTCTGGCTGATTTGTCGCCAGCGGCATTTCGGCAAGGATGGCTTGGAGACGTGGCGAGACGTCGTGGGCGGAACCGTTGAGGTGCTCCGCCGCCGCCACGGGGTCATAGCGATCGTCATGACGATCACGGCCGCCATGGCGAGACGATCGAGATGGGTGTTCTGCCGTCAACCGCTCCAGACGCTGGCGGAAGCTGCGGGCCAACTCACTGAGCATTTCTTCGGGAACGTCGGGCAGGCGACCAATTCGTGCCAACAAGTCTTGTCGCTGAGCTGCGCCGAGACGTGGTAAAATCGCTGCGGCGCGGTCGGGGGGAATCTCCGCGAGGACGACGGCCTTGGTCTGGGGATGTTCGTCGCGGAGGAGGCTGAGCAAAAGATCGTCACTGAGCTCGCCGAGAAAATCGAGACAGGAGGAAGTTGCTTGCGATTGCTGAGCAGCATGATGACGCAGCGAGACGGCGAACGATTCGAGAGCCCGGCGCTGTTCCATCGGATCAACGTCCACGAGAGCGGCGATCTCGCCCTGCACTCTTTGACGGATCTCCGGCGGCATTTCCGCAATCAATTTGGCTGCGGTCGTGTCCGGCAGGTCACGCAGCACGATCGCAATCCGCCTAAGCGACGCAGCACGTCGTGATTCCTGTTCGGCGTGGGCAGCGATCGACGACAAGGTTGACAGGTCCCGCAGAATGATGGATGGCGAGGAAATCAAATAATTGTGGATTCTTCGTTACTTCTACTAAAGTTCCGTCGACGGCGCGAAGGCTGAAACAAAACGTTGTTCCATTCAGACGGTCGGGCGGCGGAGCCAGCGTGGTCAGATTTGTATGCTCGTGTGGTATGGGGATTGCACGTGGAATTGATGACGCCTCTCGTTCAGTAACCCGTTTTTCACGCAGAAAGTTAGCAGCCATGCCATTTGTGTCCCCACTCAAACAAGCCGACGCACCTGCCGATTCCCAGCCACTTCTCAAAGCGATCGAGAAAAAGTTCGGTCAACCGTTGAATCTATTCAGCACGCTGGCCTACCAGCCGGATGTGCTGGGTGGAACAACCCAAATTAACGATGGGATTCAAAAGGATTTGCCCGCCAAGTTGCGGGAATTCGCCTACTACAAGGCTTCGACGCTGAACGGTTGCGAGTATTGTTCGCACTACCACAATGGGGCTGCCAAGAAAGCGGGGGCGACCGACGCTCAACTCGCGGCAATCGATGACTACGCTGGGAGTGATGCCTTCAGTGACGAGGAAAAGGCGGTGTTGGCCTATGCTGAGCAACTGACAACCACGGCCAAGGTCGAGGCTGATACGGTGGCGAAGGTCAAGCAGACTCTCAGCGACACACAGCTCGTCACGCTGGCGGCTACAGTCGCACTGGCGAATTTCACCAACCGAGTCAATCACGGTTTGGACATCGAACTGCCCTGATTGCTTTACCGCAGGCCAGCGACGTTTCCATATCAAGAGAGGGTATTCAGATGCAGGCTTTCCGGTGGTGGATGGTTCTGTCGATGCTAGCAACCTGCTCGGCGGGCTGCCACCGAGGCTCTGCAGTCGTTGATGGGCCAGTCGAATCGAAGCGTGCTCGCGGGGACTCGCTGAGCTCAGAAGCTGCGCCGGCATACGCCACTGCCATGCTTGGCGGGGGGTGTTTCTGGTGTGTGGAGTCTGACTTTGAGAAGTGCCCAGGTGTCGAGGATGTGGTTTCGGGCTATAGCGGTGGTGCCTCGAAAGCACCGACCTATGAAACCTATGCCGCCGGCGGGCATGTGGAAGTCGTGGAAGTGACCTACGATCCAACTGTGGTGACATTTGCCGGGTTGGTCGAGTGGCTAATCAAGCACAGCGATCCGACTGACCCGTCTGGATCATTTGCCGACCGTGGTTCCCAGTACCGCCCTGTCGTCTTCTATGACAACGAGCAACAGCAGCAGGCCGCCCAAGAAGTTATCGCCAAAATCGATCAGATGGGCATCTACGAAAAATCAATTGCGATTGATCTCGAGCCCAGGGAGAAATTCTGGCCAGCGGAGGATTACCACCAAGACTACCATCGAAAGAGCTTGGTCAAGTACGATTACTATCGCTATCAATCAGGCCGTGATGCATTCATCACTGAGCACTGGGGGGACCGTGCCGGCAAGTTGGAGTTGCCCGAGTCAAAACCCAGCTCAAGCGATGTCATGGGAACACCGGACGCCGAGCAGTCGTCGACTCCCTAGTGCTGTGGTGCGTCTCATGTTACCGGGGTCGTACTCTGACCGGAGGCAGTCCGTTGTCCACGGTGGCGACGGAGTTGGCCACAAGCAGCGTCGATTTCATCACCTTTGCGTTGACGAAACATCACGTTGACACCGTCGGCTTCGAGGATTTGGCGAAATCTTGCAATCGATTCTTTACTGGGCGTGACGTAGGGCAACCCGGCCACGGGATTGTAAGGGATCACATTCATCATCACGGATCGTCCGCGCAGCACCCGGGTGAGTTCGTGAGCACAGGCTTCGGAGTCGTTAATGCCACCGAGCAAGACATACTCAAACGTAAGTCGACGTCCCGATGCGTTGAAATAACGGTCCGCGGCAGCCAAGACCGGCTCGATGCCAATCTTCTTATTGACGGGTACCAGTTCGCTGCGAAGTTCGTCATTGGGTGCATGGAGGCTGACGGCGAGATTGTAAGGCACACCGCCGGCTGCCAATTTATCGATCGCAGGCGGCAAGCCCACTGTGCTGATCGTGATCCGTCGGGGGCTGATGCCGAGTCCCTCGGGGCTGCGGGCGACGTCCAGTGCCGCGAGCACACCTGGCAAATTCGCCAGTGGTTCGCCCATCCCCATCATGACAATGTGACTGAGACGCTCGGATTCGGGTAAGCGGTGTTGCAGGCGCAGCATCTGTTCGAGAATCTCACCGCCGGTGAGGTTGCGGTCCACGCCATCGAGACCGCTGGCGCAGAACACGCACCCCATGGCACAGCCTACTTGGCTGCTCACGCAGATGCTCCGCCGGTCACCATCTCGCAGCAGCACGCACTCGACCTCACCGCCATCGCTCAGGCGGACGAGGATTTTTTCGGTGCCGTCGCGCGAAGTCGATACATGCGCTTCGGACGCATTGAAGAGTTCAAAATGATCCGCCAGTTCTGCTCGGAGCTTGGCAGGTAGGTCCGACATGGTATCGAACGATTTTGCTCGGCCAGCATAGATCCAGCGGCGAATTTGCTTGGCTCGGAAGGCCGGATACCCTCGCCCTGCCAACCATGTTTTGAGTTGATCGTCCGATGTGTTGAGAAGGTGCTCTTTACGGGGCCGAGGGGACTCTTCGCTAGCGGTCGCGGATGGATTTTGTGGAAGAACAGGCAACGAAGACATGGCAGTAGAGCGAGTGGCGGAAAAAGGCCGTAAAATCCAATCAATGGGGACACTCAACGATAAGCGAGCGGGGCGGGATGCACCAGCCAAAAAAGGCATTGCGACGTGAAACGGACCGCCGTTCGGGCCGGGCGGCTACCGAGGATTGATGAAAGCGTTAAGATTTCCCCATGGCTCAACCTCGTTTAATTGAACCGGTGGTACGGTTTTGCGCTGTGATTTCACGGCACGCCGAAGCCCGTCAATGGGCGCAGGAACGGCTGCGCGAGCACTGGGGGGCCGCCGCGGAAGTCTCGGCTCCTGCGGCATTCACCGCCGGCGGGTTTTACGATGCCGAAATGGGTGTGGGGCTGGCCAAAGTTCTGATGGCCTTCGAGAATTTCGCCGATCCAGGGGGCTTGGCTGATTGGAAACTTCTCACCAACGAATGGGAACGCGAATACGCGCAGTCGAGCGACCATGCGGAGCAGCGACCCCTGAACCTGGATCCAGGGTACATCACTCAGGCTAAGTTGGTATTGGCGACGATCAAGGATCGCGACCATCGTTTATACTTACACGACGGTATTTTTGCTGAAGTGACGCTCAATTACATGGGTGGTCGCTGGATCCATCATCGCTGGAGCTATCCAGATTATCGAACGGACCAGGTGGCGGAGTTCGCGATGACATGCCGCGAACGGTTGCGAGCGCATTTGTTGCAGACCGGTGGCTTCCGCCGCGTTTGAGGCCCAACCTCCAATTGCGGTATATTCGCTCACGTAATGGGCCTCTGTCGATCCAGAGGCCACCGTGGTTCGTAATAATCGCTTGTCAGTTCCATTCCAGCCACCGTGTTCGATGCCTGATCTCAAATTCCGCTCGCCGCCCAGGACCGCCGGAACGATCAGTGTCGTGGATCGCTCCGCGATCCGGTGGTCAAGGATGCCGTATTCTGATCGCAGAGTAAACGGCGAACCTCCCCTACCGATTGTTCTTGCGATCCCCTTCGTTTTGCTGATCTGGGTGCTGCCTCTGATGGGCTGTACCGGGTCATCAGTTGATGCAGAACCGAGCAGGCTTGCTGACTCGCAGGCGTCTGCTGCCGCGGACTCTTCGCTCTCGGCTGAGCAACCGACGGATTCAGACCTGCCCGATCAGAAGTTGACTGTAGAAGAAATCAGTGCGTTGATCGCGCAGGGTGATTACGAGCAGGCAGACGCGGTGATTCGCTCGATGTTGTCGGGCGACCCAGGCAGCGCGTCCTTATTGTTCATGGCTGCGCGTTCTGCGCACGATCAAGGCCGACTCGATGAGGCGATCGAGTCGCTGAGATTGATCCCGCCGGGCCACGCAGAGGCTGGGTTTCCGGCGATGGGGCAGACGGCCGATTGGTTGCTCGAAGCCGACCGGTTAGCTGAGGCCGAGGCGGCATTTGACGCAATGCTCAAGCAGTACGGGGATCTTGTGCCCGTCCATCGAAGGTTGGCGGATGTGCTGAATTCGCAATCCCGCCGCGTCGAGGCTGCGGAACATATCAACGCATTGATTCGCCTAGGAGACGTCACCGAGAAGGAATTGCTCAGCCTGACCACATTGAGTGTGCCCTATCACGATGAACTGCGAGACGACGCGTATTCGACGGTGTCGAACGAAAGCCCGCAGCGGCAGACGGTTAACATGCGTGACCTCGCTGCTGCGAAAGAGAAGTTGGTTCAGGGCGATCTCGGGTCTGCAAAGGCACTCGTCGCGAGATTGCGCCAGGAGTTCCCACAATCCGCTCCGGTGGCGGCATTGGAGGGCCGAGTCTATGAAGCTTTGCAAAGCGATGAGGAACTGCAACGGTGGAGCACTACGTTGCCAGCGGGTATCAGGCAGGAGGCGGAGTATTGGACGGCGATCGGTGCGTGGATGTTGCGATCGGGCAAACCGGAGGCCGCAATCCGCTCATTCTGCGAAGCGATCAAGCTCGATGGGACCGACCGCGTGGCCTATCAGCGACTGTCCGAAGCACTTGCAGGAGTGGGAGAAATCGAATCAGCCGAGCGAATCGCAGCTAGGAAATCACTACTCGATGACGCCTGGCAACTGGCGCTCAACGTGGGACTGGACCGAACGACGCGAATTGCTGACATGGAGGCACTGGCAGAAAAACTCGACCTATTGGGGCGTCCCTGGGAAGCAGTGTCCTGGCGAATGGTGCTCGCTCACGAATCGGGGCGTCTGGAAGAGGCCCTGCCCAGTTTAATGCAGACGCGTCAAACGCTCGCGCAGTCGGACGCTGGCGCGACGACGCCAGACCTGCTGTGTGGCATTGATCCTGCTCGATGGCCATTGCCGGAGGAGCCCGGGACGTTGGTTGAGGCACCAGCGAATCGGGTCGCTGGCAAGGAGATCCGTCTCCCATCGCGGAAACACTCCATCGTGATGGTCGATGTTGCCGCTGCGATTGGCATTCACTTTCGCTATCACAACAACCGTGAGCTTGACCCCAAGCGGGTGCGCATGTCACAGGTCAACGGCGGCGGTATCGCGGCACTGGATTATGATCGGGATGGTTGGTGCGATCTCTATTTCTGTGATGCGGGCGGACGACCGCAGGATAGCAACGATTCCTATCCCAACCAGCTGTATCGTAATCTTGAAGGTGGCGAGATGGTGGAAGTTGCACCGGAGTCGGCAACGGATGACCGTTCATACGGCGCCGGCGTGACCACGGCAGATTTGAATCAAGACGGATTTGCAGATCTCATTGTCGCGAACATTGGCGAGAATATTATATTTGTCAACAACGGCGATGGGACGTTCGCTCGTCAGGTAATCGAGGGTTCAGAGGGTTGGACGAGCGGATGCGTGTGTGGTGATCTCGATGGCGACGGCTTGCCGGAGATGGTCGAAATCAACTACATCGAAGATGCTTCTGCGTTCACCACGGAGTGCTGGGGAGAGGGTTTTGATTGCTCCCCCAGAATCTTTGGCTGCGGCCAAGATCGATTTCTCAAGCGAGATGATCAGGGGCGATGGGGGCGGATGGAAAGTGTGAACTCGGACCACCAAAAGCCGAACTATGGTTTCGCGGGGATGATTGCTAACTTTGATCGCCAACACTGCAATGACCTCTTCATCGCCAATGACACGACGGACAATCATTTCTGGGTCAGCCGTGAGGACAACCGGACAGGCGGCTTTCTGCTCGACAATCTCGCGGAGATGCGAGGGTGCGCCGCCGGTGATCTGGCGCAGACTCAGGGGTGCATGGGGATCGCGGGTGGGGACTTCAATCACGACGGATTGCTCGATTTGTGCGTTACCAACTATTGGCAGCAACCCTCTAATTTGTTCTTGCAGCGATCACCAGGGTTTTTCACCGACAGCGCATCCCAGTTTGGGATCGCTGACGCCAGTCGACCGACAGTGGGGTTTGGGATTCAAGCAGCGGATTTGGATCGGGACGGCTGGCTGGACCTGACTGTCCTGAACGGTCACGTCTTTGATCCTGCAGAGAATGGAACTCCGCAGATCCCGTTTCAAATGTTGCCGCAGCTATTCCAGGGAGGGCCTGCAGGTTTTGAATGGGTAGAACACCCGGAAACTGAGCATGCTGCGCTGCCAAGTCCTGACTTCTGGACCCAACCGACTCTGGGACGCACGCTGGTGCGAATGGATTGGAATGGTGATGGGAGACCGGATTTGGTCGCCAATTCGCTTGATGCATCCGTGGCAGTTCTGGAAAATCGGACCCAGACGGGACACTGGCTGCGACTGGATCTCGTGGGGACAACGAGCGAACGCGATGCGATCGGTGCGGAGGTTATCGTCCACTGCGGCGATGATGAATTCCATAGCTGGGTGGTAGCGGGTGGGTTCATGGGCGCGAACGAGTCCACGATCGATATGGGGTTGGGCGCTTATGGCCACATCGACCAAGTTCAGGTTCACTGGCCATCGGGTACGATACAATCGTTTGCAAATGTTGCAGCGGATGCGAGTTATTTGGTGATTGAAAGCGAAGAGCGCCTGCATGTGCGGTAGTAGAATTGACAACTCGAGATCAGCAGCTTCTGTCGCGTTGCGGATGCTGGCGTTGGCAATGGTCGGCTGGCTTGCGGCGGGTTGTGAGTCGCGCAGTCCCGCTCCTTCGTCGACCGCCGTGCCCCATGCTGAGGATGGCGGTCGGAACGACAGCGTCGACAAACTCGCGGTCGCGACGCGGCACCTGAGGCGCGGTGCCGCTGCTGCAGCTTTTCCGCTGGTGCAAGAGTGTTTGGTTGCCAATCCCCATGATCCAGTCGCTCTGGAACTCGCTGGGGATGTCAACGCGGCGATGAATCGACCGTCGCAAATGATGGAGATGTATCAAGCTGCAATCGCGCACTCATCGCCGCCATCAACGGCACTGCTCGATAAAGCAGGGCAAGCATGGATGCGAATTGGTCGACCGTTTGAAGCCTTGGCTGTCTTGCAAACTGCGGTCGAGCTGTACCCGAACGACCGCAAAATCCATACTGACCTGGCCGGACTATTGGCGGCGCTGGGCTTAGAACAGGAGGCTGGCGTTCACCTTCGATGGTTGATCATGCGCGGCTTTGGAGGGTTGAATGAGCTCGTGATGGTCTCGGATCTGACCCGCCCGCAAAACGACAAGGCAATTTCCCAGTACGCTGCCGAACACGCTCCCGAGGATCTCCGCTCGCAATTCCCAGTGGCCCGTGAAGAGGCCTACAGAGGAAACTGGAAGTCAGTCGTCGGGACGTTGGAACCGATCGTGGAAAAATACCCCGATTTCGCGCCTGCGGCGGCCTATTACGGGCGAGGGCTCGTTGAATTAGGTGACGAAGCGGGCGCCCAGCGGTGGGTAGCTCATTTGCCTGCAGGCATCGAAAATCAACCTCAGTACTGGCTGGCGACCGCAGCGATGGCGAGCCGACGCCGCGAGCCCGAACAAGCGATCTCAGCCTACTGGCGAGCCTATCAACTCGACCCGAACGATGGTGAGGTGCTCGGCAAACTTGCCACCGTGTTGGCTCAGGCTGGGTACGTGGATGAAGCCAAGGCTGTCGTGGTCGAGGCGGGTAAGATCGGCCAGGTGATTGAACGTGTTGACCAGTTACGCACCAACCATAACCAGTCTCAACGGGATGCGGTCCGGTTGGCGGAGACACTGCGCAGCCTGGGCCGATTATGGGAAGGAGCGTCGTGGTTACGTGTAGGTGCATCGATGCCAAAAGACGCCGATCCACGCCTGAAAGATCTCTATCTGGCCATCCGTGAACAATTGACGGCGCGCACGCCCTGGCAGGCCGACGAGTCACTATTGTCGGCATCGATGGATTTTGCTGAGCTGCCCGAGTTTGATTGGAACGCCAATGCCGCCGAGCCGAAGTTGGCCACCTCCTCACCGTCAGGCCTTGCCGATCGCATGTCACCCGTTCGATTTGTCGACGAAGCGGCAGCTCGGAATTTAAATCACATTTGCAAGGTGAAACCGCCGGCTGGAGGAGGTGAAGCTGGATTGTGGGTTTACCAAACCGGCGCAGGCGGCGCCGCGACCTTGGACTTTGATCGCGACGGTTGGCCCGATGTGTACTTGACTGTCGTCGATGGGACACCTCGGCAACGCGACTCGGCGCCGAACGCTCTGTTTCAGAATCATTTCGGTCAGTTCCGCGACGTCACAGCCGCGTCGGGGACTGGAGACGTCGGTTTTTCCCAAGGACTCGCAGTCGGTGACTTCAATAGCGATGGCTTTGATGATCTGTACGTGGCGAACATCGGTAGCAACCGCTTGTACCAGAACAACGGTGATGGCACGTTTGCCGACGTGACTGATAGTGTTGGGATCGACGACGTCGGCTGGACTAGCTCGGTGGCGATGGTCGACATCGATCAAGACGGTGTGCTCGACATATTCGATGTGGGTTACTGCGCGGGCGACCGTGTGTTTACGCTGCCCTGTGAGCAGGATGGTGTGGTCGTCGCGTGTCTACCCAAGTCCTTTGCGGCTGAGCCGGACCAAGTGTGGAGGGGACAAGCCGATGGAACTTTTGTAGACAACACGAAAGCTTGGTTGGGGCCGCACTCGATCGCCCATGGACTCGGGATCGTGGCGGGATTTTTTGATCAGAACGAAGGTCTCGATTTATACGTCGCCAATGACATGTCGGGAAATCATTTCTGGTCGACCAGCATCGACAAAGACAAACCTTTTCAATTGGACGAGCAAGCCAAGATGCGCGGGCTCGCGGTGGATAACCGCTCGTTGCCACAGGCATCAATGGGGATCGCTGTGGGCGACCCCGATGCCGATGGCGATACGGATTTTTACCTGACGCACTTCGAAGGCGAGTACAACACCTACTACGAGCAGATCCGGCCGGGAATGTGGGCTGATCTGACCTCGCAAGTGAAGTTGGCCGGACCGACGAACTCGATGCTCGCGTTTGGGACGGCTTGGCTGGATGCCGACAACGATGGAGTGCCAGAACTGATCGTCGCCAATGGGCACCTCAATGACATCCGCAGGCAGGGGCAGTCCTATCGGATGCCGATGCAGTTGTTTCGTCGTCAGTCCGATGGGACCTGGATTTCACCGGATCCGGCATCGGTGGGAGAGTATTTCCAAACGGCGAGGCTCGGTCGCAGTTTGATCACGTTGGATGCCGATCGTGATGGCCGTGTCGATACTCTGGTCACGCACCTCTTTGATCCGGTGTCATTATTGATGAATCGTAGCGAGACCGATGCTCGAGCAATCACATTCTTCCTGGAGGGAACCTCGGGGCATCCCAGCGCGATTGGTGCCCGGGTCACGATCGAGGCGGAGCGGGGCGAGCGGTCCCAGCAGCTGACGACCGGTAGCGGCTATCAGGCAGCCTCGCAACGCTGCGTGTCTTTTGGAATTGCCCCCGGTGAAACGGTCCAGCAATTACGTGTACGCTGGCCGTCGGGAGAGACCCAAAGCTACACGATCGATCCAGCCCAGCCGCTTGTTGGCGGCGCGGAATACTTGCTCGTCGAGGGCGACGAACACCCATTTCGCTATCAGTCAGTTGAACCAAGTTCATGAATCAAATCCTTCCTATCGATACTGCGGGCAAACCGCAACTCCAGCTTCAGCCCCTGAAAATCGGCAATGTGGAGATTGGATTTCCGGTTGTCCAGGCGGCATTGTCAGGATATAGCGATCTCCCGATGCGCGTGATCGCGAGGCGGCATGGCGCCAGCTACAGCGTGTGCGAGGTCATGCTCGACCAGTTCCTATTGTCGTTGACGAAGCGTCAGAAAACGAAGCATTTTCTAGACATCGCTGACGAAGAGCACCCTGTCGGCGGCCAATTGATGGGGGCTGAACCGGAGCAGTTCTCGCTCGGTGCGATGAAGTTGGTCGAAGCTGGATTCGACATCATTGATGTGAATTTTGGTTGTCCGGTCAAGAAAGTTCTCGGCCGGTGCCGAGGTGGATTTCATTTGTCTCAGCCTGCAGTGGCGATCGATATTCTCAAACGAACACGAGACATCGTGCCGCCGGAGATACCCGTTACGGTCAAAATGCGGCGTGGCATTGATGACAGCGCCGAGGCTCGCGATCAGTTCTTTGAGATACTCGACGGTGCGATTGCTGCTGGATTGGCCGCCGCGACGGTCCATGGCCGGACGGTCGCGCAGCGATACATCGGCCCGAGTCGCTGGGGGTTCCTCCGAGATGTAACGCAGCACGTCGGGGATGATTTCAAAATACTCGGCAGTGGTGACCTGTTCACGGCAGAGGATTGTTTGCGGATGATCGAGGAGACTGGTGTGGACGGCGTCACGGTTGCGCGGGGCGCGATCGGGAACCCGTGGGTGTTTAATCAGGCCCGTAGACTCGCCGAGGGTGAGCCCCTGCTGCCGCCTCCGACATTGGCCGAGCAAGCTGCCGTGATGCGAGAACATTTTGATCTGTGTGAGCAAACCTATTCAGTGGAGCGAGCACCGCTGTTGATGCGCAAGTTTTGCATTAAGTACTCTCAGAATCATCCCGACTACGAAGTCGTGCGATTGGCTTTTCCAAGGCTGAAAACTCGTGATGATTTTGAGCAAGCCTTGGCACGGCACTACGGCGACGACGGTCCCGGACGCTTCATTCCGCGCGAACTGCATGGTTCCCAAGAGGAGTGCTAAACCTAGCAATTCCAAATTGGCGTGGGCTGGTTAACAACCCTGGTCGGTCGACGTCTTCCCCGGTCGCGTGAGTCCCGCCTGCAGCGCTGATTGGGGCACGTCATTTTCCTTTAGGTCCGGCGAACGCTGGTGATGAAGACACGGCGTGACGTATTCGCTGCAATCGAGAACGCGGCGGTTGCCGGATTGATACGATGCCTTGTCGCTGACGCTTCGCTGCAGGAGAGGCGCCCGCAGGGATGAATTCGTTTTTTCGAGCCCTCTTCCATTGTCGCGATCGGCTCTGTCTGCACTTTAATCTCGTTTGGTATCGCAGCTTATCATGATGACTCCTCCAACAACGAACGCGTCGGCCGACATCGCGATTCCGGAAGCCCATCCCAACTATCGGCATACCAAGATTATCGCCACGATCGGACCGGCAACGGATTCTGAAGAGATGCTGGGGCGATTGATTCAGAGTGGCGTCGACGTGATGCGATTGAACATGGCCCATGGAACCGGCCAGTGGGTCCAGGAGATTGTGGCCCGTGTGCGACGCGTTTCGAAACAAGTGGGACGTGATGTCGCGATGATGATTGATGTCAAAGGTCCTGAAATCCGTACTGGGCCGGTCGACGCGCCTATCACGCTTGCTGTCGGTGACACATTGCGACTTTGCGTTCGTGAAGCTGACGTGTCAGCGGATGCAAGTGTCGGAGTGACGGTCAATTATCCGGATCTGCCCCGGGATGTGGGGGTGGGCGCAACTGTCTTGGTCGACAGTGGTTTGATGAGATTGAGGGTGCTTGAAATCGATGAGTTCACCGTCCACTGCGAAGTCCTGACGGCAGGTACGTTAGGCTCGCGGCGACATATCAATTTGCCCGGCGTGGAAGTGAAACTACCGAGTCTGACGGAGAAAGACAAGGACGATCTGCGGGCCGGAGTCGAGGCTGGTATCGACTTTGTCGCATTGTCGTTCGTCCGCCGGGCGGCGGATGTTGACGCTCTGCGTGATTTTCTGCGAGAGCTCGGTTCACCAGCTCGAATCATCGCCAAAATTGAGGAGCAGGCGGGGGTTCGGAATATGAAGAACATCATCCGTTGCTCCGACGCGATCATGGTCGCCCGCGGGGACCTCGGTATCGAAATCGATTTCCACCGCTTGCCGCTGGTGCAGACTGAGCTCGTGCAGGCGTGTCAGGCAGAGGGCAAGCCGGTCATCATCGCGACCCATCTGCTCGAGTCAATGATCAGCTCACCGATTCCCACCCGGGCAGAAATTTCCGACGTGTGCAATGCCGTTCGTGAGCAAGCCGATGCGGTGATGCTATCAGGCGAAACAACGACCGGCAGTTATCCCGTCGAATCGGTGGAAGTCCTCAAGCATATCTTGCGGAGCACCGAGCCGTCGGTCAGCAGTCAGCTCAACGATCGGATCAAGCTGATTGAGCCGAAAGACAAAATGCTGCGTTCGTCTGCGATTCTCGCGCAAGACCTTGGTCAATCGGGTATTCTCGTGTTTACGCGCAGCGGCTTTCTGGCCTACACGCTCGGTGCCCTGCGTCCCCGGGGCGTGCCGATTTTTGCCTTCACAGATATCGAACCCATCTATCGACAAATGTTATTGCCCTGGGGCGTCGAGCCATTCTTGATGGAGTTTTCCGATGATCCCGAGGTTACCATTCGCAACGCGCTGGAGCGGTTGCGGAACAACAAGTGGTGCCCCTCCGGCGCTTGGTTGGGCGTGATCACGAATGCCCTCGCCCACGAAAAAATTATCGACACGTTACAGCTCCGACGAGTCCCCTAAGGTATGTCGCGCACCGTTGTCCGCATCATCGGCTATCTTTGGGCAGGACCGAATACCGTGCTCGGCATCGCGATCGGGTTGCTGCTGGGTGGGCGATTCAAATGCGTTGATGGTGTGTTGGAGATCCATGGACGACACGTGTCGCGGGCATTGGCACGTCTGATTATCCCCGCCAGTGCGCTCACGATGGGGCACGTCGTCTTTGGTCGTGATCCCGAATCGTTGGCGGTCACGCGGTTGCACGAACGCGTGCATGTGCGGCAGTACGAAATCTGGGGGCCGTTTTTCTTACCTGCCTACCTGGGCATCTCACTCTGGTTGTATGCCCGCCGCCGCGATGGCTACCGCGAAAATCCGTTTGAAATCGAGGCATATGCGGTTGAAGAGCAAGATGGTCACTGATCACTGGGCGATCAGAATCTTGCTAACGTCCAGAATCTTGCTAACGTCCTGCCGACTCTCGTAACATGCTCTCTGATTCCCACGCAACGACGCACGTGAAAACATCTGGAGACGGGGCACGGCCGAGTCTCAAGACAATCAGTCGATCATCGGGTGACCTCATCCACAACGCGGAGGATTACGCACTACAATCGACGGTCAGGCGATCTGTGGCAATAATAAGTTCAGCGGATCATGGCGGCGATCGAAATGCTGAGCTATCGAATCGCTCGAGCGGATTTTCCCATCAACCCTGCGGCCTTCCCAAGACATCACCCATGAGCATGCCCCCCGCCAATCCGTATGGCAGCCCTACCGTTTCGACGAGCGACATTACCTACGTCGGTAGCCAGCGACGCTCGCGAAAACTCAAGCGGATCGAGCCCATTTCGCTCGGATTGATGCAGGGGGCACTGTTTGCCTTGATGGGATTGATCCCTGTGATTCTGTTTGTTTTTATGGCAATCGTCAGTGGCGTGGGGGGAGCCATGGGCGGACCTGGCAATCCAATGTCCGCCACCTTGGTCGGCGGAGTGATTGGATCCATCCTGGCACCTCTCATTTACGGCGTGATGGGTTTTATAGGCGGCTTCATTTTGGCACTGCTGTATAACTTTTGCGCGTCGTTCCTCGGGGGGATCGAGTTCGAGTTTGAGGAGTAGGGCACGGGGGCCACGATCCGGTTGGCACCCTGGGGCTGCGGCTTAGATTCCGCTAATCTGTGAGGCGAAATCGTTCCCTCGTTAGTCAAATCCTCACATCTTTCGACCATGAAACACTCCATCGTATTGCTGCCCGGTGACGGGATCGGACCTGAAATCGTCACCCAAGCCCGCGGTGTACTCGAGGCGGTGGCGAGCCGCTTCGGTCATGAATTTGCCTTTAGCACGCATCGCATCGGCGGCATCGCAATCGACGAGACCGGCGATCCGCTACCTGCCGAGACGGTGGAAGCATGCCGCGCCGCCGCAGCAATTCTGTTGGGCGCGGTCGGCGGTCCGAAGTGGGATGATCCGTCTGCCAAGACGCGTCCCGAAGCGGGGTTGCTGCGTATTCGCAAGGAACTCGGGCTGTTCGCGAATTTGCGTCCGATTAAATTGTTTGACGAACTTGCTGATGCCTCCCCACTGCGTGCTGAAATCGTCACCGGCACGGATATCTTGTTCTTTCGTGAACTGACCGGTGGGGTGTATTTTGGTGAGTCTGGTAGCAGCGGCGAGGGTGACGATGAAACAGCATATCAGTCGATGACCTATTCACGCCGGGAAATCAAACGGATCGTTCGCATGGCTGCTGCGGCCGCTCGGGAGCGATCCAATCGCCTGACGAGTGTGGATAAAGCCAACGTGCTCGAGCCGAGTCGACTGTGGAGAAGGGTCGCAGCCGAAGTCATGCAGGAGGAATTCCCGGACGTGAATTACGATGTCGTGCTCGTCGATGCGATGGCCATGCACCTGATCAACCGCCCTGCCGATTTTGACGTCGTGGTGACGGGCAACCTATTCGGCGACATTTTGACTGATGAAGCATCCATGTTGCCGGGATCGCTGGGGATGCTGCCCAGTGCCTCATTGGGTGCTTCTGGGCCGGGGCTGTATGAACCGATCCATGGCAGCGCTCCCGATATTGCGGGCAAGGGCATCGCCAATCCGCTTGCGACAATTCTTGCGGCGGCGATGATGCTACGGCATTCGCTCTCCTTGAACACCGAGGCCGAGGCGATTGAATCTGCGGTGGCGGGCGTTTTGGCCGATGGGCTGCGGACGGCGGATTTAGCCCGCGGCGGCGTCGCGGCGGTTTCGTGCGAAGCGATGGGTGCAGCCGTTGTGAAGAAAATTGTTGGCTGAGGGGTGACCTCCCAACCACATTCCTGCTGATGAGGTAGACGATTCCGCGTGCCCGACTTCACCACCTATATTTTGATCGGCGTCATTCTGACGGCGTTGTCGATCGCGACCCTGATTGGGGCCGTCATGGGACGAGGCAACTCGCCCGGCACGGACGCGGCGTTGGTCAAGCGATTCCAGGCCAAATTGCGGGTCTGGTGGACGATGGTGGGCGTGTTTGTGATTGGCACGCTCGCCGGGCCAACCACGCTGGTGGTGATCTTTGCGGCCGCCTCGTTTTGGGCATTGCGTGAGTTCATCTCCATGACGCCAACGCGGCGTGGGGACCACCGCACGCTGTTCTGGGTGTTTTTCATCTTTCACCCACTGCAGTTCATTCTGATCGGTTTGGGCAGCGCTTACTACGAATTCTACAGCATCATGATCCCCGTCTACGCGAGTCTGTTCATTCCCGCGCGGGCGGCAATCGCAGGCGATGCCAAGCGATTTCTCGAACGCTGTGCAAAAATTCAGTACGGATTGATGATCTGCGTGTATTGTTTGTCGCACGCCCCCGCCCTGTTGCACCTCGACCTGGTTCGCACCGATGGCACCCCATGGCACGGCAATACCAATTTGCTGATGTTTTTCGTGTTGATTTCACAGCTCTCACTAACGCTCGAGCGTGTTTGGAGTCGCTGGATTGGGATCCATGTCATCGCTCCCAATATCAACGCTTCACGCACTTGGGAGGGCGTCGTCGGCTCTGTCATGACGACGGGATTGATCGCGGCGATGCTGCGGTGGGCAACGCCGTTTTTCTGGTGGGAAGCATTGCTGATGGGCGTCGTCGTGACGATCATGGCGAGCGTCGGAACGCTGACGATGAGTGCCATCAAACGCGATCGGGGTGTGATGGACACGGGCACGCTTGTGGAAGGTCATGCTGGCATCCTGGATCAAATTGACAATATCTGCTTCGCTGCGCCCATCTTCTATCACGTGACCCGCTTTTTCTTCACCTAGCCATTCCTTTCGACCACCGGCCCTGCAGCCGATTGACCATATGCATTTGATTCTCAGTTCGTCGCTTCACCCGAACAGCCGCAGTCGCATTCTGGCCCGCGAGGTCGCCCAGCGATTGCAGATTCAGGGCCGCGAGGTGGAGGTGTTTGATCTGTCCCAACGCGTGCTGCCACCCTGCGATGGAGCGACGGCGTATGGGGACCCCGAAGTCAAGGCATTGGCTGAATTGATCCGCGAAGCAGAATCCATTTTCGTTGCCTCACCGGTCTACAACTATGATGTCAACGCAGCGATTAAAAACGCCGTTGAGCTGACTGGGAAAGCTTGGACAGGGAAAATCGTGGCTCTGCTGCTGGCTGCCGGCGGACATGGCAGTTACATGTCTGGAATGGGATTGGCTAATAGCCTAATGCTGGATTTTCGCTGCCTGATCGTCCCCCGATTTGTCTATTCCACGGGAGTGGATTTTGAAGGCGATCAATTAGCCGATGAGGATATCACGCGACGAGTGGATGAATTGGTCGCAGAATCAATGCGGATCTCTGGGGCGCTCCATGCGACTTAGCATTGCAAGTTGATCTGGTCATTACCGAACTCGACGTGGGCGGCGCCGAGCGCACCTTGACTCGCCTGGCGAGCGGTCTGCAGGCATATGGTGACGAGGTTCGCGTGTTCTCGTTGGGGGCACTTCCCTCGGCCGGGTTTGATTCTCTCGTCAATGAACTGCGCGGTGACGGTATCGAGATTAGCAGTGGCGAAGGGACTGGAATGGTCAATCTCGCGGCGGTCTACAGCAAATTGCGTGGCTGGCTGAAGCGGCGACCGACCGCGGTTCGTCAAAGCTTTTTGTTTCATGCCAACGTGTTGACGAGGCATGCCACACCCCGGAATTGCCGTGGATCATGGATTGCCGGTGTTCGTGTCGCGGATCCCAATCGCTTTCGTATCACCCTCGAAGGACGGTCACTTCGCCACGCCGACCACGTCGTCTGTGTCAGTTCCGCGGTCGAGTCCTTTGCGAGGCAGCGCTACCGAATCCCTCAGAACCGACTCGCTGTGATTGGCAACGCGGTCGAGACGGAGCGGTTCGCCAACGCGGTGCCGTTCGATTGGCGGAGTCTCGATTGGCCAGCAGATGCGAACGTGGTGCTGTTTATAGGACGGTTGCATCCGCAGAAGAATATCGAGTTACTCCAACGGACGCTCGATCAATTCGCCGCCCAGGGATCCGGACGCAAACTTGTGATTGTCGGACGTGGGCCACTCGCCTCTGATCTGCGGGAGTGGGCCGCCCGCGTGCCGGGCGACCGCGTGCGGGTACTGGATTGGCGACCCGATGTAGCGTCCCTGATCGCCGCTTGCCGTGTGGTCGTACTGGCGAGTCTTTATGAGGGCATGCCCAACGTGGTGCTCGAAGCCATGGCGGGCGGAAAGCCGGTTGTATGCAGTCGTGTCGAAGGCAGCAGAGAATTGATCGGCGATGACGCCGAGCAAGGCTTCGATCTCGAAAGGAGTGATCAGTTCGCTGTAAAAGTCAATCGATTCTTGGATGATGCCGACTACGCTGCGCAGATTGGCATGGCGAATCAGAGACGTATGATGGAAGAGTTTTCGGTGCAACGAATGGTGCGAGCGTACCGCGAGTTGTACATGAAATTGAATTCGCTGTAGTACCACGAGACGGTGTGAAAATGGATTTCGTGATAATCGCCAACTGTCCGTTGATTTACTCACCCGACACATCAGCGAGACAGGCCATTTCGTTCCTCGCTGGCGATTCAGATTTGGAGTGGTGTATGCAGACAGCGAAAGCAACTAACTCAACTGGCTGCTAGATCCAACGCCTCATTTTTTGCGTGATCGGCGCTGGCGTTCCATCCGAATTCGACAGCCGATTGGGACGGTTTCGGTCACGGCAATCTCTTGCCCGGCGAGCAATCCATCGATGGCCTTCTGAACATGCCTCTGCGTCACGTTCTGACCGTTGGGGCTATCGTCAAGCGATCCCATGTACGCGACACGCCGCTGTTGGTCGAGCACGAAGAATTCGGGCGTGTACTTCGCACCGTAGTCACGTGCGATCTGCTGCGTCTCGTCAAATGCGTAAATGAATGGAAACGACTTGGACTTCGCTTTTGCTTGCATGGCGGGCATCGCGTCCTCTTCGATCGTATTGACGTTGATGGCCACGACGACGACGGACGAGTCGGCGTACTTGTTCGTCAGTTCGATCAGTCGCTCTTCGACGTCAGTGGCATACGGGCAACTATTGCAAGTGAAGACGACTACGATCAGTTTGGCATCTTGCAAACTCTTGAGCGACGTTGTTTTGCCGTCCGTCGTCGGCAAATCAGTCCACGGGGGAGCGGGATCCCCAATGTCGAGAACGGAATTAAATTCCCCGGCGATGGTGGGGCGATGGAGACTGCTCCACATACAAACAGTCACGAGGCAGGCGACGAAGTAATGAAAACGTTTCAAGGGGAATCTCCCGAACGAGGCGAAGTAACCGAGCCCGGACAGTCTAACTGATTGCGCCAGCATCCGATGAGGTGTCTCTGTTAAACTTCTCCGGGGGTGAATCAGCTGTTCGAAGTTGCCAGTGGGCCAATAACGACGGCGTTCGCCCTCGTTCACCCAACCACACCCATTACCATTCACCCAGAAAATACTACCGATATGCATGTTCGCTACTCCCCGGTGGATCGAATGACCACCCTGGTATCGTCGCTTGTGGTCTTGCTCTCGAGTGCATTCTCCGTCGTGAGCGTGAGCGGGCAGGAGCACAGGCAGGTACCGCTGTGGGAGAGTTCAGCTGTGCTCGAAGAAGCAGGTGAACTGCCGGTCATTGACGATGCTGAGTTTCACGTCATCAAAAAGTGGGATCAGGCGGCAGATGGGTTTACATTCCTGCATGGGGTGAGTCTCGCCTGGCACCAGGGAAAACTGTATGCCTCGTTCGGTCATAATACGGGCGCGGAAAACACCGTTTCCGAAGAGGCTCATTACCGGGTCAGTGGTGATGGGGGCGAGTCATGGGGGCCGCTGCGCACGATCGATGCTGGAGACGAAGACAATCTGGCCGTCAGTCATGGGGTATTCCTCTCGCACGAGGGAAGTCTGTGGGCCTTTCAGGGCGCCTACTATGGGAAGATGAACGATGTTCATACGCGTGCCTATCAACTCGATGAGGCGAGTGGCCGATGGCAACGTCATGGTGTGGTCGTCAAGAATGGTTTTTGGCCGATGAACCAACCGGTAAAGATGGCCGATGGGAACTGGATCATGCCGGGCTTTGCCGCTGGGCCTTACTCGGGCGATGGTGTCTTTCCGGCGGCGGTAGCGATCAGTCATGGCGACAACTTGACCGCATGGGATTTTATCGAGATACCAGTTGCCGATGAAATCACGAGAATGTGGGGTGAGTCCGCCATTTGGGTGGACGGAAAAACGGTCTACAACATCGCGAGGTACGGCCAGGGTGCAGTGGCCCTCGTCGCTGTGAGCAGCGACTTCGGGCGTAGTTGGTCACCGTCCGCGGTGAGTAATCTGCCAATGGCAACGTCAAAGCCCGCCGCTGGCGTCCTTTCCACAGGCCAGCGATACCTCGTTTGCACGACCGCCAAGAACAATGGTGGCAAGCGAGCTCCACTGACGATCGCCGTGTCGACGCCTGGCGACAATCATTTCAGTAAGATTTTCGTTATTCGCCGATCATTACACGAGGGTCTGTCCGGGGAATCCGCGAGGCAATTGAGCCTATCTTATCCCTGTGCTCTCGAGCACGAGGGTAAACTCTATATCGGCTATTCCAACAATAGAGGTCGACGCAGCAACCTCAATAGTGCCGAGCTGGCGATCGTGCCAATCGAGTCTCTTGAATTGACGATCGAGTGAGTTTGTTGCTTTCTGCAGCGAACGCTCGCAGAGTCCGCATCATCGATACGATTGGCGAAGATCGCTGCCGATCGGCGAACGCCCCAGCGGGTCTCATCGAGCTGGCATGTCAGTCAAGCCGACCTTGTTTATGAGGTCGTTGTGACAGACGTTGCCATCATCTACGCAGAACCCAGGGATGAATTGAGATGTCCAAGGTCAGAGTCATATTAATCGCGATCTGGGTGGTTCTCGTCTGCCAAGCGGGGAGGACTAGCGCTCAAACGCTCGACGATACGGGACTTTGGTTCGCCGCGTTCGGAAATGGCGAGATGAAAACGCTGGCGGGAAATGATAGCCGGCTGCGTTGGTGGTTCGACACGCACTATCGCTTGCGAGATGACACGAGCGGCTTCAACCAAAGCATTGTTCGACCTGGACTAGGCCTGACGATTACGGACGACCAAGCTCTTTGGGCAGGCTACGCGTGGATCCGCACTTCTCCCATCCAAGGAAATGATTTCGACGAGCATCGATTTTGGCAGCAATGGACGGCCGCACCTTCTGCAGGTGATTTCCGATTCTTGCACCGGAGCCGATTTGAACAACGTTGGTTGGAAACGGGCGAAGATGTTGGTCTGCGATGGAGACAGTTGCACCGTGTCCAGCGAATCCTGAGCGACAGCCCGCAATGGTCCCTGATCGTTTGGGACGAAATTTTCTTTAACCTGAATGATACCGACTGGGGGGCGCGGGCCGGATTGGATCAGAACCGTGCTTTTTTCGGTGTTGGTTATCAGCGATGCTCGCAGGCACCTGTGCGAACGGAGATTGGGTACCTCAATCAATTCGTCAACAATCAAGGTGGCACCGACGGAATGAACCACATTCTGTCGATCAATTTCTATTTCTAGCGAAGTGCACCGCTCACTACCAGTCGATTTTGAGACTGCGGCTGAGAACGGCACGACCTGATTGGGTGGCAATGGCTTGCAGGTGCACAGGGCCGCGACCGATCTGTTGAGAAGTCAGTGTGATCCGACCCGATGAATTCTGGATCGTCCCGACCACACGTCCGAGATGCATCACATCCACGCGCTCAGCGTTCTCACTGTCAATCGAAATCGCAATGTCGTCCGGATTGTCTGCGGCCACCTGTTTGAGCTGGGGTAATTGTGATTCCTCGCCCACGACAATCTCGGCACGGGTACTGATCCGTGGTTGGGTGGGGTGGGCGCCGATGAGTACAACGCGGGTGTCAACCACACCGTGCGTTTCCGGCGGGAGATTAATCTGAATGTTCGGCGTCGGTCGAAGGCGGCCTGCGAGTTTGCCATTGAGATAGAGTTCCATCGCGGTGGTCGCTGTGCTGACGGGCGTATCCGGCAGCGGTTGCCACGTGATCTGCAGGCTGCTGGGATGGGTCGATGTCGCGGCGATCGCCTCACAACGGACGAAATCGTTGGACGCCCGCGCGAATGGTTGGCAGAGCGGATCACCGACGACGAGCAGCTGAAACGGTGACTGCACGGTCAGATAAATCGCTTCGATGGCTGTCACGCCTTCGGCGTAATAGGGGTATGTCATCGCGGTAGGGAATTTTGGTGGCAGCGCGTAGGGTTCGGTGACCGTCCCACTGCTGATCGCAGCGCCTGCATCGAGGAGGGCGGTGAGTTTCGTCTGCGATGCGTTTTGGAAGACGGCACCGAAACTGGTTAAATTCTCGGCGATTGCTCCTGGCGCGAACGACCACTTGCGACCGCTCAGCGGTAGCGTTGCGGCTCCTAGCATTAAGCCGATGTAAGGCTTTGCTGAGGTAGGCAAAGTCGACGCGAAGATCTCAACTTTCTGGTCGCGAGCCAGTAGCCAAGCGAGTGCATCGGGGGTGACAGGAAATCGGGTGGTGGAGCGGACGTCCTTTGTTTTTGAGAAACCGAACGTCGCGTCGGGGTACGTGCGGTCGGATGTGGCAGCGCGGTCGAGCGACGCGGTAGCGTGTTGGAGCGAGCTGCCGTGTTCATGAACGACAGCCAGCATGCAGGAGAGAAGATACGGCATGCCGCCCTGGTCTTGGGACACAGCATGTCCGTCACTTGTCCAGCCGTTGATAGCGGAGAAGGCAATCGGACCCTGCATGGCGCAGGGGACGTCCTGCAGACGATCGAGTAAGCCGCGGCGATCCGCAGGCATGTCAACGTCCGCGCCGAAAAGTTGCGACAGGGGTTCGGTCTCGATGAGGTATCGGCGATTGATCCATCCATTTCGAATCGCAAGCCGAATTTGTGTCAGGGACTTTTCCTCGTCGCCGCTGCGTAGCCAGTTTTCGGCGGCCAGAATAGGTAGCGGGCACAGCGTTGGGAATTCGTTGGCAAGCGTCTCAAAGCCCTCGGCGGCTTCCTTAAATCGCTCCGCTCTGCTTGCCTGGGCAGCGGCGTCAAATTGGTTTCCCTTCTCACCCGCGAATGGGTTGGTAAAGTGGCGATCGAAGGTTCCACGTGCGTACAGGTTGGCGCCCCACCCCAGACAGTCAGGCGAATCGCTCAACACCCAGCGATAAAAAAACGTTAATGAGTTAATTGACGCCGTCGGCCGACGGTACTTCTCCTGTTCGTTGTCCTCGAGGCGTTTGGTGAGCGAGGTGATGTCCACCGACGTCGGAAATCCTGCGGAGTAAGCGATGACACTGATCTGCGGGGCAATTCGGCGTGAGTTGATCGATTCCAGGACCGGTTTCAAAATGCGGTCGCGGAACGCGTCCAGCGAAACACTTAAGCCGCCTGGGACATCGTCGAGAAAGATGATGTTGTGGGACGGAATGTGTCGAAGGGCAGCGTAATGATTGGCGATCGTGAGTGAATCGATGGAGGACGCATTGACGATCAGGGCGACATTCTCGCCTGTCAATCCAGCGTGCAATCGAGGTGGTGCCAGCCACAGGCAGCCGGTGATGAAAACGAAAATCGCTGCGGCAACTCTCCATCGCGCACAACGAGGAACAGGGAGCTCGGTGGTCACGCGCGTTACTCGGGCGATAGGTGGGGAGCGGTTGGTCATCACGATGGCGACAGTATACACCGTCGCTAAGCGGCTTATTCGATGGGGTTGTGTTTCCGGCATCAAGGCGTCCGACCAACCTGCAAACTGCCCCTCTCGTCACGAGGGTGCGAATGCTCTTGACGGTCATCGCAATGTTACGGACCTTTAAAGGATATGAAACTTGCTATCTCATCTCCTCCTGGCTCAGTCGAACGTAAAATCGCTCGTCCCCGCCAATCGAGTGCCTCCTCGCCATCTCCCGTGACAGCATCGGAAGATGTTGTATCGCCAGCAGTTCCCACTGCGCTGCGTCCGGAACCGTTCTGGGAACCGCTCCGGTTGCGACTATTTCGCTTTTTTTGGATGGCATCGCTGGCGTCAAATCTCGGCACCTGGATTCATGAGGTGGGGGCGGGTTGGCTGATGACGACGCTCGAGGGCAGCCCGGAGATGGTAGCGGCGGTGCGTACCTCGATGGCACTGCCAATCGTCTTCCTCGCCATTCCTGCGGGCGTGCTGGCGGACCGGTTTGACAAGCGACGTCTGTTGATGATGACGCAGTCGCTGCTACTACTCGTGACGGCAACCCTCGCGGTGCTCACCTGGAGCGGGCACATCACGGCGTGGGGGCTGCTCATGCTGACATTCGTGATGGGATTGGGCATGGTCGTGCATGTGCCGACGTGGCAATCAGCGATTCCGGAACTCGTGCCGCGAAACCAGATCTCGCGTGCCGTGGGTCTAGGCAGCATCAGCTTCAACCTCGCCCGTACCATGGGGCCCGCGATCGGTGGGGTGCTGATCGCAGTGTTGGGAATCTGGAGCACCTTTGCGATCAATGCGTGTACGTTTGCGGGGGTGGTGGTCGTGTTGTTTTTATGGAAGCGGACCGCCCGTGAGAGCAGCCGTGGCCGTTCCTTCGCCGCCTCGCTGCGACAGGGGGTTCGCTACGTCGCCATGCACCGCGTGATGCGGAACGTCATGATTGGCGTCGTTTTCTTTGTGCTGCCGGGCAGTTCGCTGTGGTCTCTGTTGCCATTGTTTGCCAAAACGGAATTGGGTTGGGGGTCGAGCGGATTCGGAGTGATGGTGGCCTGCGTGGGCGCGGGGGCTGTCATGGGGGCGGCACTGCTACCGCGCCTGCGTCATCGTTTCGGCTCGGATCGATTGGTCGCGGTGGCTATGGGGATGTTTGCCTCCGGGCTATTCGTGATGAGTTGGTCGCCGCGGTGGGAAATACTCCTGCCCGCGATCCTGGTGATGGGTGCGGGTTGGATGGCGACCCTGACGACACTCAACGCGACCGCGCAGATCACCCTGCCACCGCGTCTGCGGGCCCGCGGCATGGGCTGCTACCTGACCATGATGGCCGGTTCGATGGCAACGGGCTCGTTTTTATGGGGACAAATTGCTGGCCGCATCGGTTTGGGCGGGGCGTTTCAAGTCGCCGCCACTGCGATGGTCGCCACCGCGTTCGCCGGGCTGGCTTTCCCACTGGCCACTCGCCTCGACGACTAGCGGCAGAGCGACGCCGGACGCGGATGGCAGATCACGCTACGTGTCCAGCGGGGATGCGATCCCCGCTAGACACGTGCTTCAGCGTTCCGTTGAGTTCGCTTTACTGTTCGGAATCACCGAGCAGGGGTTTGAGCATGGGGAGTTTGGCCAAAATTTGGTTGACGACATCGTCACCGAGTTTCTCGCGGAGAAAGTCGAAGACCATTTTGAGCATGGGGCCGATTTTATCGGCATCGACGCCGGTGCTGGCCAATGCCGTGGCCATTTCCACGCCTGCCCCCGACTTGCCACCGAGCATGGACGAAACCGAGCTAGCGAGTTTTCCGAGTAGGCCGTCCCCGGCAGCGGGTTCGGGAGCCGCTTGGGCGGCTTGATCAGCCCCCGAGATAGCCCCGGCGACGTGGCCGAAGAGTTCGGAACCCACCTGGCTTTTGAGTAACGCCATCACTCGGCTGACGGCAGCGTTGGCAGTTGCGGGATCGATGCCAAGTTGGCTACTGATGAGTTTGATCAATTCGTCCATGGTTTCGCTCGGGGCAGATGAGGTAAATGAGTGTCATCCTTGACACGAAGAGGTTGCCTCCCTGCTGCACGGACGAACACGAGTGTTAGCCGAAACCCGATTGTGAGGTGGCCATCGCCCACATTCAATCCTCCATCGGCGTCTAAAGGGCTGGAAATTGCAGAATCCGGCATTGACTGACGCTCGCGTTTGGTTCACGCTTGCTTGCTAGTGGAGCACCACACTCTCGGCGGGGTGTTACTTTTGGAAGTGTTTTCCAGTAATTCCGCCCTGAATGCGAGAGGCATTTTGTCTCGTTGGTGACGATTCGTAAGGTTAGTTTTGTGACGAATATTTATGTAGGGAACCTGTCGTTCTCGGCAACCGAAGATGACCTTCGGGGAGCATTTGAGCAGTACGGCGAAGTGTCGGCTGTGAACATCATCATGGATCGGGAAACGGGCCGCAGTCGTGGTTTTGCGTTTGTCGAAATGGCGGAAGCCGATGGTGCAAAAGAAGCGATTGAACACCTCGACGGTCAATCGATTGCCGGTCGCAATGTGACCGTCAATGAAGCTCGTCCCCGAGCTCCCCGCACCGGCGGCGGTGGTGGTGGTGGCGGACGCGGCGGCTACGGTGGTGGTGGCGGCGGTGGACGCGGCGGCTACGGTGGCGGTGGCGGTGGACGCGGCGGCTACGGTGGCGGCGGCGGCGGTGGCGGCGGCTACGGTGGCGGTGGTGGAGGCGACCGCTACTAAGACACCCTGCTTAAACATTCATTTTCGATGAATACGTTAACGGGACGAGCTGACCAAGCTTGTCCCGTTTTTCGTTATGTGGTGATTTGTTGACGTGTCTTATCAGCATGATTTGATTAGGATGGAGGCATAGGTCCCCCCCGCATCTCCTTCTCGCTGAACACTTGCGTCATGAACCGATCGATTGTTGTCACCTGGAATACATTGGCTGTCGCCGTCATCCTGGGTATCACGGGTTGTGGTGGGTCGACCGAGAACAGCGTTGCCGCCCCGCCGGCAAACCCTCCTACCGCCGAGGAAATAGCTGCTCAATCCCAAGCCTACGCCGCCCAGGAGAAAGAGATGCGAGAACGTGACCGGCGTGACTGAGGAACTACTTGGCATTTCTTGCGTAGTTACGTTGCAAAAACTTGGTTTTGCAGGCTTGTTGTCTATTTCAGGTGTTGAATATGAATAGTCGTCGAGGCGGTCGAGGCGGTCGAGGCGGTCGAGGCGGCTTTACCCTCGTTGAGCTGTTGGTTGTGATTGCGATCATCGGGGTGCTCGTGGGGCTGCTGCTACCGGCGGTCCAAGCGGCTCGAGAGGCGGCCCGACGCATGAGTTGCAGCAACAACTTTAAGCAGATTGGGCTGTCCCTGCATAATTACCATTCGGCCTACGACCAATTCCCTCAGGAATCCACGGGGACCTACTATTTTTCGCCCACGAGCAACCAGAACTCCCTGAGTTGGATCGTCGGCACTTTGCCATTCATCGAGCAGCAGGCTTTGTGGCAGCAAATCAGCAACCCGCTGGCACAGAATTCAGACGGGTCGGTTAGGACCCCGCCATTTCCAGCGATGGGGCCGGTGCCCTGGGACACGAACTACACGCCCTGGCTGACTACCGTGGGGGCGTTCCGTTGTCCCAGCGACCCGACGGTGGGAACGGCAGGGCAAACGGGGCTGTCGAATTACGCCTGCTGTATCGGGGATGCGATTCAAACAACGCATGACGGCGGCGTCAACACGCTTGGCGTTGTGACCGATCCGGCCGTCAAGTCTCGCCTGCGGGGAGTCTTCGAGCCACGCCACGTGACCCATTTCAGAGATATCCTCGACGGGACATCCAATACTCTGATGTGCGGTGAGATTGTTACGGACGCGGGTAATCTTGAGATCAATGGTCAACCGAAGTTCAATCAGCAGGATCCGTTCTTTTTCGACCCTCAGATTTGCTACAGCGACAATGTCGACCCCCAACGGCCGCAGTTTTGGACAGACGCCACTGATACCGGTGGGGCCGATCAGCGTCGTGGCAAACGATGGGCTGACGGACGGCCGATGTACAGTAGCGTCAATACCGTTCGCCCACCCAATAAAGAAAGCTGCCTGTGGGGCGGCGACGGTGCTGATGGGACGCTCACGATGGGGAGTCGCCATCAGGGTGGATGTCACATCCTGATGGCTGATGGTGCGATCCGGTTCGTCACCGAGAGCATTGAGGCAGGCGATCAGAGTCGGGCAACGCTTCCGAAGGCTGGCGTTCCAGGAGAACAGAGTCCGTATGGATTATGGGGGGCACTCGGTACGAAGGCCGGTCACGAAGTCAAGTCGCTGCCCTAGCGTTCGACTTAGCAGTTCGAAGGATCGCCAGGAAAATAATCCTCGCCGTTCGCCCCGTGAGAATCGCGGAGAGTGCCTCTTCGGCGCAGCGAACGACGCCACTGAACAACCGCTCGGTCCCCGCACCATGGCGCACCTCCGCAGACGGATCCGGGGGCGTTTTCGGTTGGACTGGGCGACTCTATCGATGCAAGCTACCCTAGTTGTCGCTTCCGCTGTCCCTCATCTCCCCTCACACTTCATTTTTGTTGAGTTTATCCGCATCCATCATGTCGACCGGTGGCCCCTTGATCGATTTGCGGAGATACGCTGATCGGGAGCATTTGCTACTGGCGTCCTATGCGATGCACAGCAGCGACTCGGCGGGGCGCGGTCATCATGAGCAGCCTCATGCCTACCGCGGTCCGTACGGGCGCGACCGAGACCGGATCTTGCACAGCAGTGCCTTTCGGCGATTGTCGGGAAAGATGCAGGTATTCACCGGTGAAATGGGGACGTATCACCGGACACGGTTGACCCACACATTCGAAGTCGCCTCGGTCGCCAGGACGCTCGCTCGAGTCCTCCGACTGAATGAAGATTTGACCGAGGCACTTGCATTGATGCACGACATCGGGCATCCGCCCTATGGTCATTGCGGCGAGGACGTGCTGAGCGCGTGCATGTCCGACGTGGGCGGGTTTTCGCACAATCAATTTGCATTGACGATTGTCGAGCAACTCGAACAACGTTATCACGCATTTGCGGGGTTGAACCTATCAGCGGAGACGCTGGCCGGGCAGGACACTCGGGCACATAAATCCGAAGCCGCCGTCGGCCGCGCACCGCTGTTGGAGGTCCAGATCGTCGATGCAGCCGATTCCATCGCCTACGATGCTCACGATGTCGATGACGCATTGCAGATGGGATTATTATCGATCGACGGGCTGTCGGAGCTCGCCATCATTCGCCGTGCCCTGCAGCGGGTGCGAGACAAAGCGGGAGATTTGCCGATTGGTCCCACTCGGCAATTGCTCGTTCATGAGCTGATCGACTTGCAGGTCAGCGATTTGCTGCAGATTTCGGTCGAACTGCTGCAATCCGCCCAAGGGATGTCGGCCGACCATGTCCAAGACGCCGGTTTTCGTATCCATCACAGCGAGGTGTTGGCGGTTGAGCGGAGGGAATTAGAGACCTATCTGTTTAATGCTGTGTACCGGCACCCGCGTTTGATTCCAGTGCGAGAATCAGCCGCCCACCGGGTCCGGGTCTTGTTCGATACCCTGACTCAAAATCCGGCTCGACTACCCCTGCGGTTTCGCCGACGGACAGAGTCGATCCCACTAGCTCGCGTGGTAGGTGAGTACATCGCAGGGATGACCGACCATTTTTGTGACCAGCAATTCGTGAATCTTGGCCATTCCGCAGCCGGTCCTCTGGCTGATTGGTGAAGTTTTT
This sequence comes from Allorhodopirellula heiligendammensis, assembly GCF_007860105.1. Classification (NCBI taxonomy): domain Bacteria; kingdom Pseudomonadati; phylum Planctomycetota; class Planctomycetia; order Pirellulales; family Pirellulaceae; genus Allorhodopirellula; species Allorhodopirellula heiligendammensis. The sequence goes on from NZ_SJPU01000002.1 coordinate 1,759,832, forward strand.
TACATTGTCGAGTGCCAACTGCGGATAAACCCCTGGGCGTTTCGGCGTGAGCATTTACACTAGGCCAGTGCTCGTCATACCGTTCCCCTTCACTTTCCGCTTCAGGTTGGTCCGCGTCTTGCGCGTGGGCTGCAGGCATCTATGGCATTGATCGTTCTGCGACTGTTCTTTTTATTGTGCGCCGGCGGCGTTTCAGCAATCATCAATTCCTCGCTGCCCAGCGGCGGGCCTGCGGTCCTGCCGTGGCTGAACTTCATTGCCATCATGGGCCTGTCAGTCATTATGGTCGTGGTCGATATTTATCTGCCACGGAAACGCATCGACACGATCACATCGGTTTATTTCGGCGTGTTAATCGGCGTGCTGTTGACCTATATCTTGAGTATCGCGGCGGCTCCCCTGTTGGAGTATTTGGGAGGTGTCGACCAGGCTCGCTTGGTGCTGGGGATCTGTCTGTGTTACCTCTGTACCTCGGTGCTGCTGCAGACCAAGGATGATTTTCGGTTTCTCATTCCCTACGTCGAGTTCGTCCGTGAGGTCAAAGGCTTTAAGCCGCTGATTCTCGACACCAGTGTCGTGATCGACGGTCGAATCGCCGATCTCGTGGCCACGGGCGTATTTGACAATCAGTTGATCATGCCGCGATTTGCCTTGAGTGAACTGCAGGCGATTGCCGATAGCAGCGATAAACTCCGCCGTACCCGCGGGCGTCGGGGGCTCGATGTGCTCAACCGTCTACGGGCGGACGAAAACGTGGACCTGCAAATATTTGATCGCGAGCTTCCTGAACTCGCTGGTCAGACGGTGGACCTCAAACTCGTTCTGCTGGCCAAGCATCTCGAGGGAAAAGTCGTCACCGGCGATTTTAATTTGAATAAGGTCGCCAAGGTGCAGGGTGTTCCCGTGATCAATTTGAATGAGATCAGCAACGCACTCCGCCCGGTATTCCTACCTGACGAAACATTTCGGTTGCGAGTCATTAAGCCGGGCGAAGGGCCCGAGCAGGGTATCGGATACCTCGATGACGGCACGATGGTCGTGGTCGAAGGCGGGCGTAATAAGATCGGCCAAGAGCTTGACGTGCGTGTGACAAGCACCTTGCAAACAAACGCTGGCAAGATGATTTTCGCGAAGGTCGACTGACTGTCGCCCTCGAGAGGGAACTGGTTCGTTCGCCGGTCCGCGTGTTGCCTCTCTTCAGACGATTGCCGTATTCGGTCAAACCCCATTTCGGATAGGTTTTGAATCCATGACCAAGAAAAAAGTAGCCCCTACGACATTTGAGTATGTCGAACCCATCGGTGACCGAGTGCTCGTCCGCAAGGACGAACCCAAACGTGAAACCCGCGGTGGGATTGCCCTGCCCGATGCCGCCGAGATCCCCACCATCACCGGGCGGATTGTAACGATCAGCGCGGTCGTGGAGCACGACGATGAACTACCGCTGCGCCAATACGACAAGATCCTATTCCATCCGAAGAATGCGATCCCTGTGGACTTGGAACACGATAATCAATTGTTCGTTGTGCCGGTCGATGACATTGTTGCGGTATTCCGCCGCAATGCGCCTGAGGAGACTTGAGGCAGGTTCACCGACTGTGATGGCACCGTGGGCAGGCCTGGACGCCTATCTTAGGTTGCTTCGTCTTGCCACAGGACGACGTATGCGATGGCTTGCGTGCGACATCCGCCCAAACTGAGATGGATCGTATCGACACCGGCATCGATGGCTCGCTCGTGGGCGGTCCCTGATAGCGAGATCAGCGGTCCGCAAGGCGGGCGGGTCTGAATTTCAATCTCTGTCCAGCGGACGCCTTTGCGGTGGCAGTGCAACGCCTTGTATACCGCCTGCTTGGCAGCCCAGCGGCGGGCGAAGTGACTGGTCGCGTCCGGCAGTTGGGCACAGTGATCGATTTCAGACGGAGTGTAGACGCGTTCGAGAAATTGCTCGCCATGCTGTTGGATCATCTGTGCGATCCGAGCACACTGCACGATTTCCGTTCCGACCGCCACGATCGCCATGACGCTACCTTAATCCGCACGCCGAACGCGCTCGATCGAGTACGCCACTGGCAACTTCGCGGGCTCGTCCCGCACCCGCAGCGAGGATATCCCGCACGGTATCGAGGTCCTGGCTGAGTTCCTCGCGGCGCTCACGAGCTTCAGCGAAATATGCTTCGCTGACGTCAGCAACCGCTTTTTTGACCTCTCCATAACCAAACCCGCCAGCCCGATACTTGGCCGACATCGCGGCAATTTCATCGGGAGATGCGAACAGTCGATAAAGGTCAAACAGGTGATCGCCTGCAGGCTCTTTGGGCTCCTCCACCGGACGGCTGTCGGTCACGATTCGCATGATCTGTTTACGGATCTTCTTCACATCCCCAAACAGAGGCAGCGTGTTGTCGTAGCTCTTGCTCATCTTCTGGCCGTCGGTGCCGGGCACCCGGGCGCCCACGTCCAAGGTTTTCGCTTTGGGGACGACGAACGTCTCACCAAAGGTGTGGTGGAAACTTCCCACCAGATCTCGGCAGACTTCGATGTGTTGAATTTGATCAGCGCCGACCGGTACAATCTGCGAGTCGTATGCAAGGATATCTGCGGCCATCAGCACGGGATAGTTGAACAGCCCGGCGTCCGCATTCAAGCCCTTTTCCTTCTTGTCCTTGTACGCGTGGCAGCGTTCCAGCAGGCCCATCGGCGTGCCCGTCATCAGTAACCACGTCAGTTCGGTGACCTCGGGAACATGCGATTGCACGAACAGCGTCGCCTGATTGGGGTCGAGACCGAGGGCCAACATATCCAGGGCGATGCCGAGCGTGTTGCTGCGAAGTTCATCGGGGTTACGAACTGTCGTCAGTGCGTGCAGGTCGGCGATGAAATAAAATCCATCGTTGTCCTCTTGCAAGTCGATGTATTGGCGGATGGCACCAAAGTAATTCCCCCAGTGAAGTTGGCCGGTAGGTTGGATGCCCGAAAGTACACGCATGGAGTGAGAGAGTGGGAGAGTGGGAGAGAATTAGGTCACGCCGACGGCGTGGGCGAGTTGTTCGTAGGTGCGTCGGTTGTCAATTCGCGATCCGCGATTGTCGCAAGCGATCTGGTAGAGATGCTGACCGATCGGAGTGGGGTACTTGCCCGTCACGCATGCTTGGCAAAGTTGGCTTTGCGGCAGGTTGATTGCCCGGGAGAGCGCTTCGACGGGAAGGTATTGTAGCGAATCAGCACCGAGGTCGTCGGCGAGTCGCTGCTGAGCTTCTTCGGTCAACTCACCGGTAAGAGAGAAGTATTTCGGCGCGATCAATTGGTCGATCGTGCTCATGTCGATACCGTAAAAACACGGTGCCACGATGGGCGGACACGCCACACGGACATGGATTTCCTTCGCACCGCCCACATCACGAATGCGATCGAGCAATGCATTCATGGTCGTGCTGCGGACGATCGAATCTTCGACGAGGATGACGCGTTTGCCCTTGAGTACTTCGCGTAGCGGTGTGTACTTGGCCGCTGCTTTGGCCTTCCGTGCCCGTCCGCCCTCGATGAAGGTCCGCCCCGCATAACGGTTGCGGATCAGGCCCTCGCGGCAAGGAATCGATAGCTCATACGCCATCGAATCGGCTGCGGCTTTGCTCGTGTCGGGCACCGGTACGATGATTGTATCGGGATCGTCCAGGGGGACTCGGCCGAGCGCGCGTTCGGCGGTGGCAAGTTCGCGTCCGAGGTTTGTGCGTGTGAGATAGACGCTACGGTCATCGAGTGTGCTCGCTACGTTGGCAAAGTACACCCATTCAAAGAAGCAGTGTTTGGGCTCCTGAGGTGGCGCGAATTGTTCCATTCGGAACCCCGTTTCCGGGTCGATAATGATGGCATGGCCCGGTGGCAATGATTTGATTTGATCGGCTTCGAACCCCAGGTTCAACAACGCCACGCTCTCACTCGCGGCGGCGAACAAGGGCCCTTCGTGGATATAGCACATTGGTTTATTGCCCATCGGGTCGCGGGCCACGATCATCTCGCCCTCGGCCGTTAGGAGTGCGAGCGAGTAGGCGCCGTCAAAGCCCGCAGTCGCTTGCCGGAGCACATCGATCCACTCCAATCGCCCGTGGTTGGCCGATAATAATCGGGCAAACTCGTGCAAGAAGATCTCTGTGTCGGTGTCGAGTGTCAGGTGATGGTCACCATCGGCCAACAGTTTTTGTTTGAGCAACGAGTAATTCGCCAGCTGACCGTTGAAACAAAAACTAAACCATTTGCGTTTGTGGATGTGCCGGCGTTCAAATGGTTGGGCGTAGTTGCGGTCATCCTTGCCGCAGGTGGCGTAGCGAACGTGTCCAATCGCTGCGCGACCGGCCAAAGATTTCATTAGATTTTCGGCTTTGGCCCGGTGGTTCAGGCGGAATACCTCGGTGACGGTGCCGACGTCGCGACGGGTCTTGATCAGCCCTGGGCGATCCGGGTCATACGTGCTCATCCCCGCAGCGAGTTGGCCGCGATTTTGGATGTCGAGCAACATCCGCGGCAGGAGACGCGAGATGTGTCGTGGGCCGTCGTCGGTGCAGATCGGGCTGCGACCGCGACCGGACAGGTGATAAATCGCGGCGACGCCACATTCGTGGTTCAGTTCGGCCATGAAACTAGTGTTCGCAAAAAAAGCGGATGGCTGACAGTTCGGTAACAGCCCATTGAGTTTACCGGCATCGCGATAGAACGCAATTCAATGTCACCTTCCAGGCTACCTATTTTCGGTCACGGTCTCTTTTGGCGACCGGGTTTTAGCGTTTGCGGATGTGGCAGTAGCTGTGAGTCTCGATTTCCAGCCCACCCCCCATGCCACCAGAACACCCACAATGACCGTCATGCCGACAGCCGAAACGCCGATCGGGATTCGCTCCAGCAGTAGCAGCGGCAGCCCCACGGTGATCATGCCGCCACCAATAAAGGGTGCCGACAGGGGTGCCGCCAACGCATACTGTTTGGCCGCTGATGTTTCTAAGTCGGGATCGACGACCCTCAATAACACAAACCCGGTGGCCGTCGTGCCCGTAGACATCCCAAAATTGATCAACCCCAGCTCGAACCAGTGGCTCTCCGGCAGGATTTTTCGAGACAACACCAGTAAACAGATCGTGGACCAGATTGCGCCGCCTAAAAAAAGTCCCAGCATCGGCACCCACAACGACGCCACCACGGCCAAATTCAGTGTCGCCACCGCAGCGACGACTAGTAAATCCATGCTCGAACCGACCAGTCGCTGAATTCTCTCATGGTCGATCCAGTGTTCCCCCGCAGTGCGCACCACGCAGAATCGCACAATTGCCCCGCCAAAGAGTGTGTAGATGAATAAGGGGAACGAGCCCACCACGGAGGCCGCGCGAAGCCGATCTGTCAGCACCGCATCGCCGGCCGTGCCCGCTTGGTCATTTCCGAACGAACCCGCAGCATCCACCATCATGGCCACCTGATCGACGGCATACTGCAGTCCCACCCCGACGGCAAAGGCGAGCGTCAACCACAGCAATTGCAGCAGCAATGGGTCGATAGCATCGGCCGGCGGCAGCGGACGAAGCGGTCCGCCCACCTGGTCATGCGGCGTCGACGGCACTCCGATCTGTCTGTGTTCGGTAGTTGTCGACGCGGATCCATTGGGAGGCAATCCGGTGGCAACCCAGCCACGGCGCACGCCGAGCTCAATCCATAGAATCCCTGAAACGAGTCCATAGATCAAACCCGAAGTCGCCATCAGGATTCCCAGGTCCAAGCCGTTGTTCATCCCGATGCTGGGGTGCGCCAGCACGGTGCCCATGGCAGCGGCGGTACCATGACCGCCCGCAAAACCGGTTTCAATCAACATTCCCGCCGAGGCTGGCAGTGAGAATTGGGGACCGATCCACCACCACACCAACACCAATCCGATCGCCGTTTGACCGAGCACGATGATCCACACCATCAACGCTTCACGGGCAACAGGGGAAAATCCCTCCCGGTCGCCGTGCCGGTCAGTCGCCAGACGCTCGGGTGATTTGGTCAACAGCATCCCTGCGAACACGACCGCGATCAACCAGGTCGGCCAAGCCCGCAGATTTGTCACCGCATCACGAATGAAGGACTCGAGTGCTGCATGCCATGTGCTCGCCAGGAGTTGGCCGTCGAACGACCAGCAGAACCACGTCAGGAATTGCAGACCGGCCAAACCAATTGCCCCCGCGATGAGTGACGCGGGAATGCGGGCGGTTGCGAAAATACGGAATCTGGAGCGTATTCCTACCCCGAGGCACAGCAACGCGGCGGTGAGAATGACAGCGCCTAGCATGGCTCCGGTACGAAAAAAAGTTCGGGGGCGTTGAAGTCATGTCAGTTTAACGTTTCGTCAGTTCCGCACAGGGGGTGGCCGAGATGGTCCTCCCCGCTCCGCGAGGCCGCACGTCGACACACTGTATCGGCGTTGGGCATAGGATCGCTATCTCCCTCCTAAACGGAACTACTCAGCGATGACATGCGTCCGTATCATCGAGGGATAATTCGTCTCCTGCCGTTCAGTTGCCTACATTAAAGTAGGTTGTTGTCGACCTCGAGGGCAACGAAAACGATCCACCGCCATGCTTGATCCCCTTAATAATCGTCTGAATCTCATGTTCCGAAGTTTCACTGTCCTGCTGCTGACGTGGACGATCTTGATCATCGCTAGTCTCGCGTCAAGCCCGTCGGTGGCCCAGGTAGGATTAGGAACTGATCCGATGATCACCTACTACCAAGCGTTGCAGGCGTATCGTGACGGCGACATCGAGAACGCGATACGTGGCTTTGAGGCCGCTGAGCGAGGCACCCGTACCGACCCCAGCGGCAAGTGGATTGATGCCATTCCCGCTCGCGTGATGCTTGCCGAGTGCTACTGGCAACTTGGTCACCTGCCCGCCTGTCAGGCTAATCTCGATGCCGCCACTGGGATTGCGATCCGCCACCAGGGCTGGATCGGTAGCCTCGATTTCTCGGTGCTCAATACCGCTCCGCAGGTTGCCGCCCCAGGGAATCTATGGCCGGAGGTGGCCGCAGTGCAGATTCTGTCGGTGCCCAGCAGGATACCTGTGCATATTGGTCAAGCCGTCACGGAGCAATCGCTCGCTGCCGGCGGTGTAATCACGCCGCCGAATATCAAGAACCTCGATGCCATTGAAATCATGCGTTGTCTCGCGGTGGCATCGCATCGTCGCCGGGTTTTGCTCGGGCCACTCGCTGTGGACAGCACGATGGGGAGCGAGCTTCTCGAAGCGACGAAGCGGCCCACAGCTTTGAACCAGCCGTTGGCCAAGAGTCTGCTAAACGCCATGCGCGGTTGTGAATACTACGCGACTGGCGAAGACAAAACTGCGGTGGATCGAGCGAATAATTACGCGTCTCCAGGCGGGGTTCATCCGCTCACGCCATTGTCGATGTTATGTGCCCTGAAGGTTTCCACAGGAGGTAACGACCTTGGTGAACTGAATGGTGACAGTCGTCGATCACTCGTTAATACCGCACAACAGATTGTCAACGCCGCCGCCGCATTGGAACAATACGAGTGGATTGGCGAAGCGTTGCAGGTCGCCATGGGAGTCGCCGACGAAGCCCAGCTTAGTCGCGTTGAGCAGACGGCCCTGATGGCGGGGCGAACGTTGGTCCAGCGATCACGCTTGGCCTCGCTGCACTGCTATCTGGTTGCCGCCGATGCAGCCGTTTCAGCGGGCCGCGTCGAACCGGCGACCGAGCACTTGCAGACAGCATTGGCCTTGACGGGACGACGGGACATCCAGTTGCCACGACTACAAGCCTACGCTGCTTATGTTGCTGCGAGAATCGCGGCCAAGAATGGGCAGTCGATTGGCATCTCGATGGGTAGTGAGATGACTTCCGCTCTCACCACCATGAACGATTTTATCCTCCATGGACGCAATCAGCGTCGACCGATCATGGCGATGCCGTTTCTCCATCAGGTCGACATCGTGATGGCGAGTATGAGTGGCAATGTCGGCAACCAATCAGCCAAACGAATTCTCAGTGCCTATGCGAGTCCCGCCGGCATCGGACTGTGGCGTCAAGATCCGCTCAACGCGCTTGCCGCCATCAATTTCGACGACTCTGCGTTGCACGCAGCGTTATTGAGACTCGCATCGCTAGAGAATGATGGGATCGGCGTCTTGAAGCAAACTGACCGGTTGCTCGCCAAGCGATTCACCAGCCAGCTGCCCCTGCAGGGGCGTCTGTTGCAATTGCGGACGCTCGCTTCGGCATCGACGGATTCGATGTGGCCATCGGTCCGCCAGTCCATGGAGTCGCCTGTGCCCGCTCTTAAACGTGTGCGGGAGCTAACACAGGCGGCGATCATTCCACCGGCGCCAGCGCCGAGAGATCCCGCCGCCGCGGCGGCCAGTTGGGGAGCCGCACGCTCACTCGCCGACGCGCACGTGATGGAGGCCCTGTTGAGCGACCTATCGCTCGCGCGCATCGCGGTGCCCGAAGTCAACCCGCCGCGGGTCGCGACGACGGATGTGGATGAAATCCCCGATGGCACGGTCTTGTTGACGTTTTTGGTGGACTCCGGCCGCATCATCGCGTCGGCTTCCCGCGACGGCGTCACGCGGACCTGGGTAGTGCCGGGCGCGAATCGATTGCCCGCCATGGTGAGCCGCCTGCTGCAAGACATGGGCGCATCGCAATCGCGAGGAAAGCGTTTGCCCGATGACGACACCCAATGGAAAGCGGCGGCAACGAAAATACGTAGTTACTTGTTTCCAGCGGATTCAGGATGGTCCGAAGACGGCTTGGAGAGAGTGATTGTGGTCCCCGACGGCCCCCTCTGGTATCTCCCATTTGAGCTCCTTCCACTCGCCGACATCGCAGCGAGCAACGGTGAGGAGAACGCTGAGCCGAAGCCTGAGTCGCGCTGGGCCGATGCGCTGGAGGTGCAGTACGCACCGACCCCAGGGTTGGCCCTGCGGAATGCAGAGGGCGCAACGTCTGCGGACCAAATCGCCATGGTCGCAGGGAACTTTTTTGCCGTCCGAGATGCGCAGGCCAACGAGGCGATGGTGCGAGATGTTATGCAGACCGCTGACAACGCCATCATCAGTTCACTAGTGGCGTCCCCTGCCACGAGTAACATGGGGCTGAATGTTGGCCATCTCATCGTCGCTGCGCCCATCACGCCAAACCTGAAAAGCCCTCTCTCCACACAAATTATTCCGCTCGACAGCACGAGCGGGCAGGCAGCAGGTCGCTCCGATACTCTTCGCGACTGGGTGCGGTTGCCAGCAAGTGGTCCCCGGACCGTTTTCCTACCAGGACTGCGCACCAGTGCTGCCACGTCGAAACTCGGTGACGGCAGCGAGCTGTTTTACCCAATGATCTCATTGCAAGCCTCGGGAGTTCGGGAGGTTGGCTTAAGTCGCTGGGCTACCGGTGGCGCCTCGGCAGCTGCGGTCTTGTCCGAGGTCGTCAACGAGGTCCCATACACCTCCCTTGCTGCCGCCATCCGGCGCGGCACCATGATGCTGCGACAGACCGAGTTATCCCTTTCCCGGGAACCTCTGCTCGGTAAAGCCGACAGCGAAGCGACTGAGATCAGTGGTGATGAACCGCTATTTTGGGCGACGTACTTGAGCAGCGGATCGCTCCAGCTCGCCCCCCCGACGAAAGAGGATTGAGCGTCACGACCCCACGTCCGATCCACTGTATGGATGGCCAGGCGACGTCTAACTGTCCGACGCAAAATCGCCGGCATCGTCCAGTTGAATTAGCGTTCGGCGGGCGGGCGACGCTGACCACGTCCACCTGCACGTTGTTCCTGACCTTGGTTGAGCTCTTGCGGGCCTCCGGGGCCTCCCGGACCTCGCTGCATTTGCTGTTGCTGTTGGGCAGTCAAAATTCGTGATAGTTGGGCGTCGACTTCTGCTTGGAGTTGCGCGATTGCCGCTCGTTGATCGGTCGTCAATTCCAGTTGGTCTTGGATGAATGGGGGCAAGATCTGGCCGACCTGCGGTGGGCCGAATTCGCCAGGGCCACCGGGCATGCCGCCAGGAGGCGGTCCGCCGGGTCCACGCTGTCCGCCGCCGAATCCCTGTTCACGACCCTGGGCGGCGTTGTCGGGCTGTCCCCCCGTGATCGCCGACAGCTCGGCCCTCGTAACGATTCCATCTTGATTCGCATCGGCTCGGTTAAGCATGGCCCGCAGACGCATGTCGGTGACCTCATCTGCTGTCAGTTGCCCATCACCGTTCGTGTCCATCATCATCAAACGATCGACTGGAGACACGCCAGTCCGGCCGTTGTTGAATCCGCCCTGGCCGCGCCCGCCCCCCGGGGGCTGCGCGATTGCATATGTCGTGAATGTCAAAACGGTGACAGAACCGAGCAGTCTGGAGAGTTTGTTCATGGATTGTTCCTGACGAGAGTGAAAAGAAGAGCACCGACAAGCCGCATGGCAACGCCCGCTTTCAACAGGGTTGCGACGCGGAGCGAAAACCGCCACAGAATCTCGCGGGAATTCCCAGGACAAAACATGCTCAGCTCGAACAGCTGAATCGTTTTGGGGCTGGCGGCTACGACACCGTCCAGAGGCTCATTCCTCTTCGGCGCTAGCCAGAATTGGGGCGACGACGCTGCCTGCACCCGGGCGAATCGACAGGAACCGCATCCGGATCTGTCGCAGGGAGTGATGTGGCAGTGCAATTCCCGCAAGCAATCCTAGGCAGAACAATCGTCCACTCGACGAGATGCCGAAGAGCGTGTGATAGCCCTCTGCCGAGTATCCGATCCAACCCATAATCGCGGCGCCCGTCGTCGCGCCGACACACACCGCGAGGGTGTTGGCAAAGTTGTAATAAGTCAGCAATTGGGTTCGCTGAGCGGGCGGCATGGTTTCAAAGAACATTAAAAAGAAACCGAGTTCATATGCCGCCCAAAAAACGCCGCTGAGCAATTGGACCACCAGCAGCCAAGCGACTTGGTCAGAAATGATCCACAGCGCCGACAGCGGCACCAAGCCGACGCCGCCGATCCACAGCACACGGGTTGCTCCCGAGCGTTCCGCAATTCGGCCCCAGAACGACATCGATAGCACCTTGCTGATGAACGCCACTGAGATCAACATCACGAATGTGCCATAGCCAAATGACAGTTGTTTGAGCATGTACGGCGTGAAGAAGGGGCCGCTGATTTGCACAAACACTTGCATCAAAACTAAATAGGTCAGCAGTTGTCGCGCACCGCTGCTAACGGTCTGCGATGAATTGCCGATTGGCGTGGAGCGTACTCCGGAGGCTACCTCGGCACCTGTTTCAGGCACGCCACACGAGGCTGGTGTCACCCCCGTGGAGTTGGTGCGGTGCAGGAACACGGCGGATACGAGACGGCAGACTCCTGCGACAAAGAATAACGCGGCAAAACCCA